>CAVZIO010000001.1:0-226361 GCA_963775415.1 uncultured Gammaproteobacteria bacterium
CTACAATTGCGCGTGACGCAGGAAGAAATCGCCCGCCGCCGCACCTTTGCGATCATCTCGCACCCGGACGCCGGCAAGACGACGCTGACCGAGAAGCTCCTGCTGTTCGGCGGCGCGATCCAGATGGCCGGCGCGGTAAAGGGGCGCAAGGCGGCGCGCCACGCGACTTCCGACTGGATGGGGCTCGAGCAGCAGCGCGGCATCTCGGTGACGTCGTCCGTCATGCAGTTCCCGTATCGAGGGCCGCATCGTCAACCTGCTCGACACGCCGGGCCACGAGGACTTCTCGGAGGACACCTACCGGACGCTGACGGCGGTGGACTCGGCGCTGATGGTCATCGACTGCGCGAAAGGCGTCGAGGAGCGCACGATCAAGCTGATGGAGGTCTGCCGGCTGCGCGACACGCCGATCATGACCTTCATCAACAAGCTCGACCGCGACGGGCGGCCGCCGGTCGAGCTGCTGGACGAGATCGAGACGCGTGCTCGGCATCCAGTGCGCGCCGGTGACCTGGCCGATCGGCATGGGGCGCGAGTTGTCGGGCGTCTACCACCTCGGCCGAGGACCGCATTTACGTCTACGACGGCGGCCAGAGCGGCCGCGTCGGCACGAACCGCGTGATCGACGGCCTGGCGAGTCGCGGAGGCCGACGGCCTTGCTCGGCGATGCACGCGCAGGCGTTTCGCGAGGAAGTCGAGCTGGTGCGCGGCGCGATGCCGGCGTTCGACGCCGCCGCCTACCTGGCGGGCCGCCAGACGCCGGTGTACTTCGGCTCGGCGATCATCGAACTTCGGCGTGGAGGAACTGCTGCGATTCGTTCGTCGCGCACGCGCCGCCGCCGCGGCCGCGCGCGCGCGACGACGCGCGAGGTCGAGCCGACCGGAGCCGCGCTGACCGGTTTCGTCTTCAAGATCCAGGCGAACATGGACCCGGGCCACCGCGACCGCATCGCGTTCCTGCGCATCTGCTCGGGGCGCTACCGGCGCGGCATGCGGCTGCACCACGTGCGGCTCGGCAAGGAAGTGCGGATCGCGGACGCGCTGACTTTCATGGCGGCGGACCGCCAGCAGGCGGACGAGGCCTTCGCCGGCGACATCATCGGCCTGCACAACCACGGCACGATCAACATCGGCGACACCTTCACCGAAGGCGAGGCGCTCACGTTCACCGGCATCCCGAACTTCGCGCCGGAGCTGTTCCGCCGCGCGGTGCTGAAGGACCCGTTGCGCATGAAGGCGCTGCAGAAGGGCCTCGACCAGCTGTGCGAGGAGGGCGCGACGCAGGTGTTCCGGCCGCTGCGGAACAACGACCTGATCCTCGGCGCCGTCGGGCCGCTGCAGTTCGACGTCGTCGCCTTCCGCCTCGCGGACGAGTACGGCGTGACCTGCGCGTTCGAGCCGGTCAACGTCGTGACCGCGCGCTGGATCGACGGCGGCGACGGCGCGAAGCTCGAGCAGTTCCGCGAGCGCGCGCACGAGCACCTGGCGCTCGACCATGCCGGCGAGCTCGTCTACCTCGCGCCGAGCGGGTCAACCTCGGGCTCACGATCGAGCGCTGGCCGGACCTCGTCGTTCCGCGAGACGCGCGAGCACCTGGCGGTGGCCGCGTGAGACGACGTGCTGCTGCGCCGGCCGGTCGTCGCCTGGGCGCTCTACGACTGGGCCAATTCCGCGTTCGCGACGACCGTCATGGCGGGGTTCTTCCCGGTCTTCTTCAAGCAGTACTGGAGCGTCGGCACAGAGGCGTCCGTCAGCACCTTCCGGCTCGGGATCGTCAGCGGGCTCGGCAGCCTCGTGATCGCGCTGCGCGGCGCCGCTGCTCGGCGCGATGGCCGACCGCGGGGGCGCGCGCGTGCGGCTGCTCGCCTTCTTCACGCTGATCGGCGCGGCGGCGACGGCCGGCCTGTATTTCGTCGCCCAGGGCGACTGGGTCGGCGCGGCGCTCGTCTATTCGCTCGCCGGCATCGGTTTCTGGGGCGGCGTCATCTTCAACGACGCGCTGCTGGTCGACGTCGCGGATCCGCCGCAGTACGACCTCGTCTCCGCGCTTCGGGTATTCGCTCGGCTACGCGGGCGGGGGACTCCTGCTGCTGCTCAACGTGGCGATGGTCACGAACCCGGCGCGTTCGGGCTCGCCGACGCCGCACAAGCCGTGCGCATCGCGTTCCTGATGGTGGCGGCCTGGTGGATCCTGTTCACGGTGCCGTGCCTGCTGTGGGTGCGCGAGGACAAGCCCGCGCGCCCGCTCGCGCCGCTGGCCGCGGCGCGGGCCGGCTGGCGCGAGCTGCGCGCGCACGATCGCGGAAGTGCGCAAGTACCGCGCCGCTCGTCTGGTTCCTGCTCGCTTACTGGCTCTACATCGACGGCGTCAACACGATCATCAAGATGGCGGTGGACTTCGGGCTCTCGCTCGGCTTCCCGCAACAGAGCCTGATCGCGGCGCTCCTGATCACGCAGTTCGTGGGCTTCCCGGCCGCGCTCGCCTTCGGCTGGCTCGGCAAGCGCATCGGCGCGCGCAACGGCATCTTCATCGCGATCGCGGTCTATGCGGCGACGACGGTCGCCGCTTACTGGCATGACCGAGGTCACGCACTTCTACCTGCTCGCGGCCGCGATCGGCCTGGTGCAGGGCGGCATCCAGTCGCTGTCGCGCTCGTACTACGCGTCGCTCGTGCCGGAGGGCAAGCAGGGCGAGTTCTTCGGCTTCTACAACATGATGGGCAAGTTCGCGGCCGTGCTCGGGCCGATGCATGGTCGGGATCACCGCGCTCCTGACCGGCGACACGCGCATCGGGATGCTCTCGATCCTCGTGCTGTTCGTCGGCGGGGCGGTCCTGCTCGCGCGCGCGGGGCGATTGCAGAGATGAGTTGGACGACCCGGCGCCTTGGCGCGGTGAAGGGCTAGGGCTCATGTCGGCTGCCGATGCACCCGACGTGACCGCCGGGAAGCGCCCGGTCTGGGTCGAGCTGCGCGACGCGATCCGCGGCACCGGCGCCGACTACACGAAGATCCCGCTGCGCCGCGCGGTGTTCCTGCTCGCGGTGCCGATGGTGCTGGAGCTCGTGCTCGAGTCGACCTTCGCGGTCGTCGACATCTTCTTCGTCGGCAAGCTCGGCTCGTCCGCGGTCGCGACGGTCGGGCTGACCGAGACGATGCTGTTCCTGCTCTACGCGATCGGCATGGGCCTCGCGATGGCGGTGACCGCCGTGGTCGCGCGGCGCATCGGCGAAGGCAAGCGCGAGGAGGCCGCGGTGACGGCGGTGCAGGCGATCTGGATCGCCCTGCTCGCGTCGGTGCCGTTCGCGATCGCCGGCATCGTGTTCGCGCAGGACCTGCTGCGGCTGATGGGCGCCGACGCCTGGACGCTCGAGCACGGCTATCCCGTACATGCAGTGGGCGCTCGGCAGCAACGCCGTGATCATGCTGCTGTTCACGATCAACGCGATCTTCCGCGGCGCCGGGCGATGCGGCCGCGGCCATGCGCGTGCTGTGGTTCGCGAACGGCCTCAACATCGTGCTCGACCCGATCCTGATCTTCGGCTTCGGCCCGGTCCCGGCGCTCGGCGTCGAGGGCGCGGCGATCGCGACGACGATCGGCCGCGGCGCCGGCGTGCTGCTGCAGCTGTGGATCCTGTTCCGCGGCGGACAGCACCTGCGCGTGCTGCGTTCGCAGCTCGTCTGGCACGGCGCGATCCTCTGGAACATCGTGCGCACCTCGCTCGGCGGCATCGGCCAGATGATCGTCGCGATGACGTCGTGGATCTTCCTGATGCGGATCCTCGCGGGCATCGGCAGCGAGGCGGTGGCCGGCGCGACCATCGCGATCCGCATCATGATGTTCACGCATGATGCCGGCGTGGGGCATGTCGAACGCGGCCGCGACGCTCGTCGGCCAGAACCTCGGCGCGCAGCAGCCCGATCGCGCCGAGGCCTCGGTGTGGCGCATCGGCGCGTACAACATGGTGTACCTGCTCGGCGTGTCGGTGGCTGTTCTTCGCGCTGCCGCGCGAGCTCGATGGGCATCTTCACGGCCGATCCCGCGGTGGTCGCGATCGGCGCCGAGTGGCTGCGGATCCTGTCGTACTCGCTGTTCGTCTACGGCTGGTGGATGGTGTCGGTGCAGGCGTTCAACGGCGCCGGCGACACGGTCACGCCGACCTGGATCAACGTCGTGTTCTTCTGGCTGATCCAGATTCCGCTGTCGTGGCTGCTCGCGATCGGGCTCGACTGGCAGCACTCGGGCGTGTTCTGGGGCGTGTTCATCTCGGAGACGTCGGTCGGGCTCTTCACGCTGTGGCTGTTCACGCGCGGGAAGTGGAAGACGGCGCAGGTGTAAGCAGCGTCAGGCATCACCAGGCGGCGGGGTCCAGCCGAAAGACCTCGGAGAAGGCGCGGTAGAGCGCAGGCAGGTCGCGCGCGAAGACGGCTGGCTCCTCGAAGAAAGCCTCGCTCGCGACCGCGAAGAATTCGCTGCGGTCCTCGGCGCGCGTAGTGATCGAGGAAACTGCGCTCGCCGGCATCCGCCTGGGCGCGCAGGCGTTCCAGTTCCTCGTCCAGCAGCCGGAACCAGTGCCGTCTCGCGCCGGAGCCTGCGATCCACGGTGCGCCGCCCGATTCGTGGTCCAGGTAGTGCGCGAACTCGTGGATGACGACGTTGTAGGCTTCGCCCGGCGCACCGCGGCTGTCCACGTCCTCCCAGGACAGGATCACGCGGCTGACGTCCCAGGATTCGCCCGCGAGCACGCGCGTTTCCTCGGTGACTACGCCGTCCTCGTCGTGCCATTCGCCTGGCACCACGAACTGCGATGGATAGATGAGCACCGAACGAAGGCGGTCGTAGACGTGCGTGTTCCGGCCGAGCACCAGCAGGCAGGCCTGCGCGGCGATCGCGACCTTCATTTCGGGCGTGACCACGAGACCGCCGCTGCCGGAGAACTGCTTCTCGCCGATGAAGATCGCGGTCAACCGCTCGAGCCGGTCGCGCAACTCCGCCGGCAGGCCGCGCGCGAAGGGCAGCCAGGCCTCGAGCGCGCGGCGCTCGTCGCCCGTGAGCGAATGCGCGGCCAACGCCCGGCGCCGGCGCAGAGCGGCCAGCGGCGCGCCCACGATCCATGCGAGCACGGCGAGACCGGTCGCGAACGCGATTGCCCATGCCGCCGTCACGGGCGGAAGCGGGCGACCAGGTGGCGCAGCACCCGAAGGTCGCCGGCCGAAGGTTCCGGCAGGTAGCGCAGCCGCAGGTAGGTCTCCGTAATCGCGAGCGCCGTGACTCCGAGGTCGGGACGCAGCCGTCGGATGCGAAGCGCGAAATCGCGCGGCGCTTCGCCGATGGCTCGCTCGATGCCGCGGCGCTCGAGTCGCGCGACGAATCGCCGGTAAGTCCGGACGGCGGGATC
Source organism: uncultured Gammaproteobacteria bacterium (assembly GCA_963775415.1). GTDB lineage: Bacteria > Pseudomonadota > Gammaproteobacteria > Steroidobacterales > Steroidobacteraceae > SCUD01. Next base: position 5,398 of record CAVZIO010000001.1, read on the forward strand.
CGCCGCGTCGCGGCCGGAACTCCCAGGCGAGCCAGAAGAACAGCAGCCCGATGCCGAGTGCGAGGCCGGCGGCGAGGACGAGGCCGAAGTCGCGCCAGTCCGGATCGTCGAATCCGAGATCGAGCAGCAGCTCTTCCTGCGTCGCGCGGTCGAACGGACGACCCAGTCGTTCCAGCGCGCATTGACGTTGTCCCAGAGCATTCCCGCCTGCCACCAGAATTGCGAATCGCGCATGAGCCCGCCGGGCAGCAGCTCGGTGCCCTCGAAATGCCGCCTCGATGCCGCGCTCGATCCGTTCCGGCGCGATCGCGGCCGTCGGATCGACGCGCGTCCAGCCGGAATCCGCGAGCCAGATCTCCGACCAGGCATGCGCATGCGACTGCCGCACGATCAGGTAGCCGCCGATCGGGTTCCAGTCGCCGCCCTGGTAGCCGGCGACGACGCGCGCCGGTATGCCGGCGCGCCCGCATCAGCATCGTGAACGCGGAGGCGAAGTGTCCGCAGAAGCCCTGGCGCGTGTTGAAGAGGAAATCGTCGACGGAATCGCGCTCAAGTCCCGGCGGCGTCAGCGTGTAGTAGAAATCCTGCTTGCGAAACAGGTCGAGCACCGCCTGCACGTACGCGGCATCGCTGCCGGCGGAAGCGCGGAGGCTTCGCGCGAATTCCGCGGCCCTCGGATTGCGGCCGCGCGGCAGCTGCAGGCTGCGATTTCGCAGCGCCGCCGAGAGGTCGTTGCCCGCGCGATAGCGTGGATGCGAGCGCGCGTCGTAGCGCAGCACCGCGTTGACGGGGTTGCGCGTGCGCAAGCCGAAATCCCAGGACTGGCTCGGCGAGACCCGGCGTCCAGCTCTCGACCATGTCGAGCGCAAAGAGCATCTGCTGGCCCGTCGGCTCGAGCGTGACCGTGTAGTCGACCGGGCGGGCCGAGATGGATCACGGCCGGCCGGAAGAAGGACTGTGCACCGCCGCGCGACCAGGTGTAGCCGTCGAATTCGGACAGCACGGGCCCTCGCCAGTAGCGCAGCGGCGGGGTCGGCGGAGTTCCCGTCGAATCGCACGCGAAATGCGACGACGTCGTTCAGCGTCAGGTCCGAAATGTCGCCGGGCGACATTTCCTCCGTCAGGCCCGACAGCGCCCGCTCGGCCGACGGCGCGCCCCAGAAACTGCCGGCGAGCCGCGGAAAGAAGAGGAACAGGACGAGCGCGATCGGAGCGGCCTTCAGCAGCATCGCACCCGTCGTGCGAAACGGCCGCAAAGGCGGGCCGTCGCTGCCCTGGCGCGAAACGCCGGAGAAGCGCCGCCGCGAGCAGCCAGACGGTCGGCAACACCCAGGCAGCCGTCGCGATGTCCTGCGCGTAGAGAAACGCCGCGAGGCACAGGAACCAGCCGATGAAGATCAGCACCGCATGATCGCGTGCCGTGCGCGTCTCGAGCAGCTTGAGGGCGGACATCAGGGCGAGGAGCGCCGTGCCGCCGTCGAGGCCGGTGATCGTCGAGTAGCCCAGAAGCACGCCGACCGTGACGCCGAGCGCGATGAGCCCGCGCAGCAGCGTGCCCGGCATGCGCCATTCGCGCCGCTCGGCGAGCAGCCGCCAGGCGCAGATGGCGAGCACGAAGCCGCTCACCCAGGGCTTCAGGCGGAGCAGATGCGGCCCGAGCGCCGCGACCAGGCCCGCCCATGGTCCAGGCCAGGCGCCGGAAACTCTCCTGCCGCTCAGGCGACATCGGGTTCGGGCGCGTCGAAGCGCGCGATGGCGGCGAGGCAGCGGCGCCGCTGCGCGTCGCCCGGTTCCGGCGGAATGTCCTCGCCCGGCAGCCTCAGGCCGAAGGTCGAGCCCGCGCGCATGCGCGTCGACGATCCAGCGCGCGAGCACCGACAGCCGCGCCTCGAGGTCCGCGCCAGGAGCATCCGCGAGATCGAACACCGGCGTCGCCTCGGCATCGCCGCTGAACTCCTTGATCAGGAGTCTCGTCGGAGCGCGCGATAGGCCTTCCACGCGATGCGCCGCGGAGGATCGCCAGGGTGGTAGTCCTTGAGGCCCGCAAAATCGTCCTCGCCGCGCCTCGCGCCAGCCGCCGCCCGCGACACCGGGCGCCGACGGCGGCGGCGGCGCATCCGCCGCCGGCCGCGGATAGACGAGGCAGTGCGGAGCCGGGGTGCAGCACGGCCCAGGCACGGAACAGGCCGAAACGGAAAGCGCGTCGCGATCTCGACGCGGTCGAGGACGATAGTTGCCGCGCCGTCGTGTCGGCAAGCGCAGGCTGACGGTGGTTTCGGCGCCTGGCCGCGACGGTGACCGGCCAGCTCGGGCGAGGCAGTTGCGCTTGCCTCGAGATCAGCGCGTGGCGCGCCGCCCGGATTCGCGAGCGCAATGCGGAATACCGCATCCCTGCCCGCAAAGGGCGGCTCGGTGCCGGCCGCGCGTGCGACAAGAGCCTCGAGATTGCGGTGGCAGGCGTGCATTGCGACGAGGCCGAGCGCGGCCAGCAGGAAGGTCAGGGCGAGCACCCATGTTGTTCGCGTAATTGAGCGAGCCCAGCAGCATCGCGAAGAGCATCAGTCCGTAGGCTGCGCCAAGGCCGGTCGGCAGGATGTAAATGCGCCGCGGGAGAGCTTCACCGCGTCCGAGATCCGGCCCCTGTCGCCGGCGAATCCAGTTGCGCAAGCAGCCGTCTGCAATCTGTCCGCGGAATGCGCAAAGCCGTAGCCGTTGTCGCCGGTCAGGGAATCGGCACCGATTTCAGGAGTGCCGCCGCGATCTCATTCGGGCTGCGCGCATCGGCGGCGTCGCGCGGACGCAGCCGATGCCCGACGACCGCCGGCAGCACCGCCTGCAGGTCCTCGGGCAGCACGCCTGGACGCCCGTGCAGGAATGCCCAGGCCTTCGCCGAGCGCAGGAGCGAAATGACGGCGCGCGGCGATAGTCCGGCCTGGTGCTGGCTGCCGTCGCGCGATGCGCGCGCGATTGCCTGCACGTAATCGAGCAGCGCGTCGCTTGCATGGACCTCCGCGACCTGTTTCTGCAGGCCGGGGATCATCGCGGGATCGAGCATCGGCCGGCAGGTCGGCGAGCAGGTCGCGGCGGTCGCGACCGCGCAGCAGCTGGCGCTCGTGACCGGGCGCGGGATAGCCGAGCTCGATCCGCATCAGGAACCGGTCGATCTGAGATTCGGGCAGCGGGAAGGTGCCGATCTGGAACGAGGGGTTCTGCGTCGCGACGATGAAGAATGGCTCCGGCAGGTTGTGCGTTTCTCCGTCGACCGTGACCTGGCGTTCCTCCATGGCTTCGAGCAGCGCGCTCTGGGCCTTGGGCGTCGCGCGGTTGACTTCGTCCGCCATCACGAGCTGGGCGAACACCGGCCCGCGATGGAACATGAAGCGTCCGCTCGCGCGATCGTAGATGGAGATCCCGATGACGTCGGCCGGCAGCAGGTCGCTCGTGAACTGGATGCGCTGGTAGGAGAGGCCGAGCACGCGGGCCAGCGCGTGCGCGAGAACGGTCTTGCCGACGCCCGGGATGTCCTCGATCAGGAGATGCCCGCGCGCGAGCATGCAGCAGAGCGCCAGGCGGACCTCGCGATCCTTGCCGAGGAGCACCTGGTTGAGGCTCGCGAGTGCGGCCAGCAGCTGGCCGCGCGCGGGATCGGAGGCCTGCGACTGCGCGTTCATCGCAGCGAGGCTACCCGCTCGTGCTGCTCGGCAAGTTGCGCCAGTTCACGCTTGAACCCCTCGATGCGCTCGCGTTCCTGGGCGACGACTTCCGCGGGCGCATTGCGGACGAAATTCTCGTTGTCGAGCTTGGCCGAGGCACGCGCGATCTCCTGCTCGACCTTGCTCCGGCGCTTGCCGAGCCGCGCGAGTTCCGCGGCGACGTCGATGAGGCCGGCCATGGGCACGTGGATCTTCATGTCCCCGACGGAGGCGGTCGCGGACTGCGGCGCTTGCTGCCCTTTGGACAGCCACTTCACCTCGCTGATTCCCGCGAGCCTGCGGATAGCCGAGGCAGCGCTTTCGAACCGCCGACGATCCGCCGCGGATGCGTTCTCGATGTATATGACAGTCTGCAGCGACGGCGCGATGTCGAACTCCCCGCGAATTCCGCGTATTGCGAGTATGGAGGCCATTGTCCACTGCGCATCGGCCTCGATGCCAGGCTCCGAGGCCGCCGGGTCCCATTCCGGATAAGGCTCGCGCATGATCGAGGGGCCGTTCTTGCCGGCGCGCGGGCCGACGCGCTGCCAGATCTCTTCGGTGATGAATGGCATCAGCGGGTGCAGCAGGCGCAGCAGTGTCTCCAGCGTCTCGATCAGGGTACGGCGCGTGCCGCGGCGCTGTTCCGCCGTGCTGTCACTCGACTGCAGCACTGTCTTGCTGAATTCAAGGTACCAGTCGCAAAACTCGTACCAGGTGAATTCATAGACTGCCTGCGCCGCCAGGTCGAACCGGTACGCGGCGATGCCCGCGTGTACGGCGGCAATCGATGACTGGAGCCGGGAACGGATCCAGCGGTCGTATTGGGACAGGACTTCCGGGCCGGGATCTCCTTCAGGCTCGGTCGACATCAGCACGAAGCGAGCCGCATTCCAGAGCTTGTTGCAGAAGTTCCGGTAGCCTTCGACGCGGCCGAGATCGAAGCGCAGGTCGCGCGACTGGGTGGCAAGCGAAGCGAATGTGAATCGGAGCGCATCGGTACCGTACGCGGCAATGCCGTCCGGAAACTGCTTGCGGGTCGCGCGCTCGATGGCGGGCGCGAGTTGCGGCTGCATCAGGCCGGTCGTCCGCTTTTTCACGAGTTCTTCGAGCGCGATGCCGTCGACGATGTCGAGCGGGTCGATGACATTGCCTTTCGACTTCGACATCTTCTGGCCTTCGTGGTCGCGGATCAGGCCATGGATATAGACCTCGCGGAACGGGCACCTCGCCCGTGAAATGAAGCCCCATCATGATCATGCGGGCGACCCAGAAGAAAATGATGTCGAAGCCCGTGACCAGCACACTCGTCGGATAGAAGGTCGCGAGCTCTTTCGTGCTCGTCGGGCCAGCCGAGCGTCGAGAACGGCCACAGCGCGGACGAGAACCAGGTGTCGAGCACGTCCTCGTCCTGCCGGAGCGGCACGCTGGCGGCAATGCCATGCTGCTTGCGGACTTCGGCCTCGCTGCGTCCGACGTAGATGGCGCCGTCCGGCGCATACCAGGCCGGGATGCGATGCCCCCACCAGAGCTGGCGGCTGATGCACCAGTCCTTGATGTTGCGCATCCACTCGAAGTAGGTCTTGTCCCAGTTCTCCGGCACGAAGCGGATCCGGCCGTCTTCGACGGCGCGGATCGCGGATTCTGCGAGCGGCGCGATGCGCACGTACCACTGGTCGGTCAGCCAGGGTTCGAGCACGGCGCCGCTGCGATCGCCTCGCGGAATCGTCAGCCGGTGCGGCTCGACCTTCTCGAGCAGGCCCGCGGCTTCGAGATCCGCGACGATGCGCCTGCGCGCCTCGAACCGGTCGAGCCCGCGGTACGGCACGGGCGCGTCGTCGTTGATCTTCGCGTCCGCGGTCAGGATGTTGATCAGCGGCAAGCCCGAGCCGCAAGCCGACTTCGTAGTCGTTGAAATCGTGCGCGGGCGTCAGCTTGACGCAGCCGGTGCCGAAGGCGGGATCTGCGAACTCGTCGGCGATCAGCGGGATCTCGCGGCCCGTGAGCGGCAGCGCAAGCTTCCGGCCGGCGAAACCCCGGTAGCGCTCGTCATCCGGATGGAAGGCGACGGCGACGTCGCCCAGCATCGTTTCCGGCCGCGTCGTTGCGACGGTGACATGGCCCTTGCCGTCCGCGAACGGATAGCGGATCTGCCAGAGGCTTCCGTTTTCCTCCTCGGACTGGACCTCGAGGTCGGACACCGCAGTCTTCAGCACCGGGTCCCAGTTGACGAGCCGCTTGCCGCGGTAGATGAGCCCGTCGGCATGCAGCCGGACGAAGGCTTCCTGCACCGCCTGCGACATGCCGGGATCCATCGTGAACCGGTCGCGCGTCCAGTCGACCGACGCGCCGAGACGGCGCAACTGGCGCGCGATCGTGCCGCCGGATTCCTCCTTCCAGCGCCAGACGCGCTCGTTGAAACGCTCGCGGCCCAGCTCGTGACGCGTCCGCCCTTCGGCGTTCAGTTGCCGCTCGACCACCATCTGCGTCGCGATGCCGGCGTGATCCGTGCCCGGTTGCCACAGCGCGCGATCGCCCGCCATGCGGTGAAAGCGCGTCAGGGCATCCATGATCGTGTGCTGGAACGCATGGCCCATGTGCAGCGTGCCCGTCACATTCGGCGGCGGGATCACGATGCAGAACGGCGGACCGTCGCCCGCGGGCGCGAACAGGCCGTTTTCCTCCCAATGCCGGTAGATGCGCTCTTCGATGTCGCGCGGCGAGTAGGTCTTGTCCATGCGGCCGGGCGCGGCCTCAGTCTTCGCCGGGGGCCAGCTGCTCGCGGAGCGCCGCCGCGACGAGATCCGGCAGCGCGGCGCGCAGGCGATCGATCACGCGCTCGAACATGACGGCCTCGATCTCGCGTGCGGCGGAATGCAGGAGCTCGTCCGTCAGGTTCAGGGTCCGGCTGACCAGCAGGGCCTGCAGCGCGGCCACGTCGTCTTCGGTGAGCAGTCCCGAGGCGAACGGCGTCTCGGTTTCCGGCAGGCGCTCGGGCTTCGGGAAATTTCCGGTGGCGTGCAGTTCGACGACGTCGGTCAGGATCGGCAGCTCGCGCACGGGATCACGGCTCATGACTCGCTCCTCATCTCGTGCGTTTCGGGCTCGATTCCGCGTTCGCGATAGAAGCGGAAGCGCTCGCGCCCGCGTTGCCTGCGCCCCGCATCGGCGTCGATGACCTCGGCAATGCGCTCGAAGCCTTCGAAGCCCGCAGGGACCTCGGCGCCCAGGTTGACGACCAGGCCGCCATCCGATGCATCGGCCTCTGCCGTGTCCGCCAGCACGACCGGCGGCAGGGCGGGCGACGGCGCCGCATCCGACTCGCCCGCGCGGCGGTGCGGAACGAAGCTTCGGTCGGAGAAGGTCCAGAGCAGCTGGTCGAACGCACCGAGTTCGCCGCCGGCGTCGAACTGCACGCGCACGCGATTGCGCTGGAGCCAGGCTTTTTCGACGAGCCGGCAGGCGAAGCGCAGGCGCGCGCCCGGGTCGGAGCCCGCCAGCACGTAAAAATCCACGCGCGGCGCGGACACCGTTCAGGCCCCGTGCAGCAGCCAGTCGACCAGCAGCGGAACCGGCCGGCCGGTGCTGCCCTTGTGGCTGCCGGTGAGGTAGGCGCTGCCCGCGATGTCGAGATGCGCCCAGCGCAAGCCGTCGGTGAACCGCCAGAGGAAACAGGCGGCGGTGATGGCGCCCGCCTCGCGGCCGGCGACATTCGCCAGGTCGGCGAAATTGCTCTTCAGCAGGTCGGCGTACTCCTCCGCGACCGGCATTCGCCAGGCGCGGTCGTCGGCGCGTTCGCCGGCCGCGGCAAGGGCCTCGGCGAGCTTCGCGTCGGGCGAGAAGAGGCCGCGAATAGTGGGCGCCGAGGGCGATGACGCAGGCGCCGGTCAGGGTCGCGATATCGACGACGACGCGCGGCTTGAACCGGCGCGCGAAGGTGATGCCGTCGCAGAGGATCAGGCGGCCCTCCGCATCGGTGTTCAGCACTTCGATCGTCTTGCCCGACATCGAGGTGACGATATCGCCGGGCTTGGTCGCGCGGCCGCTCGGCATGTTCTCGCAGGTGGGGATGATCCCGACCACGTTGATCGGCGCGCCGATCGTCGCGAGCGCCTTGATCGTCGCCGAAGACGCTCGCAGCGCCCGACATGTCGAACTTCATTTCGTCCATGCCCGGCGGTTGCTTGAGCGAGATGCCGCCGGTATCGAAAGTGATGCCCTTGCCGACCAGCGCGACCGGCGCATCGCCTTTCTTGCCGCCCTGGTACTCGAACACGATCAGTTGCGGCGGTTCGTCGGAGCCGCGCGTCACCGAAAGGAACGAGCCCATCTTGAGTCGCCGGATCTCGCGCACGTCGAGCACGCGCACGCGGACGCTTCGATGCTCGCCGCGCGAGATCCTTCGCGGCACCCGCGAGGTAGGTCGGCGTGCAGACATTCGCCGGCAGGTTGGCGAGGTCGCGCATCAGCGCGCTGCCCGCCGCGATGCCGCGGCCGTCTTCGATGCCGCGGCGAGCACGCAGCGAGGTCCGCATCGGTCACCGCGATCGCCGAAGCGCGCGAGCTTCGGGCGCGGCGGTTTCTTCGCCGTCTTGAGATCGGGAATGCGGTAGAGCGCATTCGACACGCTTTCGACCGCATGGCGCGCGGCATAGTAGGGTTCGAGTCCCGGGACCGGCTCGCTCGCCAGGTAAGACACGCGCGTTTGCAGCGCCGCTCTTCGCGAGCCACTGTGTCGCGGCAAAGATCGCGCGGCGGTAGGCCTTGCGCCCATAGCCGCTTGCGGCCCGAGGCCGACGAGCAGCAGGCGCTCGGCGGGCCCGCGGCGCGCCGCGACGATCGGGAGCGTCTCGCCGCTCTTGCCGGAGAAATCGCCGCGACGCAGCAGCCGCGAGATGGCGCCGCCGCACGCGCGGTCGAGTTCCCGCGCCGCCGCGGTCATGACCGCGTTTTCGTGGATGCCCGACGATCGCGCAGGCCGTCTTCTGGCCCGTCGCACCGGCCTTGGTCGCCTGAAACTGCATGATTCTCCGATCCCCCGAATACCGTGCCCGCAGGCCGGCATCGCCCGTTGAGTGCGTTGCCGCGCTGGTTTACCGTGTCCGCGTCAGTTTAATCGAAAAGGGCGGATCCGCGTCCCCGGAACCGCGCATTATCGGCCTTGTTTGCCACCATAGACCGTTACGTCCTGCGTGAAGTCGCGATGTCTCTCGCGGGCGTGACCGTCGTGCTGCTGGCGATCCTCGTGAGCTATCAGCTGGCCCGCATCCTGGGCATCGCCGCGGAACGCGGATTCCCGCACGACATCGTGCTTGCCCTGATCGGCCTCACGACGCTCGAGAACCTCATGGTGCTCGTGCCGATCAGCATGCTGCTTGCGGCGATGCTGGCGCTCGGCCGGCTCTATCACGAGAGCGAGATGGCCGCCGTACGCGCCTGCGGCATCGGACCGGAACGCCTCTACCTGCCGGTGTACGCGCTCGCCCTGCCGGTCGCAATCGGGCTTGCCTGGCTGACGTTCGTGATCGGCCCCGAGGCGCGTAACGGCGCCGAGGCACTGCGCGGCCGCGGCATGCGCGACGCGCAGTTCGGGCAGCTCGAGCCGGGCGCATTCCGTACCTATGCGGACGGCAAGGCGGTCTTCTACGCGGAGCAGAGCGGCGCCGACGGCCGGCTCATCAACGTATTCATGCAGCACCACGCGGGTGATCGCGTCGAGGTCGCGACCGCCGCCTGGGCGGAGCAGCGCGTGCTGGCACGGGGGCCGAACCCAGATCGTCGTGCTGCACGACGGCGAGCGCATCGAAGGCGTGCCGGGCCAGGCGGAATTTCCGGCGCATCCGCTTCGCCGAACACGGGATCCCGGTCGTGGTGCCGGAGGCGGGCTCCGGACGCACGGTGCCCGAGCGCAAGCCGAGCCGCGAATTGTTCGGCTCGTCGGAGCTCGTCGACATCGCCGAATTGCAGCGCCGGATCTCGCTGCCGGTGATGGTGCTCGTGCTCGCATTCATCGCCGTGCCGCTCGCGGCGCTTCGGCCCCGCGAGGGCCGCTATGCCCGCGTGGCGGTCGCGATCCTGCTGTACTTCGTTTACGCAAATCTGGTTTCTGCCGCGCAGGTCTGGATCGAGAAAGGGACGCCTGCCGCCTGAGGCAGGCACCTGGTGGGTCCACGCGCTGTTCCTGACCGGGGACTCGTGCTGCTGCATCGGCAGAGCCCGCTGTTCGGCTGGCGGCGGCGGGCGCGGGCGGCGGCATGACGATTCTCGACCGTTATTTCGCGCGCACGGTGCTCCTGCACACGCTGATGGTCATGGCGGTGCTGCTTGCCCTGATGACGCTCGTGACCTTCATCGGGCAGCAGGACGACATCGGCCAGGGCAGTTTCGACGTGTCGGGCGCGTTTCTCGTGACGTTGCTGCAGTTGCCGCAGCAGACCTACGAACTGCTGCCGATCGGCGCCCTCATCGGGGCGATCATGGGACTCGGCGGTCTCGCGCGCGACAGCGAATTGACGGTCGTGCGCGCAGCGGGGGTGTCCGTGTGGCGCATTTCGATGTCCGCTGCGCTCGCGGGACTGGTCGTCGCGGGCCTACTGTGGGTGATCGGCGAGTACTTCGCGCCACCCGCGGACCAGTACGCGCGCCAGTACAAGATCTTCAGCCGCTACTCCCAGCTCGAGTTCACGGGCAGCCGCAGTTCCTGGGTACGGGAAGGACCCTGGTTCATCAATGTGCGCCGCCAGGCGGCCGAGAACCTGTTCGGCGGCGTGTTCGTCTACGAGCTCGATCCAGACCGGCGTCTGCGCCTCGTCGGCCGCGCGGAGACGGCGACGCAGGACAGCAGCGGGCACTGGGTGCTTTCCAATTACGCCGAGACGCGCCTCATGGACGATCGCGTCCTGGCGCGCACCGCGCAAACGGCTGGTGCACTGACGCCAAATTCAACGTCGATTTCCTCGGCGTCGCCGTCACCGAGCCGGGCTCGCTGCCGCTCGCCGACCTATACGTCTACAAGGAGCACCTGAAGGCGAATGAACTCGACTCGGCGGCCTGGGAAATCGCATTCTGGTCACGCATCTCGAGACTGGTCGCCGCGGTCGTCGTCTGCGTCTTTGCGGTTCCGTTCGCCTTCGGGCCGCTCCGTTCCGCCGGCGCCGGCGCGCGCACCGTGCTCGGCATCATGGCCGGCGTGCTGTTCGTCCTCTTGACACAGACACTCGAAAACAGCGGGCAGGTCTACGGCCTGAATCCGCTTCTGGTCGCCTGGGGACCGACGCTGCTGCTGTCGGCGATTTCGGTCGTGGCGATCTGGCGGACCCGCTAGCCCGCGCGTCGAGTTACGCGCATCCCGCCGGCGAGGTCCTGCAGGCTTCGCGCCGCGCCGTCGAACTCGATCCACGCGAAATTTGCGATCGCAGGCGCCAACAGCAATGCGCCGACAAGAATGTCCGGCCACTCGTCGTGGCGCATGAGAAGTACGGCACCCGCGACAGCCATCAGGGTGAGCGCGGCGCCGATCATGAATCTCACCACGGCATCGGCCCAATTGCAGCGCTCATCGACTGCCGACCGCAGCCGGATATCGCCAGGCCCTCATCCCGAGCGTCTGGCCGCTGCGCGTCCAGCACAGGCCGAAGTAGCCGAAAACGAGCAGGACGAGCAGCGCGTGATACAGCTGGCCGACGATGCCCTGCGTCGCGGTCAGGATCGCCTCGCCGCCCGAGAGCGGCAACAGCGCGAAAGTCGCGACGAATGGCAAGCGCGATCGTGAGCAGCAGGTCGTAGGTGAGGGCCGCGAGGCGGCGGAGGAGTCCGGCGGGGGCGCCGGTCGTGGATTCTTCATCCATGCGGGCGCGGATACTAGCTGAACGGGATCGACCTAAAGGGGACGCTCACCTTGCACGTAACTGCCACGATTAATGCAAAGGTGAACGTCCCCTTAGGCTTCCGCTTCAGCTAGTGCTTGTCCTGCTGGGCGACGCGCTGTTCGATGGCGCTCTTGTTGCCGCGCAGGATCTGGCGGACCTGCTGGACGCTCGGGCGGCCGGCGATGCGTGCGATGGCCTCCGGCAGTTCGTGCCAGTCGCGGCCCCAGCTCAGCAGGCGGGCCGCGTCCTTGACGATCGCGGTGACGGTCGTGTCGTTGACCGGTTTCGGCGCTTTCGCTGCGGCTTTCGGTTTGGCGGCCGCTGCGCGTGCCGGCTTCACCGGGGGCGCCGGCTTCAGCACGGTGGAGGTCGAGGTCGAACCGGTCTTCGGCGGGCGCGCCTTCTCGAGTTGGCGCTCGCGATCGGGTTCGGCAATCGGCACGAAGCGCTCGACATTCTGCGAACCGACGAGATTCGTCAGGAAGGACATCATCTCGAGCGCTTCGGACAGCGACGGATCGGCGGCCGAGAGCCGTGTCTTGACGATGTTCTGGAGGTCGGCCAGGCGCTGGCGCGCGAGATCGATGACCCACTTGGTCGGGCGCTGGTGGTTGGGCCACGGCTGCACGAGCCAGTACTGGTCCTCCGGGAGGTCCGCGTAGCGGGCGTGCAGGTCGAGGCTCTTCTGCCACTTCTGCAGCAATTGCAGAATGCGATCGTCTGCCGGCGTCATGCCAGTCAACATAAATCACGAAGGCTTCGGCCGCAGCCATTTTGCGGCAGTTCTTGACGCCCGTCACAGTGACGGGCGGTCAGTTGCGGTTGCAGTTCGCAGGGAGCCGGGGGTTCGGCCGCGAGCGCCGTTTCGCCGTCGGGACCGAGCGCGACCAGCCATGAACCGTACATTGGATTGGGAATCACGAACCAGCGCCGGCCCCACCAGGCGTCGGCTCCGCAGCGCGCCTGCTCGCGGACCTGCGGAGACTGCCGGCGCACATCCGGCAGGAAGTCGGCGAGATCGTCGCCGACGTTGAGGACGATGCGGTACTGACGCGCGACCTCGAGGCGTCTCGAAAGTTTCTCGCTACCCCAGTCTGCCCGCTCGCCCTTGACCATCAGGTCCTCCGCAAGTGTCGGCGAATCGAGACCCAGTGATCGCAGGTTGGCCGTGGTGTCATCCTGCTGCGGGCAGGCGGACTCGTTTCCGATGCGGCGGCTGCACTCGCGGTTCGTGATGTAGAAGACGCGCACAGGCCGACCCTGCAGGTCCTTGAGCGCGCGCGCGGCACGCACGAATTCAACCGCCCCCGGCACCGCGGGCGCGCTTTGCTTCGCGACCCAGGCATCCCACACGGTCTCGAACTCGGCGAAGCAGGTGCCGTCGCGCAGCATTTCGGCCTGCGGCGCCGAGTTGTCGAGCACGGTTTCATCGATGTCCATGACGACCGCGGGCGGTCGTGCGGCCAGGTCGCCGGTCTGGGTCGGCTCCGCCGTCCAGGCCGGATCGGCCAGGCCCTGCGCAAGCGACCCGAGGGCCGCGCGATAGATCGATTCGCTGATGGCGCGGAACTCCGCGGATGAGCGGATCCAGAGTGTCGCGCGCTCACCGCCCGCGGCGAAGGCCGGCGCAGCGCCACAACGATTCGGCGGAGTCGCGGGCGTTGGGGCTTGCGGCGGCTGCGCCGCGCACGCGCCGATCGCGGCAACGGCGATGATACAAAGGCTGCGCGCGATGTCGGTCGGGGCCGGCATTCAGACGACGACCCGCGTCCCGCCTTTTGCGGTGCGCTCGGCATAGTGCTTTGAGAGGCGTTGCGTCATCAGGCCGATGGCGCCGTCTCCAATTGCGCGACCGTCCACGGCCGTGACGCCGGCGAGTTCGCCCATCGTGCCCGTACAGAATGCCTCGTCGGCGCGATAGAGCTCTGCAAGGGACAGATCGCCGATTTGAAATGGAATGTCCTGCTTTTGGCAGATATCGAGCACCGTCGCCCGCGTGATGCCCTCGGGGCAGGCGGCGAGGGTGGGGGTGTGGACGACGCCGCCGCACACCGTAAATAAATGTGTCGCATTCGTCTCGGCGATGAAGCCGCGGAGATCGAGCATGAGCGCGTCGTCCGCGCCCGCGGCATTCGCCTGGATCTTCGCGAGAATCGAGGACAGCAGGTTCGCGTGATGAATCTTCGGATCGAGGCAGTCGGGCGGCGAGCGACGCTGGCTGCTCGTGATCAGCGTGAGTCCCGTCTTCGAATAGACCGGCGCCTTGTGTTCGGCGAGCACGATCAGCGTCGGTCCCGACTGATTGAGCCGCGGATCCATGCCGGAGGTGATCTTGACGCCGCGCGTCAGCGTGAGGCGGATGTGCACTCCGTCCTTCATTCCATTGGCCTCGAGCGTCCGGCGAATCTCGTTCACGATCGCTTCATCCGCCGGAATGCTCTCGAAGGCGAGCGCCTGGGCCGAGTGGCGAAGGCGCGCAAGGTGCTCGGTCAGCGCGAAGATCCGGCCGTCGTACAGTCGAAGGCCTTCCCAGACCGCATCGCCGCCCTGCACCGCGCTGTCAAACGGGCTCACGCCGGCCTTGTCACGATGCAGGAGCTTGCCGTTGATGTTGACGATCAGGTCGCGATTGCGCTCGTCGAACTGTTGCAGCATTGCCGCTCCTCAGGCCCGCAGGCGCAGGGCATGAAGCTTCTCATACCAGGGCCGGCATTCGTCCAGCAGCGCCTCGAGCGCCGCGGTTAGCTCGACTCGTCGTGGCCGGTCGGCCTCGAAGCCGGTCGAGGCCTCGACCGCCGCATACCAGTGCGGCGCCCACGCGCCGTCGGTCGCGCGCGGGCCCGGTGCCCAGGCGAGCATCGCGGGCAGGAAGGCAATGTCGAGCGATTCGCAGAGCGCCTCGAGCATTGCGCGCGGATTCTTCAGAACGTCGCTCGCGAGCACCACGGGCGGCGCGCGGCCGATCCGGTCGGCGACGCGATCGAAGAGTTCGCATTGCTGCGGCAGGCCCGTGTCCGCGAGGCCTGCGTCCGGGTAGGTCTTCACGAGCGAGGCAAGCATCTCGCCCGGTTCACGGATCAGGAAGGCGTGGGTCAGGCGATCGAGCCAGGCGCGATCGATCATCGGCAGCAGGTGATGCGCCATGTGCTTCTGGTACCAGATGGCCTTACCTTCAGGAACCGGCCCGGTCAGCCAGGCGGCGACCTTTCGCCATTCGGATTCGTGCGCGGCCAGCACCTCGTCCCGGCCCGGGTGCGCAACACCCGTGACTTTCAGATAGTGCGCGTAGAGCGGTTCGTCCGTGACGGCCGTATCGGGCCGGCTGCCGAACGAGCGCATCATCGCGGTCGAGATGTTGCGCGGGCCGGACCACATCGAAATGTGCAAGCCAATTGTCCTTCTGCCGGACATGGAATTCCATGATGCCTGAACAAGGCGTTCGAAGTCGCGAGCCTGCTATGATCGACGGGCAGCCGCGTCGAAGAAGTATCGCTTTGATTGGCTTGAATACCTGCGTAATGATTCTGTCGCTGTATGGGCCGGCGATGCCTGCTGCCGCAGCGCATGACACGATCGAAGTGTGGGTCGTACTCAGCGAGCCGGCGCTTGCGACATTACCGCGCGATGCAACGGAACAGCGCGCGGCATTGCGCCAGCGAATCGTCATGCAGCAGAACGAGGTGATGGCGCAACTCGCGGCGCTCGGCGCGACCGAATCCGGGCGAACCCAACAGGTGCGGAATGCGCTGGCCGTCAGGCTGCCGACCGCCGCGATCCCGAGCGTGAAGAAAATCAGCGATGTCACCGAGGTTCGCGCCGTGAATAATCGCAATCGCATCGGCGGCGAGCATTTTTTCTATTGACGTTTCGAGGACGCGTAACGCAGTATCTGTCGCGTGAGTTGCCAGGTTGCCAAGATGTTTGCGCCCGCGAGCTCAACAAAGAACACCTGGGGAGAATTTCTAGTGCGTGGAAAATGTCACTTGCGACCGTTCGGCGTCGCAGTCACGGCGTTCATTGTCTCGGCCTGCGGAAGCAGTTACGACAGCAATCCGCCAAGTGCATCAGCGAACGGCCCGGCATTCGCTGATTCCGCCATTGGATTGCCCAACGCCGTGGCGGCGCCTCCGGGAATCACGGTCGAAAAAATCGACAGTCGCCTGCAACGCGCAACTGGTCCCGTCGATGTCTGGGTAACGATGGAAGTTCCGTCAGTGGCCGCGCAGCAGGCCCAGTTGGCCGGCTCGACGGGGGAGGAGACGGCCAAGCAACAGCTTTTCTCGTCGTCAAACAAGGCCGCGCTCGCGCAGCCCATGGAAATGCACCGCAGCAGGCTGAACGCTCAGCATGCACAGGTCGCGATGGGCCTTGCCAGCGTCGGTGCAGAAGTGCTGGCGCGGGTGCACGTCGCACACAACGCGATCGCCGTTCGCATCGATGCATCCCAGGTCCCGCAGATCGCGCTGATCCCCGGCGTGACCCGAGTACGGCCGGTCATCAACTACAAGTTGGATCTTTCCGAGACCGTCCCTTACGTCGGCGGTGCCGCGGCGCAAGCGGCCGGCAAAGATGGCACGGGTATCAAAGTCGCAGTGCTGGACTCCGGCATCGACTACACGCACCGGAATCTGGGAGGCGAAGGTACGCTCGCAGCGTATGCGGCAGCGTATGGCGCGGGCCCTGGAGACCCGCTACAGACCACGCTCGACGGGCATTTCCCGACAGCGAAAGTGGTCGGCGGCTACGATTTCGTCGGAGAATCCTGGACTTCCACCAGCGGCGCGCTCGCACCAGATCCTGATCCGATCGACTTCCAGGGGCACGGATCGCACGTTGCAGACATCATCGCTGGCAAGAGCCAGGACGGCACGCACGTTGGCATGGCGCCCGGCGCAACGCTCCTGGCTATCAAGACCTGCAGCGCCGTTGCGACTTCCTGCAGTGGTGTCGCGCTGTTGCAAGCGGTTGACTTCGCGCTGGATCCGAACGGCGACGGCGATATCGGCGATAGCGCCGACGTCATCCACCTGTCACTTGGCTCGGACTATGGCCAGAGCGAAGACGACCTCACCTTCGCACTCGAGAATGCGGTCGACCTCGGTATCGTTGTCGTTGCCTCAGCCGGCAACGGGTCTAACAAGCCGTATGTTATAGGTACGCCTTCGATCGGGCAGGGCATCATCAGCGTTGCGCAGACGCAGGTGCCGAGCGCCACAGCCACTCCCCTGGTGGTCAATTCGCCCCCGGAAATTGCCGGTGTGTATAGCAACACTCAAACGCTCGAATGGTCAGCGGTAGGTGTCGGCGTGACAGGAGACGTGGTCTTCATCGGCCGCGGTTGTCCGGCCGATAGTATCGCGGCAGGATCCCCTGCAGATCCATTGCTGGCCAATCCAGCCGGCAAGATTGCATTGATCGATCGCGGCGCCTGCTCGGCCAGTCTCAAGGTGGACTATGCCGTGGACGCTGGCGCCACCGGCGTGTTGATCGGTCTTGTAGCTCCAGGCGATGCAATAAGCTTCTCATTCGGCGGAGGCGACAGCTTCGCACCGGCGTTGGTCATCCAGCAGTCGCTGTCGATCAACATCAAGGTGCAGCTCAGCGCCGGCACGGTCGTCAATGCGTCAATTGACCCCGCAGTGGCAATTCCGCTGGTTGGCGGCATGGCCAGCGGGTCCTCGCGCGGCCCTTCGTCCAGGCAGGACATCAAGCCCGAAATCGGTGCACCCGGTGCTTCGATTTCGGCCCAGGTGGGAACCGGTGACGGCGAGACGGCATTCGGCGGCACGTCGGGCGCTGCGCCGATGGTCTCCGGTGCCGTCGCGTTGATTCTGCAGCGGTTCCCGAACCGTTCACCGGCGCGGATCAAGGCCATGCTGATGAACAGTGCCAACACCAACGTGTACACCAACCCGGCCCTGCTGCCGGGTGGACTTGCGCCGATCACCCGCATCGGCGCTGGCGAACTGCGCGTCAACAGGGCGTTGGCATTGAAAGCCATTGCCTGGAATCCTGAATCTGAATCCGCGGCACTTGCCTTCGGAGCGGTTGATGTACCGAACGACGGCGTGTTCCTGAACAAGAAAGTCAGAGTAGTGAACCTCAGCAATTCCTGGCGGACCTACCAGGTGTCGCGCAGCTTCAGGTACGCGGAAGACGAGGCGTCCGGTGCGGTTTCCCTGCGTGCCCCCAGCTCCGTGAGCGTCGGGCCTTGGAGTCGCACGGATTTCCTGGTGAAGCTCGTGATCAAGGGCAGCAAGCTGCCGAACTGGGCGCTCAATGGCGGAAATCAGGGCGGCAACGGCGCCGCTCTGAATGGGCCGGAATACGACGGCTACCTGACGCTGACCTCGGGCAGCGAGAAGCTGTCGTTGCCGTGGCACGTACTGCCGCGCAAGGCTTCGGCCACCCTCGCAAGTCCGTTCGCGAAAGCCAGCAACGGGATCAAGCTCGCCAACCTCGGTGTCGAGACCGGCGATTACGATGTGTTTTCGCTGACAGGCTCGAGCCCGCGCGTACCAAAGAGCGAATTACCGGATGCAGGGGATGATTTCGCGCTGATCGATCTGGAATCGGTTGGCGTGCGGCATCTTCCGGCGGCAGTGTTTGGTGCCGATTACCTCGAATTCGCGATCAGCACGCATGGACAGCGCGCGCATCCGGCCTACCCGGCCGAGTTCGACGTCTACATCGACAACAACAGTGACGGCATAGATGATTACGTAGTCTTCAATGCCGAGAACGGCGGCTTTTCGGCGACCGGCCAGACCCTGGTGTTTGTCTTGAAACTGGGGACGACCACGGCGAATGCGTTCTTCTTCGCCGACGCCGATCTGAATTCGGGCAATGCGATCTTCACGGTGCCGGCGAGTGCGGTCGGCGTGCTGCCAGGGACGACGTTTGGGTTCTCGGTGTACGCATTCGATAATTACTTCACCGGCTTCCTGACCGACGCGATCGAAGGCATGTTGTTTACGCCGGGCAATTCGCGTTACTCAGTCCCCGGCGGCATTCCGTGGGGAGCGGTTGCACCCGGCAGTGACGCGACACAGCCGTTTACGGTAGCCAGCGTGCCTGACGCGAGCAGCAGCGAGTCCGCTATCCTGCTCATGTATCGCAAGAATGCGCTGATCGAGTCGCAGACCGTAAAAGTCCAATAAGTACTCTGCAGCGTTTGTGAAATTGAACGGGCCGCATTTGCGGCCCGTTTTTTTGTTTTCTCCGATCACAAGTGTTATGGAGCGGGCTCTCGGCCACCACTGCTGACTTGATGATGTCTGTGCAACAAGGGCAGGAGGGCTAACGCCCGTGATCGGCTAGCCGCGCTGCTGTAGTGGTTGCGGCCGACTGACGATAGCAATTGACGATCTCGATCCACGGCGGGTGTGCGATGCGGCCCCAAACTCGAGCGGCTGTCGTGGCTCGACGCCTGGGCGCGCGTGACGCGCTGGCTCGCCGACTCAGTGGCGCGACCCTGCCAGGTGGCCTCGGTGCTGCGCGTAACGCAGTTTTTCGGGCTCGACAGGAAGGGTCGAGGACCTGGATCGGGCCTTCGAGCTGCTCAGCCCAGATCGCTGCCGGCAGCCGCGCGCTACGCTCATGGACATGAACGCGAGATACGAGCTCGAGGTGCGTCGCCATTGCCCCGCGGCAGTTGAACTCTGCGCCGACCGCCCGGACTGCCGCGTCGTCAAGGGTACGCTGGCTGCTGCTCAAGAGCCGCGCTCCAATCCGCCCATGCGACAAGGTCGAGTTCGACGAACTGCTGGCCGCCAACCACGCGCTGTTCGCAGTCTGCGTGTAGCGCAATGCGTTCTGTCGAGGAAACGGGGCAAGGACATCGCGGCCGGCCCGCGACGATCGATGACTCAGCGCCAGTCGCGAACGCCGTCAGTTGATGTGCGGCAAACTCACGACGCGGCGGCGTCGCCTTGCGGCCAGCGCGGCGAGGGCGGCGAACAACTCCGCCACTCCCATGGAGCCGCCACCACCGCCTCCGCCACCACCCGGATTGGGAGGAGGGGGCGGCACGACGGCATCGCAACGCGTGAACCTCACGGAGGTTGCAGCGCCCTGACCGGTCACCTGGACTTCAATCGTGTGCTGGTCACAGTCGCTGATGGTGGATGCAAAAGTAATCAGGTATCCGTTATCGAGCAGTGATGAGATGGTTGCATACGCCGTCGTGATCGCCGCGTCGCTGGTCGTCTCGATGTAGTCGCCACCCGTCCGGGCGGCAAGCGCATTCAGCACGTTCTGGCCGCTCGAACTGGCGGAGGCCAGGGCGATCGTAAATACCGGAATGCCGTCGACGCTGGCCTCGTCGATAGCGTCATCCAATGTCGCAGCCGAAACGTTGTCTTCGCCGTCAGTGATCAAGATCACCGCCCTGGGCCCGTCCGGGAGCGTGACGGATGGCGCGTCAAACTGGTTGATCGCCAGAACGGTGGCATCGAACAGATTGGTGCCTGAGCCAGGGTAATCTGCCATCGCCACGCTCACCAGCATCGACGAACCGGCCGCCCCGTCGATCAACGTGAACGGCTGCACCACCGTTGCCCCCTGGGTGTTATTGAACTTGACGATGGCCGCGTAGTCGCCAGGCGTCATCGCATTGATGAAATCAACGACAGCTTGCTGCATCACGATGCGCGGCTCGCCCTCGGTGCTGGGGCTGTAATCCATGACAAACACCACGGAAACTCTTCGATCAACATTCTGGGCTGGCGGCAGGGTGAAGTCAGGCCCCTGGATGGCAATCGGGCTTCCGTCAAGGGTCATGGTGAAGTCGTCGACCGATAGCCCGCCAACTGGCTGACCGTTTGCATCGGTGACGGTGACGTAAACTTCGATCGGGTCGCTGATCGGGCGCGATTCCACTCGGACTTCCACGTCAGCCCGCGCGAGTGCCGGGAATAGCACCACCGCCAGCATCACCAGTGCAACTGCCGGCAGCGGCCAATGCCGATACTTGTATCGTGTCATTTCAAGTATTTCCCTTCGTTCGCTATTGTCGCCATGACCACATTGTGTGTGGCTCTGATTGATCAATTCTACTGAATACGCCGCCGATTTGCCGGTTTGGGTCCATATGAGCGATGTGACCGGCTTCACAGTTCACATAAGGGGCGGTTATGACCAACGGCGACCGTGTCGCAGCGCGTGTACTCCCCCTGCGACGACCCTGCAACCATCATCGAGTACGACCTTAAGGTAAATCGCTGCACCAGCTTCGCGCATTTTCCGCATTTCCGACATTTCCGAACCGCAGCCCGATTCATGGCGAATCACCAAAGAGACCGCGAGTCATTCGCAGGTCGCCATTAAAATTTCCTGGCCGAATGAGTGAGCCGACTGAATGGAAATCGTGGCGGGACAAGACCGGTACTTTGTCAGCGGCCGAAATGGGAGTGAAGCGCGAGTCAACCGCATGACGCAGGCGATTCAATTGGCGCTCCCAGAGGGATTCGAACCCTCGTACCAGCCTTGAGAGGGCTGTGTCCTAGGCCTCTAGACGATGGGAGCGAGGCGCCGTTGCATCGGGCCGGGGGCCCGCAAGAGGGCTGGTATTATATCGGCCCATCAATCGACCTCAAGCGGACCCGATTTCCTTGGATCAACAGAACAGCCGGCCGCCAGCGCCGGTAATCGTCGCACGCCCGGATCACCCGATCTCGCGCTCGGAGATCTCCGGCAACGCGCTCAAGGTCCTCTACCGCCTGAAGGATGCCGGCTACCAGGGGTTCCTCGTGGGCGGATGCGTGCGCGACCTCCTGATCGGCATGCACCCCAAGGACTTCGACGTCGCGACGGACGCGTCTCCCGAAGAGATGCGCAGGCTCTTTCGCAACTGCCGCCTGATCGGCCGGCGGTTCCGGCTGGCGCACGTCCGCTTCGGCCAGCAGATCATCGAGGTCGCGACATTTCGCGCCGCGGGCGCGCCGATGGCGCCGGAGCCCGATCTCGACGGGGTTACCGACGAAAATGCGCCGGAATTCGAGGAGGACGATCGCGACCGCGCGCATGATGAGCGGGGCCGGCTGCTTCGCGACAATGTCTACGGCACGATCGACCAGGACGTCTGGCGCCGCGATTTCACCTGCAATGCGCTCTACTACAACATCGAGGACTTCTCGATCTGGGATTACGTCGGCGGCGTCGACGACGTCCGCGCGCGGACGCTGCGGCTGATCGGCGACCCGGAAACCCGTTACCGCGAAGACCCGGTCAGGATGCTCCGCGCCGTGCGCTTCGAGGCGAAGCTTGGCTTCAGCATTCACGAGGCGACGCGTGCGCCGTTCGCGACGCTTGCGGGCCTTCTCGAGCACATTCCGCCGGCACGACTGCTCGACGAGTTCCAGAAACTCTTCCTGGCGGGCTTCGGGGAACGGTCATTCGATCTCCTGCGGAAACACGCGCTGCTCGAGCACCTGTTCCCGGCAACGGCGGCGCATCTTGCGACGGAAACGGATGGCGTCGCGCTGCGGCTCATCCGCGCGGGGCTCGCGAGCACGGACCGGCGTGTCGCCGAGGACCGTCCGGTCACGCCGATGTTCCTGTTTGCGGTGCTGCTGTTCGGGCCGGTCTCTGCCGCGGCGCAACGCCGATTCGAATCCGGGATGCACCCGGGAGCCGCGATCGCGGATGCAGTCGACGAGGTGGTCGCGGTGCAGAACCGGCGCATCGGCATCCCGAAGCGCTTTTCGATTCCGATGCGGGAACTGCTCGCCTTGCAGCCGCGCTTCCACCGCCGCGAGGGACGGCGCGCGCTCGCTTTTCTCGGCCACCCGCGATTCCGCGCGGCCTACGACTTCCTGCTGCTGCGTGCCGAGGCGGGTGTCGAGGACCCGGCGATCGCCCGCTGGTGGACGGAGATCCAGGAGCTGCCGCAGGACGCGCAATTGCAGCGCATCGGCGCCGATTCCACGGAGGGCGGGCCGGCCGACGGCCCGCCGCGCCGCCGGCGCAGGCGTCGTGGCGGCCGCGGCCGCAAGGCTCCCGCGGCCGAAACCTGAGCGCGCACGATGCGCTGGCAGCCCGCCTATGTCGGACTCGGCAGCAATCTGTCCGATCCGCGGCGCCAGCTGGAAACCGCATTCGAGGCGCTCGCCGCGATAGCCGGCACTCGGCTCGTGCTGCGGTCGCGGCTCTGGCGCAGCCAGCCGATGGGACCGCAGGACCAGCCCGAGTTCGTCAATGCCGCCGCAGGCCTCCTGACGACGAGCACGCCGCGCGAACTTCTCGCGGAATTGCAGGCGATCGAGCATCGCATGGGCAAGACCGGGCCTGAAGTCCGGTGGGGTCCGCGGCTGATCGACCTCGACCTGCTCGTCTTCGGCGCCACGTCGGTGGACGAGCCGGGCCTTCAGCTGCCGCATCCGGGCCTGCACCAGCGCAATTTCGTGCTGTATCCTCTGGCGGAAATCGCCGCGGAACTCTGGGTGCCGGGACTGGCTCGAGTCCGCGCGCTCCGCGAGCGGGTATCGGGCGAAGGAATCGAGCGGCTCGCCGCGCGGGAATCCGGTGACGACTGAAGAAAAACGGGAAAGCTGGCCGCACCGGCTGGTCGTCGTCGAAGGCCTGATCGGCGTCGGCAAGACGAGTCTTGCGCGCAAGCTCGCCGCGTCGGTCGGCGCGGGAACCGTGTTCGAGCAGCCGATGGAGAATCCATTCCTCGAGCGCTTCTACAAGGACCGCCGCGCGGCGGCGTTTCCGGCGCAGCTCTATTTCCTGTTCCAGCGCGCGCGCCAGCTGTCGGAGTTGCGCCAGCACGACATGTTCGCGCAGGTGCGGGTCGCGGACTACATGCTGGACAAGGACCGGCTGTTCGCGCGCATCGTGCTCGACGACGAGGAGTTCAAGCTCTACGACCAGGTCTACACGCGCCTCGCGATGGATGCGCCGGTGCCCGACCTCGTCGTGTTTCTCCAGGCGCCCGTCGACATCCTGCTCGCGCGCATCGACAAGCGCGGCATTCCCTACGAGAAGTACATCGACGCCGCCTACCTCGAACGGCTCGGCGAGGCCTACACGCGGTACTTCCACCAGTACACCGCGTCGCCGCTCCTGATCGTCAACACGGCCGAGATCGACCCGGCAAACAATTCACGCGACTTCGACGACCTGTTCGACACGATCCGCCAGACCACGAGCGGCCGGCACTACGTCAATCCCGTCCGCGGCTAGCCGGGGGGCCGGCTGACTCCTGGCGCGCGAGCGCCCAGCGCACGTGTTCGCGGACCAGCGGGTCGGCATCGTCCTGGCGCGCTGCGAGCGCGGCCGCTGGCCGCCTCCGAGCGCGGCGCGTTGCCGAGCGCGATGGCGATATTCCGCAGCCAGCGGCGAAATCCGAGCCTGCGCAGGGCGCTGCCCGCGGTATTCGCGAGGTACTGCGCTTCGCGTCCAGCTGGAAGAGCTCGACGAGATCCGGCGCGTCGAGCCCATGGCGCACGCGAAAATCCGGCTCGGCCGCGACGCGCGCGAACTTGTTCCAGGGACAGACGAGCTGGCAGTCGTCGCAGCCGAAGATGCGGTTGCCGATGGCGCTGCGCAGCGCCTCCGGAATCGCGCCGTGATGCTCGATCGTCAGGTAGGAGATGCAGCGCCGCGCGTCGAGCTGGTAGGGCGCCGTGATCGCTCCGGTCGGGCAGGCGGGCAGGCAGGCGCTGCAAGTCCCGCAACGATCGGGCGCGCGCGCATCGACCGGCAGCGGCAGGTCCGTGAGGAGCTCGCCGAGCATGAAGAGCGATCCGGCGCGCTCGTTGATCAGGTTCGTGTGCTTGCCGATCCAGCCGAGACCCGCGTTCCGCGCGAGCGGCTTCTCCATCACCGGCGCGGAATCCACGAACGCGCGATAACCGAAGGGGCCGATCTCCGCCTCGAGCCTTGCCGCGAGGCCGGCGAGCCGGCTGCGCAGCACCTTGTGGTAGTCGCGGCCGAGGGCGTAGCGGGCGATGAATCCCTTGCGCCCGTCGGCGAGCACGGCCGCCGCCAGGCTCGCATCCGGGGCATTGGCGGCCATGCGCACGCTGATCACGCGCAGCGTTCCCGGGACGAGTTCGTCCGGGCGGCTCCGCTTGCGCCCGTGCCGCTCCATGTAATCCATCTCGCCGTGGCGGCGCTCGGCGATCCAGCGCTCGAGGTTTGCCTCGTCCTCCGGCAAGCTCGATGCCGGCAACGCCGACCTGGTCGAAGCCGAGTTCGCGCGCGAACACCGTCGAGCCGCGCGCGGAGCGCGCCGAGTTCGGCGGTCTGTGAGTGTGGCTGGCCATGGGAGGGCAGGCGCTCGCGGGGCGGCCAGTATAATCGCGCCCATGGAATCGCTGCCCGCCGAGGTCTATTCGGCCGCCCAGGTGCGCGCGATGGACCGGCATGCGATCGAGAAGGGCGGCATTGCGGGCTACAAGCTGATGCAGCGCGCGGGCGGCGCGGCGCTCGACGCCGTCCGCCGGCACTGGCCCGACGCCCGGAAGCTCGCAATCCTCTGCGGCGCCGGCAACAACGCCGGAGACGGTTACGTGCTTGCGCGTCTCGCGCGCGCGGCGGGGCTCGAAGTGCGGGTCGCTGCGCTCGCCGATCCGGACGGGCTCCGCGGCGATGCCCGGCAGGCGCATGCGGATTTCATCACGGAGGGCGGCCGGCCTGCGGCATTCGACGTGACGGCGCTCGCCGGGTCGGAACTCATCATCGACGCCCTGCTCGGTACCGGCGCGGACCGGCCGGTCGAAGGCGCATGGCGCGATTGCATCGAGTGGGTCAATCGCGCCGGACTGCCGGTGCTCGCGCTCGATATCCCGTCGGGCCTTGACGCCGATACGGGCTTGCCGCATGGCGTGGCCGATCCGCGCGACGCGGACGATCGCCTTCGTCGCACTCAAGTCCGGGCTCTTTCTCGGTACGGCGCCCGATCACGTCGGCCACCTCGAGCTCGCCGGTCTCGACATTCCGGCGACGGCGCGCGACGCTGCACTTACCGGTGCTCCGTCGCATGGATGGGCGCCTGCCGGCGGCCGCGTTGTCGCCGCGGCGGCGAACGGCGCACAAAGGCGAGCACGGACGCGTGCTCGTCATCGGCGGGTTTGCGATGGCGGGTGCGGCGCGGCTCGCGGGCGAGGCGGCGCTGCGGACCGGCGCCGGACTCGTGACGGTCGCGACGAGCGCGTCGAGCGCCGCCGCCATCGTCGGCAGCCGGCCGGAACTCATCGCGCAGGCCGTGCGAGGCCCGTCGGGCCTGCAGCCCTCGCTCAGTACCGCCGATGCCGTCGCGATCGGCCCCGGACTGGGTCTCGACCGACGCGCGCGCCGGCTGCTCGACGAGGCGGTCGACAGCGGCAGGCCGCTCGTGGTCGATGCGGACGCACTGCAACTGCTTGCCTTGCAACCGCGCCGGCATCCGGACTGGATCCTGACGCCGCATCCGGGCGAGGCAGCGCGACTTCTCGGGATCCGATGCGGCCTCGGTACAGCAGGATCGGCTCGCCGCGGTGAAGGCCATCGCGCAGCGTTTCGGCGGTGTCTGCGTCCTCAAGGGCGCAGGCACGCTGGTCCAGTGCGGCGATGAGCTGCCCTGGATCTGCGATCGCGGCAATCCCGGCATGGCGACCGCCGGCAGCGGCGACGTGCTGACCGGCGTCATCGCCGCATTGCTGGCCGGGGGTTCTGCGCCGTCGCTCGCCGCCGCGGCGGGCGTGCTGCTGCACGCGGAGGCGGGCGACCGCTCGGCGCGGGCGGGCATGCGCGGGATGATTGCGAGCGACCTGATCTCCGAGCTGCGCGCGACCGTCAATTCGCCGTGGAAATGATCCTGGCTGACGAAGCCGCGACGACCGCGCTCGGCGCAGCGCTCGCGCGCAGCCTGCCCGATATTGCGAACCGTAACCTGCTGCTTGGCCTTTCGGGCGAACTCGGCAGCGGCAAGACGACGCTTGCGCGCGGCCTGTTGCGCGCGCTCGGCGTGACCGGCGCGATCCGCAGCCCGACCTTTACGCTGGTCGAACCTTATTCGACGGACCGCGGGAGCCATCCATCACCTGGACCTCTATCGCCTCGAGACGGGCGGAGCGGCGCTTGAAGGCCTCGGTTATCGCGACCTCCGCGGCTCACCTGGGCTCGTGATCGTGGAATGGCCGGAGCGGGGCGGTGTGGCACTCGGGACGCTGGATCTGGGTGCACAACTCGCGCATCGGAACTCGGGCCGTCGCCTTGTGCTCGAAGCACTGACCGAAAGTGGGCGCGCATGGCTCGACGCGAGTCGTGCGCTGCTCGAAGAGAACGACGTATCTCGCTGAAATGCTTGAATTAATGCCAGGCCGTCGCTAGAGTAGCCCGAACTTCATCGCGCCGGGATGCCATGCGCCCATTGCAGCGGATCGGCCTTCTCGTCTTGCTGCTCGCCTCGGGAACCGCAGCGTCGGCGCCTGTCGACCTCAAGGACATCCGCGTCTGGGCGAGCCCGGACTCGACGCGCGTCGTTCTCGACCTGTCCGCGGCTGCGAGTTACACGGTGTTCACGCTGTCCGGACCTGAGCGGATCGTCATCGATCTCGAGCAGGCCGACGCCGACCTTTCCAGATTCCGGATTCCGGAAGGCGCGGGCCTCGTCAGCGCCGTGCGACTCGGCGAGCGCGGAAGCAAGGGACTGCGCATCGTGCTCGACATGAATGCATCGGTGCAGCCCAGGAGTTTCCTGACGCCGCCGAACGAGACCTACGGCCACCGCCTGGTCGTGGATCTCGGCGTCGACCAGGCGCCGAAGCCGGTCAAGGTTGCGGGTGGCGACGGCCAGCGCGACATCGTCATCGCGATCGACGCCGGTCACGGCGGCGAGGATCCGGGGGCGATCGGCAAGGCCGGCACGCGCGAGAAGACCGTGGCGCTTGCGGTCGCGCGCAAGCTCGCCGATCGAATCAACGCGGAGCCCGGGATGCGCGCGGTGCTGACCCGAACGGGCGACTATTTCGTCAAGTTCGAGAAACGGATTTCGAGGGCGCGCGAAGCCAATGCGGACCTGTTCGTCTCGATCCATGCCGACGCATTCGTCAACCGCGAAGTGCGCGGATCGTCCGTCTACGTGCTTTCCACCCGCCGCGCGAGCAGCGAGGCGGCGCGCATGCTGGCAGACCGCGAAAATGCCGCGGACCTGATCGGCGGCGTATCGCTTCACGACAAGAGCGACGTTCTCGCCTCCGTGCTCTTCGATCTTTCCCAGAACGCCGCCATCAGCGCGAGCCGCGATGCGGCCTCGCGCGTGCTGGTCGAGCTCGATTCGATATCGGGCAGCTCAAGAAGAGCGATGTCCAGCACGCCAGCCTGATCGTGCTGACTTCGCCCGACGTGCCATCGATGCTGGTCGAGACGGCCTACATTTCCAATCCGGACGAAGAGCGGCGGCTTCGCGATCCGGGCGCACCAGGCCCGGCTTGCCGCGGCCGATCCATGCGGGCGTGCGCCGCTACTTCTACGACAATCCTCCGCCCGGTTCGCGCGTCGCGATCCTCGCCGCGCGCGAGCGCGGGCAGGCCTTGCGGCACGTCGTGTCGCCGGGCGAGACGCTCGGTGACGTGGCAGGGCGCTATGCGGTGAGCGTCGACGACCTGCGGCAGAAGAACCGGATCGACGGCGAAACGGTCGCATCCGGGACGATACTCGAAATACCGGTCACCGGGACCTGATCGCCGCAGGAGCCGCTGCTAGACTGGCGTGCCGGTTGCCACGCCATGCCGATCCAAATCCTTGACGGAACCCTCGTCGACCAGATCGCCGCCGGCGAGGTCATCGAGCGCCCGGCCTCCGTCGTCAAGGAACTCGTCGAAAACGCGCTCGACGCCGGCGCGGGCCACGTGACGATCGACATCGAGCACGGCGGCATCCGGCTCGATCCGCGTGCGCGACGACGGCCGCGGCATTCCGGGCGGCGAATTGCTCCTTGCCCTGTCGCGTCATGCCACGAGCAAGATCGCGTCGCTCGAGGATCTCGAGCGGGTCGCGACGCTCGGATTCCGCGGCGAGGCCCTGCCGTCAATCGCTTCCGTTTCGAGCCTGCGGCTCGCCTCGCGGACGGCGGAAGGGGCGGACGCCGCGGAGATCGAGTCGTCCGAAGGCCGGACTGGGCACGACCGTCGCCCTCGTCGCATCCAGCCGGCACGACGGTCGAGGTACGCGACCTCTTTCACAGGGTGCCGGCGCGGCGCAAGTTCCTGCGCGCGGAGTCGACCGAGTTCCAGCATGTGCTGCGCACGGTCACGCGGCTCGCACTGTCGCGCTTCGATGTCGCGTTCACGCTGAGCGCACAACCGGCGCGAGCAGTTCGCGTTGCCGCGGGCGGACGGACGTCGCGAACGTGAGGCGCGGATCGCGCGCCTGGTCGGCGCCGATTTCGTCGAGAACTCGCGATTCATCACGCCACGCGCAGGCGGGCTTTGCGCTCGAAGGCTGGATCGGACTGCCCTCGCAGTCGCGCGCCCAGCCGGACCGGCAGCATCTCTTCGTCAACGGCCGCATGGTCCGCGACCGCCTGCTCGCGAGTGCCGCCCGGCTCGCGTATCGCGACGTCAGCCATGGCGGACGTCATCCGGCCTGGCTGCTCTATCTTTCGCTCGACCCGCTGCAGGTGGACGTCAATGCGCACCCGCAGAAGCTCGAGCTGCGGTTTCGCGATTCGCGCGGCGTGCACGATTTTCTGTTCCGGACCGATCGAGCGGGCGCTCGCCGAATCCGGTCACGGGCCCGACGGCGACAGGCGCCGGCTGTCGCCGGCAAAGCTGGCCGGATACCTGACGCCATCGCGGCTCCGGGGCGCTCGCGCTCGGCGAGCCGGCCGCGAGTTATCGGATCCGTCGATCCGCGGCGGCCGGCGTGACGGCGCACGAGCCGCGTCGGACTCCGACGCGCCGCTCGGCCAGGCGATCGCGCAGCTGCACGGCATCTATATCGTCGCGCAGACGCGTCGAGGGCATGGTGCTCGTCGACATGCATGCCGCGCACGAAAGAATCCTCTACGAGCGGCTCAAGGCGGCGATGGACAGCGAGACCGGCGCGCGCCAGGCGCTGCTCGTGCCCGCGATGCTGGAGACTTCGGAAGCCGATGCGGTTGCTTGCCGAAGAGCACGGCGATGGCGCTCCGGGCTGCGGGCTTCGTCGTCGACCGGATCGGTCCAGCGACGCTTGCGATCCGCGAGGTGCCGGTCGCGCTCGCGGGCGAGGACGTCGCAGCGCGTGCTCGGCGACGCGCTCTCCGACCTCGGCCAGGGCAGCACCGCGCATCGCATCGCCGACAGCCAGAACGAGTTGCTCGCCAACATCGCCTGCCGCAGCGCGGTGCGGGCGCACCGGCAGCTTTCGATTCCGGAAATGAATGCGCTGCTGCGCGAAATGGAACGGACCGAGCGCTCCGGCCAGTGCAGCCATGGGCGCCCGACCTGGACGCGCATGACGCTTGCCGAGCTCGACCGGATCTTCCTGCGCGGCCGCTGATGATGCGACAGCCGCGCGGTACTGCTGATGGGCCCGACGGGTGCGGGCAAGACCGAGCTTGCGGCTGAAATCGTCGCGCGGTTGCCGCTCGAGATCGTGAGCGTCGACGCCGCGATGGTCTATCGCGGGATGGATATCGGCACGGCCAAGCCAACCCCTGCACTGCTCGAGCGCGCGCCACATCACCTGATCGACCTCATCGACCCGGCGGAAAGCTATTCGGCCGCGCGCTTCGTCGCGGATGCCGAATCCGCCATCGCGAACATGGCCGCCCGCGGCCGCTCGCCGTTCTCGTGGGCGGCACGATGCTCTATTTCCGCGCCCTGCAATCGGGGCTTGCCCGGCTGCCGGGGGCCGATTCGCGAGATTCGGCAGGCGCCTCGATGAACGTGCGCGCCGTCGAGGGGTGGCAGGCCCTGCATGCGGAACTCGCGCGACTCGATCCGCCGGCCGCCGCGCGTATCCGGCCGGGTGATCGCCAGCGCATCCAGCGCGCCCTCGAGGTGATCGAGCTGACCGGCGTGCCGATTTCGGGCGCAGCAGCGCGAAAACCTGCGCGGTGCGGCATCCCGCGACGACCTTCGCATCGTGCTCGCGCCCGCGGATCGCGCCGCGCTCCATGGACGGCTCGCATCGCGCTTCGAGGCCATGTTGCGACGTGGACTCCTCGAAGAGGCGCGGGGCCTTTACGCGCGCGGGGACCTGCACGCCGACCTGCCGTCGATGCGGCTGATCGGTTACCGACAGCTCCGGGAACATCTCGACGGGCAGGCGACGCTCGCATCCGCGACGGAAAAAGCGATTGTCGCGACCCGTCAGCTCGCCCGTCGGCAGCTGACCTGGCTCCGTGCCGAGCCCGATGCGAACTGGTTCGATGCGTTCGATCCCGGGACACCGGAACAGGTCGCCGCGCGCATCGGCCGTTGGCTCAACGGGCGGTGAAACGGGCCGGGGAGGTGCTAGACTCGTTCGATTGCGGGCGACGCCTCTTGCGTCCTTGCGGGCCCGAATCGGATTGGTAGTTTGAGCCGCCGGAAAAACCTAGAGCGGCATGAAAGTGCTAGAAAAAACAAGGAGTTACCATGGCCAGAGGTCAATCATTGCAGGATCCGTTCCTGAATGCGCTGCGCAAGGAGCGCGTGCCCGTATCCATCTATCTGGTCAATGGCATCAAGCTCCAGGGCCAGGTGGATTCGTTCGACCAGTTCGTGGTGCTCCTGAAGAACTCCGTAAGCCAGATGGTCTACAAGCACGCCATCTCGACGGTCGTGCCGGCACGGAACGTCCGGCTGCCGTCGGCCGAAGGCGCTGAAGAGGAAACCCCCGCGGTGCCGGAGACCGCTTGACGGGAGCTCCGGCAGGATCCCTTGTTCGAACGGCCTGAGCGCGGCGAACGCGCGATCCTCGTCCGCATCGGTCTCGGCCAGCCGACCGACTCCGACGAGCTCGGTGAGTTCGATGCGCTCGCGCGATCCGCGGGTGCCGTGCCGGTTGCGACGATCACGGGAACGCGGCGGACGCCGGAACCCCGCTATTTCGTCGGCAGCGGCAAGGCGGAAGAGGTCCGTGATCGCGCGCAGGCGGAATCCGCCGAACTCGTGCTCGTGGACCACGAGCTGTCGCCGAGCCAGGAGCGCAACCTCGAAAAGCTGATCGGGCGCCGCGTGCTGGACCGCACCGGACTGATCCTCGACATCTTCGCCCGGCGCGCGCGGAGCGCGGAGGGCCAGCTCGAAGTGGAGCTGGCGCAGCTTCGTCACCTTTCCACTCGGCTCGTTCGCGGCTGGACTCACCTCGAGCGCCAGAAAGGCGGCATCGGACTTCGGGGTCCGGGCGAAACGCAGCTCGAAACGGACCGCCGCCTGATCGGCAAGCGCATTCGCACCCTGACGGCAAAACTCGAGAAGCTCGCCCAGCGCCGCGACACCGGCCGGCAGGTGCGCAAGCGCGTGCCGGTCCCTTCGATCGCGTTGATCGGCTATACGAACGCAGGCAAGTCGACGCTGTTTCGTGCGCTGACCGGCGCCGATGCCTACGTCGCCGACCAGCTGTTCGCGACACTCGATCCGACGGTGCGCCGGCTGCGGCTGCAGCACACGCCGGATCTCGTCGTTGCCGACACGGTCGGCTTCGTGCGCGACCTGCCGCACGAGCTCGTCGCGGCCTTCCGTTCGACGCTGATGGAGGCGCGCGATGCGGATCTCCTGCTGCACGTCGTGGATGCGGCGGACCCGGACCGGGAACGGCACATCGCCCAGGTCGACGAGTTGATCGCCGAGCATCGGCGCGGGGTCGATTCCGCAATTGCGGGTCTACAACAAGATCGACCGGCTCGGGCGCCCGCCGGAAATGACGCGCGGAGCCCTGGGATCAGCCCGCCGCCCTGTGGCTGTCCGCCTCGACGGGTGCCGGTGTCGAAATGCTTCGCGCCGCCCTGCAGGAGACCTTCGGCCAGGCCGCGATGCGACTTTGCGTCGTGCTGCCGCCGGCGCAGGGCCGGCTGCGCGCGCGGCTCTATGAGCTTCGCCTCGTGCGCGAGGAATCCGCCCTGCCGGACGGCGACACGCGGCTCACCGTCGAATCGTCGCACCAGCAGCTCGAGACACTCTGCCGCGAGGCGGGCGTCGACTTCTCGTCCGCCGTTTCGCCTTGTCTGCCTGCCGCGGGCTTCGTAGAATTCCCGCGCGACACCGCGAGTTCCGCGGCTTGACCCCACAGTTCACCCGGCGAGCGCAATAGATGGCCTGGAACGATCCCGGCAAGAACGAGAATCCCTGGCAGCGCCGGCCCGAAAAGGGCCCGCCGGACCTGGACGAGGTCCTGCGCCGGTTGCAGAAGAAATTCCGGTCGCTGTTCGGCGGCTCCGGTCCTTCAGGCAATGGAAGCTCGGGCGGCGGAAGCCATGCGATCGGCATCGGCTCGGTACTGCTCGGCCTGGTCGCGATCTGGGCGCTGTTCGGCAGCTTCTACCTGAACGAGGCGGCCGAGCGCTCGGTCATCACGCGCTTCGGCAGGTACGTCGGGACGACGTCGGGCGGATTCAACATGCGCCTGCCGTGGCCGATCGATCGCCGCACCGTCGTCAATGTGACCGAGTTCCTGAGTTTCACCGACCGGACCCGGATGCTGACGCAGGACGAGGCGCTGGTCGACATCAACCTTGCCGTGCAGTACCGGCGTTCCGACCCGGTCAAGTTCGCATTCAACGTGCGCGAACCGGAAGCAACGCTCGGGGAGGTCAGCGAGAGCGCGATTCGCGAGGTCATCGGGCAGAGCAAGCTCGATTTCGTGCTCGAGACCGGCCGCCAGGAGATCGGCGCCAAGACCAAGGACCTCGTGCAGCGGACGATCACGGCCTACAACACCGGCATCGAGATCATCAGCGTCAACCTGCAGGACGTGAGCGTGCCCGAACAGGTCGCTCCCGCGCAGAAGGACGCGATCAAGGCGCGCGAAGACAAGGAGCGTTCCACGCTCTCCGCGCAGACCTACGCGAATGACATCGTGCCGAAGGCTCGCGGCGCCCAGGTCAGCGTCGTCGAAGGCGCCCGCGCCCACAGGAGCCGCGTCATCGCCGATGCAGAAGGCGAGACTTCGCGCTTCCTCCAGCTCGCGGCCGAATACGAGCGCGCGCCCGCGGTCACGCGCCAGCGCCTCTACTTCCAGACGATCGAACAGGTGCTGGGCTCGTCAGCCAAGATCCTGGTCGACGTCGAGGGTTCCGGCAACATGATCTACCTGCCGCTCGACAAGCTGCTGGAGCAGCGCGGCCAGCGTGCGGTCATCGATACGCCCCCGACGATCCGCCTCGAGGACGGCAGCGAAGTGGACGCGGAAGATCCTCGCGTCCGGAAGGAACGCTGATGAATCGCCGTTATCTCCAGGTCGCAATCGGCGGTCTCGTCCTGCTCTGGCTTGCGAGCGCCGCGATGTTCCAGGTGAAGGAAACGGAGCTGGCCATCAAGTTCCGCCTGCGCGAGATCGTCGGGACCGAATTCGAGCCGGGACTGCACTTCATGATCCCGTGGATTCATACCGTGCAGAAATTCGACCGGCGCGTGCTGACCCGGAACTACCCGGCCGAGCAGTTCCTGACGAGCGAGGGCAAGATCCTCAACGTCGACTTCTTCGTGAAGTGGCGGGTCTCGGACGTCGCGCGCTTTTACCTCGCAACCAACGGCGACGAGGAAGCGGCGGCCGGGCGGCTCGCCGAAATCGTCAAGGACGGGCTCAAGGGCGTCATCGCCAAGCGCACGATCCAGCAGGTCGTCGCGGCGGAGCGCTCGGAGTTCATCGGCGACATCCTGCAGTTCGCGGGCCAGTCGGTCGGCCAGCTCGGCCTGACGCTCGTCGACGTTCGCGTCAAGCGCATCGACCTGCCCGAAGAGGTTTCGGAATCGGTGTACAACCGCATGCGGCAGAACTTCGCGCGGCAGGCCTCGCAGCTTCGCGCCGAGGGCGATGAACAGGCGCAGCGGATCCGCGCCGAGGCGGAACGCGAGCGGACCGAGCTGCTCGCCGTCGGCAATCGCGATGCGGAAGTGATCCGCGGCGAAGGCGATGCGAAGGCGGCCGCGATCTACGCCCGCGCCTACCAGCGCTACCCGGAGTTCTACACCTTCCACCGCAGCATGCAGGCCTACCGCAACTCGCTCGGCCAGCCGAACGACGTGCTCGTGATCGCGCCCGAAGGCGAGTTCTTCAAGTACCTGAAACAGTCAGGTCGCTGAACCTCCGATGGACATCGCATGGCCCGATCTCGCGGCCGCGCTCGGGCTTTTGCTCGTGATCGAAGGCGTCCTGCCATTCCTGAGCCCGGGCGCCGTCCGGCGCACGCTCGCGCGACTCGGCGCGATCGATGATCGCGGCTTCCGCGTGGCGGGCGCCGCGAGCATGCTCTGCGGGCTGCTGGTCCTCTGGCTGGTCCGCGGCTGAGGCGCAGCCGTGGGTCGATTCGTCGTCGTAGTCGGCGCCCAGTGGGGCGATGAGGGCAAGGGCAAGGTCGTCGACCTGCTGACCGAGCGTGTCTCGGCCGTCGCGCGGTTCCAGGGCGGGCACAATGCCGGCCACACGCTCGTGATCGACGGCGTGAAGACCGTGCTGTCGCTGATCCCGTCGGGCGTGCTGCGCGATCGCGTGCGCTGCTTTATCGGCAACGGCGTCGTCGTTTCCCTCGAGGCGCTGCTGTCCGAGGCCGACATGCTGGCCGGGCGCGGAATTCCCGTGTTCGAGCGGCTGCTCGTGAGCCCGCTGTGCCCGCTCGTGCTCCCTTCGCACGCACTGATCGACCGCGCGCGCGAACGCGCGTCCGGTAGCCGCAAGATCGGCACGACGGGACGCGGCGTCGGCCCCGCCTACGAGGACAAGGTCGCGCGCCGCGCGGTGCGCGTCGGCGAGCTGCAGCAGCCGCGGCAATTCGAAGCGCGTCTTCGTGAACTGCTCGAGTACCACAATTTCCTGCTCGAACGGCTGCTCGGCGAGGCGCCCGTCGATTTCCGCGCGCACGCTCGACGAATGCCTGGCCCAGGGCGAGCGGATCCGGCCGCTCGTCGGCGACGTCACGCTGAAGCTGCACGAGCTCCGCGTTGCGGGGGGCAATGTGCTGCTCGAGGGCGCGCAGGGCACCATGCTCGACATCGATCACGGGACTTTTCCGTTCGTCACGTCGTCGAATACGGTGGCGGGCTATGCGTCCGTCGGAATCGGGCTCGGGCCGCGCGACATCGACGACGTGCTCGGCATCGTCAAGGCGTATACGACGCGTGTCGGGTCCGGGCCGTTCCCGACGGAGCTCGACGACGAGACCGGCCGGCACCTGTCGAAGGTCGGGCAGGAATTCGGCGCGGTCACCGGGCGGCCGCGGCGCACGGGCTGGTTCGATGCGGTGGCGCTCCGCCGCTCGATCATCAACAACGGCATCACGGGCCTTTGCGTCACCAAGCTCGACGTGCTGGACGGCCTCGAGCAGGTGAAGCTGTGCGTCGAGTACGACGGCGATGGCGAGCCGCGCTACGAAACCATGAGCGGCTGGAAGGGCCGGACGGCCGGGTGCAGGTCGTTGGCCGAGCTGCCGGATGCCGCGCGCGCCTACCTGGCGAGGCTCGAATCCGCCTGCGACGTGCCGATCACGATGATCTCGACCGGTGCCGAACGGGACGAGACGATCGTCTCGCGCCATCCTTTCGACTGAGCGTCAGCCAGGGCGGCGGCGTCGCGTCTTGCTGGCAGGTTTTCCCGCGAGCCGATCGACGCTCGCGGCGAGTTCTTCGATCCGGCGCCTGAGCGCCTTCATTTCTTCCGCGGAAGGCATGCCGAGCTGGTGAATCGCGCGCTGCACGCGCGCCTGGAAAATCTTCTCCAGGTTGTCCCAGGTCTCGCCGGCCTGTGTCCTTGCACGTTGTCCACGCGCTGATTGACGGTTTTCTGCGCGCCCTGGAACGCCTGCATCACGACCTTCTGCGCGGCATCGAGCGCGCCGCCCTGCAACTTGGAGCCCTCGCGCATCAGGTCGTCGAAGACCTTCGGGGCGCCGGCCTGCGCGCGGGACAATGCGCCAAGCCCTGCGAGCCAGATCTGCTGGGCGGAGTAGAGCAGGTCCTGTTCCTGTTTCGGCGCGCTGCCGCCGAGCTTGCCCTTTTTCTTCGCCGCCATGATCCTCTCCTTGCCGCGGGCCGAGCGCCGCGGCCGATGCGGCAGAATACCGCGTTCCCGACAGGAGTTCAGGATGGCCGCAGCGAAGTCGCTCCGCTTTCCCTACGACCAGAAACCCTACAGTTACGACGGCGCCGAGTTGAAGAAAGCCTGGGAACGGCTGCACCAGGGCGATCGCGAGCCGTTATCCCGCCGCCGCGGCGCTGCAGCAGGCCTGGCGTGCGTTCCATCGCGGCGATTTTTCGCAAGCGATCGCCCAGGGCATCAAGCAGGACTCGCTGGGTTCGATTGTCGCCAGCAAGGCGGCGGCGGTCGCCGCGACCTATCTCGAGGACGACGACCGGCGCGCGCTGCGGCTGCTCGAGGACGCGGCGAAGCGCGCGGAAGCGGCGACCCGGACGCTGCCCGGCCACGCCAATGCCTGGTACATGCTGGCATTCGTCATCGGCCGCTATGCGCAACAGGTCTCCATCGTCAAGGCGCTGGCGGAAGGCATCGGCAACAAGGTGCGCAAGGCGCTCGACCGTGCGCTGGAACTCGAGCCGAAGCATGCCGATGCGCACATCGCGCTCGGCCTGTACCACGCGGAGATCATCGACAAGGTCGGCGCGCTCGCCGGCCGGCTGACCTATGGCGCCGACGCGGCGGCGTCCGTGAAGCACTTCGAGCAGGCGCTCAAACTCAATCCCGGATCCGCGATCGCGCACATGGAGTACGCAAACGGGCTCCTCATGCTGCACGGCGACAAGAAGAAGAAGCAGGCGATCGAGCTCTACCGCAAGGCGGCGGCCTGCAAGCCGGCCGATGCGATGGAGCGGCTCGACGTCGAGCAGGCGAAGGCCGAGCTCGAATGAGCGGTCAGCGGCCGCTCTTGAGGTACGGCCCGAGCAGCACCGACAGCACGACCTTCTCGAATTCCTCGCGGAAGCGCGCCGTGACCTGATCGGGATCGGGCACGCGCTTCTGGTCCGCGATGAGGCCGAACTGCACCTGGCCGGCATACGACAGGATGCTGATGCCGAGCCCGATGTCGCCGGACTGCGGCACCCAGAAGATGAGCCGGGAGATCCGGCCGCCCGCGAGGTAGAGCGGCTTCTGCGGCCCGGGTACATTCGTTGCGACGGCGGTTGCCTTGGTCGAGAGCAGGTCGATTGCCGCCGCCTCGACCGGGCCCGGCATGCGGCCGAGCGCCGCCATCAGGCCGAGCGTCAGCATTGGCTGGTAGGAGCTCTTCAGCGCCGACATCGCGGCGTGCACGGCGAACAGGCGCTCGAGCGGATCGCGGATTCCGATCGGCAGTTCCAGGAAGACGAGTCCGAAATAGTTGCCGAGCGACGCCGCCGCCGCAGGGTCGCGCAGGTTGACCGGCACGGCGGCGCGGATCGTCATGCCGTCCGTGTCCTCGCCATGCTGGCGCAGATAGCCGCCGAGCGCCCCGGCCGCCGTCGACATCAGGAGGTCGTTGATCGTGCAGCCGAGCGCGCGCGCGACGGACTTGACTTCGGCCAGAGGCAACGGATCGGTCCAGGCCGCGATCTTGCGCGTGCCAAGCGGCCCCTTGAAGCGTGTCGGCGGATCGTCGGCGAGCGTCGCGACACGGGCGAGCTCACCCGCGATGCCGAGCGCGTGCCGCGCGAGCTCGCTCGCCTGTTCCGGATTCTTCGAAAGGTCCATCGCGCGCGACAGCCAAGCCGCGCCTTCCGAATACGCCTGCTTCAGGAGGTCCGCGCCGGGCAGGTTCAGGCGGTCGAACCAGTTCGGCGCCTCGCCGCCGGATCCGCGGCTCGCGCTCCGGAATCCGGCGCCGGCCGCCGTGCCGCCGGCTTCGCCATCTCGTCGGTCAGTGTCAGGAAGACGCGAATCATCGCGATGCCATCGGCATAGCAGTGGTGGATGCGCAGGACGACCGCGCTGCCGCCCTGGAAATCGTCGATGAAATGGAATTGCCAGATCGGGCGCCGCCGGTCGAGGTCCGTGCCCGCGAGTTCCGATACGAAGGACTCGAGCTCCGCCTGGCCCGCCGGCGCGGGCAGCGCGGCGCGGACCACGTGCGCGTCCAGGTCGAAATCCGGATCGGGTTCCCAGTACGCGGCGAGCGCGTCCTGCCGCGCGCGGCAGCGGAATCGCGGGAACGCGAGGAAGCGCTCCTCGATCGTGCGGCGGAAACGCCGGAAATCGACCCGCGATCTCGAATACGACGACCCCGACGATCATCATCAGGTTGGTCGGGCGGTCCATGCGGAGCCACGCGGCGTCGACCGCCGACATGCGTTCCGTTTCGTGGGTCATCGGATTACAGTAAAGCACATGGCGTATTTCGTCACCGGCGCGACCGGATTCATCGGCCGCTACCTCGTCGAACGACTGCTCGCGCGCGGCGAACGCGTCTACGTGCTCGTGCGGCCGCAGTCCGCGCAGAAATTCGAGGCGATGCGCGAGTTCTGGGGCGCGCGCGCGAGCCGCGCGATGCCGATCGCGGGCGATCTCGCCGGCCGGGACCTCGGCGTGTCGAAGGCGGATCTCCGCAAGCTCACCGGCAAGATCGACCACATGTTCCACCTCGCGGCGGTGTACGACCTCCAGGCCGGCAGCGAGGAACAGGACAACGCCAACATCGTCGGCACCGACCATGCCCTGCAGTTCGCAGAGAGCGTGCAGGCGGGCTGCTTCCACCTCGTGAGTTCGATCGCCGCGGCAGGGCTCTACCAGGGCAGCTTCCGCGAGAACATGTTCGAGGAGGCGACCGGCCTCGAACATCCGTACTTCCGGACCAAGCACGAATCGGAAGCGCTGGTCCGCAATCGCGGCGGGCGCCCCTGGCGCGTTTACCGCCCCGGCATCGTCGTCGGCCATTCGCAGACCGGCCAGATCGACAAGATCGACGGCCCGTACTATTTCTTCAAGATGATCCAGAAGCTGCGGCAATCGCTGCCGCCCTGGTTCCCGCTGATCGGCCTCGAGGGCGGCTACATCAATCTCGTGCCGGTGGACTACGTCGTCGCGGCCATGGACCACCTCGCGCACCTGCCGGGACAGGACGGCCAGTGCTTTCACCTGACCGACCCGCGGCAGCGGCGCGTCGGAGAAGTGCTCAACCTGTTCGCGCGCGCGGGCCACGCGCCGACGATGGCGTTCCGCGTCGATCCGAAGCTGCTCGACCTCATCCCGGCCGGCGTCACGGCCTCGATGGCGAACTACCGCCCGCTGCAGCAGATGGTCGACACGATCCTGCGCGACCTCAGGATTCCGCGCGACGTCATGCAGTTCTTCAACTGGCAGACGCGATTCGACTGCACGCGCACGCAGCGTCTGCTCGAGGGCTCGGACATCCGGGTGCCCGTCCTCGAGGACTACGCCTGGCGGCTGTGGGACTACTGGGAGCGCCACCTCGATCCGGACCTCTCGCTCGACCGCAGTCTCGCGGGCGCGGTGCGCGGCAAGGTCGTCGTGATCACCGGCGGTTCCTCCGGCATCGGGCTCGCGGCGGCGGAGCGCTGCGCCGATGCCGGTGCGAAGGTGGTCATCGTCGCGCGCGACCCGGAAAAGCTCGAGGCGGCGCGCGCGAGGCTCGCCGAGCGCGGCGGCACCGTTTTCGCCTACGCCTGCGACATCTCCGATTACGCGGCCTGCGACGGCTTCGCGAAGCAGGTGCTCGCGGATCACGGCGGGGTCGATGTGCTCGTCAACAACGCGGGGCGCTCGATCCGCCGCTCGATCGACCTCTCGTACGACCGCTTCCACGACTTCGAGCGCACGATGCAGCTCAACTATTTCGCTGTCGTGCGCCTCACCATGGCGCTGATGCCGTCGCTGCTCGAGCGCGGCGGGCACGTCGTCAACATCTCCTCGATCGGCGTGCTGTCGAACGCGCCGCGATTCTCGGCCTACGTGTCGTCCAAGGCGGCGATGGAGGCCTGGACGCGCTGCGCGGCGGCCGAGTACGCGGATCGCGGCGTGACGTTCACGATCATCAACATGCCGCTCGTGCGCACGCCGATGATCGCGCCGACGAAGATCTATGACCAGGTGCCGGTCGCGACGCCGGAGGAGGCCGCCGACATGGTCGCCGAGGCGATCACCGACCGGCCGAAGCGCATCGCGACGCGGCTCGGCATCGCCGCCGAAATGCTGCATCTCGTCGCGCCGCGCATTACCGAGGTCGTCATGAATACCGCCTACCGCATGTTCCCGGATTCGGCGGCGGCGAAGGGCGGGCAGGGCGAGAAGAAACCCGAGGCGCCGCCGACGAGGGAAGCGGTGATGTTCGCCTCAATTCTTCGCGGCGTGCACTGGTGAAGCGCCGGCGGCGCGCGACAGCAGCGCATTGAATGGCGCGCGCTCCGGCAAGCGCATGCGTGCGCGGCGCACGATCATCGTCGTGACGAGCGCGAACTGTCCCTCGAGACTCGCGTGGCTGACGCCGTCGGTAAACACCATCCACGACGAGAGCGGCGGGAAACGGATCTCCTGGTAGCCCGTCGGGTCGGCGCGAAAGCCGGGGTCATCCTTCATGTAGTTGTGCAGCCGCCGCATCGCGCGGTCATAGGGACTCGTGTCGAGCACCGTCGCGAGAGGATTGAGGCGCGTGAGGCCCGAGATCAGCCTGGAGACGGCGCGATCGCCGCGGCCCTTGGTAATCGCGACGCGAAGCCGGCCCGCATCGTCGAGCAGGCCCGCACGCGTTGCCATAGCGCTCGAGCATGTCCTGGAAGGTGCCTTTCGTGGCCCACACGCGGTCGCATTCGGGATTCACGTTGACGAAGAAACGCAGGATGCGGTCGCCGTCGGTCGCGCCGTAAGCGCCGGCATCGACGTGCACGAGCTCGTTGCTCGCATGCGGCTTCAGGTTGCGGCCCTTTTCCTCGATCGGGCGGAAGCTGCAGGTGCCGACACGCGCATCGGCCGTCAGGTCGCCCGTCACGCGACGCAGGAATGTGCTGACGTCATCGAGATGCGAGCGCAGGACTCCGGTGACGCGCATCACGGTCGGTTCGTCCGCCTCGATACCGCTGACCCTGCCGGCCTCGGGGTGATAGCTGATGTTCTTGAGCTTGAGCCGCGACGGGAGCTCGCGGCGCAGGAACTCGAGCGTGGCGCGATCCGGCAGCGGAATCGGGCAGGTCGGGAAGTAGACGATGCGATTGGCCTCGAGCGCATCGCGGACGGCGTCGGGATCCGCGCGCCAGGCCGCGTCGTCGAAAGTGGCGATCATCGAAAAAATCTACGCCCGGGTCGTGGGCTGTCAAACACACGGACAAGAAATGGTGCCCAGGAGAGGACTCGAACCTCCACGCCTCTCGGCACTAAGACCTGAACCTAGCGCGTCTACCAATTCCGCCACCTGGGCACAGGCTGCGGCCGGGCGGGGCCCGGCGAGGGCGCGTCAATTTACGTAGGCACCCGCACTCTGTCAAATCGCCACTCGAGATGCGCATTCCCGTCGATTGTCGGCCGCAAACCTGGCATGGCTGGCCATTGCGTCGGCGTTCGATGTTGCCGGTATACTCCCAGCACACTCAAGGGACGGAGGGTGCCCGCATGGCGCTGCAAAATGTGTTCTTGGTGGGAATTCTCGTCGTCGGTCCGGTGGTGGCGTATGCCGAAGAGGCGCAGCCAGCCGATGCAGATGACACGCCAGCCCAGGCGGCGTCAGACGCTGAAGTCCAGGCGGCGACGAACGACTCGCAATCGGAACCTGTGGCGAGCGAGGCAGCGCAGGCCGACAAGGAGACGATGACGAACGCGGAACTGGTGATGAAGATGCAGGCCGCCGGCTACAGGATCGTCAATGAGCGCGGAACCCAGTTGTTCTGCAAGACCGAGGAGGTCCTCAATTCACGGCTTCGCAAGAACACACGGTGCCTGACTGCCGCGGAGGCAGAGCAGGAGCGGCGGGCTGCTGCCGATGCGATGGCTGACATCAGCCGGAAAACGACCATGCCGCCGGGCGATTGAAGGCGCGCACCTGGCGCCCCGAATGCGGACCGAGTAGTCCGCTTTCGTTCCATCGGATCCGACCTGACGCAGCCTGCCCGCGGCGCTAGGCGCGCGTTTGATTTCATTCGAGAAAGAAACATGAGCCGCAAGCCGCGCTGGCAGCAGGAGGATCCGCGTTTCCAGGAGGAATCGGCGCGCTATGCCAAGCCGATTCCGAGCCGCGAACTCCTGCTCGCGAAACTCGCCGAAGCGAAGAAACCGCTGGGCTTCGACGCGCTCGCCGCGCTCCTCGGCATTCGCGAGGCGGCGGAACGCGAGGCGGTCGCGAAACGTCTCGGCGCGATGGCGCGCGACGGACAGCTGCTCGTCAATCGCGCGAACGAGTACTGCCTGATCGAACGCCTGCCGATCGTCGTCGGCACCGTGAGCGGACATCGCGACGGCTTCGGCTTCCTCGCGCCGGACGACGGTGGTGACGATCTCTTCCTGCCGTACCGTGAGATGCGGATGCTCTTCCACGGCGATCGCGCGGCCGCGCGCGTGGCCGGCCGCGACGAGCGCGGACGCCCTGAAGGCGCGATCGTCGAGGTGCTCGAGCGGCGCACGCGCCAGGTCGCGGGCCGGTTCTCGCTCGAGGGCGGTGTCGGCTTCGTCGTGCCGGACAACCGGCGCATCAGTCATCGGGTCGTGGTGCCCCGCGAGGCGACCGGGCCGGCACAGCACGGCGACCTCGCGGTCGTCGAGATCGTGGAGCAGCCGAGCCGCAATCGCGATCCGGTCGGCCGCGTGCTCCGCGTGCTGCCCGAAAGCGGCGGCGCCGACACGGCGATCGAGCTCGCGATCGCCTCGCACGGCCTTTCGCACGAATTTCCCGCCGGAAGCGGTCGCCGAGGCCCGCAAATTCGGCCGCGAGGTGCCGGCAAAGTCAGCCGCCGGTCGCGAGGACCTCCGCAGGCTTCCGCTCGTGACCATCGACGGCGAGGACGCGCGCGATTTCGACGACGCGGTCTGGGCCGAGGAAAATGCGGCCGGGTTCCGGCTGATCGTCGCGATCGCCGATGTCAGTCATTACGTGCAGCCGGGCACCGCCCTCGACATCGAGGCGCGCGAACGCGCGACATCGGTCTACTTTCCGAACCGCGTGCTGCCGATGCTGCCGGAGGAGCTGTCGAACCACCTCTGCTCGCTGATGCCGGAAGTGGATCGCCTGTGCATGGTCTGCGACATGCAGGTCGCGCGCACGGGGGTCGTGTCGCGGAGCCGTTTCTATTCCGCCGTGATGCGATCGGCCGCCCGCCTCACCTACACGCGCGTGGCGGCCTTCCTTGGATCGCGGCGACACGGCCGCGCGCGCTGAACTCGGGAGCCTTGCGCCTGCGCTCGACTGCCTGCACCAGGTTTATCGGGCGCTT
This sequence comes from uncultured Gammaproteobacteria bacterium, assembly GCA_963775415.1. GTDB lineage: Bacteria > Pseudomonadota > Gammaproteobacteria > Steroidobacterales > Steroidobacteraceae > SCUD01. Next base: position 49,429 of record CAVZIO010000001.1, read on the forward strand.
CGAAAGCAGCGCGAGAAGCGCGGCGCGCTCGATTTCGAGGCGCCTGAAGTCAAGGTGCTCGTCGACGCCGCGGGCAAGGTCACCGACATCCGCGAGTATCCGCGGAACGACGCCCACCGGGTGATCGAGGAATGCATGATCGCGGCGAATGTCGAGGCCGCGGGATTCCTGAAGAAGCGGCGCATGCCGGCGCTCTTCCGGATCCACGGCAAGCCGGACGAGGAACGGATCGAGGAGTTGAAGCGCTTTCTCTCCATGCGCGGCGTGCATCTCGAGATCGGCGGCGACCTGACACCCGCCCGCCTGCAGAAGGCGCTCGCCGGCATCTCGGGCCGGCCCGATGCCGGCGTGCTCGAGAATGCGATCATCCGCTCGCTGCCTCAGGCGCTGTACCAGCCGATGAACATCGGCCATTTCGGCCTCGCGCTCGCGGAGTACGCGCACTTCACGTCGCCGATACGCCGCTACCCGGACCTGCTCGTGCATCGCGGCATCCGCCACGCGCTCGCGGGTGGAAGCGCGGAGTCCTTCACGCATTCGCCGCGCGAGATGGAGACGCTCGGCCAGGAGTGCTCGCTGCGCGAGCGGCGCGCCGACGAGGCGGCCCGCTCGGTCGTCGCCTGGCTCAAGTGCGAGTACATGCGTCCGCGCGTCGGCGAGGAGTTCGACGCGGTGGCGACCGGCGTCGCCGAGTTCGGCGTGTTCGTCCAGCTGAAGCAGATGCAGATCGACGGGCTGGTGCACGTCACCGCGCTGCCGGGCGACTATTTCCATTTCCACGAGCGCGACCGGACGCTGGTCGGCGAGAGGACGAAGCTGCGATTCTCGATCGGCGACGAGATGCGCGTGCGGCTGGTTCGAGTGGATTCCGCGGAACGCAAGATCGATTTCGAGCACGTGGCGAAGACCGGCACGCATTTTCACCCGCGCCGCCGCGTCGCCAAGGCCCCGGCGCGGCACAAGTGAGCGGGTCGATCGTCTACGGCCTGCATGCCGTGCTGGCCGTGCTCAAGCGTCGGCCACAGGACGTGACGCGCCTTTCGATCGCGGCCGCCCGCGACGATGCCGCGCGTCCGCGAGCTGCGCGAGTTCGCGGCTTCGACAGGGCGTCAAGACGAGCGGCGCCACGGCGGAGTCGCTCGAGCAGGAAACCGGCGGCGCGGCGCACCAGGGCGTCGTCGCCGAGGTGCGGCCGAGCGTGCCGCTCGACGAGAACACGCTGCTCGACCTGCTGACGGCGGCGCCGGGCCCGGCGCTGGTGCTCGTCCTCGACGGCGTTTCGGATCCGCACAACCTGGGCGCCTGCCTTCGCACCGCGGACGCTGCGGGAGCGACCGCGGTCGTCGCGCCGCGGGACCGCGCGGCTGGCCTGACGCCCGTGGTGCGCAAGGTCGCGGCCGGCGCCGCCGAGACCGTCCCCTTCGCGCAGGTGACCAACCTGGCGCGGTCGCTCCGCGACATGAAGGAGGCGGGCCTGTGGATCGCCGGCACGGCCGGAGACGGGGAAAAGGAGCTGTTCCAGGCCGACCTTGCCGGGCCGCTCGCCGTCGTGATGGGGTCGGAGGGCAGGGGGCTGCGGCGCCTGACCCGTGAATGCTGCGACTTCAGCCTGCGCCTGCCGATGCAGGGCGCGGTCTCGAGCCTCAACGTCTCGGTGGCGGCCGGCATCGTGCTTTACGAGGCGCTCCGGCAACGGCGCGCCAAGGTTGCGGAAACCGAGCCAGTCCGGTAACTTACGCGGCCCTCGCTCCGGACCTCCGGGGCATTTCTCCTTGCCTCACCGCAATCGCGTCCGCGGGAGGCCAAGACCACAAGGAGTACAAGATGCGGCATTACGAAATCGTGTTTCTGGTTCATCCGGACCAGAGCGAGCAGGTTCCCGCCATGATCGAGCGGTATCGCGGCCTCATCGCCGCGGACGGCGGCGCCGTGCACCGTCTCGAAGACTGGGGCCGGCGCCAGCTCGCGTTTCCCATCGCCAAGATGCACAAGGCGCACTACGTCCTGATGAACGTCGAGTGCAGCGGGAAGGCCCTCGAGGAGCTGACCGGCGCATTCCGTTTCAGCGACGCGGTGCTGCGTCACCTGGTCGTCAAGATGGAGCGCGCGGTCACCGATCCCTCGCCGATGGCGAAGGAACCGGAAGAGCGCAGCGTGATCGTGATCGTGATCGCGATCGTGACCGCGATTCGATGGGCGACTCCATGGGCATGGACTGAGCGGGGAGACCACGATGTCACGTTTTTTCAGGCGCAAGAAATACTGCAAGTTCACGGCCGAGGACACGGACCAGATCGACTACAAGGACCTGGCGACGCTCAAGGCCTACATCACCGAAACCGGCAAGATCGTTCCGAGCCGCATCACCGGCACGCGTTCGTTCTATCAGCGCCAGCTCGCGGTCGCGATCAAGCGGGCGCGGTACCTCGCGCTGCTGCCGTACACCGATCAGCACTGAGGCCCGGGGCGCGAGCCCGCGGCTGAATGCGATCCGATGAACGCGTTCTTGAACTGGATGACGGCGAATCCGGTCCGGGCCTTCCTGGCGGCCGGGCTGGCTTCGCTGATCGCGCTGGTGGCGCTGCCGATGGCGGCCTGGCTGCCGGCCGGCGTCATCGTGCTCGCCCTGCTCGCGAGTGGGCGCGCGCCCGCGCTTGCGGCCACGGCGGGTGCGGCGATCGTGCTCGTCTGGGCTTTCGCGCCGCTCTTCGGCGCCGGGCCTGCGATCGCCATCGCGACCGTCGCCTTGCTGCCTTCCGTCGCCGCGGCGTACGCGCTCCTCGCGACGCGCAGCCTCGGCGTTCGTGTTCCAGGCGCTGACCGTCGCCGCCTGCCTGCTCGTGATCGGCGATCCACGGCCTGCTCGGCGATCCCGAAGGCGTCCTGATGCCCGTCATCGCGGAACTCGAGCCGATGCTGCGCCGGACGGCCGAGACCCTGTCCGAGTTCGGCATCGAACGTTCGCCAGCGGAGATCGGCGCGGCGACCGCGCGCGTCGCCTGGGCGACGCTCGGCTGGATGGTGCTCCTGCACGCATTTCTGGCGCAATGCGCCGGATTGTGGGGACTTCGCGCCGCCTGCGCGAGCCCGGCCTCTTCGGCCGCGAGTTCCGGGGCCTCAAGCTCGGGCGCTTCATTGCCTGGACGCTGGTCGCCACGTTTGCAGCCAGCCTGGTCTCGCACCGCCTGCTCGGGCACGGCTGGCAGGTGGCGGACGACGTGCTGTTCGTTCTCGCGGCCGCCTTCCTGGTGCAGGCGCTCGCGGTCGTGCACGGCCTGCGCGAACTCCAGGTCATCGGCGTCCTGCCGGTCGTCCTGGCCTACGTGGCGGTGATATTGGTGCCGATGGCCCTGGTGGGCATCGGATTCGCGGATACCTGGGTCCGCTTTCGCGAGCGCTTTGCGCCGCGTCAAGGAGTGTAAGTCGATGGAAGTCATCCTGTTGCAGAAGATCGCGAATCTCGGCGACATCGGCGACCGCGTGAAGGTCAAGCCGGGCTACGGCCGGAACTTCCTGCTGCCCGGCGGCAAGGCGACGCTCGCGACGGCGGAGAACATCGCCCGGTTCGAGAGCCGGCGCGCGGAACTCGAGGCCAAGGCCGCGACGGAACTGGATTCGGCGCGCAAGCGTGCCGCAGCGCTCGAGGGATTCACGCTCAGCATCGCCGCCAAGGCCGGCAGCGAAGGCAAGCTGTTCGGCTCGATCAGCACGACCGACATCGCCGAGGCCTGCCTCAAGGCCGGCCAGCCGATCGAGCGCGCGGAGGTCCGGCTGCCGGGCGGGCCGATCCGCATGGTCGGGGAGCACGTCATCACGCTGCACCTGCACAGCGACATCGACGTCCAGGTGCCGTTGACGGTGGTCGCGGAGGAGTAAGCTCCCGGCTGATGGTCGCGATGATCCGCCAGGACGAGGTCCGCATGCCGCCACACTCGGTGGAGGCGGAACAGGCCGTGCTCGGCGGCCTGATGCTCGATTCGAATGCCTGGGATGCGGTCGCCGACATCGTCCTCGCGACGGACTTCTACCGCCGCGATCACCGGCTGATCTTCGAGGCGATCGCCGAGGTCGCCGAGATCCGCGGTTCCTGCGACGCGGTCACGGTCTCCGAGAACCTCGAGCGCAAGGGCCGGCTCGACGAGATCGGCGGGCTCGCCTATCTCGGCACGATCGCCCGCGACACGCCTTCCGCGGCCAATGTCCGCGCCTACGCCGAGATCATCCGCGAGCGGTCGATCCTGCGGCAGCTCGTCGCCGCGGGCGGCGAGATCGCGGCAGCCGCGACCGACAGCCGCGGCCGCTCGGCCACCGAACTCGTCGACGAGGCGGAGCGGCGCGTGTTCGAGATCGCCGAGCGCGGCAGCCGCGGCAAGATCCGGATTCGTCGCGATCAAGGACGTCCTGCCGCAGACGATCGACCGGCTCGACATGCTGCACCAGACGCCGGGCGAGATCCGCGGCGTCCCGAGCGGATTCACGCAGCTCGACCGCAAGACGACGGGCTTCCAGCCGGGCGACCTGATCGTGATCGCCGGCCGGCCGTCGATGGGCAAGACGACGCTCGCGGTCAACATCGCGGAGTACGCCGCGATCGCAGAAGGGCGTGCCTTCGGCGATCTTCTCGATGGAAATGTCGGCCGAGCAGCTGACGCTCCGCCTCATCTCGTCGCTCGGCCGCGTGAACCAGACCCACCTGCGAACCGGGAATTTCTCGGAGGAAGACTGGTCGCGCATCCAGGGCGCGATGGCGCAGCTCTCGGGCGCGCCGCTCTACGTCGACGAGTCGCCGGCTCTGACGCCGACCGAGGTGCGCGCCCGCGCGCGCCGGCTGAAGCGCGAGCACGGGCTCGGCCTGATCGTCGTGGACTACCTGCAGCTCATGCAGGTGAGCGGCACGAAGGAGAACCGCGCGACCGAGATCTCGGAGATCTCGCGCAGCCTGAAAGCGCTCGCGAAGGAGCTGCAGGTGCCGGTGGTCGCGCTCTCGCAGCTCAATCGCGCGGTCGAGCAGCGCACCGACAAGAAGCCGGTGATGTCGGACCTGCGCGAATCGGGCGCCATCGAGCAGGACAGCGACCTGATCCTCCTGATCTACCGCGAGGAGGTCTACGACCCGAACACGACGCGCCGCGGCGTCGCGGACATCATCATCGCGAAGCAGAGGAACGGGCCCATCGGCGAAGTGCAGCTGACTTTCCTCGGCGAATACACGCGCTTCGAGAACCTGGTGGCCGAGTCCTACGGCGAGGGCGCGTTCTGAGCGCGGCGCCTGCGCGCCGTCATCGACACGGCGGCGCTCCGGCACAATCTTTCCCGGGTCCGCGAACTCGCGCCCGGCCGCCGCGTGCTCGCGGTCATCAAGGCGAACGCCTATGGCCATGGCCTCGTGACCGTGGCCGAGGCGCTTGGCCGCGCCGACGCATTCGCGGTCGCGCGCCTCGAGGAGGCGGTCATGCTCCGCGCGGCGGGCTGCCGCGCGCGCATCGTGCTGCTCGAGGGCGTCGCCGATGCGCGCGAGCTCGCGACGGCGGCACAGCTCGGCCTCGAGACCGTTCGTGCACCAGGCCGCGCAGATCGCGTTGCTCGAGGCCTGGCGCGGCGCCCATGCGTTCCGGCGTCTGGCTCAAGGTCGACAGCGGCATGGGCCGCCTCGGGTTCCGGCCGGCGGAAGCGCCCGCCGCGGCGGCGAGGCTTGCCGCCTGCGCCAGGGTCGCCGGGCCTGCGAATCTCGTGACGCACCTGGCGGAGGCCGAACAGCGCGGCAATGCGGCGACACGCGCCCAGATCGACGGCTTCAACGAGGTGACGCGCGGCATGCCCGGCGAGCGCAGCATCGCCAATTCCGCCGGCCTGATCGCCTGGCCGGATGCGCAGGCGCGACTGGGTGCGGCCCGGCATCATGCTCTACGGCATCTCGCCGTTTGCGGATGCGACCGGCGCCGATCTCGGCCTCAAGCCCGTCATGACGTTCGAGACCCGGGTCCTCGCGATCAAGGATCTCGCCGCCGGCGATCGCGTCGGCTACGGCGGCACCTGGGCGGCCAAGCGCCGGCGCGCGCATCGCGATTGCCGCCGCCGGCTATGGCGACGGCTATCCGCGAAGCGCCGCGAACGGCACGCCGGTGCAGGTCAATGGCATGCCGGCCGAAATCGCCGGCCGCGTTTCGATGGACATGCTCGCGATCGACGTGAGCGACGTGCTTGCAGGTTTCGGTCGGCGACCCGGTCCAGCTCTGGGGGCCCGCCGTTCCGGTCGAGCGCGTGGCGGCCAGCGCCGGAACGATCGGCTACGAACTGACCTGCCGCGTCAGCCGGCGCGTGCGATTCGAACGTCGCCCGTGAAGGTCCTGGTCACCGGTTCGTCCGGACGGATCGGCGGCGCCGATCGCCGCCCGGCTCATGCTCCGCCACCAGGTGACCGGCGTTGACCTGCGTCCCGGCGCGCTCACGACGGCGATCGCCGACCTTTGCGACACGCGATCGCATGGCGGCGCTTTGCGCCGGCATCGATGCCGTGGTCCACACGGCATCGCTGCACGTGCCCGACCTCGCGGCGCGGACCGCGCAGGAGTTCCGTGAAGTCAACGTAGACGCCACGCGCCGCCTGCTGCAGGCCTGCGGCGACGCGGGCGTCCGGCGATTCGTCTACACCAGCACGACCTCGCTCTACGGGAATGCGCTGCTGCCCGAAGCGGGCGCCGCCGTCTGGGTGACGGAGACGCTGGCGCCGCGGCCGCGGGACATCTATGACGAGACCAAGCTCGCCGCCGAGGCGGCCTGCGCCGATGCGGGCACGCAGCGGAATGGCCTGCACCAGCCTCCGCATGTCGCGCTGCTTCGAGGAAGAGCCGCGGCTGGTCGCGATCTATCGCCTGTACCGGGGCGTCGATGCCCAGGACGTCGCCCAGGCGCACGAGCTCGCGCTCGAGGCCGCGCGGCCGGGCCACGAAATCTACAACGTTTCGGCGCCGTCGCCGTTCGGCGACGACGACTGTCCGCGGCTGCTCGCGGACGCGGCATCGGTGTTGCTGGAGCGGTATCCCTGGGCGGCAGCCGAGTTCGCGCGGCGCGGCCTGGCTGTTGCCACGGTCCATCGACCGCGTTTATGTTGTGGACAAGGCGATTGCGGGGCTCGGCTACAGGCCGGAGCACGATTTTGCCTCGCTGTTTCGGCGGCAGGCCGCCTGACCGGCCGCGCCGCGGAGGAGATCACGATGTCGAGCGTCGGTTATCACGAGCCCATCGAGGAACTGTCGGACGAGACGCGCGACATGCATCGCGCCATCGTGTCGCTGATGGAGGAGCTGGAGGCCATCGACTGGTACAACCAGCGCGCCGACGCCTGCAAGGACCCGGAGCTGCGCGCGATCCTCGCGCACAACCGCGACGAGGAGAAGGAGCACGCGGCGATGGTGCTCGAATGGATCCGGCGCCACGATCCAGTGCTGTCGAAGGAACTCAAGGAATACCTCTTCAGCGACAAGCCGATCGCGCACGGCTGACGCAGCACCGCGAGGATTCAGCCGATGGCGATCGCTCTGGCCCGCATTCGCGCTCGTTGCGCTGACCGCATTGGTGATGCTGCGCCTGGCGCGGCTGCGCTTCGCCGCCGTCGCGGGCGGCCGTGTCGACCCCCGCTATTACAAGGTATTCAGGGCGACGGCGAGCCCGAGGACGTCGCAGCCGTCGCGCGGAACCTGAACAACCTTTTCGAGATGCCGACCGTTTTCTATGCGGGGACAGCCATTGCGTTCGCGGCGGGCGAGGCGGGCGCGCTCCTGGTGTCGCTCGGCTGGGCTTACGTGGCACTGCGCGTCCTGCACAGCGCAATCCACCTGAGCACGAACAGAGTGCTCTGGCGGTTTCGCGCCTTCGCCGCGAGCTGGCTCGTGCTGATCGCGTACTGGGTCGTGCTTGGCATCGGCTTGCGAATCAGCGGCTCGTCCGAGCTGCAGCCGGCTGACACGGCCCGCAGCACCGGCCGTGGGCGGCGCCTACTGGAAAGCGTTCGCTGTTCGGCGCGGTCGTCGCCGGCTCCATCGGGCCGATCGCGCTGCTGATCTTCGATGCGGCGGCTCGCCGCGGGCTTCGCGGCGGGCGGTTTCGCGGCCTCGGCGCGGCGCTCGCCGATCTGGTCTACGCGCTCACGGCGTTTTCGGCCGGGGCGCTGCTCCTGCCGCTCCTCGCCGCGCACGAGACGGCGATGCGCATCGGCTGCCGCATTGCTGCTGGTCGGGCTCGGTCTGGCGATGCTCGTGCCGCCGTCGCGGCTGCAGCCGTCGAGTGCAGCCGCGGCGCCTGTGAACGGTCCGCGAACCTGCTGCTGCCGGTCTTCCTGCTGACGATCGTCAATCCGATGACGCTCGTCGTGTTCGCCGGCATCGTGCCGCAGCTTCCGCTCGCAGGGTCACTCGCGGCCGCGGCGTGGCTCGCCATCGCGCTCGGTGCCGGCAGTCGTGGTCAAGTTGCGCTCGCGGTGGCGGCTGCGGGTGCGGCGTTCGGTGCCGGCGCTGCCCGGCAAAGGCTGGCGGCGCGCGATCGACGTCGCCGCCGCCACGGGCATCCTGGCGTTCGGGATCTACGGGCTCGTCGCGGCGCTTCTAGGCTTCGAAGAAGCCCATCTTGACGCCGGCGAGCGTCACGACGTCGTTGTCGTGGAGCCGGCGCGCCTGCGGGCCCGATCGGCTGGCCATTCACCAGCGGGAAATCGCCCGGCTTGCTGCTCTCGACATGGACGACGTAGTAGCCGTCGGCGCGGCGGCTGATGGCCGCCACCTGCACGCCCGGCCGGCCGAGCGTCGTCAGGGTCTTCGCGAGCTCCAGTTCGCGGCCGGCGAACTGGCCGGACAGCACCTGAAGCTTGGCGGGCCGCGAGGGCGCGCCCTTCTCGGACGGCTGCGGCAGCCGCGCGCTGCCGCGTGCCGGCGCTGCGCGGGCCGGCGCAATCGAATCGGCGGCCGCCTTGAGCCGTGCCTCGTTGACCTGGCCCGGCTGGATCACGAGCGTGCGCTCGAATTCGTCCTGTTCGGAACTCTCGACCTGGCTGTCGACGAAGCGCAGGTGATGATGGCCGATCGTGATCACGTCGCCGTGCGTCAGGGCATGCTTCTTGATGAGCTTGCCGTTGACGTAGGTTCCGTTCGTGCTGTTGAGGTCCTCGAGGAAGGAGTCGTTGAGGATGTTGATGATCAGGCCGTGGTGACCGCTGACGGCCGCATTGTCGATGCGGACGTCGTTGTCCGGCAGGCGACCGACCGTATAGCGTTCTTTGGTCATGTTGTATTCGGCCATGACCTGACCGTCCAGACTCAAGATAAGGCGCGCCATCGTCTCCCTCGCACTCAGTTATCCGAACCAGGCCAATATTCTGTCAAGTATGCCGCGCCGCGCGGGGAAAAGTTCGACCACCTGCGCCAGCACGACCGAGATGTTGTCCCGGCCGCCGCTATCATTGGCCAACTGGACCAATTGTCTTGCGACTGTATCAAGATTACCGCCGAAAGTACTGATTGTTAAGTGAATATCCTCGTCCTCGACCATGTCGGTCAGGCCGTCGGAGCAGAGGACCAGCCAGTCGCCGGGCTCGACCGGCAGCTCGTGCACCTCGACATCGACCGTCGCCTCGACGCCGAGCGCCCGCGTCACGTAGTTCTTGTTGGTCGCGCGCTGCGCCTCTTCGGCCGAGTAGAAGCCGCGGTCGACCAGCTCCTGGAGCAGCGAATGATCCATGGTCAGCTGCTCGAAACTGTCCTTGCGCAGGCGATACATCCGCGAATCGCCGACATGGGCGACCGTGATCCGGTTGTCGTGCAGCAGGGCCGCCACGACCGTCGTGCCCATGCCCTCGCACTGGGTCTGCGACTTCGAAGTCTGGTGGATGATCTTGTTGGCGCGCGCGATGGCGTCCCGCAGGATGATGCTCGGGCGGTGCAGGCCGGTCGACTTGTCGTTGCCGTCGAGTTCCTGCGCCAGGAAGGCCTCGCGCACCAGGTTCGTGATCGTCTTGACCGCGATGCCGCTCGCGACTTCGCCGGCGTTGTAGCCGCCCATGCCGTCGGCGAGCACGTAGAGCCCGATGTCGCCGTCGAGCGCGATCGAGTCCTCGTTGTGCTCGCGCACCTTGCCGGTGTCGGTCAGACCGACGGCCTGCACGCGATTGCGGAGGGAGACGTAGCGGCCCATCAGCGCAGCGCCGGGTCGATGTCGCGCGCGCAGTCGCGCAGCGCCTGCGCCATTTCGGCGCCGCTCCGGTAGCGCAGCTCCGGATCCTTCTCGAGCGCGCGATCGATGATGGCGCCGAGCGCCGCCGGCAGGTCGGGCCGCACGACGCGCAGCGGCGGGTGCGGTTCCCCGGAAATCTTCTGCATCAGTCCCGGAATCGAGTCGGAGCGGAACGGCAGCATGCCGGTCAGCAGCTGGAACAGCGAGACGCCGAGCGAAAACAGGTCCGACTGCGCCGTGACCGGCCGGGCATCGAGCTGCTCGGGCGCCATGTAGGACGGCGACCCGAGGATCACGCCCGTGCGCGTCGCGCGGCTGTTCTCGAGCCTCGCCACGCCGAAGTCCATGACCCGCACGCGGCGGTTCTTCTGGTCGAAGACGATGTTCGCGGGCTTGATGTCGCGGTGGATGACGCCGCGCTGGTGCGCGAAGTAGAGCGCGTCGGCGACACGCGCGCACATCTCGCAGACCAGGCGCGGCGGCAGCATGCGTCCTTCGGTCGCGTGCATGCGCGAGGTTGACGCCCTCGACGTACTCCATCGCGAGGTAGACCTGGCCCTCGTGCTCGCCGGCTTCGCGGATCTCGACGATGTCCGGATGCGCGAGCGAGCCCGCGGCGTCGGCCTCGCGCAGCAGCCGCAGCTTGGCCTCGTCCAGCAGGTCGTCCGGCCAGTCGTCGGCGAGGGACAGGAGCTTGAGCGCGACGATGTTGCCGTTTCGCTCGTCGACCGCGCGGTAGACGGTCGCGGTCGCGCCGCGGCCGAGCTGCTGCTGCAGGCGAAAATGATGAAACAGCTGGCCCGGACGGAACGCCAGTCCGCGCGCGCGGTTGGGCGGCGGCTGCTGGCCCGCGGCCACGGCTTTTCCGCCACCGCGACCTCGAGCGGCTTGCCGAACCGGGGGCTCGTATCGCCCGCTTTCTTGCTTGACCCGCCGGACAAGCCTCGCAGCCATCCGCCGCGACTGGAATCGTCAGGCATGCGCGGTCCGATCCGTTACCACCCTGATCCCCGGATCATAAACGGGCATCGCTCCCGCCGATACAGGCACGGGCCGGATTTTCAAAAGCTTATGGGTGAAACCGCGACCTGGGCCGCAGTCCGCTCGCGCCGATTTTCGGCGGCAAGTCGCGTGCTAGCATCGCCGCGTTCCCGATTCCCGGTCCCAGGTTCGTCGATGGCCAAGCCCCGCACGGTATTCGTCTGCTCGTCCTGCGGCGCCGATGCGCCCCGCTGGAGCGGGCAGTGCGCGGCCTGCGGCGAATGGAACACGCTCGCGCCGTTCGCGGAAGCGCGCGCGCGCGGTGTAGCGACGAAACGACACGCGGCCGCACGGAGCGGCCCGAGCCGATCGCGCGACTCGTGACCGAGACGGAGATTCGCCTGCCGACCGGATTCGCCGAATTCGACCGCGTGCTGGGCGGCGGCCTGGTGCCGGGTTCGGTGACCCTGATCGGCGGCGAGCCGGGCATCGGCAAGTCGACGCTGCTCCTGCAATGCGCGGCGGCGCTCGCCCGCGAAAACGGCGTGCTGTACGCGACCGGCGAGGAATCCGTGCGCCAGGTCGCCGAGCGCGCGCGCCGGCTCGCGGTCGATGCCGGCAGCGCTCGCGCTCGTCGCCGAGACCGCGGTCGAGCGGATCCTCGAATTCGGCACCGAGGCGGGCGCGCGCGGTCATCGTCATCGATTCGATCCAGACCATGTCGGTCGCGGGCCTCGACGCGGCGCCCGGCGCCGTGACGCAGCTGCGCGAATCCACGGCGAGCCTCGTCCGCCATGCCAAGAGCACGGGCACTTCCGTGCTCCTGATCGGGCACGTGACGCGCGAGGGCGTGATCGCGGGCCCGCGCGTGCTCGAGCACATGGTCGACACGGTGCTCTACTTCGAGAGCGATTCGGGCAGCCGCTTCCGCGTGATCCGCGCGGTCAAGAACCGCTTCGGCGCGGTCAACGAGATCGGCGTGTTCGCGATGGAGGAGCGCGGCCTGCGGGAGGTCCGCAATCCATCCGCGATCTTCCTGTCCCGCGGCAGCGATCCCGTGCCCGGCTCGGTCGTGACGGTCGCGCGCGAGGGCACGCGGCAGATGCTGATCGAGGTGCAGGCGCTCGTCGATGCGAGCCAGCTCGCGAATCCGCGCCGCGTCGCCGTCGGCTTCGAGGCGAACCGGGTCGCGCTGCTGCTCGCCGTGCTGCACCGCCACGCGGGCGTCGCGCTCGCACGCGCACGACGTGTTCGTGAACGTCGTCGGCGGCGTCCGGCTCGCCGAGACGGCGGCCGACCTCGCGGTCGATCGCCGCGCTCTGTCGAGCCTGAACGGCAGGCCGCTGCCGCAGGACCTCGTCGTGTTCGGGGAAATCGGCCTGACCGGCGAGATCCGGCCGGTGCCCTACGGCGAGGAACGCCTGCGCGAGGCCGCCAAGCACGGCTTCCGGCGCGCCATCGTGCCGCAGGCGAATGCTGCCGCGGCAGGCGCCGGAGGGCTCGAGATCGTCGCCGGCTGCGCAAAGATCTCCGAAGCGATCGCCGCCCTCGGCTGAGGTCAGTCCTCTGCCGGCGACCCGCCAGAGGCGCGCCGTGCGCACCGCGTTGCCGGCGACCTGCAGCACCTCGATCGACGAGATCGCCGATCCGGAGCACGGCGCCCGGCTCCGGAATCGATTCCAGCCGCTCGACGATGAGGCCCGAGAGCGTGCGCGGCCCGTCGATGCGGCAGCGCCCAGCCGAGCCGCCGGTTGATCTCGCGCAGGCTCAGGCGCCCGGCAACGACGTGGCTGCCGTCCGCGCGCGCGTCGATGCGCCCGAGCGGCGGTTCGGCCTGGGTCGTGAACTCGCCGACGACCTCCTCGAGGATGTCCTCGAGCGTCACGAGCCCCTGGAGGTCGCCGTATTCGTCGACGACGAAGGCGATGCGCCGGCGCAGGCGGCGGAAGCGCAGCAGCTGGTCGTAGAGCGTCGTGCCTTCGGGCGTGAACAGCGCCTCGCGCCGCGTCGCGATCTCGCGCAGCCGCTCGCGCGTCAGGCGGCCGGCGGCGAGCTCGTTCGCGACGAGGCGCATGTGGACGATCCCGTGCACGCGGTCGAGGTCGCCGTCGAAGAGCGGCATGCGCGTGTGCGAGGTGTCGCGCAGCCGCCCGCTGATCTCGTCCCAGTCCGCGCCGATGTCGATGCCGTCGATTTCGCTCCGCGGCACCATCACGTCCTCGACCCGGCGGCGCTCGAGCGCGAGCAGGGACTCGACCATGCCCTGCCGTCTCGGTCGGGCAGCGCGACGAGCGCGTCCGCGATGTCGGCGATGGACTCCGCCGGATCGGCGCGCCAGGCTCGCGCGTCGGTCCCGGCCGCGGCAGCAGGAGGAAGAACGGGAGCCACCAGCCAGACGACGACGTGCGCGGCCTGCTCGCGGAGCACGCCGTCGCGGCGCAGCCAGCCCGAGCTCGCGAGCAGGAGCGAGGAGCGCGAGGCCCGCGGCGACGACGAGCGCGACGAGCAAGGCGATCGCGGCGCGGCGCGAGCGCGATGCAGGCGACGAGGGCGGCGAGCACGAGCGCGCGCAGGCAGGCCGGTCGCGAGGCGCGTGCGTCGCGGCTCGTCGGCCATGCGGCGGCGGAGCCGCAGGATCCACGGTTCCTGCAGCGAGGCCGGCGCGGCGCGGCGCGATGCGCAGGGCCGGCATCGCCGCCTCGATGAGGCCGGCGAGCACGATGAGCGCGAGCGCCGCGATCACTGCGCCCAAGGACTCAACCCCAGTGCCGGCCGAGCAGGATCTCCAGCACGAACTTGCTGCCGAAATAGGCGATCGGCGAGCACGACGAATCCGGCGATCGTGTAGCGCGCCGCCTTGCGGCCGCGCCAGCCGAAGCGCCAGCGGCCGAACAGCAGGCAGGCGAAGATCGCCCAGGCGACGAGCGCGAGCACCGTCTTGTGCACGAGGTGCTGGGCGAACAGGTCGGTGACGAACAGGAGCCCGGCGAGGATCGCGACCGTGAGCGCCGCCATGCCGATCGCGATGACCGAGAACAGCGCGCGCTCGAGGCTCTCGACCGGCGGCAGCGTCGCGAGCCAGCCGGCCGGCGCGGCCGCTCGCGGAGCGCCGCATCCTGGAGCGCGAGCATCACGACGAAGACCGCCGCGATCGCGAACATGCCCGCGGAGCCCATCGCGAGCACGACGTGCACGGCGAGCGGCCAGCCGGGCGCCGCGATCTCCTGCGGCGGCGGCAGGCTGCCGGTGCCGGCCGCGAGCAGCGCCGCGAGGCCGAGCAGACCGCGGCGACCGCGCGAAATCGCGGCGCGAACACGGCGAGCAGGCCGCCCGCGCCGATCGCGAGCCCCATCAGCGAGGCGCTGTCGGCGAGCCCGAGCGACAGACTCGCCGACGGGCCGGAGCGTGTCGGCGAGCCAGGCGGCATGCGCGACGAGCGCTGCGGCTGCGAGATAGAGCGCGGGCTCGTGGAAGGCCGCGCGCGGGGCCTCGCGCCGCGCCGCGTGCAGGGCCGCGGCCGCGGCGACCAGATAGAGCAGGATGACGAGAAATCCGCGCAAAGAATGCCGACTCCCGGGACGCGCCGGATCATTGTACAGGGGCGGCGAGCGCGGGCTTGCGGCGCCTTATAATCCGCGGCGACACGATATTGCGGCATCGCCGCCAGGCTACTCCCGATGTTCGACATGCTCGACCGACCGGCTCGGCAAGGCCGTCGATTCGCTGCGCGGGCGCGGCCGCCTGACCGAGGAGAACATCGCCGACACGCTGCGCCAGGTGCGCATGGCGCTGCTCGAGGCGGACGTCGCGGTGGCGGTCGTGAAGGCGTTCACCGACGCGGCGCGCGCGCGCGCGGTCGGCACCGAAGTGATGCGCAGCCTCACGCCGGGCCAGGCGTTCATCCGCGTGATTCACGAGGAACTGACCCGCGTCATGGGCGAGCCGGGCCGCGGCCTCAACCTGCACGCGACGCCGCCGGTCGTCGTGCTGCTCGCGGGCCTGCAGGGCGCCGGCAAGACGACGACCGCCGCGAAGCTCGCGCGCCACCTGATCGAGAAGCACCGGCGCAAGGTGCTGCTCGTGAGCACGGACGTCTATCGCCCGGCGGCGATGACGCAGCTCGAGCGGCTCGCGGGACAGGTCGGCGCGGACTACTTCGCGCCGGCCGCGGGCGCGCGCCGGTCGCGATCGCGACCGCGGCGCTCGAACATGCGCGCCGCCACCAGCACGACGTCGTGATCGTCGACACGGCCGGCCGCCTGCACGTGGACGAGGCGATGATGGACGAAGTGCAGGCGATCGATCGCGCCGTCGGCGCGACCGAGCGCCTGTTCGTCGTGGACAGCATGGCGGGGCAGGACGCCGTCAAGGCGGCGCAGAGCTTCGATGCGGCGCTCGCCCTCACCGGCGTCATCCTGACGAAGGCGGACGGCGATGCGCGCGGCGGCGCCGCGCTCTCCGTGCGCCAGGTGACGGGCAAGCCGATCCTGTTCGTCGGCGTCGGCGAGAAGACGGACGCGCTCGAGGTCTTCCACCCGGAGCGCGTCGCCGCGCGCATCCTCGGCATGGGCGACGTGCTCTCGCTGATCGAGCAGGTGCGCGCACGGCCGACCAGGAGAAGAGCCGCGAAGCTCGCGGCCAAGCTCACCAAGGGCAAGGGTTTCGACTTCACGGACCTGCGCGAGCAGCTCGCCGAGTTCAACCGCATGGGCGGCATTGCCGCGCTCGCCGGCAAGCTGCCGACCCAGGCACTGCCGCCGGGCGCGCTCGCCCAGGTGGACGAGGGCTCGATCCGCCGGCAGATCGGCATCATCGACTCGATGACGCCCGGCGAGCGGCGCCGGCCGGCGATCATCGCCGCCTCCCGCAAGCGCCGGATCGCCGCGGGCGCGGGCGTGCCGGTCCAGGAGGTCAACCGCCTCCTGAAGCAGTTCATGCAGATGGAAAAAGTCATGAAAAAGATGCGCGGCGGCGGGCTCGCGAAGATGCTGAGGGGCCTGTCGGGGCAGTTGCCGGGCGGCGGCGGCCCGCGCTGAGCCGGGCGGCGGCGACCCGGCGTAAGCCTTTCATTCACCGGGTGATTTGAGTAGAATGCGCGGCTCTTTGACGGGGCCGTAAGCCCCGCGAAACTGACGCAGCCAGGCTGCGAGGGATTCAATCGATGGTCACGATCCGACTGACGCGCCGCGGCGGCAGGAATTCGCCCTTCTATCACGTCGTCGTCACCGACAGCCGCAAGCGCCAGGGCGGCACGGTGCTCGAGCAGGTGGGTTACTTCAATCCGGTCGCGCGCGGCAAGGACCGCAAGCTCGAACTCGACCTGACGCGCATCGCTTACTGGACCGGCACCGGTGCGACGATGTCGGATCGCGTGCGCACGCTCGTCTCGGCCGCGAGGAAGCAAGCGGCGGCCTGACGGCGGCCGCGGCTCGCGCGTTCCGGTGACACGGGTCGTGCTCGGCCGCATCGCGGGGCCGTTCGGCGTCCGCGGCTGGGTCAAGGTCGCCTCGTTCACCGAACCCCCGAACAGATCCTGGACTTTCCGCTGTGGCGCGCCGATCGGCCGGGCGGCGGCACGCGCGAACTGCGGCACGCCGAGGGCCGGCGCCACGGCAAGGGGCTGGTCGTGCGGCTCGAGGGCATCGACGATCGCGATGCGGCGCTCGCGCTCGGGAAGCCGGAGCTGTGGGTCGAGCGCCGGGAATTGCCGGCGCTGAAGGAGGGCGAGCACTACCGGGCGGACCTGATCGGGTTCGAGGTCGTGAACCTGCAGGGCGAGCGGCTCGGCCGCGTCGATCATTTCCTCGACATGCCGGCGAGGCGCCGTCATGGTCGTGGTCGGGCGAGCGCGAGCGCTGGCTGCCGGCGGGACGGGACCGGCTCCTCCGCGTGGACCGCGGGCGACGGCAGGATCACGGTCGACTGGGACGCGGAGTTCTGAGCGATGCGGATCGAGGTCGTGACGCTCTTTCCGCCGCTGATCGAGGCGGGACTCGCGGCCGGCGTGCTGGGACGCGCGGTGAGCTCGGGCCGGCTCGAGGTCGGGCCTCGAGAATCCGCGGAGCCACGCGCAGGATCCGCACCGCACGGTCGATGACCGGCCGTTCGGCGGCGGACCGGGGATGGTGCTCAAGGCGGAGCCGCTCGCGAGGGCCCTGCGCGCCGCGGCGGCACGATTGCCGGCGAATGCGCCGATGATCGGGCTGTCGGCGCAGGGCCGGCCGTTCACGCAGGCGCGTGGCGCGGCGGCTCGCGGGGTTGCCGGGCTTTGGCCTGGTGGCCGGACGCTACGAAGGGATCGACCAGCGCGTGTCGGACACGCTGATCGACGAAGAGCTGTCGATCGGCGACTATGTGCTGTCGGGCGGCGAGTTCCCGGCGCTCATCGTGATCGATGCGGTGGCGAGGCTCCTGCCGGGCGTGCTCGGCGACGAGGCGTCGGCCGCCGAGGATTCGTTCGGCGACGGACTGCTCGACTGGCCGCATTACACGCGGCCGGAAGTCTGGGACGGCAGGCCGGTGCCGGCCGTGCTGCTCGGCGGGAACCACGCCGCGATCCGGCGCTGGCGGCTGATGCAGGCGCTCGGCCGGACCTGGCGGCTCCGGCCGGACTTGCTGGAGCGCCGCCGGCTGACGCCGGAGGAGCGTTCGCTGCTCGAGGAATATTGCGCCGCGGCCGGCGTCGAACCGCCGCGGTGAGTACCGGGGTTGGATCAAGCGGAAATCTGGGGACAGAGATGAACAAGATCATGCAGGAACTCGAATCGCGCTCGATGAAGCGCAAGCTGCCGGAATTCGGGCCGGGCGACACGGTCGTCGTGCAGGTCAAGGTGCGCGAAGGCGACCGCGAGCGCGTCCAGGCTTACGAGGGCGTCGTCATCGCCTGCCGGAACCGCGGCCTCAACAGCTCGTTCACGGTGCGCAAGGTTTCCCATGGCGAGGGCGTCGAGCGCGTCTTCCAGACGCACAGCCCGGCGATCGCCGACATCGAGGTGAAGCGCCGCGGCAAGGTGCGCCGCGCGAAGCTCTACTACCTCCGCGACCGTTCCGGCAAGTCGGCGCGCATCGAGGAAAAGCTCGGAGGCTGAGGACGACGATGCCCGTGCTGCGCGCGCTCTGGTCCGTCCTCAAGGGCGTCTGGTTCGCCCTCGACGGCCTGCGCAAGGTCCTGCATCTCGTCCTGCTGCTCGTGCTTTTCGGCGTGCTTCTCGCGGCGGGCCAGACCGAACTGCCGTACGTGCCCGACAGCGCGGCGCTCGTCCTTTCGCCCGCAGGGCTACCTGGTCGAGGAGCTTTCGGGCGATCCGCTCGAACGCGCGCTTTCGCGCGCCACGGGCGGTGACCGCGCGGAGACGCGTAGCCGCGATCTCGTCGACGTCGTCGACGAGGCGCGGGACGACGACCGCATCCAGGCGCTCGTGCTCGACCTCGAAGGCCTCGAGGGCGCGGGCCTGCCGCTGCTCCAGGATCTCGCGCAGTCGATTCGCTGGTTCCGCGAGAGCGGCAAGAAGGTCTATGCCTATGGCGAGTCGTTCACGCAGCGCCAGTATTTCCTCGCCGCCCAGGCCGACGAGGTCTACCTCGACCCGATGGGCTACGTGCTGATCGAGGGCTATGGCTATTTCCGCACCTATTTCCGCGGCACGCTCGACAAGCTCGCGGTCGACATCAACGTGTTCAAGGTCCGGCAGCCACAAGTCGGCGCCCGAGGAATGGACGCGCACCGACATGTCGGCCGAGGATCGCGAAGACGCGCGCGTCTGGGTCGGCGCGCTCTGGGACACGTACAAGGCGGACGTCGGCGCGGCGCGCGACCTCGATCCCGCGCTGATCCAGGCCTACGCGGACGAAGCCGCGGACGGCGTGCGCGCGACCGGCGGCGACCTCGCCCAGTACGCGCTGGCGCGCGGGCTGGTCGACGGCCTGAAGACCCGCCAGGAATTCGAGGAGATCGTCGCCAAGGTCGCGGGTGAGGACGAGGACACCGGTTTCGCCGCGGTCGACTGGCAGGGCTACCTGCCGTACGTGCGCTCCGAACAGGCGCTCGGCCGGCATGGCGGCGAAAAGGTCGGCGTCATCGTCGCTTCGGGCGAGATCCTGGACGGCGAGCACTCGCCGGGCATCGTCGGCGGCGATTCCCTGTCGCAGCTCCTGCGCGACGCGAGGCAAGGACGAGGATTTCGCGGCGGTGGTGCTTCGCATCGACAGCCCGGGCGGCAGCATCATGGCGTCCGAGGTCATCCGCCGCGAAGTCGCGGCCTTGCGGGACTCCGGCAAGCCGGTCGTCGCCTCGATGGGAACGGTCGCGGCCTCCGGCGGCTACTACATCGCCATGGACGCCGACCGCATCATCGCCGCGCCGACGACGATCACGGGTTCGATCGGCGTGTTCGCCGTGATCCCGACTTTCCAGCGCACGCTCGGCAAGATCGGCGTGACGAACGACGGTTTCGGCACGACGCGGCTCTGCGGGCCAGACCGACCTCGACCGCGAACTCGGGCCCGAATCGAAGCAGATCCTCCAGGCCACGGTCGAGCACGCCTACCGGACTTCGTCGCGAACGTCGCCGACTCGCGCAACCGCCGCCCCGAGGAAATCGAAAGCCTTGCCCAGGGCAGCGTGTGGACGGGGGCTGACGCGCGCGCCGCGGGCATCGTGGACGAACTCGGCGGCGTGGACGAGGCGATTGCCGAGGCCGCAAGCTCGCCGGTCTCGAGGACGACTACGACGTCGAGTGGATCGAGCAGGAGCTTGTCGTGGCGCGATGCGCTCGTGCTGCAATTGCGCCGGGCAGCCGCCTGGGTCGTCGATGCCATCGCCCCGCACCGGGCGCAATTGCCGGCAGTTCGGGGCGGCGCTCGCGCGCGCCCGCGCGCTGCTCGCCCTCGCGGCCGAGGGCAGGCCGGTCTACCTCTGCAACTGCCGGGTGGAGTAGGCGGGATTTCCTAGGCGGCCCAGTCGAGGATCACCTTGCCCGACTGACCGCCGCCCATCGTGTCGAATGCCTGCCGGTAATCGGCCGCGCCGTAGCGGTGCGTGATCACGGCGCTCACGTCGAGCCCGCTCTGCAGCATGGCCGCCATCTTGTACCAGGTCTCGAACATCTCGCGGCCGTAGATGCCCTTGATCACGAGGCCCTTGAAAATCACCTGGTTCCAGTCGATCGCGACTTCCGCCGGCGGGATGCCGAGCATCGCGACGCTGCCGCCGTGATGCATCACGCGCAGCATGTCGCGGAATGCCGAGGCATTGCCCGACATCTCGAGCCCGACATCGAATCCTTCCTCCATGCCGAGTTCCTTCATCACGTCGTCGATGCCCTGTTCGCCGACATTCAACGCGCGGGTCGCGCCCATGCGGCGGGCGAGGTCGAGCCGGTAGTCGTTGACGTCGGTGATGACGACGTGGCGCGCGCCGATGAAACGCGCGATGGCGACGGCCATGATGCCGATCGGGCCCGCGCCCGTGATCAGGACGTCTTCGCCCACCATGTTGAACGAAAGCGCCGCGTGGGTCGCATTGCCGAGCGGATCGAGGATCGAGGCGATTTCGTCGCGGGATCCCGGCCGGCAGGCGGAAGACGTTGGCTGCCGGAAGCGCCATGTACTCGGCAAAGCAACCCGGCCGGTTGACGCCGACCCCCTGCGTGTTGCGGCACAGGTGGCGCCGGCCCGCGCGGCAGTTGCGGCAGTGCCCGCAGGTGATGTGGCCCTCGCCCGAGACCCGGTCGCCCACGGAGAGGCCGCGCACCTCGCTGCCGATGGCGACGATCTCCCCGCAATACTCGTGGCCGATCTGCATCGGCACGGGAATCGTGCGGCTCGCCCAGGCGTCCCACTGATAGATGTGAATGTCGGTTCCGCAGATCGCGGTCTTGCGCATGCGGATCAGGACGTCGTTCGGGCCCGGTTCCGGCTGCGGCAGTTCACCGAGCCAGATGCCGGGTTCCGCGCGCGACTTGATCAATGCCTTCATGAATCCCTCACTTGCCGATGATCCCGAGTTCAGCACCTGCCTGCGCAAAAGCGGATGCCGCCGTCTCGAGCATCGCGGGGGTGTGTCCCGCGCACATCTGCGTGCGGATCCGTGCCTTGCCCAAGGGCACTACGGGATAGGAAAACCCGATCGCATAGACGCCCGAGCTCGAGCAGCCGGTCAGCCATGCGACCGCGAGGGCCGCGTCGCCCAGCATCACCGGGATGATCGGATGCTCCCCGGGGACCAGCCGGAAACCCTGCGATGCGAGCCGCGCACGGAACCAGGCGGCGTTCTCGGCGAGCTGCCGGCGCGGCGCCGGGGTCGATTCGAGAAGATCGAGGACGGCGAGCGTGGTCGCAGCGACGACGGGGGCGATCGTATTGGAGAAGAGGTACGGGCGCGATCGCTGGCGGAGCCAGGCGATCACCGGCGCCCGCCCGGACACGTAGCCGCCGCTTGCGCCGCCGAGCGCCTTGCCCAGCGTCCCGGTCAGCACGTCAACGCGCCCCATGACGCCGCAGTGCTCATGGGTGCCGCGACCCGCCGCACCCATGAACCCGGTCGCATGCGAATCGTCGACGACGACGGTTGCCGAATGGCGTTCCGCGAGTTCGCAGATTCCCGACAGCGGCGCGATCGTGCCGTCCATGGAAAACACGCCGTCTGTCACGACGAGGCGCGAGCGCGCGTCCCGCGCTTCCACGAGACGCGCTTCGAGCTGGCCGAGATCGGCGTTGTCGTAGCGCAGGCGCCTCGCCTTCGAAAGGCGGATGCCGTCGATGATGCTCGCGTGATTCAGCGCATCCGAGATGATTGCGTCCTTCTCGTCCGTCAGCGTCTCGAACAGTCCGCCATTCGCGTCAAAGCAGGACGAGTAGAGGATCGTGTCCTCCGTGCCCAGAAAGGACGACAGCCGCCGCTCGAGCTCGCGATGAACGGTTTGCGTGCCACAGATGAAGCGGACTGATGCCATGCCGTAGCCGTAGCGGTCGAGTGCCGCGTGAGCCGCGGCGACCAGGGCAGGGTGGTTTGCGAGGCCGAGGTAGTTGTTGGCGCAGAGATTGATGACTTCCCGGCCATCCTCGAGACGGATCACCGGGTCCTGCCCGGAGGCGATCACGCGCTCGCGCTTGAAGAGCCCTTGGCGGGCGAGTTCCGCAGTCTGCGACTCGAGCCGCTCGAGCAGGGCCTGGTCCATGCGATCCCGCCCACTGATGCCAGTCGCGGATTATAGCGGCCGCCTGCGCGGCGCCTCGTATAATCGCGGCCGGGAGGAATCGTGAGCGATTGCTGCGACGGCACCGGGTGCAAGGCGGGCGCGGGCGCATGAACCGCGCCGGGGCGGAACCGGCATCGGCCGTCCTGTCCTCGCGCGCAGCGCGGCTCTACATTGCGCTTGCAGGCCTCTTCATCACCAATGCGCTGATCGCCGAATTCGTCGGCGTCAAGATCTTCGCGCTCGAGGATTCGCTCGGCGTCGCGCCATTCGACTGGCGGCTATTCGGCCAGACGGGTTCGCTGTCCTTCACCGCGGGCGTGATGCTCTGGCCGATCGTATTCATCATGACCGACATCATCAACGAGCATTTCGGCCTGCGCGGCGTGCGCTTCATTTCGTGGCTCGCCGTCGGATTCATCCTTTACGCCTTCGTATTCGCCTACATCGCCATCGGTCTCGCGCCCGCGGGCTGGTGGGTGACGGTCGGCCGCGATCAGCGGCGTGCCCGACATGCAGGCCGCATTCGCGAGCATCTTCGGGCAGGGGCTCTGGACGATCGGCGGTTCCGTGACGGCTTTCCTGATCGGCCAGCTCATCGACGCCGCGATTTTCCAGCGTATCCGCCGCGCGACCGGCGAACGCTGGGTGTGGCTGCGCGCCACGGGATCGACGGCGGTCTCCCAGCTGATCGACAGCTTCATCGTCCTCTACATCGCCTTCGTGCTCGGTCCGCAGCACTGGCCGATTCCGCTCTTCCTTGCCGTGGGCACGGTCAACTACGCCTACAAGATGGCGATGGCGATCGCGTTGATCCCGCTGCTTTACGTGGGCCGCCGGCTGATTCGCGCCTACCTCGCCGTGCCCGGGAAGGACGGCCGCTGATGCCGCGACCCCGCACGCCGGAGATTGCCGTGGACGTCGTGATCGAGCTCGAAGACCGCCCGGGACGTCCGATCGTGCTCATCCGCCGCGATCGCCCGCCCGCAGGTCACGCCCTGCCAGGCGGATTCGTGGACATCGGCGAAACCGTCGAACGGGCGGCCCTGCGCGAGGCGCTCGAAGAGACAGGCCTCGAGGTCAGGCTCGCCGGCCTGCTCGGCGTCTATTCCGATCCCGCGCGCGATCCACGCGGCCATACGGTCAGCATCGTCTACGTAG
Source organism: uncultured Gammaproteobacteria bacterium (assembly GCA_963775415.1). GTDB lineage: Bacteria > Pseudomonadota > Gammaproteobacteria > Steroidobacterales > Steroidobacteraceae > SCUD01. Next base: position 72,987 of record CAVZIO010000001.1, read on the forward strand.
CAACCGCCACTGGCACACCTACGGCTGGAGACGACGCCGCGGCGATTCTGGTCACCGATCCGGCGGCCGCGCCCTCGCTCGTCTTTGATCACGACCGGATACTCGCCGACTACATGGTCAGGCGCCGACACCCCGATTCGCCGCACGGCTAGAATCACGCCGATGAACGACGCCGCCATGACGAGGTTCCTGCGCTCCGACGAGAGCGAGTTCAACTCCGCGCCAGGGGAGGCGATCAACAGGAATTTCCTCGCGGACGAAGCGACCGTGGTTGCGGAGATGCTGGCGCTCGCGCGGCTCCCGGCTGCGGATCGCGCGGCGATCCACCGCGATGCGGTCTCACTCGTGGCCGCCGCGCGCAGCCGGCGCGAGGGCCGCACCGGCATCGAATCGTTTCTGCAGCAGTACGGCCTCGCAACCCAGGAGGGCATCATCCTGATGTGCCTCGCCGAGGCGCTGCTCCGCATACCGGATGGCGAGACCGCGGATCGGCTCATCGCCGACAAGATCGCGGTCGGCCAGTGGTCGGACTATCTCGGCGAGGCGGATTCGCTGTTCGTCAATGCCTCGACCTGGGGCCTCATGCTGACCGGCCAGCTGATGCGTTCGTCCGAGGTCGAGATCCGTGACCCGGCGTCATTCCTGCGCCGGCTCGCCGCGCGCCTCGGCGAACCCGTGGTGCGCACGGCATTCCGGCATGCGATGCGGATCATGGGCCGCCAGTTCGTCATGGGCCGCGACATCGGGGAAGCGCTTGAACGCGCCGCCGCCGACGAGGGCGCGCGCTACCGCCACACCTACGACATGCTGGGCGAATCGGCGCTGACAACGCCCGACGCCCTGCGGTACCTCGAATCCTATCGCGCCGCCATCGAAGCGGTCGGCCGTTCGGTGCGCCCGGGCAGCGCGCCGGCGAGCTGGCCCAGCATCTCGGTCAAGCTGTCCGCGCTGCATCCACGCTACGAGTTCGGGCGGCAACGACAAGTGCTCGATGAGCTGGGGCCCCGACTTGGGTCGCTCGCAATCGCAGCGCAGAAATCGGGCATCGCCCTGACTGTCGATGCCGAAGAAGCGGACCGGCTCGAGCTGTCCCTCAGGCTCCTGGACGGCCTGCTCGAAATGCCCTCGCTCTCCGGCTGGGACGGGCTCGGCCTCGCCGTGCAGGCGTATTCGAAGCGTGCGCCCGACGTCATCCGATTCCTTCAGCGGCGCGCGGACGCAACCGGCCGGGTGCTCAATGTCCGGCTCGTCAAGGGCGCGTACTGGGACAGCGAAGTCAAGCGTGCGCAGGAACGCGGCCTGCCGGGCTATCCGGTCTACACGCGCAAGCCCAACACCGACGTCGCGTATCTCGCCTGCGCGCGGATCCTGCTGGACGGCACGCGCCGCGTGTATCCGCAGTTCGCGACACACAACGCGCACACGGCGGCGAGCATCATTCATCTCGCGAAGTCGCGCGGCCGGGAATTCGAGTTCCAGCGCCTGCACGGCATGGGCGAGGAACTGTATTCGGAGCTGACCGATCCGGCGGGCCGCGGCCTGCCGTGCCGCGTCTATGCGCCGGTCGGATCGCACGAGGAACTGCTTCCGTATCTCGTGCGACGGCTGCTCGAGAACGGCGCCAATACCTCGTTCGTCAACCGCATTGTCGACGAATCGCTGCCGGTCGAAGAGGTTGTTGGCGATCCGGTCGGCGATGTCGAGCGCGCGGGTGGCAGCGGGCATCCGCGCATTCCGGCGCCGAAGGCGCTTTTCGGCGCGGAGCGGGCGAATTCGTCCGGCATCAACCTGTCTGATGGCAGCGCCCAGCGTGCGCTCGCCGCCGCCTGTGCAGAAGCTCTCGCGCGCCCGCTCGCGGCGGCGCCGATCGTCGGCGGGAAGGAAAAGGATGGTGTACGCCGTCCCTGCCGTTCGCCCGCGGACTTCGATCGCGTCATCGGCGAGGTCGCCGAGGCCGACACCGCGCTCGCAACGCGCGCGGTGGCGCTGGCCGCGTCGGCACAGCCGGACTGGGACCGCGTGACGCCCGGCACGCGGGCGCAGATTCTCCGCGACGCGGCGGACCGCCTCGAGCAGGAGTCCGCAAGATTCATTGCGATCTGCGTCGCAGAGGCCGGCAAGACGGTTCCGGATGCCATCGCGGAAGTGCGCGAGGCCATCGACTTCCTTCGCTACTACGCGGCGCGCGCAGTGGAGACCTTCGGCCGTCCGCTTGCGCTGCCGGGGCCGACCGGCGAGTCCAACCGCCTCGGCCTGCGAGGCCGTGGCGTGTTCGCCTGCATCAGCCCCTGGAACTTTCCGCTGGCGATCTTCACGGGCCAGGTGACGGCTGCGCTCGCTGCGGGCAACAGCGTGGTTGCCAAGCCCGCCGAGCAGACGCCGCTCGTCGCAGCGGAAATGGTGCGATTGCTGCACGCGTCAGGCATTCCGGGCGACGTGCTGCATTTTCTGCCCGGACGCGGTTCGAAGATCGGCCCATCGATCACGGGCGATGCGCGCGTCGCCGGCGTCGCGTTTACCGGCTCGACAGAAACCGCCCGGCACATCAACCGCACCCTGGCTGCGAGCGACGGACCGATCCCGGTCCTGATCGCGGAAACGGGCGGCCAGAACGCCATGCTCGTCGACAGCTCGGCGCTTCCGGAACAGGTGGTGAACGACGCGGTGACTTCCGCATTCAATGCCGCCGGGCAGCGATGCTCGGCTTTGCGGGTCCTGTTTGTCCAGGAAGACATCGCGCCGCGCGTGCTGGAACTGCTGGCGGGCGTCATGGATACCTTGGCGATCGGCGATCCGTCGTTGCTGGCGACCGACGTCGGGCCCGTCATCGATGCGGCTGCGCTCGCGACGCTCGAGGACCACGCGCACGGAATCGTGAAGGGTGCGCGATGGCATCACCGCACGAAGCTGCCGGCCGGCCTGGCACGCGGGCACTTCTTCGCGCCGCTTGCCGTCGAGATCGACGGGATCAGGCGGCTCGATCGCGAAGTGTTCGGGCCGATCCTCCACGTCGTCCGCTTCGACGGGTCGCGGATCGACGAGGTCGTCGACCAGATCAACGCAAGCGGTTATGGACTCACGCTCGGTATCCACACGCGTATCGACAGCGTCGCCCAGCGCATCGCTTCACGTGCCCGCGTCGGCAACGTGTACGTCAACCGCAACATGATCGGCGCCGTCGTCGGCGTCCAGCCGTTTGGCGGCTGCGGCCTCTCGGGCACGGGCCCGAAGGCCGGTGGTCCCCACTACCTTCCGCGCTTCGCCACCGAGCAGACCGTGACGATCAACACCTCCGCCGTCGGCGGCAACGCCACGCTCCTGTCGCTTGGGGAGAGCTGACGCTCCCAAAGGGGACGCTCACCTTTAAAGGGGACGCTCACCTTTGAAGGTGAGCGTCCCCTTTAAAGGTGAGCGTCCCCTTTGGGAGCGTCACATCATGCCGGTCTGGAGCCGCGCGGCCTCGGACATCATCGAGTGGTTCCACGGCGGGTCGAAGACGAGTTCGACGTCTGCCTTCCGCACCGTCGGGATCATCAGGAGCTTGTCGCGAATGTCCGCGACCAGCACTTCGCCCATGCCGCAACCGGGCGCGGTCAGCGTCATGCGCACGGCCGCGTCACGCGTGCCGTCGGCATTCGCAGTGATTTTGCAGTCGTAGACCAGGCCGAGATCGACGATGTTGATCGGAATCTCCGGGTCGAAACAGGTCCGCAGCTGGTCCCAGACGACCCGGTTGACGTCGTCGTCGGTTGCGCCGGCCGGCAGCTCGGGAGCGCGCAGGGGCTCCTTGCCGATCGCATCGCCATCTGCCCCCGCGATGCGGAACAGGTTGCCCTCGACGTAGACGGTGAAGCTGCCCCCGAGCGCCTGCGTGATGTAACCGACGCTGCCGGTCCGGAGTTTCACTTCGACGCCGGCCGGGACGATCACCGCGCGCACGTCGCGACTGACGACAACGGGCTCGTGACTGGCGTGGCGCATGCTCATTCCGTCGTCACCGGGGCCGCGCTGCCCGCGAGAGCGGCGTTCAATGTGTGCCAGCAGAGGCTCGCGCACTTGACCCGTGCCGGAAACTCGCGCACGCCTGCGAGCGCCGCGAGCTTGCCAAGAGCCGCGGCGCCGGCGGAGTCGTCCGTCAGCATGCGATGTACGGCGCCAAAGAGTTCCGCCGCCTCGGCGCGCGACTTTCCCTTGACCGCCTCGCTCATCAGCGAGGCCGAAGCCGTCGAGATCGCGCAGCCGCTGCACTCGAAGCGCAGGTCGCGGATCACGTCGCCGGCAAGGTCGACTTCGACGTGAAGCTGGTCGCCGCAGAGCGGGTTGTTGCCGACGGCGCTGTGAGTTGCTCCCGGGAGCCGGCCGCGGTTCCGCGGACGCCGGTTGTGATCCACGATCACGTCACGATAGAGATCGGCGAGGTCCATCAGCGCAGCATCCCGATGGCATGAAGCAGGGCCTCGTACAGCGTGTCGATCTCGGCGCGCGTGTTGTAGAGCGCGAACGACGCGCGCGCCGTCGCCGGCACGCCGAAGTATTCCATGACCGGCATCGCACAGTGATGGCCCGTGCGCACGGCGACGCCCCGCGAATCGAGCACGGTGCCGAGGTCGTGCGGATGCACGCCGTCGACCGTGAAGGACACGAGGCTGCTCTTGTGCGGCGCCGTTCCGATGAACGTCAGGCCGTCGACGGCGGCCAGGCGCGACGTGGCGTACGCGAGCAGGTCCTGTTCATGGAACGCCACCGCCTCCATTCCCACGGCGTCCATGTAATCGATCGCCGCACCGAGGCCGATCGCTCCGCCGATGTTCGGTGTGCCTGCCTCGAAACGATGCGGCAGGTGGTTCCAGGTCGAGCCGTCGAACGACACCGAGAGGATCATGTCGCCGCCACCCTGCCACGGGGGCATCGCAGCGAGCAGGCTCTCCCGCGCGTGAAGCACGCCGATGCCGGTCGGTCCGTACATCTTGTGCGCCGAGAAAGCGTAGAAGTCGCTGTCGAGCGCCTGGACGTCGACCGGCAGGTGCGGGACCGCCTGCGCCCCGTCTACGACCGTCGTGATTCCGCGCTCTCTTGCCGCGGCGAGGAAGTCCCTGATCGGCAGCACGGTGCCGAGCGCGTTCGAGACATGCGCGAGGGCGACGATCCGCGTGCGCGGGCCGAGCAGTTTCAGGTAGGCGTCGAAATCGACCACGCCGCGGCGATCGATCGGGACGGGACGGAGCCTCGCGCCCGTCTGTGAGCACAGGAGCTGCCAGGGCACGATGTTCGAGTGATGTTCGAGCTGTGTAACGACGATCTCGTCGCCGGCGGACAGCCTGGAACGGCCGTGCGATTGCGCGACCAGGTTGATCGCCTCGGTGGTCCCGCGCACGAACACGATTTCCGCGGTCGAGGCGGCATTGATGAAGCGTCGCACGCGATCGCGCGCGCCCTCGTAGAGGGCCGTCGCCTCCTGGGACAGGGTATGCACGCCCCGGTGGACATTGGCGTGGTGCAAACGCGCGTAATCCGCGACCGCGTCGATGACACGGGCCGGCTGCTGGGACGAAGCGGCGTTGTCGAGGTAGGCGAGGGGATGTCCGTTGATCGTGCGGGCGAGCGCCGGGAAGTCGCGGCGGATCCTTGCGACATCGAGGCCGGACACCATTTCGTGGACTGCCGCCATCAGAGGAGACCCCGGATCAGCTCGCGGTCAGGCAGGGCCCCGGTCACGAGCGACTCCGCCGCAGCGCGCAGCTCCGGCAACGGCAGCCGGCCGATCATGTCCTGGCAAAACGCAAACGTCAGCAGTGCGCGCGCCGTGGCCGGATCGAGGCCGCGCGAGCGCAGGTAGAAGAGCTGTGCCTCGTCGAGCGAGCCCGTCGTCGCGCCATGCCGGCACTTGACGTCGTCAACGTAAATCTCGAGCTGCGGGCGCGCATTGATTTCGGCGAGCGGCGACAGGAGCAGGTTCCGGATCGCCTGGCTCGCGTCCGCGCCCCGTGCCGTCGGGTGCACGACGATCAGGCCGTTGAATGCGCCGCGGCCCCGGCCCGCGGCAATCCCGCGGTAGTCCTGTCGTGTCACGGTGGCCGGGCCGTAATGCGCGACCTGGGTGTGAATGTCGGCCTGGCGCTCACCGTCCGCCATGAAGAGGCCCGCAAGCCGGCAGGCGGCGCCGCGACCATCGAGGGAAATGCGCAGATTGGAGCGCAGCAGGCTTCCGCCGAGCGCGAGCAGGTGCTGGTCGTACCGGCACCCGGCTGCGAGCCTGGCGACCCAGGTCTCGACCTGCGCCGCCGCCGGCGCATGCTCGTGCAGCCGCACATGCGTGACCTCGGCCTGCTCGCCGATCGTGACTTCACCCGCGAGATTTCCGAGGACCGCCTCGGTTCCGAGCGCGATGAAGTGCTCGACGAGCGTCAACCTTGCTCCGGCACCGACCTCGACGACGACGCGCGCCTGGTGGACGGACGCCGAGCCCGCGGTGCTGACGTGGACGATGCTGACGGGTTCGCGCAGCACGGCCCCGGGCGCCACGCGGATCGCCACTCCGTTTGCGGCAAACGCGTCGGCGAGCAGCGCGAACCGGTCGTCCGCGTCCTCCCCGGGCTGACGCAGCAGCGAGAGCGCCGATTGCGGATCACGTTCGAGCAGCAGGCCCAGGTCCACGACCTCGAGGCCCTTCGTACCGGCGAAGTCCGACAGCTTCGCGTCGAGCCGCCCGTCGACCAGGACGACACGCCGCGCATCCGCGATCGAAAGCAGTCGTGGAAGGAACGCGGCCGCGTTCATGCCCGGCTGCGGCGCCGCATCGAAGCGGTATTCGGCGAGCCGCGCGTGGTCGAGATACTTCCAGTTCTCGTCGCGCCGGTCCGGCAGGCCGCGCGAAAGAAGCGTATCGAGCGAACGCGCGCGGCGGCGCGCCCAGGCCGGGCCGCCTGCGAAAGTGGCGGCGAGTCCGGCGTGACCCGCCGCAATGCGTTCGATGGCGTCCGGTGCATTCACGCGGTTGCCGCTCCTTCGAGGATCCAGTCGTAGCCGCGGCGGTCGAGTTCGAGCGCGAGATTGCGCCCGCCGCTCCTGACGATGCGCCCCCCGGCGAGCACGTGCACCTGGTCCGGCACGACGTGGTCGAGGAGGCGCTGGTAATGCGTGACGAGCACGATCGCCCGGTCGGGCGATCTCTGCGCATTGACGCCTTCCGCAACGAGCCTGAGCGCGTCGACGTCGAGCCCCGAGTCGGTTTCGTCGAGGAGCGCAAGCGTCGGCTGCAGCAGGCTCATCTGGAGTATCTCGTTGCGCTTCTTCTCGCCGCCCGAGAATCCCTCGTTGACGCCGCGGTTCAGCAGGGACTCGTCCATGTGCATGCCCGCGAGCCGGTCGCGCACGAGATTCAGGAATTCGAACGCATCGAGTTCCGGCTCGCCGCGATGCTTGCGGAGCGCATTCAGCGAAGCCTTCAGCAGGTACACGTTGTTGACGCCCGGAATCTCGACCGGGTACTGGAACGCGAGGAACAGCCCCTCCCGGGCGCGCTCCTCGGGCGGCATCGCGAGGAGATCGCGGCCGAGGTAGGTGGCGCTGCCCGAGAGGACCTCGAATCCCGGGCGACCGGCCAGCACGCCGGTCAGCGTGCTCTTTCCGGAACCGTTCGGTCCCATGATCGCGTGCACCTCGCCCGCGCGTACCGCGAGCGTAGAGCCCGTCGAGGATGAGCCGGTCGCCGGCCCGCACGCGAAGGTCGCGCACCTCGAGGATCATCCGGCCGGCGTCGTTCATCCCACGGCTCCCTCGAGGCTGACGGCGAGCAGGTTCTGCGCCTCGACCGCGAACTCCATGGGCAGCTCGCGGAAAACCTCCCGGCAGAATCCGTTCACGATCATGTTCACGGCGTCCTCGGCCGAGATGCCGCGCTGCAGGCAATAAAAGAGCTGGTCGTCGGAAATTTTCGAGGTCGTCGCCTCGTGTTCGACGATGGCGGTCGGATTCCGGACCTCGACGTACGGAAACGTATGCGCGCCGCAATTCGGGCCCATCAGCAGCGAGTCGCATTGCGTGTGGTTCCGCGCACCATCGGCGCCCGGAAGGATCTTGACGAGACCCCGATAGGCGTTCTGCCCATGACCCGCGGAAATCCCCTTCGAGATGATCGTCGAGCTCGTGTTGCGCCCCATGTGGATCATCTTGGTGCCGGTATCCGCCTGCTGGCGGTGATTGGCGAGCGCGACGGAATGGAACTCGCCGGTCGAGCCGTCGCCGCGCAGGATGCAGCTCGGGTATTTCCAGGTGATCGCGGAGCCGGTCTCGACCTGGGTCCAGGAGATCTTCGAGTTGCGGCCGCGGCAGTCGCCGCGCTTGGTGACGAAGTTGTAGATGCCGCCGACGCCGTTCTCGTCGCCGGGATACCAGTTCTGCACGGTCGAATACTTGATCTGTGCGTCGTCGAGCGCGATGAGTTCGACGACCGCCGCGTGAAGCTGATTCTCATCGCGTATGCGGGGCAGTGCAACCCTCGAGATACGAGACGTAGGCGCCTTCCTCCGCGACGATCAGGGTGCGCTCGAACTGGCCGGTCTTCGGCGGCATTGATGCGGAAGTAGGTCGAGAGCTCCATCGGGCAGCGCACGCCCTTCGGCACGAAGACGAAAGAGCCGTCGGTGAAGACCGCGGAGTTGAGCGCCGCGTAGATAGTTGTCGCCGACCGGAACGACGGTGCCGAGATATTTCTCCACCAGTGCGGGATGCTTCTGCACGGCCTCCGAGAACGGGCAGAAAATCACGCCGGCTTCCGCGAGGCGCTCCTTGAACGTGGTCGCGACCGATACGCTGTCGAACACGGCGTCCACCGCGACGCCCGCGAGTCGCGCGCGTTCGTGCAGCGGGATCCCGAGCTTGTCGTAGGTCTCGAGCAGTTTCGGGTCGACTTCGTCGAGCGACTTCGGGCCGTCGCCGCGCTGCTTCGGCGCCGAGTAGTAGGAGATCGCCTGGTAGTCGATGGGCGGATAGCGGACATGGGCCCAGTTCGGGACCTTCATGCGCATCCAGCGCCGATAGGCCTTGAGCCGCCAGTCGAGCATGAACTCCGGCTCGTCCTTCTTCGCCGAGATGAACCGGATCACGTCCTCGTCGAGCCCCGGAGCTACGGTATCGCTCGCGATATCGGTGACGAAGCCGTGCTGGTATTTCCTTGCGACCAGCGACTCGAGTTCGGGTTGTTTCGTCGACATGCTGTTGCCGTCAGCGCACCGGCGGCCGGGACGGCGACAGGGTCCGCGCGAAATCGGGCGTCGCGAACGGCGCGTCGCGCCGCACGAGTTCCTCGAGGCTCACTTCGTGGAGCGCGCGCCGGATCGCGTGGCTGATGCGCTGCCAGCCGTGGCCGACGAGGCAGATCGCCTCGATGTCGCACTGGCCGGCGCCGCTCGCGCATTCCGTGAGCGCGACCGGGCCCTCGACCGCGTCGATGATCGCCGCGGCATTGATGAGCGCCGCCGGCCGGGACAGCTGGTATCCGCCGTGCGCGCCGCGCACCGAACGCACGAGGCCCGCGTGCTGGAGTTCTTTCAGGAGCTTGCTGACCGTCGGCAGGCCAATGCGGGTCCGCTCGGCGATGTCCGTGGCGCTCGCGAGGCCGCCATCGCCGAGACTCGCGAGAATCACGGTCGCGTAATCGGTCAGGCGGCTGATTCGCAGCATGGATCGGTCCTCCGCGGCTCTGGAATTAAACAGTACGATTTTAGTACTATTAGCCGTCCGGCGGTAGGGGGCGAGGGGCTCTGGTATCCTTCGCGCCCGGCACGGACAGCCCGGAATCCCGGAGGATCGCGATCACATGGACAGCACGGAACTCGACAGGAATGCCGCCGCGATGGTGGCGCCCGGCAAGGGCATCCTCGCAGCGGACGAATCGACCGGCACGATCAAGAAGCGCTTCGACAAGATCGGGCTCGAATCCTCGTTCGAATCGCGCCGCGCGTACCGCGAGCTCCTGTTCACTGCTCCGGACGCCGAGCGGCACATTTCCGGCGTCATCCTCTACGACGAGACCCTCCGGCAGCAGACGGCCGATGGGCAGCCGTTCCCGGCCTTGCTCGCCTCGCGCGGGATCCTGCCGGGCATCAAGGTCGACGCGGGCGCGAAGGCGCTTGCCGGCTTCCCCGGCGAAACCGTGACGGAAGGACTCGACGGGCTGCGCGAACGCCTGGCCGAGTACCGGGCCCTCGGCGCGCGCTTCGCGAAGTGGCGCGCGGTCATCGACATCGGCGCCGCAATTCCGACCGCTGCGGCGCTCGCAGCGAATGCGGAGGCGCTCGCGCGCTATGCCGCCCTCTGCCAGGAGGCTTCGATCGTGCCGATCGTGGAACCCGAGGTGCTGATGGACGGCGATCACACGATCGAGCGTTGCGAGGATGTCACTGACGCGACGCTCGCGACCGTCTTCGATGCGCTGTTCCTCCATCGCGTGCGCCTGGAAGGGATGGTCCTGAAGCCGAACATGGTCATCGCGGGCAAGAAGTGTCCGAAACAGTCGACGCCGCAGCAGGTCGCCGAGGCCACCGTGCGCTGCCTGCGCCGGCGCGTGCCGGGTGCGGTGCCGGGTATCGCGTTCCTCTCGGGCGGGCAGAGTGAGGCGGAGGCGACGCTTCACCTGTCGCTGATGAACCGGACGAGCGACCTCCCGTGGCAGCTCTCGTTCAGCTATGGGCGGGCGCTGCAGCAAAGCACGCTCGACGCCTGGCGCGGGAAGCCCGGCAATGTCGCGGCGGCGCAGCGGACCTTCCTGCGGCGCGCAAAGCTCAACGGGCTCGCGCGCGACGGCAGCTACGAGGCCGCGATGGAACAGGCCGCGGCCTGAGCGCCGCGCCGCGGGCCGATGATTTGACATCCGAAGTCCGCGAGGCCGGCGCGATCGTTCGCGTGCGCGACCTGCATTACGCGGCGGGCCGCCGCGCGATATTCGACGGCGTCGATCTCGATTTTGCGCGCGGATCGGTGACGGCCGTCATGGGCCCGAGCGGCAGCGGCAAGACGACCTTGCTGCGCCTGATCACGGGCCAGCTATACCCGGACCGCGGACTCGTCGAGGTCGACGGGCAGGAAGTCTCGCAGCTCTCGAGGCGCGAAATCTACCGCATGCGGCGCCGCATGGGCATGCTGTTCCAGAACGGCGCCCTGCTGACCGACCTCGATGTGTACGAGAACATCGCGTTTCCGCTCCGCGAGCACACGAAACTGCCTGAGCGTCTTGTCCGCCACGTCGTCCTGACCAAGCTCCAGGCGGTCGGCCTGCGCGGCGCCGCGCGCCTGATGCCCGCCGAGCTGTCGGGGGGCATGGCGCGCCGCGTCGCGCTCGCCCGCGCCATCGTGATGGATCCGGACCTCCTCATCTATGACGAACCATTCGTCGGACTTGATCCGATCTCGTTGGGCGTCGTGCTGCGGCTGATCCGCCGGCTCAATGACACGCTTGGCCTCACGAGCATCGTCGTATCGCACGATGTGCGCGAGATCACCGCGGTCGCGGACTACTGCCACCTGCTGTCGGCCGGCCGCATCATTGCAAGCGGCCCGCCCGCCGCCGTTTCCGGGAGCGCCCGTGAAGACGTGCGGCAGTTCATGCACGGCCTGCCCGACGGTCCGGTGCCGTTCCACTATCCGGCGCCGGAATACGCCGAGCAGATCCGGCAGGAGCGCTGAATGCCGGCGCCCGTGATCCGCGAGCTCGTCGAAAGCGTCCGCGAAACGCTGCAGACCGTCGGCGCCTATACGCTCTTCGCCGCGCGCGTCGCGCGGGAGACACCGCGCGCGCTCTGGCGCTTCGGCCTGGTCGTCGAACAGGTGCACAACTCCGGCGCGCTTTCTCTTGTAATTACCATGCTGTCCGGCCTTTTCGTGGGCATGGTGCTCGGCCTCCAGGGGTTCGACCTGCTCGAGCGCTTCGGATCCGAGGATTCGCTCGGTTCCGTGACCGCACTCGGCCTCCTGAAGGAACTCGGGCCGGTCATCACGGCTCTGCTGTTCGCGGGTCGGGCCGGGACTGCACTTGCCTCGGAGCTCGGCTTGATGCGGGCGACCGACCAGCTTGCGGCGATGGAGATGATGGCGGTCGACCCGGTGCGACGTGTCGTGATGCCGCGATTCCTGGGCGGCGTGATTTCGATGCCGCTGCTCGCCGCGATCTTCAGCATGATCGGCATCTATGGCGCGCAACTCGTGGGCGTACAGATCATGGGCGTGGACGCAGGGCAGTTCTGGTCGCAGATGCGTGGTGCAGTCGAGTTCGAGGACGTCATGGAAGGCGCGCTGAAGAGCGTGGTTTTCGGCGTCGCCTGCAGCCTGGTCGCGGTCTACGAGGGCTATCATTCGGTGCCGACGGCGGAAGGCGTGGGCCGGGCGACTACGCGAACGGTGGTCATTTCATCGGTCAGCGTGCTATTGCTCGACTACATGCTGACCGCGGTCATGCTTTAAGGAGTCCGACATGCGCCAGACGCGAGCCATCGAGCTGGGAACCGGGCTGTTCGTACTGCTCGGCTTCGCGGCACTTTTTTTCCTGACGACGCAGATCACGAACCGCGAGTTCGGTCTCGGCGACGAAGGTTATCGGCTTACGGCCACGTTCGAGCAGGTCGGAGGCCTGAAACCGGGCGCTCCGGTATCGATGTCGGGCGTCACGATCGGCCGGATCGAGTCGATCGCCTACGACTTCAACGAATACCGCGCGCGGGTGACTCTTCGCATCGAGGAGTCATACGACCGCATTCCCGACGACAGCGACGCGGGGATACTCACCGCGGGCCTGCTGGGCGGCCAGTACCTCGGAATCGGGCCCGGCAGCTCTGAAACCTTTTTCAAGGACGGCGATCAAATCCAGTTCACGCAATCCGCCATCGTGCTCGAGAACCTGATCAGCAAGTTCCTGTTCTCGAAGGCGGCCGAAGAACAGCCGGCGGACGGATCCGCGAAGGAAGCCAGCCATGACGCGACGTTTCGCATTGCTCGTATTGGCGCTGCTCGCGCCGGTCGCGGTGACTGGGCGCCGCGCTGCGCGGCGGACGCCGTACCGGGACCCGCGCCGCAGGAGCTGATCGAGACGACTGCGCGCAAGCTGCTCGAGGCGCTGGACGCCGACCGCGAGCTGGCGAAGAAAGACCCGTCGCGGGTGCGCAAGCTCGTGGACGAGATCCTGCTGCCGCATTTCGACACCGACTACTCGGCGCGGCTCGTGCTCGGCAAGCACTGGCGGAACGCGACGCCCGGAGCAGCAGCAGCGCTTCGTCGATGCGTTCTACCAGTCGCTGCTTCGCAATTACTGGATCTGCGCTCGCCGAGTTCACCGCGGATCGCCTGACGGTGTTGCCATTCCGGGGCGACCTGGCGAGCGGGCAGGCGACCGTCCGGACCGAGGTCAAGCGCAGCAATGGCACGCGCGTGCCGGTCAATTACACGCTTCGCGCGACGCCAAAGGGCTGGAAGGCCTGGGACGTCACCATCGAGGGTATCTCCTACGTGCGGAATTTCCGCAACGACGTCGGCGCGGAAATCGACCAGAAAGGTTTCCCGGCGCTCATCGAACGCCTCGAGAAAGAGAATCGCGGTGGCGAGACAAAACCTGCGAACTGAAGCCGGCGCCCGAGCCGGCGGCGCTCGCGACCATCGGCCCGGGTCGCTTCGAAGTCTCCGGCGACCTCGGCTTCGAAGACGCAGCACGCCTGCTCGGCGAGGGCGATGCCGCATTCGGCAACCTGAAACAGGCCGAGATCGACCTGGTGAAGGTCGAGCGCGGGTCGACAGCGCGGGTCTGGCCCTGCTGCTCGAATGGTCCGTCGCGGCGCGCGAGTCGGGCAGGGCCCTCCGCTACCGGAACATGCCGCCCGCCATCTCGGCGCTCGCGGGCATCAGCGACGTGTCGGAGCTGCTCGTATCGGCCGGGGCGGGCGGCGGACTGATCCTCCGGAATCTCCGGCGTCGCCGGTTCCTCCAGTTCCAGTTCGCGCTCCAGTTCTTCCAACTCCTCGGGCGTGATCTCGCCGCCCGGGACCTGGCCGTCCTTCACCTGGTACTCCCGGCGCTGCAGCCAGGCATCGCGGATGAATGCATAGCGGTCGTAGGCCGCATCGAACGCCGGGTCGAATGGCAGGAGCTTGGCGCGGCGATTCACGAAGGACAGGCCGACCAGGGTCCATTCGGTCGTCGAATCCAGGTCGAGCGCGACGCGCAGGTCGGTCTGCGCATCGACATAGATGGACGGGCGCGTCGCGCACCGACGAAGGCCCGAAGAACGGCAGCATGAGATAGGGCCCCGAAGGAACTCCCCAGCGACCGAGCGTCTGGCCGAAGTCTTCGTCATTGCGCGGGATGCCAAAATGCGTGGCCGGATCCAGCAGTCCGCCGATCCCGAGCGTCGTATTGACCGCGAATCGTCCGAGGTCGATCAGCGTGTCCTTGATCTTGAGCTGCAGGAGGTCGTTGACGATCGTGGTCGGAAACGCCAGGTGCATCGAGGAAGTTATCGACGCCCGTCTGGATCACCTGCGGCACGTGATTGCGGTAGCCGGTCGCAACCGGTCGCATCAGGTTCCGGTCGATCGCGTCGTTGAACTGATAGGTACCGCGGTTCATGCGCTCCCACGGATCGCCGGGCGTGGTCGCTCCGGTCGTTGCGCAGCCCGCGAGCAGCAGGGCGAGCAATGCGCCGGCCAGGGCCCGGTACCGGAAGTTCATCGGCAGTTCCCTTGTGTCGAATTCGGCCGCAATTCTAGCTTTGGCCGTCCCGGTCCGGTTCCGGGGTTGTTGGTTCGGCAACTTCGCGGGCACGCTTGCCCTTCGGCAGGTATTCCTGAAGCTCGCGCATCCGGGCATCGAAGCGCTCGCGCTGTACGGAATTGAGCCCCGGCACGGACTGCGCGAGCCGCAGCTGGTTGATCGCGAGCGCAAGGTCTCCGCTGATGACGTGGAACTCGGACATGTAGTAGTACGAATCGGCAACGTCTCCCGCGGCATTCGCCGCGATAGCCGTAAAGCGGGCCTGTTCGGCGGTCGGCGGCGTGTTGTTGAAGAGGTCGAGCAGCACGACATGCGCCCGCCGCGCGTCCCCGTCGCGCATCAGCGTCTCGGCGTAGCGCACTGTGACCGGCACATTGCGCGGGAAGAGCCTCATGGCATTCTCGAGTGTCGCACGCGATGCAGCCGTCCGGCCGGCGGCGAGCTGCGCCTGGCCGAGCGCCGTGTGATAGAGCGTGACGTCGGGGCGGCGGTCGCGCAGCGCCTCGAGTATCGGGATCGCCTCGTCGGGCGTCCCGAGTTGCACCAGCGCGAGCGCGCGGCCGTATTGCTCGGCATCGGTCGACGGGTAGTCCGCGCTCTTCGCCGTCGGATAGAGGTCGCGGATCGAGGTTTCGGGCGAGAGCGTCTCCATCTCGAGCCGATCCCGGATCAACGCGTAGCTGGTGCTGTCGGGCGTGCGCGGCCGTTCGAGGCGATTGGCGCGATCACGCGTCTCGGCGATGCGTTCGGTCGTGACCGGATGCGTGCGCAGCAGGTCGGGGATATTCCTGCCGCCGCCCCCCGAGCGCTGCTGCATCGTCCAGAAAAAATCGGGCATGCCGACGGGATCGAATCCCGAGGCCGCGAGGATGCCGATACCCACGCGGTCCGCCTCGCTTTCGTTCGCACGCGTGAAATTGATCTGGCTCTGGGCCGCGAGTCCCTGGGCCGCCGTGACCGTTCCGAGCACGGCATCGGTCGGCATGCCGGTCGTCGCGCCGATCAGGATCGCGGCGAGGATCGCCGCCGCCGAGGCGAGGTTTGCCTTGCCGGCGTTCTGGATGGAGCGCGCGATGTGGCGCTGAGTCACGTGCGCGATCTCGTGGGCGAGCACGCCCGCGAGCTCGGATTCGCTCCGCGTCGCCGTGACGAGCCCGGCGTTCACGCCGATAAAGCCGCCAGGCAGGGCGAATGCGTTGATGCCCGAATCCCGGACCGCGAAGAATGTGAAACGGTGGGCGCCCTCATGCGCCTGGCTCGCAAGGCGCATGCCGAGGGACTGAAGGTATTCGTGTGATCTCGGGATCATCGATGATCTGGCCCGCGTCACGCAGGCTCCGCACGATCATCAGCCCGATCTTGTACTCGTCGGCCAGGGAAAGCGTCGTGCTCGCAGGCGTGCCGATGTCCGGGAGGTCGCTGCCGGTTGCCTGGGCCGCGGCTGGCGCCGAGCCGAAGGTGATCTGCAGGGAAACGACGGCAATCAGCGCGCGCATCGAGGTAATCCTGGCGAATATCCCGTTTCGACCGCAGTGTCCGCGCATGGTTCGCAGGCCACCGGCCTCAGAGGGCTTCGGACGCGAAATCGGCGAGCCGCGAGCGCTCGCCGCGCACGAGCGTCACGTGGCCCGCGTGCTGCCAGCCGCGAAAGCGGTTGACGACGTAGGTCAGGCCCGAGGTCGTCTCGGTGAGGTAGGGCGTGTCGATCTGCGCGATGTTCCCGAGGCAGACGAGCTTGGTGCCGGGACCGGCGCGCGTCACGAGAGCCTTCATCTGCTTGGACGTCAGGTTCTGCGCCTCGTCGAGGATCAGGTAGCGGTTCAGGAACGTGCGGCCGCGCATGAAATTCAGCGAACGGATCTTGATCCGGTGACGCAGGAGATCCTGGGTCGCGGCGCGGCCCCAGCTGCCGCTGTCCTGGCCCTGCGTGAGGACTTCGAGGTTGTCCATCAGCGCGCCCATCCAGGGTTCCATCTTTTCCTCTTCGGTTCCCGGGAGGAAGCCGATGTCCTCGCCGAGCGGGATGGTGACGCGCGTCATGATGATTTCGCTGAAGCGATTCGTCTCGAGCGTCTGCACCAGGCCCGCGGCGAGCGTCAGGAGCGTCTTGCCGGTTCCGGCCGGCCCCAGGATCGTCACGAAATCGATCTCCGGGTCGAGGAGCAGGTTCAGCGCGAGGTTCTGCTCGCGGTTGCGGGCCGTGATGCCCCACACGGCATGCCGCTCGCCGCGGAAATCCTGGGTGACCTCGAGTGTCGCGACTTCGTCGTCGATCGAGCGGACGGTTGCTTCGAACGCATCGGCGGAATTGTCGTAAAGGAACTGGTTCGGGTGCCACTCGCGCACCAGCGGGCCTCGTATGCGGTAGTAGGTGCGCGCCTGGTCGTGCCAGGACTCGACATTGTTGCCGTGGGTTTCCCAGAAGTCCGGCGGCAGCGCCGCGACCCCGGTGAATAGCAGGTCGGCGTCCTCGATCGTGCGGTCGTTGTAATAGTCCTCCGCATGCACGCCAAGGATCGCGGCCTTGATGCGCAGGTTGATGTCCTTCGACACGAGCGTGACGCGCGTGCCCGGCAGTTCCATCTGCAACGCGAGGGTGTAGCCGAGCAGGGCGTTGTCGATTCCATGCCCGGGCAGCGTGTCGGGCAGCCCGGCCGCGAGCCGGCGTGTCTGGAAGAACAGGCGCCCGGTCGGCGGCTTCTTGCCGTGATTGCCGGAGCGGCCACTCGGCAGCTCGAGGCCGCGGTCGATCTGTTCCTTGGTTGCGTTCGCCATCAACTCGTCGAGGAAACGGGTGACCTGGCGAACGTTCCGGGCCGATTCGGAGAGGCCTTTCTTGCCGGCGTCCAGTTCCTCGAGGACGCCCATCGGCAGGTAAATGTCGTGTTCCTCGAAACGGAACACAGCGGCCGGGTCGTGCATGAGCACGTTGGTGTCCAGCACGAATGCACGGCGGGCGCCCTTTGCGGGCCGGTTCTTCAGCATGACCGGTTCAGAGCTCGCGCGCGGCGGCCAGGACCTCCGCGGCGTGGCCGGCGACGCGGACCTTGCGCCACTCGCGGCGCAGCGTGCCACTGGCATCGATGAGGAACGTGCTGCGCTCAATTCCCATCATTTTCCTTCCATACATGTTTTTCTGCTTCCAGACGCCAAACAGGTCGGCGATCGAATGATCCTCGTCCGAGGCGAGCTCGAAAGGAAACCCCAGTTTCTCGCGAAACCGGCGATGCGAATCGAGCGTGTCGGTCGAGATGCCGATGATCCGCGTGCGCAGGCGGCGGAACGCCGGGGCGAGGTCCCGGAAGTCGCTGCCCTCGGTCGTGCAGCCGGGCGTGTTGTCCCGCGGGTAGAAATAGATGACCAGGTTCCCGCCGTCCGGCGCACCGAGGCGGAACTCGCCGTCCGTGGCCGGAATGCGGAACTTCGGGACCTTGGCGCCCAACTTGACCCCGGTCATCGCGCCTCAGTTCTTGACCGGCTCGAGAATCGCGTCGAGATTCAGCTGGTCGCAGAAATCCATGAACTCCTCGCGCAGCGCCCCCACGTGGATCCGGGACGGCACGTTGATGACCATGTAGACCGAGAACATCTGGGCGCCGGTGTGCGCTGCCGCATAGCTTCGCGTCGAGAGCTCGCCGATATCGATGCCGCGTGCCGCAAAGAATCCGGAAAGACCCGAGACAATGCCCGCCTGGTCGATGCAGACCACGTCGATCGAGTAGGGCACCATGTCTTCGCGCACAGGACGCTGCACCGTGCGGCGCACCTGGATCGTGACGCCCGCCGTCTCGCCAAGCTTGCCGAGATCTGTCTCGATGCGCGCAATCGAATGCCAGTTTCCGGCTACCAGCAGGAGCATCGCGAAATCGGAGCCGAGCGCCGTCATGCGGCTTTCGCTGATGCTGCCGCCGCAGTCCGCGACGATCTTCGAGAGGTCGTGGACCAGGCCGATGCGATCGTCGCCGATGGCTGAAATTGCGATGAATTGTTTCATGCGGGAGAGGGCGGAAGCGTGGCGCAGAGTGTACCGGGATCAGTGAGGCGATGATACGATTCCGCCTCCGGTGCCGGCCGTTCGGCCGGGGGGTGATATGTTCCGCGGCAGCCTGGTCGCACTCGTGACGCCGATGACGGAATCGGGCGACATCGATCCTGTCGCATTCGGCCGGCTGCTCGACTGGCATGCGCGCGAAGGCAGCGACGGCGTCATCATTGCGGGCACCACCGGCGAGTCCGCGACACTCACGGCGGCGGAAGCGGCGGAACTGCTGCAGATCGCCGTGCAGCGGACCGGAGGGCGCCTGCCTGTCATCGCGGGCACGGGCGGTCCCTCGACCGCGATATCCGTCGAACGGACGCGAACCGCCTGCGAACTGGGCGCCGACGCGGTGCTCGTCGTGACACCTTATTACAACCGCCCGACGCAGGAAGGGCTGTATCGGCACTTCAGCGTGATCGCGGATGCGGCGAGCGTGCCGCTCATCCTCTACAACGTACCGTCGCGCACCGCCTGCGACCTCCTGCCGGAGACCATTGAACGCCTGTCGGGCCACCCGCAGATCATCGGAATCAAGGACGCGACCGGCAGCGTCGCGCGCGGCGTCGAGATCATCGAGCGCTGCGGCGATGATTTCCTCCTTCTGTCGGGCGACGACGCGACCTGCCGGGAACTGATCGGCGCCGGTGCGCAGGGCGTCATCACCGTGACCGGTAATGTCGCGCCGCGGCTGATGCACGACATGGTCGAGGCGGCGCTGACCGGCGACCTGGAGGTCGCCGGGGAACTCGACGAGCGCCTTGCGGGTCTTCACACTGCGCTGTTCGTCGAGTCGAATCCGATTCCCACCAAGTGGGCGCTCGGGCGTCTCGGCCTGATCGGCGAAGGCATCCGCCTGCCGCTCGTCGCGTTGTCGGATGCCTGTCATGGGGAAGTGCTTGCGGCGATGCGCCGCGCCGGGGTGATTGAATGAGGAGTTGCGTGAAACGTCTGGCCCTGATTGCCGCTGTCCTGCCGGTCGCCGGCTGCGCATTGCTGCCCGACGCGTCCGGCGGCTGCGACGAGCTGCAGCCCTACGAGACGGCGCGGCAGGCCGAACCGCTGCGCGTGCCTGCGGGCGCCGACATGCCGGACACGAGGAACGCACTGCGGATTCCCGAAGTCAGCAACCCGGAACTGCCGCTCGCGCCGGGCCGTTGCCTCGATCACCCGCCTGCCTTTTCGACCGGTTCCCAGGCGACCGCGAGTGCCGGCTCGCCGGAGGCTGCGGGCGTCGTCGTGCCGGCTGCAGCCGGCGGCGCGCTGGATATCGGGATGGATATGGGCAGGCGCTGGGAAACGCGCCTCGGCGCCAACTACCAGCCGACGGTCAACGTGGACTTCGACGGCGGCACGGAGGCCGAATTCAACAGCAGCCTGGGGTTCATGGTCGGGATCGGCTACGACCTCTCGAAGAACTTCGAGGTCGGCGCGAACTTCAGCTTCGACGAGCGCGACTTCGAGGCCAATATTGCGGGGGACGTTGCGGGAGAAATATTCGCGGTGACCGGCGAGCTCGACGCCATGGGCGCGATGTTCGACCTCACCTACAACATGATGTCAGGCCCGTTCACTCCGTTCCTCGTGGCAGGCGCCGGCTGGAACTGGGTGGACACGAATATCCCGACCGAGCCGCCCCAGGTCGGCTGCTGGTGGAACCCGTGGTACGGGTACATCTGCTCGGGCTTCCAGGAGACGAAGAACGTCGACGGGTTTGCCTACATGGTGGGTGCCGGCCTGCGCTATCGCATGAATGAATCGCTCTCGTTGAGCGGCAGCTACCGGATGATGTGGGTGGAGTTTCCAAAAGCCGATGGCACGCCGGCCTTTGACGGATTCCAGCTCGTTGTCGGCTGGGGATTCTGAACGGGTTGCCTCGGTTGCTGCGGAGAGCCCGGCTCCGGTAGGCTGTCCGCCCTTCGACGGAGAGGTGGCCGAGCGGTCGAAGGCGCTGGACTGGAATTCCAGTAATACTCACAAGGTATTCGTGGGTTCGAATCCCACCCTCTCCGCCAAGAAACTCCAAAGGGGACGCTCACCTTTGCCCGAAGGACCAAAGGCAAAGGTGAGCGTCCCCTTTGAAGTTTCTTGGCGCGTCGGTGTTGCCGGTCAGTCGTCGCGGTCGCCGGGATCGCGCGAGCGGCCGCCGGCCGCTATCGACTCATAGGCGCGGGCAAAGGCGACCAGGAACACCGCGGGCAAGCCGGCATCGCCCGCCTGGGTCGTGGCGCGGAACAGTTCCTGGTAGCGGTTCCACAGGCGAGCCTGCAGGTCGGTCCCGACGACGCCGTGAGCGCGGCGGCCGAGCTGCTCTTCGAGCACCTCCGGGATTCAGTTTCTCGAAGACCGCTGCGAGCGCGTCGCGGAGCGCCGCCGCGATGGCGATCTCGTGATTGCGGGCGCGCGAGAACTGGCCGCGGATCTCGTCGATCGCGCGCGAGTCGCCCGGGCCGCGGCCGGCAAGCATCAGTTCCAGGATCTGTTCGACGGCCGCGATCTGCACGAGCGGACTCGTCGCATCCCGCCGGCGCGCGCCCGATGAAATTCCGAACTCGCTGGCGAAGTCGGCGCGCGTCCGCGCAAGCTCCGTGAAGCCCACAAACGTCTCCCGCAGCAGCTGCCCGGCCTGCTGCAACGCGGAGGCGCGGATTTCCGCGGGCAGGGCCAGCGGATCGATGCCGGCGCCCTTGCAGAGCGCGACGAGTCCCGGCCACAAATCCTGGTCTTCGCGCGCGCGCGCGGATGCGGCCGGTGCGGCGGGCGGCACGACGGGCGAAGCCGGCGCCTGGCGGCACGACACGCGGCGCGCGCCGCCTCGTTGCGCGGCCGCGCCTGCGCCTCGCGTTCGCGGCGGCCGGTCGAGATGAACGACTTCACCTCGAACGATGCGTCGAGGTCGGCATCGCTGATCGGGGCCGACTCCTGCGGCAGGAAGTCATTGCCGCCCGAGATCTCGACCTCGATCTCATACTCGCCGATTCGGAAGCGGTCACCGGTGACGAGCGGATGCGGGACGATCGGGACCGAGGGCCTCGTCGGAATCGTTGACGAAAGTGCCGTTGGTGCTGGTGTCGCGCAGGTACCAGGTGCCGCCGCGATGCTCGATTTCGGCGTGCCGGCCGGAGACGTAACGCTCGGGATCCCGAGGACCCAGTCGTTGCTCGTGTGGCGCCCGATGCGGCCGCCATTGACGCCGAAGGTCCAGCGCGAGTGTTCGCCGGCCGCCGCCGCGTTGTCGCTGACAATTTTCAGCCTGAGCGCCATCGCACGTATAATAACGCGCCCACGGCAGGGCGACCCCCATCCGGATCATGGCCTCAAGTCACATATTCAGGATCGTCTTCGTCAATCAGGGCAAGGTCTACGAGATTTACGCCCGCAAGGTCAGCCATGGCGGGCTCTTCGGCTTCGTCGAGGTCGAGGAGATCGTCTTCGGCGAGCGCAGCAGCGTCGTCCTGGACCCGTCGGAAGAGCGCATCAAGTCCGAGTTCGCCGGCGTCAAGCGCAGTTACCTGCCGCTGCACTCGATCATCCGCATCGACGAAGTGCGAAAGCAGGGCGTCAGCAAGATCAGCGTCCTCGAGGGCGGCAATGTCGCGCAGTTTCCCGTCACACTGTATCCCGCCGGAACCGATCCGGGCGTGAAGCGCTGACGGCTTGATGCTGCTGTTCCGAGGCGCGCCCGCTCTTTCACCATTCCGGATCGAGAGGCTGCTCGCGGCGCTACGACGCTTCGACCCCGCGGTCCGGCAACTCGCAGTCGACTACCTTCATTTCGTCGATACCGAACGCGCGCTGACGACCGCCGGAAACCGCGGTGCTCGAGCGACTGCTCGACTTCGATGCCCGCGCGGCGCCGGACCACGCTGGTGCCGTGCAGCTTTTCACGTTGCCGCGTCCCGGAACCATTTCACCCTGGTCGTCGAAGGCGACCGACATCGCGCGCGTCTGCGGGCTCGACGCCATACGCCGCATCGAGCGCGGCAAGGCCTGGCGCATCGCGGCGGACCGGCCACTGCCCGCGGAGGCCCAGGCCTTGCTCTTCGACCCGATGACTGAATCGCTGATGACCCGCGCGGAGGAGGCCGTGTGCCTCTTTGCGACACATGAACGGGGGCCGCTCGGGCGCATCGTCCTCGGGCAGGAGCCGGCGCTCGCGCTCGAGCGTGTAAACGCCGCGCTCGGGCTCGCGCTCTCGGACGGCGAGATCGCCTACCTGGCGGACGTGTTTGCGCGTCTCGGACGCGACCCGACCGACGTCGAAGTGATGATGTTCGCCCAGGCCAACAGCGAGCATTGCCGGCACAAGATCTTCAATGCGGACTGGCGCATCGACGGCGTCGCGATGGAGAAGTCGCCATTCGCGATGATCCGCCATACGCGGGACCGCAACCCGGGCGGCGTGCTTTCGGCCTACAGCGACAATGCGGCCGTGATCGAGGGGGCGCGCGGCGCGCGCTATTTTTCCGCACCCGGGCACCGGGCCTATGGCTGGCACGAGGAGCCGGTCGACATCCTCATCAAGGTCGAGACCCACAATCACCCGACCGCGATCTCGCCGTTTCCTGGAGCCGCCACCGGTTCCGGCGGCGAGATTCGCGATGAAGGGGCGACCGGGCGCGGCGCAAAGCCAAAGGCCGGCCTGGTGGGATTCACCGTCTCGAATCTCCGCATTCCGGATTTCCTGCAGCCCTGGGAAACGGATCACGGGCGCCCGGCTCGCATCGCCTCGGCGCTCGACATCATGCTGGAAGGCCCGATCGGCGCTGCCGCATTCAACAACGAGTTCGGGCGCCCCGGGATCCTCGGCTACTTCCGGACGTTCGAGCAGCGCGTGGCGGGCGATTCCGCGGGCCGTGTGCGCGGATATCACAAGCCGATCATGATCGCGGGCGGCCTCGGCAACGTGCGCCGGATGCACGTTGAAAAGCACGCCGTGCCTGCCGGAGCGCCGCTCGTGCTTCTGGGCGGGCCCGCGATGCTGATCGGCCTTGGGGGCGGAGCGGCTTCGTCGCAGGGCAGCGGCGCAGGCAGCGAACAACTCGATTTCGCGTCCGTCCAGCGCGGCAACCCGGAGATGCAGCGGCGCGCGCAGCAGGTCATCGATGCCTGCTGGGCGCTCGGCGACGACAACCCGGTGCTGATGGTCCACGACGTCGGAGCCGGCGGCCTCTCGAATGCCGTGCCCGAGGTCGTGGCGCCGGGCGGCGGCCGCATCGAACTCGCGAACGTACCCAGCGACGAGCCGGGCATGTCGCCGCTCGAAATCTGGTGCAACGAGGCACAGGAACGTTACGTGCTTGCCCTGTCGCCGGAGCGGCTCGATGCTTTCGTCGCGTTGTGCCGGCGCGAGCGCTGTCCGCACGCGATCATCGGGCACGCGAGCGACGACGGCCGTCTCGTGGTCGACGATGCGCGCTCGGGCGCGCGCGCGATTGACATGCCGGTGGCGGACCTGCTCGGGCGGCCGCCGCGCATGCGGCGCGACGTGCAGAGGCGGGCGCGGCGCGGGGACGGCTTCGACCTGTCAAGGCTCGATGCCGCCGAATCGCTGGCGCGCCTCCTTCGGCTCCCCGCGATCGCCGACAAGGGTTTCCTGGTGACGATCGGGGACCGGACGGTCGGCGGACTGATCAGCCGCGATCCGCTCGTCGGTCCCTGGCAGGTGCCCGCGAGCGATGTCGCGGTGACCAGCTCGAGCCTGCGCGGTTACGCGCGGCGAGGCGATGGCGATCGGAGAACGGCCGGCCATCGCAATCCTCGATGCAGCGGCATCCGGCCGCATGGCCGTCGGCGAGGCCATCACGAATATCGCGGCCGCCGACGTGCGGCAGATCGGCGACGTCAAGCTGTCGGCAAACTGGATGGCTGCCTGCGGCGAGCCCGGCGAGGACGCGGACCTGTACGACACCGTGCGCGCGATCGGAGAAGGACTCTGCCCCGCGCTCGGCATTGCGATTCCCGTCGGCAAGGATTCGCTTTCGATGCGCACGATCTGGCGCGCCGGCGGGGTCGAGCAGTCGGTCGTCTCGCCGTTGTCGCTCGTGATCTCGGCATTTGCGCCGGTTGCCGATGTGCGGCGGACGATGACACCCGTGCTCGATGCGGTCGCGGGTCCGAGCGTGCTTCTCCTCGTCGATCTGGGCGCCGGCCGCGATCGTACCGGGGGTTCCTGCCTGGCGCAGGTTCACGGTGCAATTGGCGATGCGGCACCGGACGTCGATGACGCGGCGCGCCTCGTCTCATTCTTTGCGGCGATCCGCGAACTGCGCGATGCCGGTCTGGTCCTCGCATATCACGACCGCTCCGATGGCGGCCTCGCGATCACGCTGCTCGAAATGGCGTTCTCGGGACGCAGGGGTTTCGACATCGAACTCGGCGTCGTCGCGGAGCCGATCGCGGCGCTCTTCAGCGAAGAGCTCGGGGCAGTGCTGCAACTGCGCGCGGCGCATCTCGAACCTGCCCTGGAAATCCTCGGGCAGCACGGGCTCGGCGCGCTCTCGCGCGCGATCGGCCGGGTCACGGGCGGGCGACGAGTGCGCATCTCGGCCTCAGGGCGGCTGCTGATCGACGAGGATCGCGTGCGCCTGCGGGCCTTGTGGTCGGAGACCAGCTGGCGGATGCAGCGGTTGCGCGACACCCCGGCCTGCGCGGACGAGGAACGCGATGCCCGCCTCGATGAGGAGGATCCGGGCCTCGCCTGGTGGCTCGGATTCAATCCCGACGAGGACATCGCCGCACCGCTGATCGCAACGGGCATCCGTCCGCGCGTCGCAATCCTCCGCGAGCAGGGCGTCAACAGCCAGGTTGAAATGGCGGCCGCATTCGATCGCGCCGGATTCACGGCGGTCGACCTGCACATGACGGATGTGATCGACGGCGGCGCGACGCTCGACGGCTTCCACGGACTCGTCGCCTGCGGCGGCTTCAGTTACGGAGACGTGCTCGGCGCGGGCGAGGGCTGGGCGAAGTCGATCCTGTTCAACGCGCGCGCACGCGGACTCTTCGAGGCCTGGTTCGGGCGCGAGGACCGATTCACGCTCGGCGTCTGCAATGGCTGCCAGATGCTCGCCGCGCTCGCCGAACTGATTCCGGGCGCCGCACGCTGGCCGCGTTTCCGGCGCAACCGCTCGGAACAGTTCGAAGGGCGGCTTTCGATGGTCGAGATCGCGGAATCGCGCTCACTGTTCTTCGCGGGCATGGCAGGTTCCCGGTTGCCGATCGCGGTCGCGCACGGCGAGGGACGAGCCGAGTTCCAGAGCGCCGACGACGAGCGCGCCGCGGCCGCACAGACCGTCCTGCGGTTCGTCGACAATCGCGGCCGCGTCGCGACGAGCTACCCAGCGAACCCGAATGGCTCGCCGCAGGGTGCGGCGGGTTACGCGTCCGAAGACGGGCGGGTCGCGATCCTGATGCCGCACCCGGAGCGCGTGTTCCGCACCGTGCAGAATTCCTGGCATCCGGCGGACGCGGGCGAGGACAGCGGCTGGATGCGGATCTTCCGGAATGCGCGGGTCTGGGTCGGCTGAGCCGCGGCTCAGGGACGCGTGCCGGGCAGTGTCGTGACGTTTGGCGAATCCTCGGCGAAATAGCGCCTCACCATCATGGCCTGCTGCAGCCGGCCGCGGCGCACATAGGCCTGGTAGAGGAGATCCTTCAGGACCTCGAGCAGCACGCCGGCCTGGAAGGCATCGATGATCGGCAAATTGCCCCGCCCCGGCTCGTCGAAGTCGAACAGCACCTTCTTCACGACACCGAAGGATTCGTCATCGAGCTCGGCCAGCCTGCGGATATTCGCGAGCTCGTCGTAGAGCTCGAGCTTGCCGTCGTCGCCGAGATCGGCGAATGTGCGCTGCGCGATGCGCCGGCACATCGAGGCGAAGGCGTTGTAGCAGGCGGCTCCGAAGCAGCTGAAGGCCTCTTTCACGAGCGCCTCAGTCTCTTCGGGCAGGTAGGTGAAGTTGAAGCGCTCGCGCGGCCGTTCGAGCTCGACGAAATTCGGCGCGAGCTCGACGCGGCTGCCGGCATAGAGCTTGACAGGGAAGCGCAGGAAGATCGGCGCGTTGCAGGATTCGCAGCGGTAGACGAGCCCGACCTGCGAGGGCTTGTGCTGCTGGAGCGAGTTGAAGTCGGGGACCGAGACCGGCGTGATGTGCGCGAGCACCTGGCAATGCGGGCAGTGAAGCGCGAGACCGCTTTCCTGGTCGTGATGCAGTCGCCCCGACGAGTCGATGTAGACGGCCATGTGCGAACCTCGCGCTGCAGCGAGTCTAGCAGGAGGGGACGGACCCCTTCAGCATCCTCGACCACCTGATTTGCGCGAACCGTCACTCTGAAGGGGTCCGTCCCCTTCAATCAGGCGTGCAACGGCTTGTAGCGCAGCCGGTGCGGCTGGTCGGCCAGCTCGCCCTTGCGGCGCCTGAGATCCGCCACGTACTCCTGGTAGTTGCCCTCGAACCAGACCACTTCGCTGTCGCCTTCGAATGCGAGGATGTGCGTGGCAATGCGGTCGAGGAACCAGCGATCGTGCGAGATCACGACCGCGCAGCCCGGGAAATTCAGCAGCGCCTCCTCCAGCGCGCGCAGCGTCTCGACGTCGAGGTCGTTGGTCGGCTCGTCGAGCAGGAGCACATTGGCGCCGCTTCGGAGCACCTTCGCCAGGTGAACGCGGTTACGCTCGCCGCCCGACAGCTCGCCGATGTGCTGCTGCTGCTGGTTGCCGCGGAAGTTGAACCGGCCGACATAGCCGCGCGAAGCGGTCTCGTAGTTGCCGACCTTGATGATGTCCTGGCCGCCGGAGATTTCCTGCCACACGGTCTTCGAGTCGTCGAGCTGGTCGCGCGACTGGTCGACGTAGGCGAAATTGACCGAGGGACCGGTGCGTATGGTGCCCGGCGTCCGGCTTTTCGGCGCCGGTCAGCATGCGGAACAGCGTCGTCTTGCCGGCGCCGTTCGGCCCGATGATGCCGACGATGGCGCCCGGCGGCAGCTTGAAAGACAGGTCGTCGATCAGGAGGCGCTCGCCGTAGGCCTTGCGGAGATGCTCGACCTCGATCACGAGGTCGCCGAGGCGCGGGCCCGGGCGGGATGTAGATCTCGTTGGTCTCGTTGCGGGTCTGGAATTCGACGGACGACAACTCGTCGAACTGCCGGAGGCGCGCCTTGCTCTTCGCCTGGCGCGCCTTGGGATTCGCGCGCACCCATTCCAGTTCGCGCGCGAGCGTCCGCCGCAGGCCCTCCTGCTGTTTCTCTTCCTGCGCGAGCCGCTGTTCCTTCTGTTCGAGCCACGAGGAGTAGTTGCCCTGCCACGGAATGCCGTGGCCGCGATCGAGTTCGAGGATCCAGCCGGCCACGTTGTCGAGGAAGTAGCGGTCGTGCGTGACGCAGATGACGGTACTCGGGTACTGCTCGAGGTATTTCTCGAGCCAGGCGACGGACTCGGCGTCGAGATGGTTGGTCGGCTCGTCGAGCAGGAGCATGTCGGGCTTCGACAGCAGCAGGCGGCAGAGCGCGACGCGGCGGCGCTCGCCGCCGGAGAGCTTGGACACTTTCGCGTCCCAGGGCGGCAGGCGCAGCGCGTCCGCCGCGATGTCGAGCTGCCGCTCGAGGTTGTGCCCGTCGACGGTCGCGAGGAAAGCCTCGAGCTGTCCCTGTTCCGCGGCGAGCTTGTCGAAGTCCGCATCGGGTTCGCTGTAAAGCGCATAGACCTGCTCGAGCCGCGCGAGCGCGTCCTTCACCGGCTTCACCGACTCCTCGACGATGCCGCGCACGTCGGCATCCGGATCGAGCTGCGGTTCCTGCGGCAGCAGGCCCACCTTGATGCCCGGCTGCGGCCGGGCCTCGCCCTCGATGTCCGATATCGGTGCCCGCCATGATGCGCAGCAGCGTCGATTTGCCCGAGCCATTCAGGCCGAGCACGCCGATCTTGGCGCCGGGAAAGAACGACAGCGAAATGTCGCGCAGGATGTGCCGCTTCGGCGGCACGACCTTGCCGACGCGGTTCATCGTATAAATGTACTGGGCCATGCCAACCTGCCTGTCCGCGGGGCGCGGATTATCAGCGATGCGCGGGCCTGCCGCCAGCCGTCGCCCGGCCGTGCTAGTCTCGAACGGCTTTTCCCGACTGCGGCGGCATCGCGTGACTGAAAACGGCGGACCGGACACCTGTGTCGTCGCAGGCGAGCGGATCGCCCGCTACGGCTTTGGCGACGGTCATCCGTTCGGCGCCGACCGGCACGAGGCCTTCTGGCGCGAATTCGCCGCGCAGGGACTGGACCGGCGTGTCCTTCAGCTCGCGCCACGGGCGGCGACACGCCGCGAACTCGAACTCTTTCACCAGCCGGAGTACCTGGACCTCGATCGAGTCGCGCTCGGCCACAGGCGAGGGCTTCCTCGACGCGGGCGACACGCCCGCGTTCAAGGGCATGTTCGAGGCTGCGAGCGACGTCGTGGGCGCGTCACTCGTCGCGGCCGAGGCGCTGATGGGCGGCCGTGCGAAGCGCGGCTTCGTGCCGATCGCCGGACTGCATCACGCAGGCCGCGGCGAATGCGGCGGGATTCTGCGTCTTCAACGACATCGGCGTCGTCATCGAGCACCTGAAATCGAACGCATGCGACTGAAGCGCATCGCCTACGTCGACATCGACGCGCATCACGGCGACGGCGTGTTCTACGCGTTCGAGGACGATGCCGCCGTGATTTTCGCCGACACGCACGAGGACGGGCGCTACCTGTATCCGGGCACGGGCGCGGCGTCGGAAACGGGTGCGGGCGCGGCGGCGGGGACCAAGCTCAATCTGCCGCTGCCGCCGGGCGCGGGCGATGCGGAGTTCCTCGCCGTGTGGCCCGCCATCGAGGCCCATCTCGAGCGGCATGAGCCCGAGTTCGTGATCTTCCAGTGCGGCGCCGACAGCCTGGACGGCGATCCGATCACGCACCTGCGGCTGACCGAGGAGTCGCATGCGCACGCCGCCGCGCGGCTCTGCGCCATCGCCGATCGGCATGCCGCCGGCCGCATCCTCGGCATCGGCGGCGGCGGCTACAACCGGCGCAATCTCGCGCGCGCCTGGACCCGGGTCGTGCAGGCTTTCGTCGAGGCGGCCTGAACGGAAGCCTTTCGGGTAGACTTCGCGCTCCGTTTTACGGCAAGCCCGCAGGGAATCCCATGTTCGGTCCCGAAATGAGCATCGAGTCCTTCGATCCGGAGCTGGCAGGCGCGATCGCTTCCGAGCGCCGCCGCCAGGAGGAGCATCTCGAGCTCATCGCTTCGGAGAACTACGCGAGCCCGCGCGTGCTCGAGGCCCAGGGCTCGGTGCTGACCAACAAGTACGCCGAGGGCTATCCGGCGAAAGCGCTATTACGGCGGCTGCGAGTTCGTCGATATCGCCGAGCAACTCGCGATCGAGCGCGCGAAGAAGCTGTTCGGCGCCGCGTACGCGAACGTGCAGCCGCATTCCGGCTCGCAGGCAAACGCCGCCGTCTACCTCGCGCTGCTCGCGCCGGGCGACACGCTGCTCGGCATGAGCCTCGACCACGGCGGCCACCTGACGCATGGCGCCAAGGTCAACTTCTCCGGGAAGCTCTTCAATGCCGTGCAGTACGGCCTCGATCCGGCAACGGGTGAGATCGACTACGCGGCCGTCGAGCGGCTTGCGCACGAGCACCGGCCGAAGATGATCCTCGCGGGCTTCTCCGCGTACTCGCGCGTGATCGACTGGCAGCGATTCCGCAGCGATCGCGGACGCTGTTGGCGCCTGGTTCGTGGTCGACATGGCGCATGTCGCCGGGCTCGTCGCGGCAGGCGTCTATCCGAACCCGGTGCCGATCGCGGACGTCGTCATGACGACCACGCACAAGACGCTTCGCGGCCCGCGCGGCGGCCTGATCCTGGCGCGCGAGCATCCGGACCTGCACAAGAAGCTGAACTCGATGATATTCCCGGGCACGCAGGGCGGCCCGCTCATGCACGTGATCGCGGCGAAGGCCGTCGCGTTCCTCGAAGCGCTGGCACCGGAATTCGCCGCCTACCAGCGGCAGGTCGTCGCAAACGCACAGGCGATGGCAAAGTCGCTCCAGGAACGCGGCTACCGGATCGTGTCCGGCGGCACCGACAATCACCTGTTCCTGCTCGACCTGATCGGCAGGAGCTACACCGGCAAGGACGCGGACGCAGCGCTCGGCCGCGCGCACATCACCGTCAACAAGAATGCCGTGCCGAACGATCCGCGGCCGCCATTCGTCACGAGCGGCCTCAGGATCGGCACGCCCGCCGATCACGACGCGCGGTTTCGGGCTCGACGAGTCACGCCAGGTCGGCGGCTGGATCGCCGACGTGCTGGACGCGATCGGCGACGAATCCGCGATCGATCGCGTGCGCGCGCAGGTGCTGGCGATCTGCGGGCGCTTCCCCGTCTACGGCTGAGCGCCGGGAGGCGGCGGCCGTGCACTGCCCGTTCTGCAATCACGACGACACGAAGGTGACGGATTCGCGTCTGGCGGGCGAGGGGCACCAGATCCGGCGACGCCGCGAGTGCCAGTCCTGCGGCGAGCGCTTCACGACATTCGAGACCGCGGAACTCGTCATGCCGCAGGTCGTCAAGAACGACAATACGCGCCAGCCCTTTGACGAAGGCAAGCTGCGCGGCGGAATCATGAAGGCACTGGAGAAACGGCCCGGTCGCGCGCGACGCGGTCGAAGCCGCCATCGAGCGCATCGGGCATCGGCTGCGCGTGCTCGGCGAGCGCGAGGTCGCCTCGCGGACGATCGGCGAGATCGTGATGGAGGAGCTTCGGCACCTCGATGAGGTCGCCTACGTGCGGTACGCCTCCGTGTATCACCGGTTCCATGACGTCGATTCATTCCGCGAACAGCTCGAGCAACTGGACAAGAGCCGGCTGCGCGATCCGTCCGGAGGGCAGATGTCGCTCCTGCCGTCGCAGGCGCGCGAACCGCGCAACAAGCGATGAAGGAATCACGTCACGCGATGCGGCCCACATGGGGCGTGCGCTCGAACTCGCCCGCCGCGGACTGTGGACGACCGACCCGAATCCCCGCGTCGGCTGCGTGCTCGCGGACGGTGACCGCGTAGTGTCCGAAGGCTGGCATGAGCGGGCCGGCGGTCCCCATGCGGAGGCCATGGCGTTGGCGGCAGCGGGCGGCGCCGCGCGCGGGTCGACCGCTTACGTCACGCTCGAACCCTGCAGCCATTTCGGGCGCACGCCGCCCTGCGCCGACGCGTTCGTCGCGGCCGGCGTCGGGCGGGTCGTGTACGCGATGCGCGACCCGAATCCGCGCGTCGACGGCGGCGGTGCGGCGCGCCTTGCAGCGGCAGGAATCGCGGTTGAGGGCGGACTGTGCGAGGCGGAATCGCGCGAATTGAATCCCGGCTTCATTTCGCGCATGGAGCGTCGGCGGCCCTGGGTCGTCGTCAAGCTTGCCGCGAGTCTCGATGGCGGCACGGCGCTGCCCGGTGGCGAGAGCCGGTGGATCACGGGCGAAGCCGCGCGCGACGATGTCCAGCGGCTGCGCGCGCGGTCTTCCGCGGTCCTCACGGGAAGCGGAACGGTGCTTTCGGACGATCCGCGGCTCGACGTGCGCTTGCCGGGCGCGTCACGACAGCCCTTGCGTGTCGTGCTCGACTCCCAGCTCCGGATTTCGCCGCAGGCTCGGATCCTCGCGCCGCCCGGCCGCCTGCTCGTCATCTGCGCGATGGAGGACCCGGCGCGGGCAGAGGCGCTCCGCGCCGCGGGGGCCGAGGTCGTGGCCGTCAAGGCGGCAGCGGGCGGCGTGGATCTTGACGCGGCGCTTGCGTTGCTTGCCGAGCGCGAGATCAACGAGGTGCTCGCGGAATGCGGTCCGGGACTTGCAGGGGCCTTCCTGGCGGCCGGGCTCGCCGATGAACTCCTGCTCTACCTGGCGCCGGCGCTGCTGGGCAGGGGCGCGCGGCCGCTGGCTGACCTCGCTTCACCGGCGTCGATGGCAGACCGCCTCGAGTTTTCGATCGTCGATCGGCAGGACGTCGGCGAGGATCTGATGATCCGGCTGCGGCCGCGGCGTCCGGGCGCGCGATAGCCATGTTCACCGGAATCGTCAGGGGAATCGGGCGAATCGCCCGTGTCGCAGGCGGCGGCGACGCGTGCCGGCTCGCGATCGAACCGGTGGACTCGCGACCGACGGCTGGCAGGTCGGTGACAGCGTCGCCGTGGCCGGCGTCTGCCTGACGATCGCTCGTTCGGGTCGGCGCGCTTCGAAGCGGACCTGTCCGGCGAGACACTCCGCCGCACCACGCTCGGCGGTCTCGGCGAGGGCAGCCCGGTCAACCTCGAGCCGGCGCTCGCGGCGGGGAGCGTGCTGGGCGGGCACCTGGTCACCGGGCATGTCGACGGCATCGCGCAGGTCAGGCAGGTCGCGGAAGTCGCCGGCTCGCTCCGGGCCACGATCGAGGCGCCGGCCGAGCTCGCGCGCTTCATCGCGCGCAAAGGGTCGGTGACGCTCGACGGCGTGAGCCTTACCGTCGGCGAAGTTTCGGGCGCGACTTTCGTCATCGATATCGTGCCGCACACCCGCGCCGTCACGACGCTCGGTCCGCACTGGCCGGCCGGGCATTCACTCAACCTCGAGGTCGACCTCGTCGCGCGCTACCTCGACCGGCTGCTGGAGGCGCGCGGACACCCGATGAACACGATCGACGAACTGCTGGACGAACTGCGGGCCGGACGCATGGTCGTCGTCATGGACGACGAGGAGCGTGAAAACGAGGGCGACCTCATCATGGCCGCGGCCGCGCGTGCGAGCGGAGGACATCAACTTCATGGCGCGGCACGGCCGCGGGCTCATCTGCCTCACGCTGACTCAGGAGCGTTGCCACGCGCTCCGGCTGCCCTTGATGGTCAGGGAATCCGAGGATCGCCAGGGCACGAACTTCACGGTCAGCATCGAGGCGGCGCAGGGCGTCACGACCGGCATCTCCGCGCAGGATCGTGCCCACACGGTGCGCACCGCGGTCGCGGCCGAGGCGCGCCCCGACGACCTGCAGGCAGCCCGGGCACATCTTTCCACTGATGGCGCGCGCGGGCGGGGTGCTGACGCGCGCGGGGCACACCGAGGCGGGCTGCGATCTCGCGCGCCTCGCCGGCTTCGAGCCGGCTGCCGTGATCGTCGAGATACTGAACGAAGACGGCACGATGGCGCGGCGGCCCGATCTGGAGCGATTCGCCGCCGCGCACGGTCTTGCGATCGGCACGATCGCCGACCTGATCCGTTACCGCCTGCAGAAGGAGAGTTCGATCGAGTGCGTGGCGGATCGCCTCGTCGAGACTGAGTCCGGCGCAGTTCCGCATGCGCTGGTACGCGGACCGCGTCCACGGCAGTCTGCACGTCGCGCTGCTGCATGGCTCGCCGGGAGTGGAGCCGCCGCTCGTGCGCGTGCACCTGCGCGACACGCAACGGGACCTGATCGGCGTGCGAGGCGAGCATTCCGGCTGGACGCTCCGCGCGGCGCTCGAGCGGATCGCGCGCGAGCCGCACGGGGTCGTCGTCGTCCTGCGCCCGCAGCAGTCGCTGGCGGAAATCGTCGACCCGGCCGCTCCGGAGCAGGCGGCGGACTCCGCCGCCGGCCGCGCGGTGCTTCGAACCTACGGCATCGGCGCCCAGATCCTGCGCGACCTCGGCATCACGCAGATGCGCGTGCTTTCCGCGCCGCGCCAGCTGCTCGGCATCGCTGCTTTCGGCCTCGAGATCACCGGATACGAGGAGTAGGCGCAGTAGGTCGCCTGATATACTCGCCGCGTGAACGCGATTCGCATTGTCGAAGGCGATCTGCGAGTCGGCGACCTTCGTATCGCACTCGTCGCATCGCGATTCAACGAGTCCATCGTCGAACGCCTGGTGCAGGGCGCGGTCGACACGCTCGCGAGCCTCGGCGCGGATACCGCGTCCCTCGTGCTTTTCCGCGTGCCCGGCGCCTTCGACCTGCCGCCCGTCGTGCGCCGGCTCGCCGGATCCGGGAATTTCGACGCGATCGTGGCGCTCGGCGCCGTGATCCGCGGCGAGACGCCGCATTTCGATTACGTGGCCGGCGAATGCGCCGCGGGACTCGCCCGCATCGCGAGCGAGACCGGCGTGCCGGTCGCGTTCGGCGTGCTGACGACCGACACGGTCGAGCAGGCCGAAGAGCGGTCCGGTGGCGCGGAAGGGAACAAGGGCGCCGACGCCGCGCGCGCGGCGATCGAGCTTGCGAACCTGATGCGCAAGCTGGGCGGCTGATGGCGCGCGCTGCGCGGCGCGAGAACGTGAACGCACGCGGTGCCGCGCGCAAGTTGCTGGTGCAGGCGCTGTACCAGTGGCAGCTGGGCCGCCAGCCGCCGGATGAGCTGGTCGCGCAGTTTGCGACGTCGCCGGAATTCGCGCGCGTCGATCCGGCTTATTTCCGCGAGGCGATCGCCGCGATCTGCGCGGATAGACTCGCAGCTCGACGAGGAACTGCGCCTTCACTCCGACATCGCGCCCGATCGCCTCGACCCGGTCGAGCACTGCGATCCTCCAGCTCGGCCTCTGGGAGCTGATGACGCGGCCCGACGTGCCCTACCGCGTCGTGATCAACGAGGCCGTCGAGCTCGCGAAGCGCTTCGGCGCGACCGAGGGGCATCGCTACGTCAATGCGGTGCTCGACCGCGCCTCGAAGCGCACACCGCGCGGGCGAGCGCGGCGAGCGTGGCCTGAACGATGCCCGCCGGCGAGTTCGAACTGATCGAGCGGCATTTCACGCGCCGCGGCGCGCGTCGCGAGGACGTGCTCGCCGGCGTCGGCGACGACGGCGCGCTCGTCGCGGCCCCGCCCGACGGAGCACTCGTGCTCGCGCTCGACACGATCGTCGAAGGCGTGCACTTTCCGGCGGAATTCGACGCGCGCTTCGTCGGTCATCGCGCGCTCGCGGTGAACCTGAGCGATCTGGCCGCCATGGGCGCGGAGCCCGCCTGGGCATTGCTCGGATTGACCCTGCCCTCGGTGGACGAGCACTGGCTCACCGGCTTTTCGGCGGGGCTCGATGCGCTTGCCCGCCGCTACCACGTGGCGCTCGTCGGCGGCGACACGACGCGCGGCCCGCTGACGGTGACCGTGACGCTGGCAGGCACCGTGCCGCCGGGCGGGGCGCATTTATCGCGACGGCGCCCGCGCGGGTGACGATCTCTGGGTGAGCGGAACGCCCGGCGATGCTGCGGCCGGTCTTGCGATCCTGGAGGGACGCCTGCCGGCGCAAGGCCGGGCGCGCGAAGCGCTGCTCGGCCGGTTCCAGCTGCCACAGGCGCGGGTTGCGCTCGGCATCGCGCTGCGCGGTATCGCGACGGCCTGCATCGACATCTCCGACGGCCTGGTCGGCCGATCTGGAGAAGCTCTGCGGCGCGAGCGGTGTCGGCGCAGACATCGAGAGCCGCGAATTGCCGCTCTCGGCGGGACTTTGCTCCGTCGCCGGACTCGAGGCGCGGCTCGCCTTCGCCCTCGGCGGCGGGGACGACTACGAGCTCCTGTTCACCGCGGCCCCCGACGACAGGGTCCGCATCGCGGCGCTTGACGCGGGCGTCGTGCTGCGTCGTATCGGCGCCGTCAGCGAGGCCGCCGGCGTGCGCGTCGACGGCGCGCCGCCCGAGCGGGATGCCGGTCACGGTTTCGACCACTTCGCAGACCGCGGGAGAGGCCCCC
This sequence comes from uncultured Gammaproteobacteria bacterium, assembly GCA_963775415.1. Taxonomy (GTDB): domain Bacteria; phylum Pseudomonadota; class Gammaproteobacteria; order Steroidobacterales; family Steroidobacteraceae; genus SCUD01. The sequence continues at coordinate 109,472 of CAVZIO010000001.1, forward strand.
GGTAAAGCGCGATCCGGTTCACGGTTCCGCCGGTTTTAACGAAATATCCTGACCCGGTATCCGGTGGCTATCGTCTGCCGGAATTTCCTGGGAGGAGCCGGCCATCGCTACCGCAACCGTGCCGACGATCCGACGGCCCGCGGACGGCGAGTCCGGGATGGGCGAACGCATCGGCAAGTACGAGGTGATCCGCGAGGTCGGGCGCGGCTCGACCGGCACCGTCTATCTCTCGCACGATCCCTATTACGGCCGCGACGTTGCGATCAAGGCCTATCGCATCGCGGCCGACGACGATCCGGCGCGCGCCAAAGTCGCGCGCAAGATGTTCCTCTCCGAAGCGCACATGGTCGGGATGCTCCAGCACCCGAACATCATGCCGATCTACGACGCGGGGGAGGAGAACGGGTACCTCTACGTCGTCACCGAGTTCATCCACGGCGCGCGGACGCTCTCGGCTTACACGCGACCGGACAACCTGCTGCCGGTCGACGACGTGCTGACAATGATGTTCAAGTGCGCGAAGGCACTGCACTACGCCCATTCGCGCGGCGTCATCCACAGGGACATCAAGCCGAGCAACCTGATGCTGACGACCGACAGCGACCTCCGGCTGATCGACTTCGGCATCGCGCTCCACAACGACGCCGACTTCTCGCGCATTGAAGGCATCGCCGGCAGCCCGAGCTACATGTCGCCCGAGCAGGTGCAGTCCTTCGAACTGACGAATCATTCGGACATCTATTCGCTGGGTGCGGTGATGTACGAGCTTCTGACCGGGCACCGGCCGTTCCGGGCCGGGGCGCTCGCAAAGCTCCTGCATGCGATCGTCTATGCGACTCCCGCGCCGATGCTGTCGCTGCGTGCCGACCTTCCGGCCGAGCTCGAAAACGTGGTCGCCATGGCGATGCACAAGGAGCCCGAAAAGCGCTATCCGAACGGCGCCGAGTTCGCGAACGCGATCGCGCGCGTCCACGCGCAGCAGCGCAAGGAAACCGACCGTAGCGACCGCCAGGAGCACTTCAACCTGCTGCGGCGCCTCAAGTTCTTCCACGATTTCTCGTCGGGCGAGATCTGGGAGGTCCTGCGCGCCGGAACCTGGCAGGCCCATGCGCCCGGCGACGAGATCGTGCGCGCCGGCGGCATCGACGACCGTTTCTACGTGATCGTGGCGGGCAGCTGCGACGTCGAGCGCGACGCCGTGAAAGTCGGCCGATTGGAAGCCGGTGACTGCTTCGGCGAAACGAGCTACCTGCGCGGCGCGAAGCGCCAGGCCGCCGTGATCGCGGGCGACGGCGTCACGATCCTTCGCGTCAGTTCCACGCTCCTCGAACAGGCCTCATCCGCTTGCCAGCTGCGCTTCAACAAGGTCTTCCTCAAGTCCCTAATCTCGCGACTCCAGAACGGCGAGTCCCGCGTCGCCAGCTAGCCCCGCCGTCAGGCAGGGCCGCTTCGCGAGCGAATAAAGTTCCGGCTGAGCGAGCGAACGGCCCTGCCTGACGGCGGGGCTGCGTTGTCAGCGCGTTTCGGCGTCCTTGTCGCGCTCAATCCGCGCATACGCGGAATGATTGTGGATGGACTCGAAGTTTTCTGCCTCGATGATGTAGCGGCGGATCCGGTCGTCGGTGTTCAGTCGCGTCGCGACGTCCCGCACGATGTCCTCGACGAACTTGGGATTGTCGTAGGCCCGTTCGGTCACGAATTTCTCGTCAGGCCGCTTGAGTATGCCGTAGAGCTCGGAGCTTCCCTCGTCTTCGGCGATGTCAATCAATTCCTCTATCCAGACGTGCTCCGAGATCTTCACCGAGATGGTGAGATGCGATCGCTGGTTGTGCGCGCCGTAATCGGAGATCTGTTTTGAGCAGGGGCAGAGGCTCGTCACCGGTACGAGCACCTTGAGCCAGGTATGCACAGCGCCATCCTTGAGCTCGGCCGTAAGAGTCGCGCGGTAGTCGAGCAGGCTCTGCACGCCGGTCACCGGCGCTTTTTTCATGACGAAGTAAGGAAAGGTCATCTCGAGATGGCCGGCCGCGGAATTGAGGCGGGTCGTCATCTGCGCGAGCATCTCGTTGAACGATTCGACCGAAATCTCGCGCTCGTGCTCGTTCAGGATCTCGACGAAGCGCGACATGTGCGTGCCCTTGAAGTTGTCGGGCAGGTACACGTACATGTTGAAGTTCGCGATCGTATGCTGGTGACCGCCCGAGCGGTCCTTGACGCGCACCGGGTGGTAAATGTCCTTGATCCCGACCCGGTCGATCGGAATCCGCCGCGTGTCGGGCCGGCCCTGCACGTCGTCGATGATCGGCGTTACGGTAATCCCCGCGGGTTTCGCGTTCATGGCGAAATCATACCACGGCGGTCCTGATTAACCGGCGGGGAGCGCCCGCGCCACGCTGTGGCCGCGCCAGAAACGCTCCACCGTCGCGCGGACCGACGACGCATCGAGAGCGGCGGCCGCAAGATTGTCGTCCCGCGAACCGTGTTCGATGAATCCGTCCGGCAATCCGATCTGCAATACCGGGACCCGGCTTCCGAGCCGCTGCAGGACCTCGAGTACGGCGGAACCGGCGCCGCCGGCGATCGTGTTTTCCTCGAGCGTGACGATCGCGGTGTGGCTTGCCGCGATCGACGCCACGAGTTCCTCGTCGAGTGGCTTGACGAAGCGCATGTTGACGAGCGTCGCGTCGAGCGCCTCGGCTGCAGCAACCGCCGGCGTCACCATCGAGCCAAAAGCGAGCAGGGCGAGTCCGCTATTCCCGCTTCGCCTCGTCTCGGCGCGGCCTACCGGCAGCGCCTGCATGGTGCGCTGAACCGCAACGCCCGGACCGCGACCGCGCGGGTAGCGAACTGCCGTCGGCTGGTCGAGACTGCCTGCGGTGTAAAGCATCTGCCGGCATTCGTTCTCGTCCGCTGGCGCCATTACGACCATGTTCGGCACGCAGCGCAGGTACGACAGGTCGAATACGCCCTGGTGCGTCGCGCCGTCCCCGCCGACGAGGCCCGCGCGATCGATCGCGAACACGACGGGAAGCCGCTGCAGGGCGACGTCGTGAATGAGCTGGTCGTAGGCGCGTTGCAGGAACGTCGAGTAGATGGCGACCACTGGACGCAATCCATCGCAGGCCAGCCCTGCCGCCAGGGTGACGGCATGCTGTTCGGCAATCGCGACGTCGAAGTACCGCTCCGGGAAGCGTTTCTCGAACTCGACCATGCCCGATCCCTCGCGCATTGCCGGCGTGATGCCGACGAATCGCGAGTCCTGTGCGGCGATGTCGCAGAGCCACTCGCCGAATACCTGCGAGTAAGTCGGGCCCGCGGCCTGATCCTTGAACAAGGTGCCGCTCACCGGATCGTAGGGGCCGGGACCGTGCCACTTGATCGGATCCGCCTCAGCCGGCGCGTAACCCTTGCCCTTTTGCGTGACGACGTGCAGGAACTGCGGACCCGGGAGCGTCCGCATGTTGCCGAGCGTCGTGACGACTGCGTTGATGTCGTGGCCGTCGATGGGCCCGATGTAGTTGAACCCGAGCTCCTCGAACAGCGTGCCGGGCAGGACCATGCCCTTGGCATGCACTTCCGAGCGCCGCGCGAGTTCCCAGGCGGACGGCATCGATCGGAGCACCTTCTTACCGCCCGCGCGCAGGTGGGAATACATGCGCCCCGAGAGCAGGCGCGCGAAATAGTTTGACAGCGCGCCGACATTTTCGGAGATCGACATGTCGTTGTCGTTCAGCACGACGAGCAGATCCACGTCCATGCCGCCCGCGTGATTGAGGGCCTCCCATGCAAGGCCCGCACTCATCGCGCCGTCGCCGATGACGGCGACCACGCGCCGGTCGCTGCCGGTGATGCGGTTCGCGATGGCCATGCCGAGCGCGGCGCTGATCGAAGTGCTCGAATGACCGACGCCGAAACTGTCATAGACGCTCTCGGCGCGGGCCGGAAAGGGCGCGAGTCCGCCGCGCTGTTTGATGCTGCCGAGACGGCGCCGGCGGCCGGTCAGCACCTTGTGCGGATAGGCCTGGTGCCCGACGTCCCAGATCAGCCGGTCGTAGGGCGTATCAAAGACATAGTGAAGTGCGACAGCGAGTTCGACGGTGCCGAGTCCGGCCGCGAGGTGCCCGCCCATCGGGCCGACAGTCTCGATGAGGAACTGCCGGAGTTCATCCGACAGCGCGCGCAGTTCGGAGCGCGGGAGGGCCCGCAGGTCGGCCGGCGTTTCGATCAAGGGAAGCAGGCCGGCCGGCTTTCCGTCAGTCATTCGGCGAGTCTACTGGACCGGCGACGGTCGGCATACGGCGGGCCGGGTCAGCGGCCGCGCGAGACGAGGTCACCTGCGAAATCGCGGAGCGATCCCGCTTCCGGACCAAAGGCGGCGAGCGCCGCCACGCCTTCGTCCGCGAGCTCCGTGGCTCGAGCGCGCGCAGCCAAGACGCCCGCGACCGCCGGATACGTCGGCTTGCCACGCAGTGCGTCGGATCCCGCGACCTTGCCCGTGACGGCCGGGTCACCGAGCACATCGAGCAGGTCGTCGACGATCTGGAATGACAAGCCGATCGCGCGACCATAGCGATCGAGTGCTTCGCGCCGTGGCGCCGGCAGCTCCGCGTTCGCCGCACAGGCCATCAGCACTGACGCGCGGATGAGGGCGCCGGTCTTCAGCGCGTGCATCTCCTCGACCTGCCGGGGCTCGAGCTGCCGTCCGGTGGCGGCAAGATCGATTGCCTGGCCGCCCGCCATGCCGAGCGTGCCGCTCGCGTGTGCGAGGAGCTGCATCATTTCGATTCTTGAGGCCGCGGTCACCGAGGGCATCGGTTCGTTGGCGAGTATCTCGAAGGCGAGCACCTGCAAGGCGTCCCCGGCCAGGATTGCCGTTGCTTCGTCGAATGCGCGATGCGTCGTCGGGCGTCCGCGACGCAGGTCGTCATCGTCCATCGCGGGAAGATCGTCATGCACGAGGGAATAGGCATGGATCAGTTCAACCGCAGCGGCCGGCGCGTCGAGCGACTCCGGTGCGACACCGATCGCAGCGCCCGTCGCGTACACGAGCAAGGGGCGGATGCGCTTGCCTTCTCCGAGGGCGGCGTAGCGCATGGCCTGGTGCAGTCGGGCCGGCTCGCGGTTCCCGGCGGGCAGCGAGCGGTGGAGAACGGCCTCTACGCGCTCGCGGAAATTCGACTGCCAGGGTCCGGCAACGGGTTCGGGCCGCATCGTGATCCGGTCAGTCCGGGTCCGGCGCGTCGAATTCCTGTTCGACGACCTCGCCGTCGCCCTTGCGGGCGAGGACCCGGATTTTCTCCTCGGCCTGGCGCAGGGCCTTCTGGCAGCCGCGCGTCAGGACGACGCCGCGTTCGAACTGTCGCAGCGATTCCTCGAGTGACAATTCGCCTTTTTCGAGCCGCTGGACGATCGACTCGAGCTCCGCGAGGGCGGTCTCGAAGTCGGGGGTGGCGGGTTTCTGTCGGGTCACGTGATCGATCTGCCGCGGGCTGGGGCCGGAAGTTTCACAGCCGGGCCGGGCGCGGTCAACGAGCGGGCGAATCGAGGCGACTGCCTCCTCAACGGCCCGAAGTCGGTGTTAGAATCTGTCTAATCGACCCGTTGCGGGCGGCCAGGGCCAGGAGGGCACCGTGAACCTGAAGGGCAGCAAGACCGAAGACAATCTCAAGGCGGCTTTTGCCGGCGAATCCCAGGCCAATCGTCGCTATCTGTATTTCGCGCAGAAAGCGGATGTCGAGGGTTACAACGACGTCGCGGCCGTGTTCCGCTCAACGGCCGAGGGCGAAACCGGACATGCGCACGGGCACCTCGAGTATCTCGAGACCGTGGGCGACCCGGCGACCGGGCTGCCGATCGGCCCCACGTCGGACAACCTCAAGGCGGCGATCGCCGGCGAGACGCACGAGTACACGGACATGTACCCGGGCATGTCGAAAACGGCACGCGTCGAGGGATTCGGCGAAATCGCCGACTGGTTCGAGACGCTCGCAAAGGCGGAGCGTTCTCACGCCAACCGGTTCCAGAAGGCACTGGACCAGCTCAACTGAGCCGCGTCCCGAGCCTCTGCCTGCGCGCGTGAACGAGCGCCCGACGGGCGCTGCCCGCGAGGGCAGCCTCGACGCTCCGACGCGCCACACGCTCGACTGGAAGAACCCGGAGTTCCGGGACCAGGCCGCGCTCGATCGCGAACTCGAGCGCGTCTTCGACATCTGCCAAGGTTGCAGGCGCTGCTTCAGCCTGTGCAACTCGTTTCCCGTGCTCTTCGATCACGTCGACGAGACGGCGACCGGTGAGGTCGCCGATGTGCCGAAAGCGGCGCGCTGGGAGGTCGTTGACCACTGCTATCTCTGCGACATGTGCTACATGACCAAGTGTCCCTACGTACCGCCGCACCCCTGGAACGTGGATTTCCCGCACCTGATGCTGCGCGCGAAAGCGGTCCGGCTCGAGGAAAGCGGCGCGTCGCTCCGCGACCGCCTCCTGTCGTCGACGGACGTCGTCGGGCGGATTGCCGGCATTCCGGTCGTGCGCGAAATCGTCAACGCCGCGAACCGGAGCCGCACCGGCCGCCGCCTGCTCGAGCGCGCGCTCGGCGTGCATCGGGATGCTCCGCTCCCCGGGTTCCATTCCCCGAGCTTTCGCGCGCGCGAGGCGCGCCGTGCAAAGCCAGCGCTCGCGGCCGCACCGGCGGCCGGAACGACAGGCCGCGTTGCGGTGTTCGCGACCTGTTACGGCAACCGCAATGAGCCGCATCTCGTCGAAGACCTGGTCGCCATCCTCGAGCACAACGGCATTCCCGCCGCGCTCACGGCTGATGAGCGTTGCTGTGGCATGCCGAAACTCGAGCTCGGCGACCTTGCCGCGATTTCGAAACTGAAGGAGCGGAACATTCCGGCACTCGCCGCGATGGTCGCGAGCGGCCACGACATCCTCGCGGCCGTGCCCTCCTGCGTGCTGATGTTCAAGCGCGAGCTGCCGCTCCTGTTTCCGGACGATGCGGATGTCCGGGCTGTCGCAAGACGCACCTTTGACCCGTTCGAGTACTTGATGCTGCGGCATTCCGAGGGCAGGCTGCGTACCGATTTCCGGGCGGCGCTCGGCAAGGTCGCGTACCACGTGCCCTGCCACCTGCGCGTGCAGAACATCGGCCAGAAGACGCGCGAACTGCTGTCGCTCGTGCCCGGCACGACTCTCACGACCATCGAACGCTGTTCCGGTCACGACGGGACGTACGCCGTGAAGCGTGAATACCGCGAGGTCTCGATGAAGATCGCGAAGCCGGTCGTGGACCGTGTCGCGGCCCTGGATCCCGAGCATCTCGCAAGCGACTGCCCGATGGCGGGCGCCCAGATCGCGTCGGGCTGGGGCAGCGGCCGGGCCGCTGAACACCCATTGCGCCTGTTGCGGCTGGCCTACGGCATCTGAGGAGGGCCGATGAACAACGGAGCCCGGCAGCTTGCTGCGTCAGACCTGATGAGCCTCGAGCGCTATGCCCGCGAGCGTGACGGCTTCCGCGCATCGGTGATCGAGCACAAGCGCGCGCGTACGGTCGCCATCGGTCCCCATGTGACCTGGATCTTCGAGGACCGCCTCACGGTCCAGTACCAGGTCCAGGAAATGCTGCGGATCGAGCGCATATTCGAAGCGGCAGGAATCCGCGAAGAGCTCGACGCCTACAACCCGCTCATTCCGGACGGCGGCAACTGGAAGGCGACGATGCTGATCGAGTACCCCGAACCTGCGGAGCGCCAGCGCGCCCTGGAACGACTGCGCGGCATCGAGGATCTCTGTTACGTCGAAGTCGAGGGGCATGTGCGCGTGACGGCGATCGCGGACGAGGACCTCGAACGCGCGAACGAGACGAAGACTTCCGCCGTGCACTGGCTGCGATTCGAGTTGCCCGCCGCCGTGCGCGAAGCCATCGGCCGTGGCGCCCCGGTGACAGCCGGAACCGATCATCCGCAGTATCGGCACTCGCAGCGTCTCTCGACGGCGACAGTCGAGTCCCTCGGGAAAGATCTGGATTGAATTGCGCCTGTGTCGGCGTGCGGCTGCTAGAATCGCCGCCCGAATGACACCTTCGTACACCGCCTCGGACATCGAAGTCCTGAAGGGACTCGAACCAGTTCGCCGCCGTCCGGGCATGTACACCGACACGCGAAGCCCGAATCACCTGGTCCACGAGGTGGTCGACAACAGCGTCGACGAGGCACTGTCGGGTCATTGCAAGAACATCGCGGTCACCGTGCACAAGGACGGGTCCGCCACCGTCGAGGACGACGGCCGCGGAATGCCGGTCGACATCCACCCGAAGGAAAAGGTCAGTGGCGTCGAGCTGATCCTGACCCGCCTGCACGCGGGTGGAAAATTCTCGGACAAGAATTACGAGCAGGCCGGCGGACTGCACGGGGTCGGCGTTTCCGTCGTCAACGCGCTTTCAAAGCACCTGGAGTGCAACGTGCGCCGCGACGGCCGCGAATGGAACATCGGGTTCCGTGACGGCAAGGTCGTGTCGAAGCTCGAGGCGGTGGGCCAGGCGAAGCGTGGCCAGGCAGGCACGACGCTCCGTTTCTGGCCCGACCCGGAATTCTTCGATTCGGCGAATATCTCGGTGCCGCGCCTGAAGCACGTGCTGAAGGCCAAGGCAGTCCTTTGTCCCGGCCTTCGCGTCAGGCTCGCCGTCGAGGCGACCGGCGAAAAGGACGAGTGGTACTTCACCGGTGACCTCGGCGCGTATCTCGTCGAGCAGCTCGGCAAGGCGGAGCGGCTGCCCGAGGAACCGTATGCGGGCCACGTGAAGGGCGGCAATGAGTCCGCGGACTGGGCATTCTGCTGGGCGCCCGACGTCGCCGAGCCCGTTTCGGAAAGCTACGTCAACCTGATTCCGACGCCGCAGGGCGGAACGCATGTGAATGGCCTGCGTTCAGGCGCGACGGACGCGGTGCGCGAGTTCTGCGAGTTCCGGAACCTGGTGCCGCGCGGCCTCAAGCTCGCTCCGGAGGACGTTTGGCAGGGTGTCGCATTCATTCTCTCGGTGCGCATGCCGAACCCGCAATTCGCCGGCCAGATCAAGGAGAAGCTCTCCTCGCGGGAATCCGCAGCCTTCGTCGGCGGCGTCGTGAAGGACGCCTTTGCGCTCTGGCTCAACCAGCACCCGGAAGCGGGCGAGAAGATCGCGCAGTTCGCGATCGGCAATGCGCAGGAGCGCACGAAGGCGGCGGCGAGAGTCACGCGCAAGCGCATCACGAGCGGGCCGGCGCTGCCCGGCAAGCTCGCCGACTGCACGCTGCAGGAACCGGAGCGCTGCGAACTCTTCCTCGTCGAGGGGGACTCCGCGGGCGGGTCCGCCAAACAGGCGCGCGACCGCTCGTTCCAGGCGGTCATGCCGCTGCGCGGGAAAATCCTGAATACCTGGGAGGTCGAGGCCGTCGACGTCCTGGCCTCGCAGGAAGTGCACGACATCACCACAGCACTGGGCGTGGATGCGGGTTCCGCGCGATCTTTCAGGCCTCCGCTATCACAAGGTGTGCATCCTGGCGGATGCCGATTCGGACGGCGCGCACATCGCGACGCTGCTCTGTGCGTTGTTCCTGCGCCATTTCCGGCCGCTCGTCGTCGCAGGCCACGTATTCGTCGCGATGCCGCCGCTGTTCCGGATCGACGTGGGCAAGAACGTGTATTACGCGCTCGGCGAGCACGACAAGAACGGCACGCTCGACATGATCCAGGCCGAGGGCATCCGCGGGAAACCCGTGATCACCCGCTTCAAGGGTCTCGGCGAAATGAGCCCGCTGCAGCTTCGCGAAACGACGATGGCGCCGGACACGCGCCGGCTCGTACAGTTGACCATCGACGCCAAGGACGGCGCCGACCAGTTGATGGACATGCTGCTCGCCAAGAAGCGCGCGGCCGACCGGCGTGAATGGCTCGAGAGCAAGGGCAACCTGGCGAGCGTCGTGATGAAGGCGCAGGCACTCGATTTCGAAGGCATCGAGCGGCAGCCGCTCCGCAGCTTCACGGAGAAGGCGTACCTCGACTACTCGATGTACGTGATCCTCGATCGCGCGCTGCCCCAGCTCGCCGACGGCCTGAAGCCGGTGCAGCGGCGGATCATCTACGCGATGAGCGAGCTCGGGCTCGCGGCCGGCGCGAAGCACAAGAAGTCCGCCCGCACGGTCGGCGACGTCATCGGCAAGTACCACCCGCACGGCGACAGCGCCTGCTACGAGGCGATGGTGCTGATGGCCCAGGATTTCTCCTATCGCTATCCGATCGTGGACGGACAGGGCAACTGGGGATCGACCGACGACCCGAAGTCGTTTGCGGCGATGCGCTACACCGAGTCGCGCCTGCGCCCCTATGCCCATGTGCTGCTGTCGGAACTCGGCCAGGGCACCGTCGACTGGCAGCCGAATTTCGACGGCACGCTCGATGAGCCGAAACTCCTGCCCGCGCGCCTGCCGAACGTGCTCCTGAATGGCACGCAAGGCATCGCGGTCGGCATGGCGACCGACATCCCGCCGCACAACCTTCGCGAAGTCACGGCGGCCTGCATTCACCTGCTCGACGATCCCGATGCGTCGCCCGCGGAGCTCTGCAAGCACGTGCAGGGGCCCGATTTCCCGACGGGCGCCGAGATCGTCACACCGAAGGCCGAGCTGCGCGCCATGTACAAGACGGGCAACGGCAGCTTCCGCGCGCGCGCCGTTTACGAAATGGAGGACGGCGAGGTCGTCGTGACGGCGCTGCCTTACCAGGTTTCCGGCGCCAAGGTGCTCGAGCAGATCGCGGGCCAGATGCGCGCGAAGAAACTGCCAATGGTCGAAGACCTGCGCGACGAGAGCGATCATGAGCACCCGACGCGACTCGTCGATCACGCCGCGCTCGAATCGCGTGGATGTCGACCAGCTGATGGCCCACCTGTTCGCGACGACGGACCTCGAGCGCAGCTATCGCGTCAATATCAATGTCATCGCGCTCGACGGCCGGCCGCGCGTGATGGGGCTCAGGGACCTGCTGACCGAGTGGCTCGGCTACCGCAAGGAGACGGTGAAGCGGCGCCTGCGTTATCGGCTCGACAAAGTCACGGCGCGGCTGCACATCCTCGACGGATTGCTGATCGCCTTCCTGAATCTCGACGAGGTGATCCGCATCGTCCGTCGCGAGGACGAGCCGAAGCCGGTGCTGATGAAACGCTTCAAGCTGACCGACGCCCAGGCCGAAGCGATCCTCGAGACAAAGCTCCGTCATCTCGCGAAGCTCGAGGAAATGAAGATCCGCGGCGAGCAGAAGGAGCTTGCGGCGGAACAGGAGTTGCTGGAGAAGACGCTGAAGAGCGCGGCGAAGCTCACGAAGCTCGTCCGCGACGAGCTCGCGGCCGATGCCGAGTCGTATGGCGATGCGCGCAGGACGCGCATCGTCGAGCGCAAGGCGGCGGAGGCGATCGACGAGACGGAGCTTGTGACGTCGGAGCCGGTCACGGTCGTGCTGTCGACACTCGGCTGGGTGCGGCAGGCCCGCGGGCACGATCTGGAACCCGGCCAGCTTTCCTACAAGACCGGCGACGCGTTTCAGGCCGCGGCGCGCGGTCGCAGCACGCAGCAGGCGGTGTTCGTCGATTCGACCGGGCGGGCCTATTCGCTGTTGGCGCACACGCTGCCGTCGGCGCGCGGGCAGGGCGAGCCGCTTTCCGGCCGGCTGGATCCGCCCGAGGGCGCAACCTTCGCGGCCGTGCTCATCGGCGAGCCGGCGGATCGCTGGCTGCTCGCCTGCGACGCGGGCCACGGCTTCATCGCAAGACTCGAATCGCTCACCGGCCGCAACCGCGCCGGCAAGCTTGTGTTCAGATTGCCGGAGAACGCCAGGGTCCTTCCTGCCGCGCCGGTTCCTGCGGAGGAGGGCGCGCTCGTCGCGTCAGTCAACAACGACGGGCGAATGCTCGCGTTTCCCGTGACCGAACTGCCGGAGATGGAAAGGGGCCGCGGCAATCTGATTTTCGGAATTCCGGGAAAGAAAGCCCGTACGGGCGAGGAACTGATGGTCGGCGCCGTCGTCGTCGCCCCGAACCAATCCGTCGCTGTCCACTGCGGCGAACGAAAAATGACGTTGTCCTGGAAAGACCTCCAGCACTACATCGGCTCGCGCAGCCAGCGCGGCTCAGTTCTTCCACGCGGCTGGCGAAAAGTCGACCGACTGAACGTCGAGTAGCGCCTGCACGCGCGAACTGGCGGGCCGTCGTCGCGAGCGAGTGACTAAGTTCCGGCGGAACGAGCGAGCGATTGCGGCCCGCCTGTTCGCGCGAGCCCACGTGCAACCCGGCGATCAGCCGAGGACAACTTCCTCTGGCGCGTTGACGAAATAGCCCTGGATGAACTCGACCCCGAGCTGCCAGAGCACCGCCATCGTATTGGCGTCCTGAACCCGCTCCCCGATCGTGATCGCCTTGCATTTGCGCGCAAGCTCGACCATCGCCTTGACGCGCGCCTGCTTGTCCTGGTCCGCCGAGAGTCCCTGCATCAGTGCGCCGTGAATCTTCACGAAGTCGGGCTTCAGATGACCGAGCATCTGCTCGGTGTCGCGCCCCATGCCCGAATCCCTCGATCGCGAAGCGGAATCCGCGCGCACTGAGCGCCTTGTGAAGCGCGACGGCGTCCTTGATCTGCTGAGCGGCGACTTCTTCACGGACCTGGAATACGATGCGCGCGGGCTCGATGCGCGTCGTCTTCAGCTGGTTCGCGAGCCAGGCGGGCAACGAAGGATCGGAAAGCGTGTCCTGGGACAGGCGGACGAAGAGGGCGCCGGGCTTGCGCGCCGCGCAGAACGACATCGCCGCGCCGATGACCCAGCGATCGACGTTCTTCATGAGGTCGTTGCGCTCGGCGGCCGGCATGAAGACGGACGGCAGCACTTCCTGCCCCTGTTCGTCCAGCATGCGCACCAGCACGTCGAACATGCCGAGGTCCTCGCCGACGAGGCTCGCGATCGGCTGCTGGACGAGGCGGAACCGGTTTTCCATCAGCGCGGCCTTGATCTGCTTCACCCAGAGCCGGTCCTGGTCCTGGAGGCGGAGCATCGCGCCCGTGTGCTCGAGCAGCTGCACGCGGTTGCCGCCGATCTCGCGTCCCTGGCGGTGCGCCATGTACGCGTCGTTCGCCGGGCCTTCCGCCGTGCGGAAGTCGGGCGGGACCGGGCCGAGACCGATCGGTGCAGGTCGTCGACATCGACTTCGCGTCCGGCCTGGAATACTTCGGTCGCGACCTTGTGCACGACGTGCTCGGACCAGGCCTCGACGTCCTGGGTCGTGCCGCGCTCGACGAGCAGCATGAATCCATGGCCGCCGAAACGGCCCGCGAGGTCGCCCGGCTGCACCTGCTCGCGCAGCAGGCGCGCGAAGTCGGAAAGGAAGTCCTCGCCGGCGAGTACGCCAAGTTCCTCGTGCAGGCGCGTCATACTTGTCGGGTTCGACGTAGGCGAGGCAGCGAACGCCCGCCTTGACGGGCTCGGCGAGCCGCGCGCGCAGCTTCTCGACGAAGTAGCGCCGGTGCATGAATCCGGTCGCCGGATCGCTCTGCATCGCGTCCTCGAGCTTGCGCTCGTATTCACCGGCGTCCGCGATCCTTGCCGGCACGCAGACCTGGACACAGGGCTCGCCGTCGAACTCGGCGCGGACCAGCTGGAACTCGAGCGACGGCGTGTGGCCGCTCACGACGAGGGCCGAGGCGTGCAGCGTGTGGCCGGACCACTTGCCCTGCATGCAGGCGACGAGCGCGCCCTTGATCGCGGCGTGGTCGTCGGGATCGAAGGCGTCCATCAGCGGCGTGCCGACGACTTCCTCGGGATTCGAGTAGCCGAAGAGCGCGAGCCAGGCCGGGATTCGCGTCGACGATGATGCCTTCCTGGACCTGCGCGATCGCGTCGGTCGAGCCCTCGACGATGTGCTGCAGCTGCTTCTTGGCCTCGCGCGCCGAAGCGAGCGTCGAGGAAAGCGCGCGGTCGAGGCGGTAGGTGCGAAGTTCGCGGCCGACGACGAGCTGCAGCCGCGGGACGTTGGCGAGCGTCACCGCGTCCTGGGCGCCGAGCGCGAGCGCCTCGGCAATCACGACCTCGTCGAGCTTCTCGCGCACGATCAGCACCGGCACGTCCGGCGCGAAGCGCGCGCGGAAGTCCATGGCGCTCGCGAGGTCGACGATGCCCTCGTCGGCGAACAGCATCAGCATCTCGGCGGAAGCCTGGGTCAGTGCATCGCCCAGGTCGCGGGCGTCGGGCAGCCAGGTGACGTGAACCGGGTGGCCTGCGTTCCGGAGCGCCTTGTTGATCGCCTCGACATTGTCCTGACTGCGCGTCAGCGCAATCATCGGAACGGCGGCGGGTGGCTTCAAATCAGGCTCCGGAGGCGTCCTGCCTCGATAGGTGGCCGGATAGTAACACCCTGAAAATGGCCAATTTCGCGACCCGCGTCATGCTCCGGTACGGGGTGGCCGGTGGAACGGGCAGCGGCTATGATACGCGCCCTCTTAACATCACCCACCGCCCGGCCGTGCCGGGTTTCGGCGGCGCAAGTCCGATGTCCAGCATCAACACCAACGAATTCCGCTCCGGCGTGAAGGTCATGCTCGACAACGATCCCTGCTCGATCGTCGAGAACGAGTTCGTGAAGCCCGGCAAGGGCCAGGCCTTCAACCGCGTGCGCATACGCAACCTGCGCACCGGCCGGGTCATCGAGCGCACGTTCAAGTCCGGCGATTCGCTCGAGGCGGCGGACGTCGTCGACGTCGACATGCAGTTCCTCTACGCGGACGGCCAGTTCTGGCACTTCATGCAGCCGGAGTCGTTCGAGCAGTTCGCCGCGGGCGAGACCGCCGTCGGTGACGCGGCGCAGTGGCTGAAGGAAGGCACGGTCTGCATCATGACCCTGTGGAACGGCCAGCCGCTCACGGTCACGCCGCCGCCGCACGTCGAGCTCAAGATCGTCGAGACGGATCCCGGCATGCGTGGCGACACGGTGACGGGCGGCACCAAGATGGCGAAGCTCGAGACCGGCGCCGTCGTCAAGGTGCCGCTCTTCATCAACCAGGGCGAAGTCGTCAGGGTCGATACACGCAGCGCCAGCTACATCGCGCGCGCGAAGTAACATCAAAGGGGACGCTCACCTTTAAAGGGGACGCTCACCTTCGAAGGTGAGCGTCCCCTTTAAAGGTGAGCGTCCCCTTTAATTCAGAATCCGTCGATGCCGGCGAGCCGCCAGTCGCAGGCGGCGACGAGACTCGCGCTAGCGCTTCGCAGAGTCGCTGCATCGGCCGCTCGAATCGGTCGAATCGCGGGCTGTCGAGATCGAGCACGCCGATCAGGCGGTCGCCGTCCAGGAGCGGCACGACGAGTTCCGAGTTCGACGCCGCATCGCAGGCGATGTGGCCCGGAAAGCGCGTGCACGTCGGGCACGATCAGCGTCGCGCGGCGTGCCGCCGCCGTGCCGCAGACGCCGCTGCCGAGCGGGATGCGCACGCAGGCGACGCGGCCCTGGAACGGCCCGACCACGAGCCCGCCGCCGCGCAGGAAATAGAATCCGGCCCAGTTGAGTTCGGGCAGCGACTCGAAGACGAGCGCCGCCGCGTTCGCGGCATTCGCCCAGGGATCGCGCTCGCCGGCAAAGGCGCCGGCCGCGAGCGCAGCAGGTCCCGGACTGCCGGCGTGCGCGGTTTGCATGCGATCCTCAGGCCCGCGCGGCCGGAAACGCCATCGCGGCTTCGAGCGAGGGCAGCCGCCAGGCCGCCATCACCAGCCGGTCGAAACCGAGCGCGACGCCGGCACAATCCGGCAGCCCGTGCGCAAGCGCTGCCAGCAGGTTCTCGTCGAGCGGATTCCGGGCTTGCGCGCGCGCCGCGCGCGCGCGAGGTCGCGCCTCGAATCGCCGGCGCTGCTCCAGCGGCATCGCCGAGCTCGCGAAAGCCGTTCGCGAGTTCGAGCCCGTCGACGTACAGCTCGAAGCGTTCCGCGACCACGGTGCCGTCGCGTTCCGTGCGCAGCCGCGCGAGCGCCGCCTGGCGAGGCCGGGTAGTCCTCGACGAACACCGGCGCGTCGTGGCCGAGCGACGGCCCGACGAGCGCGCCCATCAGCAGGTCGAGCCAGGCATCGCGATCCCAGTCGTCGGCTGCGACCGGCTCGATCCCATGGGCCGCCAGCGCAGCGCGGATCTCGGCGGGCGTGGCGCTGCGAGAATCGATGCCGGTTGCCTTGCCGCGATTGCGTCCCGGTAGGTAGTGCTGCGCGTCGGCGCGAAACTGCGGACTTCGGCGCAGGCGACGCGGAGCAGCGCGATCCACGTCGTGCTGCATCTCGGCCACGCCGAAATCGAGCCGGTACCACTCGATCATCGTGAATTCGGGATTGTGCAGGCGGCCCGGCTTCGCCGTCGCGGAACACCGGGCAGACCTGGTAGCAGTCGCCGAAGCCCGCCGCGAGCAGGCGCTTCATCGGGTATTCGGGCGAAGTCTGCAGGAATCGCTCGCGGGCCGCGTGCCGGCGTTGCGGCGATCGATTCGATCTGGGGATCGCTCACCGCCGCAGCCGACAGGACCGGCGTCTGGACCTCGAGCACGTCCTGCGCGGCGAAGTACGCGCGGATGCGCGCCAGCATGTCCGCGCGCCCGCGCAGCACCTCGACCGATGCCGTCGGTCGCCAGCCGGATTCGTTCATCGCAGCGAGTCCGAGCGGCTCGCCGACGCGCACCGCGCGGCCGGCGGCAATGCCGTCGACGAGAGCCGGACCGCCTGCGGTGCGAACAGCACGACGACGGTCGATCCCATGTTGAACCAGCCGAGCTCGGCGCCACGGTCGAGCGCAATGAGCGGATCACGGCCGGCAGGTCGCGCGGCAGCGCGCCGGGCGCGTGCCCGGATCCGTCCGGACCAGGCGAGGCTCATGCTGCCGACGAAGAGGGCGCCGACCAGCACGACGGCGAGCGGCCCGGCCGCCGTGTCGAAGACGCAGGCGATGCGCTCGTTGCGCGCGAACAGGCCGGGCACGCCTGCCGCCGTCGCCGCATTGACGCTGAACAAGTCGCCGGGAATGAATCGCGCGATGCGCGAGCGTCCCGGCGAGCGGCATGTGCACGCGATGGTAGTTGTGGGGCGCAAGGTAGATCGTCGCGAATGCCGCCGCCCGCGAATTCCGCCGCGAGCGCTGCGTCGCCGCCCAGCAGCGCCGCGGCCGAGTAGTCGATGCCCTTGGCCTGCAACAGCGTGTCGCCCGCGATGCGGCCGGCCTGGCTCACGATGCCGTCGACCGGGCAGAGCGCCGCGCGCGGGTCCGCATCGAAATGCCGCGCGCCCGGCGCGCAGCCGCCGCGTGAAGAAGTCGTTGAAGCTCGCGTAATCGGCCGGCGAGCTGCGCGCTGCTTCCGCGAGATCGACCGGATAGTGTCCGAGGAATGCGCGGATCAAGGCCCGTGCGCACGAAACCGATGCGGCTGGCCGCCAGCCATGCCGACGAGCCGCGACAGGAAGTGCTGCGGCAAGCAGGTACTGCAGGCCGATGAATGCGCGTTCGCCGAGGGTCCTGCCCGCCATGCGCCATTCCTGGCGCGGCCGCGCGGCGACGATGCGGCGATAAGTCGCGCGCGATCACCGCTGGCATCATGCGGCGTCCTGAACAGAGCGGCAGACGCGCCCGGCGGGATCGATGAGGAAGATCGCGGCCGTGTGATCGACGGTGTAATTTCCGTCAGCCGCCGGCGGGCCGATGATGACAGCGACGCCGAGCTGCGCGTGTGAGCGCCTCGAGCGCGTCTGCGTTGCCCGGTGACGCCCGTGAATGCGGGATCGAAGTGCGGCGACGTAATGCGCGAGCATTGTCAGGCGTGTCGCGCGCGGGATCGACGCTCACCAGCACGACCTCCGGCTGGTCAGCCGGCGGCAGGTCGCCTGAGACCCTGCCGCACCTCGGCAAGCGTCGCGAGCGTCGTCGGGCAGACGTCCGGGCAGTTCGACGAATCCGAAGAACAGGAATGTCCATCGGCCGCGCAATCGTTCGCCGATCGAAAGTTCTCCCGGCCTGGTCGACGAGCGCGAGCGCGGGGAGGGGGCGCGGCGTCGTCGAACAGGGTCGCACGCTCGAGCGCGGGCGGCTCGCCGCGCAGGCGCGTGACGTAAAGCCCCGCGGCGACGCCCGCGAGCAGACCCGCGACGATCAGGGCGGCGACAAGTGCGCGATTCATGGCCGCGAATTATCCCATGGCTTCGCGCGCTCCGGGCGCGTCCGGTTAGACTTCCGTCGATGACAGGCCAGTCGGCGCGGCGCCGGCGGCGGCGAGCAAAGCGTCGGCGCGCTGCTCGACTGGGCGAGCCGACGGCTCGCGCGCGCGCGGCTGCACTACGGCCACGGCACCGACAATCCGCGCGACGATGCCGCGGCGCTCGTGTTTCACGCGCTCGGGCTCGCGCACGATTCCGCTCCGCAAAGTTACCGCCTGCCCGTTTCGGCGCGGCGATGCCGCGGCGCGCCCGCGCGCTCGTCGAGCGACGCATCGCGGAACGCTTGCCCTCCGCCTACCTGACGGGCGTCAGCTGGTTCGCGGGCCACGAGATTCCGCGTGACGCCGGACGTGCTCGTGCCGCGCTCGCCCATCGCCGAACTGTGCCGCAGCGGCTTTCGCGCCCTGGATCGAACCGATCGCGCGTCCGCAGCGTGCTCGACATCGGCACCGGTTCGGGCTGTATCGCGATCGCAGCCGCGCATGCGTTGCCGCGCGCGCGAGTCGATGCGACCGACGTCTCGCCCGCGGCGCTTGCGGTCGCCCGGCGGAATGTCCGGCGGCACCGGCTTGCCGGTCGCGTGCGCGTCAGGAGGGCGGATGTCTATGTGGGCCTCGGTGCGCGGCGCTACGATATCGTCGTGAGCAATCCACCGTATGTGTCCGCCGCCGAGATGCGCCGCCTGCCGCGCGAGCATCGCGCCGAGCCGGCCATGGGGCTGCGCGCCGCGCATCGCGGGCTCGCCATCATCGAGCGGATCATCGCCGGCGCGCGCCGGCACCTGACGCCGGGCGGGATCCTGGTTGTCGAGGCGGGCGCAACGGCCGCGCCGCGTGCGGCGCCGCTATCGAAGAACTGCCTTTCACCTGGCTCGAATTCGAGCACGGCGGCGATCGGGGTCTTTCTGCTTCGCGCTGCCGACCTGCCGGACTGAATCGATGTCCGGCAACACGATCGGCCGTTCCTTCTGCGTGACGACCTTCGGCGAAAGCCACGGGCCGGCGCTCGGCGCGATCGTGGACGGCTGTCCGCCGGGGCTCGAGCTGTCGGAAGGAGGACATCCAGGCGGATCTCGAACTCGCGGCGCACCGGGACTTCGCGGCACACGAGCCAGCGCCAGGAACCCGACCGGGTGCGCATCCTCTCGGGCGTGTTCGAAGGACGCACGACGGGCACGGCGATCGGCCTCCATGGTCGACAACGTCGACGCCCGCTCGCGCGACTACGAGAAGATCAAGGACCGGTTTCGGCCCGGGCCATGCCGACTATGCCTACCAGCAGAAGTACGGATTCCGCGACTACCGCGGCGGAGGGCGCGCCTCGGCACGAATCACGGTTGCGACCGTGGCCGCCGGCGCGATCGCGCGCAAGTACCTGCGCGAAAAATTCGGCATCGAGGTGGCGGGCTGGCTGTCGCAGGTCGGGTCCGCACCGGCTCGATTGCGTGGATCTGGCGTCGGCCCGCAGCAATCCGTTCTTCTGCGCCGATCCGGACAAGCTGCCGCTGCTCGAGGACTACCTCCGGCAATTGCGGCGCGACGGCGACTCGGCCGGCGCGCGCGTGTCGGTCTCGGCCCGCGGCGTGCCGCCGGGACTCGGCGAGCCGATGTTCGACCGGCTCGATGCGGACATCGCGTTCGCGATGATGGGTATCAATGCCGCGAAGGCCGTCGAGATCGGTGACGGCGTCGCGGTCGCCGGGCCAGCGCGGCTCGGAGCATCGCGACGAGCTGCTGCCGACGGGATTCGCTTCGAATCACTCGGGCGGGACGCTCGGCGGCACTCAGCTCCGGCCAGGACGTCATCGCGCACGTCTCATTCAAGCCGACTTCCAGCATCCAGGTGCCGGGGCGCACGGTGGACTTGGACGGCGCGCCCGCCGAAATCGTGACGACCGGTCGGCACGATCCCTGCGTCGGGCTGCGGGCCGTGCCGATCGTCGAGGCGATGCTCCTGATCGTGCTGATGGACCATGTCCTGCGGCACCGGGCCCAGTGTGCCGATGTGGTTTCGCCGACACCCCGTCATCACGCGCTGAATGCCTGCGAATCAACGCATTGCGCACGCGGTCCGCGCGTCGCCCTGACGGGCCGTCATTGCGTGACGCGGGGCAAGATTTTGGTAAATACGGCGTGTAAGCTATAGTCCCAAAGGATCAGGGACTTGTGATCGGTTTCACACCCATTTCGCAAGCTCGCGGCCAATGTTTCGCCTGCCCGGGCCTTGGGGAGTCACGATGAGCTGGAAATTGCGCGTCCTCATTTCGGCGATTTTGCTGACGCCGACGGCGGCCTTGGGCCTCGGCCTCGGCGAAATCCGACTGGGCTCGGCGCTCAATGAACCGCTCTCCGCCGAAATCGACCTCGTCGCGGCGACCCCGGAAGAACTTGGAGCCCTCGAAGCGCATCTGGCTTCGGCGGAAATATTTCGCGCGCTATGGCCTCGATCGCCCGCAGTTCCTGAACTCACTCAATTCAGCGTCGGGCGCGGGACAGGATGGCCGGAGCGTCCTGCTCGTCAGCTCGCGCGATGCCATCAGCGAGCCTTTCGTCTCGTTCCTGATCGACGTGAACTGGCCGCGCGGCCGGCTGCTTCGCGAATACACCGTGCTGCTCGATCCGCCGGTGCTGATGCGGCGCCGACGACAGCCCGGCGCCCGCGCCGCTTGCCGCGCCGACCACCGCGCCGGCCGCGCAACCGAGTGCGCCGCCGCCGCCGCCGGCGGAAGCAGCAGCGTCACCGCACACCACCCGCGGCTTCTGGCGAAACGAGCTATCAGGTCGCGCGCGGCGACACGCTTGTACGGCATCGCGGGCTCCCTGGCTGGCGACGACCGCCAGGCGATCCAGCGCACGATGATCGCGGTATTCCGCGCGAATCCCGACGCGTTCAACGGGAACATCAACCAGCTGCGCGCGGGCGCGATCCTGCGCATTCCACCGTCTTCCGAGATTGCCAATATCGCGACTGCGGAAGCGGCGAGCGAAGTCCGCAGCCAGAACGCTGCCTGGCGTGCGGCCGGCGGTGGAGCGGAAAGCGGAAAGCTCAAGCTTGTCACGCCGCCGGAAGGCGAGGCTGCGGCCGAGGTGCCCGATACGAGTGGCCGCGTCGAATCCCAGATCGGCTCTCTTGAAAAAGACATCGCAGAGCAGCGCCGGCTGCTTGAACTTCGAAACCAGGAACTCGCCGACCTTCAGGCCAAGCTCGCGAAGTCGCGGGCCGAGGAAGAAGCGGCCAAGGTGCCGGAGCCTGCACCGGAGGCCGTCACGCCCGAACCGCCCGGTCGAGGAATCGGCGGTCGAGCCGGAAGACGACACGGCACCGGTTGTGGCTCCACCGGTGGCGGCCGAGCCTAAGCCGGAAGTGGAAAAGCCGAAGCCGGAGCCGGCCGGCCCGTCGTTCTTCGACACGTTGACCGACAACTGGTTGATCCTGCTGGGTGCCGCAGGCCTGCTGCTGCTCGGCATGCTGGGCTACGGCTATATCCGCCGTCGCCGCGAAGAAGACGTGGATGGCGCGCTGAAGAGTTTCGACATGCCGGCCTCGGCGCCTGTGCCGACCGAGACGATGCGGCTGCGGGCGCTCGCCACGGGCGACAAGACGGCCGAAATGGTGCGGCCGACCGTATTCGAGGACGACGACGACGACGAGGACATCGTCGTCGAAGAGCGTCCTGTCGCGCGTCCGAAGACGGAAGCGCCCAGGCCGAGCGCCGGTCATGAGGAAACGATCAGCGCGGAGGCTGCGGTCGACCTCGACACGGCCGACCCGCTGGCCGAGGCCGATTTCCACATGGCCTACGGCCTGTACGACCAGGCGGTCGACCTTGTCCGCATGGCCCTGCAGAATTCCCCGAATCGCACCGATCTCAAGCTGAAGCTCGCCGAAATTCATTTCGTCGCCGGCGATACGAACCAGTTCCTGTCGGTGGCGCGTGACCTTCGAAAGTCGCTCGGTTCCGGCGGCGACTGGGATCGCATCGTCATCATGGGACGCCAGCTCGCGCCGGACGAACCCCTGTTCGCTGGCGCCGTGCAGGACGCGGGCGTGGACCTGTCCCTTGAAGGCGGCGACAACCTGGTCGATCTCGACCTGCTGTCGGCGCCTGACGGCGACGAGGGCCTCGACATCGACCTCGGCAAGGTCGCCGCGGCCTCGGCTGACAACGATGAGACCGGGGAGAACACGGCGCTCGAATTCAACCTGGACGAGGGGCCGAGCGGATTCAGCACGACCCAGGAAATCACCGGGCGCGAGTTGCCGGGCACGGTCGAGATGCCGACGCTCGAGCTGCCGTCGTCGGAGACGCCGACGGTCGAGACGCCGGCCCTGCGCGCGGGTAGCCAGGCTGCCCGCGAGCGCATGCGACCGGCATATCGACGGACTCGACGGCTGAAATGTCGATCGACGACCTCGGCCTGGATCTCGGCAATCTCGACAACCTGCCGGACATCGATGACGCGACCGCCATCGCCACGGGCACGCACGAGGAGGTCACGCAGATCGCGCAGCGATACGAGAAAACCGAGGTGTTACCGCGCGACGCGATGAACGATGACGATGGCACGGCCCTCATGCCGGGCGGAGACCCCGGAGCGACGTCGATCCTTCCGCCGGTCGATTTCGGCGAGATCGACCTCGACCTGGGTTCCATGCCGGACGCAGCGGACTCTTCGCCTACAGCGCGCGACACGCTGAAGACCGAGCAGATGCCGCAGCTCTCGCAGCTCGAACCGGTGACGATGAGCGAAGTCGGCACCAAGCTCGACCTCGCGCGCGCCTACATGGACATGGGTGATCCTGACGGCGCGCGCAACATCCTGCAGGAAGTGCTCGCCGAGGGCAGCGCTTCGCAGAAGCAGGAAGCGCGCCGGCTGATCGATACCCTGCCGGGAGCGTGAGCAGCCCGACGCGACGCCTGGCCGTCGGGATCGAGTACGACGGCACACGTTTCGCCGGGTGGCAGCATCAGCCCGGCCTGGAGACAATCCAGGACAGCGTGCAGAAGGCGCTCTCGGCGGTCGCCGATCATCCCGTTACGGTGGCCGCCGCGGGCCGCACCGACGCCGGCGTACATGCCTGTGC
Organism: uncultured Gammaproteobacteria bacterium; assembly: GCA_963775415.1. GTDB lineage: Bacteria > Pseudomonadota > Gammaproteobacteria > Steroidobacterales > Steroidobacteraceae > SCUD01. The sequence continues at coordinate 132,807 of CAVZIO010000001.1, forward strand.
CCAGGTCGCGCACTTCGATACCCGCGCCGAGCGGCCGGTGCGCGGCTGGGTGCTCGGGGCCAACAGCCACCTACCGCCCGAAATCGCGCTCAACTGGGCGATGGAAGTCGAGCCCTCGTTTCATGCCCGATATACGGCGCAGGGACGCAGCTATCGCTACTGCATGCTGAGGCGGGCCACGCGTCCCGCGATCCTGCGCGATCGGGTCTGCTGGACCCGCGCGACCCTCAATGTCGAGGCCATGCAGGAGGGAGCGCAGGCGCTCGTCGGCGAGCACGACTTTTCCTCGTTCCGCGCCGTCGAATGCCAGTCGACGACCGCCCTGCGCCATGTCGACGCGATCTCGGTCCGCGGCGAAGGGCCGCTCGTCGTGATGGAAATCAGCGCCAATTCGTATCTCCACCACATGGTGCGGAATATCGCCGGGACACTCATGCAGGTCGGCGCCGGCGAGCGGCCGCCCGCCTGGGTCGCCGAGATACTGGCGGCCAGGGATCGAAGCCGTGCCGGGATCACCGCACCCGCCTGCGGCCTCTACCTGTGGCGGGTCCGCTACCCGCCGTCGCTGCAGATCCCTGAACCCGTCGCGAACCGTCCCTGGGCTATGATCGCCGGCCAGACAGGGGCGGAGAACCTCTGAAATGACCTGGTTCGAAAAGATCATTCCGTCTCGCATCAAGACGGAACGGCGCACGCGCTCGGTGCCCGAAGGCCTGTGGATGAAATGCCCGGCCTGCGATTCGGTGCTCTACCGGCCCGAGGTCGAGCGCAACCTGCAGGTCTGCCCCAAATGCGCGCACCACATGCGGATCGGCGCGAGGGAGCGCCTGACGCAGTTCCTCGATCCGGACGGCGCGGTCGAAATCGGCGCCGAAGTCCTGCCCGAGGATCCACTGCGATTCCGCGACACGAAGCGTTATCGCGACCGCCTCGCCGCCGCGCAGAAGGCGGTCGGCGAGCGTGACGCGCTCGTCGTGATGAGCGGGACGCTCGAAGGCATTGACATCGTCGCCGCGGCCTTCGAATTTTCCTTCATGGGCGGATCGATGGGTTCGGTCGTCGGCGAGCGGTTCGTGCGGGGCGTCGAACACGCAATCGCAGGTCGCACGCCGCTCGTATGCTTTTCCGCGAGCGGCGGCGCGCGCATGCAGGAGGGGCTGCTGTCGCTGATGCAGATGGCGAAGACGAGCGCGGCGCTCGCGCAGCTCGCCGCCGAACGTCTCCCGTTCATTTCGGTGCAGACCGATCCGACGACCGGCGGCGTCTCGGCGAGCCTCGCGATGCTCGGCGACGTCAACATCGCCGAGCCGAAGGCCCTGATCGGTTTTGCCGGCCCGCGGGTGATCCAGCAGACGGTGCGGGAGACCCTGCCCGAGGGATTCCAGCGCAGCGAATTCCTCCTGGACCACGGTGCAATCGACATGATCCTGGACCGGCGCGACTTGCGCGAGCGGATTGCGTCCCTGCTTCGGATGCTGCTCCGCCGGCCCGCGGCCTCCGGCTAGCCGGGGCCACTTGCGTTTCGCGACCGTTGCGGGGTGGCTCGCCTGGCAACAGGTCGCGCATCCGGTCGCGGTGGACCCGGGACTCGAACGGGTCGGGCGCTGGTCTGGCGCAAGCTCGCGCTGCCGTTCCCCGCCACGGTGCTGACGGTCGGCGGCACGAACGGCAAGGGCTCGGTCGCGGTCACCCTCGACGCGATCCTCACGGCAGCGGGCTACGAAACGGGTCTGTTCACTTCTCCGCATCTCCTCCGCTACAACGAACGCATCCGACTGCACGGTCGTGAGGTGCCGGACGAAGAGCTGTTGGCCGCATTTGCCGAAATCGACGCCGCGCGCGCCGAAATCTCGCTCACCTTCTTCGAATGGAACACGCTGGCCGCCTTCATCGCTTTCGCGCGCGCGCGCGTCGATGTCGCCGTGCTCGAGGTCGGTATGGGCGGCCGGCTGGATGCGGTCAACCTGCTCGACGCTGACGTTGCCGCGGTCGTGTCCGTCGGGCTCGATCACCGCGAGTGGCTTGGCAACACGGTCGAAGCCATCGGCGCGGAGAAGGCGGGGATCTTCCGTGCCGGGCGGCCGGCGATCTTCGGCGGGCGTCACGTTCCGCAGAGCATCGTCACGGGCGCTGCCGCCACAGGCGCCCGCCTGCGCCGCATCGGAGTCGACTTCGATTACGTCGAGCGTGCGGACGGCTGGGACTACGTCGGGTTCGGCTCGCGGCGGCGGGAATTGCCGCTGCCGGCGCTGGCCGGCGCAACGCAACTCGGCAATGCGGCGGTCGCGCTCGCGATGCTCGAGGCCGTGGAACCCACACTCCTCGTGCCGGACGAGGCGGTGCGCACGGGCCTTGCCGCCGTACGCCTGCCGGGCCGCTTCCAGGTCGTCGCGGGCCAGCCCGAATGGATCCTCGATGTCGCACACAACGCGGACGCAGCAAGGGCGTTGGCCGCAACCATTGCAGCGCGTCCTTGCCGGGGCCGGACGCTCGCGGTGTGCGGCATCCTGGGCGACAAGGACGTTGAAGCCATCGTCGCCGCATTGGGCAGCGAGGTCAGCCGCTGGATCGCAGTCGGTCTCGAGGGGCCGCGCGCGCTGACGCCGGCAGAACTGGCCGGCCGCATCGCGAGGGTGTGCACTGTGCCCGTTCTCGCGGCGGGAACCGTCGAGGCCGGAATGCAGCAGGCGCGCGCCGAATGCAGGCCCGGCGATCGCGTGCTCGTGTTCGGTTCGTTTCTTACGGTCGGCCCGGCTCTGGCCTGGTTGGGCGTGGCTTCGTAAGCGCGCGGCAGACGCTACAATCGTGTGCAATGGAAGTTCGAGTACGCGAACGACTGATCGGAGCGCTGGTGCTGGTCGCCGTCGTCGTGCTGATTGTGCCCTCCGTACTCCAGGGACCGGACCCGGAGCCCCAGGGGACGCCGGGACAGCCGACGCGACGGGTCGAAGTGCCGGTCGCTCTCGAAAAACCGGCGCCTCAGGAAGAGGTCCTGGTTCCGGAACCGGAACTGCCGGACGCGCCGGCGCCGGACACCGTCGATTCCGCATCGCCAAAGGCGCCGGTCGCCCCCCCGGCCGGGCCACCCCAGCCGGTGCAGGAGAAATCGCTGGCCGATGCGAGGCCGGTACCGCCCCCCGTTGCAGCTGACCCCGCGCCCGGAGACGCACCGGCCTGGGCGGTTCAGCTGGGCGCCTTCTCGAACCGGGGCAAGGCGGACGAACTCGTTGCGCAGCTGCGAAAGCGCGGCTATGCGGCATTCGTGCTGGAATACCGCGCGACGGGCAAGGTGCTCTACCGCGTTCGCGTAGGGCCGGAACAGGATCGCGCGCGCGCCGCGGAGATCGCCGAAAGACTGGCCAAGGACGGATTCCAGCCCGTCGTGGCGCGACATCCATGATCGGCTAGAATGCCGCACCTTTGCGGGGGCCACTGACCGATGAACGGCGCCGACCACCTGTTCGCAATCGTCCTCCTGATTTCCGGCGCGCTCGGATACTTCCGCGGATTCATCCGCGAGTCCATCTCGCTTCTCGCCTGGCTTATCGGGCTCTGGATCGCCTGGCATTTCGCCTACCTCGTCAATCCGTGGCTGGGCGGTGCGCTGGCCGAGCCGGGTGTGCGCGAATGGACCGGCCGCGCGATCGTCCTTTTCCTTGTGCTGCTCGTCGGAGCCGGCGTCGGCGCCCTCGTCTCGCACCTGGTGCGCCGCGCAGCCGGCCTCGCAATGATGGATCGGCTGCTCGGCACCTTGTTCGGGCTGATGCGCGCTGTCGTCGTGATCGGTCTCCTGGTCCTTGCCGGTCGCGCGGTGAATCTCGATCTCGAGCCCTGGTGGGAAAAGACCCGGTCGATGCCGGTCGCCGAAACGGTCGCCAACTGGCTCGAGCGCTACGCGCGTCCGGCCGCGATGGAGCTTTACGAAGAGGCCAAGGAGAAGCCGGGTACCTAGCATGTGCGGAATCGTCGGCATCGTCGGATCGGGAGCAGTCAACCAGCGCATCTATGACGCGCTCTCGGTGTTGCAGCATCGGGGCCAGGACGCCGCGGGCATCATGACGATGGACGATCACGCGCTGTTCGTGCGCAAGGATGCGGGCCTGGTGCGGGACGTGTTTCGCGAGCAGGACATGCGCCAGCTCACGGGCAACGCCGGCATCGGCCATGTTCGTTACCCGACTGCAGGTTGCGATGGCGCTGACGAAGCCCAGCCTTTTTACGTGAATGCTCCATTCGGCATCGGACTTGCTCACAACGGCAACCTGACGAACGCCGCCGAGTTGTCGCGGACGATGGTCGATCAGGACCGCCGGCACCTCAACACGCGTTCCGACTCCGAGGTGCTGTTGAACGTATTTGCGAGCGAGCTGCAGCGCTCGACTGCCGCGAAACCGGCGCCCGGCGACGTATTCCGCGCGCTCGAGGCGGTGTTCCGCCGTTGCCGCGGAGGATTTGCCGTCGTGATGGTCATCGTCGGCCATGGCGTGCTCGGATTCCGCGATCCGCACGGCATCCGCCCGCTCGTGCTGGGCAAGCGCGAGTCGTCCCGCGGCCTCGAATGGATGCTTGCCTCGGAAAGCGTGGCGCTCGACATGGCGGGCTTCTCGCTCGTCAGGGACGTCGGGCCGGGCGAGGCGATATTCATCGACATGCAGGGTCGCATGCACGCGGCGCAATGCGCGCCCGCGCTCGAGCATACGCCGTGTATCTTCGAGTACGTCTATTTCGCGCGGCCGGACTCCATCATCGACAACATCTCCGTCCACAAGGCCCGGATGCGTATGGGAGAAAGGCTGGCGGAAAAGATCGTGCGGCTGCGGCCGGACCACGACATCGACGTCGTGATCCCGATCCCGGACACGAGCCGGACCAGCGCACTCCAGCTCGCGCTCGCGCTCGGCGTGAAGTACCGGGAAGGATTCGTCAAGAACCGCTACATCGGTCGCACCTTCATCATGCCGGGGCACGAGATGCGCCAGAAGTCCGTGCGCAACAAGCTGAATGCAATCGACCTCGAATTCCGGGGACGCAACGTGCTGCTGGTCGACGACTCGATCGTGCGCGGCACGACCTCCGCGCAGATCATCGAACTGGCGCGGGAGGCCGGGGCGCGCAAGGTGTACTTTGCTTCTGCGGCACCGCCGGTCAGGTTCCCGAACGTCTACGGCATCGACATGGCGGTCGCGGCCGAGCTCGTCGCGAATGGCCGGAGCGAAGACGATGTCGCCGCATTCATCGGCGCCGACTGGCTCATTTACCAGGACCTCGACGACCTCGTGGCCGCCTGCCGCCACGACAATGCGCGAATCTCCGATTTCGACACCTCTTGCTTCTCGGGCCGCTACGTGACGGGAGACGTGACCGAGCAGTTCCTGACTCGCCTCGAGCACGACCGTTCGGACGGCGTGCGAGCCCAGCGCCTCCTGGATCTTCCCGGCGGTCGTACCGCCCGCGCTATCTAGCCCCCAGCGGGCTAAAGGGGACGCTCACCTTTGTCCGTGAGGATCGTGGCCACCCCATTGTTCAGGTAGACAAAGGTGAGCGTCCCCTTTAGCCCGCAGGCCGATCCGCGCCGCGCGATGCTTCTCGATTTCTTCCACGCGGCGCTCGCGGCCGTCGACGGGCGACGGCGTGTGCGGGCGGCGCTTGCCGCGGACCTCCGGCCCGAGGGAGTCAGTGTCTTTGCGGTCGGCAAGGCCGCGGCGAGCATGATGCTGGGTGCAGCCGATGCGCTCGGCCCGCGCCTGCATCGCGGGCTGGTGGTCGCGCCCGAGGGCGCCATACCCGCGGAACTTGCGGCACGAACGGATCTGCGCTGTCTCGAGGCCGGCCACCCGCGGCCCGACGATCGGAGCCTGGAAGCAGGGCGGGCGCTCGCCGATTTCGCGGCCACGACACCGGCCGAAGATCGCGTCCTGCTGCTGGTGTCGGGCGGGGCGTCGTCGCTCCTCGAAATTCCGGCGCCCGGCGTCGGCCTTGCGGATCTTCGCGCGCTGTTCGACGAGTCGCTTGCCAAGGGCTTTGACATCGAAGACTTGAATGCGAAGCGCATTGCGCTGTCGCAGGTCAAGGGCGGCCGCCTGCCAGGAATGTTCCGCGCAGCCACTGTCGAGGCATTGATGATTTCCGATGTGCCGCGTGATGATCCGAAAGTACTTGGCTCAGGACTGCTCGCCGCGCCCGGTTTCCGGCCTCGCCTGGTCGGGTCCCTCGACGACGCCCTGGATGCCGTGCTGCGCGCGGCGCAGGCTCGGGGTCTCAGGGTTTGCCGCGCACCGGGCCGCCTTCACGGCGATGCGGAGATCGCGGCGCAGCGAATCTGCCACGAGCTTGCGGTGAGCAAGTTCCAGCTGCTCGCCTATGGCGGCGAAACTGTCGTAAAGCTCCCGTCGCAACCCGGCCGTGGCGGGCGTTGCCAGCACCTCGCGGTCGCGGCGGCCCGTTGCCTGGCCGGACACCCCGAATACCTGCTGCTTGCGGCGGGCACCGACGGACAGGATGGTGCGAGCGGGGATGCGGGTGCGATCGTCGATGGGGAAACCGCAGAGCGAGCGGCCGAAATCGGCATCGATCCGGTGGTGTCGATCGCGGCAGGCGATTCCGGCGGTTTGCTCGAAGCGACGGGCGACCTCGTCTACACGGGAAACACAGGCACGAATGTCGGCGACATCGTGCTGGCGCTCCGGTTGCAACCGGCCGAATCACCGCCGATGTAGACTACGCGCATGACGGTCCGGGTTCTGATCATCGACGACCAGACCGATATCCGTCGTCTGCTGGCTCGGCACATCCTCACGGGCTTCGATTCGCCTTCGGTCGCGGAATACGACCCGGTTGCGCGCGGGCGCTTGCCCGCGGATTTTTCGGGAAGTGCCTACGACGCGGTGCTGCTCGGTGACACGCCGGGCGCACAGGGCGGCAACGAGTGGCTGCGGGACTTGAGCCGCCGCAATGGTTTCCCGCCGGTCATTTACCTGGTGTCACGGCTGACGCCGGAGTCGGAGGAGGCGGCAATCGGCGCCGGCGCGCAGGCCTGCCTGTCGAAGCGAAAGATCGATCATGGCGCGTTGATTGCAGCGCTTCGCGCCGCGCAGGCGCGACGCGGACAATTCTCGCGTCCCGCCGTGCGCAACGACGAGACCGCGCGGGCAACGCGCTTCGGCGATGTCTCGATCCGCGGCTACCGCTATGTGAGCCAACTCGCCGACAATCCGATGTCCGCTGTGTATCTTGCAGAGAGCGAGCGCAGCGGCCAGCAGGTCGCGCTCAAAGTGCTGCACCAGCCGCCGGACGACGGCACAGGGGTGAAGACCTTTGACCGCTTCCTGCGCGAGTATCAGATCGCCGCCGCCATCGAGCATCCAAACATCGCCCGCGTTCACGATTTCGGCGTGGCAGACGATCACGCCTTCATCGTCATGGAGTACTTCCCGCAGGGCGACCTGCGCGCCCGGATCAAGCAGGGCATCCATCCGCTGCGCGCGCTGACCTTCCTGCGCCAGATGGCGGAGGCGCTCCAGGTGTTGCACCGGGCAGGCGTGCTGCACCGCGACCTGAAGCCGGGCAACGTGATGCTGCGCGATGAGCTGTCGGTGGCGCTCATCGATTACGGGCTGTCAAAGCACGTCGAGATGGATGCAACGCTCACGAACAGCGGGGAAATCTTCGGCACGCCGTACTACATGAGTCCGGAGCAGGGACACGGAAGGGATACCGATGAAAGAAGCGATGTCTACAGCATCGGCATCATCTTCTACGAGATGCTGATGAAGCGTAAGCCGTATGTCGCGGGGACGCCGATGCAGGTCATTTACAAGCACGCGCATTCGCCGCTTCCCGAGCTCCGGGCTGAACTGAAGCGCTTCGAGGAACTCCTGTTCAACTGCATCGCGAAGGACCCGAGTCGTCGCTATAGCGGCGCGGAGCAGTTGCTCGACGCCGCGCGCGAACTCGAGCGCGACGAGATGGAGCGCTAGCGTCGTATCAACGATGGGTCGATACGTGCACGAGGTGTTCGACCGTCGCCGGCCGGCCGATGGAACCGCCAGGCGCGCGGCATGGCGCGCAGGTCTGGCCGGCGTGGGCGCGCTTGCGTTGATGGCCGGCAATGCGTGGGCGCAGCCGGTACCTGCGCGGGCTTCGGCGCCGGATCCGGCGGCAGACACCACGCAGACCTCGACGGAACAGGGCCAGTCGCCGCTCGGGGAGAGCTTCGAGACCGAGGACGACCGTCGTAACCGCATTCGCGAACTGCGGCGACAGGCCTTCAAGGACACCGCGTTCGACGTGCAAGCGCGGTCGTTCCTGCTCGATCGCGACAATTACGATGACACCGAGAACTACGCCTGGGCGATCGGCGGATCGGCCGGCCTCAAGACCGGCTATTTCCGCAACCGCTTTGCCATCGGCGTGACGGGCTACACCTCGCAGCCGATCGATGCTCCGGATGACAAGGACGGCACCATGCTGCTCGCGCCCGGTCAGGAGGGTTACTCGGTCCTCGGTGAGGCCTACCTGCAAGTCCGTCTCACCGACGCGATCAACATCAACGCCGGCCGCAAGGCGTTCGATACGCCCTATATCAACCGCAACGACGGCCGCATGACGCCGAACACCTTCGAGGCGATTGCCCTGCAGGGTGTGGCTGGCAGCAAGGAAACCAGTGAATGGCGCTTTGGCGCGGGTTATTTCGACACGATCAAGGAGCGCAACTCGGACGAGTTTGTCTCCATGGCGGAGGATTCCGGCGCTCCCGACGGAGTCGAGCGTGGCGTGTACACCGCCGGCGCCAACTACAGAAGAGGCGCACTCTCCTTTGGTGCAGTCAACTACTACAGCGACGACATCATCAATATCTTCTATACGGAGGCGAGCTACAAGTTGGCCATCGCGGAGAAGCGCGAGTTTCGCCTGGCGGCGCAATACAGCGACCAGCAAGCCGTCGGCGACAACCTGCTGCAGGGCGCCGACTTCTCGGCCGACCAGATCGGCCTGAAGGCCGAATACGCCCTCGGCCCGGCGCTCCTGTCCGCGGCGTACACCACGACCGGCGATGGCACCAACATGCAGAGCCCGTGGTCCGGCTACCCGGGCTACACGAACGTGCAGGTCGAGGACTTCAACCGGGCAGGGGAGGACGCGTGGCTGTTCCGTGCCGGCTACAGTTTCCCGAAGTCCCCGGGCCTGAACGTCTATGCGCTCTGGGTGAGCGGCTCGAATCCCGACTCGCCGACCGACTTCGCGCGCGACGAGTACAACCTCAATCTGCAATGGGCGCCGGAGACCGGCGCATTGAGGGGCCTGATGGTCCGGTTGCGCTACGCACACGTCGAGCAGGACAACGACACGGATCTCGACGAGCTCCGGTTAATGATCTTCTACGACCCACCGAAGCTGTAATGGGCCGTCAATGCTGCTCGGGCGCGCGCATTCGCACCGGGCGGGCTGGCTCGCTCGCTCAGCCGGAACTTTATTCGCTCGCTCGCCACCCGCCCGTCGCTATGCGCGTGCCCGCGCAGCGTGCCGAACCGTTACGGCGCGGGCAGGTGACGGGCGGGGTCCCGAGCGAGCGAATGTCCGTTCTTCTGAGCGCGCGAGGGATCCCCGCCCGGCACAATGACCGCGCCTGAAACGGCGTCAAGTGGGGCAGGGCACGAGCTGGTAGCCGGTGGGATCCGCACGAAGGACCATCGCCTCGTCATGCCAGGCGCCGAGCACGACGCGCGTGCGGGCGATGCCGCCCGACTCGAAGCGGTGGATGCCCGGCCGGTGCGTGTGTCCGTGGATCATGAGCGCGACACCGGCATCCCGCATCAGAGTCTCGACAGCAGGCTGATTCACGTCCGTGATGTAGTCGACCGCGTTGGCCAGGTGCTTGCGGCTGCCCTCACGCGCTTCGGTGGCGAGCCGGCGGCGCGCATCGATCGGCAGCCTGGCGAAGCCCGCACGCACGCCCTCGTCACGCACCAGGGCGCGAAGCTTCTGGTAGGCGTGATCGTCGACACACAACCCGTCGCCGTGCGAAAGCAGCGCCGGTGCGCCCGCGATCGTGACGATGGCGGGGTCTTCGAGAAGGACCGCACCGGAATCAGTGCAGAACTGGCCGCCGACCAGGAAGTCGCGGTTGCCGCGCATTACGAAGACGAGCGTGCCCGCACGGGCAACTCCAGCGATCGCTGCGATCACTTCGCGGTGCGCGGGTTCCGGATCGTCGTCGCCGACCCAGGCCTCGAAGAGGTCACCGAGCAGGAACAGCGAATGCGATCCGCGGACAGGACCGGCCAGGAATCGCAGGAAGCGTGCTGCGATGCCCGGAGTCGATGGATCGAGATGCAGGTCCGACGCGAACCAGCTGGTCATTCGATCACGAACGCACGGCGGACTACGGGCCGTTCGATCGGCACGTCCCCGCCAACTTCGGGGACGGTTTCGGTGCGCACGTAGCCGATGCGATCGACGACGTCCATGCCTTCGACGACGCGGCCGAAGACCGCATAGCCCCAGCGGCTCGGCAGCGGATCGAGTCTCTGGTTGTCCATCAGGTTGATGTAAAACTGCGACGACCCGGAATGCGGGGAATCCTCGCGCGCGAGCCCCAGCGTGCCACGCAGGTTCGAGAGGCCATTACCGCTTTCGTTCGGGACCGTCGCGCGCGCCGGGCGCTCGGTGAGCCGCTCGTCATAGCCCCCGCCCTGGATCACGAAATTCGCGATCACCCGATGAAAAACGGTGCCGTCATAGCCGCCATCGCGCACCGTGCGCAGGAAGTTTTCCGCCGTGAGCGGCGCGCGCACCGTGTCGAGTTCGACTACGAAGTTGCCGAGGGATGTCTCGAACTTGACACGGGGCGTGAGGGAACTCGGCATCTGGGCCGCGGCTGGCAGGGCAAACAACAGGGCGAGCAACAGGGAGACCTGGCGTGGCATGGATTGAACCTCGCCCGGATTTTACCGCACCGGGCGCGTGAGGCGGCGGGTCCGATACTTTAGACTGTGAATGCAATGAACGCTGCAGTCATCACGCGATTCGCGCCGAGCCCGACCGGGGCATTGCATCCGGGCAATGCCCGCACGGCGCTATTCAGCTACCTCCTGGCACGGCATGCCAGCGGGCGTTTCATCCTGCGCGTCGAGGACACCGATCGCGAGCGCGGCAGCGACGATTTCGTCGCCGCGCAACTTCATGACCTTGCCTGGCTCGGAATCGACTGGGACGCGGGACCGGATCGCGAGGACGACCGCGGCCCCTACCGCCAGTCGGAACGAACCGCCATCTACGGTGAGCTCTACGAACGGCTCGAGGCCGAAGGCCGCGCGTATCCCTGCTATTGCACGCCCACCGAACTCGACGTCGCCCGCAAGACGCAGCTCGCGGCAGGGGAGCCGCCGCGCTATCCCGGAACCTGCCGCGAACTCGATACCGCAGGCCGTGCGGCGCGCGTTGCTGCGGGCCGGAGACCGGCGCTGCGGTTCGCGGTCCCGGGGCCGGAACTCATCCGTTTCGACGATCTCGTGCGCGGGCCGCAGGCCGTCGAGGCGGCGACGCTCGGGGATTTCCTGGTGCGGCGCGCCGACGGCGGCGCGATGTTCTTCTTCTGCAATGCGGTGGATGACGCCCTGATGGGCGTGACCCAGGTGCTGCGCGGTGACGATCACCTGAGCAATACGCCTCGGCAGTTGCTCGTCCTGCGGGCGCTCGGACTTCCGCCGCCGCGCTATGGCCACCTGCCGCTCCTGCTGGATGCGGGCGGCGCCCCGCAGTCCAAGCGGCGCGGCAGCGTCACCGTCGGCGAATTGCGAAGCCGCGGCTATCTCGCGGCCGCGCTCGGCAATTACCTGTTGCGGCTCGGCCATCACGGCGCGCCGGACGAATGGATCGATCCCGCCGACTTTGCGCGGAATTTCCACGCTGACCGCCTTGGACGCGCGCCGGCGCATTTCGACCCGACCCAACTCGATCACTGGCAGCGCGAGGCGGTGCGGCGGCTCGACGGCGACGGCGCCGTCAACTGGCTCGGGCAGGAGCTTCCGCCGCACTGGCCGGACGGACTGCGGCGGAGCGCAGCGCGGCCTGCTCCAGGGCAATGTGCTGCTTCCCGGCGATGCGCGCGAGTGGATCGCGGTGCTCTCGGGCGAACTGCCGCCGCTCGCGCCCGAGGCGCGAAACGCGATCGCGGAGGCGGGGCCCGCTTTCTTCGACGCCGCGCTTGCGTCGTTTGCCGAGAGCGGCGCGGACCTTCGCGCGCTCGCCGACCGGTTGAAGGCACGGACTGGCCGCAAGGGCGCATCGCTCTACATGCCGCTTCGGTTTGCGCTGACGGGACGCCATGACGGTCCGGAACTCGCGGCGCTCCTGGCGGCCATCCCCGAGGCACTCGTGCGGGACCGCCTCGCGGGCGCGGCGCGCACGCACCAGGCCTAGCCATGCTCCGAATCCACAACTCGCTGACTGGCCGCAAGGAACCGTTCGTGCCGCTCGTGCCGGGGCAGGTCGGCATGTACGTCTGCGGCATGACGGTCTACGACCACATCCACGTCGGACACGCGCGCTCGCAACTCGCCTTCGACATCGTCCGCCGCTGGCTCCAGGCGAGCGGGTACCAGGTCACCTACGTGCGGAACATCACCGACATCGACGACAAGATCATCGACCGCGCACGTGAGCGCGGCGAACCCTACGAGGCGCTGACTGCGCGCTACATCGCGTCGATGGACGCGGATTTCGCCGCGCTCGGGATCGGCAAGCCCGATCACGAGCCGCGCGCGACCGGCTTACCTGCCCGAAATCATCGACATGATCGATCGTCTCGTGAAGCGCGGCTTCGCCTACGTCGGCTCGAACGGCGACGTGTTCTACGCTGTTGCGAAGTTCAAGGACTACGGGAAGCTTTCCGGCAAGAAGCTCGCGGACCTGCGCGCGGGCGCGCGCGTCGAAGTGGACGAGGCCAAGCGGGACCCGGCGGACTTCGTCCTGTGGAAGCGGGCGAAGGCCGGGGAGCCAGCCTGGGATTCGCCCTGGGGCGCCGGCCGGCCGGGTTGGCACATCGAGTGCTCGGCCATGGCGGTCGCACTCCTCGGGCCGCAGTTCGACATTCACGGCGGCGGCATGGACCTCAAGTTTCCGCACCATGAGAACGAGATCGCGCAGAGCTGCGCTGCCTGCGACGCGCCCTTCGCGAGAGTCTGGATGCACAACGGCTTCGTCCGCGTCGACGACGAGAAGATGTCGAAGTCGCTCGGCAACTTCTTCACCGTGCGCGACGTCCTGCCGAGGCTTCGGCCCGAGGTGCTGCGCGCGTTCCTGCTCTCGAGCCACTACCGGGCGCCCGTCAACTACACGGACGAGAACCTGCGCCTCGCGGATTCCGCCTTGCAGCGCCTCTATCTCGCGCTGCGCGACGTCAGAGCCGGCCGAAGGCTTCCCGCCCGGCGAGGCTTCGCGCCAGTTCGCCGAGGCCATGGACGACGATTTCAATACGCCGGGCGCCATCGCCGCGCTCCAGGACCTCGCGCGCGAGCTCAACGTGGCCAAGACCGCGGGCGATGCGCTGAAGGCCTCGGCGCTCGCGGCCGAGCTGCGGCAACTCGGCGGCGTGCTCGGCCTGCTCGAATATCCGCCGGCGGAATGGCTCGTCGACAGGTTCCACGCTCGCGGACGGCGCGGAGCGACGGCGGAGGGCCTCGATCCCGTGGCAGATCGATCGACTGGTCGCGGCGCGCATCGAGGCGCGACGGCAGCGTCAACTGGGCCGAATCCGACCGGATCCGCGATGAACTGGCGGCAGCCGGCATCGTGCTCGAGGACGGCCCGGCCGGCACGACCTGGCGCCGGAAATAGCTTCAAGCGGGACGCGTCCCTTCACGAATCTGAAGGGGCGCGTCCCCTTCGCCGTGTCGCGGCTTCGAGCGTGTTCTTCATGAGCGCCGCGATCGTCATCGGACCGACTCCGCCGGGAACCGGCGTGATGTAAGCCGCGCGTTTGGCGGCTTCCTCGAATTGCACGTCGCCGACGAGCCGCCCGTCCGGCAGCCGGTTGATGCCGACGTCGATCACGACCGCGCCCGGCCGAATCCATTCACCGGGCACGAATCCCGGCTTGCCGACCGAGGCGACCAGGATTTCGGCGGATCCAACGCATGCCGCAAGGTCGCGCGTGGCGCTGTGGCAGACGGTCACGGTTGCATTCTTCATCAGGAGCTCGAGCGCCATCGGCTTGCCGACGATGTTGCTGCGGCCCACGACGACCGCATTGCGGCCCTGGATCTCGAGGCCGGCGCGCTCCATCAACAGGATGATTCCGTACGGCGTGCAGGGCCGCATCAACGGTATCTGTTGCATCAGCCGGCCGACGTTATAGGGGTGAAAGCCATCCACGTCCTTCCCGGGGTCGATGCGCTCGAGCACTGCGACCGGCGTGACGTGCTTCGGCAATGGCAGCTGGACGAGGATTCCGTCGATCGCCTCGTCCGCATTCAGCCGGTCGATCAGGCCAAGGAGTTCCTTCTCCGTCGTCGATTCCGGCAGGTCGTGCGCGACCGAGACGATGCCCGTTTCCTCGCAGGCGCGGCGCTTGTTGCGCACGTAGACGGCGGAGGCGGCATTGTCGCCGACCATGACGACCGCGAGACCCGGGCGCCGCATGCCCGCGCCGTTCGAGCGCGTCGGTGCCCGCGCGCACTTCGCGCCGGAATTCCTCCGCGATCTTCTTGCCGTCGATGATCTTCGCGCTCATAGCAGCTGCCGCCTTGTTGAAATCGCCCATGGCCTCGACGAGCGCCGTCACGGCTTCCCGCTCCGGCACCGTGAGGTGCGGGTTCCAGACGTCGATGATCAGCACGACACGCGTGCGGGAGCCGCGGTTCCAGGCCTCGTGCTCGAAGGTGTCGTCGAACACGACGGCGCGGCCCTCGCGCCATTCGTGTCGTCTCGCCGCCGACGACCAGCGCGCAGCCCTCGGGAACGACGAGCGGCAGGTGGCAGACGACGCGCGTGTTGGTGACGCCGCGGTGCGGCAGGATGTGCGTGCCGGGCGTCAGCACCGAGAACATGACCTCCGGCGCGTGCTCGCGGATGCGCACGAGCGGAAGGCGCTCGAGCGTCGCCGAGGTGTGCGGGCAGAGCGGTGTGAAATTGTCGCTCCGCTCGCCGTGGCGGTAGAAATAGAAGCCGTTCCACGACGGCGCGCCGGTCGCACCCGCGAGTCCGAGCTGCTCGGCCGCCTCACTGACGAAAACGCGCTCGTCCAGGCCGGAGGCGGAAATCACGGCCAGCAGTTCCTCGCGGATCGGGTCGGTCTCGCGCTCGAGAGCCTCGATCCACGGGAACGCCGTGCGCTCGAAGTAGGGCGTGGTCGGCAGGCCCGGGAAAAACAGGAACGAAGGTCTTCTGGCGCGGGTCCGGAGGCGATGCGCGGCGATCTCCCAGGTGGACCGCGAGGCAGTCCTCGAAGCGCCGGAGCGCCTCGCGGCCGTGGCGCGCGAACAGGGGCTCGAGGACCGTTCAAATGCGCGGCGCCTTCCGGCTTTCACGTAACGCATCGCGTGCGTCACGCGGTCGAGGAGGGCGGGCGGCGTCGTCGCCTTGTCGAGCCAGCGGCCCTGGCCTGCGCGTCGGTGATGGCGCGGTAATAGGCGAGGAGCGCATCGCCGTGCTGCCTGGCGCGCTCGAGCGAGCCGGCGAGCTCAAGTCGCGCTTCCGGCGTCTGGGCGCGATCGCTGCCCCGGACCGCATCCGCCATCCGTTCGTTCTCCGTCACTCCGCGCGGAGCGGCCGCGCCGACATTATAGGGTCGTGCATCGCCGGCTCCCGAACAAACGGCCAAAGAAAAGCCCCCTTGCGGGGGCCTTTCACGTTGCGGCCGTCGACCGGCGTCAATTCTCGAACAAGCCCTCAGGTACCAGAACTTGCCGCCGATCGGGTGGATCGTCCCGCTCAGGCTGTTCAGGTCGCAGGAATAGCACGCGGGCGGACGCTCGTCGAACAGGTTGTTCACGCCGACCGCAAAGCTCCAGCCACCGCCAAAAAGCTCCTGGGGCGACCAGCTGACCTGCGCGTCGGTGTACACCATGCTGTCCAACTCGTTGGTCGTCCGAGTGCCGTCCACGATCGGGCCGTTGCACAGCTCGTTCTCCAAGCCAAAGTTGGAAACGGTGCCGGCGCACTGCTCGGTCAGAGAACTGAGGTAGCGGAAGGAGAGACCGCGCCCCAGTCGCCGAGCGACCAGTAGTTGTTGAGCGTGATCTTGTCTTCGACGAAGCCGCGGCTCGGATTGCCGAGCTCGGTCCCGGCGCGTTCGAAGCGGTCGAGCTGCCAGCCGCATTCGGGATCAGCTCGTCGTAGTCGAACAGCAGGGAAGCCATCAACTGGAAGCGGAACGCGCCGATCCCGGTCTCGCCCAGTCCCAGGTCGAGGTTGACGTCGAGGCCGGTCGTCTCGACGCCCGCGATGTTGTTCAGGATGCCGTCGATCCGCGAGATCGTCCCGTCCGGAGTCCGGATGATGGCGTCGCAAAAGAACGGGTCGAGCGTTGCAATGCAGGCATTGAGCGTTTCCTGGGCATTCGGGGCCTGGATCGCGCCTTCGATCGTGATGTCGTAGTAGTTCACCTCGACCAGCAACCGGTCAACGATCCCCGCGTCCACCCCGGTATCCCAGGTAAAGCCTGTTGTCCAGGTTTCCGAAGTTTCCGGCTCCAGGTCTGGATTGCCGCCGGTCGTGACGGAGATCTGCGGGATTGAGCTGCGTGTAGCCCGGCGGCACGAGTTGCGCGCAATTGGCGGGAACCGGAAAGCACGGGGTCGTGTTGAGCGCGCACTCGTCCCCGATGGCCGTGTCGAATCGCGTGCCGAGATTGAAGAGCTCGCCGATGTTCGGCGCGCGGAATCCTTCGGCGTAGCTCGCCCTGAACATCAGGTTTTCGACAGGGCCCCAGTTGACCGAGAACTTGGTGCCCGTCTCGCTGTCGAAGGCATCCGAATCCGAGTAACGCGCCGCGGCGCTGAAGCTGAGGCTGTCGAATGCCGGCGCATCGGCGAGGATCGGCACCACGACTTCGCCGTAGAACTCGTCGAACGTGATGCCGCCGGACGTCGGGCTCGCCGGCTGGTCCGCCGATTCACCTGCCGCAGCAACCGGGTTCGGAACGAAATTGCCGTCCTCCTCGCGGTGCTCGTATCCCACGGCGAAGGCGAGCGCGCCCGCCGGCAGGTCGAAGAGATCGCCCGACAGGTTGGCACTGACGTCGGTCAGCGTCTGCTGGCTGGTGTCGACGGCGGTGTAGGTCACGTAGTCGAGCATCTCGGGCGTCAGCGACCCTTCGCCGATGATGTTGAGCGGCACGCAGCCGGGCGTCGCGTCGCAGACATCGGGATCGCCGAGCGCGGTGTTCAGGTCGCGAGCGTTGAACTGGTTGAGCTGGGTCTGCCGCGCATTGTTCTCGGACCAGATCGCGGTCACGTCCCAGTACATGTCGCGGTCACCGAGCCGTGAACTCGCCGTCAAAGCCACCCGACAGATACCAGGTATCCACGTCCTGGTCGAAGATGCGCGGTCCCGCCTCGGTCGGCCGCTTGGTCACGAAGGTGGCGTTCGTCTGGCCGTCGAGGTCAATACCGAAGTCGTTGAACTCGTGATCCGCCGGCCACAGATAGTTCTCCATGTAGAAGCCCAGTCCGCCATCGAAGCCGAAGAAGAGCGGGACCGGCGCCGCACGGCCCTGCGACTGGCGATTGTTGAAGCTGGCCAGCGCGCGGAACATCACGTTGTCGGTCACGTCGTATTCGCCCTTGGCGAAAACGTTGATTCGCTCGTTCGGCGTGACGAGGTGGTTGTACGGCTGGTAGTTGAAGAGGTCGTCCAGCCCGAAATTGTGGAAGTCGTCGGTGCGCCGGCGGCTGTCGGGTCTAGAACGGGTCGTATACCGGCGTTCCGGTGACGCCGGGATTAACCACGGGTCGTGCGGACGGCATTTCCAGCGGCATCGGCCGACAAATCGTGATCGAAGAATATGAGGCGTGCGGCGGGAATGCCCGAGCTGGCGCCGAGCGTGGATCCGAACACCGGGAATTCCGATTCCTTGCGGTCGGCCGTGTTGACCTCCTTCTGGTCCGTATAGCTGATGTCGAGCAGCCCGCGGGTGCGCTCGCCACGCGCACCCATGCGCACGTCGAACTCCGCCGTCTCACCGTCGCCGTCGCCATACTGGCCCGCGTAACCCGAAATCTTGAAAGAGTCGTAATCGTCCGACGTGATGATGTTGACGACGCCGCCGATCGCATCCGAGCCGTAAATGGCGGAAGCGCCGTCCTGAAGGATTTCGATCGACTTCACGGCGTTTGCAGGAATCGAATTGAGGTCGACCGCGCCCGAAACGCCGGAGCCCGATGAACCCTTGATCCAGCGCCGGCCATCGACCAGGACCAGAACGCGCTTTGACGCCAGGATAGCGAAGGTCGATTTCCGAGGCGCCCGCGCCGATGCCGCCGCCATCCGACGGAAAACCGAGGTTGCCGGACGAATTGTTCGTGCGATTGATCGCGGAGCCGGAAATCGGAAGTCTCTGCATGAAGTCGGCAAGCGACGTAGCGCCGCTCGCGGCGTAATCTTCGGCGCTGACGGTCAGGACCGGCTGCCGCTGTTCGAGCGGGTTCTGGCGGATTCGCGAGCCGGTGACGACAACTTCCCCGATGCGCTTCCTGCGACATGCTGACCGGTGACAAGAAGACGGCGGAAAGACCTGCTGCACCGCCGATCGCTAACCGAATGGCACGCGCCAAGGACGTATTTGTCTTCACGATCGACCCCCTCATTTGCGTAAATACGACAATCGCAAAGCGATTGTGCTGCCTGGAATCTACACCTTTCGACAACCGAAATGCCACTGTGGTAAGAAAAGAACACATTGGCTTGGTCAGACGGGGCGACAAACGACAGTCGCTGGCATCGTAAATTGACGGGCCGGGGGTGCCTTCGTACGATGCCGGCGCGGCGGGGCATGGCGCAGTCTGGTAGCGCATCTGCTTTGGGAGCAGAGGGTCGGGGGTTCAAATCCCTCTGCCCCGACCACTATTCTCTGGTGCACGGCGCGCCCGTAGCTCAGCTGGATAGAGCAGCGGATTTCTAATCCGCCGGTCGGGGGTTCGAGTCCCTCCGGGCGCACCATCGGCGCGCCGCTGCAACTTCCCGTCAGAAACCCGGAAGCACGTTCATATATAATTTTGCGGAACACGGTGGCGGGCGTAGCTCAGCTGGTAGAGCCCCGGATTGTGATTCCGGCCGTCGCGGGTTCGAGTCCCGTCGCTCGCCCCAACTATCCGGGCCATTAGCTCAATTGGTAGAGCTCCGGACTCTTAATCCGTAGGTTGTAGGTTCGAGTCCTACATGGCCCACCAACTCGCGGGCCCCGCAGAACTGCTGCGGGGCAGACGGAGATCGCGATGCCTGAATCCCGTCGCCCGATCCCGGAACCGACTTACCACTGGCCAGGCGGCCTGACCGCCGACGACGATCCGACGCCGACTCGAATCCGCGCTCGCGGCGCTCAAGATCGGCGCCATCCTGGCGGCGGCGGTGACGATCGTCTTTTTCTACCTTGCGACCTACCGCGGCACCGCCATCGGAACGGCCGTGGCGAGTGTCGCGGTGCTTGCCGCCTTCCTGCTGCCGAGCACCATCGCCTTCCTGCGCACGCGCTGGATCCGCCGCCGGCGGCCGCCGGGACGCTGAACGCCTTACGCTATACTTACGGGCTGTAAACGCGGCGGGCGCCGCGTTGGGGGCCGGTTCCAGATGCGAAAGTGGCGGAATTGGCAGACGCGCCGGATTTAGGTTCCGGTGGGGAAACCCTTGAGAGTTCGAGTCTCTCCTTTCGCACCACGAGGTTGATCGATCGATGATGGTTTCAGTAGAGACGCTATCGGGGCTCGAACGCCGGCTGCAGGTGTCGGTGCCGGCGACGCGCGTGCGCCAGCAGGTGGACGCACGCCTGCTCAAGGTGAGCCGCACGGCGCGGATCAAGGGTTTTCGTCCGGGCAAGGCGCCGATCCATGTCGTGCGCAAGCATTACGGTCCCCAGGTCCGCGACGAAGTCGTTTCGGATCTCATCCGCGAGACGCTTGCCGAGGCGCTGCGCCAGGAAAAATTGCAGCCCGCCGGCGGTCCGCGCATCGAGCCGCAGAAGATCGGAACAGCCGGATGACCTGCGCTACACGGCGACCTTCGAGGTCTATCCGCAGTTTGAATTGAAGAGCGTGGGCTCGATCCGCCTGACGCGGCCGACCGCGTCGGTGACGGAGGGCGATGTCGACGTGATGATCGAGAGCCTGCGCCAGCAGCGCCCGGACTGGACCGCTGTGGAGCGCGGCTGCCGCGACGGCGACCGCATCACGCTCGACTTCGAAGGCCGCATCGGCGGCGAACCCTTCGACGGCGGCAAGAGCGAGAACCTGGTCATCGTTCTCGGGTCGGGACGGCTGCTGCCGGACTTCGAGCAGGGCGTCCGCGGCACTCCGGCGGGCGAGAACGGTCGAGTTCGACCTGCGCTTTCCCGACGAGTACCAGGTCAAGAAGCTGGCCGGCAAGACCGCGCGATTCAAGGCCGTCATGCGCAAAGTGGAGGAGAGCCACCTGCCGGAGGTCGACGCGGCCTTCTGCGAGGCCTTCGGCGTCAGCGAAGGGGGCATCGAAGCGCTCCGCACCGAAGTTCGCGAGAACATGGAACGCGAACTGGCCCAGGCCGTGCAGGCGCGCCTCAAGGGGCAGGTCATGGAGCAGCTGCTTGCGGCCAATCCCGATTGCCGTGCCGAACGCGCTGGTCGAGGCCGAAATCCGCGACATGCAGATGGAATTGCTGCGGCGTTCCGGTTCACGCGCGATGCCCGGCAACTGCCGCAGCGGGATACTTTCGTGCAGGCCGGCGCGGCGCCGCGTGGCGCTCGGGCTGATCCTGAACGAGGTCATCCGCCAGGCCGGCATCCAGCCGAACGCATCACAGGTCCAGTCGCGGCTCGATCGAAATCGTGTCGGGCTTCTCGGACCCGGATGAGGCGCGCCGCCAGTATCTGCAGAACGAGGCGGCGACGCGCCAGTTGCAGATGTCGGTGCTCGAGGACCAGGCGGTCGCCTGGGTGATCGGCCAGGCCGTGGTCACGGACCAGCCGGGCAGTTTCAAGGACATCATGAACTTCGGGGTCGACCCGGCGTCCGAGGGATAAGGTGACAGACGTGGGTGGAAGAATCGATACGAAAGCCTTGAACCTGGTCCCGATGGTGGTCGAACAGACCGCGCGAGGGGAACGCGCCTACGACATCTACTCGCGGCTGCTGAAAGAGCGGGTCGTGTTCATCGTCGGCGAAGTCGAGGACCAGATGGCGAACCTGATCGTCGCCCAGCTCCTGTTCCTCGAGTCCGAGAATCCGGACAAGGACATCCATCTCTACGTGAATTCACCCGGCGGTGCGGTGACCGCGGGGCTTGCGATCTACGACACGATGCAGTTCATCAAGCCGGACATCAGCACGATCTGCGTCGGGCAGGCGGCCAGCATGGGCGCCGTGTTGCTTGCCGCCGGCGCCAAGGGCAAGCGTTATGCGCTGCCGCATTCGCGCATCATGGTCCACCAGCCGCTCGGCGGATTCCACGGCCAGGCGACGGACGTCGAGATCCACGCCCGCGAAATCCTCGATGCGAAGAGCCGCCTGAACAAGATCCTGGCGCATCCACACGGGCCAGCCGCTCGACAAGATCGGCCAGGACCTCGACCGCGACAATTTCATGAGCGGCGAGCAGGCGCGCGACTATGGAATTGTGGACGGGGTCCTCGAAAAGCGCGGCCAGTTGCCGCAACTTGGAAAGGACTGAGTGAGACTTCGCTCCAGATAGCAGGGGCAACTGGTTGAGATGAAAAGGATTTTACCGGCCGAAACCGGCGTGCTATAAGACGGCAGCCGGCCTCCCGGCGAACGAGGGCGCACGGCATGGTCGACGACACGCGGGGCAAGCACGACGACGGCAAGCTCCTCTATTGCTCCTTCTGCGGCAAGAGCCAGCACGAGGTGCGCAAGCTGATCGCCGGTCCCGTCCGTGTTCGTCTGCGACGAATGCGTCGAACTCTGCAACGACATCATCCGCGAAGAGCTCGAGGAGAAGCAGGAACGGTCGCGCGACCGCCTGCCGAAGCCGCATGAGATCCGCAAAGTCCTCGACGAATACGTGATCGGCCAGGACCGCGCCAAGAAGATCCTCGCGGTCGCGGTCTATAACCATTACAAGCGCCTGCAGGCGAAGCCGGGCGACAAGCGTCACCGGAACGACCGCGACGAGGTCGAGCTTTCGAAGAGCAATATCCTGCTGATCGGGCCGACCGGCTGCGGCAAGACCCTGCTCGCGGAGACGCTCGCGCGGCTCCTGAACGTGCCGTTCACGATCGCGGATGCGACGACGCTCACCGAGGCGGGCTACGTCGGCGAGGACGTCGAGAACATCATCCAGAAGCTCCTTCAGAAGTGCGACTACGACGTCGAGAAGGCGCAGACCGGCATCGTCTATATCGACGAAATCGACAAGATCTCGCGCAAGTCCGACAACCCGTCGATCACACGCGACGTGTCGGGCGAGGGCGTCCAGCAGGCGCTGCTGAAGCTGATCGAGGGCACGATCGCCTCGGTGCCGCCGCAGGGCGGCCGCAAGCATCCTCAGCAGGAATTCCTGCAGGTGGACACGGCCAATATCCTGTTTATCTGCGGGGGCGCGTTCGCCGGCCTCGAGAAGATCATCGAGAAGCGGAGTTCCCGTGGCGGCATCGGCTTTGCGGCGGAAGTCCGGGCGCCTTCCGAGCGCCCCCAGGGCGCCGACCTCTTCAAGGACGTCGAACCCGAGGACCTGATCAAGTTCGGCCTGATCCCCGAGTTCGTCGGCCGGCTGCCGGTCGTGGCGACCCTCGAGGAACTGGACGAGGAAGCGCTGGTAACGATCCTGACCCAGCCGCGAAATGCCCTGTCCAAGCAGTACGCGCGGCTATTCGAGATGGAGACCGTCGATCTCGAACTGAAGGACGACGGGCTGCGGGCGGTCGCCCGCAAGGCCATGGACCGCAAGACCGGGGCCCGTGGGCTGCGCACCATCCTGGAAAATGTCCTGCTCGACATCATGTACGACCTGCCGTCGCTCAAGAACGTGGCCAAGGTCGTGGTCGACGAGACGGTGATCCTGGGCGACAGCAAGCCCTATCTCGTCTATCGCAGCGACGAATCCCAGGTCGCCGTCCCGGAGATCCGCCGCGCGGCGGGTTCCGACGGACACTGAATCCCTAAAGGGGACGCTCACCTTTAGGGTGAATGCCTCCGCAGGCGTGACGACTTTCTCAACTAAAGGTGAGCGTCCCCTTTAGGCAGGACATTCCCCTTCGCGTCTGCGACTTGTGCAGCACAACTGCCGCCCCCATGACGTATCCTTCCTGACGTCAGAGCGGCGCATCTGCGCCCGAGGTAGCGACAGTGGCCGAAGAAAAAAGCAAGTCCCCGAGTGCCCCCCAGCCCACGCGCGTGCCGGTATTGCCGCTCCGCGACGTCGTGGTTTATCCGCACATGGTGATTCCGCTTTTTGTCGGCCGCGACAAGTCGATCCTCGCCCTCGACGAGGCCATGCGGCGCGACAAGCAGATCCTGCTGGTCGCCCAGAAGGCGGCCGATGTCGACGATCCGAAGGCCCGCGACCTCTACACGGTCGGCACGGTTGCGACCATTCTCCAGCTTCTGAAGCTCCCGGACGGCACCGTCAAGGTGCTGGTCGAGGGCGTCGCACGCGCCATGGTCGAGAACCTCGACGCCGACGGCTATTTCATGGCCGACATGACGCCGATACTGGACATCGAGCAGTACGAGGAGCGCGAAATCGACGTGCTGACGCGCTCGGTCGTGTCGCATTTCGAGCAGTACGTGAAGCTCAACAAGAAGGTGCCGCCCGAGATCCTCACTTCGCTGGCCGGCATCGAGCAGCCGGGACGGCTCGCCGACACGGTCGCGGCGCACATGGCGCTCAAGCTTTCCGAAAAACAGAAAGTGCTCGAATCGCAGGACGTCCGCGCCCGTCTCGAGCAGGTCATGTCGATGATCGAAGGCGAAATGGAAGTGCTGCAGATCGAGAAGAAGATCCGCGGCCGCGTGAAGTCGCAGATGGAGAAGAGCCAGCGCGAGTACTACCTCAACGAGCAGATGAAGGCCATCCAGAAAGAACTGGGTGACCTGGAAGACGCGCCGAACGAGCTCGGCGACCTCGAGAAGCGCATCGCCAAGGCCGGCATGCCGAAGGAGGCGCGGGAGAAGGCGACCGCGGAGATGAGCAAGCTGAAGCTCATGTCCCCGATGTCGGCCGAGGCGACCGTCGTACGCAATTACGTGGACTGGCTGGTCAAGGTGCCGTGGAAGAAGCGCACGAAGGTGTACCACGACATCGCGGCCGCCCAGAAGGTCCTCGACGAGGACCATTTCGGCCTCGAGAAGGTCAAGGAACGCATCGTCGAGTACCTGGCGGTCACACAACGGGTCAAGCGGCTCAAGGGCCCGATCCTCTGCCTGGTCGGGCCGCCAGGCGTCGGCAAGACTTCGCTCGGCCAGTCGATCGCGCGCGCGACGAACCGCAAGTTCGTGCGCATGTCGCTCGGCGGCGTGCGGGACGAGGCGGAGATCCGCGGCCACCGGCGCACTTACATCGGCTCGCTGCCGGGCAAGGTGCTCCAGAACATGGCGCGCACGGGCGTGCGCAACCCGCTCTTCCTGTTCGACGAAGTCGACAAGATGTCGATGGATTTCCGCGGCGATCCGTCGTCGGCGCTGCTCGAGGTCCTTGACCCCGAGCAGAACGCGTCGTTCTCGGACCACTACCTCGAGGTCGATTTCGACCTGTCCGAGGTCATGTTCGTCTGCACGGCGAACACGCTCAACATCCCGGCGCCGCTCCTCGACCGCATGGAAGTGATCCGGCTGCCCGGATACACCGAGGACGAGAAACAGAACATCGGGCGCCGCTTCCTGTTGCCGAAGCAGGTCCGCCAGAACGGGCTGAAAGAAGGCGAGCTGACCGTCGACGATCCCGCGATCCTC
Organism: uncultured Gammaproteobacteria bacterium; assembly: GCA_963775415.1. Classification (GTDB taxonomy): domain Bacteria; phylum Pseudomonadota; class Gammaproteobacteria; order Steroidobacterales; family Steroidobacteraceae; genus SCUD01. Next base: position 157,902 of record CAVZIO010000001.1, read on the forward strand.
GACATCATCCGTCATTACACACGCGAGTCCGGCGTCCGCAACCTCGAGCGGGAAACCGCGAAGATCTGCCGCAAGGCGGTCAAGCAGCTGCTGCTCGAACCCGAGACGAAAAAGGTCGCCGTCACGGCGGACAACCTCGACAAGTTCCTCGGCGTCCGGCGCTTCCGCTACGGCAAGGCGGAGTCGGCCAATCGCGTCGGCCTGGTCACCGGGCTCGCCTGGACCGAGGTCGGCGGCGAGCTGCTCACGATCGAGGCCGCCGTGGTGCCCGGCAAGGGCAAGCTCCTCTACACCGGCCAGCTCGGTGAAGTAATGCAGGAGTCGATTCAGGCCGCGATGACGGTGGTGCGAAGCCGCGCGGACTTGCTCGGTCTCGAGACCGACTATCACCAGAAGATCGACGTGCACGTGCACGTGCCGGAGGGCGCAACGCCGAAGGACGGCCCCAGCGCCGGCACCGGCATGTGCACCGCGCTCGTTTCGGCACTGACGAAGATTCCGGTGCACGCCAATGTCGCGATGACCGGCGAGATCACCTTGCGTGGCGAGGTGCTGCCAATCGGTGGGCTGAAAGAGAAGTTGCTCGCCGCGCAGCGCGGCGGCATCGAGACCGTCCTGATCCCGAGCGAGAACGAAAAGGATCTCGTCGAGATTCCGGAGAACATCAAGGAGAAGCTCGACATCCGACCGGTCAAGTGGATCGAAGAGGTGCTCGAGATCGCACTCGAACGGAGCCCGCAGGTGACAGTGAAAACCGCGGCCGCGCCCGCGCCGGCCGAGCCGCCGAAGGAACTGGAACGCCGCGCCACGCGCCGCACGATCAAGCCGTCGCAGCCGCACTGAGGGCGGTTTCCGCGGCTTGGCACCGTGGGGTCGATGCCGTATAGTTCCGCGCCTCCCAGGGGGCCGGATTCCGGTCCACAGGGGTGCTTAGCTCAGCTGGTAGAGCGTCGCCCTTACAAGGCGAATGTCGCAGGTTCGATCCCTGCAGCACCCACCAGTGACCTGGAGCGGTAGTTCAGTTGGTTAGAATACCGGCCTGTCACGCCGGGGGTCGCGGGTTCGAGTCCCGTCCGCTCCGCCAATCATTCGCGCAAGGGTCGTCAGAAATGACGACCCTTTTTCGTTGCGGCTGGCAGTTGATCCGGCCAACGCGAGCGCGGCGGCAGACACTCGCTCACTCAGCCGGAACTTATTCGTTCGCTCGTGCCGCCGCCGCGCTCGCTTCGGCTGGGTCGGTTGCCGGCGGCGACGCAGATGGGTCGTGCTTGGCGAACCAGGCGAGGATATAGGCGACGCGGGCGATGAGCTGGCTCGGGCGCTGGTCGAGGGCGTGCGGAGCGCCGGGGACGCGAACGAGAAGGGTGTCGACGCCGCGCAGGCGCAGCGCCTGGTAGAACTGCTCAGACTCCGAGATCGGCGTGCGGTAGTCCTGTTCGCCGGTGACGACCATGGTGGGCGTCGTGACATTGCCGACGCGAGACAGCGGCGAGCGTTGCCAGTACTGGGCATAGTCTTCCCATGGCGGCGCGCTGAACCAGTATTTGTAGAAAAAGTTCGGCAGATCGGCGGTCAGCACGAAACTCGCCCAGTTGATGACGGGCTTCTGCACGGCGGCCGCGCGGAAGCGGTTGGTCGTGCCGACGATCCAGGCGGTCAGGACGCCGCCGCCGCTGCCGCCGGTCACGAACAACCGGTTCTCGTCGATGCCGCCCTTCGCGATGGCGGCATCCACGGCGGACATCAGGTCGTCGAAGTCGCGGCCCGGATAGGCGTGGTGGATCAGGTTGCCGAATTCCTCGCCGTAGCTCGTGCTGCCGCGCGGATTCGAGAAGAGCACGGCATAGCCCGCCGCCGCGTAGAGCTGCAGTTCCGCGGCGAAGCGCGGGCCGTAGTTCTGGAACGGCCCGCCGTGGATTTCGAGGATCATCGGGTACTTCTTCGACGGATCGTAATCCGGGCGGCCGGATCAGCCAGCTCTGGATCCTCCGGCCGTCGGCGGCGGAGGTCGTCCAGATTTCCTCGACGCGCGCCGAACTTCCGCTCCGTCGAGGACGTCCGCATTGAGTTGCGTCAGACGTCGCGACTTGCCGCCATCGAACAGGCCGACTTCCGCGGGCGCCAGCGCCTGATTCGCGCTGTAGGCGATCGCGCCGTCGCGCGCGACCGAGAACGAGCCGCCGCCATAGGGACGGGACCAGCCTTCGCCGCCCATGTCGTCAACGAGATTCACAACGCGTCCGCTCAGGTCCACTTCCGCGATCCGCGTCGTGCCCTGGTCGTCATAACTGAAAAGGATGCGGCGCCCGTCGCGGCTCCAGACCGGATTGGTGATGTCGCGGTCCAGTTCGGCGGCGAGCTCGCGCGACTCGCCGGTATCACGTCGGAGCACATAGAGGCGGGCGCGCTGGTAGCCCTGGTAGGCGTCGTCGTAACCGGTGAATGCGACGTGCTTGCCGTCGGGCGAGGCCGCAGGCTCGGCGTCAGGCCCGAAGCGCTTCGTCAGGGCGCGGATCTGGCCGCTCGCAAAGTCGATGGCGTGAATCTCGCTGTCATTCGGCATCTGATCGAGGTCCGGACGCCGGTTTGCGGAGACAAGGATTTCCCTGCCGTCGGAAGACCAGGCGATGCCTTCGTGATCGAAGGGGCCGTCCGTCAGTTGGCGCGCCGAACCGCCATCCGCCGGGACCACGAAGACCTGGCTGAAGGCGTTGGGCAGGAATCCCTCGCCATCCGCGCGATAGACCATGCGGTCGATTGCCTTGAGCGGCTCGGCCCATTGCGCGCCTTCCGGCGCCTCCGGCAACTTGACCTTGAGCGGTTCGTGCCTTGCGGCGACCCGCATCACGAAGGCGAGCTGACGGCCGTCGGGCGACCACGCAAGGTTCGACGGTGATTCGATCAGGTTGGTTACGCGTGAGGTCACGCCTTGCGCAAACCAGTGCACATGAATCTGGGCGCCGTCGTCGCCGTCGGTGGCGACGAAGGCGAGGCGGCTGCCGTCCGGTGACCAGCGCGGGCTCGATTCACGGGACGCGCCACTTGAGAGCGGGCGGTGGTTTGAGCCTTCCGTGTCGATCAGCCAGATCGCTCCTTGGCGGCTGTCAGTCTTGATGTCGAACGACCGGCGCACATAGGCGACCTGCGTACCGTCTGGCGAGATCTCCGGGTCACTCGCCCATTCGAGGGCGAATACGTCTTCAGCCCTGAAATGTGACTTTGGGGTTCCCGACCCAGCCGCGAAAGGCGCGGCAATCAGCATGATCGTTATCCAAGACCAATTCGTTCGCATGTCGAGCCCCACGCTGTTGTCCTGCACACATAATTGGATGATCGTCAGGCGCAGCAGTTTAGCAAGCGTGGTTCCTCGATCACAGAGATTGACCGCTCTGTCGAATCAGAATTGCTTGGAATGCGTGAAGCGAATGCTGGCGTCAGTCATAGAAAGCGCTATTGGTAGATCTCGGCCGACGGAACGCCCGTACCGCCGGTGACGAGCACTCGTCCATCTTCAAGGGCCACTGCAGCGGCCAGCAAGCGGCCCATGACCATGCTGCCGGATTGCATGAATATGCCCGTAGAGGGGTCATAGATTTCTGTGGTGATTCCATGAAGATTTATCGTGAAGAGGTTGTCTCCTCCGCTAATCAAGACCTTGCCGTCCGGCATCAAAATTGCGAAATGGCTGTCCCTCTCTCCCAGGAGGAGGCCCGTTGCCGCAAACGTGCCACTGGCGGGATCGTAGATGTCGGCAGAACCGTGACGCCCGTAACCTACGCCAAGTCCGGCCGCCACCAGAATCGTTCCGTTGTCCAGCAATGTTGAAGTGTGACGCGCGCGTGGCTCGTTCATGCTCCCCGTCAATGTGAAACTGTCGGTTGGCGGATCATAGAGTTCGGCTGTCGTGATCGACTCGCCGCTCACATTGAAACCACCCGTGATCAGGACTTGTCCGCTCGGAAGCCGAGTCGCGCTATGCCAGATTCGAGGCTCAGCCATCCCTGTGCCACCCGCCGCTGTAAACGTCCGGGTCTGCGGGCTATAGATTTCCGCCGTGACAAGGACCGATGAACCGGAGCCCCCGCCAGTCACCAGGACAGTTCCGTTCGTCAGCACGGTCGCTGTGTGCGCCGCGCGATCTGCGCTCATGCTGCCGGTCTCGGAGAAAGCTCCGGTCGCCGGATCGTAGATTTCGGCGACCGCGCTGCCACCGCCAATGATAAGTACGCTGCCATCGTTCAGCCTGGTCGCGGTGTGGACCGCGCGCTGGGCGATCATGTTGCCGGTACTCACGAAGCTGCCAATCGCAGGGTCAAAGAGCTCGGCCTCTTGCAGGGGACACGGATTGAGCTCCGGGCCGTGAAGCAACGAATACTCGGAGCACGGATCGCCGCCCGCGACGAGTACGCGGCTGTCGGCCAAGAGCGTCGTCGTGTGCGCCTTTCGCGGCAGGATCATGTTGCCCGTCGGCCGGAAACCGGACGCAACGATCGTTACGGGTCTCGTAGCGAACACTCTTGGATCAGCGACGCTTGTTGCGACGACGTGAAAGACTCCGGTACGGTCTGGTGCGGTGTATGAGCTGAAACTGTTCGGCGCTGCGTGTGTGTTACCGCTCATAGAGCCACCGGAAGCTCCTTCTTGCACACTCCAGGTGACGCGCGTGTCATCCGAGTTGTAAACCTGCGCTTGAAATTCGCGCACGCCGGCAGGGCCCAGAACGTCGCTATCCGGCCACATTCCGACGGTGATCTCGGAAGGCGGAGGCGGAGGCGGAGGGGGCGGAGGACCAGGTCCCCCTGATCCTCCGCCGCAGGCGCTCAATCCGAGTAGCAAGACTGCAATTCCCAGGCGCATGACGGCCTACCATCTCAGCTTGCCTTTGCCCGCGCTAGTCGTCGTCGATTCGCTCGCGCGTCGAAACCCACAGATCACGCAGCCCGGATCCGCCCAGCTGCTGGCCCTTGACGATGTAGAGTTCAGTGCCATCAAACGACATGCCCACCCCAATCTCGGCGCGTATCGTATTGACGGGCGACCCGAGGTTTACCGGCGGTGACCAGGGAGCACTCGCATGCGGTCGGGTAGCGGACCATATATCCACTCCGCCTACGGCTCCATCGGCGCGGTCGGAAAAGAAGACCAACTCCTTACCGTCACCGCGGAAACTTGGCCCGCCGTCGAGATCCACGGGCGCGTTGATCTCGGTGACGGGCGCGGACACCGCTCCCCTGCGCGTGAGACGAGTCTCGAAGATGTCCTGTTCAGTGGGTTCGGTTCTCGTGAAGTAAAACGTGGGCTTACCGAAAATGCTCTTCCCCGGCAGGAAGGCAGGCCCAAACTCGTGGTGAATGGTATTCACAGAAGCGCCGAGATTGACCGGAGGAACCCAGCCAAAGTCGTCGTGCGTGTTCCAACGAAACGAAACCCAGATGTCGGTATCATCAAAACCACCAGGTCGATCGCTCGAGAAAAAGAGGAGGTGCCCGTCTGGAGATAACGCCAGAGAAGCCTCCTCTCCCGCCGTATTGATGTTGGGTCCGAGCGTTACCGGGTCCTGCCACGGGCAGGATCTGCAGTCGCGCCGCGAGACCCAAAGGTCGAAATTGTTGGATCCCAAAGGTCGATCGGACGAGAAATAGAGGCTGAGGCCGTCGCGCGACAACTGCGGGCTGCCTTCTATAGCGTTCGAATTGACGACTGGGCCGAGGTTGACCGGTGCGCTCCAAGCCGTGAACTGCGGGTCGCCCGCATGGGCAACCCCTGAAAGGGTGAACGCCAGCATGAAAGTCATGCTTGCGGCGCCGACCATGACCCACATCCCATTGGCATTTCTTGCGATTGCCCAGTTCCGGGTGCTGTTCGTGTTCATTGACCCACTCCTCGTTTGGTGCCGCGAAGCGGCTGGGCCAGTTGGCGCGCCTCGGCCATCGCCGATCAATCTCCCCGGGCGCTCCGATGAATCCAATGATTCGCTCGACGGTAACCGGGTGAATTTCCCGGCCTTGCATGGGTGTATACGTGACAAATGACAGGATCGGCCTGGGGCGGGAGTAAGATCCGCAGGGGCTGGGAGATCGCCGTGCAATCGTCCACGGGGCCCACGTTGTCCAATCGCTTGCCGACAGTGCGCTTCGGCGAGTTCGAACTGGATCGCACCAGCCGGGAGCTCTGGAAATCAGGTCAGCGCATCCGGCTCCAGGAAAAGCCATTCCAGGTGCTCGCGCTGTTGCTCGAGCGGGCCGGCGAAGTCGTCACACGCGATGAGCTCCGCCAGAAGCTGTGGCCTTCGAGCGTTTACGTGGACTTCGATCATGGCCTGAACAATGCGATCACCCGGCTTCGCGAAACACTGGGCGACGAGGCCGCGGCGCCGAATGTGATCGAAACGCTCCCGCGACTCGGTTATCGATTCATCCACTCGATCGAAAGTCCGCCGATCACGGCGGGGCCGCTCGATGCAGCCGCGTTTCCGGCAGTTGCGGCGGCTCGCCTGGCAAGGCCTGGAACCATCGCGGCGGTCGCCATCGTTGCAGCCGTCATTACACTTCTTTTGCTGGTTGCCCTCGGCGTCACACGCGGTGCCGCCGATGGCAAGCAATCGATGGCGATCGTCCCGGAGATACCTTCGATTGCTGTCCTGCCGTTCGCCAACATGAGCTCGGACCCGGAGAGCGAGCATTTTGCTGACGGTTTGGCGCAGGAACTGCTCAATAAGCTTTCGGTCATCAGCGGACTCAGAGTTGCCGGCCGGACTTCATCGTTCTATTTCAAGAATCGGCAGGAACCGTTGCCGGTCATCGGGCAAGCGCTAAAAGTCAGCCACGTGCTGGAAGGCAGCGTGCGGCGCTCCGGCACGCGCCTGCGCATCACGACGCAACTCGTCAGCGTCGGCGCAGGCACGCCCATCTGGTCGCAGACGTTTGACCGGGAACTGACCGATGTATTTGAGATCCAGGAAGACATCGCCATTGCCGTCGCGTCTGCCTTGCAAGTCGAGCTGCTGGAGGCGGATGAGTTGCGCCTGCGCCGGCGCGGAACGGCGGACGCGGAAGCGCATCGGCTCTATCTCATCGGCAATGCGCACCTGACCGGAGTTTCCGTCAAGCGCGACCTGCCCAGGGCAAAACTGTTGTTCGAGCAGGCGATCGCGCGTGACCCGCATTACGCGGCCGCACACGCGCGACTTGCCTATTACCATTTCTACCGGGCGTGGGCATTGCTCGACGATGTCGGTGCCGGCGTGCGGGAAGGCATGGCCTCCGCGGAGCGTGCTGTCGCACTGGATCCTGACTCCAGCGAGGCGCTTCAGGCGCGCGCCAATTTCGGGATGTGGCGGTACCGCTTCCTCGGTGACTATGAGGCCTATGTTGCGGCCAGCAGCGACTATCGCCGCGCCATCCAGCTTGACCCCCACAACGACACCGCCGTGTTCGACTACGGACGTGCCGTGCTGTGGCATGAACCCGATCTCGCGCAGAACCTGTTCGAGCGCACCGTTCAGATCGAGCCGCTCCGGCGCAGGGCGAGCGGCATGGCGGCCCTGGTGGTGGGCATGCGGGGCGACCCGGATTCCGCACGCGAACGCCTCCGTGCGCAGGCCGAACCGGTCCTGGGTCGCCGCGCCCACGATGCGGCGGGCGTGGCCGGATTCGAGCAGTTTTTCGGACGCCTGGACGAGGCGGTCGTCGCTGCGCGGGAAGCCATCCCGCGCGGTGGACTTGAAGGCCCGATGCAACTCTGGGGCCTATACATGTCGCTGGGTGATCGCAAGGCGGCCGGCGATTCGCTCGACTTCGGTCGAACCGAGTTGGCGGCGAGCTTGCGCGAGGCCGCCGTCCTGACGATGGACGGCCGCTACGCCGACGCATTCGAATCGCTCGATCGTCGTCGCCACCAGTTCGCCCAAAGCCGTGTACTGGACCTGCCCACCGCGCGTCTCGCGCTGATCGCGGGCAGGCCCACGCAGGCACTGGCGATCTTCGAGGCGCGCCTGCCCGATTTAGTAGCCGGGGTCGAGCCCGTCAACGGCCAAAACGTCATGCCGGCACTTGACCTCGTCGTGGCCTGGCAGGCCGCCGGCGAGCAAGCGCAGTCACGCCAGCTGCTCGTCCAGATTGCCGCGTTTCTCGACGATCCCTCGTCACCGCAGCTGCCGATCTTCCTGTATCTGCGCGCCCGCACCCACGCGCTCGCCCGGGAGACGGCGCCGGCGATGCAGGCGCTGGATCGCGCATACGACGCGGGATTCAGGACCACCTGGGCAAACGACCTGCATCCTGAGCCGTTCTTTTACGTCGATCCGATTGAAGTGGATCCGGCATTCGCAGCGCTGCGCTCTCATGCGCTTTACCAGGGCTGGATCTCGCGCATCCGAATTGACAATGCTCGGCAACTCGAACGCCTGAAAAGCCGCGATGCGGGCGGCGCAGCGGCCTGAGCCGGTGAGCCAGCGCCATGCGTGAATTGCGTTCACCCATCGTGTCGGTTGCAACCACACTGCTGTCGTGCCTGGCGCTGCCATCGGCAGCCACCGGCCAAGAGACCGGTGGCGCCTCTCGGACAGCGCCGCCAGCGAACGCAGTTCTAGGCGTTGTCGTCGTCACGGCGCAGCGCCGGGAGGAGCGCCTGCAATCGGTACCTGTAGCCGCGTCCGTCTTTTCGGCCGATCAACTGAGGCACCGGCAGGTCGATGACCTGCAGGCCCTTCAGTACACGACTCCAAACCTTTCGATGACACCCAACCGGACCAGTGGCACGACGACGAGCATTGCGATGCGCGGGCAAGTCGAGCTGGAGACGACGCCTACCGTCGATCCTGCCGTCGGGCTTTATCTGGGCGGCGTGTACCTGGCACGCACGACTGGCGCCAATCTCGAGCTGATCGACATGGAGCGAGTGGAGGTGCTGCGCGGGCCGCAGGGCACGCTGTTCGGGCGCAACACGACGGGCGGCGCGATCACTCTCGTCCCACAGCCGCCGAGCTTCACACGCGAAGGCTTGCTCGAAGCCACGGTGGGCAATTTCGATCTGGCCGAAGTGACTGCGGTGGTCAACCTGCCAATCGCAAACGAGCGTCTGGCGGCGCGCCTCGTGACTGCGCATTCCGAGCACGGGGGCTATGGCCGAAACTCATTGCTCGGCGTGAATCTCGATGACGACGATACGGACTTTATGCGCGCCCAACTCAGGTACGTGCCTTCTGACCGAACGGATGTGCTGCTTGCATTCGATGGTTCACGGATCCGGACCGGCGCCCAGTTGCTGACGCTGTTCGACGTCGATCCGGGCGCTGATGCGATCCCTGTCCTGATGGGCAACCCAACCGACAGGCTCACGAACTACGTCGACCCTGTGGCGCGCCGCATTGCGGCAGATCGCGCTGGCCCCGCATCCACCCGCGTCTGGGGTGCGTCGGGCACGGTGACCGTCGATTTCGCCCGCTTGACCCTGAAGTCCATTACCGCGTATCGCGAACTCGAAGTCAGCGCCTTCGACGTGGATCAGGATGGCACGCCCTATGATCTCGGAGTGATCCTGTTCAGGGGCGATGCGCAGCATCAATTCAGCCAGGAACTGCAGTTTTACGGCGATGCCCAGGGTGACCGCCTACGCTGGATCGGCGGAGCGCACTACTTTCAGGAAGCCGCGACGTACCAACAACGGGGCAGGATGTACCTGCCGGCCGCGTCTCGTTGGGACGTCGGCATGCCCGAGGGCGATGTCAGAAATGATTCGCTGGCGTTCTACGGCCAAGCGACCTACGCGATCTCGCCGCGCCTGCATGTGACAGGAGGCGCTCGCTACAACGTGGACGGCCGCCAGCTCACCTCTCGCAATCGACAGCAGCTGGGTGGCGTGGAGATCTGTCGCCTCGATCCCGCATTGCGCGATGAACCCGCGACCTGCCAGGCGACGTTGCCCGAACGCACGTTCAGCTACGTGCCCTGGACGGTCGTCATCGATTACGCGCCCATAGCTGACACGATGCTGTACGTGAAACTGAGCCGCGGCTTTCGCGCCGGAGGTTACAACATACGAGGCGCGACAGTCGTGGACCTCGACACGTTCGAACCTGAGCACGTCACGGCCGCCGAGTTGGGCGCCAAGTCTGAGCTGTTCGGAAACCGGTTGCGGCTCAATCTGGCATGGTTTCGATCGGAGTTCGATGACATCCAGCTGACGCAGCGCGAATTGACGGCGCCGGGCCTGCGCGGCGTGCGTTTCATCGAAAATGGAGGCCAGGCACGTATCGAAGGTGGCGAGCTCGAAGTCACTGCATTGCTGGGGCGACTGCGGCTGGGTGGACACTATGCGATCACGCGCCCGCGGTTCACGCAGCTCGACGCGCAGGTAGAGGGAGTCACTCTCGACTCGCTGTTTCCGTTGACGCCTGATTGGAACGCATCGCTGGTGGCTGACTTGCCATTTGAAGCAGGCGCCTGGGAGTTCAATGTTCATGCCGACTATGCCTGGCGCGACGACGTGCCGTTTGGATACGACCGTGCTTCGCTTGCTCGTCAGCAGGCATATGGCCTGCTCAACGCGATGTTCTCGGCCCGATTCGTGCCGGCCGACCTGGAGCTGAGTTTGTGGGGGCGAAATCTGGTCGATCGGCGCTACATCGACCGGGCGTTCGACACTGATTTCTACATTGGCGCCATTCCCGGTGATCCGAGAACCTACGGCGCCTCGCTCACGTACCGATTCACCGGTCAATAGTTCTCAACGAACTTCGAACCCGAATCCCGGTCATGCTAACCTAGCGCCGCGTTTTTTCCGGCGCCGGAATCACATGCTTCAGACTATCCACGACAAGCTGAAGGGAATTTTCGCGATCACTATCCTGATCGCGCTTGGCGTCGTGTTCGTATTCTGGGGCGTGGACGTCAGCGTCGGCACATTCACCAAGGCGCGCGGCATCGAGGTGAACGGGCGCGAGATCGCGATTGAAGAGGTCCGGCGCAGCTACCAGGACGAACTGTCGCGTTTCGAGGCGGCCATGGGCGCGGCCGGCGTTCCCGAGGAAATGCGCGCCTCGCTCCAGAAGCGCGTGCTCGACCAGGCGGTGCGGAGCGAACTCATTCGCCAGCGCACGAAGAAGCTCGACTTCCAGGCGAGCAACGCAGAAGTGCTGGAAGCGATCCGCCAGGTCCCTGCGTTCCAGGTGGCCGGTGAGTTTTCACCCGACGCCTACCATGCGGCGCTCCGCTCCATCGGCATGAGTCCCGACCGGTTTGAAGAGGAACAGCGCCAGTTCGTCCTCGCGCGCCAGCTCGACCGGGGCCTGTACAACTCCGCTTTCGTCCTTCCCGGCGAACTCGAGCGCCAGGTCGCACTCCGCAACCAGACGCGCAACCTCGGCTGGGTGAGCCTGCCAGCCCTGGAGTTCGTGGACGCCGTCAGGCTCGACGACGCCGCGATCCAGGCGCATTACGAAGCCAATATGGCGCTCTACCAGACGGAAGAGCAGGCAACCGTCGATTTCATCGAGCTCGATATCGAGAGTTTCGCCGCCAAGGCAGTGATCGGCGACGAACAGGTCCGCCAGTACTACGACGAAAACAAGGCGAGATACACGCAAGCAGGCCGGCGACATGTACGTCACATCCTGATCGAGGCTGGCGACGACGCGGCGGCCGCCGAAGCGCGCGCCAGGAAAGCCTACGAGCGCGCGAGCGCCGGCGAGGATTTTGCCGCGCTTGCGAAGGAGCTATCGGATGACACCGGTTCGAAGGATTCGGGCGGCGACCTGGGCTTCGCTGAGCGCGGAGATTTCGTCGCGCCCTTTGCCGATGCCGCCTGGAGCATGAAGGTCGGCGAGATTCGCGGGCCGGTCAAGACCGATTTCGGCTGGCACGTGATCAAGCTCGAGGGCGTCGCCGAGGAGTCGATCCAGGGCTTCGACGAGGTGCGCGCCGAACTCGAGCACGAGCTGCGCCGCGCGCAGGTAGAAAAGGCCTTTGGCGACGCCCAGGAAGAACTCGACACGCTCGCCTTCGAAGCATCGGGCGATCTCGCGTCGGTCGCCGCGAAAATGAACCTGCCGATCAAGCGAATCCCCGGCTTCACGCGAAGCGGGGCCCCGGAGTTCGCTGCGACGCCAAAATTGATCGAGGCCGTGTTCTCGCCTGATGTGCTCGCGCGCCGCGAATTGAGGACGGTCGAACTGGCGCCGGGACGCGTCGTCGCGCTCGGCGTCAGTGCGCATGTTCCAGCGAGCGCCCGGCCTCTCGAGGACGTTCGCGCGCAGGTCATCGAGGCGGCCCGGCTTGCCGAGGCCGGCAAGCTGGCATCTGCGCGAGCATCCGAAGTTGCCGAGGAACTGTCGAAGGGCGCGGCCTGGGAGACGGCGACTGCGAAATGGCGCAGTGACGCAGCGACGCAGGCACCGAGACCGGTGCGCCGCGATGACGCCACGATCCCGGCCGAGGTCCGGGAGGCGGCATTTCGAGCAAGGTCGACGGCCGGCCAGCCGCAATTCGGCGCTGCGGCGCTTGCCAACGGGGACAGCGCAGTCTGGACGGTCACCGCGGTCGAGCCCGGCACGCTTGACGCGCTTTCCGCAGAAGAGCGCGCGACAGGAACGCAACGCAGCGCGCGATCGCGTGGCGATGTCAGACGCGATCGTGTACGTCACATCGATGCGTGCGAACGCTGACGTCGACGTGAATCCGCAGGTATTTGAATAGGGCGGCCGGCGCTTGGGTCCGGCCGGGGGCCCTCGTTCGCTCAGCCGGAACTTTATTCGCTCACTCGGGCCCCCGGCCGGACCCAACGGCCGGCCGCCGTAGCCGATCACGTGAATTCACGGCGCGTCCAGTAACCCGGTAAGAAGCAACAGCCTGCCGCGCGAGGCTCGGGCCTGGCGGGGTCCCGAGCGAGCGAATAAAGTTCCGGCTGAGCGAGCGAGGGATGCCCGCCGGGCCGCGAGCCCAGCGCGGCACCCGATGCTCTATTCCGGGAAACTCATTCCGACGTGCGAATACCCCGCGTCGACGTAGAGCGTCTCGCCCGTGATGCCCGCCGCCAGATCCGAACAGAGAAACGCAGCGGCATTCCCGACGTCATCGATCGTGACGTTCCGCTTGAGCGGCGACACCTGCTCGACGTGATGCAGCATCTTGCGGAAACCCGGGATGCCGGCCGCTGCCAGCGTCTTGATCGGGCCCGCGGATATCGCATTCACGCGGATGTTCCTTGCGCCAAGATCCGCGGCCAGGAACCGCACGTTCGCCTCGAGACTGGCCTTGGCGAGGCCCATGACGTTGTAGGACGGAATCGAGCGCACGGCGCCGAGGTAGGAGAGCGTCAGCAGGGCGCCCGCCCGGCCTTCCATCAACGGCAGCCCGGCGCGCGCGAGTGCCGTCAGGCTGTAGCTCGAGACATCGTGGGCAATCCCGAAATTTGCGCGCGTCGTGGCCTCAACGAAGCCGCCGGTCAGCGCCTCGCGCGGCGCATAGGCGACTGAGTGGACGATGACGTCGAGTGTCTTCCATTCGTCCGCGAGACGCGCGAAGGCAGCGTCTATTTCGGCGTCGATGCCAACGTCCATCGGCATGATGAGCTTCGAGCCAAGCTCGCTGGCGAGCTCGACCACGCGCTCCTTGATGCGGTCATTCTGGTAGCTGAAAGCGAGCTCTGCGCCCTCACGCCGCATCGCCTGCGAAATGCCCCAGGCGATCGAACGATCGGTTGCGAGCCCGACGATCAGGGCTTTCTTGCCTGCCAGGAACCCCATGCCTTCCCTCCAGCCGAATCTAGCTGCCGACGCCCGATTGTCCCCCGACGTGAATCGTCAGGGACTGACCGGCCCGCAGTTCGGTGCTGCGGCCCATGTTATTCCATGCCTGAAGCTGGTGGACGGTCACCTCGTACCGGCGCGCGATGCCGGAAAGGGTGTCGCCGCGCTTCACCTTGTAACTGACCTTTCCGCTGCTCGCGACCTGGTTCACGGCGGACCCGGATTCCTGCGCCTTGCCACCGGTGCCGGAAACCTGGAGACGCTGGCCGGGCTGGATCATCGCTTTCGCGGAAAGGTTGTTCATCCGTGCGAGCTGCGGCACCGTCATGCCGTAGCGGCGCGAAATGGACCACAGCGACTCGCCGCTGCGGACTCGGTGGGTGCGACGCTCCATGTCCGAGCCGAGGCCGGCACGTAGTTGGGAAACTTCACCGGTCGGCACCCAGAGCAGGTCGCCCGGCTGAAGGTCCGCGCGCTTGCCGGCATTGACTCGCTCGATGAAATTTTCCGGCACCTTGTAATGGCCGGCAATTGAGGCGAGCGATTCGCCCGCGGCAACCGTGTGGACGCCGAGGCGCGCGCGTGACTTGGCGTCGAGCGCGGCGAGCTTGGTTGCGAAGCCATCGGCGACGACCTCGGGAATCAGCACGCGGTGGGGGCCGTCGGGGTCGGTGACCCAGCGGTTCCACGCGGGATTCAGTGCGTGGAGCTCCTCGGAATCGACGCCGGCGAGTTCGGCCATCAGGCGCAGATCCACCGGGCCGTCGGTCGGGACGACCCGGAAATAAGGCGTGTCCGGGATTGGCGGCAGGTAGAAGCCATAAGCCTCGGGATTGCGGATCATCTTGGCGAGCGCCACCAGTTTCGGTACATAGGCGCGCGTCTCCGCCGGCAGCGACAGCGAGAAGAAGTCAGTCTTGCGGCGCAGTGCCTGATTCCGGTTGATCGCGCGCTGGATATTGCCCGGGCCGTAGTTGTACGCGGCGATCGCGAGGAACCAGTCGCCATCAAACCGGGCTCGCAGGTGTTCCAGGAACTCGAGCGCGGCGCGCGTCGATTCGATCACGTCGCGCCGCTCGTCCTTCCAGTAATTGCGCTTGAGCCCGTAGCGCTCGCCCGTCGGCGCGATGAATTGCCAGAGCCCCGAGGCGTGGCTCCGCGAATACCCGAACGGATTGAATGCGCTCTCGACCACCGGCAGCAGCGCGAATTCGCCGGGCATGCCGCGCGCCTCGACTTCGTTCGCGATGTAATGCAGGTAGCGCTGCGCCCGGCCGAAGACGCGGGCCAGGTAATCGGGATTGCGCTGCAGCCATTCGATCTCGCGGTCGACACGCTGGTGCTCGGCCTGCGGCAACGCGAGCTGCTGCGGATCCGCACGAGGACATCGCCATAGGCGACTGCGGGCGCGAGCGGTTCGACGGTAGGCGCCTGCGCTTCCAGTTCCTCGGGCGGCGCTTCCGGCGCGCCTGTTTCCTCGGGGAAGGCGACCTCGGCGGGGGCATCGTCGATCTGTTCGACCGGCAAGGGTTCGGCTCCGGCGGGGGAGCGGTGGCGCAGCCGGCAGCCAGGGCCGCGAGGGCAGCGGCAAGGAGCGGGCGCAGGATCCAGATTCGCGGGTCAGTCATCGAAACGTATCCTTCCAGCTGCGAACCTCGGCAAACACGGCGACCGGCGTCGGCAGCACCCTGCCCGCGCGGCGTTCGGCCGATGATTTGACATTTTCATGCCGACTTCGCAGAAATGGATTGACGCGCTTCTCAAGCCCGATCGTTGACGGCAGCGTCGGGCGGCCTTTCGCGCGGAGCGCCGTCGCCCGTTTGACATAGTCCATTATGTCCGAGTTGCCTGGCTCGACGGCCGTTGCAAACCGCAGATTGGCCAGGGTGTACTCGTGGCCGCAGAAGACCCGGGTGTCATCGGGCAGCCCAGCCAGGGCGTCCAGCGAGGCCAGCATCTGTTCCGGGGTCCCCTCGAACAGCCGCCCGCAGCCGGCGCTGAAAAGGGTGTCGCCGCAGAAGAGGGCGCCGTGGCCGACATAGGCGATGTGGCCGGCCGTGTGGCCCGGCACGTCCAGCACCCCGAACTCGAGTCCGAGACCGGTGAGCGGCACGCGGTCGCCCGCAGCAAGCTGCGTCGACCTCGACCGGCATGCGCTCGCGCCCCGGCCCGAAGACGGCGGCGCCGGTCTCCGCGACGAGCGCCGCAATGCCGCCCACATGATCTGCATGGTGATGCGTCGCGAGAATTGCTTCGAGCCGGAGTTCCTGTTCCGCGAGGGCCGCGAGCACCGGCCCGGCGTCGCCCGGATCGACGACGGCGACCCCGCGTGGATCGCGTGCGCCGCGAATCATCCAGATGTAATTGTCCTGAAAGGCCGGTATCGGCCTGACGTCGAGCATGCGCGAGTGTGCGGGAATCGCGGTCCTGCGGCCAACTGGCCGCGGCGGCGGGGCGGCGGTTATGCTTTCGCCATGGACGCGCAGCTACACGACCTCGACGCCTGGCTCGCCGGCCCGCTCGGCAGACCTGCTGCTCGACGAGGAGCGCGCGATCGTCGCCGGTTCGCTCGAGTGCGCGTTCGGGCTGCATTGCCTGCAGGTCGGCGCCTGGGGCGAGCCCGACGCATTTCTTTCGCTTGCACGCACGCGGCGCGCGGCGCTCGTCGCAGGCAACGCTGTCGAAAGGCGCGGCTCTCATCGCGGAGCCAGCCGCGCTTGCGCTGCAATCGGACAGCGTGGACGTGATGCTCCTTCCGCATACGCTCGAATTCGCACCGGACCCGCACGAGGTGCTGCGCGAGGCGGCGCGCGTGCTGACGGGCGAGGGCGAACTCGTGGTGCTCGGCTTCGAGCCGCTCGGAAGCTGGTCGCTCCGCAATGCGTTCACGCGCGGCGGCTGCCCGCCCGGCATTTGCCGCACGATCTCGGCGCCGCGGCTGGCCGAGTGGCTGAAGCTGGTCGGCTTCGAGGTCGGGGCCGCCGCGCGCTATCTCTATGCGCCGCCGATCGCGGGCCTGCGCACCGGCAAGGCGCGCGGCGTGTTCGAGCGCATCGGTCGCCGCGCCTGGCCGCGGTTTTCCGGCGCCTACCTGCTGCATGCGCGCAAGCGCGTGCATTCGATGACGCCGGTGCGACTGCGCAAGCGCCTGCGCACGGCCGTCATCGGCGGGCTCGCCGAGCCCGCCGCGCGGCGCGTCTCTTGAGCCGCGTCGAGATCTACACCGACGGCGCCTGCCGCGGCAATCCGGGGCGCCGGCGGCTGGGGCGCGCTGATGCGCTTCGGCGGACCGCGAGCGCGAGATCTACGGCGGCGAGCCGGCGACGACCAACAACCGCATGGAGCTGACCGCCGCAATCCGCGCGCTCGAGGCACTGAAGCGCCGCTGCAAGGTCGCCGTCTATTCGGATTCGAAGTATCTGCGCGACGGCATCACGACCTGGCTGCGCGGACTGGAAGCGCCGCGGCTGGAGCACGGCCGACCGCAAGCCGGTCAAGAACCAGGACCTGTGGGAGCAGCTCGATGCGCTCGCTGCCGCGCACGACGTCGAGTGGCACTGGGTGCGCGGCCACGCCGGCCATCCGGAGAACGAGCGCGCCGACGCGCTCGCGAACCGCGGCATCGACGAATTGCGCTAACTGGTATCCTTTCGCACCGTGCGCCAGATCGTCCTCGACACCGAAACCACCGGACTCGAACTTTCCGACGGCCACCGCGATCATCGAGATCGGCTGCATCGAGCTCGTGCACCGCCGCCCGAGCGGCCGCAGCTGGCATCGCTACCTGCGTCCGGACCGCGAAGTGGAGGCGGGCGCCCTCGCGGTTCACGGCATCACGAACGAATTCCTCGCGTCGCAGCCGCGCTTCGCCGAGGTCGCGGCCGAATTCCTGGCGTTCGTCGACGGCGCCGAGCTCGTGATCCACAACGCGCCGTTCGACGTCGGCTTCCTCGACAGCGAGCTCGCGCGTGCCGGCACCGGAACGACGATCGCCGGACCATCTGCCGCGTGCTCGACACGCTCGCGCTGTCGCGGCGCATGCACCCGGGCCAGCGCAACAACCTCGACGCGCTCTGCAAGCGCTACAGCGTGGACAATTCCGGCCGCGACCTGCACGGCGCGCTGCTCGATGCGCGCATCCTCGCGGACGTGTACCTCGCGATGAGCGGCGGCCAGGCCGCGCTCGGCCTCGACGCCGGCCCGGCGGAGGGCGCCATGCCGCCGGCAGTCCGGCCGCGCGCGGCGCGCGTTCACATTCCGGTGATCCCCGCGAGCGACGCGGAGCTGGCCGCGCACGAGCGCTCGCTCGAGGCGATCGAGCGCGGCGTCAAACGGGCCGCGCGCTGTTTCGCGCGGATGACGCCGACATGGCGCGTAAGCGGAACAAGCGCCGGAACTGTCGCTCCGGAACTGCCGCATCGGCGTGATCGGCCTCGGCTACGTCGGGCTCCCGCTCGCGGTCGAGTTCGGCAAGCACTACGAGACGACCGGCTTCGACATCAACCCGGAGCGCATCGCGGAACTGCGCCGGGCAAGGACCGCACGCTCGAGGTCGAGCCGCGGGAACTGACGCGCGGCGAAGCGCCTGCGCTTCACGACGGAACTGCAGGGACCTGCAGGACTGCCGCGTCTTCATCGTGACCGTGCCGACGCCGATCGACGAGGACAAGCGGCCCGACCTCACGCCGCTCGAGCGCGCGAGCGAGACGGTCGGCAAGGTGCTGAAGCGCGGCGACATCGTCATCTACGAATCGACCGTCTACCCGGGCTGCACCGAGGAGATCTGCGTGCCGATCCTCGAGCGCCAGTCGGGACTCAAGTTCAACCGCGACTTCTTCGCGGGCTACAGTCCCGAGCGCATCAATCCGGGCGACCGCGAGCACCGCCTGCCGACGATCCGCAAGGTCACCTCCGGCTCGACGCCGGAGGCGGCGGAATTCGTGGACAAGCTCTACGCGTCGATCATCACGCGCCGGCACGCACCGCGTCCTCGAGCATCCGCGTCGCCGAGGCGGCGAAGGTGATCGAGAACACGCAGCGCGACGTCAACATCGCGCTCATCAACGAGCTCGCGATGATCTTCAACCGGCTCGGCATCGACACCGAGGAGGTGCTCGAGGCGGCCGGCAGCAAGTGGAATTTCCTGCCGTTCCGGCCGGGGCTGGTCGGCGGCCACTGCATCGGCGTCGATCCCTACTACCTGACCCACAAGGCGCAGCAGATCGGCTACCACCCGGAGATGATCCTCGCGGGGCGGCGCATCAACGACAACATGGCGCTGTACGTCGCGGGCGAGGTCGTGCGACTGATGACGGCGAAGCGCATCCACGTCAAGTCGTCGCGCATCCTCGTGCTGGGCCTCGCGTTCAAGGAGAACACGCCGGACCTGCGGAACTCGAAGGTCGCCGACGTCGTCGCGGAGCTGGTCGCGAACGGCGCGAAGGTCGACGTCTGGGATCCCTGGGTGAGTGCGAAGGAGGCCGCGCAGAGTACGGCATCAGGCTCGTGCAACGGCCCGCGCGCGGCGCCTACGACGCGATCGTGCTGGCGGTCGGCCACCGGCAGTTCCGCGATGAGGCCCGCGGAAATCCGCCGGCTCGCGCGCCGCAAGCACGTCATCTACGACATCAAGTACCTGTTCGGAGCGCGGCCAGGCCGACGGCCGGCTCTGATGCGGGTGCTGGTCACCGGCGCGGCGGGATTCATCGGCTACCACGTCGCCGAGCGGCTGCTCGCGCGCGGCGACGAGGTCGTCGGCCTCGACAACCTCAATCCCTACTACGACCCGACGCTGAAGCAGGCGCGGCTCGCGCGGCTTGCGCGCGCAGAGCGGATTCCGGTTCGAGAAGCTCGACCTCGCGGACCGCGCCGGCATGGAAGACGCTCTTCGCGAACGGCCGCATTCGAGCGCGTCGTCCACCTCGCCGCGCAGGCGGGCGTGCGCTACTCGGTCGAGAACCCGCACGCCTACGCCGACAGCAACCTGACCGGCACGCTGCACGTGCTCGAAGGCTGCCGGCACCACGGCGTCGAGCACCTCGTCTTTGCCTCGACGAGCTCGGTCTACGGCGCCAACACGAAGATGCCGTTCTCGGTGCACCAGAACGTGCGACCACCCGCTCTCGTTCTACGCCGCGACCAAGAAAGCGAACGAGCTGATGGCGCACACCTACGCCTCGCTCTACGGCCTGCCGGTGACGGGCCTGCGCTTCTTCACCGTCTACGGCCCCTGGGGCCGGCCGGACATGGCGCTGTTCCTGTTCACGCGGAACATCCTCGCCGGCAAGCCGATCGACGTCTTCAACTACGGCAACCACCGCCGCGACTTCACCTACGTCGACGACATCGCGGCGGCGTCGTCGCGGCGCTCGACCACGTCGCGACGCCGGACGCCGCCTGGGACGGCGACAGATCCGGATCCCGCCACGAGCCGCGCGCCGTACCGGCTCTACAACATCGGCAACAACCGGCCGGTCGAGCTGATGCACTACATCGAGGTGCTCGAGAACTGCCTCGGGCGCAAGGCGGAAAAGAACCTGCTGCCGCTGCAGGTCGGCGACGTGCCCGACACCTGGGCCGACGCCGAAGACCTGGTGCGCGACGTCGGCTATCGCCCGTCGACGCCGGTCGAAGAGGGCGTCGCGAGGTTCGTCGACTGGTACCTCGACTACTACCGGGACGGCGCTCCCGCCGGATCCCCGGGTCACGAACCTTGGCTGAGACGCTCGCGAGCGCACGCGCGACGACTCGCCGGAAACGCCGGTGCCGCGCACTGTTCGCCGCGGACGCCGGCCCGCTTCGGGCGGTTTTCGCGCGAGGCCTGCGGGCTCCTGCTGGATTTCAGCCGGCAGCGCTCGACGCGCCCGCGCTCGACGCGCTGGTCGGTCTCGCCGGACGAGAGCCGGCCTGCGCGCGCGCATCGACGCGCTGTTCGCGGGCGAATCCGTCAACGAATCCGAGAATCGCGCCGCGCTGCACACGCTGCTGCGCGCGCCGGCGGGCGCGCCGCGGCCCTGGCGCTCGCGCCGCTGCATGCCGAGGTGCTCGCGGTGCGCGCGCGCAGTGCCGGCCCTTCGTCGCGCGACGTCCACGCCGGCCGGCGCGCGGGCGCGGCCGGCGAGCGATTCACGGACGTCGTCAACATCGGCATCGGCGGCAGCGACCTCGGCCCCGCCATGGCGGTCGCGGCGCTCGCGCCGTACAACGCGGGGATGCTGCGCTGCCATTTCGTCTCGAACGTGGACGGCACGCAGTTCGCGGACCTGCTGCCCGCGCTCGACCCGGCGCGCACGCTCGTCGATCGTCTGCTCGAAGACCTTCACGACGCAGGAGACGCTTGCGAACGCGCGCCGCGTGCGCGGGTGGCTCGCCGGCGGCTCGGCGAGGCGGCCGTGCCGCGGCACTTCGCCGCCGTGTCGACCAACCACGCGGCGATGGATGAATTCGGCGTCGGGCCGATGCGCGCTTCGCGATGTGGGACTGGGTCGGCGGGCGCTACTCGCTGTGGTCGGCCGTCGGCCTGGCGATCGAGCTTGCGATCGGCACGGCGCATTTCGAGGCGATGCTCGCCGGGCGCGCAGGCGATGGACGCGCATTTCCGGCGAGCCGCGTGGCCGACAACCTGCCGGTGCTGCTCGGGCTGCTCGCGCACTGGAACCGCAACGTGCTGGGCTGCGCGAGCCACGCGGTCCTGCCGTACACGCAGCGGCTCGCGCGCCTGCCGGCGTACCTGCAGCAGCTCGAGATGGAGAGCCTCGGCAAGCGCATGACGCGCGCCGGGCGGCCGGTCGCCGGCGAGACCGGCGCCGTGATCTGGGGCGAGCCGGGTTCGAATGCGCAGCATTCGTTCTTCCAGCTGCTGCACCAGGGCACGGCGGCGGTGAGCGCGGATTTCCTGTTGCCGCTGCATGCGCGGCCGACGCCGCGGCCGACGAACTCGTCGATCGCCAACTGCCTTGCGCAGATGCAGGCGTTCATGGCGGGCCACGCGTCGCCGGAGCCTCACCGCGTCCATCCGGGCAGCCGGCCGCTGTCGCTGATTGCGTTTTCGCGCGGCTCGATCCGGCGACGCTCGGGGCGCTCGATCGCGCTCTACGAGCACAAGGTCTTCGTCGAGTCCGTCCTGTGGGACATCAATCCCTTCGACCAGTGGGGCGTCGAGCTCGGCAAGAAGATCTGCAGCGACCTGCTGCCGCTCGGGCAGGCGCCGGTGCCGGCGGAACTGGCGGGCCTTGCGGGCTGGATCGCGCGCCATCGCTGAAACCGATATTCTGTCGGCGCTCGCCGAGCCTGACACGAATAATTGTAAATGTACATCAGGCACTTGCGCGACTGATCCTCGACCTCAATGAGACCGGCGTGCGGCGCTTCGCCTGCTCGTGGCTGCAGTCGCTTGTCGGCGGCGCCGGCTGCGCGCCGATCCCTGGATCGCGCCGGGCGATGCGCGGCTGCGCCACGACCTCGAGCTGCTGGCCGATGCCGGCATCGTGCGCGCGCCGCTCACGGCCTGGCCGGTGTCCTGGGCCGAGGTCGCGCGCGACGTCGGCGGCGTCGCGGCCGGACCCGAGCCGCCCGGCATGGCTCGGTGCCGCGCTCGCGCGCGTGCAGGCGGCCGCGCGGACGCGGCGTCGCGGACGGGCTCGACTCGACGGGAACGTGCGCGTTGCCGGTTCCGAAAAGCCGATGGCGCTGCGCCGCTTCGGCGACGTGCCGCGCGAGGAGGGCGAGCTGTCGGCGGGCGTGCAGTACACCGGGCGATCGGTTCGCGTACCGCCTGCAGGCGACCGGCGTCGCCGATGCCGACGACGACAAGAGCTTCCGTCCCGACGGCAGCTACGTTGCGGTCGTGCTCGGCAACTGGATCGCTGCACGCCGGCTACATCGATCGCTGGTGGGGGCCGGGCTGGGAGGGGAGCCTGATCTACGGCAGCAACGCGCGCCCGATTCCGTCGATCACGATCGAGCGCAATTATTCGGATGCGGTCGACCATCCGTGGCTCGACTGGATCGGCCAGTGGCGCTTCGCGGCGACGATGGGCCAGCTCGAAGAGCGACCGCGAGGACGCGCCGAACGCGCAGCTTCTTCGGCGCGCGCGTCACCTGGAAGCCGCATCCGACGCATCGAGATCGGCATCTCGCGCAGCGCGCAATGGTGCGGCGATGGGCGGCCCTGCGACGCCGAGCACGTTCTGGGATCTGCTCGTCGGCAACGACAACGACCAGCCGCTCGAGGAGCAGCCGGGCAACCAGCTGGCCGGCTTCGACCTGCGCTGGTCGATGCCGTGGCGTGCCGGTCGCCGCTCTACGCGCAGGCGATCGGCGAGGACGAGGCGGGCTTCCTGCCGAGCAAGTACCTCGGGCTCGGTCGGCGCCGAGGTCTGGGGCGGATTCGGCGACCGGTCCTGGCGCGCGCACGTCGAGTACGCCGACACGGCCTGCGAGCTTCTACGAGAGCGAGCCGAAATTCGGCTGCGCCTACCGCAACGTCATCTATTTCGACGGCTACCAGTACCGCGACCGCTCGATCGGCCATGCGATCGACGGCGACAGCGAGCAGATCGCCGCGGGACTCATGCTCGTGAACGGGGACGGCAGCAGCTGGGAACTGGCCGTCCAGAGCGCGAGACGTCAACCGCGCGAGCGCGAACCCCGTGCACTCCGTGGTCGCCCGTGGCGACTAGACATCCGCTCCGCCGACCTGTATCATCGGCGGGCCTTGCTGGGCGGCGAGCTCGAGCCTCGCGATCGGCTACGAGGAACGCGAGCGGCGGCGACGGGACGCGAGCGAAGGCGACGTGCGGGGATTCGTCGCAGTGGCGGAGGGATTTCCATTGAAGCGGACGGCATCGATTCGGCGTGGGCGCTTGCGGCGGTCCTGCGGGCCGGCGCGGGTCTTGCTGTCGGCGGCCCCGGCGATCAGCGCAGGGCGCAGGCGCCCACGCTCACCAACGAGCAGCTCGAAATCCTTCGCAGCCTGCCGCCGGACCAGCGCGACGCGCTCATCGAGCGTGCTGGGCACGGCAGGACGGCGCCGGGCCGCGCGACCGGCAGCTGCAGTTCCCGGAAACCGTCACTCCGCGGGACCGAACGCGCGGCGCATGCGACTCGGAGGATTGTCGGCGACCCGAGATTCCGGGCCGAAGACACGCTGCTCCTGCTGCTCGAGGTGCGCGAGTTCGAGGATCCGGAACCGGTCGTGCCGCGCGCTCGCGCCGCGAGGCGGCGGCGCCAGCGGCGCAGGTCGCCCAGCGGCGCCCCAGACGCCGCCACGCGCAGCGCATCATCCGCACATCCGAGGAATCAGAAGCTCGAGGCAGCTGCGCGAACGCATCCAGGGACGCAATCCATACCGGCTCGACAGCTCGGTCGCCTCGAGGTCGGCGGAGCTCGGGCTGATCCCGTTCGCCGGCCTGACCGAAGAGCAGGCGGAGCAACGCCTGTCGGCCGAGCGGGCGCTCGAGGATTTCACGGTCGACATCGTCCGCCTGCCGCTCGAACGCATCGGGGATGAGGCCCTCAAGCCGTTCGGCTACGACCTGTTCGCCGGCATCCGACGACTTTCGCGCCGGCGACCGACATCCCGGTGCCCGCGGACTATGTCGTCGGCCCCGGCGACCAGATCCGCGTCCAGCTCTTCGGCGACGTCAACCAGAACTACGTCCTGACGGTCGGCCGCGACGGCCACGATCAATTTCCCCGAGCTCGGCCCGATCGACGTCGC
Source organism: uncultured Gammaproteobacteria bacterium (assembly GCA_963775415.1). GTDB lineage: Bacteria > Pseudomonadota > Gammaproteobacteria > Steroidobacterales > Steroidobacteraceae > SCUD01. Next base: position 182,366 of record CAVZIO010000001.1, read on the forward strand.
CGGGTCAGACCTTTCGGAGCGTGCGCGAGGACCTGGAGCAGCGGGTCGCGCAGCCAGATGATCGGCACGAACGCCAGCGTGTCGGTCGGCGAGACGCGCTCGATCCGCGTATTCGTGCTGGGCGAGGCGTTCCGGCCGGGCTCGTACACGGTCAGCGGGCTCTCGACGATCACGAATGCGCTCTTCGTCAGCGGCGGCGTCACGGAGATCGGTTCGCTGCGCAACATCCAGCTCAAGCGCAGGGGGCAGCTCGTCAGCCGGCTCGACCTCTACGACCTGCTGCTGCGCGGCGACACGAGCGACGACGCGCGCCTCCTGCCGGGCGACGTGATCTTCATCCCGCCGGTCGGCAAGACGATCACGGTCACCGGCGAAGTGCGCCGGCCGGCGATCTACGAGGTCGTGAACGAGACCACGCCGCGCGCAAGCTCGTCGAGCTCGCAGGCGGGCTCGACGCCCGAGGCGGACCCGTCACTCGCGCGGCTCGAGCGCATCGACGCGAGCAGCGCAGCGCGTCACGCTCGACGTGGACCTGTCGCGGTCCGACGGCGCAGGCGGCCGCGCTCGCGTTTCCGGCGACGTGCTGCGCGTGCTGCCGATCCGCATGGTGCTCGAGAACTCGGTGCGTCCTGGAGGGGCACGTTTACCGGCCGGGCGCCATGCAGTACCGGCCCGGCATGCGGATCTCGCGACGTCGATCAGCTCGCTCGACGAGCTGAAGCCGCGCGCGGACATGCACTACGTCCTGATCCGCCGCGAGCTGCCGCCCGACTGGAGCGTGACGCGTGCGTCTCGGCGGACCTCGCGCCGCGCGCTGCGAGCGCCGGGCTCCGAGGCACGACGTCCTGCTCCAGCCGCGCGACCGGATCTTCGTCTTCGACAGCGAGAGTCGAGCCGCGAGCGCGATCCTCGGCCGCTGCTTCGACGAGCTGCGGCTGCAGTCGCGGATCGACCGGCCGATGCAGATCGTCGGCGTCGGCGGTCGCGTCAAGGCGCCGGGCCGCTATCCGCTCGAGCAGGGCATGCGCGTCAGCGACCTGATCCGCGCCGGCGGCAGCCTCGAGGAGGCGGCCTACGGCGGGCAGGCGGAGCTGACGCGGCACCGCGTCATCGACGGCGAGTACCGGCAGATCGACCTCGTCGGTCGTCGACCTTGCGGCGCGTGCTGCGCGGAGACGCCAGCGCCGACCTCGTACTCGAGCCCTACGACTACCTGAACGTCAAGGAAATGCCGCAGTGGAGCCGGCCGAGACCGTCGAGATCGTCGGCGAAGTGCGCTTCCCCGGCACCTATCCCGATCAAGCGCGGCGAGACGCTGCGCTCGGTCATGCAGCGCGCCGGCGGCCTCACCGACCTCGCATTCCCGGAGGGCAGCATTTTCCTGCGCGAGGACCTCGCGCGAGAAGGAGCAGGAGCGCCTCGAGCAGCTCACCGCGCGGCTGCAGAGCGACATCGCCGCGCTCGCGCTGCAGGCGAGCCAGGACAATACGCGCGCCGCCAGGCGTGACCATCGGGCCAGTCGCTGCTCGCCGACCTGCAGAACGTCAAGCCGGTCGGCCGGCTCGTGTTCGACCTCGATCAGGTGCATCAGCGACGAGCGCGGGTCATCCGGCGACATCGATGATGAAGGGCGGCGACCGCATCCTGGTCCCGCGCCGCGCGCAGGAAGTCACGGTGCTCGGCGAGGTGCAGACGAACACCTCGCACCTGTTCCGGCCGGGCCTCATGCGCGACGACTACATCGCGCTGTCCGGCGGCACGACGCAGCGGGCGGACACGAGCCGCACCTACGTCGTGCGCGCGGACGGCAGCGTCGTGACCTCGGGCAGCGCGCTGGTTCGGCCGCGGCGGGCGCGGAAATCCGGCCGGGCGACTCGATCGTCGTGCCGCTCGACGCGGAGCGCATGCGGCCGCTGCCGCTGTGGCTCGCCGTGACGCAGATCATCTACCAGATGGCGATCGCGGCCGCGGCCGTGAACTCGTTCTAGCCGGTTGCCCGTGATCGACAGAGAGCCAAAGGCCGATCGAATCGAGTCTGTCGCAGAGATCGACTTGCTCGAGATCTGGCGGACCGTGCGTACCTACCAGTACTGGATCGTGGGGATTACGGCCGCATTCGCGCTGCTTGCCGTCGTATTTGCGCTGATCGCCACGCCGCGATACCGCGCCGACGTCGTGGTGAGTGAGGTGACAAATAACGGAACGGGTGGGGCAGCGTCGCTCGCTGGCCAGCTCGGCGGCCTCGCAAGCCTGGTCGGCGTCAACCTCGCGGCACTCGACAACAACAGCCAGGTCGCCATGGCGGTATTGCGGTCACGGATGCTGGTCGAAGAATACATCCGGCGCAACGATCTGCTTCCGATACTGTACCCACCGCAGGAATCCGGTACCCCGCCAACTCTCTGGTTGGGGGTCGATAATTTTCAGCGGAACATCCTGGAGATCCAGCAGGACCCGCGCACCGGAGTTGTGATCGTCTCGGTTAGGTGGGAAGACCCTGACATCGCCGCCCGATGGGCCAACGGGCTCGTCGCACTGGCCAACGAGATCGTTCGCGGGCGGGCGAGGCAGAGTGCCGAGCGCAACATCAAGTACCTGAAGAAGCAGATCGACCTGACACCAGTGGTCGAGATGCAGCGCGTGATGTACAGCCTCGTGGAGTCCGAGACCAAGACACTGATGCTGGCAAACGTGCGCGAAGAGTATGCGTTCGTCGTCGTGGATCCTGCCGTGCCGCCGGAACTCCGCGTCAGCCCGAAGCGGACGCTCATCGTGGTCGTGGGCACGCTGCTGGGCGGTTTCCTCGGGATTATGTTCGCGTTCGCGTGCGCGACCGTCAAAAAGCTGCGGCAGCGCGAACGCCCGTCCGGCTGAATCCCTGTTCCCTTGACGCGTGGCGGCACTTTCGGCTTAATGTGTTCAATCGATGAACACACCGTCCTCCAATGGGCGTGCAGCGCATGATTGACGACGAAATCCGCTTCAAGCTGCTCAGGCTGCTTTCGCAGAATCCGGAGGTGAGTCAGCGGGCGCTGGCCAGCGAACTCGGCATCAGTCTCGGGAAGCTCAACTACTGCCTCAAGGCGCTCATCGCCAAGGGGCTGGTGAAGGCCGCGAATTTCAGGAACAGCCGCAACAAGGCGGCTTACGCCTACCTTCTCACCCCCAAGGGCATCGAGGAAAAGGCCGGCACGACCGTCCGGTTCCTGAAGCGCAAGCTTGCGGAGCATGCGGAACTGGCCGCGGAGATACAGGAATTGCGGCGGGCGGTGAAAGGTATGAGCGATGACCGCGCCTGAACCAACCCGTGCTCCGCGGACGATCCTGGTGACCGGCGGCGCCGGTTTCATCGGTTCGGCCCTGGTGCGGCACATTGTCCGCGGGACCCGGGATCGAGTAGTCAACCTCGACAAGCTCACCTACGCCGGGAATGTCGATTCCCTGGCGGAGGTGACGGCGAATCCCCGTTTTGCATTCGAGCAGGTGGATGTCTGCGACTGCAGCGAAGTCGAGCGCGTGTTCCGCACGCATCAGCCGGACGTCGTGATTCACCTTGCTGCTGAATCGCACGTTGACCGCTCGATTGATGGCCCGGCAGCCTTCATCAAGACCAATATCGTTGGCACCTATATCCTGCTGGATGTTGCCCGCGAGTACTGGAAGGGGCTGAATGGAGCGCGTGGTGCGTCATTTCGATTCCACCACGTCTCTACCGATGAGGTGTATGGCGACCTGGCGGACTCCGGCGCATTGTTCACCGAAGCGACGCCTTATGCGCCGAGTTCGCCATACTCGGCGAGCAAGGCCAGCTCCGATCACCTCGCGCGCGCCTGGCGTCGCACCTACGGACTACCGGTGATCATCACGAACTGCTCCAACAATTACGGTCCGTACCAGTTTCCGGAAAAGTTGATTCCCTTGATGATCCTCAATGCGCTGGAAGGTCGCAAATTGCCGGTTTATGGCATTGGCGATCAGGTGCGCGACTGGCTGTATGTCGAAGATCATGCCCGTGCGCTCTACAAGGCGGCGACCGAGGGGAGGCCCGGCGAGACATACAACATCGGTGGCCGCAATGAGCACCGGAACATGGACGTGGTCCGCAACCTCTGTTCGCTGCTCGAGGAACTCGCGCCCGAAAAGCCATCGAACGTCAGGCGGTACGAAGACCTGATCACTCTCGTGCAGGATCGGCCGGGCCATGACCGACGCTATGCGATCGACGCCGGCAAGATCGAGCGCGAACTCGGCTGGACGCCCGAGGAGACGTTCGAGAGCGGCCTGCGGAAAACTGTGACGTGGTACCTCGAGAACTCACGCTGGTGTCAACGTGTTCAGGACGGGTCCTATCAGCGCGGGCGGTTGGGAATATGAAAGGCATCATCCTGGCCGGCGGCACGGGCTCGCGCCTTCACCCGATAACCAGGGGCGTGTCCAAGCAGTTGCTGCCGATATACGACAAGCCGATGGTGTACTACCCGTTGTCCGTGCTGATGCTGGCCGGCATCCGCGACGTGCTGGTGATCACGACGCCCGAAGACCAGACAAGCTTTCAGCGCCTGCTGGGCGATGGACGGCAGTTCGGCATCCGCATCTGCTACGCCGTGCAACCCAGGCCCGAGGGCCTGGCGCAGGCGTTCGTCATAGGGGAAGAATTCATCGGCGATGACAGGGTGTGCCTGGTGCTTGGCGACAACATCTTTTTCGGCCAGGGGTTTTCACCAAAGCTTCGCGAGGCTGCGAGCCGGGAAACCGGTGCCACCGTGTTTGGCTACCAGGTCCGGGATCCGCATCGTTTCGGGGTCGTCGAAATCGACTCGCAAAAGCGCGCCGTCTCCATCGAGGAGAAGCCGGAATCTCCGCGTTCCAGCTACGCCGTGACCGGCCTGTATTTCTACGACAACGATGTCGTCGAAATCGCGAAGCAGGTGCCGCCGTCAAGTCGCGGCGAACTCGAGATCACGAGCGTCAACCTGGCTTACCTGGCGCGCGGGGACTTGCACGTCGAGATCCTGGGGCGCGGCTTCGCGTGGCTGGACACGGGCACATACGACAGCCTGCTGGATGCCGGCATGTTCGTGCACACCATCGAGCGCCGGCAGGGATTCAAGATCGCATGCCTGGAGGAGATCGCGCTCAATAACGGGTGGATCGGGCTCGAGGCGGTCCGCGCGGTGGCGAAGCAGCTCGGAAACAACGACTACGGACGGTATCTGCTGGAAATCGCGGACTCTGGAGTGCCGACGCGATGACTGCCGAAAAGCCGATCTTCGTCACGCAACCGAATATGCCGCCGCTCGACGAGTTCATTCCGTACCTCGAACGGATCTGGGAGAGCAGGCAGCTGACGAACTGCGGGCCCATGCACCAACGACTCGAGACTTCATTGGCCAACTATCTGGGAGTGCCGCATGTTGCATTGTTCAACAACGGCACGAATGCGCTGCTCACATCTCTGCAGGCGCTCGGAATTTCGGGCGAAGTCATCACAACACCGTATTCATTCGCGGCAACCGCTCACTCCTTGCTCTGGAACAAGCTGACGCCCGTATTTGCAGATATCGAGTCGGGATCTTTCAACATTGACCCTGACCGGATCGAAGCAGCGATCACACCGAACACTTCCGCCATCATGCCCGTACATTGCTATGGCGATCCATGCCAGGTCGAACGGATTCGGGAAATCGCCGCTCATCATCGGCTCCGCGTCATCTACGACGCTGCCCACGCATTTGGCGTGCGTTACAGGAGCGAGAGCCTTCTGCGTCACGGGGATCTCGCCGTGCTCAGCTTTCATGCGACGAAAGTGTTCAACACGTTCGAAGGTGGCGCGATCGTGTGCCACGATCCAGCGACCAAGGCGCGGATCGATCAACTCAAGAACTTCGGGATCGTCGACGAAGACAGGATCGAGGCCACCGGTCTCAACGGCAAGATGAACGAGCTGCAGGCGTCCTTCGGGCTGCTCCAGCTTCTCCATCTGGCACCGGCATTGTCCAGGCGCAACGCGATTGACGAAGCGTACCGGCGGGCACTGGCCGATATTCCGGGAATCCGTTGCATCCCGCCGCCGGCGAATACGGAAAGAAACTGCACGTACTTTCCGATCCTGGTCGGCACCGGTGCACGCCGTGACCGGGACACCCTGCACATGGAGCTTCGAAAGCGTGGGATCTTTGCCCGGCGATACTTCTATCCGCTGCTGAGTGACCTTCCGATGTACGCCGGGTTTCGCGTCGGCCTCGTCCGCCAATCTGCCGAACGCGTCGCGGGTTGCGCGTCAGGTCCTGTGCCTGCCGATTCACGCCGGGCTGACGGACGAAGACGTCGGCCGTGTCGTCGCCGCTGTCCGTGGCTGATTTCAGGAGCGATCGTGAAGCTGGCGATAATGCAGCCCTATTTCCTCCCGTACTTCGGCTATTTCCAGCTCATTGCGGCCGTGGACCTTTTCGTCTTGTACGACGATATCAAGTACACGAAGAAGGGCTGGATCAATCGCAACCGGATGCTGCAGAACGGAAAAGCGGTGACGTTCTCGCTGCCGCTGAAAGGGGATTCGGACTACCTGGATGTCCGCGAACGGCGCCTGGCGGAGAATTTCGATCGCGACAAGCTGCTGAACCAGTTCATCGGGGCATATCGGCATGCGCCGCATTTTTCCCGGACAATCACGTTGCTCGAACAGGTAATGCGGTACGAAGATACGAATCTGTTCGGCTTCCTGCACCACTCCATCGCGCGCACCTGCGAGCATCTGGGCATCGCGACGGAAATCAGGGTCTCTTCGGGCGTCGCCGTGGACCGTAACCTGAAGGGACAGGACAGGGTACTGGCCATGTGCGGGGAACTCGGGGCGAGCACCTACGTGAACGCGATTGGCGGCATGGGACTGTACTCAGGCGAGTCGTTCCGCGAGAAAAGCGTCGAATTGAAGTTTGTTCGATCGATGCCATTCGAGTATCCGCAGTTTGGCGACGAGTTCGTGCCATGGCTGTCGATCATCGACGTCATGATGTTCAACCCCAGGGAGACGATTGCGGCGGTCACGAGCGATAGCTACGACCTCGTGTGAGCCGGCCGCAGCCGAAGCGCTGCCAGACAAGCAGCGCGACCATACCGATCAGATAGCGGAGTACCCGTGGAAAAGAACGCTCTCGACGATCATGTGAAGGCCTATCAAGGGCTCAGCATCTACGATTTTGACAATACGATACAGCTGAAGTGGTATCCGGACCGGGTTGTACAGTTCTCGAATGGAGCGTCGTCGCTGCTGGAACTGGGGCTTGGCCACGGGATCGCGGCGAGCGTCTTCGGGAAGCACTTCAAGCGCCACGTAGTTGTCGACGCATCCCCGGCCGTTATCGATAACTTCCGCAAGCAATTTCCCGATGCAAAGGTCGAGATCGCCGAATCCTACTTCGAGGCTTTCGAAACGGATGAGCGCTTCGACGTGATTGTCTTCGGTTACATCCTGGAACATGTCGACGAGCCGGTGCGCATCCTGCGGCACTTCAGGAAGTTCCTGGGCAAGGGCGGACAAATGTTCGTGACTGTTCCCAATGCGGAAGTGCTGAATCGCAGGCTTGGACACCTGGCCGGCCTGCTGCCCGACATCCGGCAGCTTTCCGAGCACGACCTGCTGCTGGGACACAAGCGCTATTACACGGTCGATTCGCTCAGGAACGACGTGCGGGAGGCGGGCTACGCCATCAGGCGCCTGGAGGGCATCTATCTCAAGCCCCTGACCACGAGCCAGATGCTCTCGTTGAACCTGAGCGAGGACGTTATCCGGGCGCTTTGCCTCGCAGCAATTGACTATCCTGAGTTGTCCTGCGGCATCTTCGCGGAACTGGCTCCGTCGGAGGGATGAGCTCCATGATGGCCAGGCGCCGCGTGCTGATCTTTCCCGCCGGCTCGGAAATCGGGCTGGAGATCTACAACTCGCTGAAGCACAGCCACCACGTGGAGGTGTTCGGCGCTTCTGGCAAGAACGATCACGCCGCCTTTATCTACGACGAGGATCGCTACATTGAAGGCGATTTCTTCGTGGACCGGCCGGACTTCATCGAGCGGTTCAACCAGATGCTCGGCGAGCTCCGAATCGAGTTCGTCTACCCGACGCACGATACGGTCGCGAACTTTCTCGCAGCGCATCAATCGAGGCTGACAGCCAAAGTCATGACGTCGTGCGCGGAAACTAACCACATCGCCCGATCCAAGAGGCGGACGAACGAGGCATTTGAAAAGTTCGGATTCTGTCCGGAGTTTTTTGCGGCGCCGTTCAACGAACTGCGGTTCCCGGTATTTCTCAAGCCGGACGACGGGCAGGGCGGCAAAGGCGCGTTCGTCGCCGGGAGCCACCAGGAACTGGAGTTTTACCTCGGCAGAAATCGCGAGTTGCTGGTGACCGAGTTTCTGCCCGGCGTTGAACTCTCGGTCGATTGCTTCACGGATTTCAACCGGCAGCTGCTGTTCATCGGACCCCGGACCCGCGAACGGGTCCAGATGGGTATTTCATTCCGGTCGGCGGCTACCGAAGTGACCGATGAGATCCAGCATATCGCGAAGAGCATCAATGCGACTGTAGCCCTCGACGGCGCCTGGTTCTTCCAGGTCAAGCAGGATCGCAACGGCAGGTTCAAGTTGCTGGAATTCGCCCCGCGCCAGTCGAGCACCATGGGGCTGTACCGGCATGCCGGCGTCAACTTCGCTCTGCTGAGCTTCTTCAACGCTCAGCGAATCCCGGTTGAGATCACGCTGAACAGGTACTCACTGGTGCTGGACCGATGCCTGCACAACCGATTCAAGTCGGACCTGACATTCCGACGCGTGTATGTGGATTTTGACGAGACGCTGGTCGACGGATCGCGCGTCAATGAGTACGCCATGGCTTTCCTGCATCAGAGCCGGAATCGCGGGATCGAAGTCGTGTTGCTGACCAGGCATCGGCATGACATCCGCGAGAGTCTGCGGCGCTTCGGCATCGCGGAGACGCTGTTTGCAAAGATCATTCAAATCTCCGACGACGAGGAAAAATGGAAGTTCATCGATCGCGACGGCGCGATCTTCGTCGACAACTACTGGCATGACCGGCGAGCGGTAAAGGACAAGTTGGGGATTCCCGTTTTCGACGTTGACGGCATCGATTGCCTGCTTCGCTAGCGGGCGTCGCGCGTCAGTCTGTCCTGCAGAGGTGTAGCGGTGTTCAAGTGGCAGAAGCTCGGGAAGCTGTTCGATCCGCGTGAAGGGCATCACGGCGGATGGATGAAGGAATTCGCGCAGTCCCCGTCGACGCTCGTCTGCGAGCGCTTTGTCCGCGTGTATTTCTGCTCGCGTCCTGCGCCGGCGCCCGACGGCCAGTACCTCAGTTACCTCACTTACATCGACCTGGACCGCTCGGACCTGCGGAAGATCGTGAAAGTCTGCACGACGCGGATCCTCGAGCTGGGCGACTGCGGAACCTTCGACGAGTTCGGCACGAACCCGGTCTCCGTCATTCGCGACGGAAACGAAGTGCGCGTTTACTATGCGGGCTGGACCCGGTGCGAGTCCGTACCGGTCAATGCGGCGATCGGGCTCGCGGTCAGCCACGATGCCGGTGAATCGTTCCGGAGGTTGGGGCCGGGACCGGTGCTCTCGTACGATCCCGACGAACCCTTCATGCTCGGCAGCCCGCGCATTCGGAAGTTTGGCCACAAGTGGCACCTGTGGTACGTGGCCGGAAAGAAATGGCTCAGGACCGAAGGTAGGCCGGAACCGGTTTACAGGATCCGCGCCGCGGTATCAGACAACGGCATTGACTGGGTCAAGCTTGGGAAAGACGTAATCGAGACCCGATTAGGTGAGGACGAATGCCAGGCCTGCCCGGACGTGCATTTCAATGATGGTCGCTATCACATGTTCTTCTCGTATCGCTCCAGCCTCGACTACCGGTCAGGCGCGGGCGGCTACCGGATCGGCTATGCATCGTCGGGTGACATGGTCAACTGGTTCCGGCGCGATGAACTGGCCGGGCTCGGCGTGTCCGAGAGCGGTTGGGACTCGCAGATGGCGAGTTACCCGCACGTGTTCGCGCTCGATGGCGAAACGTACATGCTGTACCAGGGAAACGAGATGGGCCGCGACGGCATCGGGCTGGCGAAGCTGGTCGGTCCGATTGAAGGGGACGCCCGTTGAAGTGGCGGAAGCTCGGCAAGATCTTCGATCCGAGGGAGCACGCGCTGCCGCGCAACTGCCGCGAATTTGCGCAGGCGCCGCAAGCGCTCGTCCTGGACGATCGTGTGAGGGTGTACTTCTCGACGAGAGAGAAGGACAGCATCGGAAAGTACCTGAGCCATATTGCCTTCGTCGAATTCGACAGAAGCATGAAGGGCGTCATCGGCCTGTCACGACATGCCGTGATTGACCTGGGCGAGCTGGGGTGCTTCGACGAACATGGAATTTTTCCGGTCAGTGTCGTGAGGGACGGACACAGGATCCTCGCCTACACGACGGGCTGGAACAGGAAGGTCTCCGTGTCCGCGGACGCAGCAATCGGACTGGCGATCAGTAATGACGGGGGATTGACGTTCCGGAAACATGGGCGCGGTCCGGTGTTGGCGGCGTCGCTCCATGAGCCGTTTCTGGTCGGCGATGCTTTCGTGGCTTCGCACGGCGGCAAGTTCCACATGTGGTACATATTCGGCACTCAGTGGAAGCGATTTGCGGAATCGGAGCCGCCGGACCGCGTGTACAAGATCGCGCACGCGACGTCACAGGACGGAATTACGTGGCAAAGAGACGGCCGCCGGATCATCGAAGACAGGCTCGGCGAGGACGAATGCCAGGCGCTGCCGACCGTGTTCGAGCTGAACGGCAGGCATCACATGTACTACTGCTTCAGAAACGCCCACGGATTCAGGAGCAAGCGCGAGAACGCCTATCGCATCGGCTATGCCTGGTCGGACGATCTTGTGAACTGGCGACGGCATGACGACCAGGCAGGCATCGAGGTGTCATGGGATGGCTGGGATTCCGACATGCAATGCTATCCGCACGTTTTCCGGCTGGATGAGGACGTCTACATGCTCTACAACGGGAACGAATTCGGCCGATTCGGGTTCGGGCTCGCGATCCTGGAAGGGGAACACGCTTGACTACACGCAGGGACTACAACGCCGAACTCGACGATTCGAAGAACGCCGAGAACGAAAAGTACGCCTACGGCTTCGACTACGACGTCATGCATCCGTTCATGATCAGGTCGTTCGAACCTTTCTTCAGGAAAGGAAGCCTGCTCGAGCTCGGCAGCTACACCGGCGCGTTCACACGGCGATTTCTCCCGTATTTCGATGACATCACCTGCGTCGAGGGCTCGGACGTCGCCTTGGCGGAGGCGAGGAAGCTGCTGGGCGACCGGGTCAAGCTCGTCAACGGGCTGTTCGAAACCATCGAATTGCCGAAGCGCTACGACAACATCGTGCTGACCCACGTGCTCGAGCACCTGGATGACCCCGTGCGGGTCCTGAAGCGCATCAACGACGAATGGCTTGCGGACACCGGCAGGTTCTTCCTGGTATGCCCGAATGCCAATGCGCCCTCCCGCCAGATCGCCGTCAAGATGGGATTGATTCCCCACAATGCCGCCGTCACACCGGCGGAGGCCGAGCACGGCCATCGCTGCACGTATTCACTCGATACGCTGGAACGCGACGCCGTCGCTGCGGGCCTGAAGGTCGTGCACCGGTCCGGAATCTTCTTCAAAGCCCTGGCGAACTTCCAGTGGGACCGACTGCTGAAAACCGACATCGTATCGAAGGAATACCTCGAGGGCTGCTACAAGCTCGGCCATCAATACCCGGACCTGTGCTCCAGCATCTTCCTGATGTGCGAGCGGGGCGAGGCCCGGTAAGCCGACTCGCGCACGTGTCGCTCAAAAAGAACATCCTGGCCAACTATCTCGGCCAGTTCTACATGACGATGGTGAGCATCGTCATGGTTCCGCTGTACCTTCGGTACCTGGGTGCGGAGGTGTACGGCCTCGTCGCGTTCTTCGCGATGATGCAGGTGTGGTTCCAGCTCCTGGACCTGGGTATGAGCCCGACGCTCGGTCGCCAGGTCGCGCGCTACCGCGGCGGGGCGATGACCGGGACGGAGCTGTGGCGGCTGCTGCGGGCAATGGAGGCCGTGTTTTTCAGCATCGCCGTCGCCGGCATGCTGGCCTGGATCCTGTCGGCACGCACGATTGCGAACCACTGGCTCAACGCCGAGATTCTCGACGCTCGCGAGGTGAGCGAGGCGCTGGTGCTGATCGGAGTCGCCGTCGCACTGCGCTGGGTATGCGGAATCTATCGAAGCGCCATATGGGGATTCGAACGGCAGGTCTGGCTGAACGCATTCGGCATCGCGATCGCGACGCTCCGGTTCGTCACCGTCATCCCGGTCTTCATCCTCGTGGGTACCAGCCCGCGCGTGTTCTTCACGTATCAGCTGACCGTGGCTTGCATCGAGCTTGCGTGCCTGATTGCGAAGACCTACCGGTCGATGCCGCGCGCCACGGAACGCACCGGGTGGTCGCTGGCGCCATTGCGGGGCGTACTGGCTTTCTCGCTGACGATCGCGTTCACCTCGTCGGTGTGGGTGATGGTCACGCAGATGGACAAGCTCGTGCTGTCGAAGATCCTGACGCTCGAGCAGTTCGGCTACTTTGCGCTCGGCGTGCTGGTCGCCGGCGCCGTCAACCTGGTCGGCGCCCCGGTGACCCAGGCGATGCTGCCGCGCCTCAGCAGGCTGGCAGCCGAGCAGGACCAGCAGGGAATCCTAGAACTGTATCGTCGCGCCACGCAGTGGGTTTGCTGCGCAGCGGCGCCGATCGCGCTGGGACTTGCGCTGTTTGCGGAGCCGATCGTCTGGATCTGGACCGGCGACCGGGGCACGGCGGCCGCGGTCGCGCCCATCGTCAGGCTCTACGCGATCGGCAACGGCCTGCTCGCGATCGCGGCGTTCCAGTATTACCTGCAGTTCGCGAAAGGCGATCTCAGGCTTCACCTCGCGGGCAACGTCGTCTTCGTGCTGGTGCTGGTGCCGCTCGTGATCTGGGCCGCAAGCCGCTACGGCGGCGTCGGCGCCGGCTGGGTGTGGCTTGGTCAATGTGGCTTCTTCGCAATAGCATGGACCTGGCTCGTTCACCGGCGCTTTGCGCCGGGCATGCACTGGCAGTGGATCGCGACGGACGTGCTGCCAATCTGGGGCGCCGTAATCGCCGTCGGCGCCGTCGTCGCATGGCTCGGGCTCGGCAGCGGCAGCGGGCGATGGGCGTCGGCCGTTATCGTGATGGCCTGCGGGACCTGCCTGGTCGTCGCCGCGCTCGCGGCGAGCAGGGACCTGCGCGGCACGATCCTGCAGAGGCTTTCCGCTTCCGGCTTAAGGGCAGAGTGAACCTTGGAACCCAGCTCACTGCCGGTTGCCGCTCCGAAGCTTTCCGTGTGTGTGATCACGCACAACCACGAGCGGTTCCTGCGCGACTGTCTCGACAGCATTTTCCGGCAGGACGTTGACTTCAAGGTCGAAGTCGTCGTGGCCGACGACCTGTCGACCGACCGGACGCGCGAGATCGCAGCCGAGTTTCACGCGCGCCACCCGGGACGGCTGCGCTTGCTGATGCCCGGAACGAAGATCGGCGCCGTCGCGACGTTCATCTCGTTGCATGACGCCGCTCAGGGCGAGTACATCGCTCACATCGACGGTGACGACATGATGCTCCCGGGTCGCCTGCGGGCGCAGGCCGCCTTTCTGGACGCGCATCCGGAGTGCGTGATGGTCGGTCACGATATGCGGATCGTTTCGAGGGCGAGCGGCAAAGTGATCTCGGAGTCCTATGCGGGACGGCCGATTCCCGAAGTCTCGGACACAGAATTTCTCCTGGCGAACGGCTGCTTCTTTGCGCACAGTTCGAAGATGTACCGGCGCAGTGCCAACGCGAGCTGGGACCGGAACGAGCCGGTCGTCGACTTCTACCTCCATGTCGCCCACGCGCTACAGGGCAAGGTGGGATACATCAATCGGGTGCTCGGCGTGTACCGCAAAGGCGCTGGCTCCATTTCCGACGTCAATTCGCCTTTCTACCTGACAGTCGTTCACGGGCACCTTCGCGCTTTCGCTCGCACTCTGCAGCACGGATTTGCGGAGAAACTCGTCTACCGGTTGATGGCGCAGTACAAATATGTCAATGCGATGCATTGCCTTCGCCACGGTCGATACGATCTTTTCAGTGAGTTGATCAGGCTGGAGACGAATCAGCGACCACATGCCACGGTGCGTCACCTCCTCATGGAAAGAATTGCACCGTTGACGCCCGTCGTCAGACACATGGTGGGCACGTTCGACAGATTTGCGCGCGTGCGGGGTGGAAAGAGCGGATGAACGGCAGCCTCGAAAGATCCGCGACTGGCGTCATGCGTTCGACTATTTGGCTGTTCGCCGGCGTCCTGGTCTTCATCCTGACATACAACCCGACATTCACAGTGCTCGACGCGAGCTTGTTGCGGGGCGTGATACTGGCAGGCATCGCAGCCAGTGTGGTAGCCGGATCCTGGATCACCTGGCCGCGCCAGTTGCTGGCCGAGTCGTTCTTCTTGATCGGCGGCTTCGTAGTGGCATTCGGTACGGCCCAGGCACTGGCATTTCGCGGCGGGGGCGACACCTTCTTTTTGTCGCTGATCGTGGCATGCCTGACTGGCTACATCCCCGCGGCTTACGTTGTTGCCAGTTGCTGTGGCATCAGAAACTCAGCGGTACCAAGATTTCTCGGCTTCGTGGCCATCACCGCGGCAATTCAGGCGGTGTTTATAGTACTCGACTGGATCTCACCGACAGCCCACGCGCTATTCTCCGAGATTGTTGTGCAACCGGATCTGTCACAGACAGAAGTCAGGTCGGCGGGACTATCGTCATCTGCCGGCGATGGCCTTTCATTCCTGCAATGCCTTGGTGCGATGTCAGCCACATTCATGGCGGCTACCGCGAAGCGCAGGAGTCGCCAGATAGGATGGGCATTGCTCGCGGCGCTCTGCCTTGCATCGATCACCTTTGCGGGCCGAACCGGGTTCGTGCTCTACGCCGTGTTCGCCCTCGCCATGGGTCTGCGGGTTTCGTTGACAGGTGGGATGCTGCGAACCGCCGGCATCGTGACGGTCACCTTTCTGACGATCGGCGGGAGTGTGGCCCTCTTGCTCCCATTGGAGTCGAAGATCAACCTGGTCGACAATGTCCTGCCACATGCCTTCGAGTTCATCCTTCGGCTCCTTGCCGGAGAGGGCATCGGTACCGCATCCACCGACGACCTGCGCACGATGCTGTTCCTGCCATCGGATGAGGAGACATTGCTGTTGGGCAGCGGCTACTTCTTCGATCCGGTCCTTCAAAAATTCAACTACATGGGCTCCGACATCGGCTATGTACGCACCGTATTCTACGTGGGGATCGCCGGCTCGCTGCTCGTCTATTCGTGGTACGTAGTGTTCTGGGTGATGCTGCGGCGCATGGCCTCGACTTCCAATCTCGTCGGCTTCGTCGACGCGCTCTTCATCGTGTTCCTCGTGGCCCATGCGAAGTTCCCGTTCCTGTTCCTGGGCGCGGGAATCGCGTTCAGCTTTGCGCTTTTCTTCAGCCTGCACCTCGATCGCCGAAAATGCATATCTGCTGCGTGATCTCGTCACTCGAACTCGGCGGAGCCCAGCGGACCATGCTCAGTCTCTGCCGGAGATGGGCCGAGCAGGGGCGGCGCGTGACGTTGATCACTTTGTCGAGTGCGGACTCGGATTTCCATGACCTTGACGGCCGTATCAACCGGACCGCACTCGGGCTGACCGGGGATTCGGCGAATCTGGCTGCCGCGATGGTCGGCAACCTGCGGCGCATTGCGGGATTGCGGCGGGCAATCGCAGCAGAGAAACCGGATGTCGTGCTGTCGTTCCTGGATTCCACCAACGTACTGACTCTGCTGTCAACGCGTTTTCTTGGGCTGCCGGTTGTCGTTGCCGAACGGACTTATCCCGGCGGACATTCCATCGGCCGGTTCCGCGGCGCAATGCGACGCATCTCCTACCGCTGGGCGAGCACGGTTGTCGCGCAGACCGGAGTCGGCGCTGCGTGGATCCGAAATCACACTGGTGCAGGTAAGATCGAGGTCATCCCGAATTTTCTCACTCCCGAATTTCTCCGAGAGGTCGTCCCCCGCGGACGGGACCCACTGGTGCTGGCGGTTGGTCGCCTTGGGCTGGAGAAGGGATTCGATCTCCTGTTGCGAGCCTGGGCGCAAGTGGGTGGGACGCGGCGCGGGTGGAGGTTACGCATTGTTGGACAGGGCCCGGAGCAGGAGTCGTTGCGCGCGCTTGCCCGCGAACTCGGCATCGAGAACGAGCTCGAGTTGCCGGGTCAAGTTGCCGACGTGCGAGCGGAGTATTTGGCAGCGTCAGTATTTGCACTCCCATCGCGCTATGAGGGATTTCCGAATGCGCTTATCGAGGCGCTGGCAAGTGGATGTCACTGTGTCGCGTTCGACTGCAAAACCGGCCCGCGGGAGATTTTCGGGCGGCTATCGTGCGGGACGCTGGTAAGCCCGGAGGACGTGTCCGGGATGGCGAGGGCGATCGAGACGTCAATGTCTACCGACGAGAATGCGGCGGCGCGGGGGCATCTCGCCTCGCGGGCGCAGGCGGAGTTCAGTTTCGACGCGGGGCTACGGCAGTGGGAAGCGGTGCTGGGCGCAGCGGTGGTGGCGGGAAAAAATAGACCTCGTGCGTGGACAAGTCAGCAATGAGCCACGAGGAGGAAGTGAAACGCGGCGATCGCTTCGCGTTTGGTGAGAACTGGGCGCGATTCCTCGCTCTGCTCGATGATGAACGCATCCAGCTCGCGGAGCAATCGTTGCGCGACATGCTTGAAGTAGAGACTCTGAATGGCAAATCGTTTGTGGATGTGGGCTCGGGTAGTGGACTCTTCAGCCTGGCCGCGAGGCGATTAGGAGCACGCGTTCACTCATTCGATTTCGATCCTCATTCTGTAGCCTGCACTTCGGAGATGAAGCGGCGATATTTCCCCGACGACCCGCATTGGGTAGTCGAAGAAGGCTCGGTGCTCGACCCCGGTTACATTGCACGGATCGGTCGATTCGACTTCGTTTATTCCTGGGGTGTGCTGCATCACACTGGGGAAATGTGGGCGGCGCTGGCCAATGTTGAGCGGCTGACGGGACCGGACGGAGTGCTGTTCATCGCGATTTACAATGATCAGGGCCGGGCCAGTCGCCGGTGGCTTGCGGTCAAGAGAGCCTACAACAAGCTACCAGCCGGCTTGAGGTGGCTCGTTGTTTTGCCGGCGCTCGTCCGGCTCCGGGGGCCATCGATGTTACGCAGTCTGTTTCGCCTCGAGCCAATAAGCACGCGGCGCGAGCGCGGAAGGCGGAGTGCGCGCGGCATGGATTCGCGGCGCGACAGCATCGACTGGATCGGTGGTTTGCCATTTGAAGTGGCGAAGCCCGAGGAAATTTTCGACTTCTATCGGCGACGTGGCTTCTATTTGATGCGATTGAAAACCTGCGCGGGCGGAATCGGGTGCAACGAATACGTCTTTGGCCGATCTACCGGGCAATGACGCGGCGTCACCAACAGCAAGACCATGGCCACCGTTCCCCCCTGCCAGGCATTGTTTCTCGTTCCTTCGTTGCGTGGTGGTGGTGCCGAGCGGGCGATGGTGACGCTGTTGAACCATCTTAATGTAACCAATATCCATGCGACTCTTGGTGTCGTGGATCTACGGGGAGCCGTGTACCTTTCGGAGCTGCGGTCGGAAGTTGAGGTTGTAGATCTGAACTGCAAACGCGTCCGGTACGCGATACCAAAGATTGTCGCGCTGGTCCGCAAGCGCCGACCCCGCGTGGTGCTTTCGACGCTCGGCCATCTCAACCTGGCCCTGGCCATGGCACGTTCAATGATCCCGGCAGAAGCGCGCTTGATCGGGCGCGAATCAACTCTGTTGAGCCATGGAATTCAGGAATCACGGGTGCGTGGACTGTGGGCATGGGCCTATCGTCACTTCTATCCGCGACTGGACCGGGTGATCTGCCTGTCACGCCACATGCGCGACGACCTGGTTAATGAATTCAACTTCCCGCCCGATCAGGCGATCGTGATCAGCAATCCTGTGGACATCGGGCGAATTCGGGCATTGGCGCAGTCGGACGCAGCTTCGGATTGTGCGTTGCGGGCGTCGGACGCGGCATTGGTCGAGCTCGTTGCTGTCGGTCGCTTGTCGCACGAAAAGGGGTTCGATCTCCTGATTGATGCGATCGCCCTTTGCGGCGATGCGCGACTCCGCGTGTCGATTCTCGGCGAGGGAGCGCTTGAATCGAAGCTTCGCGGTCTTGCGGACGCGCGGGGCATCGCAGAGAAGATCCGTTTCCTCGGCTTTCAGCGCAATCCGTATCCATACATGGTCCGCGCCGATGCGCTCGTGCTCAGCTCCCGCTTCGAAGGCTTCCCGAATGTGATTCTCGAGGCATTGGCATGCGGTACCCCGGTCATCGCGTGCCCGGCCGCGGGGGGCGCCTGCGAGATTCTTGAGGGGATCGCGCAGTGTGAGATCGCGGAGGACGTTCCGCGCCAGCGCTCGCGACCGCAATCAGTCGCTTCCTGGAGCGCCGCCCGGGACGGGTCGCAGGACGCGGCCGTAGCTCCATACGCCGTGGCAGCGGATCGTGCGCGAGTACGAAAAGTTGATCTTGGACGTCGCCGGTGCCCTGACGCACAGCGACGGCGACGATCCACTTCGTCATCACCGAGCTCGGAACCGGCGGCGCGGAGACGATGTTGCTACAAGCTGGTCGAACAATAGCGCCGGATTGCTGAGGGCCGGACGGATCACTGCATCTGAGTCGGGAGGGCGAGTTGGAGCTCGAAATTCCGGGCGCTTGGCGTCCAGGTTGACTCGCTGGACATGAGAGCCAGGCGTTACCTGAACCACGCGCGATCGTCGACTCGCTTGCCGATCGCCGACGAGCAGCCCCGATGTCGTTTCAACATGGATGTACCACGCAATCTGATCGGCGGGCTCGCTGCGAAGGCCGTGAGAGTTCCCGTTGTCTGGGGTCTCCGCTGCAGCGGTTTGCCCGCGGACTCGACCAGGATCGCGACGCGAATGGTCGTTCGTGCCTGTGCTGGCTGTATCGCGCCTCGTTCCGGAGGTCATTGTCTGCTGCTCGCAGCGCGCGCGCCCGTGCACGAAGCAATGGGTTATCCGGCCGGCAAATTCAGAATGGTTCCGAACGGGTTCATTGGATCGATTCAAGCCGGACCCGGCGGCGCGCTCGTCGGTGCGCGCCGAGTTGGCAACTGCCGGCAGGACTGCGCCGCTCGTGGGGCTGATCGCTCGGCTTCGACCCGTGCAAGAACCACGAGGGATTTCTCGAGGCCGCTGCCGCAGTCACTGGTCCGGCTGCCTGGCCGTGCACTTCCTGCTGGTCGGCGGAACGGCGTCGACCTTCCAATGCGCAGCTCGTCGCCGAAGTACAGCGCCTCCGGCTCGATCGGCAAGGTGCATCTCTTCGGGCTGCGCGAGGACATGCCGCGCCTGATGGCGTCGCTGGACGTCGTCGCGTCGGCCTCCTGGACCGAGGCATTCCCCAACGTACTGGGCGAAGCAATGGCCTGCGGCGTCCCGTGCGTCGTGACGGACGCCGGCGATTCCGCGTACGTCGTAGGCGATACCGGAACAGTGGTACCGCCGGGCGACATGGCGGGCCTGGCGGACGGCATTTTCCGCACGCTGACGTTGCCGGCGACGGAGCGGCGCACGCTCGGCGAGCGCGCCCGTGCGCGCGTGGCTGAGCAAACTTCGAGATCGGTGCGGTCGCGCGCGAGTACGAGCGCGTGTTCCGTCAGGTCGCCGCGGGTGAAGTCTGATGGGTCATGCGGAAGATGTTCGAGGCGGCAGGCGATTCGAGTTCGGCGCGAACTGGTGGCGTTTCCTCAGCATACTGGACGACGCCCGGATAGAGCGTTCCGAACGAGCGTTGCAGAAGATGCTCGGTCAGGGCAGTCTCGCCGGCGCGACCTTCCTGGACGCCGGTTCCGGTAGTGGTCTGTCGAGCCTCGCCGCCCGGCGGCTGGGTGCGCGAGTCCGATCATTCGATTACGACCCGCGGTCTGT
This sequence comes from uncultured Gammaproteobacteria bacterium, assembly GCA_963775415.1. Taxonomy (GTDB): domain Bacteria; phylum Pseudomonadota; class Gammaproteobacteria; order Steroidobacterales; family Steroidobacteraceae; genus SCUD01. Next base: position 202,550 of record CAVZIO010000001.1, read on the forward strand.
GGCTTGCACCGAAGAACTGAAGCGACGCTATTTCCCCGGTTCGGCGGAGTGGCGGGTGGAGGAGGGCTCGGTGCTGGACCGCAGTTACCTGGCCACGCTCGGCCAGTACGACATCGTCTACTCGTGGGGGGTGCTCCACCACACCGGTCAGTTGTGGTCGGCGCTTGCGAACGTCGCGCTATTGGTCAAGTCGGGTGGCGCACTGTTCATCGCAATCTACAACGACCAGGGGTGGCTGAGCCGGTACTGGCTGACGGTAAAGACCTTGTACAACCGCTATCGATTCCTCAGCCCCTTGTTGGTGATCGTGCACTGGCCGTACCTGGTCGGCGCGCGGTGGGCCTTGAGCGCCGTCAGGCGCCGACCCGTGGAGCGGGGAATGTCGCGGTGGCACGACTTGATCGATTGGCTGGGCGGCCTGCCATTCGAGGTCGCCCGACCGGAAGCCATCGCCGATTACTACCGCGCCCAGGGCTTTGAACTCGAGAGGCTTCGAACTTGCGGCGGCCGCCACGGCTGCAACGAATATGTGTTCCGGCGCGCGTGGCTGACCGCGGCGACATCGGAAGGCCAGAACCTGCTGGAACGTGAACATGAATCACCCTGAAAGTATCGTCGCCGCAGCCCGGCTTTTCGACCTGGCGATACGCGATATTGCAGGAATGGGAAAGGGCGTTCGAGTACTGGATTTCGGATGCGGGGCGGGACAGCTCGTCGAAAATCTCACTGCCCTCGGTTACCACGCTGCAGGCTGCGACAGCTGGGCAACCTACGATCAAAAGCCACTCGATGTCCGTCTGCAAAAGATCGAAATGAAACCCTATCGCCTGCCATTTCAGGATGGCGAGTTCGAAGTAGTTGTAAGCACGAGTGTGTTCGAGCAGCACAGAATAAGGTGGAGTGCTTCCGTGAGATACATCGCGTGCTGAAGCGCGGTGGTTACGCAATGCACATATTTCCCGGCAAGTGGTATCTGCCGGTCGGAGCCGCATATCTATGTGCCGCTGGCGAATGCGTTCTGGCCGAACTGCCCGAGATGGTGGCTGGCACTCTGGGCAATGCTGGGTGTGCGTAACAGGTTTCAGGAGGGCATGTCCTGGCGAAGAGTCGTCGAGTTGAATGTCGCGTACTGCGCGAAAGGACTCTCCTACTGGTCGGCAGCTCGCTACCGGGAACTGTCCCTGGAAGTTTTCGGCAACTGCGAGTGGGCCATGTCATTCCATATTGAGCACGCCGGTGGCGGCTTCAATGCTCTGGCAAAACGACTGCCGTTCCGGCGCTTTTGGGGCTGGGTCTCGCGGCAATTTCGCATGGCATTCCTGGTGGTCCGGAGAGAGGACTGATGTGCGGGATAGCAGGATTCCTCGCCCTGGGCACGCGGCCGGGCCACGCCGAATCGGACGCCGTGCTGCGGTCGATGGCCGACGCGCTCTCGCACCGCGGGCCCGACGACAGCGGCGCATGGCGTGACGTGGAGGCGGGCGCGTGGCTTGGTTTCCGCCGACTCTCGATCCTCGATCTTTCGGAGGCTGGCCATCAACCGATGGTCTCGCCTTGCGGTCGCTACGTGCTCGTGTTCAACGGCGAGATCTACAACCACCTCGAGATACGGCGCGAACTGGCCGCAGCCCGCGTCGATGCCTGGCGTGGCCACGCCGACTCGGAAACCCTGCTGGCCGCCTTCTCGCGCTGGGGAATCAAGGCCGCGCTGACGCGAACCGTGGGCATGTTTGCTTTCGCCGTCTGGGATCGCCAGTCCCGCGAACTCACGCTGGCGCGCGATCGTCTTGGAGAGAAGCCGCTCTATTACGGTTGGCAGGGTGATAATTTCCTCTTCGGCTCCGAACTGAAAGCGTTGAAAGCGCACCCGGGCTTCAGTGCGGATATCGATCGCGATGCGCTGACATTGCTTTTGCGGCACAACTACATCCCTGCGCCGTACTCCATTTACGCAGGCATCCACAAGTTGCCGCCGGGAATGATGCTCCAGGTATCGGCGGGTGCCAGGGACCCGCGCTGCGAAGCATTCTGGTCGGCGCGCGACGCGGTGCAAGCGGCTCGCCAGGATCCTTTCCAGGGCAGCGCGACGGCAGCAGTCGATTCGCTCGAAACGCTGCTCGCCAGCGCGGTCGGTCAGCAGATGGTGGCGGACGTGCCGCTGGGGGCGTTCCTCTCGGGCGGCATGGATTCATCCACGGTCGTGGCGCTGATGCAGGCGCAGTCGTCCGGCCGCGTGAGGACCTTCACGATCGGCTTCGAGCGAAGCCGGTTACAACGAGGCGGAGCACGCCAAGGCGGTGGCCGCCACCTGGGCACGGACCACACCGAGCTGTATGTGAACGCGAAGAAGCGCAGGCGGTCATTCCGCGCCTGCCGGCAATCTACGACGAGCCGTTCGCCGATTCCTCGCAGATCCCGACATTATCTGGTCTCGCAGCTCGCGCGCCAGCACGTCACGGTGAGCCTCTCCGGCGATGCCGGGGACGAGCTGTTCGGCGGCTACAACCGTTACTTCCTGGGCGACGCGACCTGTGCCGCAAGCTCAGCTGGACTCCCGCCGCGCGCTGCGCCGCCTCGCGAGCGGCCGGTGACGGCCATCAAGCCCGCCGCTGGCGACTGAATGTCTCGGCTCTCGCGGCTTCTGGTGCCCGGCCGGTCTCGCGTTTGCGCAGATCCCGGCGACAAGGTGCACAAGCTTGGCGGAGATGCTAGCGGTGACGGCGCCCGGATGGAGATCTACCACCAGCTCGTGTCGCATTGGAAGAACCCGGCGTCCATCGTGCTCGGCGGCCACGAGCCTGCCGACCGTGCTGACTGAACAGGAGCACAGGTTGGCGCTGCCGAGTTCGAGCAGCGGATGATGACCTGGACCTGGTCACCTATCTGCCCGACGACATCCTGGTAAAGGTGGATCGCGCGGCGATGGCGGTGTCAGCCTGGAAACGCGCGTGCCGTTGCTCGATCACCGGCTCGTGGAGTTTGCCTGGCGCTTGCCGCTTGCAATGAAGATCCGCGACGGGCAGGGCAAATGGCTGCTGCGTCAGGTGCTCTACCGATACGTGCCGCAGGCATTGATCGAGCGTCCCAAGATGGGCTTCGGCGTGCCTATCGATACCTGGCTGCGCGGGCCATTGCGCGAGTGGGCAGAGACGCTGCTCGACGAATCGCGTTTGCGCCGCGAAGGATTTTTCGATCCGGCGCCCATCCGTCAGAAGTGGGCGGAGCACCTCGCGGCGCCCGCAACTGGCAGTACTACCTGTGGGACGTGCTGATGTTCCAGGCGTGGCTCGAGGCGCAACGGTCGAGTTCATGAGCGCAAGCCCGGTGCCCCAGACCTTGCTGTTCGTCGTCAATTCGCCGTCGTTCTTTCTGTCGCATCGGCTGCCGATCGCGAATGCTGCGCGCGCAGCCGGATACGACGTTCAAGTGGCCACGATGGGCGGCGACGAGGTCGGGCGGATAGTCGCGCTCGGCTTTGCGCATCACGAACTCCCGATGACTCGCAGCGGCATCAATCCGGTGGCGGAGCTGCGCACGGTATTGGCGATCTGGGCGCTGTTTCGCCGGCTGCGGCCTGACATCGTGCACCTGGTGACGATCAAATCAGTCATTTACGGCGGGCTTGCGGCCCGTGCGGCGCGAGTGCCGGCCGTCGTTGCAGCCATTTCGGGTCTCGGATTTGTTTTCATCGCGCGCGGCGTCCGGGCCAGCATCGTTCGCGGGATTGCCGTGCGCAGCTACCGGATGGCACTGAATCATGCGCGGTTGCGCGCCGTATTCCAGAACGCAAGCGATCGCGATGCGCTGATCGATCTGGGCATCGTGAAGCCGGAGCAATGCGTCGTCGTGCGCGGAGGTTCGGGCGTCGATCTGGCCGAATTCACGTCGCTGCCTGAGCCTACGACCACGCCCGTCGTCGCAATGGCCGCACGGTTGCTTGTCGATAAAGGTGTGCGCGAGTTCGTGGACGCGGCAAAGTTACTGCGCATGCGAGGTGTTGCTGCGCATTTCCGGTTGGCGGGCGATGTGGACCCCGGAAATGCGGCGACGATCGGCGCCACAGAACTCGACCGATGGCGCGCGGCCGGAATGGTTGAAATTCTTGGGCAACGCCGTGACGTTGCGGCGCTTTTTGCCGCTGCCAACATTGTGGTGCTGCCTTCGTATCGGGAAGGGCTGCCAAAGGTCCTCATCGAGGCGGCGGCCTGTGGTCGAGCGGTCGTAACGACGGACGTACCGGGGTGCCGCGACGCGATCGAACCGGGACGCACCGGGCTACTCGTACCTCCGCGCAATGCAGTCGCACTCGCCGACGCGCTCGAGCGTCTGATCGCCGATAGTGACTTACGCTCCACGATGGGTCGGATGGGCCGTGAGCTTGCGGAGCGGGAGTTCGATGTGTGCAGAGTGATCGAGTCACACTTGACTATCTATGAGGAAATCAGCGCAACTTGAATCTGTTGCCATGAATGTGAAGCAATGGAAAAGCGAATTTATCTGACCGGCAGCACGGGCTTCGTGGGTCGATATGTGCTCGAGAGACTGATTGCGGACGGCAATCGAGTCGTCGCTGCGATTCGTCGCCCGATGGCCGCAAGCATGCCGTTGGGCGTCAGTTCGAGCATCTTCGATCTTGAGAATCCCCAGGCACTCTCTGCATCCGAGCTCGAAGGCATTGACACTGTCGTGCATCTGGCGGCCCGGGTGCATGTCGCGCATCCGACTGCCGGTGAAGATCGCAAGTTGTGGCAATCGAACGTAGTCGCGACCGACGTCCTTGCGCGCGCGGCGGTAGAGGCGGGTGTTCGGCGATTCATCTACATGAGCTCGATCAAGGTCAATGGTGAACGCTCGAGCGACAGGCCGTTCACATCGACTGATGTTCCGGCGCCGTGCAGTGCCTATGCACGATCAAAACTTGCCGCGGAGGACGCCTTGAGACGACTGGGTTCATCAAGCGGGCTGGAGGTGGTGGTTGTGCGACCTCCACTCGTCTACGGGCCAGGCGTCGGTGCACATTTCCGCAGGCTGCTGGCATTGGTTGCGTCGAGGGTCCCCCTGCCGCTGGCGGCGGTGAACAATCAACGCAGTCTTGTTTCGGTTTGGAACCTCGCTGATTTCATTGCAGCCTTGACCAATTGCCCCGGGGCAGTTCGCGGTACCTGGTTCGCAGCCGACAATGGCGACCTCAGCACGGCAGAACTGGTGCGCAGGATCGCCGCTGCCATGAAGCTCCGGCCAATGTTGTTCCCGGTATCGCCTTCTTTGTTGCGAATGGCTGGACGCTTGCTGGGTCGCGAAGCAGATGTGTCACGACTTTGTGACTCGCTGCAGGTCGATGCATCAGCGGCGAGGCAAGCACTTGGCTGGAAACCACCACTTGCAAGTGACCTGGCGATTGAAAGGACTGCCAAATGGTTTCTGTCGAAGACGCGGGACCATGATTGAAATTGCAATCGTCACGATTGCATTTGTCGTGTCCTGGACGCTGACGGCTGTCGTGCGGCGTTATGCGTTGGCGATTCATATGCTGGATATTCCGAATCCACGAAGCTCGCATCGGATTCCGACGCCGCGCGGCGGTGGAATGGCAATTGTTGCCACCGTATGTCTTGCCTCAGCGGGACTCTTTGCCACCGGGTTTATCGATTGGCAGGTCGCCGCGATATGCCTTGGACCAGGACTGATGGTGGCGCTCGTCGGGTACGCCGACGATCGGCGCGGCGTCTCGCAGGGTATTCGCCTGCTTGTGCACCTCATTGCCGCCTTCATCGTGGTTGGCCTGACATGGCCGTGGCCAGCCGTGATTGTTGAAGATTCTGGACTTCAGGTGCTTGCCGTGCTGGCCGTCGTCGTCGGAATTGGCTGGATGATCAACCTGTACAATTTCATGGATGGTATCGATGGTCTGGCGGGATCCGAAGCCGTGTTCGTATTTGGCGCAGCCGCTCTGCTGATCTGGCTGACGGGTGGATCATCGCACTGGGCGACACTACTTGGGGCGGGAGCGTCCGCTGCCGCCGGATTTCTCTGGTGGAACTGGCCGCCCGCGCGGATATTCATGGGAGACGTCGGCAGTGGCTTTATTGGTTTTCTGATCGGCGCATTCGCACTATTGACATGGCACGACGGGCAATTGCATGTGACCACCTGGCTGATTCTCGTCAGCCTCTTCGTGGCCGATGCAAGCGTGGCACTCGTGCGGCGGATGATTCGCGGAGAAAAATGGTATGCCGCGCACCGAAGTCATGCTTACCAGTGGCTCGCCCGCTCGCGGCTCGGCCACTCCGGCGTGACCTGGCTGAGCTGGGCGTGGAACCTGATTGTGCTGGCGCCCACGGCGTACCTATGCGCACGGATGCCGGAACTTGGCATCGTTCTTGTAGTCGTTGTGATGTCGATGTCCGCTGTCCTGGTTCTGCTCCTCGGCTCGGGTCGTCCGGAATAGCAGGCCACCCATTCGATCAACACCTGACACTTGCATTTCGGTCAGTAGAACAACGGGAAACGCCGCACCTGCGCCTGTTGGCGTAGACTTCGGCTTGCTATGAATCGAATGGAACGGGGCAGCTTGCAGACGACCAGAAGGGGCCATCGGTTGTCATACCACCGCAACCACCTGGTCACCTTCATGCTCGGCTGGCCGAGGCCCACAAAACGATTCCTGATGGTGCTCGCCGACCTGATCGTGGTGCCGACGGCACTTTGGGCAGCCTTTGCTCTGAAGTTCGACTCATTGTCGGCAGGCTTTGAGCGTAACTTATTGTTTTATATAGGTGTCGCGGGCGCGAGTACGTTGATCTTCGCGGGCAGCGGCCTCTACCGCGCCGTCGTCCGTTTTATCGGCGTCCGCGTGCTGTTGTCGATCCTCGCGGGCGTCACTGGCTCCGCCATCGTGCTCTGGATCCTGAGTTCGGTCATCCCGTTCGATCCAGTCGATTCCGTTTTCGGTCGCGGCGATCTTCTGGCTGCTCGCGCTCGTCTGGGTGACGGCCACGCGCCTCATCGCGCGCTGGCTCCTGACGCCCTTCGAAATCAACGGCACGCGCGTCGTGATCTACGGCGCCGGCGATGTCGGCGCGCAGCTTTCGATGGCGCTCGCTTCGGGCCGCCAGTTCGTGCCACTCGCCTACGTCGACGAAAAGCGTTCACTCCAGGGCACACTGATGAACGGCGTGCCGGTCATCTCGCCCAAGGACCTCGCGGAATTCGTGGCGCGGTACGACGTCGAGCGCGTGCTGCTCGCCGTTCCGTCGGCCTCGCGCCGGCGCAAGGCAGAGATTCTGCGGCGGCTCGAGTCGCTCAATATTCATGTGCAGTCGGTGCCGGCATTCAGCGACGTCTTGAGTGGGCGCGCACGGGTCGATGAACTTCGGGAGATCGACGTCGCCGACCTGCTCGGGCGCGATCCGGTGCCGCCGAACCGCGAACTGCTCGACGCCTCGATCCGTGGCAAGTCGGTGATGGTCTCCGGCGCGGGTGGCTCGATCGGTTCGGAGTTATGCCGCCAGATCGTACTGCTGGCGCCGAAGCAGCTCGTGCTGTTCGAGAACTCCGAGATCGCGCTCTACAACATCGAGCGCGAACTCCAGGACCTTGTCGAGGTCCGCAAGCTCGAAACGAAGATTTTCGCGTTGCTCGGTAACGCGCACCACAAGTACCGCGTGCGAGACGTGATGCAGGCGTTCCACGTGCAGACCGTCTATCACGCGGCCGCGTACAAGCACGTTCCGATCGTCGAGCAGAATCTCGTCGAGGGCGTGCACAACAACGTGTTCAGCACCTGGCATGCAGCGGAAGCGGCGCTCGAAGTCGGCGTCGAGACCTTCGTGCTGATTTCCACCGACAAGGCGGTCAACCCGACCAATGTCATGGGGGCGACCAAGCGCCTCGCCGAAGTCGTCCTGCAATCGCTCCAGACCCAGACGACACGCACGCGCTTCTGCATGGTGCGCTTCGGCAACGTGCTCGGCTCCTCGGGTTCGGTCGTGCCGCTCTTCCAGGAGCAGATTCGCCGCGGCGGACCGGTTACGGTGACGCATCGCGAGGTGCGCCGCTTCTTCATGACGATTCCGGAGTCCGCGCAGCTCGTGCTCCAGGCGGGCTCGATGGGCACGGGCGGCGACGTGTTCGTGCTCGACATGGGCCAGCCGGTCGAGATCGACGAACTCGCGCGGCGCATGATCAGGCTGATGGGACTTTCCGTCCGCGAGCCGTCGAATCCGGATGGCGACATCGAGATCGAATACTCGGGACTGCGGCCAGGAGAGAAGCTCTACGAAGAGCTCCTGATCGGCAGCAACGTGACGGGCACCGAGCATCCGATGATCATGCGCGCGATCGAGCCATCGCCCACCTGGGAGGAAGCGCGCGAATTGCTGGCGGAACTCACGATCGCCGTCAATCGCATCGATTGCCGTCAGGTCATGGCGGTGCTCGAAAAGGCTGTCCGGGAATACCGCAGCTCGCCGGTCATTCATGACCTCGTCTTCGGCCAGCAGCCCGCCGAGCCGGTCATCCCGCGCCCGGCCGATCCCAAAGATCGCCGTCCTGACGACGCATCGCGCGCAAAAGGCCCCCGGCGGCGCCTGACCTCCAACGCAGCCTGAGACTTGCCTCACGGTGGGCGCTTGCGGCGCTTTACCATAGCGTTGCCTTTGGTTAGTCTGCCCGTCGCTTTTCCGAAGAAAATCAGGGCTCTATCTTGCAGATCACGATCTTTGGCTCCGGATACGTCGGGCTCGTCACCGGCGCCTGCCTGGCGGATGCCGGCAACCAGGTCGTCTGCGTCGACATCGATGCCGCCAAGATCGCGCGCCTGAACGCGGGCGAGGTGCCGATCCACGAGCCCGGGCCTCGACGAGCTGATTGCCCGGAACCGCGAAAAGGGCCGGCTTTCATTCACGACCGACGCGAAAGCGGCGGTCGCACACGGCCTGTTCCAGATCATCGCGGTCGGCACGCCGCCGGACGAGGACGGTTCCGCCGATCTCCGGCACGTGCTGGCCGTCGCGCGCACGATCGGCGAGCACATGGACGAGTACAAGGTCGTCATGACGAAGTCGACGGTGCCGGTCGGCACCTCCGACAAGGTCAAGGCGACGGTCGGCGCGACACTGATCGCGCGCGGCGCGCAGGTCGACTTCGATGTCGTCTCGAATCCGGAATTCCTGAAGGAAGGCGCGGCGATCGCCGACTTCATGAAGCCCGACCGCGTCGTCGTCGGCACCGACAATCCCCGCACGGCCGAGCTGCTGAAGGTCCTCTACGACCCGTTCACGCGCAATCACCAGCGCATGATCATCATGGACCTGCGCTCGGCGGAGCTCACGAAGTACGCGGCGAACGCGATGCTCGCGACCAAGATCAGCTTCATGAACGAGCTTGCGAACATCGCGGAGCGCCTCGGCGCGGACATCGAGAAGATCCGCATCGGCATCGGCTCGGATCCGCGCATCGGCTATTCGTTCATCTATCCCGGCGCGGGTTACGGCGGCTCCTGCTTTCCGAAGGACGTCAAGGCGCTCGCGCGCTCGGCGCGCGACGTGGGCCACGAGGCGCGCGTGCTCGCGGCCGTCGAGGCCGTCAACGACCGGCAGAAGCACGTGCTGTTCGAGAAGATCTCCCGCTTCTTCGGCGGCAAGCTCAAGGGACGCACGATCGCGGTCTGGGGCCTCGCATTCAAGCCGAACACCGACGATATGCGGGAGGCGCCCTCGCGCGTGCTGATGGAGGCATTGTGGGCCGCGGGTGCGAAGGTGCGCGCCTATGATCCCGTGGCGATGGCCGAAGCGCGGCGAATCTACGGCACGCGGGCCGACTTCGCGCTCTGCGCAAGTGCGGCGGAGGCGCTCGACGGCGCCGACGCACTCGCGATCTGCACGGAATGGCAGGAATTCCGCAGCCCGGACTTCGGGCGGTTCAAGACCGCACTGAAGGAGCCGGTCGTGTTCGACGGGCGCAATCTCTATGAGCCTTCGCTCATGGCGCGCCAGGGCATCCGCTATTTTGCGATCGGCAGGGGAGAGCGGCTGCCGGATCGGGAGAATTAGCGCCCGTGAGCTGGGAAATCTGGTTCACGCTCGCTGTCGTCGCGGCCGTGCTCGCCACGCTCGCGTCGAGCCGCGCGCCGACCGAAATGGTGCTGATCAGCGCGATGGTCGTCCTTTCGATCAGCGGCGTGATCACGACATCCGAGTCGCTATCCGGATTCTCGAGCCCCGGCGTGATCACGATCGCGGCGCTCTATGTCGTCGTGGCGGGACTGCGCGAAACCGGGACCATTGCCTGGTTTTCGCAACTCGTCTTCGGGCGCCCGAAAAACCTGCTTTCCGCGCAGCTGAAGCTCTTCGGCGCGAGCGGATTGCTTTCCTCCGTAATCAACAACACGCCAGTCGTCGCCATGTTCATCCCGGTCGCGCAGGAATGGTCGGCGCGCTACGGATTCTCGATTTCGCGGCTGCTGCTGCCGATGAACAACGTCGTGATCCTGGCCGGCATGTGCACCCTGATCGGAACGAGCACGAATTTGATCGTCTACGGTCTGCTGATCCAGGCGAGACCAGACGCGGACCTCGGACTCTTTGATCTCGCCTGGGTCGGCGTACCCCTGACGTTGCAGGCATCGTCTACGCGATCACGTTTTCCCGGACCCTACTGCCCGACCGGCAGAACCCGATGGAGCAGCTCGAGAACGCGCGGGAGTACGCCTTCGAGGTGCGCATCCATGCCGGCGGCCCGCTGGTCGGCAAGACAATTGCCGAAGTAGGGCTGCGCAACCTGAAGAGCGCCTTTGTGCTCGACATCGAGCGCGACTCCCGGCTCCTGACCTCCGTCGGGTCGGATGAGGTCCTAATGGCGAATGACCGGCTGACGTGCGTCGGCATCGTTGACGCTATCAAGGATATGCGGCGCATGCCCGGACTTTCGATCGCGGAAGACCAGGGCTTCAAGCTCAACCTGAAGCACACACAGCGCCGGCTCGTCGAAATCGTCCTGTCAGCGACCTCGTCGCTCATGGGCCGCACGGTGCGCGACAGCGACTTCCGGCAGATCTACGGCGCCGCCATCATCTCGATTTCACGCGACGGCAGCCGGGTTCCGGGCAAGGTCGGCGACATCGTGTTCCAGCCGGGCGACACGCTGCTCGTCGAGGCCGAGGCCTCGTTTGCCCGCAAGCACAAGTACAACCGCGATTTCCTGCTGGTCAGCGCCCTCCAGGATTCCGCTCCGCCGGACTTCCGCCGCGCGCCACTGGCACTTGGCATCCTGGTCGTGATGATCGTGGTCGCGACACTCGAATGGCTGCCGCTGCTCCAGGCGTCTCTCATCGCGGCGGGTCTGATGGTGGTGACCGGGTGCCTCACCATGTATACGGCGACGCGGAGCATCGAGTACCACATCGTTGCCGGCATCGCCGCCTCGTTTGCACTGGGCGCCGCGCTCCTGGAATCCGGTGCGGCGCAACTGGTCGGCGACGCGCTCGTGGCGCTCGCCACCGGAAATCCGCTGCTCGTGCTCATCGCACTCTATTTCTCGACCATGGTGGTCACCGAGCTGATCACCAACAATGCCGCCGGCGTCCTGATGTTTCCGATCGCGATCGCGGTTGCCGAAGTCGGCAGGTGTCAATTACATGCCGTACGTGATCGCCGTGATGGTTGCCGCTTCCTGCGGATTCACCACGCCGCTCGGCTACCAGACAAACCTCATGGTCTACGGACCGGGCGGTTACCGTTTCATGGATTTCGTGCGGTTCGGGCTGCCGCTCAACATCCTGTGCGGCATCATCACCGTAATCATCGTGCCCAGGGTGTGGCCATTTTGAAGAGAACTGACTCAGCACATGACGCAGCTCGAGCGCCTCGAGGCCGAGAGCATCTACATCATCCGCGAGGTGGCGGCCGAGTTCGACAACCCGGTCATGCTGTATTCGATCGGCAAGGACAGTTCGGTGCTGCTGCACCTGGCGCGAAAGGCGTTTCATCCCGGAAAGTTGCCGTTTCCGCTGATGCACATCGACACGACCTGGAAGTTTCGCGAGATGATCGAGTTCCGCGACCGCATGGCGCGTGAGTTCGGCTTCGACCTGATCGTCCACACGAACGAAAAGGCGGCCGCCGCCGGCGTCACGCCATTCACGCACGGCTCGCGTTACACGGACGTCATGAAGACCGAGGCGCTCAAGGCAGCGCTTTCGCTGCACAAGTTCGACGCCGCCTTCGGCGGCGCGCGCCGCGACGAGGAGAAGTCGCGCGCCAAGGAGCGCGTCTTCTCGTTCCGCGACAACCAGCATCGCTGGGACCCGAAGAACCAGCGGCCGGAGCTCTGGAGTATCTACAACAGCCGGATCAACCAGGGCGAAAGCATCCGTGTGTTCCCGCTCTCGAACTGGACCGAGCTCGACGTGTGGCTTTACGTCCACCTCGAGAAGATCCCGGTCGTGCCGCTCTATTTCGCGAAGCCGCGGCCGGTCGTCGACCGCGACGGCATGCTGATCATGGTGGACGACGAGCGGATGCCGATGAAGGAGGGCGAGAAGCCGCGCATGGAGACGGTGCGATTCCGGAGCCTGGGTTGCTATCCGCTTTCGGGCGCAATGCTCTCGACGGCCACGGACCTCACGAGCGTGATCGAGGAAATGCTCGTCACGCGCACCTCGGAGCGCCAGAGCCGGGCGATCGACTTCGACCAGGCGGCGGCGATGGAGAAGCGCAAGCGCGAGGGGTACTTCTGATGGCTGCCGAGAAACTCGCCGACTTCCTGAAGCGTCATGAAGCCAAGGGCCTGCTTCGGTTCATCACCTGCGGCAGCGTGGATGACGGCAAGAGCACGCTGATCGGGCGCATGCTCCACGACACGCAAGGGATCCTCGAGGACCAGCTCGCGGCGGTCACGAACGACAGCCGCAAATGGGGCACGACCGGCAACGATGTCGATCTCGCGCTGCTCGTCGACGGACTCCAGGCCGAGCGGGAGCAGGGCATCACGATCGACGTCGCCTACCGGTACTTCGATACCGACAAGCGCAAGTACATCATCGCCGACTGCCCGGGACACGAGCAGTACACGCGGAACATGGCGACCGGCGCCTCGACTGCGGATCTCGCGGTCATCCTGATCGACGCCTCGCGCGGCGTGCAGATCCAGACCCGCCGCCATGCCTACATCGTTTCGCTGCTCGGGATCCGGCACATCATCGTCGCGGTCAACAAGATGGACCTCGTCGGCTACGACGAGAAAGTGTTCCGCAGGATCCACGACGAATGCCTCGAGGTCACGGGCATCCGCGGCGCGGAGGCCCGCATCGTGCCGGTGTCCGCTCTGAAGGGCGAAAACGTCGTGACTTCGGGCAAGAGCATGCCCTGGTACAAGGGGCCGACGATCATGCGAGATTCTCGACACGATCGACGTGAGCCGCGACCAGGAGCTCCAGGATCTCCGCATGCCGGTCCAGTACGTGAACCGGCCGGACCACACGTTCCGCGGCTACGTCGGCACGATCGCGGCCGGCACGGTTGCGGTCGGCGATCCGATCATGGCCGTGCCTTCGCGCCGCATGAGCAAGGTGCGCGAGATCATCAAGTTTGACGGCAATCTGGAAAAAGCCGAAGCGGGCATGGCGGTCACCCTCGCGCTCGAGGACGAGCTCGACGTCAGCCGCGGCGACCTGCTCGTGCACCCGGACCGCTCGCCCTCGGTCAGCCGCGATTTTCGACGCGCACATCATCTGGATGAGCGATTCGCCGCTGCTGCCGGGCCGGCAGTACGAATTCAAGCTGTCGCACCGGTATCTGCGCGGCACGATCGAGAGCATCCAGCACCGCATCGACGTCAACGACCTCTCCGAGCACGCGGCCTCCGAGTTGAAGCTCAACGAGGTGGGTCTGTGCCGCATCGTGCTCGCCGAGCAGGCGGCATTCGACACTTACGCGACCTGCCGCAACACCGGCGCCCTGATCGTCGTCGATCGCCTCACGCACGCGACCGCGGGCGCCGGCATGATCCTCCGCAGCGCCGCGCCTCAGGGCTCGCAGCAGCGACGTTTCGGTGTACTGGCAGCCGACGAAGGTGCGCCACGAGCAGCGCGCCAACCAGAAGGCCCAGCGGCCCTGCATCCTGTGGTTCACGGGCCTGTCCGGCGCCGGCAAGTCGACGATCGCGAATGCGGTCGAGCAGTCGCTTTTCCTGCGCGGGCACCACAGCTACCTGCTGGACGGCGACAACATCCGCCATGGCCTCAACAAGGACCTCGACTTCAGCGACGCGGGCCGCGTCGAGAACGTCCGTCGCATCGGCGAAGTGGCGAAGCTCTTCGTCGATGCCGGCCTCATCGTCGTGACGGCGTTCATCTCGCCGTTCCGCAGCGACCGGCGCCTGGTACGCGACCTTGTCCAGGCCGGCGAGTTCGTCGAGGTCTTCGTCAGCACGCCGATCGAGGTCTGCGAGCAGCGCGATCCGAAGGGCCTCTACGTCAAGGCGCGCGAGGGCGCGATCAAGAACTTCACCGGCGTCAGCTCGCCGTACGAGGCGCCGGAGGCCGCCGAGATCGTGATCGACAGCTCGAAGCTCTCGGTCGCGGAGTGCGTGGACAGGGTTATCCGGTATCTTGAAGCGCAGGGCCGGTTGAAGAGCTAACCGGATGCTGATTCCAGTCATCCTGTCGGGCGGTGCGGGGACGAGGCTTTGGCCTTTGTCGCGGGAGCTCTATCCGAAGCAGTTCCTGGCGCTCGTGGGCGAGCGCACGATGATCCAGGAAACAGCGCTCCGAAGCATCGGCTTGCCGGACGTTACGAATCCGATTGTCGTCTGCAATGAGGCTCACCGCTTCCTGGTAGCCGAACAGTTGCGCCAGGTCGGCATCGAGCCGCGATCCATCCTGCTCGAACCTGCGGGCCGCAATACGGCGCCGGCCGTTGCGATCGCCGCGCTCATGGCGACGCGCGATCAGGGCGGCAATGACGAGCCGCTCCTGCTCGTCCTGCCGGCCGATCACGTGCTCGGTGACACCGCCGCATTCCAGCGCGCCGTCGAGGCGGCGATTCCTGCCGCGCGCGAGCGGCCGCTTTGTGACCTTCGGCGTCATACCGACCCACGCCGAGACAGGTTATGGCTACATCCGCCAGGGCGCCGGGACCGGGACCGGGGCCGTGCGGCCGGTCGCGGCTTTCGTGGAAAAGCCGGACGGCAAGCGCGCCGCGGAATTCCTCGCAAGCGGCGAGTATCTCTGGAACAGCGGCATGTTCCTGCTGCCGGCCAAGGGCTATCTCGACGAGCTTGCGAAGCTCGACCCGGACGATGCTGGCCGCCTGCCGCAATGCGCCTTGATGCGGCCGATCAGCGACCTCGATTTCGTGCGCCTGGACCGCGCCGTCTTTCGAATCCTGCCGTGCCGATTCGATCGACTATGCGGTGATGGAAAAAACCGATCGCGCCGCGGTCGTGCCGCTTTCCGCGGGCTGGAGCGATGTCGGCTCCTGGGCCTCGCTCCAGGACGCGCTGCCGCCGGATGCCCGGGGCAACGTCACGCGCGGCGACGTGGTCGCGGAAGACGCGAAGAACTGCCTGTCTGTTCTCGACCAACCGGCTGGTCGCCGCCGTCGGCCTCGATGCGCACGTCGTCATCGAGACCAAGGACGCCGTGATGGTCGCGCCGAAAAGCCGCGTCCAGGACGTCAAGCGCCTGGTCGACCGCATGAAGAAGGCGGGCCGCAGCGAGCCCGGGCTGCACCGGGAGGTGTTCCGGCCCTGGGGCAGCTACGACAGCGTGGATGCCGGGCCACGTTTCCAGGTCAAGCGCCTGACGGTCAAGCCGGGCGCAGACGCTCTCGCTGCAGAAACACCAGCATCGCGCTGAGCACTGGGTTGTCGTGAAGGGCACGGCCCGAATCACGCGCAACGAGGAAATCTTCCTGCTCTCCGAAAACGAGTCGACATTCATACCCGATCGGCGCCGTCCACCGCATCGAAAATCCGGGCAGCGAACCGCTCCAGATCATCGAGGTGCAGTCCGGCGGCTACCTGGGCGAGGACGACATCATCCGGCTCGACGACAATTACGGCCGCAAGGGGCGGACCGATTGATGTTGAACATCGACCTGGTCGTTGCAGCGCGGCCGAACTTCATGAAGATCGCGCCGCTCTATCACGCGCTCGAAAGCGAGCGCTGGTGTCGTACGCGCATCGTGCATACGGGCCAGCACTATGATCCCAACATGTCGGATGCGTTCATCCGCGACCTGGGGTTGCCGGCTCCGCATTTGCACCTCGGCGTAGGCAGCGGCAAGCACGCCGAACAACTCGGGGGCGTGATGATCGCTTACGAGCGCGCGCTTGCCGCCGAGCGACCGGACTGGATCATCGTCGTTGGCGACGTGAATTCCACGGCCGCCTGCTCGATGGTCGGCGCCAAGCTCTGGATCCCGGTCGTTCACCTCGAGGCCGGCCTGCGCAGCCGCGATCGCCGGATGCCGGAGGAAATCAATCGGCTCGTGACTGATGCCATTGCGGATGTGCTGTGGACCCCATCGCCGGACGCCGACGAAAATCTGCTGGCGGAAGGCGTTGCCGCGGAGAGAATCGATCGCGTCGGCAACATCATGATCGACTCCTACGAACTGATGCGCGCGCGAATCGATGCGGCCGCTACCCGGACTTCGTTGGGATTAAAGATCGGCGGTTACGGCGTCGTGACTCTGCATCGTCCGTCAAATGTCGATGACGCGCGGCGCACTGGGCAAGCTGGTCGACGGCCTGGTCGAGGTCGCAGGCCGCCTGCCGCTCGTGTTTCCACTGCATCCGCGCACCGGCAAGCGGCTCACGGAGTTCGGGTTGATGACCCGATTCGAGGGCAGTGCCGTGCGCATTTGCGAACCCTTGTCCTATATCGAATTCATGAATCTGATCAGCGGTTCGGCGCTCGCGATCACGGACTCCGGCGGCGTGCAGGAAGAAACGACCTATCTGGGCATTCCATGTATTACGCTTCGCGACAATACCGAGCGCCCCATTACGCTGACCGAGGGTACGAACCGACTTTCGACGGCAGCGCGATTCGTCGCGGATGCCGACGAAGCCTTGAATGGTCAATGGGCTAAGGGTA
Source organism: uncultured Gammaproteobacteria bacterium (assembly GCA_963775415.1). GTDB lineage: Bacteria > Pseudomonadota > Gammaproteobacteria > Steroidobacterales > Steroidobacteraceae > SCUD01. The sequence continues at coordinate 219,651 of CAVZIO010000001.1, forward strand.
CGAAGCCCGCGCTCTGGGACGGTCGCACGGCTGAACGCTGTGTCGCCGCGCTGCGGCGCCGGTGCGGGATCGGAGAGGAATGAAGACCATGAGCACGTCCGCCAAGATCAGCGTACCCCTGCTCGACCTCAAGCCGCAGTACCTGGCGCTGAAGGCCGACATCGACGCCGCGCTCCTCAAGGTCGCGGCGTCGCAGATGTTCATTCTCGGGCCCGCCGTGAAGGAACTCGAAGCCAAGGTCGCCGAATATTCCGGCGCGAAGCACGGCATCGGGCTTTCGTCCGGCACCGACGCACTCCTGATCGCGCTCATGGCCTACGACCTCGGTCCCGGCGACGAAGTGGTCACGACGCCCTACACCTTCTTCGCAACCGGCGGCACGGTCGCGCGCGTCGGCGCGCGGCCCGTGTACCTCGACATCGATCCGGTGACCTACAACCTGCGCGTCGATCTCGTCCGGAAGTTCCTCGAGACCGGCTGCGAGAAGCGCGCCGGCGGGCTCTACAACCGGAAGACCGGCGGCCGCGTGCGCGCGATCATGCCCGTCGACCTCTACGGCCAGCCGGCCGACATGGAAGCATTCATGAAGCTCGGCCGCGAGTTCGGGCTCGCGGTGATCGAAGACGCCGCGCAGGCGATCGGCGCCGAGTTCGCGCCGGGCAAGCGCGCCTGCAGCAACGGCGACATCGGCTGCCTGTCGTTCTTTCCGACCAAGAATCTCGGCGCTTTCGGCGATGCCGGCATGTGCGTGACGAATGACGACGCGCTCGCGGCCAAGCTCCGCGTGCTCCGCGTTCACGGCGGCGAGCCGAAGTACTACCACGCGCTGATCGGCGGGAATTTCCGCATCGACGAGATCCAGGCCGCCGTGCTGCTCGTCAAGTTCCGCCATCTCGAGGACTGGCACCGGGCCCGGCAGCGGAACGCGGCATATTATGACGCAGCCTTTCCAAAGGCCGGAATTGCCGCTCAGGTCGTCACACCGACCGCTCGTCCGGGCTCCCGCCACATCTACAACCAGTATGTGATCCGTGTCCCGGATCGGGACCGCCTGCGTGCCTACCTTGCCGAGCAGGGCGTTGGCACGGAGATCTACTATCCCGTACCGTTGCATATGCAGAAGTGCTTCGCCTACCTGGGATACCGGCCCGAGGACTGCCCGGAGTCCGCGCGGGCGGCCAGCGAGACGCTGGCGCTGCCGATCTACCCGGAGCTCGGTCGAGGCACAACTGCAGTACGTCGTCGACACGATAGCCGGCTTCTACCGCAAGCGATAAGGGACATGGATCTCGCGAACAAGCTTCAAGGCCTACGACGTCCGCGGGCGCATACCGGACGAGCTGAATCCGGATGCCGTTTACCGGATCGGGCGGGCCTATGCCGAGTGGCTGAAGCCCAAGCGGGTCGCCGTCGGCCGCGACATCCGTCATTCGAGCGAGGAATTCGCGAACGCCCTGATACGCGGTCTCGAGCGATTCCGGCGTCGATGTCGTCGACATCGGCCTCTGCGGCACGGAGATGGTCTATTTCGCGACCTCGTCGCTCGGGCTCGACGGCGGGGTCATGGTCACTGCGAGCCACAACCCGCCGGACTACAACGGCCTCAAGTTCGTGCGCGAACAGTCGCGGCCGATCAGCGGCGACACGGGCCTGCAGGACATCCGCAAGCTGGCGGAAGCGGGCGAGTTCGTCGATGCGGTCAAGCGCGGTACCGTCGTTCCCTTCGACATCAAGCCGTCCTGGCGCGATCACGTCCTGTCGTACGTCGACGTGGACAAGCTGAAGCCGCTCTCGATCGTCTGCAATGGCGGCAACGGCGGCGCCGGCATCGCGCTCGACCTGCTCGAGGACCAGCTGCCGTTCCGCTTCACCAAGGTCCATCACGAGCCCGACGGCGACTTCCCGAACGGCGTGCCGAACCCGATGCTCGAGGAGAACCGCGAAGTGACGGCGCGCTCGGTGCGGCTCGCGCGCGCCGACATGGGCATCGCCTTCGACGGCGACTTCGACCGCTGCTTCTTCTTCGACGAGGAAGGGCGGTTCATCGACGGCTATTACATCGTCGGCCTGCTCGCGACCACCTTCCTCGAGCAGAATCGCGGCGCGCCGATCGTTCACGATCCGCGGCGTCGTCTGGAACACGCAGCAGGTCGTGCGCGCAGCCGGCGGCCGGCCGGTGCAGTGCAAGTCCGGCCACGCCTTCATGAAGCACTGCATGCGCGAGGCGGACGCGATCTATGGCGGCGAGATGAGCGGCCACCATTACTTCCGCAATTTCGCCTACTGCGACAGCGGCATGATTCCCTGGGTCGTGCATGGCCCAGCACCTGTCGCGCACGGGCAAGGCGCTGTCCTCGCTCGTGGACGAGCGCATCAAGCAGTTTCCATCGAGCGGCGAGATCAATCGGCGGGTCGGCGATGTGCAGGGCGCGATCGCGGCCGTCAAGCAGCGCTACGTGCCGGGCTCGGTCAAGGTCGAGAATGTCGACGGACTTTCCGTCGAGCATCCGCGCTGGCGCTTCAATCTCAGGAGCTCGAACACCGAGCCGCTCTGCGCCTCAATGTCGAGTCGCGCGGCGAACTGGCGCTCATGCAGGAGACGCACCGACGGAGATCCTCGAAGTCTCGTCGAGCGCGCTTCGTCTGCAGGAAAGTACCTCGTAACCGACTGATTAATCTGCGGAAATGGTGGGCGGTACAGGATTTGAACCTGTGACCCCTGCCGTGTGAAAGCAGTGCTCTACCGCTGAGCTAACCGCCCGCCGCGGGCCCGCGATTCTACGGGCGGCTGTCGCGATGGGTCAACGCGCTAGAATCGCGGCCCCATGACCGTACGCACCCGCTTCGCGCCGAGCCCGACCGGACTGCTGCACATCGGCGGCGTGCGCACGGCGCTCTTCTGCTGGCTCTACGCGCGCCGTCACGGCGGCACTTTCATCCTGCGCGTCGAGGACACGGACCGCGAGCGTTCGACGCCCGAAGCCGTGCAGGTGATCCTGGACGGCATGAAGTGGCTCGGCCTCGATGCCGACGAGGGGCCGTTCTACCAGAGCCAGCGCTATCCGCGCTATCGCGAAGTCATCCAGCAGTGGCTGGCCGAAGGGCAAGGCCTATCGCTGCTATTGCCGCAAGGAAGAACTCGAGGCGATGCGCACGTGCCCAGCTCGCGCGCAAGGAGAAGCCGCGCTACGACGGTCGCTGCCGCGATCGCAAGGAGCCGCTCGCGGGCGTCACGCCCGTCGTGCGATTCCGGAATCCGCTCGATGGCGCGGTCGTCGTCGCCGACGCCGTGCACGGCGACGTCGTGTTCCAGAACGCCGAGCTCGACGACCTGATCATCGAGCGCTCCGACGGCAACCCGACCTACAACTTCTGCGTCGTCGTGGACGACTTCGACATGAAGGTCACGCACGTGATCCGCGGCGACGATCACCTCAACAACACGCCGCGGCAGATGAACATGCTGCGCGCGATGGGCGTCGAGCCGCCGGTGTATGCCCACCTGCCAATGATTCTCGGGCCGGACGGCACCAAGCTCTCGAAGCGCCATGGCGCCGTGTCCGTACTCTATTACCGGGAGGAGGGCTATCTGCCCGAAGCGCTCCTCAACTACCTGGCGCGGCTCGGCTGGTCGCATGGCGACCAGGAGATCTTCTCGCTGGAGGAGATGACCGCGCTCTTCGACATCGCGGACGTCAACAAGTCGGCCTCCGCGATCAATCCGGACAAGCTCGCCTGGATCAACCAGCAGCACCTGATGCGGCTGCCGCCGTCGCAGGTCGCGCCGGAGCTGCGCTGGCAGCTCGAGCGGCTGGGCGTCACGGTCGGGGAGGGCAGTGCGCCTCGAAGCCGTCATCGAGGCCCAACGCGAACGCTCGAAGACGCTCAAGGAAATGGCGGAGGCGAGCCGGTTCTTCTTCGAGGCGCCGACGAGTCTACGAGGAGAAGGCGGCCCGCAAGCACCTGACGGCCGAAAGCGCCCCTGTCCTCGAACAGGCGCGCGCGGCCCTCGCGCAACTGGCCGACTGGACGGCGCCGGCGATCCACGCGGCGATCCAGGGGCTGGCCGAGGCGGGCGGGTTCGGGCTCGGCAAGGTGGCCCAGCCGGTCCGCGTCGCGGTCTCGGGCGGCAGCGTTTCGCCGCCCATCGACCAGACGCTGGCGATTCTGGGCCGGGAAGAGACCCTGAGGCGGCTCGAGAGGGCGATTACCTTCTCAAGGCGTTGACACTCCGGGGGCAGTTCCGGAGAATTCGCCCCCCCTGAATGGGGCCATAGCTCAGCTGGGAGAGCGCTTGCATGGCATGCAAGAGGTCGACGGTTCGATCCCGTCTGGCTCCACCACTTCCCTGGGTCCCCATCGTCTAGAGGCCTAGGACACCGCCCTTTCACGGCGGCGACCGGGGTTCGAATCCCCCTGGGGACGCCATTTCGATCAGTCTGCGTCGCGGCGACCGCGCGACTTCCGGCGCTGGCCGCCGGCATACCAGGCGGTTCTTTCGCCGCCGTATTTGAACCGGCGTCCCTGTACGTCGTCACGCCGATCGACGTACTTCTTGAAGCGGCAGCGGCACTCTTTGGGCATCGTGCAATTGGGCATCGGCAATGGAGGCGCACGTTCGGCCAGGATCCTGACGCCTTCCAACGCGCTGACTGCGCCGCAGCAATTGGACGCCGTCGCGATCGTGACAGCCGGATACTTCTTAGTTTGTGTCATGGCGCAAAAAAAAGGGGGCGGCCGCTGCCGCCCCCTATTCCCCAGCGGAACACTCCCATCTTCTCTTTCTAGCGTCTCCCCCCCTTCGATTGAATCGCGGCGACGGCGTAATACGCCGGCAGGCAGCCCAAAATGCTTTGGCCGCAAGTATCGGTCACCGCGTGAATTCCATTGGTCGTGTCAACGTCGCAAGCTCCGATGCCGGTTACGGTACAGCGAACCTGTTCGGTAACCCGGCAGTCTTCCCGTTGCGGGAAGACCCGTGGCTTTGCGACCCCGCCTCGCAGCGGGTGTGCCATTTCGGCAGTCGATGTCTGGTCGGGAATAATCCTAACATTCCGTCGCCATCTGGCGACAACGGATGTCACAATAATCCAGGACAGCAGCGGCGCAGGCTGATGTTTTTTCGATGGATTCGCCTTATGTTGTCCTGCGTGACGCGGTTCTCAGTTTACCGCTACGATCGTAACTAGACTCACAACCGTACTAAGGGCAAACCCATCGAAAGATGGGGACGCAAAGCTTCCGGGCTAAAGACTCCATTGCGAGTCCATGCCAGCGGGGTTGCCGGCAAGAGAGCACGCGCCGAATCGCACTTCGTCGCTCCGCAACGCGCTCGATTGTCGTCAAACACCGGCCAGCGGCGGCTGATCACGTTCCACTTGCCCGATGCGGATTTGCCCACTTGCACGACAGCGGGGGCGGGCATGCAATTGAAACTCTGGCTGGCATTCCTGGTGAGCACGACTCTTGCGCTGAGCGGCTGCAAGATTGGCGACGACGATGACGAGAGTGTGGCTGTCGACGACGGCAATACGACGGCGCAAAATCAGGCGCCAAGCATCTCAGGTTCACCCACGGCAAGGATCCAGGAAGGCATTGCCTTCGAATTCGCCCAACCGCCAGCGACCCGGACGGCGATACCCTGGAATTCACGGTCAGCCGAAAGCCCTCCTGGGCGAGTTTCGATAGAGCGACCGGTCGCCTGTGGGGCACGCCAGGCCGACGATGTCGGCAATTTCACCAACATCGGCATTTCGGTGTCGGACGGAAAGACTCGGTCGGCTGCCGGACTTCGACATCACGGTCGACCAGATTTCGCCCGGGTTCCATGCCTGTCCTGTCACCGCCGCCGACCGCGAATGTGGACGGCTCCACGCTGACCAATCTCGCGGGCTATCGGATCTACTATGGCCGCAGCTCGGACAGGCTGGACCAGATCGTCACGCTCAGCAATCCCGGCCTGACGCGCTATGTCGTCGAGAACCTGTCGTCCGCGACGTGGTATTTTGCGATGACCGCCGTCAATTCGGCCGGCGCCGAGAGCGGGGTGCGGCCACCGCGAGCAAGACGATCTCCTGATTCAAAATCATCGACATTGACGCCACTGTCCGGCGCGAGCGACCATCGCTTGTCAGCCGGGCAGGAAGGGCGTCATGGCCGATCACGAGAAGCGTTTTGAGGCCGCCCAGGCGGCGGCGAAAGGTCTGCGCGACAAGCCGGACAACGACACGCTGCTCGAGCTCTACTCCTATTTCAAGCAGGCCACCGAAGGCGATGCCGGCGGCGACCGGCCGGGCGCCTTCGACTTCGTGGCACGCGCCAAATACGATGCCTGGGCGGCGCGCAAAGGCATGGGCCGGGACGTCGCCAGGAAGGGATACGTCAAGCTCGTGGAGCATCTGCAGTCGCTCGAACGTTGACCGGAGGTTTCCTGTCGAACGCTTGACATAACTGACTCCCGACGCGGTTCACGCTTTCGCCCCCGGAAGGGACACAATGGGCGCCCGGTGATTGATCAAAAATGAACGAACCGATCGTCTTCAAGCGCAGCGTCCTCATCGGCCAACTGGTGCTGGTGCAGTTGCTGCTCCCTGCGCTCATCGCGATCGGGACACTATTCGCACTGACAGTCCTGTACGGCAACAGCTTCGATCGTGAGTACCGAATTTTGGCGGTACTTGTCGCTCTTCTCGCGCCGACCGTCATGCGGCG
>CAVZIO010000002.1:0-725043 GCA_963775415.1 uncultured Gammaproteobacteria bacterium
TGACGGTCGTCGCGAATGCGGAATTCGCCCAGTCGTACAGCGCCCAGGCGATGACCGGCCGGCGCAGCAGCACGCGTTTCACGCGGCCACCGCCAGGTGCTCGCGCGTCTCGCGGAACGACAAGGTCCGGCCAGCGCTCGATCGTCAGCCCGAGATTGACCGGCTCGGCGCGAGGTAGACGAGTTCGCCCGCGTGGTCGAGGGCGAGATGCTCGTGCGCGCGCTCGCGGAACTGCTCGAGCTTCGCGTCATCGCACGCCGTCGATCCAGCGCGCCGTGACGACGTTGACCGGCTCGAAGACGCAGGTCACGCCGTATTCGTCGGCGAGGCGGAAGGCGACGACGTCGAACTGCAGCGGCCCGACGGCGCCGAGGATCAGATCGTTGTTCCGCGAGCGGCCGGAAGAGCTGGGTCGCGCCTTCCTCGCAGAGCTGGTCGAGCCCCTTCTGGAGCGCCTTCATGCGCAGCGGATCCTTCAGCACGGCGCGACGGAACAGTTCCGGCGCAAAGTTCGGGATGCCGGTGAAGGTGAGCGCCTCGCCTTCGGTGAACGTGTCGCCGATGTTGATCGTGCCGTGATTGTGCAGGCCGATGATGTCGCCGGCCCAGGCCTCGTCGGCCTGCTGGCGGTCCGCCGCCATGAAGGTCAGCGCGTCCGCGATCCGGACTTCCTTGCCGAGCCGCACGTGGTGGAGCCGCATGCCGCGCCGGTACTGCCCGGAGCAGATGCGCAGGAACGCGATCCGGTCGCGGTGGCCGGGATCCATGTTGGCCTGGATCTTGAACACGAAACCGGAGAGCGCGCTCTCCGCGGGCCGCACTTCGCGCGTCGTCGCGCGGCGCGGCCGCGGCGGCGGCGCGTGTGCGACGAACGAGTGCAGCAGTTCCTCCACGCCGAAATTCGAGATCGCCGAGCCGAAGTGCACCGGCGTCTGGCGGCCCGCCAGGTAGGCGGCGACGTCGAAGGCCGGCATCGCGCCGCGTATCAGCGCGACTTCCTCGCGAAACGACCGCGCGGAATCGCCGAGCAGCGCCTCCGCTTCGGGCTCGCCGAGGCCTTCGATCGCGCGATTGGTGCCGACGCGGCCGCTCGTTGCGCCGTCGTAGACGTAGATGCGGTCCTGCGCCGAGATGGTAGATGCCCGCGAACTCGCGGCCCATGCCGATCGGCCAGGTGACCGGCGCGCACTGGATGCCGAGTACGCGCTCGATCTCGTCGAGCAGCTCGACCGGCGGCCGCCCGTCGCGGTCGAGCTTGTTGATGAAGGTCATGATCGGCGTGTCGCGGAGCCGGCAGACCTCCATCAGCTTGATCGTGCGCTCCTCGACGCCTTTCGCGCAGTCGATCACCATCAGGGCCGAGTCGACCGCCGTCAGCGTGCGGTAGGTGTCCTCGGAGAAATCCTCGTGGCCCGGCGTGTCGAGCAGGTTGACGATGCGGCCCTGGTACGGGAACTGCATGACGGACGACGTGACCGAGATGCCGCGCTGCTGCTCGAGCCGCATCCAGTCGGAGGTCGCGTGGCGCGCCGCCTTGCGACCCTTGACCGCGCCCGCCATCTGGATCGCGCCGCCGAACAGCAGGAGCTTCTCGGTCAGCGTCGTCTTGCCGGCGTCCGGGATGCGAGATGATCGCAAAGCTGCGTCGGCGGGCGATTTCGTCGTTCGGTGGATTCATCTTGGGATCGCGCGGGGCGCGCAGCGATTGTAGCGCGATCAAGGCGATCGCGGCAGCGCGCCGAGTTCGAGCCGGTAGACCAGCGCGTCCTCGCGGCCGTCCTGCGCCTGGTAGTAGCCGCGGCGCTGCCCGACGCACTCGAAGCCAAGCTCGTGGTAAAGCGCGATCGCCCCGCGGTTGGAACGGCGCACTTCGAGGAAGGCGTCGCGAATCCCGCGGTCGCGCGCATGCGCGAGCAGCGCGAGCAGCAGGCGGCGGCCGATGCCGCGGCGCCGCAACGCTCTCGCTGATGCAGAGATTGAGCACGTGCGCCTCGCCCGCGCCCATCGACAGCACGCCGTAGCCCGCGACGCCCGCCTCCGTATCGACGACCACGCAGTGATACCCGACCCTCAGGCAGTCGGCGAAAATCTGGTCGTTCCACGGAAAGACGTAGGACTCGCGCTCGAGCGCGGCGACGCGCGGAAGGTCCGCCTGCGCCATCGGGCGGAAGTCCAGCTCGCCGCCGCGCAGGTCTTCACGCGCCGTCGCCATCGGCGAGCACTCCGAGCGCGAGCTTGAGGTCGTCCCAGGACTTGCGCTTCTCGCCCGGCGAGCGCAGCAGGTAGGCCGGATGGTAGGTCACGATCGACGGGCACGCCATCGAGCCGGTGAACACGGCCGCGGAGCCGCGCGAGCGCGCAGTTCCGTGCCGAGCAGCCGCTGTGCGGCGATGCGGCCGACGCAGAGGATCGCGGCAGGTGCGACCAGCTCGATCTGGCGGCGCAGGTACGGCAGGCAGCGTTCGGCCTCTTCGTCGCTCGGATCGCGATTCTGGGGCGGCCGGCACTTGAGCACATTGGCGATGTACACGTCGCCGCGCTCGAAGCCGCAGGCGCGCAGCATCGAGTTCAGGAGCAGCCCGGCGCGGCCGACGAACGGCTCCCCTTGCCGGTCCTCGTCCGCGCCCGGCGCCTCGCCGATCACCATGAGCCGCGCACGCTGATCGCCCGTGCCGAATACCGTCTGCGTGCGCGTCTCGCAGAGGCCGCACAGGCGGCAATCGCGCACGGTGGCAGCGAGTGTTGTCCCAGTCCGGTCCGTCGGCGCGCGCAACCGCGCGCCGGCCGGCGCGGGACATAGGCGTCCACGCCCATCGCGTCGAGGATGGCGAGTTGCCGCGCCTCCACGGCCTCAGCCGCCTTCGCCCGCGGCGGCGTCGCGCGGCCGCCGCCGAAGCTTGAGCCAGCTCCAGCCGATCGGCCCCGACAAGCGCATAGATGCCGAACATCGTGAACTGCCACGACCGGCGGATTGATCGCGATGATGGCGATCGCGAGCGGCACGAGCAGCAGCTTCGAATAGCGCACGCGCTCGCCGGCGGCCCGGTCCTTGAAGCTGCGATACGGAAACTTGCTGACCATCAGCGATTGCCGCGAGCAGCCGTGATGATGAAAGCGAGGATGAGGCCCGGCAGGCCGGTGACGTCGTAGGTCGTGCGCGAGTCGCCACGAACGCGGCGACGATCGCGGCGCCCGACGGGCTCGGCAGGCCCTCGAAGTAGCGCTTGTCCTGTGTCGCCGCGCGCGCATTGAATCGCGCGAGCCGCATGGCCGTCGCGGCCGCGAAGAAGAAAGCCGCGATCCAGCCGAAGCGGCCCCAGGCCGAACCGTATTCTGCGATGCGCGCGACGCCCCACTGGTAGCAGACGACCGCCGGCGCGAGACCGAATGCGACCATGTCGGCAAGGCTGTCGAACTCCTTGCCGAAAGCCGTCTCGGTTCCCATCAGCCGGGCAACGCGCCCGTCGAGCCCGTCGAAGACCATGGCGACGAAGATCGCGACCGTCGCCCGCTCGAAGTTGCCGTCGATCGCTGCGATGATCGCGTAGAAGCCGCCGAACAGGCAGCAGGTCGTCAGCAGGTTCGGCAGCAGGAAGATCCCGCGGCGCATGCGAATTTCGTTGAGGTCGACTTTCATGCGGCTGGCGTGGCAAGGCCGATAGGCAGCGCCTAAGATACCGCGCTTTGGGACCGGCGACACGCTCCGTCCCGGATGAGGGAACCCAAGCAATGCGCCTGTCCGCGTATCCGATCCAGAACCTCAAGGAAGTCCCGGCCGAGGCCGAGGTCGTGAGCCATCGGCTGATGCTGCGCGCCGGGCTCATCCGCCGCGTCGCGGGCGGGCTCTACAACTGGCTGCCGATGGGGCTTCGCGTCCTGCGCCGGGTCGAGCGCGTGATCCGCGAGGAAATGAACCGGGCCGGCGCGCTCGAGATCTCGATGCCCGTGGCGCAACCCGCCGAACTGTGGGTCGAGTCCGGCCGCTGGGACCAGTTCGGCCCGGAGCTTTTGCGCTTCAAGGATCGTCACGACCGCGACATGGTGCTCGGGCCCACGCACGAGGAGGTGGTCACGGATATCGCGCGGCGCGAGCTTCGGAGCTATCGCCAGCTGCCGGTCAACTTCTACCAGATCCAGACGAAGTTCCGCGACGAAATCCGGCCGCGTTTCGGCGTGATGCGCGCGCGTGAGTTCATCATGAAGGACGCCTACAGCTTTCACGCCGACGAGGCCTCGCTCGCCGAGGGCTACCGGCTCATGTACGACGCCTATTGCGCGATCTTCACGCGGCTCGGGCTTCGCTTCCGTGCGGTGCAGGCGGACCCCGGCGCGATCGGCGGCAGCGCGTCTCAGGAATTCCACGTGCTGGCGGAATCGGGCGAGGACGCCATCGTCTTCTCCGACGGCGACGACTACGCTGCAAACCTCGAGCTGGCGGAAGCCGTGCCACCGCGCGAGGGACGCATAGCGCCGAAAGACGCGAAGCGCGAAGTCGCCACACCGGGTGCGCGGACGATCGCCGACTTGTCGGCGTTTCTCAAGCTGGAACCGTCGCGCCTGCTCAAGACCCTCGTCGTCGATGGCGCGGATGGCGGGCTTGTCGCGCTCCTGCTGCGCGGCGACCACGAGCTGAACGCGCTGAAGGCCCAGAAGCATTCGGCTGTCGCAAAGCCGCTTCGCATGGCGGATGCCGCGAAGATCGCCTCGGCCGCCGGGTGCGAACCCGGATTCCTGGGGCCGGTCGGCCTGCGCATTCCCGTGATCGCCGATCACGCCGCCGCCGCAATGGCGGATTTTGCATGCGGCGCGAATCGCCTCGACGCGCACCTGACCGGCGTGAACTGGGGTCGCGACCTGCCGGAGCCCGCAACAGCGGACCTGCGGAACGTCGTGAACGGTGACCCGAGCCCACGCGGTCGTGGGACACTTTCGATCGCCCGCGGAATCGAAGTCGGTCACATTTTCCAGCTCGGACGCAAGTACAGCGAGGCGATGGGCGCTACCGTCCAGGACGAACAGGGCCGCGACATCCACATGCACATGGGTTGCTACGGAATCGGCGTCACGCGCATCGTCGCCGCTGCGATCGAGCAGAATCACGACGAGCGCGGCATCATCTGGCCAGCGCCGCTGACACCGTTCGACGTCGTGCTGGTCGCGCTCAACTGGGAGAAATCGGAAGGCGTGCGGACCGCGGCGCTCGCGCTCTATCGCGAGCTCACCGAAGCGGGCGTTGACGTGTTGCTCGACGATCGCGACGCGCGGCCGGGCGTCAAGTTCGCCGACGCCGAACTCATCGGCATCCCGCATCGCATCGTCGTATCGGAACGCGGCATCGCTGCGGGTCGTCTCGAATACCGTCACCGGCGCGCCGAGGCGAACGAGGAGTTCCCACGGTCGGAGGCCGCATCCTTCGTGCACGCGCGCATCGCAAGCGCAAGATGAGGCGACTCGTCGTCTGGGTCCGCGCACTGTTCCTCGCCTCTGCGCTGCTGGGACCTGCGCATGCCAGCGGGTCGCAGGCGAATCGCCAGAGGGATCCGGGGCTCCGCGAGGTCATACAGGCCGCGATCAAGTCGACCGCCTGCTTCGAGGGAAAGTACGACGACGTCGTCTGGTTCGCCCTGATGCAGCCGCGCGTCGAGACGCGACTGCGCCAGCAGCCGGTCGACCTCCGGCTCGGGGACGACATGACGAAGGCCGCCGAGCGCATCCTGCGCGCCGTTCATTGCGAGTCGAGCAAGCACGCGATGCTCCGCGACCGGCCTCAACTCGTGCTCGCCGTGATCGACGTGGAAAGCGCCTTCGATCCATTCGCCGTGTCCTCGGCGGGCGCCGTCGGCCTGATGCAGGTGATGCCGTTCTGGCCCGGCGAGCTCGGGCTTTCGAGACAGGACCTCATCGACGTCGAGCTGAACATCCGGATGGGCACCAGCATCCTCGCCTACTACCTCGAGCGTGAGCGCGGCGACTACCACCGGGCACTCGGCCGGTACAACGGCAGCCTCGGGAAGCGGACCTACCCCGATCTCGTGCTCGGCCGCCTGAATTCGCGCTGGCGGCGCTGACAAGTCATCCGGTCCGGAATCCGTCCGGCCATTTGACTGAACCCGGCTCAACCGGCTCGACCTCGACCGATTCGACCCTTGCCATCGGCGGGCCGCGATGTAGCCAGGTGATGAGATGCGCGAGCGCAGCCGGTTTGCCCGCCGCGAGCACGAGCACGGTGCCATCCGCGCAGTTCTCCACAGTGCCCTGCAGCGAAAGCGCGATTGCACGTTCGGCGGTGCTCGCGCGAAAGTACACGCCTTGGACGCGCCCGCTGACACGGACGCGCCGCGCGGCTTCGGGTCGTGGCCTAGAATTCACTCTGCGAACAGTCTGTAAGTACCTGAGGCTGAAGGCAAGTACCCATGCTCGACATCCTGGTCCTCTATTACAGCCGTCACGGTGCGACCGCAGAGCTTGCGCGGCAGGTTGCGCGCGGCGTGGATGGCATCGCGGGCTGCCGCGCGCGGATACGCACCGTGCCACCGCTCGCGAGCCAGTCCGTCGCAATCGCCGCCCCGCCGGACGGGGCGGCATTCGCGACCCACGAAGACCTTCGTGAATGCGCGGGTCTCGTGCTCGGCAGCCCCGTGCGCTTCGGCAACATGGCGGCGGCACTGATGGCATTCTTCGACGGGACTTCGAGTCTCTGGCTGACGGGCGTGCTGGCAGGCAAGCCCGTCGCCGCCTTCACGTCGGGCAGCACGATGCATGGCGGACAGGAAACCACGCCGCTCGGGATGCTGCTGCCCTTGCTGCATCACGGCATGCTGATCGTCGGCCTGCCCTTCACGGAGCCCGCGCTTTCCGAGACGGCCAGCGGCGGGACACCCTACGGCGCGAGCCGCGTCGTGCCCGCGGGCGAACGCCGCGCACTCACCGATTCAGAGCGGCAGCTCGCCCAGGCGCTGGGACGCCGCGTTGCGAGCGTCGCCTCGCGACTCGCCGCCGGAAGCGAATGACGGATCGCGCGCTCATGGCGCGGCGCGGCGCGATCGCCGCCTGGGTGCTGCTCGCCGTTTCTGTCGCCTGCTGGCCGTTGACGGCGAATTCAGGCGTTGGAGTCGCGACGACGGTGATTGCGCTCGTGCCGCTTCTGTTGCCGATTACGGGAATCCTGCGCGGCTCGCAGCGTGCCTTGCGCATCGCCGCATTGACCCTCGCGCCGGTGCTCGCGCTCGCGGTCACGGAGTACCTGGTCAACGCGCCGTCGCGCCCCTGGACGGGCACGACGCTTGCCTTGATCCTGCTCGCCTTCGCCGGCCTCGTAGCGGCTTTGCGTGCCGCCCCCTAAGAGGGGGCGCTTCGCGCGAGCCAGTCGCGAACGAAGGGTACCGTCAGTCGCCGTTGTGCCGCGAGCGCCTCGGTATCGAGTTCGTCGAGCATCCGGCAGAGCGTTGCAAAGTCGCGCGGCGCACGGCGCGTCAGGAAACTGAGCGTTTCCTCCGGCAGTTCGAGGCCACGGTGTCCCGCGCGCTGGCGGAGCGCCTCCGCCTGCTGGGCTTCGGACAGCGGCTGCAGGCGGTGGACTTCGGATGCGGCCATGCGCGACGCGAGATCCGGCAGCCGGAATCCGAGCGCGGCTGGCGCTGCGTCCGTAGCCAGAGCCAGCCGGCCTTCGCGTTCGGCCAGCCCGTTGTACAGCGTGAAGAGCGCGCGCTCCCAGCCGGAATCTCCCGCCACCGCGCCAAGATCGTCGAGCGCAACGAATTCCAGTTGCTCGAGGCCGTCCAGCAGGGCCGGACCCTCGGCGCGAAGCAACGCGAGCGGCAGGTAGGCCGACGTCCGCCCCAATGTGCCGGCGAGTGCGCAGCCCGCCTGAAGCAGGTGGCTCTTGCCCGCGCCGGGCGCTCCGAAAAGCCAGACCGGAACCCGCGCCGTTCCATCGGCCAGCCGCCGCAAAGCCGCAACGGCTTCGGCATTTGCGCCCGCATGGAAGGTCTCGAAGCGCAGCGATACGCCGAGCTGGACGCCAAGGGGCAACTGCTGCACGGATTCAGGCCGCGCTGCGCCGTGCCCGGCTCACCGCGACCGCCTTGCGGATGTAGGTCTGGACGTAATCCACGCCGCTCACCACGGTCGTGACGAGGACCATTGCACCGAGCGCCGTGATGACCCACACCGGGAACAGCGGAAACGCTGCGCGCCAGACCACGGCGATGACGAAGAGGAGCTGCACCAGCGTATTGAGCTTCGATGGAATGGTCGGTCGTCCTTCGAGCGGTCCGAAGAGCCACTTGTAGACCGCCGCTCCGACGCCGATCACGACATCGCGCGCGACCGCGATGGCCGCAAGCCAGGCCGGCACGAGGCCGATGACGGCAAGCGTGATGAAGACGCTGACGAGCAGCAGCTTGTCCGCGAGCGGGTCGAGCACCTTGCCGACCTCGCTCGTCCAGCCGAAGGTCTTGGCCAGATAGCCGTCGAGAATGTCGGAAGCGGCCGCGAGCGCGAACAGGACGAGCGTATACCCGTACCGCCCTTCCGCCAGCAGGATGACGATCGGCACGGTCAGCGCCATGCGGAGCACGCAGATCAGGTTCGGAACGGTCGCCAGCTTCATGGCGAGAACGCGTAGATCAGGCGCCCGGCGTCAACCGCGTGCAGGCGGCCGTCGCGCAGGATCGCCTGGTGCAGCGCGTCAGGGTCCCCCCGCACGTTGACCAGAAAGGAAACGGCGTCCGATGTCACCTCGTCGACGGAAACGCCGCGAACCGGAGCGAGTCGCGAAAGCGTCCGCAAGGCCGAGGCATAGGCCTCGAGCGTGCCGATTCCTGTAATCGTCACGAGCTGTTCACTGCGCTGCGCTGCGCCGCGCGAAGCATAGAGGCTTGCATAGCGCTCGGCGGCAAGCTCCGGGCCGGCTTCGAGTTCGCCCTGTGTGCTTGCGCCGAGCCCCGCGGTCGAGAAGCTCCAGTCGACCGAGGTAGCCCCCGGGACCGGCTGTCGCGCACGACCGATCAGGACGCCATCGGCGCCATAACGGCGGGCGGCGTCGACGAGCGCGGCATGGTCACCCGACCAGGCCTGCTGCATCGCGCGTACCAGGTCGTCGCCGGCGTCTGGCCAGACGAGTGGCAGGCCGCGGCGCTCGGCATTCGCGTCGATGCGCGTTTTTTCCGCACTCGTGTCGCTTGCGGATACCAGGGCGCGGCGTCCGCTGCCGCGATCGATCGCGAGCCACACGAGGGTCACCGGCCGTTCGTTGCCCCAGAAAGCGAGCCCCGACGCATCGACTGCATTCTCGATCGCCTTGCCGTCGAAGGTCACCGTAAGCTGGTTGCCGGCGGCGCGCCGGTAGCTGACCACGTAACGCGACGCATGGGCGACCAGCGGCGCAAGGTTTTCGAGCCCCGGCGCATCGGGCCGCCCGGTGACGCGCACCAGGATGTCGGACATCGCCGAGCGAAATGCGGCCTCGTCGTCGCCTGTGTACGGCACCGTCACCGAGTACAGGTCGCCGACCGATTCGGCGATCGCAGGCATGGAAAACGCCAGGCAGGCGAGCACCGCAAGCAGGGACTGGATGCGATTGACAGGAGTCCGGATGGGTCGTGCGCTCACGCTACAATAGTACACTGCCCGCCCGCCGGGCCCGCCCAAGCAATCCGCGCGATGACTGAACGCCCCTCGCTGACGTATCGGGATGCCGGAGTCGACATCGACGCCGGCGAAGAACTCGTCGATCGCATCAAGCCGCGCGTCGCCAGAACGCACCGGCCGGAGGTCCTTGCCGGCATCGGCGGCTTCGGGGCCATGATCGAATTGCCCGAGGGACGCTGGCGTCGACCCGTCCTTGTGGCTGGCACGGATGGCGTCGGCACCAAGCTCAGGCTGGCGATCGATACGGGACTGCACGACGGCGTCGGCCAGGACCTGGTCGCGATGTGCGCGAACGACGTCGTCGTTCAGGGCGCGGAGCCCCTCTTCTTTCTCGACTACTACGCGACCGGCCGCCTGTCGGTCGAAGTCGCGGAGCGCGTCATCGCCGGCATCGCCGAGGGCTGCGTGCAGGCGGGTTGCGCACTCGTCGGTGGCGAAACGGCCGAGATGCCCGGCATGTATGCGGAAGGCGATTACGACCTGGCCGGCTTCTGCGTAGGCGTCGTCGAACGCGACCGGATCATCGATGGCAGCCGGACCCGCGCCGGTGATGTCGTGCTCGGCCTCGCCTCCTCCGGGCCGCATTCAAACGGCTTCTCGCTGATCCGCAGGCTCATCGCGGAGACGAAGTCGGACGGAAAGACCCTCGTCGGCGGCGCACGCCTCTTCGATCTCCTGATGGCGCCGACGCGGATCTACGTGAAATCCCTGCTGCGACTCGCGGCCGCCGTCGACGTGCATGCATTCGCGCACATCACGGGCGGCGGGCTCTCCGACAACATTCCGCGCGTGCTGCCCAAGGGGCTCGGCGTGCGGATCAATTCCGGCGCCTGGCAGCGCGATCCGGTCTGGGACTGGGTCCAGGCAAGCGGCCGCATCACGGACGTCGAGATGCATCGCACCTTCAATTGCGGCATCGGCATGATCGCCGTCCTGCCGCACTCCGAGGCCGATGCGGCGATGGAACTCCTGCGCGTCGCCGGCGAGCGGGCGAGCATCGTCGGTGAAGTCGTGACCGGCGCGGGCGTGAAAATCGGCTGATGGCGGACCCGCTGCCTTTCGCCGTGCTGATCTCGGGGCGCGGCAGCAACCTGCTGGCGCTCGAGCAGGCAACGCGCGACGGGCGCATCGAGGGAAAGATCGTGACCGTGATCAGCGATCGTGCGGACGCCGCGGGGCTCGTCGAGTCGCGCCGTCGCGGGCTCGAAGCCGAGGTCGTGGTCCCCGTTCCGGGCAATGATCGCGCCGCCTACGGGGCGCAGCTTTCGCGCCGCATCGAACAAAGCGGCGCCCGGCTCGTCGCACTCGCGGGTTTCATGCGCATCCTCGACGCCGGATTCGTCCGGCGCTGGGCTGGCCGGTTGCTGAACATTCACCCATCCCTGCTTCCTGCCCATCGCGGGTTGCATACGCACCGCCGGGTGCTCGAAGCCCGGGATGTCGTGCACGGCTGCACCGTGCATTTCGTTGTGGAGGAACTCGACGCCGGCCCCGCAGTCATCCAGGGAAGGCTGGCTGTCAGGCCCGGGGACGACGAGAGCTCGCTTTCAGCGCGTGTTCAGCGGCTCGAGCACATTATCTATCCGCGCGCGGTCGGCTGGTTTGCGGCCGGCCGGCTCGCGTGGCGGGATGGCGTGGCGCTGCTGGATGGGCGGCCACCGGGACCCGATGTCGTCGAGGAATCCGAGTGAAGGCCGTGGCGATCGGACTGTTTGCCCTGATGACGACGCTGCGGCCACAATCGAGCCCTGCGGCGGAGCCTGAGCTTGCCCCGTTCGTCGCGGAGTACGACGTGCGCTATGGGCGGATGGGCGTCGGCACCAGCCGGACCGAGCTTTCCCCTGCGAGTCCGCCCGGCCGCTGGACCATCGAGACCCGCTCGACCGCGACCGGCTTCGCTCGCGTGATTGCGAGTGGCACGCTCAGGCAGCGGTCGCTGTTCGAGGTCGTGCCGGACGGCCTGCGTCCACTGAGCTACCTGTTCGACGACGGAACCGAGCGCACGAGCCGCGACGTGACGCTCGAATTCGACTGGCGCGAGGGCCAGGTGCGAGGCACGGCCGAGGACGAGCCGGTCGAAGTGGCGACCGTCACAGGCCTGCAGGACGCAGCCTCGATGCAGGCGCTCGTCCTGCTGCGGCTGCGAAGCGGCGCCGGACCCGGCACGATCTCGATGATCGAGAAAGACCGCGTCAAGCAATACCACTACACGCTCCTGCGACGCGAGACTCTCAAGACCGCCATCGGGGAACTCGAGACGGTGGTCTATCGCAGCGCGCGCGAGGGATCCGACCGCGAGACGATTTCCTGGCATGCGCCCAAGCTCGGGTACGCGCTGGTCCAGGCCGAGCAGCGCACCGGGAGCAAGCGCGGCTTCCAGACCTATATCCGGAAGTTCCAGCGCTAAGGCCTGGCACGACCTCAAGTGCGCGGGAGCGTGACGCCTCTCTGGCCCTGGTACTTGCCGCCGCGGTCCCGATAGGACGTCTCGCAGACTTCGTCCGACTCGAAGAACAGCATCTGGGCCACGCCCTCGTTTGCGTAGATGCGGGCGGGCAACGGCGTCGTGTTCGAGAACTCGAGCGTCACGTGTCCCTCCCACTCCGGTTCCAGGGGCGTCACGTTCACGATTATTCCGCAACGTGCGTAGGTCGACTTCCCGAGACAAACGGTGAGCACATTCCGCGGAATCCGGAAGTATTCGACCGTGCGTGCGAGCGCGAAGGAATTCGGCGGGACGATGCAGACGTCGCCCTCGAAGTCGACGAAATTCTTCGGGTCGAAGTTCTTGGGATCGACGATGGTCGAGTTGATGTTCGTGAAGATCTTGAATTCGCCGGCGCAGCGGACGTCGTAGCCGTAGCTCGACGTCCCGTACGACACGATCTTGCGGCCGTCCTGCGACCTCACCTGGCCCTCGGCGAACGGCTCGATCATTCCCATCGCCGCCATGCGCCGGATCCAGCGGTCGGACTTGATTGCCATTACTCGCCCTCGATGCGTATTGCGGGAAGCCTGACAGTGCCCTGGAGCGCACTCGCCGCGAGCCGGCCTGCGGCGCGCCTGGCAATTGCATGGAATATCGCCGCAGCCGGCGAGCCCGGGTCGGCGATCACCGTCGGCCGTCCGGAATCCGCCTGCTCGCGGATCGAGGCATCGAGCGGCAACTGCCCGAGCAAGGTGGTCTCGTAGCGTTCCGCGAGCGCGGCCCCTCCGCCCTCATCGAAGATGTGGGATTCGTGGCCGCAGGCGGGACAGCGATGCAGGCCCATGTTCTCGACGATGCCGAGCACCGGCACCCCGACCTTGCGGAACATCTGCAATCCCTTGCGCGCGTCAAGGAGCGCGATCTCCTGCGGCGTAGTCACGATGACGGCACCGGAGACCGGCACCCGCTGCGTCAGGGTGAGCTGGATGTCGCCGGTGCCTGGAGGCATGTCGACGACCAGGTAGTCGAGCGTGCCCCAGTGCGTGTCGGCAAGCATCTGGGAGAGCGCCTGGGTCACCATCGGCCCGCGCCAGGCCATCGGCTGGTCCGAATCGACCAGAAAGCCGATCGACATGACCGGCAGTCCATGCCCTTGGGGCGGCTCGAGCGATTTCCCGTCCTTCGTCGTCGGCCGCTCGCCCGACAATCCCATCATCCGGGGCATGCTCGGACCATAGATGTCAGCATCGAGGAGCCCCACCCGAGCGCCCTGTGCGGCGAGCGCGAGTGCGAGGTTGGCCGCCACCGTGGACTTGCCGACGCCACCCTTGCCGGACGCCACGGCAATGACATTGGCGATATCGGGCAGCGGTCGCTGGCGCGAATCGGCGACGAAGGCAGGGACCTGCGAGCGGATCTCGTAGGATGGCCGCACGTCGATTCCGGCGGCGGCGAGATGCGCATCGAGGGCCCGCCCGAGCGTTTCGGCATATCCGCCGACCGGAAATCCGAGGACGATCCGGGCCAGCGGCCCGTCCCGGCCGGGCGCGACCGACTCGACCGCACCGGCTTCGGCAAGCGACATGCCGAGGTGCGGCTCGATGAAGCTTTCGAGCGCGTTTTTCAGGCGATCTTGAAGACCGTTGGACATGGGTTCGTTCCGGATCGGGGGCGGCATTGTAGCCGAAGCCGCCGCCCGAATCGGTCCGGCCGGAGCGCTACGGTATACTGCCCGTTCGGCATTTTCAGTCGAAAAATAGCCGGGGTCGGATGGGAATCTTCGGAGGCTACCGGGCGGATCGCCTCATTGCAGAGGTACGGGAAAGTGGTGACCCGACCAGCGCAAAGGCCAAATCCGCGCTGATCAAGCTCCAGGGCCTGGGGCAGAACGCGATCAAGCCGATCGTGGACGCGCTTGCGACCGCGGACAAGCGCGAGACGATCGCATTCGTCGAAACGCTGACACCGCTCATCGACAACAAGTCATTCCCGGTGATTGCGCAAGCGCTCGCAGAAGAGAACCCGCGCGCAGTCGCGGGCGTCGCCTGGGCGCTCGCCTCGTCGCGGAATTATTCCCCGCCGAAGCTGCTCGAACTCCTGTCCGAGCCCGGCGTATCGAAACCGGCGGTGCTCGACGTGATCGCAGCGCAGAAAAACCGTTTCAACCTTCGAGACCTGCTGAACTCGGCGTACCAGCAGGATCCCAATGAAAAGGCCGCCCTCTTCCGGATCGCCGGAGAGATGGTCGATGCAAGTTCGGTCGACGAGCTCGTCTCACGGGTCGAAGGCAAGGACACCATCGCCCGCACCCACATCATTGCGCTGCTCGCGCGTTTCGATACGCCGAAAGTTCGCGCCGCGCTCCAGTCGACGCTGAAGGACCCGAACAAGCTCGTCCGTTCGGCCGCGCTCCGCGCGATTGCGAACGGCGCCGGCCAGGTCGATCCGGCGCTCGTCGCGCCCCTTCTCCGGGACGCGGAACTCGACGTCCAGGATCCCGCGATCGAGCTTCTGTGCCGCAGCAAGCATCCCGACACGGTACGTCACCTGGTCGAGGTGCTGAAGGACGAGTCCGAGCACGCCCGCCGCGCCGCCGTCGAGGTGCTGAACGTCGTCGGAGACGAGACCTCGGTCAAGTTCCTGCTGAAGGCGATCCGCGACGCCGACTGGTGGGTGCGGAGCCGCGCTGCCGACGCGCTCGGCAAGATCGGCGGGCCGCAGGTCATCGGCGCGGCGCTCGAGCTCGTCTCGGACAAGGACGAGGAGGTGCGCCGCACCGCGATCGAGATCCTGAACCAGACACAGGACGAGCGCGCGGTCAGCTACCTGCTCGAGGCGACCAAGGACTCGGACTGGTGGGTGAGCGAGCGCGCAATCGACGCGCTGGGTTCGATGGCGAGCAAGAAATCGGTGCCGCGTCTCCTCGACATGATGAAGGGCAATCCCAAGTCGATCCCGACTGTCGTCAGGGCGCTCGGCAAGATCGGCGACGCGGTCGCGACCGAGAGCGTGCTGAAGTGCGCTGGACCGCGAGGAGATCCGACATCCGCGTCGAGGCGATGTCCGCGCTCATCAAGCTCGTCGACGACCGTTCGGTGGATCCAGTGCGCGCGAAGATCGCGCCGCTCGCGGATCTCGCCGACCAGTCGGTCGCGGGCGCCGCGATCCGCGCGCTGACCGAGCTCGACACACGCTTCGGCGGGACGTCGTCGATCACTGCAGCCGGGCAGGCCCGGACTCTCGCAGGCCGCGCGCGCGGATGCGCAGCGCACGCTCCTGATCGAGTCCGCCGACGTCTCCGCGATCATGAAGCAGGCCGAGGCGCTTCAGCGGCTCGACATCGACGACGCTCAAGGGCGGCGACATCATCGAGGGCCGCTACAAGTACATCGAGCGCATCGGCCGCGGCGCCTTCGGCACGGTGCTCCTGATGGAGGACACCGTCGTCGACGAGCGCCTGATCCTCAAGTTCCTGAATCCGAGCATCTCGCAGGACGAGGAGATGATGCAGCGCTTCGTGCACGAGCTGCGCTACAGCCGCAAGATCACCCACCCCAACGTGATCCGCATATACGACTTCCTGCACATCCGCGGGAACTACGCGATCTCGATGGAATACTTCCCCTCGCACACGCTCGGCGGCGAGGTGTCCGACGGCAAGCCGCTCGCGCTCCGCCGCGCCGTGCGCCTCGGCATGGACGTCGCGAAGGGCATGGCGGTCGCGCACCAGGTCGGCATCGTGCATCGCGACCTGAAGCCCGCCAACGTCCTGATCAACGACGAGGGCATCGTCAAGATCGTGGACTTCGGCGTCGCCGCGGCACAGCACCAGGGCGACACCCAGCTCACCAAGACGGGCTACGTGATCGGCTCGCCGAAGTACATGGCGCCCGAGCAGATCCTCGGCAAGAAGGTCGATGAGCGCGCCGATATCTATTCGCCTCGGCGTCATCATGTACGAGATGCTGACAGGCACGCCGCCCTATCACCGCGGCGACCACATGTCGGTCATGTACCAGCATGTCCAGGGTCGCGCCCGCCCGCCGATCGAGCTCAACCCGGCGCTGCCGCAGGGAATATCCGACGTCGTCATGAAGTGCATGTCGGTGGACAAGGAGAAGCGCTACGCCTCGATGGACGAGGTGTATGTGGCGCTCGAGCGGTTCTTGTGATTCACTCGCGCGGCAATGCCGCGTATCGACGCCTTTCTGAAGCTCGGTTCGACCCAGGGATGCTCTGACGTCCACCTGGCCGTCGGCGTGCCGCCGATGCTGCGCATGAATGGCGACCTGGTGCCGATCCGGTTCCGCGAACTCGCAGCGCCCGAACTCGAGTCCTATGTCACCGAGATCCTGACCCGCAGCCTGGCAGACAAGTTCCGGGCCGGGCACGACGTCGATTTCTCGTACGTCTCCGAGGAAGGCGGGCGCTTCCGAGTCAATGTCTTCCGCAAGGATTCCGGCGTCGGCGCGGTGTTCCGGACGATTCCGGCGGAAGTGCCGACCCTCGATTCGCTCGCGCTGCCTCCGCTCGTCAAGAAGCTCTGCGACTACCACCAGGGAATGATCCTGGTCACCGGCTCGACCGGGACCGGCAAGTCGACGACGCTCGCCGCGATGATCGACCTGCTGAATACGACCCGGAAGCTCAATATCATCAGCCTCGAGGATCCGATCGAGTTCGTTCACCGAAGCAAGCAGAGCCAGGTCGTGCAGCGCGAACTCGGCACCCACCTGCCCTCCTTCGCCGAGGGCGTGCGCGCCGCCATGCGCGAGGACCCGGACGTGATCCTGGTCGGCGAGTTGCGCGACCCCGAGACGATCGCGATGGCGATGACCGCCGCCGAGACGGGTCACCTCGTGCTCGGCACGCTGCACACGACGAGCGCCGTCAAGACGATCGACCGCATGATCGACGCATTGCCGGCCGACGAGCGCGAGCAGACCAAGAGCTTCCTGGCCCAGAGCCTGATCGCGGTGATCACGCAGGTGCTCGTGAGGCGGCCGGAGAACCGCGGCCGGCGCGCCGTGTGCGAGATCATGCTGATGAATCGCGCCATCGCGCGGCTGATCCAGACCGACCAGTCGCACCAGATCCCGGCCCAGCTCCAGACCGGCAAGGACCTCGGCATGGAGCTCATGGACCAGGCGCTGCTGCGCGCGATCAAGGCCAAGGAAGTGGATCCGGACGACGCGTATGTGTACGCGTCCGACAAGCAGCATGTTCTCGAAGTTCGTCGTCGATCGCAGCCTGCTGCCGCGATTCGAAACGCTGGAGTGACGGGGCGCGCGTGGCGAAGATCGACGAGTACCTCGAGGAGATCCTGAAGCGCGACGGCTCCGACCTGCATTTCATGGCCGGCGACCCGCCGCGCATCCGCCAGTACGGCAATCTGTCGAGCCTCCGGACGGAACGGCTCGGCGCCGACTTCGTGCGCGAGGCACTTTACGAGATCATGCCCCGCAAGGCGCTCGAGCGTTTCGAGACCCGCGACGGCACCGACTTCGCCTATTCGCTCGGCACGCTCGCGCGATTCAGGGTCAACGTGCTCCGCCAGCTGAACGGCCTCGGCGGCGTGTTCCGCGCCATCCCCTCGAAGGCGCAGACGCTCGAGCAGCTCAAGATGCCGGACGCAGTACGGAATCTCTGCAAGGTCTCGAACGGCCTGATACTCGTGACCGGCAAGACGGGTTCCGGCAAGTCGACGACGCTCGCCGCGATGATCGACGACCTGAATTCGCGCCTCAAGGGACACATCCTGACCATCGAGGACCCGATCGAGTTCGTGCATCCGCGGAAGAACTGCCTGATCAGCCAGCGTGAGGTCGGCGTGCATGCCGAGTCCTTCGCGGCGGCCCTGCTCTCGGCCCTGCGCGAGGATCCCGACGTGATCCTGGTCGGCGAGCTCCGGGACCTCGAGACGATCGGCACCGCGATCACGGCCGCGGAAATGGGCATCCTCGTGATGGCGACCCTGCACACGAACGGCGCCGCGCCGACCGTCGACCGGATCGTCAACGTGTTTCCCGCCGACAAGCAGAACCACGTGCGCACGATGCTCTCGACGTCGCTGCGCGGCGTCGTCTCGCAGCAGCTGATTTCGCGCAAGGGTTCGCCCGGCCGCGTCGCCGCGCTCGAGGTGCTGATCAATACGCCCGCGGCCGCGAACCTGATCCGCCAGGGCAAGATCGACCAGCTCGAGACCGCGATGCAGTCCGGCGCCGCGGCCGGCATGCGCACCATGGACTCCGCGATCGAGCAGCTGCTGGACCAGGGCCTGATCAGCGGCCGCTCCGCCTACGAAAAGTCGATCAACAAGGCCAAGTTCGAGCCGATGCGCGAACAGGACTGACGCAGGATGCAGCGCCGCATCCTCGTCACCAGCGCCCTGCCCTACGCGAACGGGCCGACCCACCTCGGCGGACATGACCGAGATGGTGCAGACGCGACATCTGGGTCCGTGCCATGAAGCTCGCCGGCCACGACTGCCTCTACGTCTGCGCCGACGACACGCACGGCACGCCGATCATGCTGCAGGCGCGCGACCGAGGGCATCACGCCCGAGGCGCTGATCGCAGCGCGTCGGCGCCGGAGCGGCGAAGCGACTTCGCGGCCTTCAGCATCGGCTTCGACAACTACTACACGACGCATTCGCGAGGAAAACCGCCGGCTGACCGTGCAGATGTACCAGGCGCTCTCGAGGCTGCAGGGCACATCACGCGCCGGAGCGTGCGGCAGGCCTACGACGAGAAGGCGGGCATGTTCCTGCCGGACCGCTACGTCAAGGGCACCTGCCCGCGTTGCGGCACGCCGGACCAGTACGGCGACAGCTGCGAGAATTGCGGCGCCACCTACTCGACCTCGGACCTCGTCGACCCCGTATCGGTCGTGTCCGGGCACCCGCCCGATCGAGCGCGAGTCCGAGCACATCTTCTTCAGGCTCGGGAATTTCGAGGCGATGCTGCGCAAGTGGACGCGCTCCGGCACGCTGCAGGAGGCGGTCGCGAACAAGCTCGACGAGTGGTTCGACGCGGGCCTGCGCGACTGGGACGTGTCGCGCGACGCGCCGTACTTCGGCTTCGAGATTCCGGACGCGCCGGGCAAGTACTTCTACGTCTGGCTCGACGCGCCGGTCGGCTACATGGCGAGCTTCGAGAACCTCTGCAAGCGGCGCGGACTCGCGTTCGACGACTACTGGAAGGCGGACAGCACGGCCGAGCTGCACCATTTCATCGGCAAGGACATCCTGTACTTCCACTCGCTGTTCTGGCCGGCGACGCTCGAGGGCGCGGGCTTCCGCAAGCCCACGGCCGTCGCACGCCCACGGCTTCCTGACCGTCAACGGCGAGAAGATGTCGAAGTCGCGCGGCACCTTCGTGACGGCGCGGCGCTATCTCGACGTCCTGCCGCCGGACTATTTCCGCTATTTCCTGGCCGCCAAGCTCGGCCCGGGCTCGACGACATCGACATGAACCTCGAGGAGTTCGCGACGCGCATCAATGCCGACCTGGTCGGCAAGCTCGTGAACATCGCGAGCCGCTGCGCGAGCTTCATCCATCGCGGCTACGGCGGGCGTCTCGCGGCCGAACTGCCCGACCCGGCGCCTTTACCGCGAGTTCGTCGAAGCGGGCGCCGGCATCGTCGAAGCCTGGGAGTCGCTCGAGTACGCGGCCGCGGTGCGCGAAATCATGGCGCTCGCCGATCGGGCCAACCTCTACATCGACCGTAACAAGCCCTGGCTCGCGGCCAAGGATCCGGCGCGCGCTGCCGAGGTGCAGGCGGTCTGCACGCAGGGCATCAACCTGTTCCGCGATTCTGATGGCCTTCCTGAAACCCGTGCTGCCGCTGACTTCAGATCGCGCCGAGGCTTTCCTCGGCTCCCGCATCGCGCTCTGGCGCGACATCGAAACGCCGCTCCTCGGCACGGCGATCGCCGAATACCAGCCGCTCGCGACCCGTGTCGATCCGGCGACGGTGCAGAAGCTCCTGGAGATTCCCATGCCCTCGAACGAAACCGCAGCGCCCGCGGCAGGCCCCGTCCAGATCAGCGCCGAGGAGTTCGCGCGCATCGACCTGCGCGTCGCACGCATCGAAGCAGCGGAATACGTCGAAGGCGCGGACCGGCTGCTGAAGCTCGCGGTCGATCTCGGCGGCGAGCGCCGGACGGTGTTCGCCGGAATTCGCGGCGCATACGAGCCCGGCGCGCTGGTGGGCCGCCACGTCGTGATCGTCGCGAACCTCAAGCCGAAGAAGATGCGCTTCGGGACCTCGGAAGGCATGGCGCTCGCCGCCTCTGGCGGCGACGGGCTTTTCCTCCTGTCGCCGGACGCCGGCGCCACGGCCGGCATGAAAGTCAGCTGAGGACCCGCGTGTCCGCCCCGGACGAGCTCGAGCGGCGCATCGACGCGCTCCTGCCGCAGACGCAGTGCCGCCGCTGCGGCTTCGACGCCTGCCGGCCTTATGCCCAGGCGCTGGCCCGCGGCGAGACGGAACTGAATCGCTGCCCGCCGGGCGGGGCTGCCCTGATCGTGGAACTCGCCGCCCTGCTCGGCCGACCGGCGCGTGCCGCTCGATCCCGACTGCGGCGCCGAAGCGGCGCCGCTCGTCGCATGGATCGACGAGCCAGCCTGCATCGGCTGTGCGCACTGCCTGCCGCCCTGCCCGACCGATGCGATCATCGGCGCGCGCAAGCGCATGCACACGGTAATCGCTGCCGACTGCAGCGGCTGCGAACTCTGCGTGCCGGCCTGCCCGGTCGACTGCATCCACATGGTGCCGGCGCCGGGACTTCCAACCGAGCCGCTGCCGCCGGCGGCAGTCGCGGAACGCGCGGCGCATTTCCGCAAGCTGTACGAGTCCCGTCGCGAACGGCTGTCGAGCGGCCATGTCGGCTAGCCGCGCATTGCGCAAGGCGAAAAGCCCGAAACCGAGGCAGCGCAAGCCCGCACGACTCGCCCCCGCCGAGGTGCGGCTGCTATTCGAGCGCCTGCGCGCCGCGAACCCGAGCCCGCGCAGCGAGCTCGTCTACGTGTCGCCCTACCAGCTGCTCGTGTCTGTCATCCTTTCCGCCCAGGCGACGGACAAGAGCGTCAACCTCGCGACCGGGCCACTCTTCCGCGCCGCGCCGACGCCCGCCGCGATTGCGGCACTCGGCGAGACCGGCCTTGCCGGCTACATCCGCACGATCGGCCTGTGGCGTATGAAGGCGAGGAACGTCATCGCTGCGACGCGAATGATCCTCGCGGAACACGGCGGCGAAGTGCCGCGCGAGCGCGCGGCGCTCGAGGCACTGCCCGGCGTTGGCCGCAAGACCGCGAACGTCGTGATGAACATCGCCTTCGGCGAGCCGACGATCGCAGTCGACACGCACATCTTCCGCGTGTCGAACCGCACCGGGCTCGCGCCGGGCCGGACAGTGCGCGAAGTCGAGGACGGCCTGCTCGAGGCGACGCCGGAAGAGTTCCGCCAGGATGCGCACCACTGGCTGATCCTGCACGGGCGCTATGTCTGCGTGGCGCGCAAGCCGCAGTGCCCGCATTGCCCGATCCGGGATATCTGCCTCTACCCGGACAAGCGCCGGCGCTACTTCTTCTTCGGGACGAAAAGATCGGTAAGCGTGCCCTCAAAGGCCTCCGCGGCGAACGCGACGGTTTCCGACAGCGTCGGATGCGGGTGCACGGTCAGGCCGACGTCGGCCGCCGTCGCGCCCATCTCGATCGCGAGCGCCACTTCTGAGATCAGGTCGCCGGCATTCGTGCCGACGATGCCGCCGCCGACGACCCGATGCGTGTCCGGATCGAACAGCAGCTTCGTGAAGCCCTCGTCGCGGTTCAGCGCGAGCGAGCGGCCGCTCGCCATCCAGGGGAACAGGCCCTTGCCGAGCTTGCGGCCCGCCGCCTGCGCCTCGGTCTCGGTCACGCCGACCCAGGCGATCTCCGGATCCGTGTAGGCGACCGACGGGATGACGCGCGCATCGAACGCGCTCTTCTGCCCGGCCGCGACCTCGGCCGCGACCTTGCCCTCGTGCGTCGCCTTGTGGGCGAGCATCGGCTGGCCGACGATGTCGCCGATCGCAAAGATGTGCGGCACGTTCGTGCGCATCTGCCGGTCGACCGGAATGTAGCCACGCTCGTCGACCGTCGACGCCCGCCGCCTCCGGCACGGATCGCGCGCCCGTTCGGCACGCGCCCGACCGCGCACAGCACGCGGTCGTAGACCTGCGGCTGCGGGCGCGTCCTTGCCCTCGAACGAGACCTTGCAGTCCCTTGTCGGTCGCCGCGACGCCGCTGACTTTCGTGCCGGTCAGGATCGCGGCGTAGCGCGCGCGCAGCCGCTTCTCGAGCGGGCGCACGAGGTCACGGTCGCAGCCCGGCATGAGCGCGTCGGTCAGCTCGACGACGCTCACCTCCGAGCCGAGTGCGTCGTACACGCAGGCCATCTCGAGTCCGATGATGCCGCCGCCGATCACGAGGAACGACTTCGGGATGCCAGCGAGGTCGAGCGCGCCGGTCGAATCGACGACGCGCGGATCGTCCGGCAGGCCCGGGATGCGCGCGGGCTCGGAGCCCGCGGCGATGATGCATTGCTCGAAGCCGATCACCTGCCGGTTCCCGCCTTCGCCCACGATCTCCGCGCGGTGCGACGACGCAAAACGAGCGGTGCCGCGGATCACGCTCACCTTGCGCTGCTTCGCGAGTATCGTGAGGCCGGCGGTCAGCTTGCCGACGATCCGGTTCTTCCATTGCTTGAGCGCAGCCGCGTCGATCTCGGGCGCCTGGAACTTGATGCCGTGGACTGACATCGACTCGGCTTCCTCGATCACGCGCGCGGCGTGCAGCAGGGCTTTCGACGGGATGCAGCCGACGTTGAGGCATACGCCGCCGAGCTGCGGCCAGCGGTCGACCAGCGTGACCGAGAGGCCGAGGTCGGCGGCGCGGAATGCCGCGGTGTAGCCGCCAGGACCCGCGCCGATGACGAGGAGCTGCGTCGAGATGTCCGCGGCAGGCTCGTCCACGGCCGCAGCGGCCTGGGTTGCTGGCCGCGGCGGCGCCCCGGCAGGCTTCGCCAGCACGACCGTCTCGCTGAGCGAGGGAATCTTCACGGTGTCGCCGCCGGTCGCCGCGAGGAGCGCGATCAGCGAGTCCTTCGAGACCCGGTCGCCCTTCCGGACCTTGACCTCCTGCACGACGCCCGCGACGGTCGCAGGCACGTCCATCGTCGCCTTGTCGGTCTCGAGCGTGATGAGGGGCGACTCCGGCTCGACGCGGTCGCCGGGCTTCGACCAGGACTTCGATGACTTCGACGTCGTGGAATTCGCCGAGATCCGGGACGCGCTGCTCGACCGTCTGGCTCAAGGCACCGCCTCGGTCAGGCTCTGTGGCGCTGCGAGCGCCCCGGCGAGCGCCACGACGAAGCGCACGGCCTCGGCGCCGTCGATGACGCGATGGTCGTAGGAAAGCGAGAGCGGCAGCATGAGGCGCGGCTCGAACTTGCCGTCCTTCCAGACCGGCCGCTGCTGCGAGCGCGACACGCCGAGGATCGCGACTTCCGGCGCGTTGATGATCGGGGTGAATGCCGTCCCGCCGATGCCGCCGAGGCTCGAGATCGTGAAGCAGCCGCCCTGCATCTCGGCCGCGGCAAGCTTGCCCGCGCGGGCCTTGCCGGCGAGTTCGCCGAGGTCGCGCGCAAGCTCGTAGATGTCCTTGCGTCCGGCGTCGCGGATCACCGGCACCACGAGGCCGTTCGGCGTTTCGGCGGCGAAGCCGAGGTGCAGGTACTTCTTGAACACGAGGTTCTGCCCGCTCGCGTCGAGCGAGGCGTTGAAATTCGGGAACTGCGCGATCACCTTGGCGCAGGCCCGCGCGATGAAGGCGAGCGGCGTCAGCTTGATGCCGCGGCTCGCCGCGCGGTCCTTGAGCGACGCGCGGAGCTTTTCGAGTTCGGTGATGTCCGCCTCGTCGTGCTGCGTGACGTGCGGGAGGTTGACCCAGGCCGCCTGCAGCCGCGCCCCGGAAATCTTCTGGATGCGTCCGAGCGGCTTGACCTCGATCGTCCCGAAGGCCGCGAAATCGACCTCCGGCACGCGCGGCAATCCGCCCGTCGCAATGGCCGCGGCTCCCGGCCGCTGCGGCGTCGCGAGCGCTTTCTTGACGAAGGCTTTGACGTCGTCCTCGCTGATCCGGCCCTTGAGTCCGGTGCCCTCGACGAGCGTCAGATCGACGCCGAGTTCGCGTGCAAAGCGCCGCACCGAAGGACTCGCATGTGCGCCGCGAAAGTCCGGCTGCGCCGCAGCAGGCTGAGCGGCGGGCGCAACGACCATGCGGACCGTCGATTCGGGCGCAGTTGCCGGTGAGGCGACTGGCTTCCCCGCGGCCGGCGCGACTGCCCTGGACGGTCGCCACGAGGTCGCCCGAATTGACCCGCGAGCCTTTCCGGATGTGGAGCTTCGACAGCTTGCCCGCCGCCGACGACGGCACGTCCATCGTCGCTTTCTCGGTCTCGAGCGTCACGAGCGGCGTTTCGAGTG
This sequence comes from uncultured Gammaproteobacteria bacterium, assembly GCA_963775415.1. Classification (GTDB taxonomy): domain Bacteria; phylum Pseudomonadota; class Gammaproteobacteria; order Steroidobacterales; family Steroidobacteraceae; genus SCUD01. Next base: position 24,606 of record CAVZIO010000002.1, read on the forward strand.
CGACTGCGTCGCCTTCCTTGACCAGGAGCTCGATGACCTCGACGTCCTTGAAATCCCCGAGATCCGGCACGCGCACTTCGAGCGCTGTCGGCGCTGCGGCAGGCGCGGGAGACGGCGACTTGGCGGTCGATGCGGACTTCGGCCCGGCGGTCCGTCTTGCGGGGACACTCGATGCAGCAGGTGCGGCCGCTTCGAGCACGAGGATCGCAGCTCCCTTGGAGACGCGATCGCCCTTCTTGACGGACACCGCGGTAACGCGCCCGGCGGCGGTCGACGGCACGTCCATGGTCGCCTTGTCGGTCTCGAGCGTGATGAGCGGCGTGTCGACGGCCACCGTATCGCCCGCCTTCACGAGCAATTCAATGACTTCCACGTCGTGAAAATCGCCGAGGTCCGGCACGCTGACGGTCGTTCGCTCTGACACGACTTGCTAGCTCACCAGCGGATCGGGCTTGGCCGGATCGATGCCGAACTTCTTGATGGCGAGCGTGACGCTCGACCGGTCGATCTTTCCTTCGTCGCTGAGCGCCTTGAGCGCCGCCACGATGATCCAGCGGCGATCCACCTCGAAGTGCTGGCGCAAGGCCTCGCGCGAATCGCTGCGCCCGAAGCCGTCGGTGCCGAGCGCGACGTAGCGGCCGGGCACCCATTGGCGGATCTGGTCGGCAACGGTCTTCATGTAATCGGTTGCGGCGACGAACGGGCCCGTTCGCCCCGCAAGGCACTCGCGCACCCACGGCTCACGCGGCTTGTCGCCCGGCTTCAGCATTGCCTCGCGCTCGGCCGCGAGCGCATCGCGCCGGAGTTCCGAGAAACTCGTGATGCTGAAGACGTCCGCCGGGATTCCGAATTCTTTCTCGAGCAGCTCTGCCGCCGCGAGCGCTTCGCGAAGAATCGTGCCCGAGCCGAAAATCGTCGCGCGCACGGCGCCTTTGCCGCCGATGTGCAGCAGGTACATCCCGCGGAGAATCCCCTGCTCGACGCCCTTCGGCATTGCCGGGTGCGCGTAATTCTCGTTCATGCAGGTGATGTAGTAGAAGACGCTTTCCTGCTCCGCGTACATCCGCCGCAGGCCGTCCTGCATGATCACGGCGAGTTCGTAGGCGAAACAGGGGTCGTAAGCGATGCAGTTCGGGATCGTCGAGGCGAGCAGGTGGCTGTGGCCGTCCTGGTGCTGCAGCCCCTCGCCGGCAAGCGTCGTACGTCCCGCCGTCGCGCCGAGCAGGAAACCGCGCACCTGCATGTCGGCCGCCGCCCAGGCGAAGTCGCCGATGCGCTGGAAGCCGAACATCGAATAGAAAATGTACATCGGGATCATGTTGATCCCGTGATTGGCATAAGCCGTGCCCGCCGCCATCCACGAGCAGAAAGCGCCCGCTTCGTTGATACCCTCCTCCAGCATCTGGCCCTTGCGGTCCTCCTTGTAGTACATGAGCTGGTCCGCGTCCTGCGGCGTGTAGAGCTGGCCGACCGAAGAATAGATGCCGACCTGGCGGAACAGGCCTTCCATGCCGAAGGTGCGCGCCTCGTCGGGCACGATCGGCACGACGTGCGCGCCGATGTTCTTGTCCTTCAGCAACTGCGTGAGGATCCGCACGAACGCCATCGTGGTCGAAATCTCGCGCCCTTCGCTGCCGTCCAGCAGGGTCTTGAACGCCGCGAGCGGTGGCACGGCGAGCGCTGCGGCCGTCGTACGACGCACCGGCAGCGAGCCGCCGAGCGACTTGCGGTGACCCTTCAGGTATTGCATCTCCGCGCTGTCCTCGGCGGGCCTGAAGAACGGCAGGCGCGCGATCTCATCGTCGGAGATCGGAATGTTGAAGCGGTCGCGGAAGGCCTTGAGCGCCTCGTCGTCCATCTTCTTCTGCTGGTGCGTGACGTTCAGTGCCTCGCCGGCCTTGCCCATGCCGTAACCCTTCACGGTCTTTGCGAGGATGACTGTCGGCCGGCCCTTGTGCGTCGTGGCGGCCGCGTAGGCGTTCCAGACCTTGAGCGAATCGTGGCCGCCCCGGTTCAGGAGCGCGATCTCGTCGTCCGACAGGTTGGCCACGAGTTCGAGCAGCTTCGGATCCTTGCCGAAGAAATTCTCGCGCGTGTAGGCGCCGCCCTTGGCCTTGAAATTCTGGTATTCGCCGTCGACCGCATCCTCCATGCGCTTTCGGAGGAGCCCATCGGTGTCGCGAGCGAGCAGCGGATCCCAGCGGCTGCCCCAGACGACCTTGATTACGTTCCAGCCCGCGCCGAGGAAAGCAGCCTCGAGTTCCTGGATGATCTTGCCGTTGCCGCGCACCGGACCGTCGAGGCGCTGCAGGTTGCAATTGATCACGAACACGAGGTTGTCGAGCTTCTCGCGCACCGGCATCGTGAGCGCGCCCATCGACTCCGGCTCGTCCATTTCGCCGTCGCCGAGGAAACACCAGATCTTCTGGTCGCCCGGCTCGACGAGGCTCGCGATTCTCCAGATAGCGCACGAAGCGCGCCTGCATGATCGCCTGCAGGGGACCGAGCCCCATCGATACCGTCGGGAATTGCCAGAATTCCGGCATCAGCCAGGGATGCGGGTAGGACGGCAGGCCCTTGCCGCCGACTTCCTGGCGGAAGTGCCGCAGCTGCTCCTCCGTCAGTCGGCCCTCGAGGTAGGCGCGCGCGTAGATGCCCGGGCTCGAATGTCCCTGGACGAAGATCATGTCGCCGCGGTGATGATCGGAGGGCGCACGCCAGAAATGGTTGAACCCGACTTCGTAGAGCGTCGCCGAGGAGGCGTAAGTCGCGATGTGGCCGCCGTACTCGCGTGCTGACGCGGTTCGCGTGCACGACCATCGCGACCGCATTCCAGCGGATCAGCGACTCGATGCGTCGCTCGAGCGCGCGATCGCCCGGGTAGGGCTTTTCGCGCGAAACATGGATCGTGTTGACGTAGGCGGTGTTTGCCTTGAACGGCAGCCACGCGCCGGATCGGCGCGCATGATCGATGAGCCGGTCGAGCAGGAAGTGGGCGCGGACCGGGCCGTGCGCCTTCAGCACCGAGTCGATCGACTCGAGCCACTCCTGGGTCTCGAGAGGATCGATGTCGTCGGTCTGCGGGCCGTCAGCCATCAGCGGTCTCCCATGCCGGCGGCCGGCCCGATATGATCCTGTCTGCGGCGCCCGCGGGTCAAGATTGAATTCCCACTTTGCCGAGCCCGATTCCGACACTGACGATCACAAGGCCGGACGACTGGCACCTGCACCTGCGGGACGGTCCCGAACTCGCAGCCGTGGTGGCGTGGACCGCGCGCGCCTTTGCGCGCGCGGTCGTCATGCCGAACCTGAAGCCGCCGGTCGCAAGCGTCGCCGCCGCCCGGAGTTATCGCGACCGTATCCGCGCGGCGCTCCCGGCGGGCCTCGAATTCGAGCCGCTCATGACCTTGTATCTGACCGAAAGCACCGATCCCGCGGAAATCGACCGCGCGGCCGACTCGGGCTTCGTCGTAGGGGTCAAGTGTTACCCGGCCGGCGCGACGACCCATTCCGACGCCGGCGTGCGCTCGTTCGCGCGCTGCGAAGCCGTGTTCGCCCGCATGGAAGAGCGCGACGTCGTTCTCCAGCTCCATGGCGAAGCAACCGGCGACGAGGTCGATCCCTATGATCGCGAGAGCATCTTCATCGAGCGCGAGCTCCTGCCGCTCGCCCGGAAGAACCCTGGGCTCCGCATCGTGCTCGAACACGTGACGACGCGCGCGGGAGTCGAGTTCGTGCGCGCGGGTAGCCCGCGGATTGCCGCCACGATCACGCCCCAGCACCTGCTCCTGAATCGAGGCGCAATGTTCGCGGGTGGCTTACGGCCGCATCTTTATTGCCTGCCGCTCCTAAAGCGGGAGCGCGATCGCGATGCGCTGGTCGGCGCGGCAACTTCGGGAGATCCGCGCTTCTTTCTGGGTACCGACAGCGCGCCGCATGCGCGGACCGCCAAGGAATCCGCCTGCGGATGCGCCGGCGTGTTCTCGGCACCGGCCGCGATCGAGCTGTATGCGAAGGCATTCGAAGAGGCCGGCCAGCTCGAGCGGCTGGAAGCGTTTGCGGGTTTCCACGGTGCGGATTTCTACGGCCTGCCGCGCAATCCCGGAAAGATCTCGCTCGACCGGGCTCCGTGGACTGTGCCTGCACGCTGCGATTTCGGTGCCGGTGAAGTCGTGCCGATGTTTGCGGGCAAGCGGCTCGACTGGAAACTGCGCGAAAAAGGCGGCACGGGATGAGTACCGGGCCCGTCGCGATGCGCGACCGCTTTCGCGGCTTCCTGCCCGTCGTCATCGATGTCGAAACCGGCGGATTCAACGCCGCGACCGACGCGCTGCTCGAGATCGCAGCCGTGCTGCTCGCGATCGACGAGGACGGACGCGTCGTGCGGGAACGGACGGTCCGTGAGCACGTGCGCCCATTCGAGGGCGGACGGCTCGATCCCGCGTCGCTCGCGGTCAACGGGATCGATCCCTGGCATCCGTTGCGCATCGCGACGCCCGAATGCGATGCACTCGCAAGCATTTTCGGCGAGGTGCGGAGTGCAGTGCGCGAGCAGGAGTGCACGCGCGCCATACTCGTCGGCCACAATGCCTCTTTCGATCTCGGATTCCTCAACGCCGCCGTCGCGCGCGCGGGGATTCGCCGCAATCCCTTCCACCCGTTTTCCTGCTTCGACACGGCGACGCTCGCGGGCGTCGCGTTCGGCCAGACCGTGCTGTCGCGCGCGATCGAAGCCGCGGGGCTCGCATGGAATTCAGGGGAAGCGCACTCGGCCGCCTACGATGCCGAGCGCACCGCGGATCTTTTCTGCATCGTCTGCAACCAGTTTCAGCCGCTTTACGAGGCAGCGGCACGCAGGCTTGCCGGAACCGAGTCGTCGGATCCGCCCAACCCGCTGCTCGAACCCGCGCCGGAATTAAGGCGGTCAGGCGACCGCGCCGGCTTCCTGGAGCAGCGTCTTGAGTTCACCCGTCCGGTACATCTCGGTGATGATGTCGCAGCCGCCGACGAGCTCGCCTTTCACGTAGAGCTGCGGATAGGTCGGCCAGTTCGAATAGGCCTTGAGCGCCTCGCGGAGTTCCGGCTCCTCGAAGATATTGACGTGGCGGTACTCGGCCTTGAGCGCGCGGAGCGCACCCGCGGTCTGCGCCGAGAAGCCGCACTGCGGGAAGTCCGGCGTGCCCTTCATGAAGAGCACGACGGGCGCGGAATCGAGCTGCTGACGGATCCGCTGCGTCAGGTTTTCATCAATCATTTTCCACCACGTTCCTTTTCGTCGGCGATGCGACGTTCATCCGCCCGGGCGACCGTCGCCCATCGCGCCGCGGCATCCATCCGTGTCCATTCCGCGATCTCGGCGAGGGTCCTGAAACAGCCTCGGCAGACGCCCTGGTCGTCCAGCGAGCAGATGTTTAGACAGGGCGAGCTGGGGCCGGGTTCGTCCATGGCGGCGATTGGCTAACGCGTTGAATTATGGGGTCCGCTGGCCTATTCTTCAATGAATCCAGGGGAGACACGCCATGAATCCGCTCTTGAGCGTCAAGGGTTCACTCATCACCGGCTTTCGTGATCGCGATCCTGTTCGCGGTGCTCGCGGTGGACGGCGGCTGGAACGAGCTCGGCCTCGCGCGCTGGCTGCACATCATCGCCGGCATCACCTGGATCGGCCTCCTCTACTACTTCAACGCGGTGCAAGTGCCTGCGCTCGCGGAAGCCGCCGCCGACAAGGGCGGCCCGGGCGGCGCCGGCATTACCAAGTACGTCGCGCCGCGCGCGCTGCTGTGGTTCCGGTGGTCCGCGGTCGTCACCTGGCTCACGGGATTCTGGTATCTCGCGCGCGCGGGAGCACTCGGCGCCCTTGCGCTCGGTACCGGCGGCGACGAGCTGAACCTGTACCAGTTCGTGATCGGCGTGGGCGCCTGGCTCGGCACGATCATGCTGTTCAACGTCTGGGTGTTCATCTGGCCGAACCAGCAGAAGATTCTCGGCCTGAAACCGGCCACCGACGAGCAGAAGGCGGCGGCACGCAAGACGGCGCTTTTCGCCTCGCGCATCAACTACGTCCTCTCGATCCCGATGCTGCTGTGCATGGCGGGCGCCACGCACGGATTGCCGTTCTAGAGCCGCACACGGGGACTGCCATCTGATTAAGGGTGAATGTCCCATTAGAAGGTGACAGTCCCCTCTTCGCTCATTGTTTCAACCTTCAGTTGGCGCAAGGACGCATCGCACTGGGCGATCTCGCGAGCCACTTCCTGCGGTTTTGTCGGGTCTTCGCCGGTCAGGATGCCGCGCTTCTGCATGTCCTGCCAGATCGCGAGACTGCGGGCGTACATTGCGCGCGCCGCGCGCCAGTGCTCCCGCTGTTCGGCAGTGGCCGTTGTTCGTCGAGGCTGGCAAGCGCTGCATAAGTCGCGGCGATATGGAGGTAAACCATGGCCTCGCAGGCTGCTGCGCGTGCCGCTCGTCGGATCCTGGCGCGATCTCGTCGAGCAGCGCGATCGCCCTGGAGCATTCGGCGAGCGCGGCAGCGCGCTCACCGAGCTTCGCCTGCGTCTCGGCAAGACCGGCGCGGGCCATGATCGTCCCCGATAGCGAAGATACAGATTCTCCGACGGTGCCGACCAACTTCTTGTATACGGCCACCGCCCGGCGGTAATACGACAGCGCCTGAGCGTACTTGCCCGGCGAGCCGCCAGTAGAGCGCCGATTCTCGTCGCAGGTATAGCCAAGGTCCCCGCGGGCCTGACGCATTGACGGGATCGTCGGCGAGCGACTGCTCGTCGAGCGCGAGCTTCTTGCGGAAGCTGTCCAGCGCTCCGCGCGGTGTCATGAGGAAGGCGATAGTCGCCGTCGTTCTGGTAAGCTGATGGCGAGCAGGCGGCGGAAGTCGGCATTGCTCGGGATTCTCGGCAAACAATGCCGTACATAGGCCAAGCGCCTTGCTGATTGCTCTCGAGACCGCCCTCGATGTCGCCGCTCAGAACCAGGGCCCGCCCGAGGTTCATATGCGTGACCGCGAGATTGCGCCGGTACGTCTGATTACCGGGATCGGCCGCCACGAGACGCTTCGCGCAGCGCGAGCGCCTTGCGGTGATTATCGAGCGCCCCGGACGCATCGCCCCAATGCTCCAGCGCCAGCCCGAGATCATTGTACGCGGCTGCAAGGTCGTAGCGGATCTGTGCGCCCGCCGGCTGGCTCGGCGGCGAGCTCGAGATAGACCGCAAGGCCCTGGCGAAGATACTCCGTGCCGCGCGCGGCCTCGCTCGTCTCGATCAACGGTTGCCGATCTCTGACGTAGCTGCGGGCCAGGTCGCGGCGGCTCTGCACGTCCCGAGGACTGGCAGCGACCAGCGCTTCGCGAATCTGGAGCGCCTTCAGGTAACTCTCCATGGCCCCGGCCAGATCGCCAAGGTTCGCAGCTGTACGCCTGCCCGCGCACGTCGCCGACCCGTTCGTACGCGGCGGCAAGCTCGCGCTGCAATTCCGGATCATCGCCCGCCTCGCCGGCGAGGCTGTCGAGGTACGCGAGCCCGTCCTTGACCAGCCGCTCACGCACGGCCGTCGCGCCGGGCAGGTCCTTGATCGCGTCGTGATAGTCGAACAGGACCGAGCGGGCCAGCTGCCGCACGTCGTTGAAGCGCCGCTCCGCACGCGCCTTCTCCGCCTTCGCGATTGCCTCCTGCGTCCTGGCCCGCTGCGCCTGCCAGGTCGTAGCCACGATCCCGCCGAGCAAGCTCAGCAAGACGAGCACCGCGGCGGCCGTCGCTGCCGGCATTCCGCCGGACGAACTTTGCGCCGCGGTAGGCCGAGCGTGTCCCGGCGCGCCAGCACCGGCAGCGTTGCCAGGTGACGCCGGATATCTTCGGAGAGCTGCTCGACGGACGGGTAGCGCCGCTCCGGTTCCCTGCGCAGCGCCATCAGCACGATATTGTCGAGATCGCCGCGCAGCCGCCGCCGCAGGCGCTCCGGGCTCCCCTCGCTTGTCCGGAGGCGAAGTCGCCCGTAGCGCGGTCCGCTGCGCGCTCGGCGTCGGCGCGTGACGACCGTGCTCGGCCGTTGCGGCTCCGTCTCACCGAGCGCACGTGCCATGCCCTGGGGGACTCGCTCGCGCGGAAGGGCAGACGTCCGGTCAGCAGCCGATACAGCACGACGCCCAGCGAATAGACGTCGCTGACCGTCGTAGCGGCTTCGCCGCGCATCTGCTCCGGGCTCGCGTACTCCGGCGTCATCACGCGCAGCCCGATCATCGTGGCTGCCGGCTCCACGCCGTCGCCCGGCTGCAGGAACTTGGCGATGCCGAAGTCGAGCAGCTTCGGCACGCCATCCGCGCTGACGAGGATGTTCGACGGCTTGAGATCGCGATGGATGACGGCACGGCGGTGCGCGTAGGAGACGGCGGCGCACACCTCGCGGAAGAGTTGCAGCCGCTCGGTGATCGACAGCGCCTGCGCGTCGCAGTACTCGTCGATCGGGAGCCCTTCGACGTACTCCATCACGAAGTACGGCAGGCCGCTCTCCGTGGTGTCGCCGTCCAGCAGGCGCGCGATATTCGGGTGATCGAAGCTCGCGAGGATCTGTCGCTCGTTGCGGAAGTGACGCAGCACCGCATCGGTGTCCATGCCGCGCTTGATGAGCTTGATCGCGACGTGCTTCTCGTATTGCTGGTCGGCCCGCCGGGCGAGATAGACGACGCCCATCCCGCCGCTGCCGATCCGTTTCGTGATCTGGTAGTGGCCGATGTCTGGCCGATCAGCCGGTCGGCGGGCTCGTCCTCGAAGAGGCCTGGGTCGAGCGTCACGACCGGGGCCTCGATGAAGTCGCCCGCCTCTCGATGCGCAGCCAGCAGTGCTTCGACCTCGCGGCGCAGTGCCGCGTCACCCGCGCACTGCTCGTCGAGGAATGCGGCGACCTCGGGCGGCTCGAGCTCCAGCGCGGCATGGAAAATTTCCTCGACCGTTTGTAGCCGCGCAACCATTATGTTCAATCCGCTGCCGATCGGTGGCGGGGACCTCGTCAATACCCTGGCGGGCCCGCGTTGCGCAGTTCGGAATACAGCCAGGCCCGGGGAAAGACCCAGTCACGCCGGACGGTCACGGTCGAGATCTTCAGCACCTCGGCGATCTCGTCCTGCTTGAGCCCGCCGAAGTAGCTGAGCTCGACGACGCCGGGCCTTTCTCGAGTCGAGCGTCCGAGAGTCTCTCCAGCGCCTCGTTGAGGTCGACGAGCTCTCGCATCGGCTCGGGCGAGCACCAGCGCCGCTTCGTCGAGTGCCACGTCGCTCGCGCCGCCGCCGCGCTTCTGCCGCAGGGAAGCCTTGGCATGATCGACGAGGATCTGGCGCATCGCCGTCGCGGCCACGGCGAGGAAGTGCGAGCGGTTCGCGAAGCTGGGCTGCTCCTGGTTCGCGAGGCGCAGGTAGGCCTCGTTCACCAACGCGGTCGTCTGCAGCGTGTGACCGGCCGGCTGCCGCCCCATGTAGCGATGGGCCAGGCGCCGAAGCTCCTCGTAGACGAGCCGGGTCAGCTCTTCGAGCGCGGCGCGGTCGCCCTGGCTCCAGGCGGCCAGCAATCGGGTCACTTCCGAGGGCTGCTCGGCTCGTCACTCATCTGCAGCGACTTGGGACTTTTTCGGTCCCGATGATCGATTCCGGCCCGATTCGTCGTTTGTCAGGGTACGGACGCTGCGCGAGCAGAGTCAATTGAACATAAAGGTCAGGGGGTTGCCGATGATCCGCTCAACCATTTCGACGCTCACGGCCGCGGTCCTCGCCGTGGCCTGCGCCTTGACCTCGGCGAGCGCGATCCGGACGGCACCGTGTTTCATCGGACCGCGCACTCCAGTTCACACGCTAGGGAATGAACACATCATGAAACCCAGGCTATACGCAGGATTCAGCCGCATTGCCGCTTCCGTGGCCGTGGCCAGCGTGTTCGCAGCAGCGCAGACCACGGCCGATACCACGATCCCGCGCGTCCCGAATCCACCGCTGCCGCTCGACCTCGCGAGCCTGCCCGGCGACCTGCGGGCGATCGCCGTGCCCGGGCCCGTCGAACCTCGGCGACTTCGTCAAGGATCCCGCATGGCGCGCGCGCTCGGCAAGGCGCTCTTCTGGGACATGCAGGTCGGCAGCGACGGCTCCAGGCCTGCGCGAGCTGCCACTTCCGCGCCGGCGCCGATCCGCGCTCGAAGAACCAGCTCAGCCCGGGCCTCAAGCACATGCCCGAGGCGGATCTCAGCTTACACGCACGGGCAGCGGCCCGAACTACCAGCTCGCAGGCCGGCGACTTTCCGCTCACGCGCCTCGCCAACCCGGGCATCCGCGGGGGCTCGATGCAGCGACCGACAGCAACGATGCCGTGTCGTCGCAGGGCGTCCATCATCTCGGCGAAGGCCGACGATCCCGCAGGGCTTTCAGGTCGGCGGCGTCAACACGCGCCGCGTCGAGCCCCGCAACACGCCGTCCGTGATCAACGCCGTGTTCAACCACCGGCAGTTCTGGGACGGGCGAGCCGAGAACGTCTTCAACGGCGTGAATCACCTCGGCCAGCGCGATCCGCGGCGCCAAGGTCTTCCGCGCCGACGATCCCACGAATCCGGTCGAGGTGCGCGTCGAGCTGCGTGAACTCCAGCCTCGCGTCGCAGGCCGTGGCGCCCATCGTGAGCGACGCTCGAGATGGCCGCCCCGGGCCGCACGCCATCGGACGTGGGCCGCGAGCTGGCCATGGGCAAGCGCAAGCAGGGCAAGCAGGCTCGCGCAACGTGCGCCCGCTGGCAAAGCAGAAGGTCATCGCCGACCGACAGCGTCCTTGGCCCGTTGAGCCGCTGGCCGCGCCAGGCCTCGCCTTCAACACCTACGACCCGATGATCAAGGCGGCCTTCCACGAGCAGTGGTGGAAGTCGAAGCAAGCTGATCCGCGTGAACGCCGGACGGCACGAAGACCCTGGTTGCGAAGAACGACGGCGAGTGCGAGGACCAGCGACTGCGCGAGAACGAGTACACCCTGATCCAGTACAACTTCTCGCTCTTCTTCGGCATCGCGGTGCAGCTCTACGAGGCCACGCTCGTCTCCGACGACACGCCGTGGGACCGCTTCCGTCGCGAGCACCCGGCCGCCACCGATCCCGGCCTTGAACCCGTGGACCAACTCGAACCCGAGCCACATCAGCCGCCTCGCGCTCTTCGGCGCACACCTGTTCAACGATCGCACGCGCGGCCCGACGAATCTCCGCTGCTCGAACTGCCACGAGCAGGACGAGCTGACCGATGCCTCGGTCCGCCGGATCGCCGCGGCCATCAACGGCCGGTCCGCAATCGCGACGGCAACATCATCGACAAGGGCTTCAACAACATCGGCGTGCGGCCCGACCGACGACGACCTCGGCGTCGGCGCGAGCGACGCGTTCGGACCGCTCTCTTCACCCACCGGCTGTTCCCCGGCGCGCTGCCCGCCACCTTCGACGGCGCCGCCGTGACCAAGGGCTTCGGCGTCCAGGGCGCATTCAAGATTCCTTCGCTGCGCAACGTCGCGCTGACCGCGCCCTACTTCCACAACGGCGACGCGCGCACGTTACGCGAGGTGGTCGAGCTCTACAGCCGCGGCGGCAACATCGCGCCGATGACGGAGCTCGACGGCACGCCGATCGAACCGCTGGGCGTGCCGGCGCTGACCCCGACGAGATCGACGCCATGGTGGCGTTCATGGAGGCGCTGACCGACGAGCGCGTCGCTCTTCCGCCGCGCGCCGTTCGATCACCCGCAGATCTTCGTGCCGAACGGCCACCGGGCGACTCGTCCAGAGTGACGGACGCCAACGGCGACGGCCTTGCAGACGACCTGATGATCGAGATTCCGGCGGTGGGCGCGGCAGGCGGTCCCCGCTGCCCGGCTTCCTCGAGGGTATTCGTCCTGAGGGGACGAGCAATGATAGGCGGCGGCACGCAAGACGGCGCTTTTCGCCTCGCGCATCAACTACGTCCTCTCGATCCCGATGCTGCTGTGCATGGCGGGCGCCACGCACGGAATGCCGTTCTAGTCTGGCTGCGGCTTGAAGTCCCACGCGCCGGAAAGGCTCGACGGCTTGCCGTCGACCTGCAGCAGCGCGCCACCGACGTAGCGGATCGTGAAGAATGATCCGTATAGCGTCCGTCAGCGAAAACATTAAATTTGCGTTGCCGACGACGCGGGCACAGGGCTGGCGAAGTGATCCGGCGCCCCAGGATTCCGTTTTGTCCGGCGCAACTTGTGCGCTAGTCTGGTGACAGGACGCTGCCGATTCAAAGGAGTGAATTCATGGTTGCTCGTTTCGCGATCGTCGCAGCCGCAGCACTTGTGCTTTCCGGCTGCAATCAGCCCACACCCGAGCCCATGCCAGAGCCCACGCCCGAGCCGGCGCCCGACGCCTCCGTGGGCGCTGGCAATCCTTATCCCGTGAGCGACTATGTCTGTGAGGACGGCACGCGCCTCGCGGTCCGGCTCATGGGCGAAAGCGCTTCGGTCTCGGCCAATGGCGAGGCGGCCGTCGACCTGCCCTCGATGGGTTCGGACGGCACGACCTTCTCGAACGGCCGGCAGACACTGACCATCGTGCAGGGCCGGCTGTCGTGGGGCCTCGGCCGCGCTGTGCCGACGCCGTGCACGGGTGGCTGAGCGCGGCCATTGTCTAAGTCACCGCCGCCGCGGGCCGACGCGTCATGTCGCTGGCAAGTGACTCACTTCACCTGCGCGATCTGATGGAACATGTCGACGTATCCCATGACGCGCATCGGTGATGCCCGCGACCTTCGGATTGGTCGACTCCACCACGTAATACTCATCGGGCGCATGCGCGCCGGCGCCGTGACCGAGTCCGAAATGGCCGGCGGGCAGCGACACCGGCGGCGCGGTGAAACGGCGCCCGGCCATGAGCCGGCCAGCCGCGGATTGAGCGTCGCCTTGACGCCCGCGCGCTGGTACGTCGCGAGCTGCGCGCGAATGATGCGGCTGTCCTCGGCGGTTTCGGTCGGATCGTAACCGCCGGTGACGTTCAGCTCGACATCGGGGAAGCCGCGCTTGTCGAGGTGCGCGCGCAGTTTGCTCACCGCTTCCTTGCGCGTCTGGTTCGGCACCAGGCGCAGGTCGAGCTTCGCCACTGCGCGGCCGGGCAGGATCGTCTTGCCGCCGGGGCCGGTGTAGCCGGCGACGAGACCTTCGATGTTCACCGTCGGCTGCGAGGCGAGTCGTTCGAGCGCCTGCTGGTAGGCCAGGTCGTCGATCCAGTGGCTCACGCCGAGCAGCTTCTTCTGCGCCTGTTCATCGCTGCTGCGCGCGACCTCGGCGATCAACTCCTTCTCGCGCGCCGTGAGCGGCGCGCACGTTCTCGAACCAGCCGTCGATCACCGGCGTATTGCCGTCCGGCGTCACCAGCGAATTCAGCGCCTGCACGAGGCGCCAGACCGGCGAATCGACCGTCGCCTTCTGGCTGGAGTGGATGTCGCCCTTGGGCCCGCGACCCCACTTTGCGCCGCTCGCGACCAGCTCCAGCTCGACGATGCCTTTGGAGCCGAGGTTGACGGAGACGCTGCCGTTATTGTCCTGCCAGCTCGGCGGGAATGAAGATGCCCTCGGCCTTCTTCGAGCGCGGCGAGGACGTCGGGGCGCTGCACGATCTGGTGAAAGTTCGGCGAGCCGATTTCTTCCTCGCCCTCGGCGACCAGCACGAGATTCACCGGCGGCTTCACCTTCGCGGCGCGCATCGCATGCAGCGCAGCGAGCAGCGTGGCCTCCGGACCTTTCTGGTTGACGGCGCCGCGACCCACGATGGCGCGGCCGAATCCGGGCTTGTCGACGATGCGCCCTTCGAGCGGCGGCGAAGACCATTCCGCCGGATCGAACTGCTTGACGTCGTACATGAAGTACAGCGCGAGCGTGCGCCTCGCGCCGTTGTCCATCGTGGCGAACACGCCGGGATGGCCGTCGGTGGGCACGATCGTCGCTGTGTCGAAGCCCGCGTCGCGCGCGAGAGTCGCCATGTATTCGGCGCCTTCCTTCATGTTGAGGTTCTCGGCCGCGATGGAGGGCAACGCGATCCAGTCCTGGATGCGCTTGATGGCGGCATCACGACCGGCTTCCGCGGCCTTGCGGATCGCCGGGTAGCGCTCGGCGGCTGCCGCGGCGCTGTGCGCACCCAAATACCATTGCACCGGCGCCTGCGAGGGCTGCCGCAGTCATGAACTCGCGACGGTCGATGGAGTCAGCCATTGCTTTTTTCCTCGTTGGGAGCGCAGGATACTATGCGGTCGATGCGGAAGATCGGTCGCTGCACCCTCTGCTGCTGCGAAACGCCGTGTCCCTGCGCGTAGTCCACGCCAAGCCTGCGCAGCGCCTCGATGATCTCTTTGATCGAGCGAACCATTTCGCGGTCGATCGGGTCGTGCAGCACGCCCTTGACTAAGCTGCCGTCGATGCCGCTCCCGTGCGTCCTCGACACGAACTCTTACAGCACCCCCTCCCGTGTCAGCAGCTCTTTCGGCGGACCCTGGTCGACCACGCGCCCGTTGGCCAGTACGACGACGTGATCTGCACGGCCCACCAACTCCAGGCGGTGGGCGACGATCACTATCGTGCACTTCCCCGCAAGGCCTTCAATGGTCTCGCGAATGGCCGCTTCGGACTGAGAGTCGAGGGCATTCGTCGCTTCGTCGAGGATCAGGAGTTCGGGTCGACGCGCCAGCGCGCGGGCCAGTGCGATGCGCTGCCGCTGTCCACCGGAAAGGCGTGCCCCGCGCGCGAGGATATCGGTGTCGTAACCCTCGGGCATCGAGTTGATGAACTCATCCGCGTGTGCCGCACCGGCGTAATGCCGCAGCTCCGCCTCGCTCAGCGTCCCGGTGCCGTATTCAATGCTCTCCCGGATCGTTCCGCTCAGGACTTCCACGTCCTGACCCGCGATGGCGATTCTCCTGCGCCAGGAGCCGAGATCGTATTCAGGCAGGGCACGACCATCGACGAGGATGCGCCCGGACGTCGGGTCGTAGAGCCGGCACAGGAGGTTCAGTATCGTGGACTTGCCCGAACCGGATCGACCCACGATTGCCACCACGCGATGCCGCGGGATGGAGAACGTGACGGATTCGAGGGCGGGCGCCCCGCCCTCCGCATGGCGGAACGTGACCGCCTCGAAAACAATGCCTTCGTGCAGTGCCTGGAATTCGACCTGGCCGGAGCGCAGGGTGGCCGGGTCGGGGCTTCGCAGTATCTGCTCGACTTCGGCGATGCCCGCCGCGTAGGTGCCAAGCGAGACTCGCGCGTAGTCCAGTCGCTTGAGGTGCGGTGGCAGACGGAACGCCAGCAGCAGGAACGTCAGCAGGCTGGTCATCGGCAACTGCGTAGTCCAGCCGTACAACAGCACCGCGAGGAACACTGGCGTGTACAGCAGTTCCGCCATGGGCTGGATGCTCTGCGTCAGGGCTTCTGACCGCGCCGACAGCTGGCGGGCCGCGTCGGAGGCCGCCTCGACTCGATCACCCTCGGTCGCTTCACGCCCAAAGACTCGGATGGTGCGCATGGCCGTCAGCAGTTCCACCAGGCGACCGGCCAGCGTCGCGTACGATTCGACCAACGCCGCTCCGACCACCGATGCCCGACGCGTCACCCGTATCATCAGCAGCGATACCGGGATCGCGACCAGGACCACCAGCAGGGTCAGCTGCCACGACAACAGCAACAGCAGTGCGACGAAAACGACCACCGCGCAAGCGGCGCCCAGTAACTGCACCAGCAGCGTCATGGCCTCGCCGGTGCGGTAGGTCTGAGCTTCGAGCACGCTCATGAGGCGACCCTGGTCGTACCGCACAAAATACAGGTAGCCGACGCCGAGCAGGCGCCGTGACAGCTGCACCCGCAGATCGTGCGTGACCGTCGCGGTGAGGCGAGCACCCAGCATCGCATTCGCCACCATCACGATCGTCTTGACGAGGATCAGAAGAAGGATCGCGGCGCACAACACGACAACCCTGGAGTCGGCCGCAATCTGTCCCGCCCACGCCTGCATCCACCGGTCGAACACTCCTGCAGCCCCGGATCCGCCGGCCCCGATCATGACGTCCAGCAACGGGATCATGAGTCCGATGCCCACGCCTTCCAAGAGCGATCCGACCAGCCCGAGCACCACCAACGCAGGCACCGCCCATGTGCTGCCGCGGGAGAACCTCAGCAGGGAACGCAAAGCCGAGTCCTTCATGTCCGGCCCTCGCGCGACTGCCGCGCGTTCAGACTGCGCTCGAGGCGCCTCCCCTCCACGCAGGCGCGCCGCGCCGCCGCCCGCTCCTTCTGGCGCCGCCGCAGGTCGAGGATCGGAGCCAGCAGTGCCGACGGCAGCATTCGTTGCGCAATCCGGCGCGCGGCGCGCAACGACAGCGCCGGCAAGTGCGCCAGTCGCCAGGCCCAGGGGTGAGCGTAGGGCCGTCGCGCTGCCCGCAGCGCGTCGCGGAGCGGCAGGAAGTCGCAAGTTGTCGCATCGATGTAATGTTGCAGCCAGTCGAGGAATGCGCGCTCGGCCGGATTCGGCCAGCCGGGAACGTAGATCCCTTCGCGCTCGAGCCGGTGCACGACAGACCCGGGATGCTGACGGTAGCGCGCAAGCACCTCGTCGATCACCAGCGTGCTGCACTGCAGGTACAGCTTCGCCAGCAGCACCTGGTCTTCGTACACGGTCCTGAACGACGCCTCGAACCCGCCAACGCGCCGCACCTCGCGGGTCCGGATGGTCAAGCTGCAGACGGCCGGCACGGTATAGCCCCTCGAGCGGAGCAGCAGCACCAGCAGGTGCGGTGGCCCGATCGGCCGGCTTGTCGGCAGCGGCAGCTCGGGCTCCGGGCGATCCTCCTGCACCCCGGCTTCGTTTGTTGGCCAGCTATGCCAGTATTCGACGCGGCTCTGGACCAGGGCCACCTCCGGGTAGCGGTCGAGTTCCTCTATGTGGCGCGCGAGACGATCGGGCAGGTAGACATCGTCGGCGTCGAGAAAGGCCAGGAACTCGCCCCGTGCACAGGACACACCGAGCCTGCGCGACGCACCCGTGCCCAGATTGCGGCGGCCGGCGTGTTGCACCACCCGGATCCTTCCGGTGTCGGCCGCCGCCAGCGTCTCTGCGATCTCGCGCGATCCGTCGCCCGAGCCGTCGTCGACCAGCAACAGCTCCCAGTCCGGGAAGGACTGCGCCCGGACGCTGGCGACCGCCTCGCCGAGGTAGCGGCGAACATCGTGAAACACCATGACCACGGAGACGCGCGGCGACGCAGCCGACACGTCATGCTGAGGCTGGTTAACGCTCATGTCCACGTCCTGCCGCGCATCGCACGGTACGCCGAGCGCGCGGACTCGAACGCTGTACTGAGCGCAGGATGACGGGTCGGCCACAGCCGGCGGCGCAGGATCGGGTCGAGTCCCGGAAACTGCGGCGCGCATTCGGCCGCGTAATCGCGTAGCCACCGCAGGTAATCGAACAGCGCTGCATGCGGCCGGCCCGGACGATACTCGCCCATTCGTGCGAGCCGGTGTGTAAGCGAGGCCGGGTGCTGGCGATACTTCACCAGCGGCTCCTCCAGTACGACGGCCACCGCGGCCAGCATGAGCTTGGCGATCAGCGCCTGGTCCTCGTATTGGCTGGTGAAATGCTCCGGAATCGCCCCGAGATCGAGCGCCAGTCGTCGGTCGAACGTCACGCTGCACATCCCGGGCATCGCAGCGCCCCTTCGCCTGAGGGCCGTCCGCAACAGCATCGGCGGCTCGATCGGCTCATCGTACCGTGCCAGCGGGCCGACGATTTTGTCCGTTCCGGTCGGCTGGTCGCGCTCGCGCGCAGACCACTGGCTCCAGTAGATTTCGCGCGAGATCACGAGGCGCGCGCGCGGATGACGGCCAAATGCCGCCACGTGCCTTGCCAGCCGCTCGGGAAAGTAGACGTCGTCGGCGTCGAGGAAACTCGCGTACGCGCCCGTGGCGGACTCGAGCCCGAGGTTGCGCGACGGACCCGTGCCCCGGTGAGCACGCCCCGGGTGCTCGAGGTAGCGAATCCGGCCAGGGTACGCGGCCGCGTGGCGCCGCGCCAGCGCCGAACTACCATCGCTCGAGCCGTCGTCCACCAGCAACAATTCCCAGTCAGTGAAGGTTTGCGCGAGCAGGCTCTGGAGGGCTTCGTCCATGAAGCGCTCTGCATCGCGGAAAATCATGACGACCGAGACGAGCGGACCGCCGTCGGTGGGCACCGGCACCTGACGACCGACGAGGCCGCGCGCGTCGATGCGGCCCGCGAGGCGAAGCCGCTCGCACAGCCCGGCATACTGCACGCGCGCCTCGTGAAACTCGCGTGCGTAATTCCAGCGCCGTGCGGTCCGAAGCACGCCCCGCGGCAGAACGCGCAGCGCAATTCGCTTCAGGCGATCCGTCAGCGCCGCGCGCTGCGTCGCCTCGATCGCGCGGTGCTTTGCGCCCACTTGCGCGCGCAAGGGTTGCAGCAATTCCTCGAGAACGACGTCCCGCACGACGCACCGGTCCACGTAGTTCACGAGCCATGCATGATAGGCCCGCCGCGCCGAGTCGGCCGACGCGGCGACGGCGGCATGTTCCTTGGCCCGTCGCGTCCACGACCCCGGATGGCGCCTGTAGTGTGCAAGATACGCCTGCAACACGTACGTCGTCCCGTGCAGATAGAGCTTGGCCAGGACCACCTGGTCCTCGAACGCCGCGCGAAACGCCGGCTCGAAACCTCCGAGGCCGAGCAACTTGTCCCGGCGCACGGTGATGTTGCAGATGCCGGCGCTGTAGAGAGGCACGGCCAACGCGAGCAACAGGCCGTCCGGCGGCTCAAGCAGGTGGTCGTCCGGGCGCAGGAACGGCCGGACATAGTCATTTATCAGGCGCGAGGTGCGCGGCTGCCCGCTGTACCAGTGCACCAGCTCGCTCTGCACCATGTCGATGTCGGCCATGCGATCGAGAATCTCGACATGCCGCCGCAGCCGGTCCGGAAGGTAGGCATCGTCCGCGTCCAGGAAAGCGATATACCGACCGCGGGCGGCGCCGAGTCCGAGATTTCGCGATGCGCTCATGCCGCGATTCTCGCCTCCGGGGTGGCGAAGCAAGCGGATCGTGTCCGGCCATCGCAGCGCATATTGGGCCGCGATGCCGGCACTGGCGTCGGTGGACCCGTCGTCGACCAGCAGCAACTCCCAATCGGTGCAGGTCTGGGCGCGGACGCTTTCGACTGCCTCGGCGATGAAGTCGCCCGCGTCCCTGAAGATCATGATCACGGAGACGGCGACCGCGCACTGCCCCGCCTGCTGGGACGTCAAAGCAACCATGTACTCGTGAGCCAGTTCTCGAAGCGCCCGGCATCCGTGTCGCGGACGGATACCCTCGGCAACTGGTAGCGGTCGCGGTCCGGCCAGGCCAGTTCCTCGACGGTTGAGCACGCCAGCGTGAATCCGGCGCGCTCCACGAGTTGCGGCGAGCGTGGCGCCACTTCGCCGTGAGGATACGCGAAACACTCAGGAGCCACGCCGGTCAAGGCACGGCAGGCGTCCCGCGAGCCGGAGATCTCGGCGGACTGCTCGGCCTCCGAAAGCACCGGGAATGGCCGATGCGATTGCGCATGTGCGCCGATGCACACGAGGCCCGACCCGTGCAGCTCGCGAACCTCATCCGGTCGCATCGGCCGCGCATCCGGATCGCCCGTGGACACGACGCCGAAAATCTCGTCGAGGCGCGCCAGCGCCAAGTCGCGCCCGTCGTCGGACAGCGACTGGCAGAACTGCCACAGCGCCTGATGCAGCCGCGTTCGCTGCCTGTCTCCCGTGAAATGCAGCTGGCCAGCGCGCCAACTGAACCCGGCGGTCCCGATCTCCAGGTCGATCGCCGTCGGCAATCGTGGCGACTCGAGCACCGTCGCCGACAGACGATCCCACCAGAAGCTACCGGTCCGCCCGATCCAGTCCGTCGCCAGGAATACCGTGGCCGGCGCCCCGACCTCCTTTAGTGCAGGCAGGGCATAGCGCAGGTTGTCCACATAACCGTCGTCGAAAGTGATGGCGACCGGCGTGCGGAGCGCCGGGCGGGCCGCCTCCAGTCGACCCGGCAGTTCGGTCAGGGGCACGAACTCGCAATACCGCCCCAGCACCTCGAGTTGCTTGCGAAAATTCACGGGCGAGACGCACAACTTCCAGGGATCGCTGCGAGCATGGGCGACTCGATGAAAGAGCAGTATTAGCGCGTGGGCTCGAGTGCGCCGACGCCACGGACGCAACACCCATTTCGCAACGCGCACCGCTTCACCCCTGGCACGAGTCGTGATCATGCAGTCTTGCGTGCCAGCGCGGTGATGATGACCGGGTAGTCCGGGTCGGGGACTCGACAATTCGTCCGGCGTAACGTCCTCGGCCGCAAGACCCTCGAGGAACGCGACGGCCGCCAGCACGTTGCCGTGAGTCTCGAGCCGGCAGTCGCGAGCCCCGAACGTTGCCGCAAGCAGGCGGCGCAGGCTGACCTCAGTAAACGACCAGTACCACGTCGGACCCCAGACGCTGCGCGTGGCGACCGGCGAAATACCGGGCACCGTCACCAGCAGCGCTCCACCCGGCTTCAGGATTCGGTGCAGCGTCCGCAGCGCGGCCGGCGGGTCGAAGATCAGCTGCAACGTCTGGGTCAGAACGATCGAGTCGAAGCGTTGGTCCGGAATCTGCGGCGCATCTGCGAGGTCCGCGACGATCGTCGCGGCTGGGTTGTCACCGTTGACATGCAGCACGTCTTTGCCCGTCACACGCTGCCCGCCGAATCGCCGCGTGTAGGAGTCCTCGCCGATTTCGAGGACCTGGCCCCGGATCGAGTCCCCCTCCGCCGCGAGGAAGCGTTCGATGTAGAAGCGATCCACCGGCAGGCCGCGGTCCACCCCGAATTTCCGGCTGATCGGCGCCGTCCGGCGCAGGTCGCCGAAGTCCACTGCACCGACGGCCGGCAAGCCAAGTATTCCGCGGCGAGCGACCTCGATTCCCGGACGGAAGGGACGCAGCACGGACTTGAGCAGGGAGCGGAGCACTCGGCGGCCTAATTCAGGACATACGGTCCGCGTGGCCTCGGTCGCGCGGCACGTCGGGATCCACAAGCCTAACGCAGTCCGCGACCCCCGGCGAAGACGGGGTTGCCTGAACCTTGTTTAGTTGATCGAGCAGTGTGTACACGATCACGGCAATGCCAGCCATCTCAATGGTTTCCCTTAACGCAGCGACTCGAGGACGGTCAACGTCTTGCGTGCGGTGTTTTCCCAGGTCATCGAGGCGGCTCGAGCACGGCCGCTGGCGGCCAGGTCCTTTTGCAGTTGAACGTCATCCAGCAATCGGGCGATGCCACTTGCGATGGACTCGAGACTTTCGGGATCGATCACCACGGCTGCGCTCCCCGCGAGTTCCGCCGTGCCATAGCGGTTGGACGTCACAATTGGGCAGCCCACGGCCATCGCCTCGATGATGGGTAGCGGACAGGCCTCGTAGAGCGAGGGCATTAATAGTCCCGTCGCAAGCGAGTACAGAGTCGGTAGTTCCTCGTGCGAAAGCCATCCAACTTCGTGTACCCAATCCCGCAACCCGAGCTTTCGACCGAGTTGAACTTCATGCGCCGCAAGAAACCTGTCGGTGCCTCCCGCAACGACCAGGTGGTACCCGCGGCTTGGGCCGACCGCCGCGTAGGCTTGAATAAGCCGTGTGAAATTCTTCGGCGGGTACAAGGCGCCCACGTAGAGGCCGAACCGATCCGGCAAGTTCAATCGCTTTTGGAGCGTGCGGCGCGCTTCCAGCGTCGCTGGAATTCGAAACCGGTCGTGCGCGCCGGAATAGACGACGTGGAGCTTCTCCGGTCGAAGGTCCAGATACTGCAGCGCGTGGTCGCGCACCGTTTCGGACACCGCGATGATGGCATCCGCCTTGCGCGCGTACTGCGGCACGAGGAATCGGTGACTCAAGCGATCTACCCGGCGAGACGCCCACGGCATCACGTACCAGTCGAGGCCGTGGCAGACCCAAGCTGTCGGGCAGCCGGCGGCGATTGGTATCGAGAACTTCGGATTGAACAGGACGTCGATACCCTCCCGCCGAGCCGCGACCGGCACGGCCACCTGGTCCCAGAGCAACCGGGACGGTACCGGCAGCACGACTTGACGAACCGCGTCAGTCGTCGAAAGGACGCCCGGCGAGGGTTGCCGTTGATAGAACAGGACAAACTCGTGCCCGGTGCCGATCCGAAAAAGCTCCGACAACAGTTCTTTCGTGTAGACAACGACCCCGCCCGGATGCTGCGGCAGGTGGCGGAGCATGATTCCAATGCGCATTCGATCGCTAGTGTCTCTGGTTGCTGCGAATTGATCCACTACGACCCGCGACGGCTCTGCGGCTAGCCTGGGTTGCCACCACGTAGACGGCGAAGGTCGTAGACGGCGAAGGCGCCGGCTGCGGTCAAGCGATTGCGGCTCTCTGGACTTTCTGTGGCTGCGACACGCCGTAGCCCTGCGCGTAGTCCACGCCGAGGCCGCGCAGCACCTCGATGATCTCGGCGTTCTCCGCCCATTCCGCGATCGTCTGCTTGCCGGTCAGGTGGCCGATCTCGTTGATCGAGCGCACCATCTCGCGATCGATCGGGTCGTGCAGCACGCCCTTCACGAAGCTGCCGTCGATCTTCAGGAAATCGACCGGGAAGTGCTTCAGGTAGCCGAACGACGACAGGCCGGTGCCGAAGTCGTCGAGCGCGAACTTGCAGCCCAGTTCCTTGAGTGCCTGAATGAAGCGGCTGGCCTGCGAGAAATTCGCGATCGCCGCCGTTTCCGTGATCTCGAAGCAGATCTTGCTTCCGTCGATGCCGCTCCGGTGGAACTGTTCGATCACGTAGGGCAGGAACTTGTCGTCGCCGAGGCTCTGGCCCGACAGGTTGATCGAGCACATCGTCAGCCGTCGGCGCTCGTCGGCCTCGGAGACCAGCCACCGGAATGCGCTGTCGATCACCCAGCGGTCGATCGACGGCGTGATGCCGTAGCGCTCCGCCGCCGCGATGAACTGGTCCGGTGCGACGATCTTGCCGCTCTCGTCCCGCATCCGGAGCAGCAGCTCGAAATGCTCGCCCGCGTCCTCGACCTGCAGCGGCAGGATCGTCATGCGGAACAGCTCAAACCGGGATTCCTCGAGCGCATTGTTGATGCGGGCCGCCCATTGCATCTCGCGGCGACGCCGCATGAGGTCGATGTCGTTTTCCTCGAAGCAGTGCACCCGGTTGCGCCCGCTCTCCTTGGCGGCGCCGCAGGCGGAATCCGCGGCGGACAGCACCGAGGCGACGTCCTCGTTCTCCGCGGTGATCGGCACGACGCCGATCGACGCGCCGAGCCGGAACGTGCGGTCTTCCCAGGTGTAGCGGAAATTGCGGATCGCCTCGCGGAGCGATTCGGCGGTGCGGAGCGCCTCTTCCAGCGAGCAGCTCTCGAGCAGCACGCCGAACTCGTCGCCGCCGAGCCGCGCGAGCGTATCGCGCCAGCGCACCTTGGATTTCAGCAAGGCCCCGACCTGTCCGAGGAGCGCGTCGCCGGCGCTGTGCCCGCAGGTGTCGTTGACGATCTTGAACTGGTCGAGGTCGATGTAGCAGAGCGCGTAGGAGGTCTCCCGCGCCTTGGCGCTCTTCAGCGCGCGCTCGAGACGAGTCTCGAACTCGCGCCGGTTGACGAGCCCGGTGAGCACGTCGTGGCTCGCGTGGTACGAGAGCCGCCGGTTGAGTTCGCGCGACTCGGAGACGTCGTGGAACACGAGCACGCCGCCGGTCACCGTGCCGCTGCCGTCGCGGATCGGCGAGGCGGTGCTCTCGATATAGAGCTCGTTGCCGTCCTTGCGGATCAGCAGCATCGGCCGCACCGACTTGATCGAGCGGATCCGACGCACGGCGACCGCCAGCGGATTCTCGAGCGGCTCGCAGGTCTCCTCGTGGAAGGCCCGGAAGATCTCGTCGATCGTGCGCCCGAGGCTGTCCTCCAGACGCCAGCCCGTCAGCTCCTCGGCCACCGGGTTCAGGTATTCGACACGGCCATGCGCGTCGCAGGTGATCACGCCGTCACCGATCGACTGCAGCGTGATCTGCGCGCTTTCCTTCTCGCGGAACAGCGCTTCCTCGTAGAGCTTGCGCTCCGTGATGTCGAGTTCGACGCCGATCAGCCGGCGCAGCCGCCCCTGGTCGTCGACACGCGCGCAGGCGCGCCCGATGACCCATCGCCATTCCCCATCGGTGTGCTTGAGGCGGTGCACGCTCTCGAACATCGGCGTCTTTCCGGCGATGTGGTCGCGCATCGAGGCGGAAACGCGGGCCAGGTCCTCCGGATGCACCATGCGGTGCCAGTCCGGCGAGGTGATGATGTCGTTCTCGGCGAAGCCGAGCATGCCCTTCCAGCGCGGCGAGAACCAGGTGTGGTTCGTCTGCGCGTCGTAGTCCCAGAGGCCGTCGTTGGCGCAGGGCAGCGCCATGTCCTGGCGCTCCTGCATGTCGGCGAGCCGGTCCGCGAGCGAGACTTTCTCGAGGCCGCAGGCGAGGCTCGTGCCGACGAGCTTGAGCAGCAGGTGCAAGTTGACGTCCCAGCCGTCGCGCGGCGTCGACGAGGCGAACGCGAGAAAGCCCCGCACTGTCCCCTGCACCGCGAATGCGATCAGCAGCAGCGAACGGATGTCGAGGCCCGCAAGCCGTGCCGCGTCGCCCGACTGTTCAGCCCGCCCATTGACGGTGTCCCGGATCTCGAGGATGCGCACATGCTCGAGCCTCGAACGGATCCAGGGCAGGGCCTCGAGCGCCTCGCCCTTCAGCACTTCGGGCCGGCACTGCGAGAACGGGCCCTTGGCGGTTGCGATCGAGTCGATGCGCTCGCCGTGGCCGTCGAGCAGCGCGAGGAATACCGCGTCGGTTTCGGTTGCCTCGCGGAGGATGTCGAGGCTCTGGCGGATCACCGCATCGGCATTGCCGGCGGTGATGTTCTGGAAATCAACCGCGATCTTGGTGCAGGCAAGGTCGATGCCAAGCGGCGGCCGGTCCGGCCGCGGTTGCCACAGCTTCGACGACAGGACGTCGGACGCCGTGAACTCAGGAAGCGATTCGCCTTGCACCGTCGGCACCCCGATGGGTTCCCCCCTAGTTTTCAAGGCAGTCTGTCAGCGACGGTGTAAGCCACCGAAGGAACCAGTTAACGAAACAGAACATGCGGCAAGATCGCCAGTTGCGGCGCATTTTGTCAGAACCGTTTAGGAATGCAAGCTAAGCATATGTATTTGCTATAATCCTCCGCCTAGCTTGGCCGCATTATCTCGCCGGACTTCACGACTGTCGGGTTTCCATCGGCATCGCGCTGAACCTTCCAGCGCCGGTAATTCCACAGCCAGTCGGGCGGACACTCCCGGGTCAGCGACTCGACTTCAGCCGCGTATCGCTCGATCAATGCGCCCGGCGCGAGTTCCTCGCCCGCGCCAGCCAGCGGCACGAAATTGATCCGGTAGTGGCCGCGGGATTCGCGGCGCATTGCCAGGTACCAGACCGGCAGGCGTGCGGCACGTGCAATGGCCTCCGGACCGATGAAAAAAGCCGTGTCGAGACCCATGAACTGCGTGAAGTAACGCACCGCCGACGAGGTCGGGGCCTGGTCAGTGACCATTGCGACGATTCGAGAGGGTCCGCGGTAACGCAGCACGCGCATCAGGAGCCGCCGGGCCGTGATCATCTCGGCGCCGAAGCGCGAGCGGATGGTGAGCATCAGGCGATCGCCGAAGCGTCCCGTCAGAGGCTTGTAGGTCGCATGCACCGCGTGACCGAAGGCCATGCTGAGCTTGAGCAGCGCCCACTCCCAGTTGCAGTTGTGGGAAGTCACGATGATGATCGATTGATCCGCTTCGAGCGCCGCGCGGGGCCCCTCCGCGCCCCCGAAGGTCACGCGGCGGTCAATCTCTTCGGGTTTCATCGTCGCAGCCTTGATGACTTCGACTGCGACGTCGGCAAATCCCCTGAAGAACGCACGGCGGGTCGCCTTGACCCACGCCGCATCGCGGTCGGGAAAGCAGGCCGCGAGCTGCATATTGATGACCGCGTGGCGATGCCGGATCACGTATTCGAGCGTCCACGCGAGGAATCGGGCGAATCCGTACCACAGCGGCAGCGGCAACGACGACAGGACACGCAACCACAGCGGCATGCGCTCGAAAGGCTGCCGATTCTCGATGTCGGCGGCACGCTTCCGCACCCGCTGGTTGCGGGCCTTGTGCATTTGGGCTGGTAGGCGCATTCCGCGGGGCAGCTTACCGGAACCACGCCCTGGTGGCGGCATTGGCGCCGCCACGCCGCGCGAAAGGGTCGCGACGCCCCCGGGGCGCCGCGACCGTTGAGTGAATGCTAGAACGTTCCGCGGAACGTCAGGATGTACGAGGGATCCGATTCCTCGTTCTGGTGCACCCTCGCGACCGGCGTGCCGGCGTTCAACTGGTCAACCGACTCGTAGACACGCTGGATCTCGTCCTTGTCGCTGTCGAGCAGGTTCTGCGCGGCAAAGCGCACGACGTAGCGGTCGGCAATCTTCTTTTCGACAAAGAATTCGAGGTTGCCGCCGTACTCGACGTCGGTGACCTCCTTCGCCTCGGCGCTGACGTTCACCCATTCCTGCGCTGGGCCCAGCTGCTGGTAGCTCGCGCCCCAGGTGAAGCCGATGCTCGGGATCAGGTGGTCGAAGCCGACGTTATAGATGTAGTCGGGCTGGAGCGAGAACGGCCGGTCGACCGGGAAGTTGACGTTCGCATCGCGGATCTCGGAATCGATCCAGGTGTAGTTCGCGAACACGTGGAAGTTCGGGTCAATGAAGGCGAGCGGCGTGCTCAGGTCGAATTCGAGGCCCCAGATTTCGCCGGAGTTCGGGTTGTTGACCCAGACCGTCGCCTCGATGTCCTCGTCGACGAACTCCTGGAACACCTCGTTGACACCGTCCGGCACGCCGTCCAGCTCGATCTTGTCGCTGACGTCGCGATAGAAGGCATTGAAGCCGAAGATCGCGTCCTCGCCGCCGAGCTGGATGTCGAATCCGCCGTCGAAGCCAAGCGCCGTTTCCTGGTCGAGCGTCGGATTGCCAAGGATGCTCTCCTCATCGTCGATGAGCAGCGTCGGATTCAGCTGGTCGAAGTTCGGCCTGCGGACCGTGCGCGCGACGCTCAACCGCATGAGCGTCTTCTCGGTGATGTCCCAGCGCAGATGCACGGCCGGATTGAACTCGAACGTATCCTCTGAGGACTCGACCTGGTTGCCGTCGATGATGATCCCGATCGTCGCGAGCTCGTCCGCCGCCTCGGCAAGCGCCTCGGATACGGTGGCATCGACGTCGAGGCTCGTGAATTCGCCGCGCCCGCCGAGTTCGAGGGTCACGTCGTCATTGAAGTCTTTCGACCATTTGACGAAGGCATTGCCGCGCTGGTCCTTGGCATTGAACTGTGACAGGCCGGCGTCGTCCTCTACGAGCACGCCGTCTTCCGCCTCGAACACCCGGAAAGAGAAATCGCGCTGCCGGTCGAGCCCCTCGA
This sequence comes from uncultured Gammaproteobacteria bacterium, assembly GCA_963775415.1. GTDB lineage: Bacteria > Pseudomonadota > Gammaproteobacteria > Steroidobacterales > Steroidobacteraceae > SCUD01. The sequence goes on from CAVZIO010000002.1 coordinate 52,198, forward strand.
CGCCCAGCTTGAGCCTGGATCCCGAAAAGGCGTACTCGACAGATGACTTCAGGCTGAGCTGTGAGTCGTCTGCGTCCGTGACTTCCTGGCCGTTGAGGAATTCAGGGTCGCGCAAGTCCTCTGCATTGTGAGGCACGGCCGCAAAGAGATTGATGATGTCGATGTCTGGCTGGTCGAGGAAGGCGAGCAGGCTGTCCGCATCGCTGATGCCTGCGGCATCGAAATCGAAGTCGAGGTCATCGACCCAATTGGTCTCAACCGACTCGAATTCCGTCTCGTCGTAGCCGAGTTCAATTTCCCAGCTATGGCCGTTTCCGAACGGCGTCTCGAAGCCGGTCACGGCGCCGTAGTTGGTCTCGCGAAACGCGTCGAGCTGATTTGCCTGCTCGGCCTCTGCGTCGAACTCGCCGTCGTCGTCCTCCGCCGCAAATTCGCGCCCGATCTCGGTTTCCTCCCGGTCGGTGTCCATGTAGAAGGCGCCCGCGAACCACTCGCGTCCCTCGCCCATCTTCAGGCGGACGTCGCCGGTCCAGGCGATGTCCGTGCTCTCGCGTTCGTCCGGGTCCTCGACGACCGCGGCAAACGCAGGCTCCACGCCGCCCTCGCCGTCAAGGGCGCGCTCGAGTTCCCATGCGGCCTTGCGGTTGAACCGTTCCTGGTAATTGATCGACGTGCCCCAGTCCATGCGGTCATCGCTGTCGCCGAACGACAGGAAGCCGCTGGGATTGACTTCGCCGTCGTTGTAGTAGGCGCCGACGCGGTAGATGCCGCCAGAGAGCTCCGCGCCTTCCTTCAGGATGATGTTGAGCGTGCCGCCGACGCCCTGGCTGTCGATATCGCTGCTGGGGCTGCGGATGATTTCGACGCGCTCGACGAGTTCGGCCGGAATACGGTCGACCACGACAGTGTTGTCGTTGGTGCCGCCGGTTACGCGGCGCCCGTTGACCAGGATTTGCGTGTACTCGCTGCCGATGCCCCGCAATGAGGGTTCGGCGTATTCGCCGATGTCGCTCTGAAAGCTGACACCCGGCACGCGCTTCATCATGTCGCCGACCGAGAGCGGCTCGAAGCGCTGAAAGTATTCCTCGTCATAGGACAGGGTCGGCGCTGTCGTGTCGACGCGATTGCGCGCGTTGACGCGCCTCGCAAGCACCTGAATCTCGGAGAGTTCGGTCGTCGCAACGGGCGCCGCGGCGGGCGTCGCCTGGGCGAGCACCGTAGCCGGCAAGGCCGCAAGGCCCAGGGCCATGGTGAAACGCGGAAGTGCCGCAAGCTTCTTCATCGGAAAAACCCCCTCGGTGCGCGTGTTCGTGACCCGGCAACCACCGGACCCTTCCATTGAGTCTGCACACCGTTCATGACGGTGCGGCGACAGTATAGAACGAAATTTTTGTTTCGTTCAACAGTTGAAACTTTTGTTCTATACTGGCTCGACCGTACCTGGCTGACTGTCCGCGACTCGCCACCCGGCGCCGCGAGCGAGCCCGGTGGAATATCTGTTCGAAACTTGAAACGATCGGGATCCCGCCCATGACCGAGGCCGTGACCGGACTTCCGGACAGTGCCATGAGTGCCCGAAACAACATCGAGGCCCTGCGCGCGCGCATCGTGCAGCGCTATGAGTCGCTCTCCCCGAGGCTCAAGCAGGTCGCCGCCTACACCCTCGAGCACCCGAATGACATCGGCCTCGAGACTCTTGCGGTGATCGCCAAGCGCTGCAAGGTGCAACCATCAACGATCGTGCGGTTCGCCAAGAGCTTCGGCTACGACGGCGCGAGCGAAATGCAGCGCCTGTTCCGCGACGAACTGCTCTCCCTCTCACCCAGCCCGAGTTACGCCGAGCGCATTCGGCAGTTCAATGAGCGCGCGGGCGACGTCGCTCAGCAATCGCCCTCCGATCTGCTGCATGAGTTCGTGCAGGGCAATATCGCGTCCCTGCAGCACCTGAACGAAACCACCCGGCATTCGGATCTCGAGCGCGGCGTGCGCCTGATCGCCGAGGCCGATGCCGTCTACCTGGTCGGGCTGCGGCGGTCCTTCCCCGTCGCCGCCTATCTCGCCTACGCGCTTCGCCACGCCGACAAGCGCACTTACCTCGTCGACGGACTGGCGGGAATGATCGTCGAGCAGAGCTCGATGCTGGGCCCGGGCGACCTCCTGATCGCCACGAGCTTCAGGCCTTATGCGCAGCCCACGGCCGACATCGTCAACGAGGCGCGCGACCGCGGCGCCCGCGTGATCGCGATCAGCGACAGCCGCCTGTCCCCGATCGCCCGCCGCGCCGATCTCTGCTTCGAGGTCAAGGACGCGGAGTTCCGCAAGTTCCGCTCGCTGACGGCGTCGCTGTGCCTGGCCCAGACGCTCGTCATCAGCTACGCGTTCCAGTTGACCGCCCGCGAGACGGGCGCAGGAAAGGCGTGAAGACCTTCGCCCTCTTCGGCGCAGGCCGCATTGGCCGGATCCATGCGGCAAACATCGACGCGCATGCGGAAGCGCAGCTCAGGTATATCGTGGACGTCGATGCCGGCTCCGCCGGGCGGATCGCCGCGGCGACCGGTGCTGCGCATGTGGACGCAGCCACGGCGCTCGCAGACCGCAGTGTCGATGCGCTCCTGATCGCGAGCCCGACCGACACGCACGCTGCCCTGATCGAAGCGGGTGCTGCGGCCGGCAAACCGATGCTGTGCGAGAAACCCGTCGATCTCGACATCCGGCGCGCACGCGAGTGCGTCGCCGCGGCGGATCGCGCGGGCGTGCTGCTCGCGATCGGCTTCAACCGCCGCTACGACCCCTCGTTCCGGCGGATCCGTCAGGGCATCGACGAGGGCGAAATCGGCGAGGTCGAATCGGTCCTGATCGTCAGCCGCGATCCGGCGCCGCCCCCGGTCTCCTATGTCGAGCGTTCCGGGGGCCTGTTTCGCGACATGACGATCCACGATTTTGACATGGCGCGCTGGCTGCTCGGCGAGGAGCCGGTCGAGATCGCGGCACACGGCAGCTGCCTCGTCGATCCGGGCATCGGCAAGGCCGGCGACATCGATACTGCCGCCGTCACGCTGCGAACCCGCGGCGGGCGCATTGCGCAGATCGTCAATTCCCGGCGCGCGGCCTTCGGCTATGACCAGCGCATCGAAGTCTGCGGTGCGCGCGGCATGCTCGCGGCCGGCAACCGGCGCGAGACCAGCGTCGAACACGCGACCACCGCGGGTTACCGGCGCGACCCCGCCCTGCCCTTTTTCCTCGAGCGGTATGCCGACGCCTACCGCCTCGAGCTCGACGCCTTCGTGCGGCGCCTGCACGGCGAGGCCGCCGACATCGTCACCGGCAGCGACGGCATCCGCGCGCTCGAAATCGCGGATGCGGCCGATCGCTCGATGCGCACGCGCGCGACGGTGCTCCTGGAGAACCGTTGATGCAGAACTATCGAGTCGGCCTCATCGGCAGCGGCTTCATCGGGCGCGCGCACGCGATTGCGCTCCAGGGCGTGGGCGCCGTGTTCCCGGATATCGCAGCGCCCGTTTGCGAGATTCTCGCGGATCGCGACGAGATTCATGCGATCAATGCCGCGGCTTCGCTGGGTTTCAAGCGTGCGACCGGCGACTGGCGGAAGCTGGTCGCGGATCCCGCGGTCGACATCGTCGACATCTGCGCGCCGAATCACCTGCACCGGGAAATGGCGCTCGCGGCTTTCGCTGCGGGCAAGCACGTCTGGTGTGAAAAGCCGCTCGCGCTCGATGCGAAGGAGGCTCGCGAGGTCGCGGATGCGGCTGCCCGCTCGGGCGTCCGCCACCTGATCGGCTTCAATTATTCCTGCAATCCGCTGGTCCGCCTCGCCCAGAAGATGATTGCGGGCGGCGAGCTCGGCAAGATCATGGGCTTCAGCGGGCATTACTTCGAAGACTACATGGCGGATCCCGCCGTGCCGCACAGCTGGCGCTGCGAGCGTCGCTTTGCGGGTGCCGGAGCGCTGGCCGACCTGGGCTCCCACCTGATCGATATGGCTGAAGTCCTGCTGGGTCCGATCGAGTCCGTACAGGCCCGTCTCGAGACAGTCCATTCGAAGCGTCGGGTTCCGGCGACTGGCGCGATGTTGCCCGTGGAAAACGAGGACATCGCCCGCGCGCTCGTGCGCTTCGCAGGCGGCGTCGGCGGAACCTTCGAGATCAGCCGTGTCGCGACGGGATTCAAGTGCGGACTCGCCTTCAGCGTGTTCGGCACGGCGGGCAGCATTTCATTCGACCAGGAGCGGATGAACGAATTGCGCGTGTACTCGGCGTCGGATGCGGCCGGGCGCCGCGGGTTCCGCACGATCCTCGCCGGGCCGGAGCATCCGGACTACGGGCATTTCTGCCCTGCGCCCGGCCATGGACTCGGCATCAATGACCTGAAGGTCATCGAGGCGCGAAACCTCATTCGCGCCATTGCGGACGGCGTGCCCGCTCGCCCGGGATTTGACGTCGGCCTGCGCGTGCAGCTTGTGATGGACGCGATGGAACGATCGCACGCGAGCGGCACATGGACGAATGTTTGAGGAGAGGCCAGACATGAATTCGGTCATCTCGAATCATCGCGACGGTTTTGGGCCCGGCTACACGGCAATCACGAAGGCCGGGGAGGCCGAGGCCGACACCGGCATTTCAATGGGCGTGCTGCGACTCGCCGTCGGCGAAACGCATACTGCGACGCTCGCGGCCGAGACCGCCTTCCTGTTGATGGAAGGCCGGGTCACGGGGCAGATCGGCGGCCTGCGATACGAGCTGTCGCGCAACTCGCTCTTCGACGATTCGCCGGCCTGCCTGCATGCGCCCGCGGGCACGCCGCTCGAGATCCGCGCCGCGACGGCAGCCGAATTCACGGTCTATTCCTGCGACAACCAGGCGACGTTCATGCCGCGCGTATTTCGCCCGGGTGACGTGGCCGACGAACGCCGGGGAGAAGGCCAGGTGGGAGGCCGCTGCCTTCGCCTCGTGCGCACGATCTTCGACGGCCGCAATTCGCCGCCCGGGGTGAACCTCGTGCTTGGCGAGGTCGTGACACTGCCTGGCGGCTGGTCGAGCTATCCGCCGCACCATCACCCGCAGCCCGAGATCTATCACTACCGCTTCACGCATCCGCAGGGCTTCGGTCATGCCGAGCACGGCGAGCAGGTCTTCAAGGTGCGCCAGTTCGACACGATCAAGATCATGGCCGGCAACGATCACGCGCAATGCGCTGCGCCTGGATACGGCATGTACTACTCGTGGGTGATCCGGCACTTGCCTCAGAAGCCTTACACCGCGCCGGAATTCACGGCCGAGCACGCCTGGACGATGGAACCCGGGGCCCGCATCTGGGAACCGCCCGCCCGCCCTGCCGCAGCCAGGCCGCCTGCGAAGCCCAAGTGACGATCCCGTTCGATTTCATCTGCCTCGGACGCGCGGCGGTCGACCTCTACGGCCTCGAACGCGGCGCCGGGCTCGAGAACGCACAGCATTTCGCCAAGTATCTTGGCGGCTCCTCGGCGAACGTCGCCGTCGGCCTGTCGAGGCTCGGCCTCAAGGTCGCCATGCTGACCCGCGTCGGCGACGAACACATGGGCCGTTTCGTGCGTGCGACCCTCGCGGCCGAGCGCGTCGACGTCAGCGCGGTCCGTACGGATCCCCGACGCCTCACCGGGCTCGTGCTGCTCGGGATCGAGGACGCGGAGAACTTCCCGCATATTTTCTATCGCGAGGACTGCGCTGACATGGGCATCGAAGCCCTGGACGTCGAGGCGGCGCCGTTTGCATCGGCCAGGGCGCTCGCGATCACGGGCACGCACCTGTCGACGGAGGCCGTGCGCAAGGCCACCCGCCGCGCGGTCGCGCTCGCGAAGCAACACGAAATGCGCGTCATACTCGATATCGACTACCGCCCCGTGCTCTGGGGACAGGCCGGTCGCGGCGCCGGCGCGGAACGCGCGCAGGGCTCGGCGGAGGCGACGCGGCAATTCCATGCCGTCCTGCCGGACTGCGATCTGGTCGTCGGAACGCAGGAAGAGATCCAGGTCGCGGGCGGCGGGACGACCGCGCTCGAGGCATTGAAGGCGATCCGGTCCCGCACGAAGGCAACGATCGTGATGAAGCGCGGAGTCGCGGGTTGCGTCGTCTACGACGGGCCCATCCCTGCGGATGAATCGCAGGGCCTCGTCGTCGGCGGCTTCCCCGTCGAAGTCCTGAACGTCCTCGGCGCAGGCGACGCCTTCCTGTCGGGTTTCCTGAGCGGCTGGATCGAAGGACTCCCGGCAGCCCATTGCGCGCGGCGCGGCAATGCGGCGGGCGCCATCGTCGTCACACGCCATGGCTGCACACCGGCGATGCCGACCCGCGCCGAACTCGATGAATTCCTGTCACGCGCGTCGACGCTGCCGCGGCCGGACCAAGACGATCGCATCGCGTCGCTCCACAGGGCAACGACGGCGAGAGCGCTCCAGGGCGATCTCGGCATCCTCGCATTCGATCACCGGCGGCAGTTCGAGCAGATCGCAGCGGCGGCCGGCGCCGACTACGGACGTATCTCGGTTTTCAAGGGGCTGGTCGCGGAGGCTCTGCTCGCGGTCGCCGAGCACGAGCAGCGCGGAATCGGCCTCGGCGCAATCGTCGACGCGCGGCACGGCGGCAAGGCGCTCGCCCGTCTCGGCCGGAGCGCCGTCTGGATCGGAAGGCCGGTGGAGTTGCCGGGTTCGAAGCCCCTCGAATTCGAGTCGCCGGGAGGAATCGGCCTCGAACTCCTGACCTGGCCACGCAATCACGTCGTCAAATGCCTCGTCAACTTCCATGCGGCCGATCCCATCGAGCTCAGGCTCGCGCAGGAGTCGCGCCTGGCCGAACTCGCGCACGCGACGCGCACACTCGAGCGCGAACTGCTGATCGAGGTCATCAGCTCCGGTCCCGGCCGCACCGTAAGCAATCAGACGACGCCCGACGTGATGCGCCGTCTCTATCACCTCGGTATTCGTCCGGCCTGGTGGAAGCTCGAAGCACAGACGTCCGAGTCCTGGCGCGAGATCGCCGCCGTCATCGCCGCGAACGACGCGCTCTGCCACGGCGTGCTGCTTCTCGGGCTCGATGCGAGTGAAGAGCAGATCGCCCAGTCCTTCGATTCGGCTGCCCGCCATCCGGTGTGCCGCGGCTTTGCAATCGGCCGCACGATCTTCGGACAGCCCGCGCGCGACTGGCTCGCGGGATCGATCGACGACGCAACAGCCGTTGCGCGGGTGAGCACCGGCTACACGCGAATGATCGACCTCTGGCGCCGGCTGCGTCCGGCCGCGGCGGCTGCATGAAAACGATTCGCCTCACGATGGCCCAGGCGCTGGTGCGATACCTCGCGGCCCAGCGCATCGGCTCAGGCTCGGGGAGCGAAGCGCTCTTCCACGGCGTCTTCGCGATCTTCGGTCACGGCAACGTCGCAGGCCTCGGCGAGGCGCTCGCCGGCAACGCGAAGGGACTGCCGACGTTTCGCGCGCACAATGAGCAGGCGATGGCGCATGCCGCGATCGCGTTCGCCAAGGCCAATCGCCGGCGGCGGATGATGGCGTGCACGACTTCCGTCGGCCCCGGTGCGACCAATCTCGTGACGGCGGCTGCGGTCGCCCACGCGAACCGGCTGCCGGTCCTCCTGTTGCCCGGCGACACGTTTGCAAACCGGCGGCCGGACCCGGTGCTGCAGCAGCTCGAACACTTCGGCGACCCGACGATGACGGCCAACGACTGCCTGAAGCCCGTCTCGCGATTCTGGGATCGCATCACCCGACCCGAGCAACTCCTGGCCTCGTTGCCGCAGGCGCTCGCGGTCCTGCTCGATCCCGCCGACTGCGGACCGGCGACGCTTGCCTTGCCGCAGGACGTGCAGGCCGAGGCCGCAGACTACCCGCTCGCATTCTTCGATGAGCGAATCCACGAAATCGAACGTCCGCGCGCCGACCGCGAGCAGGTCTCGACAGCGATTGCTCGCCTGCGTGCGGCCAAGCGGCCCTTCATCGTGGCCGGGGGCGGCGTGCACTACTCCGGCGCCTGCGAAGCGCTTGCGGCGTTCGCTGCAGCGCACGGCATACCGGTCGCCGAAACCCAGGCGGGCAAGGGCGCGCTGGCCTGGGATCACGACTGCAATGCCGGCGCGATCGGCGTGACCGGATCCAGCGCAGCCAACGAGCTGCTCGCGGAGTCCGATCTGGTGCTCGCCCTCGGTACCCGTCTCGCCGATTTTGCGACCGGCTCCGGAAAGTTGATCCGGGACTTCGACGAAAGGCTCATTGCGGTCAACGTCGCGCGCCACGACGCCATCAAGCGCGGCGCCTTCTCCGTGCGCGGCGACGTGAAGGCGACGCTCGAGGAGATTGAGCCGGAGCTTGCCGGATGGACCGCCGAAAAGGCCTGGCGCCAGCGCGCGCGCGCGATCACCGCTGGGTGGAACGCGACGGTCGAGGCCGCGACGCGTCCCGGGCGGGACCTGCCGATCGACGCCCAGGTGCTCGGCGCCGTCAATCGGGCGCTGCCGCGCGGCGCCACCATCGTCTGCGCCGCGGGCGGGCTCCCGGGCGAGCTGCACAAGCTCTGGCGATGCAGCGAGCCCGGCAACTATCACGTCGAATACGGCTACTCCTGCATGGGCTATGAGATCGCGGGCGGCCTCGGCGTGAAGATGGCGCTGCCCGACCGCACCGTCGCCGTGATGGTCGGCGACGGCAGTTACCTGATGATGAATTCCGAGATCGCGACTTCGGTGGCCGGCAATCATCCGCTGCTCATCGTGCTCGCCGACAACCGGGGCTACGGTTGCATCCATCGGTTGCAGCGGGCGACCGCGGGGCAGACGCACAGCAACCTGTTGAAGGATTCTTTTCCGGATGCGCCTGCGGGCAGCCGCATCGATTTCGTGGCGCACGCAAAGTCGCTCGGCGCCGATGCGCTGCACGTCCCGGACATCGCGGCGCTCGAGAAGGCAGTCGCAGCTGCGAGCGGCACGGGCCGAACAACGGTTATCGTCATCGAAACCGATCCGCAGACCGGAACGGAAGCCGGTGGCGCCTGGTGGAACGTGCCTGTCGCTGAAGTCTCCACCGACCCGCGGGTGCGCGAAGCGCACGACGCCTGGCGTCGCGCGAAAGAGGACGGCGGCGACTCATGAACGTGCGCCTCGGCATCAATCCTCTCACCTGGACGATCGACGACCTGCCCGAGATCGGCGGCGAGACCAGTCTCGAAACCTGCCTTCAGGAAGCGCGGGCCGCTGGATTCGAGGGCGTCGAGCTCGGCTGCAAATTCCCGCGCACGGCGCCCGAACTCAGGACGGCGCTTGCGCCGCATGGCCTTGCGCTCGTGTCCGGCTGGTACAGCGCGAATCTCCTCACGCGCGATGCTGGCGAGGAATTCGAGGCGATGCGGGCGCACCGCAATCTCCTGACGGCCCTCGGCTGCGACGTCGTGGTCGTTGCGGAGACCACGCGCTGCATCCACGGCGACCGACGCGCACGCCTGTCACAGCGTCCCGTGCTCGCCCCAGTCGACTGGCCGCAATTTGCGGCACGGCTCGACGAGCTCGGCTCGCGCCTGCAGGATGCCGGCCTCAGGCTCGCCTATCATCACCACATGGGAACGGTGGTGCAGACCGAGGACGAGGTGGACCGGCTGATGGATTCCTGCGACGACGCGGTCGGACTCCTGCTCGATACCGGGCACTTGGCCTTTGCAGGCGGTGATCCCGTTCGCACGGCGGCGCGCCATGCGTCACGCATCGCGCACGTGCATTGCAAGGACGTGCGCCGGGCCGTGCTCGAACGCAGCCTCAATCGCGATTGCAGCTTCCTCGATGCGGTCCTCGACGGCGTATTCACGGTGCCGGGCGACGGCTGCGTCGACTATCCCGCGACACTCGCGCCGATCGCGCGCGCAAAGTACAGCGGCTGGCTCGTGGTCGAGGCGGAACAGGACCCGAGCGTGGCGCCGTCCGCCGTCTATGCCAGCCTCGGCTACCGCAACCTCCGCCGATTCGCGGACCTGCACTGATGGCGATCAAGACGAGCCGGTTGCGGCGCGGGCTGCTCGGTTCGGCGCTCGCCGCAGCGGCGTTGCGACCGCTCTGCGGCTTCGCGGCGGCCCCCGGTTACCCGCGACTGATGGAAGGCCCGATGATCGGTGCGGTCACGCCCGGCTCCATCACGTTCTGGGGGCGCGCGAGCGGCGAACTGGAAGTCGATGTGGAGTACTCGACCGATCCCCTATTCCGGGAACCCGAGCGAAGCGCCAGCGTGCGCGCGACGGCCGCAACTGACCACACCGTCCGCATTACGGTTTCCGGCCTGCAGCCCTCCACACGCTATTTCTACCGGCTTCGCGTCGATGGCATCGCCGACCGCTATCGATTGACGCCCCTCTCGACGCACACAGCGCCGGCGGGCGTGGCGCCCTTTCGGCTCGCCTTCGGTTCCTGTGCGCGTCATCAGCTCGATTCCGAGCAGCCGATATTCCGCGCGATCAGCGCCGCGGAGCCCGATGTTTTCTTCTGGCTGGGCGACAACATCTACGCGGATTCCACGTCGTCATGGGTGTTTGCCGAGGACTATCGCCGGCAGCGGTCGATCGCGTCGACGCTGCCCCTGATGCGGAGCGTCCCGCAGCTTGCGATCTGGGACGACCACGACTTCGGCCTCAACAATTCGGACATGACGAACCCGGTGCGCGACGCGTCGCTGGCCGCGTTCCGGAATTACTGGGCGAATCCTTCGTTCGGCCTGCCCGATTGCCCGGGCGTTTTCTTTCGCTACACCTACGGCGGCGTGGACTTCTTCATGCTCGACGGGCGCTTCTATCGCACGCCCGAATACGGGGCCGGACGGACCGGACAAGGCGCTGCTCGGCGCGCGCCAGGGCGAATGGCTGCGCCAGGAACTGCTCGCAAGCCGCGCGCCCTTCAAGGTGCTTGTCTGCGGCAGCGGCTGGTCGTCGGCAGACGGGCCCAAGGGCGACACCTGGAGCGCGTTCCTGACCGAGCGCAACGCGTTGTTCGATTTCATCCGCGACAAAGGCATCGAAGGCGTGTTCTGCCTGTCGGGCGACACGCATTTCGGCGAGGTCAACTGCATCCCCTGGTCGGAGCGAGGCGGCTACGACATCTACGACCTCGTGAGTTCGCCGCTCGCGCAGGGCACCGGCACTTCGTTCCTGGATGGCGAGCCTGAAATGCGGATCCGGCTGCCCTACTTTCGCACCGTGAATTTCGGCTTGCTCGATTTCCAGTGGGATCCGGAGCCGAAAGTGACGTTTTCGCTGCGCGACGTCCGCGGAGATCCGGCGCTCGCGACGCTGACGCTGACACCCGCCGAACTGAAAGTCGGCGTCTCGAGCTGGCGATCCAAGATGGACCCGAGAGAGCTCGAGCGCCGCGATCGCGCGGCCGCGACGCCTACGGCTGCGGCGTCTCGGTGATCCCCAGCGCTTTCGCGATCTCGCGCCAGGACACGTACTTGTAGTTCTGGCGCTCCCTCGGCGAGAGATTGCGACCGTCCTGCACAACCAGCATCCCGTCCGGGAAACGCTTGCCGAGCGACGCGCTCGTCACGTCGAGGCCGTCCGTCTCGGACACGCCGTCCATGCCGCGCTCCGGATCGGCGACGATGTGGAAGAGGCCGACGAAGTCATTGTCGCCCTCGCGGCGATAGACCGCGTAATTGTCCGCGCCCTGGTTCGACAGCACGATGAAGCCGCGACCCTTGTCGCCGAGCCAGATCGAGAGCCCTTCGATGTCGGCCTTGAGCCCGTTCGCACCGTCCACGCGGTCGATCTCGCGGCGCTCGGCGCCGCCGTCCGGTCGCGCCGAATACCTGAAGAAGCCGCCCGCTTCCTCCGCGATGTAGAGGACTCCGGTCTCATCGTCGGCAGCACAGCCTTCCGCCTGCGACCCGACCGCAAACTCCCGCACCTGCTGCCCGACTGCACGGCCTTTTTCCGCTGTGATGCGCCACTGCCGGAACAGCCCGTCGCCGCCATTGTTGACGAACACGTAGTGCCCGCTGCCATCGGCCGCCGCGTACATGCAGAGGCCATAAGGATCATCGAAGCCGGTCGGCACGGGATCGCCCGCGACCTCGAGCCGTCGCGTCGCCGGATCGAGCCAATAGAGCGCGATGCTCTTGTCGGTCCGATTGCTCGCGGCAACGAGTGTCCGCGGCTTGCCGTCGACGATGAACCCATCGCGCAGGTCGACATTGTTCATGCGACCGTCGGCGCGCGTCTGCAGAAGTCGTCCTTCGAGATCGTAGACATAGAGCCCGAGGTTCTTGTCGGTGGCGATCACGAGGCTCTTCTCGGGATTCCGCGGATGGGCCCAGATCGCGGGGTCGTCGGCCGCGTCGCCCCAGGTCTCGACGGCCGGCGCTTCGAGGGTCGGCGCCACGGTCTTCGCCGTGGCGGCGGCCTCGCCGCGCGGATCGGCGAATGCCGTGGCCGTGACGGCGAGCGCCTTGCGCGCCTCGCGCCAGCCCACGAGCTTGTAGTTGCTGTGCTGCCCGACGTTGTCCTGGTCGGCGATCGCAAGGAGCCCTTCCGGGATAGGCGCTACCGAGCGCCACGGTTGCAAGCGCGAGTCCTTCGCTTTCGCCGACGGCATCCACGGCGCCGCCCGCGCCGATCTGGATCCGGCCCACCAGCTTGCCGTCCTGGTCATAGACCGACAGGCGCTCGGCCGACACATCGGACACGATCAGGAGCGTCGCGCCGTCCGCGCCCTTCGCGAGCGCTACACCCTTGACCTCTTCCGCGATGCCGCCGTGGGGCGCAACGAGTTCGATGATTTTGCGCGCCGCGTCTGTCTCGGGCTCAACCGGCACCGAGACCACGCCGAGCGCCTCGTCCCCGTAATACATCGTGGCGTTTGCATCGTCGACGACGCAGTATTCGATGCCCTTGCCGAGCGGCACGCTCCTGACTAGACGGCCCTCCAGTGCACCGCCCGCAGCGAAGAGTTCCCATTGCAGCATCTGGCCCGTGTCCGTCATGCCAAGGGCATAAACGCGACCCGTGATCGGGCTACGGAAGCTGCAAAGCCCCGTCAGCTCGTCGTCCGCGACGATTGCCGCACCCGGCAGGCGCACAAGCGCCTGCGCGTCGTCGAACGTGTAGCCGAGCAGCGACGAGGTCGTGGGTTCATACACGAGGACCAGCGGCAGGCGCCGGCCCCCGAAGTCAAAGTCATAGCGCAGCGTGACCTGCGAGGCCTCGATGTCGCCAATTCGCTGACGAAGGCTGCCGTCAAGCCCGTAGACTTCGAGGCCGCCGGTACCGCCGGCGCCAAGGACCAGGCTTTGAGCCCCATCGGTGGGATGGACCCAGATCGCAACGCCATTCGCGCCGTCTTCGGCGGTCGGAGCCGTTTCTCCGGCTGCGGCAACCGTCACGGCAGCCGCCTCCGCGGCCGGTTCACCCGGGGTCCGGGCACAGCTTGCAAAGGCCGCGATCAGCAGGAGCAGCCAGGCACGATGGGGCATCGGTTTTCCTTGCGGTCTGGACGAAATGAAATAGATGTTCTAAGTTTACACAAAATGGAAATTCTGTTTCAACCAACCGGGTCCGACGGGCGGGCATCGGCGTGAAATCCCTGTTCGCGGCATTCGCGACCGGACCGGCCGTGCCGACCCTAGAAGACACGGGCCGGATCGACGCACTGTACCGGCGCAACCGCTTTCGCGTCCTCATCGCGATCACGATCGGCTACGCCTTCGCCTACACCTGCCGCCTCGCCCTCTCCGTCGTCAAGAAGCCCCTGATCGACGAAGGGATCTTCTCTCCGCAGGATCTCGGCCTCATCGGCTCCGCGCTTTTTTATTCCTACGCGCTCGGAAAGCTGGTCAACGGGTTCCTCGCCGACCACGCGAACATGAAGCTCTTCTTCGCGACCGGCGTGATTGCCTCCGCGCTGCTCAATATCGGCATGGGCTTCTCGACGGTGCTGACGCTCTCGGTTGCTCTCTGGGCGCTGAACGGCTGGTTCCAGGGTTTCGGCGCGCCGGCCGGCGTCGTGACGCTGGCAAGCTGGTTCAGCAACCGGGAACGCGGGCGCTTCTACGGCATCTGGAGCACGGCCCACTCGATGGGCGAAGGACTGACCTATTTCGTCGTCGCGCTTTTCGTTGCCGGACTCGGCTGGCGTGCCGGATTCTGGGTTCCCGGGATTTTCTGCATCCTCGCGGGCATCGGCATCTTTCTCCTGATGCAGGATCGGCCGCCGACGCTCGGCCTGCCGAAGGTCGCCGACTGGAAGAACGATCATCTGGCGCAGCTCGCGGCGCCGGAAACGCGCGTGCTGACGCTGCAGTTCTCGATCATCCGGATTCCGGCCATCTGGGTGCTCGCGCTCGCGAGCGCGACCATGTACGTCACGCGCTATGCGATCTCGAGCTGGGGCATCCTGTACCTGCAGGAGGCGCGCGGCTATGAGCTCGCGCGAAGCGAGCCTTTTCATGGCCGTCAACACGATCGCGGGAATCGCGCGGTTGCCTGCTGTTCGGCTATCTCTCGGACAAGCTCTTCTGCGGCGCGGCGGCCGCCGGCGAATTTCCTGTTCGCGATCGTCGAGCTCATCGGTCTCGCGCTGATTTTCTTCGGGCCGCAGAACAGCACGGTGCTCTCGTCGCATTCGTGCTGTTCGGCGTCGGGCCTGAACGGCCTGGTCACTTCGCTCGGCGGCCTGTTCGCGGTCGACATCGCGCCGAAGAAAGTGGCCGGCGCGGCGATGGGATTGATCGGCGTCTTCAGTTACCTCGGCGCGGCCATCCAGGAAAACATCAGCGGCTCGCTGATCGAATCGGGCATGCAGGTCGTCGACGGCGTCCGTACCTACGATTTCGGGCCCGTCGATCAGGTTCTGGATCGGCTCCTCGGTCGTCTCCATGCTGCTCGCGCAACGCTCTGGAAGGTCAAGCTCCGCGAATGAGCCACTACGACTTCATCACCGTCGGCAATTACACGAAGGACACGATCGTCTCCGCAGCGGGCACGCGCTACGTGGATGGCGGCGGCTACAACTACGCGGCGCATGCCGCGAAGCTCGCGGGCCTCGAAGGTCGCCGCCGTCACGCGGCGCGCCGCGAGGACGCCGGCGTCACCGCGCCGCTCACCGCACGCCGGCATCGACGTCTTTGCCTACGACTCGCCGAGCTCGACACTCATGCGGCTCGAGTACCCGACCGCCAACGTCGACGAGCGCATCCTGTCCGTCGCGGGCGTCGCGGATCCGATCGAAGCCTCGGCATCTCGAGGGACTCGTCGGCCCACACCTTCCTGATCACCGCCTCGATCCGCGGCGAGGTGAGCTCCGCGACGGTGCGCGCGATGAAGGGACGCTCGGAACGCCTCGCGCTCGACGTGCAGGGCTTCGTGCGCATCGTGTCGCGCGGAAGGCCGGCTGCGCTACGAGGCCTGGCCGGAGCGCGATACCGTGCTCGGCATGACGGACATCCTCAAGACAGACGCCGTCGAAGCGGAATTCCTGACCGGCACAGCCGACATCCGCGAGGCCGCGCGGATCGCTTGCGGCGCTCGGACCGCGCGAGATCGTGCTGACGCATAAGGACGGCCTGCTGGTGCTGGCCGACGGCCAGTACCACGAAGCCGGATTCCACCCGGTCGAGCTGCGCGGCCGCAGCGGCCGCGGCGATACCTGCGTCGGTTCCTATGCGTCGCGCCGGCTTGCGCGCCGACCCCGCGGAATCGACGCGCTGGGCCGCGGCCGTCACGAGCCTCAAGCTCGAGGCCGAAGGACCGATCCGCCGCAGCCGCGCCGACGTCGAGCGCCTGCTGAAGGAACGCTATTGATGCGGCGACGCTGGATTGCGCTCGCGATCGCACTGTCGATCTCGGGATGCGCCGACCCATCGGCCGATCGACCGAATTCCTGGCCTTCGGCGACAGCGGCTATCACTACGCCTACCTGGAGCCGGACGACGAGGACGGCCCCAACGACACTTGAAGCCTTCATCGAGCAGGAACGCCTCGACTGGCTCGAGGACAAGCGGCCACCGGCCGAATTCAAGCCGCCGCCCGCGTACCGCGGCCGGATACCGGGCAGCTGGGTCGCCGCGAGCGGCCAGGCCGCGGTCGCCGACGCGATGCGCCGTTACTGCGACGGCCCACGGGAATGTGAGTTCGCGGTCATGCTTGGCGACAACATCTATCCAGACGGCGCGACGGCGGGCGCGGACGGGCGCGACGATGCGCGAGCGTTTCGCAGGATGTCCTGTACGAGCCTTATGCGCCGCTCGCCGCCTTTCTCCGAAGAGTTCCGGATCTACGTCGCTCTCGGCAATCACGACTGGCGCACCTCGCGCGAAGGCGCCATGGCGCAGGTGCGCTTTCACGAGACGACCCGCCCGTTCTACATGGATGGCATCCGTTACCGGGTGGCGCCGACCGGAGATGCGCGCGAGCTCGAGGTGTTCGTGCTGGACACCCATGTGCTGCTCTCCGGCGTCACCGTGCTCGAGGATGAACTCGCGGACGACGGCAGCGAACTGCACACTGAGGAAGTCGATCCGCCCTCGCCCTGGTCGCTGCCGCAGACGGAGGACCGAGCGCGGCATGGCGGACTGGCTCGAGAAGAGCCTCGCGCAGTCGCAGGCGCGCTGGAAGATCGTCATCGGGCACCACCCGATCTGGTCCTCGGCCGGCAGCAAGTTCCAGCAGGCGCGGGCGCTCCGCGCCCTGATCCTGCCGGCGCTCTGCCGCCACGCCGACCTCTACCTGGCGGGACATGAGCACACGCTCGAGCTCCATACCGACGCCTGCAAGGAGTGCCGGAAGCAGGCCGGCCGCCGCTTACCGTCGTCTCCGGCGCCGCCGGCAAGCAGCGCCCGCTCAATACCGCTTTCGCGCGGCACCAGCGTGCCGCCAATCCCGAACTCGAAAGCATCTGGACGCGCGGGCTCGTCTGGGGCTTCGCGCATGTGACACTCGAGGCCGATCAGGCCACAATCCGCGTGGTGTCGACTCCGGACGACGGCAGTGGCCGACCGCAGGTCGAGTTCGAGCACCGCTTCGATCGACGCAGTGGACGACAACCATGACTGCCAAACTCGAACAACTGGGACATTACATCGGCGGCAAGCGCGTCGCGGGACGCTCCGGCCGTTCCGCACCGGTCTATAACCCCGCGCTCGGCATCGCGACGACTGAAGTCGCGCTCGCCTCCGCCGACGAGACGCGCGCGGCCATCGCCGTCGGCACGTGCGGCGCTTCCCGAATGGTCCGAGACGCCGGCGCTCCGCCGCGCGCGCGTCCTGTTCCGGTTCCGGGATCTCGTCGAGCGGCACGCGGAGGAACTCGCGACCATCCTGACGCGCGAGCACGGCAAGGTGCTCGCCGATGCCCGCGGCGAGGTGATGCGCGGCCTCGAGATCGTCGAGTTCGCCTGCGGCATACCGCAGCTGCTCAAGGGCGAGTTCAGCGACTCCGTCGGACGCGGCATCGACAGCTGGTCGCTGCGCCTGCCGGTCGGCGTCTGCGCCGGCATTACGCCGTTCAATTTCCCGGCGATGGTGCCGATGTGGATGTTCCCCATCGCGATCGCCTGCGGCAACACGTTCATCCTCAAGCCCTCCGAGAAGGATCCGGGCTGCCCGATGCGGCTTGCCGAACTCATGACCGAAGCCGGGGCACCGGCGGGCGTGCTGAACATCGTCAACGGTGACCGCGAGTCGGTCGATACGTTGCTGACCGACCCCGGCGTGGACGCGGTCAGCTTCGTCGGTTCGACGCCGATCGCCGAGCACGTCTTTCGGACCGGGTCGGAGCACGGCAAGCGCGTGCAGGCGCTCGGCGGCGCGAAGAACCACATGGTCGTCATGCCGGATGCAGATCCCGCAGGCGCGGCGCATGCGCTCGCGGGCGCGGCCTACGGCTCTGCCGGCGAGCGTTGCATGGCCATCTCGGTCGCGGTCGCGGTCGGCAATGCGGGCGACCGCCTGATCGAAGCGCTGAAGCCCGAACTCGCGGCAATCCGCGTGTTGCCGGGCACGGCCGAAGGCGCGGACATGGGTCCGCTCGTGACGCGGGAGCACCTCGAGCGCGTGCTCGGTTATGTCGATGCCGGCGTCAAGGAAGGCGCGGAGCTCGTCGTGGACGGGCGCCGGCACCAGGTCGCAGGCCACGAGCGCGGGTTCTTCATGGGCCCCGTGCTGTTCGACCGCGTGAGCGAGACGATGCGGATTTATCGCGAGGAGATCTTCGGCCCGGTGCTGGTCGTGCTTCGCGTGCCGGACCTCGATGCGGCGCTCGGCCTGATCGAGCGCCACGAGTACGGCAACGGCACGGCGATTTTCACGCGCGACGGCGGCGCCGCGCGCGAGTTCACGCGCCGCGTCGCCGCCGGCATGGTCGGCATCAACGTGCCGATCCCGGTGCCGATGGCCTTCCACAGCTTCGGCGGCTGGAAGCGCTCGCTGTTCGGCCCGCTGCACATGCACGGCCCGGACGGCGTGCGTTTCTACACGCGGCTCAAGACCGTCACCGCGCGCTGGCCCGAGGGCTCGAAGGGCGCGGAATTCACGATGCCGACGATGAAGTGACGCGCGCCGTCAGGTACGCGCGAGGAAGCGCATGACGCCCTTGAATGCGAGGAAGATGACGGTCGCAAAGAGCAGCCAGGCGCCGACGCCGAGGCTGTCGAACGGGACCTCCCGTGCTGCCGCCCATCTGCTCCGCCATCTGACCCATCATCTGGCCGAACTCGCCCATCGCTTCCATCGCCTGCTTCTGCGGCCCGGTGCTGCTCGTACAGGGGCCAGAACCCGTAGACGGTGAAGAGTAGCGGCACCAGTGAAGGCGAGCGGCGCAAACTTGTGCTTCCAGAAGTACGGCACGGCGATCGTGGCGGTCGCGAGCAGCACGAGGAACGTTCCCTTGCCGCTCGAGCCGCTCATCGCGGCCACGGCGATATCGCCGCTCAGGAGGTCGGCGAGCGTGATCGAGACGTCGACGAAACCGCCCGTCGAGATCAGGCTGATGAATAACGCCAGGATGAAGAACACGCCATAGCCGATCGCGACGTCCCGGCCGACATTCGCGAAAATCGCTTTGGCGTACTTGCTGCCCTCGCCGGTCATCGCGGCGAGCTTCTCTTTCGCGAGGTCCGCCTCGTTGACCGGCGTGAGGCCTGTCAGCCGGCCGTCCGCGGTCGCGATCTCGACCGTCATGTTCGCGGCGGGAGCGACCGCGCCCTGCCAGTGACTGATGTCGAAGTCGTAGCGCTGCGAACCCGCAGTGACAACACCCTTGTCACCACTCCACATGATGATCGTTCCACGCATTGCAGATCCCCCTGGAGAAATAGTCGTTATTTGTCATCGGCGTTTGATACGCCAGCAGGCATTTAGCCCGCGCCGTACAGCGCTGGCAAGAAATCGGAAGGCAACCTGGCTATGTTGCGTCGCGCCGGATTATGTCGGCGTCTCGTGGAAGCCGAAATGCAGGGCGAGGCAGACCAGGATCTGCCATGCGAAGTGGCCGGTGACCAGGCTGAAGTCGCGCGCGCCGTCAATCTGCCAGTTCATGACGGCGCCGCCGATCCCTCCTGCGACGAGCATGATTGGCGGCAGGGTCCAACGCAGGCGCCGCGGTGCCAACAGCGCGACCGCGAGACCGACCAGCAACGCGGCGGCTCCGCCTGCAATGAGGAACAGAACAATGGCGTCGTAGCTGGCGGGTCCATCGAAGACAAAACGCACGGCGCCGTAATAGATCACGGCACTCGCAACACACATCGCCACTACACGCGGGACTCGACTGCTCGCCGAAGTCACATAGGGTGCCATGACCAGCGCACCAAAGGCGATCCCGATCAGGTGGGAAGCGGAATTTCCCTTCTCGAGAATCCTGTCGAGGGCTTCGCTCCATTCCGCCAGAGCGAACAGGATCCAGTACGTGCTCGCCGAGATGACGGCGAGCACGAGCTTCGCCTGCAATGACAACGTAAAATACCGGCTGGCCACGGTAAATGCGCGCGGACGCGCGCTATGACCCCGAAACCTTCTTGAGTTCCTGAAGCCCCAGCCCAAGCCGGCCGACGACATTAAGGACTTTGGCGACCGGCACGTCGAGCAAATGGACTTGCTCACGCTTCACCAGCGCGATTTCACCGGAGACGGGCGCCGGCGCAGAAGGCAGGAACACCGTCACCAAGTCGACCGCCGAGCGCGCCTCCTCGATGACGAAACCGATCGAGATATGGTCATCAAACTCGATGAGCGCCGGCTTCATGCCCTTCTCGCGCTCTTCGCTCGTGAAACCCGACGCCACGGACTTGAGCATCAGGAAACCGGGAATCTTCTTGAGCACGACCCGCTCGAGCGACCGAGAGATCGCTCGACCGGCAGGCGAACGCGCGAATACGCCGATGGCTGCCAGTCCCAGCAGCAGGGTGAGGATAGCGACCAGGTCCACCGCTGCAAGGCCAAGCCAATCGATATCGGGGAAGCGGTCCGAGATTGGCGCCATGACCTTCGCGATTGCCCGGAGCACGTGTCTCAGCAGCAGGAACACCACCGCGATCGGCAGCACCAGCAGCAGGCCGTCGATGATGTGGTCGCGAAGCTTGTTCATCGCCGTAGCCCTTCGTTCAGGGGTAAATTCGTTTCCAGTCGTTTTTCATGTCGACGACCGTCCAGCCCCGCGCCTTCGCCTCGTCGAGGCCCTTGTCGAGCTTGCCGATGTGCGATTCGCGGTCGTAGGCCCACTCGCGCTCGGCGTCCGTGTGGTGGACGATAGACGCGCAAGCGCGCTCCGTCCGCGCGGCCGGTCCACTGCAGCATCTGCAGGTCGCCGTCGGAGTTGCCGAAGGCGGCGATCGGCCGGCGGCCGATGAAGCGCTGGATGCCGACCGGCTTGCCTGCCTTGTCGTCGATCAGCACGATCTTCGGAAGCTTCACAAGCACGGGCTTGCCGTCGCGCAACTCGAAATTGAAGCCTGCCGCTGGCTTCCGACGACCTGCTCCGGCGGAATGCCATACACCTGCTCGGTCCAGGGCCGCATGAATTCGATGCCGCCGCCGGAGACGATGAAGGTCTTGAAGCCGTTGGCGCGCAGGTAGGCGAGCAGTTCGAGCATCGGCTGGTAGACCATCTCGTGTAACGGCCGCCCGGTCTTCGGATGCTTCGCGGTAGCGATCCATTCTTCGACCGTGCGCTGCGAATTCCTCCGTCGTCATGCCGGAGTGCGTCGCGGCCATGAGCTCCAGCGAGCCCCTTCTCGCCGCCGGCCAGGACGGCCTTGCACGTCGCCCGCGAGCAGCGAGCGCGAACGGCTCCTTCGTCTTCCACTCTGGATGCTGCGGCGCAAGCGCCTTGACGCGATCGACGACGAAGTGGAGCTGGAAGTAGATCGGCTGCTCGGCCCAGAGCGTGCCGTCGTTGTCGAAGACGGCGATCCGCTCCGCCGCCGGCACGAAGTCAGGCGACCCTTGCGTCGTCACGCGCTCGACGAAGCGGACGATGGCCTGCCTGGGACCCGGTGTCGTTCCAGGAGGGCAATGGGTCGGCGGCAAATGCATTGGCCGCAAGGAGTGTTGCAGCAATTGCAGACAATAATCTTTTCATCGAGATGCCTGTGGTTGTCGAGGGGCGGATTGCGGAAGACTGGAGACGCTATTGGCCCATATTTCGTACTGCAGTAAGCTCTCGCCGACGTCGATATTAATCAAGCACTGATGATGTTCAACAGTAATTAGTCGGATGCTGTACACCAGCAGTCAAAAGGGGTGAGTTCAAGAGGAGGGGACACAGATGAACCACCAAACCGTCATGTGGGCACTCGTACTGTTCGGTTCTGTGGCCGCGGCGCACGGACAGACGCCCGGGACCATCTTTCAGGCCACACTGGGTGAATCCGGTCAACGGACGGCTGAGGTTTCCACCGAGCAGCTCAGAAGTATTCTTGCCGACAAGAGCGCCGTCGTTCTCGACACGCGTCCCTTTCGAGAGTTCGCCATCAGTCACATTCCTGGCGCCGTAAACGTGGCTGCCAAGCCCGGCGTTCCCTATGTCGGCCTACGTTTCTGATGTTGCTGAGATTGGCCGATTGCTTGAGGGCAAAAAAGAGACTCCGCTTGTTCTCTACTGTAACGGTCCCTATTGCGGGAAAAGCAAGAGGCTCACCGAGGAGCTCCTGACCGTGGGTTACACCAACATTCGTCGCTATCAGCTCGGTATTCCGGTCTGGCGGGCTCTGGGCGGCGTGACGGAGATCGAGCCAGACGGGTTACGACACGTGATCGCCAATGACCGAACCACAGTTCTCATCGATGCCCGCGAAACTGACGACTTCCGCAGTAGCAGTCTTCCCAACGCCCGTAGCATCCCGCGTAGCGGCGTACTGGAGGGAAAGGACGTGGGTGAGGTGAAGCGTGCGAAGGACGACGGGAGACTGCCGATGGAGGACCACAATACTCGCCTGATCATCATCGGGAGAGATGTTGCCGAGGCCCGATATGTAGCCGAAGCCCTCTCGCGCGAGGCATTCCACAACGTTGCCTACTTCCGCGGGAGCTTCCAGGAAGCGCAGGCCGCCCTGAGGCCATGAGTGACGTAAGCACCGGCTAACAATGCGTTGGAGCAGCCCGTGACAGGTTCGGCAGTGGGCGCCGCGGGCCGCGCAATGCGGACGTTAAGTGGTGCCGGTGGAGGGACTCAACTGCTAGACCCGGTGCGCATACCGCTGCGGATACAAGCCTGAATCTCCCCTTCCGACTAGGCCCGGTGCCGCAAGGTGCCGGGCCTTTCTATTCGTCCAATCAGGCACGCGCCGATAAATAACAAGTACTTACGTCGACGCCGATGATTCGTTGGGCGAAATGACGTAAAACCATTACGACATTCATGCCATTCAATTGCAGTTGGGCGCCATGAGCAACCACGCGCCAGCACCTCTGGCTCCGGTCCCAGCCGCAGAGCGATACGAGTTCCTCGACGTGCTGCGGGGCGCGGCGCTCCTCGGGATCGTCACGGCGAACACGTACCTATATTCGCTGTACTGGCGACTCTCCGACGCAGCCAAGACAGCCTTGCCGACGGCGGTCACCGATGGTCCGGTGGAGTTCATCGAGCTGTGGTTGGTCGAGTTCAAGTTCTACACGCTCTTCTCGCTGCTATTTGGCGTCGGCTTTTCGATCCTGCTCAGTCGCGCAAGCGCCAAGGGCATCGGTTTCCGCCGCTTCTTCGTGCGGCGAGCCACCTTCCTGTTCCTGATCGGCGCCTCGCACGCGGTTTTCGTGTGGCAGCACGACATTCTCGGAGCGTACGCGCTGTGCGGAATTCTCCTGCTGCCGTTCGTTTCCGCCCGACCGCGTACGATCCTGGCCGTTGCCATCGCCGCGCTGCTGGCCCCGATCGTCCTGCACCCGCTCGGAGGCGTTCCGGTCGGCTGGCTGACCGATGCGCAATCGGAGCTGTACGAGCGCTACGGCTACTCACGCGAGACGGCACTGCTGACCTACACCCAAGGCAGCGTCGCAGATATCGTGCGCCTCAATTTCAGCAACTGGTTCGCTCAGGTCTCGGGCCTGATCAGCAGCGGCTTCATCTTCAGGGTCTATGGCCTCTTCCTGCTCGGCTTCCTGTTCGGGCGTCAAGAGATCTACAAACAGCTTCCGCAGCACCGGGCCCTGATCAAGCGAATCGCGCTGTGGGGACTTTCAATCGGGTTGCTGTTGAACTTCTTCTACGCCAGGGTCTTCGAAACTCATACCTGGGCGGATGTGTTGCTCGGCAGTTTCGCGGTCTTGCCACTGAGTCTCGCCTATGCCGCGCTGCTGTACTTGATCTGGCTCGGCCCCGAAGGGCCACGCCGGCTGCGCTACTTCGCGCCGGTCGGCCGCATGGCGCTGACGAACTACATTGGCCAGAGCGTCATCTGCACGCTGATCTTCTACAACACCGGGCTCGGACTTGCCGGAACGGTCGGGCCGACGATCTACATCCCAATTGGGTTCGGGGTCTATGCCATCCAGGTCGCTGCCAGCGGCTGGTGGCTCGCGCGATTCCGATTCGGGCCGCTGGAATGGCTCTGGCGCATGACGACGTATGGCAAGTGGATTCCTCTGTCGAAGCAAGCCACATCAGTCGCGCGAGCGGCGTGAGCCCTCGACATTCACAAGGAGTCGCTGCATGAAGTTCGTGGTGCCGGTGGAGCGACCAGCCCACGACAGACCTTGCGAATTCCGCTGAGAAAACAAGCCTAAATCACTCCCGCTGAGCTGGCCCGGTGCCGCGAGGTGCCGGGCCTTTCTACTCCTTCACGCAGGGCAATGCGACCCCCACGCCGAGACTGAACAAGTACTTACGTCGCCGCCGGTGATTAGTTGGCCGAATTGACGTAAAACATCGCGTCATTGATGACGTTCAACTGGTGTTAGAAGGCATTGCGGTTCTGGAAATTCATCAAAAATAAGCGGAGGGAACCATGCAAAGGACGCCTGCGCATCTCGTCGCCATATCTTGTCTGCTTATCGGTTTAATGAGCGGATCCGCGAGCCGCGCCGAGAGCGATTTCAAAGTGACGCTGCTTGGTACGTCTTCAACGGTACCAAGGGCAGACCGATTTGGACCAAGCACAATGATCGAGGCTGGCGATCAAAAGCTGCTTTTTGACGCAGGACGCGGCGTTCCCATTCGCCTGCGGCAGCTCAATGTGCCGCTTAGCAAAGTCGATGTTCTTTTTATCACCCATTATCACTCGGACCATACGGTGGGGATTCCGGACGTATGGCTTACCGGTTGGCTCGGGTCTTCAGGGCGACAAAGCACACCGTTCCGCGTCATTGGTCCGGTCGGAGCAAAAGCACTGATGTCCAACCTCGAAAAGGCCTATGCGGCTGATATCAAAATCCGTATCGAGGATACGAAGCTCCCGCCGGAGGGTATCGCGATCGTGGCAGAGGAGTTCGATAAGGATGGTCTTGTCTACGAGAAGAATGGCGTGAAGGTGATCGCGTTCGAGGTCGACCACGGCCCGGCGATTAAGCCCGCGTACGGATTCCGGATCGAATACAAGGACCGCTCGGTCGTGATCTCGGGCGACACCCGCTACAACCAGAATGTCATCAAGTATGGCACCGGCGCTGATGTGCTGATTCACGAGGTCGCAAGTGCAAGACCGGCGCTGTTGGCAACAAGCGTACCTGTCCAGCGGATCATCGCTCACCACACCACACCACGGGAAGCAGGCATGGTGTTCTCGCAAGCCAAGCCGAAAATGGCAGTCTACTCGCACATAAGTCTTCAAGGTCGGGGAGACTTTCCCGAACCGACCATCGACGAGGTGATCGCCGAAACACGCCAGACCTATAATGGAGCCTTGGTAGCCGGCGAGGACCTCATGTCATTCGAGATCGGCGATACCATCACGGTCCGGCGCTACGAGCTATAGGTGCTCGTGCCTTAGATGCCTTCTAACAATGCGTTCGAAGGGACGCGCGTAAATCCGCGCGCCCTTCAACGCGGACGTTGGACCGCACGAGAATTTCGTGGTGCCGGTGGAGGGACTTGAACCCCCGACCTCTCGCTTACGAAGCGACTGCTCTACCAACTGAGCTACACCGGCATTGGGGGCGCGAAGTATAGGCAAGGCCCGGGCGGCGGGCAACGCGGGCTCAGCTCTGGCGGCGCACCCGGATGACGACTTCCACGGCCACCGGTTCCGTGCCGGGCGGTAGCTGCGGCAGGCGCGAAAACGCCACGGCGCCAGGCGGTACGTCGATCAGCTCGCCGGTGTCTTCCACATGGAAGTGGTGGTGCGGCGTCACGTTCGAGTCGAAGACTCCGCGCTCTGGATCGACCTGCAGGGCCTTCAGCAGGCCCTTCCCGGCGAACAGGTTGAGGGTGTTGTAGACGGTCGCCTTGGACACCTGTGCCCCGTCGTCGGCGAGCGATTGGATGATCTGCTCGGCCGTGAGGTGCTGATCGCAGGCGAACAGGAGTTCGCGCGATCCGCAGGCGCTGGACGGTCGGATGGAGCCCCGTGCTCCGCGAGCAGGGACTGGATGCGCTTGCGGTCTTTCTGGGCGTCCATGGGGCGCGAATATACGCCCCTGCGGAAATGCGCTCAAACACAGCGGAATTGAAGGAGGCCGGTCTCGCGGGTGGGGGCTAGCCTCGCCGCATGCTTGACAGAATCACACGGGACCGCGGGCACACGCTGCCTGAGTTGCTTGCGATGTTCGGGATCGTCGCCATCATTGCGGCAGCGGCCGCGCCTGCGTTTTCCAACTTCCTGCTCGACACGCGCATGACTGCGGCGGTCACCACCGCCATGCACGCCGTTAACCTTGCGCGCCAGTTTTCGGCGGCCCGGAGCGAGGCAATCCGGCTTTGCGGTACTGACGATGAGCGTGCCTGCACTGGCCGTTCCGACTGGTCGACGGGTCTCCTGCTTGCGGATGACCGCGAGTTCGTCCGGCGAAGCCTGCCGTTTTCTGCAGGAAATGGTGCTCCGCGGATTCGCTCGAATCGCGCGATCGTGAATTTCGAAGGCGGCTCCGGCTTCGCGAGTCCGGCAACGCTGGTGGTGTGCGACCGGCGCGGTACGGCCGCAGCACGCGCAATCATCATCAGCCGGAGTGGCCGTCCACGGATCAGCGACCGCGACGCATCGGACCGGCCGCTCGCATGCTGAGAATCGGGCGCTGCCGCGGCTTTACGCTGATCGAGGTCCTGGTCGCGCTCGTGATCATGCTGGCAGGCCTCGCCGGTGCGGGCATTGTTCTGCTGCAGAGCGTGCAGTACGAACGCGAATCGTCTCACCGCCGCGCGGCGATTCGCCATGCCGGTTCGCTCGCCGAAGA
Source organism: uncultured Gammaproteobacteria bacterium (assembly GCA_963775415.1). Taxonomy (GTDB): domain Bacteria; phylum Pseudomonadota; class Gammaproteobacteria; order Steroidobacterales; family Steroidobacteraceae; genus SCUD01. The sequence continues at coordinate 79,037 of CAVZIO010000002.1, forward strand.
ACTGCGTTCGCTGAACAAGAACGAAGGGATTGCGCTTGCCGCCGATGCGCCGGCCATCCTTGCCTGGACCGCCGCCGTCGAGGCGGTGCTTCCGGCCGGGAGCACTGCGCGGGTCGAGACCGGCGACTCCGCACCGGCGAGTTATCTCATTTCCATCGAATGGCCTGTCGCGGGCGTCGGGACTCAGCGGCTGGTGTTGCCGGTGACGATGTGAATCGCGCCATGGGCCTCACCCTGGTGGAAGTCCTGATCGCGATGCTGCTCGTCCTGGTTGTCGTCGCGGGATCGATCGCCTTTGTTGCGCGCGGACGATCTGCCCATCGCACGGGCGAATCGCTGGCGCAGATCGAGGAATCGCTGGACGCCGGCTTTGCGTTGCTCGTCGACGAAATACGGCTCGCAGGCTATCTCGGCCTGGCATCGCCAGGGAGCCCCGTCACCGGCACTTCGCCGATCGGAACGGCCGAACGCCCGGATCTCGTCGTCGCCGGTTCATGCGGCAACTCGCTGGCGCACGACCTCCAGTCCGCGTTGGTCGCGGTAGACGCCGCCTACGAATCGGCGCCTGGCATGCCGATTGGCTGCCGCCCATCACCGGACGGTCGGCATGTTCCCCATGCCGACACCCTCATCGTCCGCCACGCCGCGGCAATCGACGCTCGCCCCCAAACCGGTCGATTGCAACTGGAAACGAATCTCCGCGCGGCGGCCCTGTCAGCGAACGGGTCCGGCACGCTCGGCCCCGGGGTGCGCTGGCACGATCTCGAGGTCGGCGCCTATCTACATCAGCGCGGACTCCACGGGGCGCAGGGGCTGGCCTTCCCTTCGACGCAAGCGCCTGGTCGGCGGGGCGCGACCTGCATTCCAGGATGAAGAGCTCGTCAGCGGCATCGCGGACATGCAAGTGGCTTTGGGCGTAGATGACACCGCCGATGCCGATGCGGCCGTCGATCGCTGGATACGCCCGGGCGAGCCGTCGCCCACTGGCTCGATACGCGCCATTCGGCTCGAACTCGAAGCGCAGAGCGATGTGCCTGAACCCGCGCAGCCGGGCATGCATCGCACGCAAGCGCGCCATGCGCGTGATCGAGCTGCGCAACCACGGTGCGCGGCCGTGAACCTGCGAAATCAGGGATCGGCGCTTGTCATTGCGCTCGTTCTCCTTACGGGACTCGGCGCGCTCGCCCTCGCGGCGGCCGCAACCGCAATGACCGCACTCGCACTCGCGGGGCATCAGCAGATGTCTCAGAACGCATTCGAAGGCGCGGAAACCGGAATTGTCCACGCGCTGATGCAGGCGGCCGCCATCCGTCGCGCAGGTACGCATGCGGGGTCCATACGCCCGGATGACCCGACGGCGGCAGCCGATTTCCGCACTGACACTCGCGAAGCCGAGGGACCGGGCGCATTGCCAGTCGGATTCAGCATCGGCGAGAACGCCGGCACCTTCACTGCACGCAACTACTTCATCACGGCCAACGCCGAGCTCCGGGCGCGGCGCTCGCGCCAGGCTCGAGCAGGGTTTCTATCTCGTGGTCCCGGCGTCATGAACCCATCGTGGATGACGACCCTCGGGCGCGCCGCTGCCGCACTGGCCGGTGCGTTGGCATCGTTCAGCGGTTGCGCGGACACGGATGAAGCCTGGCTGACGCGCGCGACGCTGCCGGAAGGAATCCGGCCGCTCCTGGCCGTCATCGTCGATACCTCCGCGGCGACCGCACGCCCTATTACGGTCGATACACCCTATGACCCGACGCTCGAGTATGGCGCCGGACTTCCGGGGTCGGCGAGATGCGATCCGGTGCGCGTGTACTGGCGTCGTGGCGCGGGACCGGCACCCGATTGCACTACACAGGCCGGGCTCGAATTCGCTCCATCGCGCGCGACGAGCGGCCTGCAGTGCGAAGCCGCGCGAGGCGCACTTGGGCTCCACGGATTCTTCGTCGCCTCACGCGCCGCGCAATGGCGGGCCGACGGGAGTTACTGGTCGGCGCCAAGAGCGGACAGCACGGAAGCCGTGGAATGTCGCGCTGATCGAGGACTTCACGGCGCGTCAGCGGGAAATTCGTATGCGAGCGACAGCCCCGCCGGGCCATGGCGCACCGACGATACCGCGGAGATTGCATGGGACAAGCCGCCACTTGCGGACCCTTACATCTTCTATGGCGGCAACTACCTCAATTATCTCCAGTCGCATCAGGCGCCGGTCGAGCGGCCTGTCGCCGATGTCATGCTGCGGTCTCTGTCAGCCGCACTCTCCGCAACCGCGGAACTCGAGGTCGCACTCATTCGCGTCGATCCCGACGGACCTGAGGGTGGCTTTGTCATGCGGGCGCCCGTTGCGAATGCGCTCGCGGCTGCCGAAATGCAGGCCATTGCCGGAGAGCCTCCATCGGGCAGCGCGCCCCTGGCGGAGACCCTTGCGGAAGCAGCCAATTGGCTGGCCGGTGGAGCGATCCGCTTTGGAAGCGATGCGCGCCGCGATCCTGCCGCATTCGATCCGTCGGCGCCGTCCCGATACCGTTCGCCGTTCAATCATGCCTGCCGACCGGTGTCGCTGGCTTACCTGACCGCCGCCGTCCCATCCGACGACGACCTGTCCGCGTCAGCCGCGGGCGGTCTGCCAGAGTTCGATGAGTTGACCGGCGGTTGTGGCGCAACTTGCTTGTCAGCCATTGCACGGTGGATCGCGGCTGCGGATCTGAGCGACGCGCTCCCCGGCAAGCAGCAAGCGCCGACAACCTGGATTGCGCCGGAACCTGCACCGGCCCTCACACCGGAACCGAGCGATTCGATTCTCGACCCGCTGGCATTCGTCAACCTGGTTACACGCAGTTTCCAGCATGACGCAACGATTCCGGCCGGGCCGCAACTCTCGGCTGCCGGCCTGACGCCTTTCGAGGGCGGTGACCACGGACCCGGGGTCATTCTGGGTGTGACCGCGCCGCTCCGAAGCCAGCGATGGCTCGGCAATCTGCTGCGTTACGGCCTGCGCGCGCCCTCCTCGCCCTTCGCTCCACCCGATCTCGTCGACCGTGACGGCAGGCTGGCGATCGACCCGGAAACTGGACTGCCAACCGCGAGTTCGCGAAGCCTATGGAGCGAATCGCCCGATGCGAATCTGCTGACGGGCGGCGCGGCCGGGAGATTGCCGAGTCCCGATGCAAGGCGCATTCAAGTCAATGTCGCGGGCCCGCGCCTGCTCGATCCGGCCAATCGGCTGACGCCGGCAAACCCGCGCCTGGACCGGGCAGCGGTGGGACTCGACGCGACCGACCCCGCATCGGTCGAAGATGTACTCTCCTGGCCGGCCGCCCAGCGCGTACTCGGGGATCCCGGCCTGCATTCGCCGCTGGTGGTCGATTACCCGGAAGCCAGTCGCCAGCTCGTCTTCGCGACGACACATGATGGATTCCTGCACGCGTTCGACGCCGACAGCGGAATCGAACTCTGGGCGTGGATGCCGAATGAGTTGTTGTCCCGTCTGCCGGAGCTGATGCGCGAACGAACCGACTAGCGTCCGAGGGCATGGCATCGACGGTCCGCTCGTGCTCCATCGGCACGACCCCAATGGCGACGGGCGCATCGATGCGGGTGAGCATCTGTGGCTTCTGTTCGGACTCGGGCGCGGCGGCAATCGGTATTACACGCTCGATATCTCTTCCGCCGACGATCCACGTCTGCTCTGGTCCGCGGAAGTGCCCGCACGCAATGTCGAGAGCCGGGCCGAGCCCGTGGTGACACGACTCGCTGTCGAAGGGTCCGGGCAAAGTACTGACGATTGGGTCGTGCTGCTGGCTGGCGGATACGACCCTCGCTTCGATTCCCGCGAGTCGACGGGCCCCGGCGCTGGCAACGCGATACACGTTCTCGACGCCTTGACGGGTCGACTTCTCTGGTCCGGCGGCGGCGAGGATGCAAACGACCTTCACATTCCAGGAATCGCCAGCCTGCCTTCCTCACCGCGCGCGATCGATTTCGACGGTGACGGCTATCTGGATCGCGCCTACCTCGCCGACGTCACCGGCGGCTTGTGGCGGCTCGATTTCACGAATCGACAGGCCGCAGGCGAACTCGCGGAAGCCAGATTGTTCGCGCGACTGGGCACCGGCGCGCATCGCTTTTACTCAACACCGGATGTTTCCGTCGCCCGCATCGGCGCAGAAAATCGGATTGCGATCGCGCTTGGCTCCGGCCGCCTCACTCGGCCGCGCGACCTGTCGGACGAGGATCGCGTCTATGCAGTCTTTGACCGCGATCTGCCCGGCGACACGCGCGTGCTCACGGAAGCAGACCTTTACGACGCCACGGAATCCGGAGTCGCGATGCCTGCAACGGCTCCCGGCTGGTATGTCCGACTGGATAACCACGGCCCGGGTGAAAAAGTCATTGGTCCGACCGCGACTTTCGACCATGCCGTCCGGTTCCAGACATACGAGCCACTGCCAGGCAATGACTCGGAGCCCTGCGGACCGCCCCGGGCTGCGCTTCGCGTGTATGCAAAAGACGTGCGCAGCGGCCTCACGCACACAACGGCTGTCGACACGGAAGAAGATGATGCGGAAGAAATCCCGGGCTCCGGCCTGCCGGTCGGTTTGAGGTTCGGATTTCCGGATCGATGGCAGGAGACCTGCCCCGGATGCCGGCCACGCCCGTTTGGCGTAATCGCGGGGGAAACGTTTGATACGGGCTACGCGGGCGATCCGGTCAGGACCTCATGGCGCAAGCTGAATCCACCGCCGGTTTCACCCTGATCGAGGTCGTGATCGCGCTTGCGATCGTCGCGATCACGACGCTGATCGCAGCCGCGTCGTATCGCTGGCATATCCTCCGCAGTCACCGCGTTGAAGCAGTCCATGCCCTGCTCGCTGCCGCCGCGGAACAGGAAAAGTTCCACCTTTCGCACGGACGCTACGGCGATCGCCTCGATGCGGCCGCCAATGACGATCCGCCAGGTCTCCCCGTCGCCTCGAGCACGCCCGGGGGTCATTATGCACTCGCGGTCGACGTCGCCAGCGCCGCCGAGTTTCGCGTCGTCGCGACTGCGACGAGCAATCGGGCTGATCCGCAGTGCCGCGTGCTGACGATTGACGAAAGCGGGCGACGCGGCGCGACAGATTCCGGCGGTGCCGACAGCACGCGCCGCTGCTGGTAGTGCGCGGCTAACGCCGGGCCGGCTCAGTCCGCGTGACCTGCCGCAATGGCTGCGGCAATCCAAACACGACCCGCTCCTCGCGTCCGATGACTTCTACCGCCTCCCGTCCGCCCCAATCCCGCAGCCGTTCGACGACTTCCTGCACGAGCGATTCGGGCGCCGAAGCGCCCGCGGTCACGCCGACCGCGCTCTTGCCCTCGAACCACTCACGCTTGAGGTCGTTCGCACCGTCTACGAGATAGCCCGGAATCCCGCGCGTGGTCGCGATCTCGCGCAGGCGGTTGGAGTTCGAGCTCGACCGCGATCCCACGACAACGATCACGTCACACTGCGCGACAAGCTGCTTGACGGCGTCCTGGCGGTTCTGGGTCGCGTAGCAGATGTCTTCCTTGCGTGGTGTCGCGAGCGACGGAAAGCGCTCACGCAGCGCAAACACCACTTTTGCAGTGTCGTCAACCGAGAGTGTCGTCTGCGTGACGACCGCGAGCCGCGCGGGATCCCGCACCGAAAGGCTCTCGGCGTCCGCAACCGTCTCGACCAGATGGATGTGGCCGTCGAAGCTCGTATCGAAGCGTCCCATCGTGCCCTCGACCTCCGGATGGCCGGCATGGCCGATCAGGATGACGTCGAGTCCTTCGCGTGCGTATTTACCGACTTCCATGTGCACTTTCGTCACGAGCGGGCAAGTCGCGTCGAACACGGCGAGCCCACGGCGCGCGGCTTCCTGCTCGACCGCGGAGGACACTCCGTGTGCGCTGAAGATCACGGTCGCGCCGTCCGGCACGGCGTCCAGTTCGTCGACAAACACCGCCCCGAGATCGCGCAGGCGATCGACCACGAACTTGTTGTGCACGACTTCGTGACGCACGTAGATCGGCGCGCCAAAGAGTTCGATCGCCCGCTCCACGATGTCGATCGCGCGGTCGACGCCTGCGCAGAATCCGCGCGGATTCGCGAGCAGCACCTTCACCGCGTCGCCGCCCGGCTCCGCCGGCTTGAAAGGAGCGCGTCGATGATCAACATGATCGCGCCAGTCGTGATCGCGATGTCTGCGACATTGAAGGCCGGGAAGAAGGCATTGCCGAGGTGGAAATGCAGGAAGTCGACGACATGGCCCTGGGCGAATCGGTCGTAGGCGTTGCCGATGGCGCCGCCCAGGATCAGCGCAAGCCCGATGGCGAGCCAGTAATTGCCCCGGGCCGGCAGCGAGCGCAGCCACACGATGATCGCAATGCCGATCACCGCGGCGAGGACCAGGAAGAACCAGCGCTGCCAGCCGCCCGCCTCCGCAAGCAGGCCGAAGGCCGCGCCCTCGTTGTGGATTCGCGTGACGTCCAGGACCGGTCCGACAGGCAGGATCTCGAACAGGGCGAAATTGCTCGCCACATACCACTTCGTCAGCTGGTCGAGCGCGACCACGAAGGCGGAGAGCCACAGCCAGACGAGTGCCGTTTTCTCGCGGAAGATCGGTCGTGTCATGCGTAGTGCCTCGTTTCGCCCGGCCCGTCGAGATTGGTGACACAGCGCGCGCAGATCTCGGGATGCTTCGGATCACGACCGATGTCCTCGCGCCGGTGCCAGCAGCGCGCGCACTTCGGCGCCTCGAGCACGCGAACCGAAATCCAGGCGCCGTCCTTTGCCACCGATTCCGCTGCGACCGCCGTGCCGGGCCGCTCCGCGGCCGGCCGGAGCCTTGCCTGCGAAGTGATCAGCACGAATCGCAGCTCGTCGCCGAGGGCCGCCATCCGCCGATGCTGCGCCTCGTCGAGATAGACGTCCACCGCGGCCTCGAGCGGCGCACCGAGTTCGCCGGCCGCGCGCAGCCGCTCGAGTTCGCGCGAGACATCGGTCTTGAGCGCGATCACGGCATCCCAGTCCACCGGACCGTCCGGCGACACGGCGGGAAGCTTCCACCAGGTCGAGAAAAACACCGACGCATCGCGCGGCGCCGGCAGGTACTTCCAGATTTCCTCGGACGTAAAGCTCAGGATCGGCGCGAGCCAGCGCACCATCGCCTCGGCGATGTGATACATCGCGGTCTGCGCGGAGCGGCGCGCCTCGCTTTTCGGCGGTGTCGTATAGAGCCGGTCCTTCAGGATGTCGAGCCAGAACGAGCCCATCTCCACCACGCAAAAGTTGTGCACTTTCTGGTAGATCGCGTGGAACTCGTAGTTGCGGTAGGCCTCGGTTACTTCCTCCTGCAGCCGCACGGCGCGCGCCAGCGCCCAGCGGTCGATGTCGAGCAGCTGCTCGACCGGGAGCGAATCCCGCGCCGGGTCGAAGCCCGCCAGGTTGCCGAGCAGGAAGCGCACCGTGTTGCGCATGCGCCGGTAACTCTCCGACATGCGCTTCAGGATCTCCTCGGAGACGCTCATCTCGCCGCTGTAGTCGGTCGCGGCCACCCACAGCCGGAGCACATCGGCGCCGAGCGACTGCATGACCCTCTGCGGCGCGACCACGTTGCCGAGCGATTTCGACATCTTTCGGCCGGTCTCGTCCACGAAGAATCCGTGCGTGAGCACCTGGCGGTACGGCGCGACGCCGCGGCCCGCGACGGACGCGAGCAGCGAACTGTGGAACCAGCCGCGATGCTGGTCCGAGCCTTCGAGATAGATGTCGACCGGGAACGGGATGAGACCGGGCCGAAGCGCCGGCAGGCAATGATGAACGGAGCCGGAGTCGAGCCACACATCCATGACGTCGTCGCACTTCTCGTATACGAGCGCCTCGTCGCCGAGCAGGTGCCGCGGATTCAGCGCAAACCAGGCCTCGATGCCACCCACTGCGACGAGGTCGGCGACGCGCTCGAGCAGCTCCGGCGTCTGCGGGTGTGGCTCGCCGGTTTCCTTGTGCACGAACATCGCAAGCGGCACGCCCCACGCCCGCTGGCGCGAGATGCACCAGTCCGGTCGGGTCTCGATCATGCTCGTGATGCGCTGTTCGCCCCAGCCCGGGATCCAGCGCACGCCGCGGATTGCGGCGAGCGCATCGCGGCGAAGCCCCGCTTTCTCCATGCTCAGGAACCACTGCGGCGTCGCGCGGAAGATCACCGGCGACTTGTGCCTCCAGCAATGCGGGTAGCTGTGCCGGTAGGTCTCGAAATGGATCAACCGCCCAGCTTGCTCGAGAGTTTCCACGATCCGGGCATTGGCATCGAAGACCGACAGGCCTTCGAAGAGCGGCGTGCCGGCGACGAACCGCCCGTCGCCGCCGACCGGGTTGTCGATCGGCAATCCATAGCGCCGGCCCATCTCGTAGTCGTCCGCGCCGTGACCGGGCGCGGTATGCACGGCGCCGGTGCCGGCATCGAGCGTGACGTGATCGCCGAGAATGACCGGCACTTCGCGCTCGTAGAACGGATGCTCGAGTCGCAGGCCCTCGAGCGCCTGGCCGGTCGTCTTGCCGAGCACACGGTGCGCGGTCGCGCCAATGCGTGCTGCAATCGGATCCAGCAGTGCCTCTGCGACGACCATGCGCTCCGTGCCTGCCGGGCGCTCGAATTCGACGAGCACGTAGTCATAGATCGGATGCAGGCAGACCGCCTGGTTCGCGGGCAGCGTCCAGGGCGTGGTCGTCCAGATCGCGACCGAGGCACCCGCGACTTCGTCGCCGGTGAGCCCGAACCGGCGCGCCGCGTCGAGCGGGTCCACGATCGGAAAGCGGACGTCGACAGCCGGCGAATTACGGTCCTCGTACTCGACCTCGGCTTCAGCCAGCGACGAGCGGCAATCGAGGCACCAGTGCACCGGCTTGAAGCCGCGCACGAGATGGCCACGCCGGATGATCGCGGCGAAGGCGCGAAGTTGCTCGGCCTCGTAGCGAGAGGCCATGGTGATGTACGGGTCCTTCCAGTCGCCCATGACCCCGAGGCGCTGGAAATCGACGCGCTGGACGTCGATCTGGCTCGCCGCATACTCGCGGCAGGCCTTGCGGAACGCATCGGCATCGAGCTTCTGGCCGACCCGGCCGTGCTTTTTCTCGATTTGCTGTTCGATCGGAAGGCCATGGCAATCCCAGCCCGGCACGTAGGGCGAGTCAAAGCCGTCGAGCGTCCGGGACTTGACGATAATGTCCTTCAAGACCTTGTTGATGGCGTGACCGAGGTGGATGACGCCGTTCGCGTACGGCGGGCCGTCCAGCAGCACGAACTTCGGCCGGCCGGCGGCCCTGCGGCGGAGCTCCATATAAATGTCATCGCCGAGCCAACGGGCAACCATTTCCGGTTCGCGCCGCGCCAGGTCCGCCTTCATCGGGAAGTCGGTGTTCGGCAGGTTGATCGTCTGCTTGTAGTCCATGCCTCGCCTCAGCCCGAAAGTAACTCGCGCGCCCGGCGCGCGTCTTCCCGCATCTGCGCCGTCAGGCTCGCGAGATCAGGGTAGTGGATCTCGTCGCGAAGCCGCGCGATGAAATCGACGTCGACCCGTTCCCGGTACAACTCGCCCTCGAAATCGAAGAGATGCGTCTCAATCAGCCATTCCTTGCCGCCGACCGTCGGGCGCGTGCCAACCGAGGCGACACCCGGATGCCGCGTGAGCCCGGCGCCGGACACGCGCACGGCAAAAATACCGGCGACCGGCGAAACGCGCCGATGCAGCCGCATGTTGGCCGTGCGAAAACCGAGTTTCCGGCCGAGCTTCTGTCCTGCGATTACGCGGCCGCTGACCCGGAAGTCGCATCCCAGGATCGTCCTCGCCTCGTCGAGCCAGCCTTCCGCGAGCGCCTTGCGAACGCGCGTCGAACTCGCCGGGCCGCCGCCGATCGATAACGGCGGGACCTCGTCGACGGCAAAACCGTGACGCTCGCCTTCGGCACGCAGTATCGCGACGTCGCCGCCGCGATCACGCCCGAACCGGAAACCCTCGCCGATCACGACTCGCTTTGCTCCCAGTGCCCGAACCAGCACGCGCTCGATAAATGTCCCGGCGTCCCAGCGGCAGAACGCTGCATCGAATCGCAGGACCCTCAGTTCGGAGACGCCCGCTTCCGCGATCCGTTCCGCCTTGTCCCGAAGCCTCATCAGTCGGGCCGGTGCCTGCGCAGGCTCTTGCGCAAAATACTCGCGCGGATGCGGCTCGAAGCAGACCACGGCTGTCGGCAGCCGCAACCCGAGGCCGCGTTGCCGCAGGACCGCGAGGATCGCCTGGTGTCCGAGGTGAACGCCGTCGAAGTTGCCGATTGCCACGGCGACTCCGCGGTCTGCGTCCCGGCCGGGTTTGAAACCGCGTCGAATCAGCATGGCCCTGCCGGATCGGGAATCGTCCCCGCAATTATAAGGGCTTCAGGTGTCGCGGGCGCGCTCCGCAGATCCAGAGCACGCCAAAGAAAACCGCCCCGCCGCCCACGACACAGACGGCGAGCCAGAGCGCCCGTTGCATGGGCGGCCAGCCGGTCCAGTCCGACCAGTCGCCGGAAACCCACCACAGGAAGCCGCCCATGGCGAGGCTTGCGATCCCGACCTGCGGAAGGAGCCGCCGCCATTCACCAGACGGCAGGAAGATACCGTCGCGGCGCAGCCCGCGGAACAGGAGCGCCGCATTGAGGAGGGCCGAAAGTCCCGTCGACGCCGCAAGCAACACGTGCGGAAACGGAAATCCGGACAGGAACGCCGGCACCACGACGCCGACGTTGAAAATCATGTTGAGCGAAAGCGCAATCAGCCCCACCTTGACGGGGGTCTTCGTGTCCTGCCGGGCGAAATAGCCGGGCGCGAGCACCTTCACGAGCGAGAATCCGATCAGCCCGAGGGAATAGGCCATCAAGGCGTAGCTGCACATGAGCACGTCGCGCTCATTGAATGCCCCGTAGCCGAAAATCGTCGCGATCAGCGGTCCCGACAGCATCAGGAGCCCGATTGCCGCCGGTGTCACGATCGTGATCGTGAGCCGCAGCGCCCAGTCGAGCGTCGCGTTGAATTTCTCCGGTGACTTCTCGGAATGGTGCGACGAAAGCCCCGGCAGGATGACGGTCGCGAGCGCGATCGAGAACACGCCCATCGGAAACTCGACCAGGCGATCGGCGCTGTAGAGCCAGGTGACGCTGCCGACCATCAGGAATGAGGCGATGATCGTGTCAAGCAGGAGCGACACCTGAGCGACCGATGAACCGAAGATGCCGGGCAACATCAGCCGTGCAATGCGCCGTACGCCCTCGTGGGCTCGATCAAAACGCGGCCGCGGCAGCAGGCCGAGCGCGCGCAGAGCCGGGAACTGCGCAAGCAGCTGCAGGACGCCCGCCACGAATACGCCGATCGCCAGCACGAGGCCCGGATTCTCGAAGTACGGAGCGACGACGCCCGCCGCGACGATCATGACGAGGTTCAGGAGCGTCTGGTTGAGCGCCGGTACGGCAAAACGCCCATAGCTGTTCAGCACGCCCGTGCCGAGCGCGACGAGCGAGATGAAGAACATGTACGGAAACGTGAACCGGAGCATCTCGACGGTCAGGTCGAAGCGGCTGTCGCCGCCATGCCAGCCCGGCGCGAACAGGAAGGCGAGCACCGGTGCCGCAATCACGCCGATCAGCGTGATGACGAAGAGCAGCGTGCCGAATACGCCCGAGACACGTGCGACCAGGTCCCGGACCTCCGCATGCGGGCGCTGCACCTTGTATTCGGAGATCACCGGCACGAAGGCCTGCGAAAAGGCGCCCTCCGCTGTCAGGCGCCGAAGGAAGTTCGGGATCTTGAATGCCACCAGGAAGGCGTCCATCAGCGGCCCGGCGCCGAAGGAGATCAGGTAAACCATGTCCCGGATCACGCCCGTGACACGGGAAAGGAGCGTCAGGAGACCGACAATCGTCGTGTTGCGCAGGAAAGCGTGCGACATGCGGGCCAAACTATACCGCGTTGACAACGCGCGCCCGCATACGGACAATGCGCGCCCTTATGGCCAACACCAAGTCAGCCGAAAAACGTGCCCGCGAGGCGCTTGCAGCCCGTGCGCGGAATGTTGCTCACCGCTCGAAAGTGCGGAGCGCCGTGCGCAAGGTCGTCGAGGCGATTCGCGAGGGCAAGAAGCCGGAAGCTGCCGCCGCGCTGAAGGCCGCATCACCGGTCATCGACGCGATGGCTCGCAAGGGCATCATTCACAAGAACAAGGCCGCGCGGCACAAGACCCGTCTGGCGAGCCAGATCAAGGCGATGTCGGCCAAGTAATCTAGACCTGCCTACTTCTCCAGCTGTCCCATGACAGCCTGGCAGAGTTCCTTCGTCCCCTCTCCGGTCGCGCCGGAGATCCTGAAGACCGGTCCCCTGAATCGCAGCCTGCGCACGATTTCCGCGCAGCGATTCTCGAGTTCCTTGCCCGTCAGCAAGTCGATCTTGTTGAGCACGAGCCAGCGTTTCTTCTTTGACAACTCGGGGCTGAACTTCTTGAGTTCGGCCACGATCGAACGCGCGCCGGTGACCGGATCCTCGTCCGGATCAGGCGGCGCGATGTCGACCAGATGCAGCAGGATCCGCGTGCGCTGCAGGTGTTTCAGGAACCGGATGCCGAGACCCGCGCCTTCGGCGGCACCCTCGATGAGTCCCGGGATGTCCGCCATCACGAAACTCCTGAACGGACCGACCGAGACGACGCCGAGTTGCGGATGCAGGGTCGTGAACGGATAGTCCGCGACCTTGGGCCGCGCGGCCGAGACCGCGCGAATCAGCGTGGACTTGCCGGCATTCGGCAGTCCCAGCAGGCCGATATCGGCGAGCAGGCGCAATTCGACCCGCAGATTCCGCGCCTCGCCCGGCAGGCCCGGGCCGCTCTGGCGCGGCGTCCGGTTGATCGAACTCTTGTAAGCGCTGATTGCCCCAGCCGCCCTTGCCGCCTTTCGCGACGAGAAGCGTCTGACCCGCTTTCGAAAGATCGCCGAGCGTTTCGCCGGTGTCGTCGTCGATCACGACCGTGCCGACGGGCATCGGAACGAAGAGATCCTCGCCGCCCCGGCCCGTGCAGTCCTGGCCGCCGCCCGGCTGGCCATTCTGCGCGCGGAACGTGCGCCGGATGCGGTAATCGACGAGCGTGTTCATGCCTTCCTGGGCGCGCAGCCACACGCTTCCGCCGAGGCCGCCATCACCGCCGTCAGGGCCGCCGAAGGGCACGAATTTCTCGCGACGGAATCCGATCGCGCCGCGGCCGCCGTGCCCGGCCTGGACCTTGACCATCGCTTCGTCGACGAATTTCATGGTGACTTGCCGCCCTAACGAAAAACCCCGGCCGGGCCGGGGTTTCTCTTCGATTCGTGCGGCCCTTGCTTACTCCGGCAGGACGCTGACAAAGGTGCGTTGTTCGGCGCCCTTCTTCCGGAACTGCACGCGCCCGGTCTTGAGCGCGAACAGCGTGTGATCCGTGCCGACGCCGACGTTCTCGCCCGCGCGATACGGCGTGCCGCGCTGGCGGACGAGGATGTTGCCGGCAAGCACCTTTTCACCGCCGAACTTCTTGACGCCGAGTCGCTTCGAGTGCGACTCGCGCCCGTTCTTGGTACTGCCGCCTGCTTTCTTGTGTGCCATTTCCTGTTCCTCCGCCCTCCTCAGGCCGCCGTGATGCCGGTCACCTTCACTTCGGTGTACGGCTGGCGATGGCCTTTCTGGCGCAGGTAATGCTTGCGGCGCCGGAATTTCACGATGCCGACCTTGTCGGCCTTGCCGTGCGCCTGCACCGTCGCGGTGACCCGGGCGCCCGTGACATACGGCGCATCCGACAGCCACGTCCACGCCCTCGCCGATCAGCAGGACCTGATTGAACTCGACGGTGGCGCCCGCGTCGGCGTCGAGTTTCTCGACCCGCACGACGGTGCCCTCGCTCACCCGGTACTGCTTGCCCCCGGTGGCAATGACGGCGTACATGATTGACTGGACTCCAAAAAGAGCCGGCAATTGTAGTGTCGTGACCCCCCGCGGTCAAACCGGGGCCCGCATTTCCCGCCGGGGCATTTGCCGCTAGGATGCGCCTGCCCCGCCGGGAATGCCGGGAAGCCATGCAACTCAAAGACATACGTGCCCTCGTCGCCGCCGACCTCGCCGCCGTCGACGCCGAAATCCGGCGCCAGCTGGCGAGCGACGTCGCTGCTCGTCAACCAGGTCGGCGATTACATCGTCGGCGGCGGCGGCAAGCGGCTCCGGCCGCTCCTGGTCGTGCTGGCCGCCCGGGCGGCAGGCGCACCGGGATTCGGCCCATATCCCGGCCGCCGCGCTCATCGAATTCATCCATACGGCGACGCTCCTGCACGACGACGTCGTCGACGAATCGGCCCGCCGCCGGGGCCGCGAAACCGCCAACCAGGCATTCGGCAACCCGGCCTCGGTCCTCGTCGGCGACTTCCTGTATTCGCGCGCCTTCCAGATGATGGCGGCGCTCGATTCGGCCGCGCTCATCCGCGTGATGGCCGATGCGACCAACACGATCGCGGCCGGCGAAGTGCTGCAGCTGATGAACTCCGGCGATCCCGGACACGACGGAAATCCGCTACCTCGAGGTCATTTACCGCAAGACCGCGCGGCTTTTCGAAGCCGGCGCACAGATCGCAGCTATCGTCGCGCGCGCGCCCGCCGACGTGGAAGCGGCGCTCACGCGCTACGGGAAGCACCTCGGAATCGCATTCCAGCTCATCGACGACGCGCTCGACTACCGCGGCGACGACGAATCGCTCGGCAAGAACGTCGGCGACGACCTCGCCGAGGGCAAGCCGACGCTGCCGCTGATCCATGCCTTGCAGCACAGCGATGCGGAGGCGTCGGCGATGATCCGGAATGCCATCGAGCAGGGAGGCACCGAGGAACAAGGCCCGATTCGAGCCGTCGTCGAAAGCACGGGGGGCCTGGACTACACCGCCCGGCTCGCCGACAGCGAAATCGAGCTGGCGCTGGCGGCGCTCGCCGGAATTCCCGCGTCGAACTATCGCGACGCGCTCGGGGCGCTCGCGCGGTTCGCCGTCAGCCGCAACAGCTGATCCCTGCGGGGCGCGCCCGTCACAGCCCCGCCCCTTCCATGACGATGCGGCCGTTGCTGACGACGAGCCGCGGCTCGAAGAACGCCCTGCTGTCGGTGAGCGGGTCGCCGTCATACACGACGAGATCGGCTTCGAGCCCGGCGCGAATCGTGCCGGTGCGCGACTCGATGCCGAGCACCCGCGCGCCGTTCAGCGTCGCGGCTGTGATCGACTCGAGCGGCGTGACATGCCGGCGAACTCACGCAACATCGCGATCTCGTGCGCGACGCGGATCCGGCCGGTGTCGTCGCCGTCCGCGTAGCTGCCGTCCGTCGCCGCCGCGATCGTCGATGCCGAGCGCATGCGCCTTGCGCACCGCCTCGCGCAGCGGCCCCATCATCGACTGCGTGCGCAGCTGCAGCGCCACGTCGTCGGCGGAGTTGCCCTGCGGGTCGCCGAGCGGGCTCATGACGGCGAGCGTCGGCACGAAAAACGTGCCGCGGCGCTTCATCTCGGCGAGCGTCTCGTCGTCGACCCAGGTGCCGTGCTCGATGCTGCGCACGCCGGCGCGAACCGCATTGGCAACGCCCTCGCGCGCATGCGCATGCGCCGCGACGAAGAGGCCCTTCTTCGCCGCCTCCGTCACGGCCGCGCGCATCTCGTCCTCCGTCAGCTCCGGCTGGCGCGGATCGGCTTCGACGAGCCCCGCACGTTCGCTCGCGCCGACCTTGATGACGTCCGCGCCCTTCGCGATGAACGCCCGCGTCGCCTCGGCGATGCGGTCGGGGCCGCGCAGCTCGCCGTCGATCGCGTCGCCGAACTGCGGATAGACCATGAAGAATGCCAGGCCGGGCTTCGGCCGGATGTGGCCAGGGGACACCAGAAGCTCGGGCCCGGGCACGTGTCCGCGCCGGACGAGGTCCCGCGTGCCGAGCGCCTGAAGGTAAGTGTCGCCAAGCACGCGCGCCGTGGTGACGCCGGACTGCAGCGCGCGAAGCGCGGCCGCCGGGCGACTCGATGTGCGCATGAGCGTCGATCAGCCCGGGCAGCAGGTAGCGGCCCTCGAGGTCGATGCGACGCACGCCGCTTGCGGCGCGCCGGCGCGCTCTCGGAAATAGCCGCGATCTTGCCGCCGCGCACGCTGACCGTGACGCCCGGCCGTGGCTCGGCGCCGGTGCCGTCCACGAGCGTTGCATTGACGAGGTCGAGGTCTTGCGCCAGAACCGGAGTGCGGACGGTGCTGCGAGAAGCAGCGCTGCGAAGGCACGAACGAACATGCGTAGAGGCTCCCCGCGAGGCTTCAGAGCCGAGAATACGCGGTCTCGTTGAAAGCGTGGGAGGCCTTGATTACACTGCCCGGCTCCATTCGGGGTGTAGCTCAGCCTGGTAGAGCACTACGTTCGGGACGTAGGAGTCGCAGGTTCAAATCCTGTCACCCCGACCAAATTCACTCAAACCTTAGCGCGGGTCCGGGGCTGGACGCTCTGCTTCTCTTGATCGGCCTTTGGGCGGAACCGGAACGAAGATTCGCCACGCGTCCTTGGGATGCATGATCGCCCAGAAGGGCGCGGCAATACCTCCCCACGCGTCCTGGCTCACATCACGCATCGGCGCGAGCTCACGGGGTCCTATGACGAAGACTTCATCCTCATCGATCGGGGTAGTGAGATCCTCACCGGTTCTGATCTCATAGTTGCGGACAATCGACCGCAGCTCTTCCCGGGTCAGCAGCAGGTTCATCGGCTTGCCGGCCGGACTTGTCGCAACCATCGGCCGCGGCAAGTCAGACGCTACGTCATTGGGCGGCTTTTCGTCGTCAGCCCATCCCACTTCGGCAAGCAGCAGTCCAAAGAGGGCCGTGCCAAACCACGCGCCTTGACGCCTTTCAATTCGGGTTTTGGCCTCCCGCATCACTCTTCGAGCTTACGCCCACGCTCGGGATTTAGGGGCGGCAGTTGCCCATCAACAGACGCTCCATTTCACTCCGGCCCGTACCGTAACGGCCGCAAACGCCTAAGCCCGATCAAATTGCTTCGGACGTCTGTTGACCCGCCGGCCCTTCAACCTCAGGTTCAACGCCTCGTTCGATTGATCCTTCTTGCTCGAGCGCCCGAAAGACGGTGTCGGTCCACCAAGGTGTGTCGGTCACGTCATCGATCAGTGTCAGCCCTAGAATCTTGTCGAATACGTTCATCTTGTTCTCCGCCTGGTTCTTCTTCGCGTCGGCAACAAATTTACTTGGGTAAAGTATGGCTGTCGCGCCCGAGATGTCAGGGTACGGCGACGTCAGAAACTCAGGAATGCGGCTGTAGGGAAAGCACCGACCTCGATCGGCGGTATTGTTTCCGGGCAGAATGGGCACTGACAGGCTCACTGAAACCTTCGCGCTCATGAAATCATTCGTCGTGCTGGTCGTGCTCGCGGTCGCACAGGCGCCGGTGGCGCGCGCGCAGTCCCTGCTGTCGCGTGACGAGCAAAACGTGGCCAATTTCGCATTCGCCACGCAGCTTGGCTCGGGCGTCTATTCGGTTTCAGGCAGGACGCTGCAGATCTACCGGCTGCCATTCAGCCATGCGCTGAGATCCACCGATGATTCCGACTTCGGGGTCGAACTCACCCTGCCAGTGACCTTCGGCTTCTATGATTTCGAACTGCAGGATATCGACGACGGCGACATACCGACGAACGTGGACGCCTTGAGCTTCGTGCCAGGATTGACGCTGGTGTTCGAGCTGCAGCCGCGGTGGACGCTCGAGCCGTACGTCGAGGCCGGCATCGCGCGTGCCCGCGACACTGATGCTGATTCATACGTCTATGCAGGCGGGCTACGGAGTCTCTACGCGTTCGATGGGCAAGGATTCGACTGGTTGCTGCGCAACGACCTCACTTTCGCGGGCGTCGATTTGCGCGGCGCTGAGGGCTCAAATCGTTTTGCGCGCTTTCAGACGGTGGTGACTGCGCGGCGGCCCTTCGCCCACGGATCGAGAGTCGACTACCTGGTCTACGCGTTGAACGAATACTACGTCGACCAGCCCGATGGTCCGGTTGACAGCGCAGTGCAAGGCGGAAGTTCGGTCCAGTACGAGATCGGCATCACGCTTGGAACGAGCGAGCCGCGCCGCATCTGGCGAATTCCCGTGCCACGAGTCGGCATTGGCTATCGGTTCGGATCGAACCTGGACGTGTTCCGGATCGTGATCGGGACGCCGTTCTAGCCATGCGACGTCTGGATCAAACTCCACTCAGGGTCGATCCACGTCCTGCCGCAGCATCCGCAACAGCGACGCCGCCATCAGCACGCCCACGCCGATGAGTGGCAACGACACCACGATCGTCGCGGACTGAATGACCTTCAGACCGCCCTCGGCAAACAGCAGGGTGATCGGCAGGACACCGAGGGCGCAGGCCCAGAACAGTCGATTCCAGCGGGCCGGGTCGCGACCTGCTTCGAGCCGCTGAGTGGTAACGGAAGCGAGCGTGTGCGACGCGGAGTCGTAGGTCGTCGCCAGCAGCACGAGCGCGACCAGGACGAAGACTGCAAGCGCGATCTGCCCGAATGGCAGGCTCTGGATGACGGCCGCGATGGCAGAGGGTTCGCTGCCCGCCGCGATCATGCCCGTCACGTCGAGCACGCCGCCCAGGTCGAGATGCATCGCGTAATTGCCGAGCACGATATAGAACGCTGCTGCGCCCAGGCTGCCGAAGGCCAGCATGCCGCCGATGACTTCGCGCAGCGTCCGGCCGCGTGAAATGCGGGCCACGAAAATCCCGACGAAAGGCGCATAGGCCATCCACCATGCCCAGTAGAAGACCGTCCAGCTCTCGACGAATCCAGCATTGCGGACCGGATCAGTCCAGGTATTCATCCGGAAGAAATTCTGCAAGATGATGCCGAGACTATTCGTCCCCATCTTGAGGATGAACAGCGTGGGCCCGACGACGAGGACGAACAAAAGCAGCAGCAATGCCAGCAGCATCGTTGCGTCGGACATCCGCTTGAATCCGCGTTGCAGGCCCAGGAATGCGCTGGTGCCAAACACGGCGATGCAGCCGACGACGACGGCCACATCCAGCATGAATCGCCTGTCGAGGCCGAGCAACTCGGCCACCGCCGCCGAGATCATCGGCGTCGAAAGGCCGAGCGAGGTGCCGCTGCCGCCGATGAGATTGATCATGTACAGGAAATCGAGCGCGCGGCCGCGCGCGCTCGTGACGCCCCCCGGCAGGAACGCGCTGCAGGCCGTGCTGAGGCGCAGGTACGGAATCCTGCGCACGTAATAGGGATAGGCGATCGCAATGGCCGGCAGGCAGAAGATGGCCCAGCCGGTGATGCCCCAGTGGAACATGCCGTAGGTCGCTGCCCACTCGATCGCCTCGGGGCTGCGCGGCGCGAGACCGTACGGCGGCTTCGCCAGGTAGTAGGCCCACTCGGTGATCGACCAGTAAAGCAGCGTCGCCCCGACCCCGGCGCAGAAAATCATGGCGAGCCAGCTCGGCGTGGAAAACTCGGGACGCTCGTTTGCCGCCCCAAGCCGGACCCGTCCAAACCGGCTCGCCGCCAGCCAGGCCAGGAATGCCACGACGCCGATTCCGTACCACAGGTACACCACGCCGAAATTCCGCGTGATGGCGTCGAACACACGCGTGATGGCGGCGGCGGCCTCATCGTGAAACGCAAAGATCGGCACGCAGGCGAGCGCAATCGTTGCGGCCGTCGTCAGGAATATCGTCCAGTCGGTACGCAGCGCCTGCGTTTCAGGAGGTGAAATAACGGCCACCGGGTACTTCATTCAGGCGGGTGCGCCGGCTCGCCGGGCCGATGGACGACAGGTACCACTCGCGAAAGCCTGCCACATCGGTTTCCAGCAACGAGGCCGGACCCGGCTCATAGCTCGGCGAACGGACGCCTTCGGCATTCGCCTCGATGATCGACTTGTCCTGCTCCGTCGTGACCGTCCAGAGCCAGGTCAGTCGGGAGCGGTCATAGTCCGCGCCCTCGCGCGCCTCGCCGTGCACGAGCCAGGTGCAGACGATGTCGGACTGATCGGCCTCGCGCGGCACGAAGGTAAAAAAGACCGCATGGTCGCTGTACGCGAGCATGTAGGTGAACGGGTCCGCCGCCAGTGCAGTCTCGCCGCCGTCGTAGCCGCGGAACTGGCCCATCAACGGCGCCGCGGGCCGGCCGTCTTCCGTTGCCGTAACATGAGACGCACGCAACGGCGCCCGGTATGCGGCCACGATCGGCGTCTTCGACAGCCTTTCATCGAGCGGCAGCCTGGTGCCGACATCGGCGAGCAACGCCTGCAGGCGCACCGCCTCGGCGCGCCATTCACGCTCGCGGGCCAGGTAACGCTCGCGCGCCGCAGGCGAGCTGTCGCCAATGCTGTCCGCCTTGATCTCGACGGCGCAGTATTCGCGATGCGCGGGCTTGCAGTGATAGCACTCCAGGTAGTTTTCAACCACGAGCTTCCAGTTGGCACGCACCTGAAAGATTTTCTGTTCGGCAACATGCGCGCTGGCCGTGCCGTGCAAAGCCAGGTAGGGCCGCAGGCGGTCCGCAATGGCGTCGAAATCAGGCGTTGTTCCCTCGGCGAGGCTGACAAAGACCAGGCCTTCGAGGACCCGGACGTGGCAGGACTTCAGGCCAAAGCGGGACCGGTCGAAGTCCACCGGCATGTGCGTGGCCGCCCGAAGCGAACCATCGAGCGCATACGTCCAGCCGTGATACCGGCACGTCAGCGCCTGGGCATGGCCGCAGGACTCGAGCAGGACCCGACTCCCGCGATGACGGCATACATTGTAGAGCGCGCGAATGACGCCCTCGCGATCACGGAGCAGGATGATGCTCTCGCCCGCCACGTCAAAGAGCCGGTAGTCGCCGGGCCCAGCAAACTGGGACTCATGCGCTGCCAGGATCCAGTGATTGCGGAAAACCCGCTCGCGATCGCGCTCGAAGATCGTCGCGTCCGAGTAGAACGCCCGGTCGAGCGAATAACCGGGCCGCTGTGACTCGATCAGCAGGTCCACATCCATTTCGCGGCTGGCGTACATGCAATGGCTACCGGGAAAGCGAGCCCCAGTCTTTCAGGATCTCGCGCGCCGCGTTGTGTCCGGGAATGCCGGATACGCCGCCGCCGGGATGCGTCGAGGACCCGCACTGGTACAAGCCGCGGATCGGCGAACGGTAGTCCGCGTAGTGCGGTGCAGGCCGCTGGAAGAAGAGCTGTTCGAGTGACAGCTCGCCGTGAAAGATGTGGCCCTGTGGCGTGTTGATGATGCGCTCGATGTCCAGCGGCAGCAGGACCTGGCTGTCGATGATACCGTCACTGAAACCCGGCGCCAGCTCGTCGATCGTATCGAACACGTTCTTCACGAAACCTGGGCGCTCATCGGCCCAGTCGCGACCGTTCAACTCATACGGCGCGTGGCCGCCGAACAGGTTGACAACATGTTTCCCGCGTGGCGCCAGCGTGTCGTCGACGGTCGTCGGTACGACAGCCGTGATGAAGGGTCGGCTCGAATAGCGGCCGTGGCAGGCGTCTTCGTAAGCGGTCTGCAGATACTCCACGGTCGGACCGATGTGAATGTAATTGGGTGCGTCAAAGCCGCAGTTCACGGCATCGAATGCAGTGAATCGCGGCGGCGCCTCGGCCGCGACATTAATCTTGAATGCTGTCGAGAAGGTCCGGTACCCGCGGATATGCTTGAGGAAATCCGGCGGGAGGTGTTCGGGCGCGACCAGCCGGTCGAACAGGACCTTGCAGCTCGCATTGCTGACGACGGCGCGAGCGCTGTATTCATCGCCGCCAGCCGTGATCACCCGACTCACGCGGCCGGAGGCGGCTTCAACGCGGACGACTTCCGCATCGGTTCGAATCTGCATGCCATGGCGCCGACCGCTCTCGGCGATCGCCTCGCTGATGGCGCCCATGCCGCCCCGGACGAAGCCCCAGCCGCCTGCGCCCTCGTGCTCGCCCATGATGTGATGCAGCACGACGTAAGCCGAACCCGGCGTCTTCGGACCTGCGAACGTGCCGATGGAACAATAGTAGCCGAGCACCGCGCGCGTCACGCTGTGCTCGAACCAGCGCGACAGGAAGTCGTCTGCGCTCATGGTCAGGAGATCCATGAGTCGATAGAACTTCCTGCCGATCTTGCGGTACTTCCATGCAAGCCTGAACAGCTCGCGACGACCCCTGAAATCGCTCCTTGACGGATCGACTGGCGTGTCGAGCAGTAAACTGCGCACGACGTTGGCGGCTTCATTGAGCCAAGCGTCGAACTGCGGGTAAATCTCGCCATCACGCCGCGAGAATCGCGCGAACTGGGACGCCGTCTTCCGGACGTCGCCGCTGAATACGATGTGATCGTCGGTGCCGATCGGGCAAAACAGGTCGGTGGCCGGCAACACCGTCAGTCCGAGCTGCCGCAGTTCAAGATCGCGGATGACCTTCGGGTGCAGCAGGCTCATCACGTAGGAAAACGTGGACGTCCTGAATCCGGGAGCAAATGCTTCCGTCACCGCGGCGCCGCCGACCATCGGCCGGCGCTCGAGCACGAGGACTTTCTTGCCTGCCCTTGCGAGATATGCGCCACAGGTGAGGCCGTTGTGGCCGCCGCCGATGACTATCGCGTCAAACGTTGCGCTCGACACCGACCGGATGATGCCCGAGGCGTCAATGGAAGTCATGGTTTCGCGCGGATCCCCCCTTCAGGCCCTATCATCACGGTCCATGTACCGTGTGGTCCGCTCGTTCCGGTCACTGCTCGACAAGCAGCGCACGATCGCGGCACCCGGTTACAACCGCTGGCTGGTGCCGCCGGCCGCGCTCGCGATTCACCTGTCGATCGGCATGGCGTATGGCTTCAGCGTGTTCTGGTTGCCGCTCGGGCGCGCCGTCGGAATCCAGCAACCGGCGGTCTGTGGCGACGCGGGGTTCCTGAACCTCATCACGTCAACGCAGTGCGATTGGCCGGTCTCGATGCTCGGCTGGACCTACACCCTGTTTTTCGTCCTGCTCGGTTCTTCCGCGGCATTGTTCGGCCATTGGCTGGAGCGGGCCGGGCCACGCAAGGCCGGATTCGTCGCGGCGCTGTGCTGGAGCGGTGGCCTGTTTATTTCCGCGCTCGGTGTATATCTGCACCAGGTCTGGCTGCTCTGGCTGGGCTCGGGCGTCATCGGCGGCATCGGCCTGGGACTCGGCTACATCTCGCCCGTATCGACCCTCATCAAGTGGTTCCCGGACCGTCGTGGCATGGCGACAGGCCTCGCCATCATGGGCTTCGGCGGCGGTGCGATGATCGGCGCGCCGCTCGCCGATCGCCTGATGAACCTGTTCGCGAGCCCGGCGACCGTGGGCGTCTGGCAGACATTCGTCGTCATGGGCGCGCTCTATTTCACCTCCATGATGCTGGGCGCCTTCGGGTATCGCCTGCCGCCGCCGGGTTGGCAACCTTCGGGTTACGTTCCGGCTGCAAGAAACGATCGCCTGGTGACTTCGCAACACGTTCACGTCAATGAGGCCGTTCGTACGCCGCAATTCTGGCTGCTCTGGGGCGTCCTGTGCCTGAATGTGAGCGCCGGCATCGGCGTGATCGGCATGGCTTCGCCGATGCTGCAGGAGGTGTTCGGTGGAGGGCTGATCGGGGTGTCGTTGCGCCTTTCGGATCTCATCGACGACCAACGCGCGCAGGTGGCGACGATCGCCGCCGCGTTTGCCGGACTGTTGTCGCTGTTCAACATCGCGGGGCGTATCGCCTGGGCATCGCTGTCCGACGTCATCGGCCGCAAGATCACTTACATGATCTTCTTCCTGCTCGGCATCACGCTCTATGTCAGCGCGCCGCTGGCCGGCGAGGACGGCAGGATCGCCGTGTTCGTGACGATCTTTTGCGTGATCCTCACCATGTATGGAGGCGGCTTTGCCACGATCCCCGCCTACCTGGCCGATCTTTTCGGCACGCAACACGTCGGCGCGATACACGGACGACTCTTGACTGCCTGGTCGGTGGCCGGCATCGTCGGTCCGGTCGTCGTGAATTACATCCGCGAGTTCCAGCTCGCGCGCGGCGTGCCGCCCGATCAGGCGTACAACTTCACGATGTACGTGCTCGCGGCAATGCTGCTGGGAGGCTTGCTCTGCAACCTGCTGATCCGGCCTGTGCGGGAGCACCATCACATGACGGGCGAGCAGCTCGCGGCAGAGCGTGCGAAAGCCCAAGATCATTCCCTGGATCAGCGATCCGCTCCGATGCGGACCGTGACCCGCCGCACGGGTCTCCTGCTCGCGGCCTGGACCGCAATTGCCATTCCCCTGGTCTGGGGTGTGTGGATCACCGTAAGCAAGTCGTTCGCGCTGTTTCGGTAGTGGTTTTCCCGGCCACACTGATGCTCGCACTGCTCCTGCCGCAGGCCCAGCCCGCAGCGGACCAGGCGCAGGCGGTCACCCAGCAGGTGCTCGAACTCGTGAACGAGGCCCGCGCGCAAAAGCGGCGTTGCGGCTGGAAGCGGTTTGGCCCGTCGGCGCCGCTCGCATCGTCCAACGCGCTTCAGCGCGCCGCGCTCGCACACGCAGAGGAGATGGCAGGACGACAAGTCCTGAGTCATGCGGGCCAGGACGGCAGTACACCGGGCGAACGCGCGACGCGCTCAGGTTACCGGTGGCGGGCGGTCGCCGAAAACATTGCTGCCGGACAATCGACGGCTGAACAAGTCGTCGAAGAATGGCTGGAGAGCCCGCAGCATTGCAGCAATCTCATGAGCCCGGACTATTCCGAAATGGGCGTCGCCTTCGCGATCGCGCCGCAAAGTGAAATCGGAATCTACTGGGTGCAGCTGTTTGCGGCGCCACAGCCTGCATCTTGAAACCGTGCTTCCAGTGTCACCGCCCAATCCTGGGCTTCGGCACCTTGACTCCATACTTCTTCAGTAGATCGTTGACCGCCTCCCGCAGGTACTCTGCGAGGGGCACGCGCGTCTGCTTGCTCAGCTCGCGCAAAGCGTCGTGTTGCGGACGATCAAAATAGACGCCGGTGAACACGCGCTTTTCCGGATCCTTCTTTTGCGGCATCGGCTTCACCATTCACGCGGCAGCGACCCGCCACAGGTCGCTGCCGGAAAGTTTCAAGTCGCATGCACCGGCCGTTGACGATCTCGCCAAAGCGGATCCACTCGGCATTGCGGGGCGTGTCGCGCAGCCGGAAAAGATCGCCATCGGCCTCGAGCGGCGTGGTGCCGGCAATCATGAGCCTGCCCTTGCAAAGCACGATGCGCAAGCTGCCGGTCCACGGGCTTTCATTGCGATAGTGTCCCACGAAACTTTCCCACGCCTTCGGATGGCTGAACCGGACCGGGCCATCGTATCGCGCATTCCGGAACCAATCGCCACCCCAGCAGACTTCGACCACCGCGCTGTCAGGCGCGTTCGCGTCCTTGCGGCCAAAAACCAGGGCAAAGCGATCGAGCGCGGCATGGCGCGCAATGAATCGATCCGGCTCGCTCAGCCTCTCCAGCGCAACGCGAGACCCGTCATGGATGACGTAAAGCGCGTCACCCTCTGCGACAATCTCGAGGTCACGAATGCCGTCGGTGTAGGCACCCGCGAAGTCGGATGCGTTCCCGACTCGTGACGCAGTATCCGGATCAGGCATTGCCGGAAGCGCCTCGCCGTTGCGCAGCGCGCGCATCAGCTGGACCGCATACCGGACGACCGCGTTTGGTCGATAATTTTGCTGCGCATTGACCGAGGCGAACCCACCGACGCCTTCGTCGATGTCGACCATCATCGACGACATGAAAGACACCATGCCCCCGGTGTGCCTCAGGAGCCGGTTGCCATCCAGCGCATCGACGGCGATGCCATAGCCGTAGCTCACCCCCGGCCCGAAGTCTTCTGCCAGCACGTGCGGTCTCGAGAACAGATCAAAGGCGTCCTCGGAGACGAGCCTGCCCTCCCCGATTCTGCCGTGATTGGCAATCATCTGGACGTATGCACCCATGTCGCGCGCAGTCGACGCGATGCTGCCCGCAGCGGATGTCATGATGATGCCGGGCGCTTCGCACAGGCGTCCGTGGCGAGGATAGGGCCGGTCGCCCAGAAACGGCACGTGGCTCTTGGCCTGCCTGCCGCGCATGTCGAACGTGATCACCGGTTCGCTTTGGGACATTCCGAGTGGCCGGAAAATGCGATCGCGCAGGACCTCCGGCAATTCGCGGCCATCGAGGGTCCACGCGAGGTATCCCAACACCTGGTAGAGCATGTTGTTGTAGTGGAAATGCTCTCCCGGCGCATAGGCGGCGAGGTGGCCGTGGTCCGGATCCGACGGGAAGACGTCCCAGCCGGCCGATACGCCTGCAGAATGCGTGAGCAGGTGGTGCGTGGTGATCGGTGCGTAATCGGACCGGATCCGAAGCCACGGTAGATACTCGACAATCGGCCTGTGGAGGTCGAGCTTTCCTTCATCGCGGAGTTGCAGGAGCGCAAGTGCCACGAACGACTTCGAGATCGAGCCGATCTGGAACAATTCCTGCGGCTGCACGAGTTCCCGGGCCTGCAGATCGCCGAATCCATAAATCGCCACGCGCTGGACGGCATCGCGATCTGCGAGGACGAGCGTCATCCCGGGAGAATTCATGTCGCGCATAAACTGTTCGGCGAACCGGTCGACCATCGGATGGATTTCCGCATAGCGGTCGGTACCGCCTACGCCTTGCGCATCGCTCACGTGGAACCGGCCCATTGCGAGGATCGATACGCCCGCACCCAGCAGCTCTCTACGGCTCACCTTCATTCGATCACTTCTCTTCCCTGCGAGACTCCACACGCCGGAGCGTCGCCTGCTCCCCGGCGTCGAGCGCAATGAACTTGCTCACCAGCAAGGCGACTATGACCGCGACATAGAATTGCCCCACCACCGCCTCTATCGCGGCCAGCATTCGCGCAGTCTCGGAATGCGGCAGCACATCGCCATAACCGAGAGTGGCGATCGTGACAAAACTGAAATAGAGCATGCTGCTCGCAAGGCTCGGGCTTGATCCCATCGCATCCGGCGAGGGCAACCGGAAACTACCCGGCGCGATCATCTGCAGGAGCAGATAAATCTGCGCGAACGCAAATGCAATCAGCAGGTACGCTGCGACGGCGGCGAATATGTCATCGTGTGCGACGGAATCGCGGCGAAAGACGAATATCAGGATACCGACCGCGCAGGCGACAAAAACCGGCACATTGGTTGCTATGTCGACCCGCTGGACCAGTTCCCGATAAGCCTCCGGGATCGGCAGCAGGACGATGAACGATGAAAGGAACGAGATGCCCCATAAGGCAAGCAGGATCCATCGCAATCCCCGCCTTTCGTTGCCCGCCCATAGCGTGACGAGCAAGGAATTGAGCAGGATGAACTGCATGAATCCCTGAACGAGCCAGCGATCCGCAAGCCGGTGTGACAGCAACATCCAGAGCCCGAGGAAGACGGTCAGCTGCAGAAACCGCCATTCCTGCAGTCGGGCCAAAGTCAGGTAGCGTTCGGGCATGCCCTGATCGTAATAAAGATTGGCACTAGGTACTATCCATCTCCTTACCGGCGAGAGGTCAGATTCATGAATCCTCAGAGCCAGAACGATCTTGCGCGCACGACCCTGGTCGTGCTGTTCATCGGGTTGCTGATCGTCGGCAGCCTGTGGACGATGCTTCCGTTCCTCGGCGCCTTGATCTGGGCGACCACCATAGTCGTCGCGACATGGCCGCTGCTGCTCCTGGTTCAGCGCACTGTGCGCGGCAACCGGACCCTCGCCACGGTGCTGATGACGGCAGTGGCATTGACGATATTCATCGTACCCTTCTGGTTCGCCATCGGCGCCTTGGTCGACGCCGGTGTTCAGGGAGCGGACCTGGCCCGTACGTACTACACGACCGGGCTTGGTCCTCCACCGGATTGGCTGACCCGCGTGCCCTGGGTGGGCGAACGCATCGCCGCGGAATGGCGGGAACTCGCGGCCGGTGGACCCGAATTGCTGGTCGCCACCGTGCGCCCGTATGTCGGGTCGGTGGCAACCTGGCTGTTGTCGGTCACCGGTGGATTCGGAATGGTCCTCGTGCACTTCCTGCTGACGATAGTCATTGCGGCAATCCTTTATTCGAATGGCGAGACTGCTGCGAACGGCGTGCTGAAGTTCGCACGCCGCTTCGGCTATGAGCGCGGCGAACAGATCGTGCATCTCGCCGGGCAGGCCATTCGCGGCGTTGCGCTCGGCGTGATCGTGACGGCCATCGTGCAGTCGTTGCTGGCGGGCCTTGGGCTGTGGGTCAGCGGCGTGCCCCGCCCCGCCCTGCTGACCGCCGTGATCTTCGTGCTCGGCGTGGCCCAGCTCGGGCCGCTCCTGGTGCTGCTGCCGGCGGTGATCTGGCTTTACTGGTCTGGAAACGTCGGCTGGGCCGCCGCGCTGTTCGTGTGGATGATCATCGTGGGTTCGCTCGACAACATCCTGCGGCCGATCCTGATCCGCCGCGGTGTCGACCTGCCGCTGCTCCTGATCATCACCGGTGTCATCGGCGGCCTGATCGCCTTCGGGGTCGTGGGCCTTTTCATCGGTCCGGTCATCCTGGCCGTGACCTATACGCTGCTGCAGTCCTGGATCAATGAAGGCAATCGGAGTGCTTCGTGACCGCAAAGACGAGGATCGTCAACCAGAACTGGTGGTTCACCACCCTGATGGTCAAGGAGCACCGGTACTGCCCGCCGCTCACAAAGGACATCAAGTGCGACGTACTCGTCGTCGGCGGAGGTTTCAGCGGTGTCAGTGCGGCCGCGGAATTCCTTTCGAAGGGCCTGAGTGTCGTGCTGATCGAGAAGAACATCGTCGGCGGAAGTTCCTCAGGCCGCAGCGCCGGCATGCTGACTCCCGACAGCGAGCTCGAACTCCACCAGCTGGTCCGTCGCTATGGCGACAAGGCCGCTGCGGAAATATGGGAAGCACCCTGCCGCGGCATCGACCGCGTCGTCAGCACGATCAAGCAATACGGGATCGAGTGCGGGCTGCTCGAGCAGGACTCGTTGTTCCTCGGCCTTGGCAAGGGCGGTATCGAGGCGGTCGAGTCGGAACGGGAGTGCCGCGAGAGCGTTGGCTTCACCGATCAGAAGACGTACGACGAGAACCAGCTGAAGGGAATTCTTGGCGCGCGGGAGTACACCGCCGGCATCCGGTACGGCGGGACCTACGGGATCAACCCGCTGATGTGCCTGCAAGGCTTCAAGGACCTGCTGATCGAGAACGGAATGCAGGTTTTCGAGAGTACGGCGATGAAAAGGCTGGAGGGCCACACCGTCCATACGCACGCCGGCAGCGTCACAGCGGAAAGCATCATCATCGCCGTCGACAAGATGGACCGCGCGCTCAGCCCGCTCGCCGACGAGGCATTCCACGCGCAGACATTCCTGAGCGTGACCGAGCCGTTGACCGACCGTGAGCTCCAGATCCTGTTTCCGTCGGGCGAGCAGATGCAATGCTGGGATTCGAAGCTCGTGTATTCGTATTTCAGGCTGACCGGGGACAACCGCCTGCTGCTCGGCGGCGGCACCGCAATCACGACCTATCTCAGGGACGCGTTCAACAATCCCGCGATCATCCGGAAGATCATCCAGGACTTCAGGAGCCATTTCCCGGAGCTGGCCGAACTTTCGTTCATCCAGTTCTGGCCAGGGCAGATCGACATGTCGCGGGACCTGTTGCCGGTCATCGCGAAGCCCCGCGAGTTGCCGCACGTGCGCTTCATACTCGGCTGCGTCGGAATTCCATGGGCGACCTTCTGCGGCAGCTTTGCGGCCCGGATGGTTCTCGGCGAAGCGGACGACGACTACCAGAAGTTTTTCAATTACTTTTCGAACCAGCGCCACTTCGCGCTGCCGAGCGGCCTCGGCAAGGTCATCAGCAAGCCGGTCCTCTTTTCGCTTTCAAATGCCTGGGCGAAATTCGGCCAGGTGGACAAGCTGCGCAGTCACCCGTCGGCGGAGAAGGAATTCTGACCAGGCCGCGCCCGACCGAGGGGAACCACGTCTAGTTCGCCGCGGCGGGCTTGGCCGACTTGACCTCGATTGCGATCACGCGACCGCTGCCGGCCAGCGCCTCCCAGGAATGCGTTCCGCCATCGCCGAGCCAAAGCACCTGGCTCGGGCTGAAGTCGTGAATGACGGTCTTGCCGTCCGGGAGCGCCAGCCTGAGCCGCATCCATTCGAGACTCACGAGCAGGGTCGGTGGATGCGAATGCATCGGGCTCGTCCGGCCGTGCGAGGTACGGCCCTCGAAGACACGGACATGCGGATTCTCGAACAGCAGGTGATGCGCATCGGGATCGATCGCAACCGCGTCGTTCGCCGCGCGTACGGGCTCGGCCGGCGGCGGACCCTCCTTCTGCGCCGACTTGATCTCGACGCCGATCACGTGCAACTCGCCTGCCAGCAGTTCCCACGCGTGCTCCGCTCCTTCCACCCAGGCGACCTGGCCCGGATTGAGGTCAAAGATGGCGTTCTTGCCGTCAGGCGTCGTCATGCGAAAGCGGGTCTTGCCGAGACTGATCAGGATGAATGGCGGATGCGAATGCATCGGGCTCTTCGCGCCCTTTGAGGCACGCGCGTCAAAGACGCGAATATGCTCATTCTCCAGTACGACTTTGTGGACATCGGGGTCCACGCTGATTGCGTCGGGCGCCTTCGCACCGGCCTGGATGGGGTTCGCGAGCGACAGAATGAGCGCGATTCGGGTGAGGTAACTCATGCGAGACTCCGTGGACAATGTTCGATTGGGCGCCCGCACATGCTAGGTCCGCCTTGCCTTCAGATCAATCAATCGTCTTACCCAAATCGGCGCCCGTGATCAATCGGGCTCCGCGTTCGAAAACGAGGTAGGACCAGAGCCATTGCGTCACGACGATCACGCGATTGCGGAGGTTTACGAGAAAGTAGACGTGCGCCGCTCCCCACAACCACCAGGCGATCCACCCGGACAGGCGCAGTCGTCTGTACGCGATAACCGCGGCTTTCCGGCCGATGGTCGCAAGCAGGCCACGGTCGCGATAGACGAATGCCGCTGGAGCCGCGCGGCCCGCAATGCGTTCGGAAACAGCGCGCGCCACGTACGCACCCTGCTGTTTCGCGACCGGTGCAATGCCGGGCAGCAGGCTGCCGTCCGGTTTTGGGGCGAACGCCGTGTCACCGATGACATAGACCCTGTCGTGTCCGGGCACCGTGAGATCCGGCTCAACCGCGACTCGCCCCGCGCGATCGTGCTCGGCACCGAGCCAGCTTGCTGCGGGTGACGCGCGGACGCCAGCCGCCCAGACAAGTGTCCCCGCTTCGATGAATTCCTCGCCGATCCGCACGCCGCCTGCATCGCAATGCGTGACGGCCTGGCCCAATCTCACTTCGACGCCGAGCTGCCGCAATGCCGTGGCCGTATAGCTCGAAAGCGCCTGCGGAAAACTCGCGAGCAGGCGCTCACCCGCCTCGATCAGGAGGACCCGCGTTTTTCTCGGATCGATCGCGCGAAAATCGCGGGCGAGCGCCCGGCGAGCGAGTTCGGCCACCGCACCGGCGAGCTCGACGCCGGTGGGTCCGCCACCGACGATGATGACCGTGAGCAGGCGCCGGGCGACTTCCGGGTTCGAGGCCATCTCCGCCCGTTCGAATGCGAGCAGCAGCCGCCGCCGGATCGCGGTCGCGTCGTCGATGCTCTTGAGTCCGGGCGCGTGTTCCG
Organism: uncultured Gammaproteobacteria bacterium; assembly: GCA_963775415.1. Lineage (GTDB taxonomy): Bacteria > Pseudomonadota > Gammaproteobacteria > Steroidobacterales > Steroidobacteraceae > SCUD01. The sequence goes on from CAVZIO010000002.1 coordinate 110,857, forward strand.
CCCATTCGTCGCGGCCGAAGTATCCATGCGTTGCGCCGGTCGCAAGCACGAGCCAGTCATAGGCGATCGGACCGCCGGCGAGCATGACCACACGCCGTGCGGTATCGACTGCCGTGACCTCGCCCATCAGCACGCGCGTGTTCTGCTGGCGCCGCAACAGGTGGCGCACCGGCCAGGCGATGTCCGCCGGCGACAGGCCGGCCGTCGCCACCTGGTACAGGAGCGGCTGGAACAGGTGGTGGTTCTGCCGGTCAATCAAAGTGATATCGGCGTCGCATTTGGCGAGTCCCGTGGCCACCGCCAGCCCGCCGAACCCGGCTCCAACGATGATGATTCGAGGTTTTTGCACCTAAGTCCTTGGCATCACACATATTTTTATTTAGTATACTCGCCGCACACGGGCTTGGGAGCGGACCCGCTTGTCTTGCTGCCGCACCAGGCCGGGCGTAGTGTGACTTGTCGGCGCGAGGGGGTGGCATGCTGCGCATCGTCCTGCTCAACCCAAAGGGTGGCTCCGGCAAGTCCACGATCGCGACCGGCATTGCCGCCATGTACGCGGCGCGGGGCTACCGCCCTGTGCTGATGGACTTTGATCCGCAGGGCACCAGCTGCCGCTGGCTCGAGAGACGCTCGCCGCACGCGCCCCCCATTCACGGCATTGCCGCCTACGCGCGGGCACTCGGCGTGACGCGCAGCTTCCAGTTGCGCGTTCCGCATGGCACGGACCGGGTCATCGTCGACACGCCGGCCGCGCTCCAGCCGCAGCATTTCAACGAGCATGTGCGCGAAGCCGATGCGGTGCTCGTGCCCGTGATGCCGTCGGATGCCGACATCCACGCCTGCTCGCGCTGCATCGGTCATTTGCTCATTTCGGGCAAGATCAAGCGCCGCGAGAATCGGCTCACCGTGATCGCGAACCGCGTCAAGCCGAATACGATCATTTTCCGGACGCTGATGAAGTTCCTCGACCAGATGCAGATTCCGGTGATCACGACGCTCCGGGATTCGCAGCATTACGTCTATGCCAACGAGCAGGGCCTCGGCCTCCACGACATGAATCCCGCCCGTGTGCATCCGGAATTGCAGCAATGGGACGCGCTCTGGGCCTGGCTCGAATCCCGCCGTCCATTCGCGCAGCCGGCAGTAGCCATTGGAGCCGACTGAGTCTCTAATGTTCGGATGATCGGATTTCGTCGCCGCTGCGCCTGCGGCGCACTTCTGCCAGTTCTCTTCCTGACCGCCGCGTTCGCCGCTGCGGATGGCGCGCGATATGTGGGCCGCCCGGTCGTCGAAGTCCTGCTCGAATTGCGGGACGCACGACTCGACTTCATCTACAGCTCCGAGCTCGTGCCGGCGACGCTCCGCGTCCTCGGCGAACCGAGCTCAAACAACCGGCTGCTGGTCGCGCACGAGGTCCTGCAGGCGCATGGACTCGGACTCACTGTCGTACGCCCCGGTCTCTATGCCGTCGTCCCCGCGACTGAGCGACCGCAGGAGCAAATCTTGCGCGGCCAGGTGTTCGACGCCGTTAGCGGCGAACCGGTTTCGACGGCCCGGATTGTGCTTTTGCCGCTCGGCGCCGTCGCCTGGCCCGATGCGCAGGGCCGGTTTTCCGTCGGGCCGGTTCCCGAAGGAACCTATGTGCTCAAAGCCGAAGCGCCCGGGTTCGAGGCGGCCGAGCTGCCGGGCCTTTCGATTACCGGTGAGGCGAAATCGGCCACGCTTCGCTTGACTCCAGCCCGCACGCAGCTGAGCGAAGTCGTCGTGTCGACGAGCCGCTATGCGCTCGACCGCTTCGGTTCCTTCGGGTCGGTGTACATCGGCGGCGACGCGCTCGCGGCCCAGCCGGTGCTCGGCGAAGATGCGATCCGCGCGCTCGGGCGATTGCCCGGTCTGGCTCAGAACGGCATTTCCGCGCAATCGAGCATTCGTGGCGGCGAGACCGGCGAGCTGCTGACGCTGCTTGACGGCTTTCCACTCCGCGAGGCGTTCCATATTCCCGGCTATCAGAGCGTGTTCGGCGTTCTCGATCCCGGTCTGATCGACGCAGTTGAGGTCTATACCGGCGGCTTTCCGGCCCGCTACGGCAATCGTATGGCTGGCGTGTTCGATCTTCACACGATCGGCGCCACGCACGAGCCACGGACCGCACTCGGTCTGTCGGTCTTCAATGCAATGGCGCGCCATGGCGGCAGTATCGATGCAGCGGACGTCGACTGGCTTGCGGCCGTGCGGGTCGGAACGCTGCGCCCCTTTGTCGAAGCGTTCGCGACCGAAGCCGGCCAGCCGACCTATGGCGACGCCTACTTGCGCGCCGGCTACGGCGACCGCGATCGCGTGCGCGTCACGGCCAACCTGCTGTGGTCGCGCGACGAGTTGGCGATTTCGCGTGAAGGGCAGAATGAGCAAGCCCAGATCGAAAGCCGGAGCCGCTATCTTTGGCTCCGCGCCGATCGCGACTGGGATAACGGCCTTGAATCGTCGCTGTGGCTCGGTCAGAGCACCGTCGACGGCTCCCGGACCGGCAGCATGGACAAGCCGGACATCGCATCCGGCTCCGTGACGGACCGGCGCTCATCGCATTATCAGGACTTGCGCGGCCGGGCCGCGTGGCAGGTCCATCCGCGCCATTGGATCGAAGCCGGTTTCGAGTGGACCGAGGAGAACGCCGACTACCGTTACGCCGCCGACGCGGCATATACGGAAGCCGTTGCGGAGCTGTTCTCGCGGGACCCTGCCCTCAGCCGCGCAATCGAGCTGAGCCCGATTCGCGAGCGAATCGCCCTCTTCGCGACACACCGGTGGCAGATCATCGAGGATGTGGTGTCGGAAGTGGGATTGCGTGCGCAGCGGACGATCACGGAGGGGACGACGGCAGAGGACTGGCTCTACGATCCCCGCATCAGTCTTCGTTGGCAGGTCACGCCGGCGACGGACTTGCGTGCGCACTGGGGCCGCTTCCACCAGACCGACGAAGTACACGAGCTGAAAGTCGAGGACGGCCTTACGGCGTTTCCGGAGGCCCAGCGATCCGACCAGCTGATCGTCGGCGTTGATCATCGCCTGGAGAACGGGCTTGCGCTGCGCCTCGAAGGCTTCCGCAAGCTGCAGTCCGACCCGCGGCCGCATTTCGAGAATCTGCTCGATCCAATGTCCGTGATTCCGGAGGTCGCGCCGGATCGCGTACTCGTCGCTCCGCTCGCCTCCGACATTACCGGCGCGGAACTCTCGCTCATTGCGGAGCGCGAGGATTCCACTGCATGGCTCGGTCTCATCTGGTCCGAGGCCCGGGACAGAGTCGGCGGACGACAGGTGCCGCGCAGCTGGGACCAGACCTGGGCCGTGACTGTCGGAATGGACTGGACGCGCGGCAGCTGGCGGTTCGGCGCCGTGGCCTCAGCGCACCGCGGCTGGCCGACGACCCGCCTTGACGATTCCGAGCTCGGCGCGCGCAATGCCGCGCGATTCCCGACGCGGGCGACGCTCGACTTGCGCGCGGAATATCGCAAGCCGCTCGCGATCGGGAGCATCGCATTCACGTTCGAACTCATGAACGCGATCAATATCGGCAATACCTGCTGCTACAAGCTGATCGCCGACGACGACGGCGGCGGCAACGTGACCTTCACGACAAGATCGAGCGACTGGCTGCCACTCGTGCCCTCTGTGGCCGTGCTTTGGGAGTTCTGAAGCGGCCCATAGTGCCGATTGGCACCAAGGGAACCAGCCGTCTGAACGGTGATGCGATGTGCGATTGTGATGGTCCTGGACCGCTGGCTGCTAGAATCGCCCGCGGAAGACCGGGCGCGATTGATTCACCCGATCGCCTACGTCCTACCTCCGGATGGCGTCCCGCCGGGTGGATCAGGCATTGGCAGACGACAAACAGCTTATCCGGCAATTGCTCGCCGGCGACGAGCGGGCGTTCGAGGCGTTCTTCACCGCCTATTTCGCGCGCGTGTACCGGTTTGCACTGCCGCGCCTGAATGGCGACATCGGAGCGACCCAGGAAGTCGTGCTGTCCGCCCTGACCAAGGCCTTGCGGAACCTTTCGGACTTCCGCGGCGACTCCGCGCTTTTCACCTGGATCTGCCAGATTTGCCGCCACGAGGTGGTCGATCACATTCGCGCGCGCAACCGTACGAGGCATGTCGTGCTGATCGACGATCAGCCGGAACTGCGGCAGGCGATCGAATCGATCGAGGCGCCGGAGGAGTACGACCTGGTCGAGAGCTACGGCCGCGCGGAAACAGGCCGCCTCGTGCGGGTCGTCCTCGATCGCCTGCCGACCGCCTACGGGGACGCGCTCGAATGGAAGTACATCGAGGGCGAGTCGGTCGAGGTCATCGGCGAGCGACTCGGTATCGGCACGAAGGCGGCCCAGTCACTGCTGGCGCGGGCGCGCATCGCGTTTCGCGAAGCGCTGGAGAAGGTATTCGGCGCGGAAGCCGCCGACATCGCCTCGAGCATCGGGGCGTGAGGTTTTGCCATGAATGACGAAGACATCGAACGAATTCTGAAGTCCGCGGGCTCGCGCGAGAAACCGCCGCTCGAGATCGAGCGCGAGATACGCGGGCGGCTCCGGACTGAATGGCTCGCGATCGTCGCTGACAAGCGCCGCGATCGCAGGCGTCAGACGTCCTTCGCGCTCGCCGCCGGAATTCTGGCGGCCGCGGTCGGCGTCTGGATCGCCGCGCCGCGCCTCGGCGGTCCGGCAGATCCTGTCGCGACGATGATGCTCGCGACGGGTGAGGTTCGCGTCAATTCCGGCTGGTTCTCCGCGTGGCGCCAGGTCGCCCCGGGCCAGTCCCTGACCGTCGGACAGGCGCTGGAGACAGGCCCAAGCGGGCGCGGAGCACTTGCGATGGCAGGCGGCGTGTCGGCGCGCCTAGATCACGACACGCGAGTCAACATCACAGGTGCGCAGGAACTCACGCTCGAGCGTGGGGCGCTGTATGTCGATGCCGGGCCTATTGTGTCTCCAGCGTCGCGCCTCGACGTGATCACGCCCTCCGGTTCCGTGCGCCACGTCGGCACGCAGTATGAAGTTCGACTGATGGGCACTGGCGTGCGGCTCCGCGTGCGCGAAGGCCGCATCGAATGGCACGCCAGGACCGGCGGCTTCGAGCAGAGCGGGAGTGGCGAACAGCTCATGATTGCGGGCGACGGCACCGTCGAACGCCTGGCCATGTCGCTCTATGGCGAATACTGGGACTGGGCCGCGGCCGCGGCACCGGGCATCAAGATCGAAGGCCTCCCGCTAGACCGGTTCCTGGCGTGGGCCGGACGCGAGCTGGGGCGGGAGATCGTTTATGCGACGCCCGAATCCGCCACCGACGTGGCGAGCATCGTCGTTCACGGTTCAATCGCGGGCCTCACGCCGCGACAGGCCCTGGACGCCGTCCTCGCGACGACCAGCGTGCGCGGCTCGCTCGAAGAAGGCCGGATTGTGATTGCGAGCGGACGGGACAATAGTGATTCAAACTAGTGTGGCCTCCGCGGAAACGATCAAGAACTCCTTCGAGGATCACGCGTGTGTCATCGCGGACGCCGTGACTGTCCTCCCGGCAGTCCTCGACCGCGTCGCCGCCGAGTTTCACGCCTGCTTCGCCCGCGGCAACAAGTTGCTCGCCTGCGGAAACGGGGGTAGTGCGTCAGATGCGGAGCACCTTGCGGCCGAGCTGGTCGGACGCTATCGGGATGAGCGGCGCGGACTGCCTGCGATCGCGCTCGTATCCGGATCGGCCGCGGTCACTGCTCTCGCCAACGATTACGGCTTCGAAAGAGTTTTTGCCCGCCAGGTGGAAGCGCTCGCGCGGCCGGGGGACCTGCTGTGCGCAATCAGCACCAGCGGCCGGTCACCTAGTATCGTCGAGGCGGCGCGTACCGCGCGCGCTATTGGGTGCGCTGTCGTCGCCTTTACCGGCGCCGCGGAAGGGCCGCTTGCTGCCGAGGCGGACATCGTCGTTGCGGTACCGTCCATCACGACTGCGCGCATCCAGGAAGTGCACGGGCTGTGCATCCATGTCCTCTGCGAATCGCTGGACGAGCGGCTGCGGGCGAGCATGTCTGAGCATGTCTGAATGATCGACGTGCAATCCGACGGGCACTTCAAGCTTTCCGAGATACTCGATCGCTTTCAGAGTCGAGAAATCTGGGTAGTCGGCGACCTCATGCTGGATCAATACGTTCAGGGCGAAGTCGAACGGATTTCCCCGGAGGCTCCTGTGCCCGTCGTGACTGTCCGCGACGTTGAGTATCGCCTTGGCGGTGCGGCAAACGTCGCGCGGCAGATCACCACGCTGGGAGGTCGCGCCGTACTCGGCGGCGTCATCGGCGACGACGATACAGGCAAGATGTTTCTTGAGAACTGTGCTCGCGCAGGAATCGATTGCCGCGCCGTGCTGACCGAAAGCAGTCGTACCACGACCCGCAAATTGCGAGTACTTGGGCACGGACAGCAACTCCTGCGGCTGGACTGGGAGGACGCAGTACCGGTCCTGGATCCGTTATCGCAACGACTGTTTCAGCGGCTGTTGTCGGGCCCCAATCCGGAAGTGATCATCCTCAGCGATTACGCCAAAGGCGTGCTCACAGACGGGATGCTCGCAATGATTATCGATTGTGCGCGGGCGGCGGGTGTCAGAGTGCTGGTCGATCCCAAGCGGCAGGATTTTGCGGCGTACCGCGGCGCAAGCATGTTGACGCCAAACCTGAAAGAACTTGCGCTCGCCACGGGCAGAAACCTCGATGCTGACGACGCCGAGTCAGTTGCCGCTGCTGCCCGGTCGCTGGTTGCCGCTGCACAACTCGATTGGATGGTCGTCACACTGGGGCACCGCGGCATTCTGCTGGTTTCCGCAGACGGATCGTCACGGCACATACCGGCCGTAAGCCGGGCTGTCTCCGACGTGACAGGCGCAGGTGATACGGTTGTTGCAGTGCTCGCCATCGCGCTGGCCGGCGGCGCAGATGTCGGGCAGGCTGCGGAAATTGCCAACGCAGCCGCTGGCGTCGCTGTTGGCGAGGTCGGCGCTGTAGCGGTCCAGGCAGCCCAGATTCGTGACGCGCTTTCAGGCCGCAACGGCGGCAAGGTACTTGACCGGGCGGAGCTCGCGGCGCGGGCTAAATCCTGGCGCGCCGCAGGCAAGCATGTGGTATTCACCAACGGCTGCTTCGACCTGCTGCACGCAGGTCACCTGTCGCTACTGCACCAGGCAGCGAATTTGGGCGATTTGCTCGTGGTGGCCATCAACAGTGACGAATCGGTGCGCCAGTTGAAGGGCCAGGAGCGGCCTATCCTGCCTGCGGCCGAGCGCGCCGCTCTGTTGGCGGCCCTTACCTGTGTCGACGCGGTTACAGTTTATGATGAGCCCACGCCGATGGAAGTGTTGCTCATTGTCCGTCCTCGCGTACTGGTGAAAGGACAGGATTACAAGCCCAGAGACGTCGTGGGTCGCGAGCTGGTCGAGTCCGGCGGCGGGCGCGTGGTGCTCGTGCCATTGGTCGCGAGCAGGTCCACCAGTGCCCTGATCGAGCGTATCCGCCAAGACGCGTAGACCCGCCGATGCGGCCCGCCGAGCGCTTGGCGACTTCCGATCCTTATTGCGGAGTCGGAACCGGATTCGGCGGCTGTGTCACTGCAACAAAGCGCCTCGAAACAATGTCGGCGCATTCTCTGGCGACCTGTTGCGGGGTCATGCCGTTTACAATCATCGCCACATCCTGCGGCCCGATTGGTCCGAACGTCCGGGGATGCGTCCAGTTGAAGAACGCGATGGTGGGAACGCCCGCTGCGCTGGCAAGATGCATTGGGCCCGTGTCGGCGCTGAAGAATCCGCTGACATGTGAGATCGTCGCTGCAAGCATGCGCGGCGAAGAACAGTGAATGGTGGCAAATTCTCCATTGACCGGCGGATGGCTCGCGTTCGGAAGCACCTCCAGAGGCGCAGTGTCCGGGCGCATTTCAAGGTATGCGTACCAGAAGTCCCGCCACCACTGCATCCCAAGGTTTTTCTTGCCGCGCGCACTGGCGAAGAATCCGATTACAGTCGAGCCGTCGGCCGGCTGCCTGACAGCCTGGCCGAGACGATCCGACAAGAGTTCCGCGCCCCGTTCGAACTCTCGCTCACTGTTCGCGACGCGCATGCGCGTCTTTCCCGGCTCGACTTCGTAGCCGAAAGCCTGCTGCAGGAGCGCGAGAGGTCGCAGTACTTGATGACGGAGTTCCGAGTGCAGTTCGGCCGCAAAGTCGAGGTGGAGCCACTGTGTCTCGCCGCTGAAACCGAGACGCCGGTGAGCCCGGCACAGGCGCAGGGCGATGCGACCCCCCAGCGAAAATGGCACCGGGTCGATTGCAAGGTCGTACTGGGTCGCGCGGTAGGTCCTGAAGAATTTCAATGACTCGCCCGGTCGTCGCCAGCCCCTGTTCGAAAGGACCATGACCTTACCCAGGCCTGGTAAGCCATGCAGGAGATCGTCGGCATCCACATAGGTCGTCAGCACGTCGGTACTTGCGCCCGGCATTACATCGTGAAGGGCGGTGACCAGCGTAGTCATGGCCAGCGTATTTCCCAGGCGGCTGTTTGTGCGCACGACCAGGACCCGGCGGATGGACGCCGGATCCAGGCGCACAGGCGCAATGCCGCGGGTCGCGCTGCCGCTCGTGAGAAGCCGCCCGATCAACGTGCGAAAGCCCGCGCGCAGGCGTCTTTCCGCCTGCCGTAACGTGTTTTTGAGCGCCGTTATGGATTGACTCCAGCTTCCGGTGGACCGTCGCCACACGGAATGTCGAGCACTGCCGGCGGCGCTCCGGAGGGTGCCGTAGCGGACAATCCGTCGAGCATCGGTCGCACCCTCGCCAGGTTAGATCCTCGTTAGACGCTCGTTCTGGCAGGAATCAATCTGCGCTCGGGCCCAGTCGTTCGATTGCGTTCTGGCTCGCCGCCAGGACCTGCAGCGCGTGGCAGTGAATCTGCAAGGCGGCAATGACAATTCGGCAGCAAGTCCGGGTCATTCGGACTTTAGAGACTCAGCGGGCGTCTTCCGCCACCGCCGGTTTTCCAGCAGTCCGTATCGCGGCGTCCTTGACGATCAACGCGAACCGATGGCCGGAGACGATGCGATTGAGCGAAGGCGCGGCCACGAGTCGCGCGCCGCCCGCGCGAGCCAGCTCGGCGACGCGGTCCGTCGTCATCGTGAGCTTGGGCGGCTTTTGATTGAACGGATGCCGCATGCGGCGCGTCAGGTTCTTGAGTGAATACCGGTCAAAGTAGGTGACGATCACGAAGCGCTTCGAGACACGCAGCAACTCCTCGAACAGCCGATCACGCTCGGCGGCGGTCGGGAGGTGATGCGCGAGTCGGATGCAGATCGTGCCGTCCACGCTGTCGTCGCGCAGTGGTATGTGAAACGCGGAGGCCGTCATCCAAGCCCGGGGCGTCGTGACTGTCGAAGTCGCGCGGCCGTAGCGCAATTGCCCGATCGCAATATCCGCTTCGATCACGAAATCCGCGGCGCTCGCGAAAGCCGGCGTGATGCGACCGCCCCCGCAGGGCAGTTCGAGAATCACGCGGGAATGGCCGACCTTTTCGAGATGGCGCCGTATCAACCGCCACTCGTGCCGCGTGCCAAAACGCTTGTGTGCGTGGCGCTGGTAGCCATGGTTGTAGGCCGCGGCGCGCTCGATGATCTGGAATTCGGCCTGGTAATCGTCGCTCTGGGCCGATTCTTGCGGTACACCCCAGGTGCCGGACGTGCCGGGCACCGCGAGCAATGCGACGCCGTCATCGACGCCATAACGGGTGCCGCAACCGGCGCAGTGAATCGCGTTACCGTCGAGGATGAGCGCGGAACTGCATGTGGGGCAGGCGAGAATGTTCGCAATGGCCGAAATGCCGTTGGGTTGAGCTTCAGTCTTGACGGTCAATCGTTTCCACCGCCCGGAGCGAGTAGCGCCCGCGCAAGGGAGGCCAGGTCAGCATAGACCGGGACTGCGCGCCGGGGAAACGATTTGGCCGCGGCACGGCCTTTGCCGGTCAGAACCAGCGCTGCCGCGACCCCAGCTCCATGGGCGGCCTCAATGTCGCGCTCGTCATCGCCGACCACGAGCGTCTGCGCGGCCGGGATGCCGGAAGCGGCGACTGCCGCCCCGATCAGCCCCGGAGCCGGCTTGCGGCAGTTACAACGGGCGTCCGGCGTGTGAGTACAGGCGAATAGCGCGTCGATATGGCCGCCCGCCGATTTCGACTCACTCATCATTCGCGCGTGGACAGCTTTCAGATCTTCCGCGGTCATTAACCCGCGCCCGACCCCCGACTGGTTGGTCACGATCGAGACACGGATACCGGCACCGGCGATCATTGCAAGTGCTTCGAGCGAGCCGGCAATCCATTGCCATCCTTCCGGTCCAGTCACGTATCCCTGGGCCGGGGCCTCCTCATTGAGAACACCGTCCCGGTCCAAGATCAGGTGGCGGACGCCTGCGGCGTATTCCAACGCCGCCTCAACGCTTCCGTTCATGGTTCGCTACGTAGCTTTCCATGCAGTGGCCCACGCCGACTTTGATTTGAAGCGCTGATCATAGCCCGCGCAGCAGGGTTTTTGTTTTCGCCTCGCAAAACCGACTTGCGTGAAGCGTGGAGCCGTATGGCGGGCGCGCGGTCCCGCTATCCGCCGGGCTGCCAGCCTAGCGTCAGCATCAGGGCCGCAAAACCCGCGACATAGCCGACCGCGATGAGCCACCCCTCGCCCAGCCACCGTCCGGTGGACCGCGCCTCCGGGAACATGTTGCAGATCGCCACTCCGGCCGACGACCCGAACCAGAGCATCGATCCGCCAAAACCAACCGCATAGGCGAGCACGCCCCAGTCGTAGCCGCCCTGCTTCAGTGCGAGCGCCGTGAGCGGGATGTTGTCGAAAAACGCCGAGACGAATCCGAGGGTGAGTGCGGTCTGCCACGACGGGTGCGGAAGCGAATCGACCGGCATCAGCGAGGCCGAGGCTACAAGACAAAGCAGAAAGATCGAGCCCTTGACGGCGCCCGGCACCACGCCCCAGTCGGGCTGGCGCCAGGGGATGGAGATCAGCAGTGAGGTCGCAACCGCGGCGCCGATGACCGGGAAACGGCCTGCGAGTTCAGGCAGTCGCGAATTCATGTAAATGTTGGCCGCGACAGCACTTGCGAGCATGAAGACGACGATCACAACCCGCGGCCAGTCGATCGCAAGCGAAGGCTCATTGTCCTTGATGATCGGCGCAAAGCGCTGCTGCGCCCGTGCCGCCGCAAAGCCGAACACCAGCAACGCGACGCCTGCGGCGACATAGGCATGCAGAACCTGGATGGGTGGCACGCCGCTGATCCACATCATCGTGGTCGTCGTGTCGCCGATGACGCTGCCCGCCCCGCCCGCGTTCGACGCTGCAACGATTGCAGCCAGATAGCCCACACGAACCCGACCGCGGAACAGGGTGTGCGCCATCGCGCCGCCGATCAGGGCCGCGGCAATGTTGTCGAGGAAGCCGGACAAGACGAAAACGATTACGAGCAGGGCGAGCGCGCCGGTCCAGTCGTCCGGCAGGTAGCGCGGCAGCGCTTTCGGCAGACCGCTTTGCTCGAAATGGGCCGCCAGCATCGCGAAACCCACGAGCAGCAGCAGCAGGTTCGTGAGGATCACCCACTCATGCGCGAAGTGCGCAATGAGTCCCTGGGCGCCCGGGCCGGTTGGAAACTGCGTGAAAACCCACTCGAAGGCAATGATGGCCGCGAGCCCGGCCGCGGCAATGGGCAGAGCCCTGCGATGGAAAATCGCAACACCTGCGAGGGTGATGCCGAAAAAGAGGAACTCGACAGGCAAGGCCTAGTGCCAGTCCCAGTCGCTCGCCGACGCGCGGCAGCCGCCGTCGGGCCAGCCGGTCCAGGCGCGGCCGCGCACGAACCGGCCCGGTCGCGCGTCGGTCGGCTCGCCGTTCTCGAGCGCGAGCACGCCATTCACGATCACCTGCGAAACGCCGGTCGCGTACTGGTGCGGCTCGGTGTACGTGGCGTGGTCCTGGATCGTCGCCGGATCGAATACCACGACGTCGGCGAAAAAACCCGCCTCGAGGCGGCCGCGGTCACCCAGGTTCAGGACCGAGGCCGGCTGCCCGGTCATGCGATGGATCGCGTCCTCGAGCGTCACGAGCTTCTCGTCGCGCACGTAACGGCCGAGCACGCGCGCGAAATTACCGTAGGCGCGCGGGTGCGCACCGCTCTTCAGGAAGACGCCCTCGGCCGAGAGCGCCGCTCCGTCAGAGCCGAAATTCATGTACGGCAGCGCCACTTTGCGCCGGACCTCGTCTTCGGACATCAGGAAATAGATCGTGCCGACGCGGGTCTCGTCCTCGGCGACGAGGTCCATCGCCGCTTCCTCCGGGCTGGTGCCGCGCTCTTTCGCGATCTCGGCGAGCGTCTTGCCGATGTACTTCTTGAGCTCGGGTTTGCGCAGCACGACGATCAGCATGTTTTCGGCGCCGCCCGCCGCGCGCATCAGGTTCTCCCAGTCGGTATTTTCCGCGCGCATCTCGGCTGCCACGCGCTTCCTGACCGCCGGGTCGCGCAGTCGCGCAAACCAGGCGGCATTGCCGCCCTCCTGGACCCAGGGCGGCATCGCCGCGTCGAGCCCCGTCGCCCCCGCCGGATAGGCGTACATGTCGGTCGTGATGCGAACGCCGTCGCGCCGTGCCGCCTCGATGTGGGCAAGCGCCTCGTCCATCTTCGGCCAGTTCGCGCGTCCCGCCGCCTTCAGGTGGTAGATCTCCGCCGGCGCGCCCGAGCGGCGCGAGATCTCGATCGTCTCGTCCACGGCCTCGATCAGGCCCTGGCCCTCGCTTCGCATGTGCGTCATGTAGATGCCGCCGCAGCGGGCCGCCGCGGATGCAAGCGCCACCAGTTCGTCGGTCTCCGCGAAGGTGCCGGGCACGTAGATCAGCGAGGAGCCGACGCCGAGCGCGCCTTCCTCCATCGCCTTGCGGACCACGTCCTGCATGGCCGCAAGCTGTTCGGGCGTCGGATCCACGTCGGCGGACGCGAGGAGATTCATGCGCGCCGTCGCGGCGCCGACGTGCGAGGCGACGTTGATCGAAACACCCTTGCGTTCGAGCGTCTCGAGGTACTCGCCGAGCGTCGTCCATTCGACCGGATACTTGAGGTCGACCTGCTGTGCGACGATGTCCTTCTTCATCTGGGGCGTCAGCGGTCCCATCGACTCGCCCTCGCCCATCACCTGGAGCGTCACGCCCTGGCGCAACTCGCCCTGGCCGCGGCCGTCGATCAGGAGCGATTCATTCGACCAGGAAAGCATGTTGATGAAGCCGGGCGCGACCGCCTGGCCCGTGGCGTCGATCTCGCGCCGCGCCTTTCCCGGCGCCTTCGGGCCGACGTACGCGATCCGGTCGCCCGCGATCGCCACGTCGCCGGTGAATCCCGCTTCGCCGGAGCCGTCGTAAATCGTTCCGCCGCGCACGAGCAGGTCGTAGTCCGGCTCCCCGGAACAGGACCAGGCGAACGGAAGCAAAAGCCAGGTCAGCGTGCGATGCAGGCGCATGTCGGAGGTCCCGTTCGGATTACTTGACGATGATCGTAATCGGCTTCGACATCACCGGCGGTTCATGCGGGATGTGGAGGTGGTCTGCGAGCAGGAGTTGCAGGCGGTGCCGGCCGGGCGCCAGGGTCATGACGGCCTCGGTCTGCCCCTTGCCGAAATGCACGTGATTCGCGTCGGCCGGGATCGGGCGATCGAACGCCGGCAGCGCCGCGTCGATGAGCAGGTGATGATGCCCCGTATTTTCCATTGCGATGCCGGCCGGCGCGATGCCCATTCCGCGAAGGCCGAAGCGAACGGTCAACGGACTCGCGACTGTCTCGCCGTCTCTTGGCGAGATGATGTAAAGCTCCGCGCCGGCTGGCGCCGCTGTCCGCGGCAGGTCGGCTGCCAGCGCCGTTGCGATCGAGGCGAGAGCCGCGAGCAGCACGACGATGCGTCTTGCCTTCATCGGCGTCGATTATGCACCGGCGCAAGGATCGCGCGCACGACCGTGCAAACGTGCGCGAACGTGCGCGAACGCCGGCACTTTGCTAGGGTTCCGCTGTGTCTGGCAATCGAATCGAAGCCGTCGGATTCTCCGGGCGCGTCCTGATGGTGGGCTGCGGCAGTATCGGCCAGGCCATGCTGCCCCTGCTGCGCCGCCACCTGGCGCTGCCGGAGGACGGTCTCGCGGTGCTCGAGGCGAGCGAACAGGGACGCGCACTCGCCGCGGCGAACCAGGCACGGTTCGTCCATTGCCATCTCAAGCCATCGACCTACCAGCGCGAGCTGCGGCGCCGCCTGAAATCGGGCGACCTGCTGCTCAACCTGTCGGTCGACGTCTCGAGCCTCGATCTCGTCGAATGGTGCGCCTCGCATGGCGTCCTGTACGTCGACACCTCGATCGAACCCTGGCCCGGCGTATTCGACAACCCGATGCTGACCATGCGCGAGCGCACGAACTACCGCACGCGCGAAGAAATGCTCAAGCTCGGCAGGCGGCTGAAACCAGGCTCGCCGACGGCCGTCGTCGATCACGGCGCGAATCCCGGACTTGTCTCGCATTTCGTGAAGCAGGGCCTGCTCGATCTCGCGAGCGGCCTCAACAGGAATATCGAGGCTCCGGCCGATCAACCCGGCTGGGCGACGCTGGCGCGCGATCTCGGCGTCACCCTGATCCAGATTTCGGAACGCGACACGCAGGCGACCGACCGGCCGAAGCGGCCCAACGAATTCGTCAATACCTGGTCGATCGACGGTTTCATCGATGAGCTGATGCAACCCTCGGAACTCTCGCTCGGCACGTCGGAACCGGCCAAGCCTCGCGGCTCGTACTGGCACCGGCCGCGTTGCGGCTCGGTTTATCTGCATCGGCCCGGAGGCGCGACGTTTGCGCGCAGCTGGCTGCCGTCGTCGGGCGGATTCCAGGGCCTGCTCATGACCCATGACGAGGTGTTCTCGATTGCGGACTACCTGACGCTCCGGCCGGCGGCGAAAATCGAGTACCGGCCGACCGTCATGTTCGTCTATCACCCCTGCGACGACGCGATGCTGTCGGCTCTCGAACTCGAGGGGCGCGGCTGGATGCCGCAACCGGCCCGCCGCATCATCCGCGCGGAAATCGTGACCGGCATGGACGAGCTCGGCGTCCTGATCGCAGGACATGCAAAGAACGCTTACTGGTTCGGGTCGCAGCTCTCGATCGCCGAGGCGCGGCGCCACGTGCCGTATACGAACGCAACCTGTCTGCAGGTCGCGGCGGGCGCGCTCGGTGCGACGCTCTGGGCAATCCGGAATCCGCGCGAGGGGCTTCGCGAAGCCGATGACCTCGATTTCCGCCAGGTGCTCGAGACCGCGCGCCCCTACCTCGGCTCGCTCGTCGGCGCGTACACCGACTGGACGCCGCTGCAGGGCCGCGGCGAACTGTTCAGCGAACGGCTCAGCCCCGATCTGCCCTGGCTTCTCCAGAACGTGCGCGCCCGCCAGTGGCGCGCCTGAGGAATGAAATGAAACTGCGTCCCATCGGATTTGCCTTGTCGATTCTGCTGGTTTCCGTGGCGTCGCTGGCCGACTCCGCGAAGCGGCCGATCACCCACGAAGACGTCTGGCTGATGAAGCGGGTCGGCACGCCGGCGCTGAGTCCCGATGGCCGGCTGATTGTCGTTCCGGTGGTCGAGCCGGCCTACGACGACAGCCAGAAGCGGAGTGACCTGTGGCTGGTGAACGCGGACGGCAGCGCCGCGCCGCGGCAGCTCACGTTCTCGACCAGCGCCGAATCGAATCCCGCCTGGAGTCCGGATTCGCGCCGGATCGCCTTTGCGGCCAAGCGCGACGGCCAGGAGGAATCGCAGATCTACGTGCTCGACATCGCGGGTGGCGGCGAGGCCGAGCGCGTGACGGAAATAGCGACGGGCGCGGCAAGGCCACAGTGGCGGCCCGACGGCCAGGCAATCCTGTTCACGAGCATGACCTTCCCGGGTGCGCTGGACGACACGGAAAACCGCAAGCGGATCGAGGAACGCAAGGCACGCAAGTACAACGCCCGCGTATTTGTGGACTTTCCGATCCGGCACTGGGATCGCTGGCTCGACGAGCGGCGCCCGACGTTGATGCTGCAGACGTTCGGCGTACCGCCGGAGGCGCGCGACCTGCTCGCCGGCACGGGGCTCAGGAAAGAACCTGGATTCGGCGGCGACCTCGACAATGACGGCGAATTGCTCGACGCCGCCTGGTCGCCGGATGGCAGCACGATCGTATTCACGGCGACGACCGCGCGCGACCAGGCAGCGCGTGCGGAGGTGCGGCAGGCCCTCTATGCAATGCCCGCTGGCGGCGGCGAGCCGCGACGCCTGACCGGTGACGATGCGAGCTACTCGCGGCCGCAGTTCGCCCCCGACGGTTCCGCACTCTATGCGCGCGCGAATCCGGAGACGAAGTTCGTCTACAACGACGAGCGGCTGGTGCGCTTCGACTGGGGAAGCCCTGCGGTCCGGCCGGTCTCATTCGGATTCAACCGCTCGGTCGGCGACTTTCGCGTGTCGCCCGACGGAGACCGCATCTACCTGCTCGCGGAAGACGAAGGTCACGACCGGCTCTACACAGTCGCCGCCGCGGGCGGCGAAGTGCGCGAGCTTGGCCGGCTCGAGGCAGGCAGTCTCTCCGGTCTCCAGGTCGCGGGAAGCGAAGAAGCCCCGGTCGTCGTCGCCAACTGGGACAGCGCGGTCAGCCCGCCGGAGGTGATGCGCATCGATGCGGCGACCGGAGGCCGACGCGCACTCACCGCATTCAATGCCGGGCGTGTCGCGGAAATCGATTGGGCGCCGTTGCAGGAGTTCTGGTTCACGTCGAAGCGCGGCCGGCGCATCCACAACCTGGTCGCACTCCCGCCTGGATTCGACCCGGCAAGGAAGTATCCATTGTTCGTGCTGATCCACGGCGGCCCGCACACGATGTTCAAGGACCAGTTCTTCGTGCGCTGGAACTATCACCTGCTGGCCCAGCCGGGCTACGTCGTGCTGATGCCGAACTACACCGGTTCAACAGGCTTCGGCGAGGCGTTCGCACAGGGGATACAGGGCGATCCGCTCAAGGGCCCGGCCGAGGAAATCAACCAGGCCGCCGACGAGGCGATTCGCCGTTTTGCGTACATCGACGCGAGCCGGCAGGCCGCGGGCGGCGCGAGCTACGGTGGCCATCTCAGCAACTGGCTCGCCGTCTCGACCGACCGTTACCGCGCGATCGTGAGCCACGCGGGTCTCTACGACCTCAAGACTCAGTGGACGACGAGCGACATCGCGTATTCACGCGAGCGCGGTCTGGGCGGCCCGGCCTGGGAGAATCAACCGGCGTGGAAAGACCAGAGCCCGTTCTGGCGCTCGACGAAGCTGAAGACCCCGATCCTCGTCACCTTCGGCGAGAAGGACTTCCGCGTGCCCTACAACAACGGTCTGGAATTCTGGACCGTACTGCAGCGCCAGCAGGTGGAAAGCCGCTTCGTCATCTTTCCCGACGAGAATCACTGGATACTGAAGGGCGAGAACAGCCGCTATTTCTATCAGGAAGTGCAGGACTGGCTCGCCAGGCACTACTAGGGAATCTGAATACCGCCCTTCCCGCCCATGCCCTTCAGCGCGGCTCCGCCTGCGTCCGGGATCACGATCGATGACGCGGCCTGTCGCCTCATCTCCTGCAGCTCGCGGGCTGCTTCCTCGATCGCCTGTTGCGCCGCGGGGCCAAACTTTGCGACGGCCTCGGACAGGTTTTTCGCCTCCAGCTCGAATGACAGCGGCAGCGAGCCCATCGGCGTCATGACGGTCGCCTGGCCTACGAAGATGAGCGGTCGCGAGGGATCGTCGCTGCCGTCGGCCTTGACGGGGGTCATGCGACGTACCGTACCCACGCGCTGGTCGGTAAAGACGTCTTCGCGATAGAGCGTCTCGACGCTCATCTGGGGATCTGCGGATCGTTCGTTGTTCATGCGCCGATTTTATCCGAATCAGCGGACGACCGCGAAATCACGGCTGTCCGCTCCCCAGGCCGCGGACGACTCGATTGCCGGCAACACCGCTTCGGCGCTGCCTACGACCGTCCACATCGATTCGTGGCGCGAATCCATGAACCGCCCGTCGATCGCCGCCTGAAGCTGCGCGATCAGCGGATCGTAGTAACCCTTCGTGTTGACTATAACGATGGGCCCGAGGAAGAGACCGAGCCGCTTAAGGGTGATGGCCTCGAAAAGCTCCTCGAGCGTCCCGGTACCGCCCGCGAGCGCGACGACAGCCGATGCCCGCGTCAGCATTTCATGCTTGCGGGTGCGCATGTCCTCGACGACGTGCAGTTCCGAGAGGTCGTCGTGCCCCCATTCGAGGTCCACCATGAACTGCGGAATCACGCCTACGACCCGGCCGCCCTCGGCGAGCGCTCCTTCGGCAAGCGCACCCATCGAGCCAGCGCGCCCGCCGCCGTAGACGACCGCGCAGCCCGCTGCGGCGAGAAGTTCGCCCAGTCGCTGCGCGACGCGGTGGTATTCCGCATCACACGCCCGGCTCGAGGCGCAGTAGACGACGATATTGCGCTCCGGGAGCGCCATCAGCCGGTCGCCTGCAGGGCGAGTGCGATGCCGGAAACGCTCGCAAGCAGCGCATCGAGCAGCGCCGGGTCGGAGTTGCCGCCCACGCGCCAGCGCCGCAGCAGGTCGACCTGCATCAAGTGGATCGGATCGCAATACGGCGCGCGCAACAGCACGGCGCGCTGCATGAGCGGCCGGCTCTCGAGCAGGTCCGCCTCACCCTGGATTGTCGTGATCCATCGCTTCGCAAGCGCGTGTTCGCGACGAATGTCGGCGGTGATCGCAGAGACGTCGCCGCTCGCGAGCGCGTCGTAATGCATTGCGATATCGAGATCCGCGCGCACCAGGTCCAGCTCGATGTCGTCCAGCAGGTTCGACAGGAATGTCCATTCGCCCCAGGCACGCGCGAGGCATTCGGTGCCGTGCTCGCGAGCCGCGGCGTCGAGGCCGGTCCCGATGCCATACCAGCCGGGCAATACGTGCCGGCTCTGCATCCAGGCATACACCCAGGGCACCGGACGCACCGCCTCGATGCCGCTGCCCGGGCGGTGCGCGACCCGTCCGCCGATCTGCATGCGCTCGATCACGTCGATCGGCGTCACCTCGCGGAAAAAACGGTGGAAGTCCGGCCGGCCGTGCACGAGCGACCGATACTGCGCGCGGCTCGCGGTCGCGATCGTGGCCATGAGCGCCTGCAGTTCCTGCGCGCGGCCGGCTGCCTGCGGCGCTTCGAAACGGTCCATGGCCACCGCAAACACGGCTTTCTCGAAGCTGCGCAGCGCAATGCGCCGGAGGCCATAGCTGTTGCTGATCCCCTCGCCCTGCTCCGTCGCGCGGAGCCTGCCGCGGGTCGAGCCGGCGGGCGCGCTCTGCGACCAGCCGCTCGATGGGACCGCCGCCCCGGCTCGATGGGCCGCCGCGGCCATAGAAGAGCGTCAGGTCGACATCGGCACTTTCGGCGGCCCGCATGAGCTCGACCTGCGCCTGATAGATCGCGTGACGCGAGGCGGCGATGCCGATCGACTGGTTGCTTTCGGAAAAGCCGAGCAGGACTGTCTGGCGGCGACCGCGCGCCGCGAGGTGACGGCGATAACTCGGCTCGGCGAGGAGCGTCGTGAGCACCGGCCCTGCGCCCTCGAGCGCACCGACCGTCTCGAGCAGCGGGCACGACGTCGAGGGGCACCTCCCCCTTCTCGCGGTCCGTGATGTTGGCCCAGCGCGCGAGCAGGAGCGCGGACAGCACGTCATCCGCCGATTCCGTGCCGCTCACGATGTAGTCGCCGATCGCGCGTTCGCCGTATTTGTAACGGCACTGCATCATCGTCTCGAACACCGCGAGCGTGCGCCGCCCGACGGCGTCGAACCCGGCGACGGGACCGCGATCCCGCGAGATTGCCTCGCATAAGGCGCCGGTTCGCAGCTGCGGGCTCTGCGCTTCCCAGTCCTCGCTCGCAAGTCCCTGGCCCACGACGTCGCGATGCACGGAGGCATGCTGCCTCACATCGAGCGTCGCGAGATGGAAGCCGAAGGTGCGCGCGCGGCACAGCAGCCGCTCGACCGCGAACAGTCCGGCGTGCCGGCCATGATTGGCCCGGAGGCTCGCCGCGGCGAGCTCGATGTCGCGGACGAATTGCTCCGACCCCTGGTAGTGATTCGGCCGGCCATCGTAGGTCGTGCGGAGCCGCTCTCCCACCTGCGCGAGGAAGATGCGATACGGCATCCGGTCGTGGCGCGTCGATGCGAACTCGCGGGCCCTGGGCAGCAGGATGTCGTATTCCGCGATACGGGCCTCGAGTTCACGGCTGGCCCCGACGCGCCCCGCACTCTGCGACAGCTTGTCCGCGAGCGTGCGGCATTCCTGGAAGTAGGCCGAGATCACGCGCTGGTGCTGGCGATGCAGGGTCTCGCGAATCGTCTTGGCGTGGACTTCGGTATTGCCATCCATGTCGCCGCCGACCCAGCTTCCGAATCGCAGCATGAGCGGCATGCGATCGAGTTCGGGCGGCAGGCCGAAAACCGTCTGCATCCACAGCGCGATCTCCTCGTAGAGCGCGGGCACGACGCGATAAACGACCTCGGCGAGATAGAAGAGCACGTGCTCGCGCTCGTCGGCGACCGTCAGCCTTTCGCGCGGATGCGCCTCCGTCTGCCATCCCGAGGTGACCTCCATGCGGATACGCTCCCACACGGAGCGCCGTTCGAACGGCGTCAGCGTCGGATCGAGCCGTTCGATCATCATGTCGGCGATCTGCTGATGCTTGCGGAGCATCGTGCGGCGCGTGGACTCGGTCGGATGCGCCGTGAAGACCGGGTAGATCGTCACGCCGGACAGCAGCTCGAGCACCTTCGCAGCATCGAGTCCCGCCGCCTTCAGCTGATACATGCAGTCGCCGATGCCGCCCGGCTGCGGCCGGTCGCTGTGGAGCAGGTATTCGCGCCGGCGGCGCACGCGGTGCACGCGCTCGGCCAGGTTCACGACCTCGAACCAGGTGCTGAATGCGCGAATCAGGTCGCGTGCCTCGGCGGCATTGCGGCCTTCGGTCCGCGCGATGAGGGCAACGGCGCTGCCTTCCTTGCTCTCGCGGCGCGCAATCGCGGCGACACGATCGCCTTCGACCCGCTCGAACAGCGGTTCGCCACCCTGGTCGCGCAGCACGTCGCCGACCAGCCCGCCGAGCGCGTGGACATCCTCGCGGAGCGCGGTGTCCTTTTCCGGGAACTGGAGATTCTGGCGGCGGATCACGCGGGGCCCTGGGACGGGGCGGGCTCGCTCAATGAGCGTGGCCGCCGGGTCCGTGCACGTGGCCGTGGGAGACTTCCTCGTGCGTCGCCTTGCGCACCTCGGCGACCTCGACGGAGAAATGGAGTGTCCGCCCGGCCAGCGGATGGTTCCCGTCGAGAGTCACGAAGTCGCGTTCGACGCGAACGACGGTCACGAGCCGGGCGCCCTGCGGACCGCTCGCGCGGACCTGCATGCCTGGGGTCAGTTCGGAGACCTCGCTGAACTTGTTGCGCGGCACGATCTGGACCAGCCGGTCGTCGCGCTGGCCGTAGCCTTTCTCCGGCGGCACCGTGACGTCCAGCTTGTCGCCGACGCTCTTGCCCGCAAGCGCCTCCTCCAGGCCCGGGATGATGTTGCTCTTGCCATGGAGGTAATTGAGCGGCCCCCGGCGGCTCGAGGCATCGAGGACGGCACCCTGTTCATCGCGCAGGGTGTAGTGAAGCGATACGACGCGGTTCTTTTCGATGTGCACAGTGGCCCCTGCGGATGGCAGGAGCCGAATGTTAGCCGTTTGGGGTCAGGCCGGGAAGAATTCGATCGGTTTCGTCGTCGTCATCGCCTCGACGTCCTTTTCCTCGAAGCGGAACATGCGGATGCGGGCGACGAGCTTGCGCTCGAGCTCGGCATCATTGATTTCGGTCGAGACGATCCTGCAATCGGTGACTTCCCCGGACGGCGCAATCGTCAACTGCACGACGACCTTGCCCTGGAGTTCCGGCTGCTCGCGGAGCGCACGGCTGTAGAGCGAGTAGATCGCCGACTTGTTGCGGTCGAAGACGATTTCAATCTCTTCGCGGCTGCGCGAGCCCTTGCCGCCGGAACCGCTCCGGCTGGCCTGGGGCTGGTCGTCCCCGATCTGGTCCGCGAACGATGGCACGGCGGTGCCCGTGGCATGGCCCTTCAGGTTGCCGGGTCCACTGCCAAAGCCCGACGAAAGTCGTCCGGTGTTGATGCCGCCGCTGCCCACGCCCGTACGGGCAGTGACGAGCGATCGCTCTGCGCGACTCGCGCCTTCGACCTTGCCGATCATCGGCGCGGAGCTCATCTCCGTCGGCTCGAGCGCCTGTCGCAGGTCCTCGAGCTGGTCCTTCATCGCAAGCAGGCCCGATTTCTCCGCCTTCTTCCGGGCCTCGGCTTTGCGGTCAACCGGTTTTGGAACGGGCTTTGGTTTGACCTCGGGTTTGGGCTCCGGCTTCGGTTCCGGTTTCTTTACTTCCGGCGGCGGCGGCGGTGGCGGCGGCGGCTCGAGGACGAGCTTCACGACCTCTTCCGGCAACACGGCCGGTGGCGGAAGCTCTGACACCGGCAGGAGCGGCACGAGGATTCCAAACGTTGCGAAGACGAGAAGCGCGATACGCGCGGTCTTGCGCAGCCGTTGCTGTTCGTCCTCGTCCGGCGTCCAGGGGAGGTCGAAAATCCGGTAGTTGGCAGCAAGCGCCGTCATGGGGCTGCCTCAGACCGCGCCCGGGCCGCGATACCCGCGTTCCCGTTCGATCACGGCGAGCGAGACCTTTCCGTACTCGGCGGCCGTGCAGGTGGAAAGGATCGTCTTCAGGAAGCTGTACGGCAGGTCCTTGTCGGCGAGCACGGTCACTTCGTGCGAGGTCGGATCATCGGGATCCTTGAGGATCCGCTTGCCCGCCTCGGCGCGGAGCACCTTGCGCAGGGGCTCGATGATGGAATCCCGCCGGGCACGGAAATCGGCGACATTCCCGAGGGCGTTCCCATTGACGAAGATTGTCTCCTTCGTGATCAGGACGGTCACGGTCTCGCGCGGCTTGGTTTCAGACGCCGACAGCGGGATCTGGATGCTCTTCATGTTGGGCAGGATCTCGTAGTCCGCCGCGTGGACGAGCAGGTAGACCACGAGGATCGTCAGCATGTCGATCATCGGGATCAACGCACTCATGCCGTGCAGGCCGCCGCGACGGCCCGGCTTGCGGTAGCGCTTCAGGCGCAGGGCGATCATCGCGAGGCAATCCGGGCGACGGGCGCGTCGCCCACGGAGATCTGCGGGAACAATTCGCCGCGCACGGGCTGCGCATCGAGCAGCGTGTCGAAGGACTTCATCGTGTCCATCGTCTGGACCATCGTGTCGTACGGGATATCCGGCTCGAGGAGCACCGTCGCGTCCTTCTTTTCGGGGAAGCGGATCTTGACGCGCCGCAGGAAGTTCGAAAGACCCGGGTAATCGGGGCCTTCGCCCGTGTCCGGCAACGACTGGAGCAACCCGGTGTTGCGGTCCGCGACCTCGATGGTTCCCTGGCGCACGATGACTTCGAGCTCGAGCACTGCCGGCAGCTCGGGCGGCGGCCCGTCCGCAAGCGGAAGATTGAGCTCGAGGATGTTCATCTTCGAGAACACCGCCGTGAAGATCAGGAAAAAGATCAGGATGACCATCACGTCCAGCATCGGGACGATGTTGAGGTCATTCCGGCCGTGCATGCGCGCATGGCTGCGCGCCTGACGGCGTGCAATGCGCGAACCGCTCATGCCCTGGCGCCCCTCACGCCCGCTTCCATTGCGCGGGCCGGGCTGCGGGCCGCTTCCTGCTGCGACTCGGGATCCATCTTCTTTTCATTGAGCGCATTCAGGAACTTGACCGAAGCGACTTCCAGGCTGTCCACGATCTCGGTCGTCTTGGTCTCGAGATAGAGGTGCGCGAGCAGGAGCGTGATCGCCGTGACGAGGCCGAGCGCCGTGTTGTTCATCGCAACCGAGATGGAGGCTGCCAGCAGGCTCGCCTTCTCGGCCGGATTCGCCTGAGCGACCGCGGCGAACGCGCTGATCAGGCCGATCACGGTTCCGAGCAGGCCCATGAGCATTGCGATGTTCGCGAGCGAAGCGAGGTAGTGCGTGCGCTTCTCGAGGCGCGGAATGACCTCGACGAGGCTTTCTTCCATCGCCTTCTCGATGTCGTCGCGGCGGCGCGCGGTCTGGATGCGCGTGATGCCGTATCGCATGATGTGGGCGAGCGCCGTGTCCGAATTGGAAACGGCCTGAAGGGCTTCGCGGAACCGGCCGCCTTCGAGCAGGGGCTGGATCTGCGACCACATTTTCCGGTTGCCGGCGCCCACGCGCACGACGAACCCGAATCGCTCGAGTGCGATCACGAGGCCGACAAGCCACACGAGGGCGATCGGGTAGAGGAAGATGCCTCCCTCGCGGAAGAAGTTGAGGATGATTTCCAGGGCGTGCATGGGCTGCTCCAGATGGGGTCTTGAATGTCGTTAGGTTGTCAGTGGTTCGGGTCGGAAAACCGTGCCTACGTCTCGGGTTTCGCCGCCAGGGCGTCGAAATAGCGCATTTCGCGCCGGAAAACGTCGCGATCGACCGGCGTCAGCACCTCGTTCAGCAGGCTGTTGGCGGGCCGGCCCTCCAGGTCGCCGAGGTCGGCCCTCTTCCAGGGCACGATGACCATGACTTTCGGCAACTCGCGGTTGCCCGTGATCGAGGTCGTGTCGAGTTCCAGGTGATCCATCGTCCGCGGCGCCATATCGTCGGCCGCGACTGCCGGCTCGATTTCCGAAACCACCGGCTCATCGGCGGGCGGCGCCGGCTCGGCCTCCTCGGCCTGCGCGAGCGGCGCAAACAGGACGAGAACGGCGAGCAGGCAAAGGTGCGCATCGGTGCTCATGGCTGAACCTCCGCGGTCTGGGCGACGTCACCGACGCGGCGCTTGAGTTCGGCGACCCAGCCGGAAACCTGCCGGTCCGCCCCGCCCGTCTGCGCGAGATAGGCTTCGAAGTGCTGGAGCGCCTCGGCCGGGCGCCACAGATAGAGATCGAGCAGCACGGCGAAATTCTTGTGCGTGCGCGCGTGCTCCGGGTCGGCGGTGAGCGCCTGGCGATATGCGTTCTCGGCATCCTTGAAGCGGCCGTTCTCGCGTTGCACGGCCGCGAGTTCATTGAGGGCGACCGCATTCCCGGGGTCGCGCCGGATGCCTTCCGCGAGCGCGGCTTCCGCATCGGGCCACCGGCTCTCGCGCGCGTGCAGCATGCCGAGATTCACCGCCGGCGCCGCGAGCGCCGGCTCCGTCGCCACGAGGCGTTCGAGGATCGGGCGCGCCGTCGAGTAGTCGCCCGCCTCGAGCAGGCGCACCGCGTCCGCGAACTGCTGCTGAACGGCGGGCGCGATGACCGGTGCGGCCAGCGGTACGGCTGCCGGCGCCAAATCGCCTTTCTTTCCTTTCTTTGGCGCTTCCACCACGGGGACCGGCACGGGGCCGGCCGCGGCAGCGGGCAGCTCGAGTTCGGCCACGAAGGATTCCGCTTCGATGGCCTTGCCGAATCGCGCGGGCTCGACTTCCGCGAGGACTGCGTAGCTCTTCCGCACCCACTGGTCGTAGAGGCCTTCGGCGGCACGCGCCGCATTCAATTCGTGGACCTCGACCGCTTTTTCCTCGAACGGGAAGGCCTGTTCCTCAAGCAGCAGGTCGTATTCCTCGAGTTCCTCGGCGGCGAGATTCGCGGGGCGCTCCGACTTCATCAGATCGGCCGCCAGCCGGCGGTAAAGCTCGCCCATCTCGAAGGTTGCGGCGGTCGTCACTTCGGCCACGGCATAAGTGGTGGCCGCCTGGTAACCGGCAAGTGCGCGCTCCATCGCCGCCTTCTTGTCGGCGAGCGTGCGCGTCGAGCGGCGCGACCAGCGGGATGGACTGGAAGGCGTCGCGGCTTGTGCTCGTCAGTTCGAGGGTCGCGAGCGCCGCGAGATAGCGGCTGCGGTCGTTGCGCGTGCCGCCTGCATCGCGGTCGGCCACGACAATTCGGTCGAGCCACTCGCGGCGGCCGAGCAGGTCGCCCGAGTCCTTCGCGTGATCCGCGAGCTTCTGCCGCGCCTCCATGGCCTCGGCGAGCGGTGCCGGGAAACGCCTGACGTAGTTTTCGTAGCTCGCCATCGCACGGGCGCGCTGGTCCGATTTCTCGTAGAGCTCGGCGGCCTGCCAGAGTGCGTTGCGCTGCACCTCCGGCGTTTCGGCGCCGGAATCCGCGATGCGCTCGAATTCGCCGGCGGCCTCGCCGGGGCGCCCGCCTTCGAGATAGCTCAGGGCAAGGTTCCGCGTCACGTCGGCCTGGCGGGCGCTCGACGGCCAGGTGCTGCGGAAGGATTCGAGGACGCCGATGGCCCGCGGCCAGTCCTTGAGGCCGACGAGCAAAGCGCCCGCGTCGAACTCCGCGGTCTCGCGGATCGCGGCACCCGGTGCGAGTTTGCCGACCCTGAGGTAGTCGTCGATGGCGCCAGTAGCGTCGCCGGCGGCCTGCTTCATCTCGCCCTGCTTGTAGATCGTCGCCGCAAGCCGTTCCGTGATCGCGGAAGCCTCCGGATCCTGCGGCGCAAGCAGCGACTGGACCTGCAGATAGGCGCCCTCGGCATCGGCGAACCGGCCGGTGTCGAACTGGGCGTTGCCGGTGACGGTCCAGGCCGTGCGCTGCATCGCGAGATCGACCGGCGGCCGGCGCGCGAGCACGAGACCCGCGACTTCGAGCGCGCGCGGCAGGTCTTTCAGGTCATAGAACTCGCGCGCGGTGCGCGTGAGCAAGGTCGCGCTCTCCGGGTGTGCCGGGAAAGTCATCGCAAAGCGTTGCTGGCTGTCGAGCCGCTGCCGGTTCAATTCAACCGCAGCGCTGCCGTCGAGTGACTTCGACTCCCGCTCGTAGGCGACGAGCGCCGCATAACCCGCCGTCGCAGACTTCTCGTGGAACGGATAGGCGTAGGCCGTGCGCTCGTACTCGAGTGCCGCAGCGCGAAAGTCCTCGCTCTCGAACAGGGTTTCCGCGAGCAGGTAGTTGGTACCCGCCGACTCCGGGTCGTCTGGAAACGATTGCAGGAACTCGCGATACCAGCGCGCCGCCTCGTGGTAGTCCGGCTTCTTCTTCGTGCGTTGGGCCTCAGCGTGGTAGTACTGCGCGAGATCGGTCAGGTTGGTCTTGAGTTCGCGGGCAACCGCAGGGAACTGCTCCGGCGTGCGGGCCGCCCAGTAGGAACTCCCGAGACGATAGCGCTCGACGAATTCCTTCTTGCCGTCGAGCACGAGCTGCGCGAATCCGCCTTTCTTGTAGGCTTCGATCGCCTGCATCTGCAGGAGCGGCGCGCGCTCGTGATCGGGATAACGCTCGACGAAGGCGCGATAAGTGTCGGCCGCGTCGGTGAATCGCTGCTTGCCGACATACAGGTCGCCGAGCTCGGAATAGAGCATGTAGGCGTACGGCAACTCGCTGCGGCGCGACACGAAGCGGTCGAGCGTCTCCTTTCCGTCGACGTAGGAGAAGCCGATCGACAGCACGCGGAAAGTGTCCTGCACGAGTTCGCGATCCGCGCGGGCGAGGTCTGCAGGTTCGACGACACCGCCCGGTTTCGAGGGATCGATCAGCTTGAGATCGAGCACCCGCACGAACGGATCGATCGCGGCTTCGTTCTCCGACTGCTTGAAAAGCGACCAGCCGAGCTTGTAGAGGCTCTGCTCGTAGAACTCGCTCTGGACGCCGTAGGCGCTGGCTGCCTCGTAGGCCTTCTGGGCCTCCGGATAGCGCTTGGCGACGAACAGGATCTCGCCGCGGCGGAACTGCGCCTCGTCGATTCGCGGGCTCGACGGATAGTTCGCGACGAGCTGGTCGAGGTATGAGAGGGCCTTGTCGGTTTCGCCGAGGGACTCCCAGCCTCGCGCGAGTTGATATGTCACGACGTCGGCGCGGGCGTAGCCAGGCTGCTGCTCGAGCAGGCGCGTATAGATTTCGATGGCCTCGCGCGTTTCCGCCTCGCCGAGGCCCGTCGTCTCGCCGCGGGCCGTGTCGCCCGCCTCGAGCTGGAGGTCGCCGAGGCGCCGCATGGCTTCGGTCCGCAACGCGGGATCCCCCGCTTCGAGTTCGAGGAAGCGGCGATACAGGTCGCGCGCACGATCGGGATCCGGGGCGACGGTTTCTCCGGTCCGGACTTCCGGCGGCGGCCGTTTCAGGTCCTTGAGAGTCGGTGCGCTCTCGGCGGCCACTGCCGCGAACGGCAGCATCGCGAAGCCCACGGCGGCAATGAGACCGCGATTCACGGCGTCGTTCCCCGCGTCGCGGCCGGCGGCGCGTTCGCCGTGGCGCGGTCGTAAATGGTCGCGAGCGCATAGCGCGCCTGCACGGAGTACTCGTCGAGCCGCTGTCGCTGCGCCTCGAGCTCTTCGATTGCGATGTCGGCCAGGTGCCGGCCCTGGGCCGACTTTGCGGCCTCCACGCGCAGGGTGAGTTCCGTCACGCGTGGGGACACCTGCTTGACCCTGGCCCCGAGCGCGGCATTCCGTTCGGGCGCGCCTTCGCGCGCGCGCATCGATGCGGTTTCCCGCGTGCGCGCGTCGTACACCGCGGCATTCAGGTCGCGTAGCGCGCGCTTCGCCTGCCAGCTCCGCACCTTCCAGGCGTCGTCGAGTTTCCAGATCAGCACGCCACGCGCGAGCCGCGCCTTTTCCCGCGCGTCGTCGTAGGCTGCATCGCCGGGATGCCGCGCGAGCTCGCCATCGACTCCGGCGAGCATGTCGAGCAGGGCCAGCTCCTCCTCCGTTGCGAGCGCCTCCACGTCGCGATTGGCAATCGCGGTTTCGAGCCGCGCATGCAATTCGTCGCGGCGGCCGTTGATGGTCGCGACATCCACGGTCGCGAGCCGGGCGTCGGCGGCCGGCAGGCGCATTGCGAAGGCCTGCTGGCGAGTCTCGACCATGTCGGTGAACGCGCCGAGACTATCCGACCAGTTGGAAAGATTTTTCGACATCGCCTCGAGGGCCCGGTAGCTCTTGAGGCCTTCCTGGAATTCGTGGCCGGCAAGCAGGTGATAGAGATAGCGGGACTCCGGCGAGTCCGGCACGTCGGCAAGCTGCCCGAACCAGCCTTCGCGGCCGTCACGCTCCGCCTGGAGCGCGGCGGCAAGCAATCGTCCCGAGCGGATCGCGCCAATCGATTCGCCGATGCGCGAGCGCTCGGAGTCGTAGGCGGCGATCGCCTGCTCGTAGTAGTCGACGGCCTGGGCCATCGCACCCAGCTCCGCATAGGCATACGGGACGGCGAGATACGATTCCTGCACAGCCGCATCGAGCAGGTCCCTGCCCTGCAGCTCCTGCCACGGAAGCAAGGCGGTCTCATACTGCTTTGCCGCCGCATCGGCCCAGCCCGCACCGAGCAGTGCTTTGCTTGATTGCGGGCCGGAAAGCCTGACGCGTTCGAGCGCAGCGCGGGCCGCCACCGGCTCGCCGGCCTGCAGATGCGCGTAGCCGATCGCGAGATTCGCCTTGTCGCGAAGCGCGATCAGTTCCGGCCATTCGGTGACGATCTGCCCGACGCTGTCGAGCAGCGCGAGCCCCTTGTCCTTCTGTCCGACGCGTACCAGTGCCACGCCCAGGTTGAATTGCCCATAGGCAAGCCAGAGTCGCGGCCCCTGCCATCCCGAGAGTTCGGCGATCGCCTGGTCATAGCGCTCGCGGTACATCAGGCCCTGCGCCAGCAGCAGGCGGCGCTCGGCATCGAGTTCCGCGGAAAGGGTCCCCGACGACGAGCGGAGCGCCTTCTCCGACTCATCGAAAAGGCCGGCTGCGTAGAGCACCTTGCCGAGATAGAACCAGGCCTTGTCGCGCACGGGCGGCGGCGTCGATGGATCCGCCAGTACACGCTCGAAGATTTCGCGCGCCTCGCGATGCTGCCCGAGCGACAGGTAGAGCCCGCCGCGGAGAAGCTCCGAATCGCGCTCGTGCGCGGCGAGCCGTCCCTGGTCGCGATAGGCGCCGAGACGCACCAGCGCGTTGAAATGATCGTGCTGGTAGAAATGGAAAAGCACGTCGCCGTAGTGCAGGTCCTGCACCTTGACGGCCGGCAGGCCGGGAACGGGCTCCAGAGCCACGGGCGCCGCGCTGGCGCCCGGGGTCAGCGCCGCGAGAATGAGGAGTATCCGGAGCACCCGGCGCTCACTCCCAGACCTTGACCATGAATTCGGGCTGCAGCTTCCGCACGCGGTCGCTGATCCGGAGCTCCACGTACTTCGCGCCGACACCCTTCTCCACCGTGAGCGTCGTGCCGCGCTTGTAATCCCGCTCGTGCGTGCCCTGGCCGGTGAAGTACGCGACGATCTCGTGCTCGCCGGCCTTCAGGTTGCCGAGCCACACGCGGTGCACGCCGCCGCGCTTCAGCGCCTCGAGCTCGCGCTCCGTATACAGGTAGTTGGCGACTTCCTTGTCGTTTACCTTGACCTGGACAGAATCGAGCGCGAAGAAAGTTCCGACGTCCATCGAGACGAACACCGCGATCTGCGTGCTCGCGGGAAACAGGAGGTCCTCTTCCAGCATGAAGAGATCGCGATTGAGGTCGATCACGTCGCGCCGCAACGCCTGCACCTCGGTATCGAGCGCGGAACGCCCGTCGGCGGGTTCGGCTGCGTCCTGGGCAGTGGCAGGCATCGACGCCGCGATGGCCGCGATGAATGAAATCAGTGAATTTCTCATGCGCACTCCCGCTTATTCGTCGATCAGGTCGCGGAGATTCACCAGGAGACCCCGCTCCTCACGCTCGTCGAGCGCGTCGTGGCGCGCGCGGATATCCCCATGCCGGTCGATCAGGACGATCAATGGCAGGTCATCCGCGCGATAGGACTTGCTGACATCCTTCTCGGCATCCAGCAGGACCGGGTAGCCGATGCCCGCGGCGCCCGCGAGCGCCGAAGCGCGTTCAGGCTCCTTGTCGAGGTTGACGCCGAGCACCACCAGGCCGACGCTGCCGTAGGTCCGGCGCAGCCGCTCGAAGCGCTCGAGCTCGCGGCGACAGTCGCCGCACCAGCTCGCCCAGAAGACGAGCGCGACGACTTCGCCCCGATGTTCGGAGAGGCGGTAATTGGTGCCGGCAGTGGACGAAAGCGCGAAGTCCGGAGCGGCCGAGCCTTCGCTCGCCGAGACAGCGAACGACAATGCCGCAACGATCGCGGCGAGCGAGAGGCGCAATGCCGCACGGCGGCGATGATTGCGATTGTCCATATCGTCAACACCGTGTGACATAACGCCGGATATTCCGGCTCGGGATATGTTTACTTAAGGAGCGCCGGCGATCTCGGCGCACGTCACACAATGGTGCCGTTGACGATCGGATTGAACGCGATGAGGCTGTCCTGGAGTGAGGCCGATCCCAGTCCGTTGCCGGGGAATTGCGTGCCGAACTGCCCCTGTTCGCCGTGCAGCGCCATGTAGTTGAGGATCACCGACTCGACCAGCAGGTTCACGTTGTTCGCCGCGGGCGTCGAGGACGTTTCGACCGACCCGTCGCTCTTGAACCAGCCGATCTGCTGGTGCTGCTCCGGCGGGCGGCTGTCACCCGTGTAGAGCTGCGCGCGGCCACCGTGGCCGGATTGAACACGAGGAAGAACGACGCCGCGGTCTGCTGGTTGTCGCTCGACCAGTCGAACTTGCCGCGGCCATCGGCGGTGTTGTCGACGACGCCGTCCGCAGACAGCGAGCCGTCACTGAAGACGTAGAGCATGAGCGGAACGCCGCGGCGCGCGGCGTACTCGAGGCAGGCGCCCATGCAGCGCCCCGCCCGGAGGTCGCGAAGCTCGCCGGTCGCGCGGCCCTGGCCATGGTAGTCGTAGCCGCCCATCGTGATCGTGCCGGCGCCCGCGTAGCCGTTGATGACGAGCTTCATGACGGCGGCCGTCTTGCGGAACTCGTCGTCGTTGTCGAACTCGGCGTCGGAGAAGATGCCCGCTGGCCCGACGATGTCCGGGTCGAGCTCCGGGTTGAGCGCCGACGGATCGCCGTAGCGGTCGGTGAGGTCCGCGGCCTTGACGTAATTGCAGCGCACCATGTCCTTGATCACCGCGTCGCGGGTGATGCCGACGCCCGTGTCGACGTTCGCGATCTTCCGGTCTGAAAGCCGCTGGATCGATTCCATGACAAGGACGGCGTCGTCCTGGCTCAGGAGTCCGACGAGCTTGCCGGTGTCGACGAGGCCCGTGACGTCACTCGTGCGATCGACCTTTGTCGGCCGGACAGATGCATCGACCAGGTACGACGGCGCCATCGAGTTGCCGCCGGATTCCGAGCTTTCGGATCCGATCAGCGTCAACAGTTCGCCGTCCGCGCCGGCGCGAAAGATCCCGTACATCGGATTGTGCGGGTTGTTGCCGGTGTCGTTCTCGGAGCGCGCCGGGATCACGGCGCCGTTCGTATTGGCCGCGGTCGTCACGCTGACCTTTTCGAGGATGCCGCGCACGAAGGCGCTGTCGAGGTGAAACGAGAGGCCCAATGCGCTCTGGATGAAATTGTTGGTGGGGCTTGCCGGATTCGGGGCATTCGGCACCATGTCGCCGGGCAAGCCCTGGCGGCCATAGCCCGCGACCGACAGGAAATCCTGCTGGCCGCCCTGGCCGCCGACCAGGACGTTTGAGCCGACCATGTTGGCCCCGCCCGCGAGGTCGATGCAGATGAACGGAATCTTGCCCGCGCCCTGAACGGCGAATCCGCAGCTATTCTTCAGCAACTCCAGGTCGGGCGACAAGGCCGCCTGCGCAGCGCGCGGATTCGCGAAAAGCCCGAACAGCGTCGGCGCGATCACGGTCGCCGCGCCCGTGGCGAAACCCTGCGCGACGAACTGCCGGCGCGTCACCGGTCGCGGATGATCCTGCTGGTACAGCGGCGCGTCGGGATGAAGTGGGCCGCGGCGCGATTTTCTGCTCATCGTTGCAAGCACCTCATTGGAGCAGCGTGCTGGCGCTGCCGATCACCGCCGAACAGGCCGACTTGACGATCACTTCCGTGCGATCCGGCGGCGCAGGCGCCGCCGCAGGCCGTCAGAAGTGCCGATCATCGAATCCACTTCCGTGGCGACTGCCGCGGCCGCCGGCTGCGTCGCGATGCCCGTGCCGACCGCGCGGGCGATCAGCGGGCTCGTGACCTGCGCGCGCTCGGCCGGCGAGTCGAAGGCCGTCGCCGCGGATGCGCCGAAGTTGAAGCCCGGGAAGTACGCGGCACGGAGCGTCCCGTCGTTGACGAGCTCGTTGCAGTACTCGATCGCGAGCTGCGCGGCGCCCACCTGGTGCGACGACAGGAAGCCCTCGATGTTCTCGACCGTGGGGAGCTGCTCGCGCACGCGGTTGTAGGTGTCGGCGACGTTCGGGTTGGTCACGGGTACGCCGGTCATCGCAGACATGGACGCTGAGATCTCCTCGAAGGTGCGGAGCCCGATCTCTGACGCCGGCACGCCATCAGGCGGCGGCGGCAGCGGCGTCGGCGCCGGCTCGTTGAAGGGGTTCGTGTTCGTGCCGATCTGCTCGAAGCTCAGGAAGAACTCGTCCGCAGACGGGCCCTTGTCGAGCGCGACGACGGTGCCGATGCCGGACAGGCCGAAGCCGGTCGCCGGTTCGTACACGGCCGCAGTGACGGTCTGGTCGAGCGGGCGCGTAGGCCTGGCCCACCTTCGCCTCGGCGCCGTTGATGCCGATGCGCACGCCGCGGATCGGGATCTGGTCCGGGTCGAGGCTGCCGTCGAGGCTGATGAACGAGGGCTTGTCGAACAGGTACGAATAGCTGTCGAACTGGCTCGCCTCGAACATCACGTAGCTGTCGGGCACGTTGATGAGGTGCTCGACCGAGAACAGCATGTAGAAGCGCTCGCCGACGCCCGCGTCGAAGTTCTGCGTGATCTGCGCCTCGCTGAGCGCCCGGTTGTGGACCACGGCCATGCGGATCACGCCCTGCCAGGTGCGGTCATTGCTGACCTCGTTGCCGAGCACGAGCGCAAAGGTGTCGTTCCAGTCGGTGAAGAGGCCGGCCGGTGTCGGATCCGCCGCCGTCGTGAGCACGCCGTTGACGTAGATGCGCCGGCCGTCGACGGCGCTGTAGGTCGCGACGACGTGCTGGAGCGTCGCCTGCAGGACCTCGTCGGCTGACGGCGTCGACAATGCGGGTTCGCCATTGCCGTCCGTCGTCGTCGCGCGGTTGAAGTAGTCGTAGTTGTACATCGTCTGGCCGAGCGTGAAGTTGCGCGCGGTCGTGCCGCCGGAATAGCTCACGATGTACGCCATCTCCTGCACGACGTTCGCCGGCGCGACCCAGGCCTCGATCGAGTACTCGCCTGTGGCGCGGATCAGGTCGTGGAGCTTGCGTGAGGACGCGGTCGTGCCCTGCGCCTTGCCGCCGCGCAGGTCGATGCCCCAGCCGCCGACCCAGGTCGCGGCGCCCGACAGCGTCAGGTTGAGGGCGGGCTCGACGCCCGAGGTGTCGTAGGCGACCGTGCCCGTGCCGGTCTTGAATTCATAGAGCGCGATCGCGGCGTTGTCGAAGCGGTTGCCGCCGCTCGCGACCGTGCCGTCATAGAGTGTCAGGGCCTTGGAGATCACGAGGTCCGGGTCGACCTGCGTGAGCGGCACGCCGTCGGAGAATGCCTGGATCGCCGCCTGCATGACGTTTGCGCTCTGCGCGCAGTCGGTCCAGCAGTTGTGGAATTCGTCGCGCAGCCGGACGACGAGGCGCGACTGCGCCGGCGTGTCGAGGTTGATCTTCGCGCGCACCGCGGCGTAGGCGGCGTCGACGTCGGCTTCCGCGAAGAACGGCGACTGCGGCGTGGTCGCGCCCGACGAATGGCAGCGCGAGCAGTACTGCGTCAGGAGCGGATAGACCGGTCGAGGCAAAGAGCGCGGAATCCGTCGGGAAGGACTTGCTCGCGCCCGACGTCGCGGATCGGCGGCGGCTGCAGCGGCGCGCCACGCGTGCCGCCGAGCGTCTGCGCCGGCCCAGTTGCGGATCCAGACCGTCAGCTGGTCGCCGCAGGCCGGGTCGTTCGCGAGCCAGCAGTTGTGCCCGCCCCCGACTTTCGTGACCATCATCGAGGCCGAAGGATTGCCGAGGTCGACGACGCCGTTCGCAGCCTCGTAGGCGAGGTTGATGTCGTCGTTGCGCACGAAGCTCGGCGCCTGGCCGCCCGTGCCATGGCACTGCCCGCAGCGGTTCGTTGCCTGGAGGTTGTCCCAGACATTGAGCTTGAACGCCTGCACGTCCTGGCTCGCCGGCGGCGGGCCGGTATAGCCGGCGGCCGGCGGCGGGGCGGTGGCCGGATTCTCGGTGGTCGAGGCGCCGCCGCCACAGGCCGCGAGCGCGAGTGCGGCGAGCACCGGCGACAGGGCCGTGAGAATCGCGATGCGGAATCTGGCGTCGCGATTCATCGGCTGGCCCTCAGTCGCCCATGCAGTACGTGGCGGCATCGGCGAAGGCCTGTTTCAGCCGGTAGCCGCTCGCACGGAACGAGCTCATCATCGATGCCGACCTGGCTGCGGTCGGCCGCATCCTGCGGCGATCGCAGGCAGACCGTGCGGAACACTTTCTCGACCTGGCAGGTCGCGAACGCATCGCTCGCGCCGAACTCCTGGCCCAGCGATTTCGCGCCGCTGCCGGAACCCGGCAACGAGGAATCCCAGCCGAGCAGCGCGTTCTGTCCGCTGCGCCAGCGGTTCTCCCACTGGTCGTTCGGCGTCACGAAGCCCGGCTCGAAAGTCGTGTCGTTGTTGAAGTACTTCGGCTGCACGCTGCCGGCCGTGTAGAGCAGTCGGCCCTGCACATCGTCGAACGTGTAGAACGCAAATGCCTGCGCCATCGGGTCCATGCCCGAATGGCAGCCGACGCAGTTGTTCAGGAACAGGCGCGCGTCTCCGCCGGGGCTCCGGCTGACGTCCTGGCGGATGCGGTCCGGCGCACGCGACGTGTCCTGGACTTCTTCGAGGTCGCGGCACATGTGGTTGAGCAGCGTGAAGCGGAACATCGCGCGGTTCGTGCCGGCGATGAAGAAGGCCTGCGCGGCGGCGCGGCTCGTCATGACGCCCGCAGTCGCGGCGGGTGGCGTGCCGTAGACGCCCGACTGCGTCGTGCGCTGCAGGTCGGCGAGCAGATTCGACGCCCTGCGACTCCATCTGCTCGTAGTGTGCGTTGCTCGTCGCGGAGACGGCCGGCAGGCCGAGGCCGGCATTGCCGACATAGAGGATGTCCGCGGACAACAGCTCGTTGAACGGCACGTCGTCGCGCACCATGCCGATCACGGTCGCGGTGTAGTCATTGAGCGGGGCGAACACGGTCTGCTCGCGGTTCGTCCAGGGCGTGGCGAGATTCTTTAGCGTCACCGAGTAGAACGACGGATTGTTCATCGCGATCAGCGCGGCGGCCTCCGTGCGGCCCGCGGTGATCTCGGTTTGCATCGCGCCGAGCACCGCATCAGTGGGCGGCACGCCCGCGATGCGATCGTGCATGCGCTTCGCCTGCTCGCGCGGCCCCGCACCTGCCGCGACGGCAAATGCAGAGAGCGCCACGAGAGCGGTGACGCGCTTCACGATCGAACCGACAAGACTTGGCGACCAACGCATTTCCGTGCTCCAGTCACTCGCGGTTTCCGAGAGTGCGATCGAATATATCGGCGGGTCTGTGGACGGGTAATGTCTCTGAACCGCGACATTCACCCGAGACGCAGGTCAAGGTAGGCTCGATCCATGACCAGTCGCCAAACGCGCAAATGCTTGTATTTATGGGAACGCACGCGGGTTACCGCGTCCGTGACGCAGTCGTTCGCCCGCATTCTGTCGCACTGCATGCACCACAGAGATCGGAGTTAATTGAGATGCGTGTCACGAATCCGACATCATGGAAACTGTCGCTGGCAGCGATCTGGCTCGCCGGATGTGCGACCGGACACGACGGCGACGTGAATATCGGCAGCGGCCAGTCGCCCGATCCCGTCGTGCTCGACATCCCGGTCGCCTACATCAAGGGGCCGCTTCCACTGCCCGTGGACGACGACGATGAAGTGCGTGAACTCGAGACTTTCGTCGAGGGATCCGACCTGTGGCTGCGCGACCGCGCCGCGCCAGACGTTCCCGAGCGCAACATAACGTTCGGCGTGACTGGCGGCCTGTGGAGCGTGCGCGACGTGGACGGCTCCTACGACGGCACGAAGCTCGTCTTCGCGATGCGCATGCCGCTCATCCCCGGCGCGATGGACAGCGAGCAGCCGACCTGGAACATCTGGGAGTACGACCGCACGACCGACGTGTTGCGGCGCGTGATCGCGTCCGACGTTGTGGCGGAAGAAGGACACGACACCGCACCGCACTACCTTCCCGACGGGCGCATCGTCTTCACGTCGACGCGCCAGCGCCAGGCGAAGGCCGTGCTGATCGACGAAGGCAAGCCTCAGTTCGCGGCCGAGGACGAGGACCGCAATGAACATGCCTTCGTGCTGCACGTGATGAGCGCGGACGGCACCGGCATCCGGCAGATTTCGTACAACCAGAGCCATGACATGGACCCGTCCGTGCTGGACGATGGGCGCATCGTGTTCAGCCGCTGGGAGAACGCGAGCGGCAGCTCCATACATTTGTATACGGTGAACCCGGACGGCAGCGACCTCGAACTGCTGTACGGCGCGAACAGCCACGCGACGGGCACGGGCACGAACGACATCCAGTTCCTCGCGCCCCGCCCGGCCGAGGACGGACGGATCGTCGCGCTGCTGCTGCCGTTCAACGGCACCGAGATCGGCGGGGATCCCGTCGCGATCGACACTGCGGCATTCGTCGAAATCGGGCAGGCGAATCTGGCGAATGCGGGCCTCGCCGGCCCCGCGCAGGCGCGCCTGTCGATCAACGACGTGCGCACCGACCCCGGCCTCTCGCCGGGCGGGCGCTACTCCTCCGTGTTTCCGCTTCGGGACGGCACCGGCCGCCTGCTCTCGACCTGGACGATGTGCCGGCTGAACGACGCTGTCGGGCGCACCCTGCCCTGCACGACGGAGAACCTGGCGGACGTAACCCTCGTGCCCGCTCCTCCTTTATATGGTGTATGGCTGTACGACCCGCGCGACCAGACACAGCGCCCGGTGCTCCAGCCGGCCGAGGGCACGCGCTATTCCGAGGTCATCTCGCTCGCGCCGCGCACGCCGTTGCCGGCCGTGATCCTCGACGCCGTGGCCGGCGTGGACTATGACCCCGTGCTCGCCTCGGAAAACGTCGGAATCCTGAACATCAGGAGCGTCTACGATTTCGACGGCGCCGACACCGCCCCGGGCGGCATCGCAGCGCTCATCGACCCGGTGCAGACAACGGCCGACGAAAGGCCCGCGCGATTCGTCCGCATCGAGAAGGCGGTCGGGCTGCCGGACGACGAGGTGCGCGATTTCCGCGGGACCGCATTCGGCGCCGCGGGCGGCCTCGGCATGCGCGAGATTCTGGGCTACGCGCCGGTCGAGCCTGACGGCTCGGTGCAGATCAAGGTTCCTGCCGGCGTGGCGTTCGCGATCGGCGTGCTCGATGCCAATGGCCGGCGGATCACGCCGCGCCACCTCAACTGGCTGCAACTGCGCGCCGGCGAGGTTTTGACCTGCAATGGCTGTCATGTGCCGGCAAACGCACAGCCCGCCGCTCCGCCCGCGAATTCACACGGCCGCCGCGAATTGTTCGCCTCGGCCAATCCGGGCGCGACGACCACCGGTCAGCCATTCACCAATTCGAATCCCGCAATCTTTGCGGATCTGGGCGAGTCCATGGCGGAAGCGCGTGCGCGCGTCAGTTGCCAGACGGACTGCGCCGCGCAGCTTCCTTCGGTCAACGTGATCTATGAGGACGTGTGGACCGATCCGGTCGCCTCAGGCCGCGCCGCGGATGCGCCGTTCAGCTATCTCTACAATCTGCTCATGAGCCCGGCGCCGACGAGCGCCGGCTGCCAGTCCAACTGGTCCTCGCTGTGCCGCATCACGATTCACTATCCGGACCACATTCATCCGTTGTGGTCAGTGCCGCGGCAGATTCTCGACGCTGGCGGCGCCGTCATTGCGGACTCCTGCATTTCCTGCCACAGCCCGGTCGACGCCGCGGCCGTCGTGCGCGTGCCTGCATCACAACTCGATCTGTCGGGCGGCGCCTCGGCGGACGAGACTGATCACTTGGTCTCATATCGCGAGCTTATGTTCACCGACAATCAGCAGGAACTTAACATGGGCGCGCTGCAGGACACCCTGGTGCCGGGGCCTCCGGATCCGGTGACAGGGCAGCCGACGCTGGTGCCGGTGCCGGTGAGCCCGTCGATGACTGCGGCCGGCGCGAGGGCATCGGTGCCGTTCTTCAGCCGCTTCGACGCAGGTGGTTCGCACGCAGGCTGGCTGACGCCAGCGGAACTGCGGCTGATCGCCGAGTGGCTGGACATCGGTGGACAGTATTACAACGATCCGTTCATGGCACCGGTCAACTAACGCGATGGCGCGGCTCGCGGCCTGCGGGCTGCTTTGCTTTCTGGCGGCGATATCGACTGCCCGGGCCGAGGGGCTCGAGGTCACCGTTGCCGATCCGTATCTCGAGTTCCGGACCGGTCCCGGCCGGGGCTTCCCAATCGTTCATGTCGTCGAGCGCGGCGCAACGGTGCGCGTTCAGAAGCGCCGTACCGACTGGTTCCAGGTCGTGGATGCGGACGGACGCGAAGGCTGGGTGCATCGCAGCCAGATGGCGGAAACACTCGTGCCAGCCGGTCAGCGGATGGAAATCGACGATCCGGCGCGCGAGGATTTCGGCGCACACCGCCGCGAGGTCGGCCTGCTGATCGGTGACTTCGAGGGCTCGAACGTCGTCACGGGTTACGGCGCCTATGCATTCAACGCGCACCTCGCCGGTGAATTCGCGTTGTCGCATTTGCTCGGCAACTTCTCGGATGGCCAGGTCGCGACCCTCGGCGTCACCCACGTGCCGCGGCCCGACTGGCGCATCCAGCCGTTTCTCTCGATAGGCACCGGAATGATCCGCATCCGGCCCAAGGGGACGCTCGTAGGGACCGAGGATCGCACGGACCAGATCGCATACGCCGGCGTCGGCATACGCGCCTATCTGGCGAGGCGCTTCATCCTGCGCGGTGAGTACAAGGAGTACGTGGTCTTCACCGACCGCGACGAAAACGAGGAAGCAGTCGAATGGAAAATCGGATTCGCATTCTTTTTCTAATCGGCCTGCTGACGATGGCGGGCTGCTCGTACATGCCGTGGCGCAACGACGAGCCTGCGGAGGGACCCCCGCCGCCCGAAAATACGGGCGAGACGCCTGTCGTCATCGAACCGCAGGTGGAGCGGCGCGAGATCAAGCCGGCGGACATCGACACCGAGAACTGGGAGGCCGGTCTTTACATCGGATCGCTCTCGATCGAGGACTTCGAGGTCAATCCAGTCTACGGGGCACGCATCGCCTATCACGTCAGCGAGGACTTCTTTGCCGAGGCCATCGCGGGCAGGAGCGACGCGGGCCTGTCCAGTTTCGAGCGCCTGTCGGGGGGAGCGCCGCTATTGACTGACAGTGAGAGGCAATTCACTTATTACAGCCTCGGATTAGGCTGGAATGCGCTGCCGGGCGAGATATTCCTCGGCGGGAAACGGGCCTACAACAGCGCCGTTTACCTGACGCTCGGGGCCGGCAGCACGCAATTCGCCGGCGGCGACCATTTCACACTCACCGGGGGGGCCGGAGCGCGCGTTCTGATCAGGGACTGGCTCGCCCTGCATCTCAACATACGCGACCACGTGATGGAGATCGATGTCCTGGGCTCCAACAAGACGAGCCACAATTTTGAAGCGTCGGTGTCGCTGACGGCGTTCTTCTGAGGAGGTCGCATGGACCGGAAACGCAGACTGCCCCTCGTCACCCTGCTGGCCGCGCTTGTTGCGTTCGCCTGGCCCGCGGCCGCGACTGACGGATCGCCGCCGGCGCCGGAATTCACGCTCGCGAACCGCGCGGGCGGAGAAATGTCCCTGTCCGGCCTCAAGGGCCAGGTCGTCATGATCAATTTCTGGGCGAGCTGGTGCGGACCCTGCCGCCAGGAGTTCCCGGCGCTCGACCAGATCTACAGCAAGTACAAGCCGATGGGTTTCCAGATGATCGCCATCAACGTCGAGAGCGAGAAGGCAGACGCCGAGCGTTTCCTCGGCAAGACGCCCGTCAGCTTCCCGATCCTCTTCGATCCGGACAACAAGGTCAGCGGCAACTACGGCGTCAGCGCGATGCCGACGACCTTCCTGGTCGACCGCCAGGGCCGCCTGCGCTGGCAGCATCGCGCCTACAAGCCGGGCGACGAAGCCAAGTACATCGAGCAGATCCGCGCGATGCTCCGGGAGAAGTCGTGAAGATTTCCCGCCTGATTGGCGTCGCGCTCCTGCTCATCGCGGCCAGCGGCTGCTCGCGCCTCGAGCCCTGGGTGAAGCCCTACGAGCGCGAAAACATCGCCGACCCGATCATGGCCTGGGATCGCGACCCGATCTCCTCCTCCTACATGCGCCATGTGTACGAGTCGCGCGAGGGCGCGCGTGGCGCCTCGGGTGCAAGCGGCGGCGGTTGCGGATGCAATTGATACGTCGCATCGCGCTCTTCCTCCTGCTGCCGTTCACGGCGGTCGCCGGCGTCCTGCCGGAAGACCGCGCCGACCTCATGTATCACTACTACGACGGCGGCGGCGTCACAATCGACGGCCCCTCGCTCCTCGTGCGCAAGAAGTTCGCCGAGAAGTACGCGTTCAATGCGAGCTTCTACATCGACATGGTTACTTCCGCGTCGATCGACGTCGTCACGACCGCGAGCCCCTATACGGAAGAGCGGACACAGTACGGCGCCGGCTTCGAATACCTGCGCGGCAAGGTGACTTACGCCGCCTCGTTCAGCAACTCGAGCGAAAACGATTACAACGCCGATACGGCGAGTCTGTCCATCAGCCAGGACATGTTCGGCGACCTGACGACGGTCTCACTCTTCTTTACGCGCGGCTGGGACGACGTGACTCGCCGCGGCGACGCCACATTTGCCGACGAGATCGACCGGCGCATCTACGGTGTCGACGTCTCGCAGGTCGCGACGAAGGACCTGGTGCTTGGATTCTCCTTCGAGACCATCACGGAAGAGGGATTTCTGAACAATCCCTACCGCCAGGTCCGCTTTCTGGACCCGGACGAGGCGCTCGGCTATGGCTTCGAGGCCGAGCGCTACCCGCGTACCCGCACGGGCAACGCCTTTTCGGCGCGCGCGCGCTGGTACTTGCCCTACCGCGCGGCATTCCAGGCGGACTACCGTTTCTACACCGACACCTGGGATATCCTCTCGCACACCGCCGAGCTCGCCTACACCCATCCGCT
The DNA here is from genome assembly GCA_963775415.1 of uncultured Gammaproteobacteria bacterium. Classification (GTDB taxonomy): domain Bacteria; phylum Pseudomonadota; class Gammaproteobacteria; order Steroidobacterales; family Steroidobacteraceae; genus SCUD01. Next base: position 153,406 of record CAVZIO010000002.1, read on the forward strand.
CGACGACGAGTGGACGTTTGACGTGCACTACCGGTTCTACACGCAGAGCGAGGCGGAGTTCTTCTCCGACCTGTTCCCACGCGAGGACTTCCAGAATTTCCTCGCACGCGACAAGGAGCTCGACTCGATGCAGAGCCATACGCTCGGCTTCGGCGTCGCCTACGAGTTCAAGCCGGTGTGGGCCGATTTCCTCGGCAGGGCGTCCATCAACCTGAAGTACGACCGCATTCGCTTCGACTACGACAATTTCAGCGACCTGCGGGTGACCGGCGTCGCGCCGGGCACCGAACCGCTCTACACTTTCGACGCAGACGTCATCCGGCTGCTCTTCTCCGGCTGGTTTTAGGGCGGCGCAAGCCCTTTCGAATAGATCACCCGCCCCTCCGCGGTCACGACCACCGCATCCACGTCCGGCTGGACTTCTACCAGCGCGATCCCGCGCTCCGGCCCCATGATGAAGACGCTCTTTGTCAGGCCCTCGGCAAGGGTCGAAGTCGGGGCGATGATGGTGACGCTTCGTACGCCGTGCGGGCTCTTGCCTGTCTTGGGATCGATGATGTGGTGGTAGCGGACGCCGTCCTCGTCGAAGTACCGCTCGTAATCGCCTGAGGTCGAGATCGCTGCGTCCTCCAGCGGGATGCGCGCGATCACGCGATTGCGATCATCCGGATGGCGGATGCCGACGACCCAGGGCCGGCCACGCCGGTCGCCCAGGATCCGGCTATCGCCGCCGGCGGTCACCGTGGCGTTTGCGATGCCGCGCGCTTTCAGGATTGCGATGCCGGAATCGACAGCGTGGCCCTTGGCGATCCCTCCGAGGTCGATGCGGACCCCGGGTTTCAGGAAGCGCACGGTCGAAGCTGCGGAATCGACGACCACGTGACGCCAGTTCACCGCCGGCAGCGCTGCCCTGATCTGGGCCTCGGTCGGGTGCTTCTGCCCGCGATAGTCGTAGAGATAGCCGACGCTCGCGTAGGTGATGTCGAAGGCTCCGGCGGACATCTCCGAGAACTCGAGCGCGCGGGAGATCAGTCGCGAGAGTTCCGGGTCCACCTTCACCGGCGCGGCCGCGGCGTCGCGATTGACCCTCGAGAGCTGGCTCTCGGGCTTGTAGTGCGACATCAGCGCGTCGATCCGGTGCATCTCGGCGATTACGGCATCGATTGCGGCGGCGGCCGCGGCGGGGTCCTCGTGCCAGACCTCGACGGCGATCCGCGTGCCCATGATCGCTTCCTCGCGTTCGTGCCATTCGGCGCGCGCAGGGGTCGTCGCAACAAGGAGCAGCGTGACCGCGAAAGCAAATCGGCGCATCATGGACCGCAGTGTGGACGATCGAGGAACCGTCGCACAACGGCTACACTAAGCCTGCGCCACGCCACCCCCGGAACCTGTCACGATGCGCGCGGTCTGTACCGGTGGGCACGTCAACTGAACAGGAAAACTGCCATGAAGTTGTTCTCGATGGTCCTGGCCACGATGTTGGCCGCCACATTCCTCTCGACGCCGGCTGCGGCCGCCACCAAGGAGGAGGCGATGGTCAACCAGTCGGTGACCGTCCTTCGCGAGTTGCAGGCGATTGAGGATTCCCAGATCCCCGACCTGCTTCTGTCGAGAGCAGAGGGCATCATCATCCTGCCGGCCAACGTGAAGGTCGGCCTGATCTTCGGGGCGAGCTTCGGCAATGGCGTGATGCTCGTGCGCAACCCCGATCGGAGCTGGAGCAATCCGGTCTTCGTCTCGACCGGCGGCGGCAGCTGGGGCTTCCAGGCCGGCGGCCAGGTGTCCGACATCGTGCTCGTCCTCACGACGCGCGAAAGCGTTGAAGGCATCACCGACGGCAAGCTGACCCTTGGGGCGGATGCCTCTGCCGCGGCGGGGCCGGTCGGTCGCCAGGCCAAGGCTTCGACCAGCCTGACATTCGATGCGGAGGTCTACGCCTACTCGAAGTCCCAGGGCCTGTTCGCCGGCGTTTCACTCGAGGGTAACGGCATTTTCATCTGGAAAAAGGCGAACCAGCGTTTCTATGATGGCGACGCGAGCGCCGCCTCAATCCTGGCCAGCAAGACTCCGCCGCCTCCGCCGGCGCCTGAGCTCGTTGCCGAAGTCACGCGCATCACGTCGGGCGCGGCCCAGAGCGTCGCTGCCGACGGAACGAAGCCGGCCGAGACGGCTCAACCTGCCACGGAAGCGAAGACTTATCCCTTGCCGGACCCTGAACCCGGCGCCGAGCCGGGCGGGACCTGAGCCGCTTCAGGCTCTCGCTTTTGCCGGGGCGCCGGTAGCTTCGGGACAGGCGATGCCCGTCCCGCCGATTCCGCAGTAACCGTCGGGATTCTTTGCCAGGTACTGCTGGTGATAGTCCTCGGCGTAGAAGAATTCCGGAGCAGGCAGCACTTCGGTCGTAATCGGACCGCCTTGGCCAGCAGCCGCAAGCGCGCGCTGATACGCATCCCTCGAATGATTCGCCAGCTCGAACTGCGCGTCGCCGACCGCATAGATCGCCGAGCGGTACTGCGTGCCGACGTCTCCGCCCTGGCGCATGCCCTGCGTCGGGTCGTGCGACTCCCAGAACGCCTTCAGCAGTTCTGAATAGCCGATTTGATTCGGATCGAACACGATACGGACAACTTCCGTATGCCCGGTATTGCCGGTGCAGACTTCCTGGTAGGTCGGGTTGGGCGTAAAGCCGCCGGCATAGCCCACCGACGTCGACCAGACTCCCGCTAATTTCCAGAACAGCCGTTCCGCCCCCCAGAAGCAGCCGAGGCCGAAAAGCGCAAGCTCCAGGCCAGCCGGAAACGGCGGCGCCAGGCGACTGCCATTCACGAAGTGCCTTTCCGCAACCGGCAACGGTTGCTCGCGCCCCGGCAACGCCTCCGCGGCTGCGGGCATCGTGGTCCTTCGAAGCTTGCTGGCCATGGCGCTATCTTACAATGTCGGTTCATGCGCGAGCTCAAGTCGGATTTGTTCGGGACGGTCTGGCGAGACGGCGAGCGGGGTCGAGAATTCGTGCTTCGCGACACGCATGGCGCGCGCTGGTGGACGGCCTGGCTCGCGCGGCGGCTCTGCCGTCGCGAGGCGCGGGCGCTTGCGCGGCTCGGCGGCCTGCCGGGAACGCCCAGGCTGCTGTCCGCGGACGCGCTGGGACTGCGCCGCGAATGGATCGAAGGCCGGCCCATGCAGCTCGCAAGGCCGCGCAACGCGGACTACTTCCGCGCGGCGCGCCGGCTCCTTTCGGCCCTGCACCGGCACGGAATCGCGCACAACGATCTCGCCAAGGAACCGAACTGGCTCGTGACCCCGACCGGTGGCGCGGCGCTCGTGGACTTCCAGCTCGCCCTGGTGTCCCCGCGTCGCGGCCGCATCTTCCGCATGCTGGCGCGCGAGGATCTCCGCCACCTGCTGAAGCACAAGCGGAGCTATTGCCCCGAACGGCTGACGGCGCGCGAGCGACGGATCCTGGCGAAACCCGCTGCCTTTTCACGCCTGTGGATGGCGACCGGAAAGCCCGTCTATACCTTCGTCACGCGCCGCCTGCTCGGCTGGTCCGACCGCGAAGGGGCCGGCGACCGCCGCTTCTGAACCGCGGTTGGACTGCGGGCCCGCTTTCGCTATCGTTGCCACATGGCGATCAGCAACGAACACAACCTGAACACCCTTCCCCCGAAGATCAGGCCGTTCGGGATACGGGTCAGCCTGCGCGCGCGCGATCCGTTCACGCGCCTGGTCGGCGCGGACTGGCAGAAGCTGCACTGGTTCGCGACCGAACACGAACGCGACCAGGCATTCGAGGACATGTCGAGCCGCCACCGCTATTCGCGCCGCGGCGACGAACCGGCGGTCGTCTTCCAGAAGATCGCGGACGATCCGAAGCGCTGAGACCTCAGCGCACGCGGCCCAGCAACAGGTACAGGCTCCTGTTACCGCCCTCTCCGTAGCCGGCGGCCACATAGATCGGCCCCAGAAAACGTGTCGAACCCGAGGAATGCAGCACCATTGAAGAGCGCCGAACTGGCGCTGATGTCGCTCCGGTCCGCCCAGACATTGCCGAGCTCGAGCGAGATGCCGGCATACATCGGCACGTCGAACAGCCCGTCCTGCCCGCTGCCGATCCGCCGGTAATAAATTGCGCGTCCAATGCCGAAGTGCGGGCCGCTGAACTGGTCCGGTGAAAGTCCCGAGAGATTGAATAGCCCGCCTAGGGTGTAAAAGTCCTGCACCTGGTCGGTGGGCCCCGACACGTGCGCGCCGCCCGCGGCCGACAGGATCAGCGTGTTGCGGCCGCGCGAGCGCGCATGCGTCCAGTCGAATGACACCCGGTCCGCATTCGCGGCGGCGCCGAGACTCTCGCGCGCCCCGTTCCACTCCAGCGTGAAGAGCTCGCCATGCCGCGGGAAGTACACGTCGTCGAGCAGGTCCACGCTGAATCGCGCAAGCACTTCGCCGCGGTCGAAGCTTGTGCGCGGCGGCAGGCTGGGATCGTCGGGGTCGCCGACCAGCAGGTGGCGGTTGCCCTGGCCGCGCACGACGCCCGCGCGCAGTTCCCCCCAGCTTCCGAATTCGCGGCCGACGGCGAACTGCGCTTCGCGGCTGTCCACTCGATAGGTCGCACGTCGCAGGTCGTCTTCGAAAATGTCGAGGTTCTGCCGCTCGACAAGCAGGCTCGGCACGATGAACCAGTTCGACGTGTAGCCGATCGGCTGGTAGAACTCCGTCTCGAAGCGCGGATTCTCGCCGACCTGAATATCGGTCTGCCATTCCGCCCCGTAGCGGTTGACCTCGGTGACCTGCGCGCGCACGCCCGCGTTGAAGCTGTTCCCACCCTCGAAGTCGTCCTGCAATTCGAGCCCGAATCGCAGGAAATTCGGTCCCCAGCTCTTGCGCCGAGCACTGACCTCGATGCCGGTGAGTACACCGTCGCGCACGAGGCGATAGTCGAGCGCCTCGAAATTGTCGGAACCGTAGAAATGGGAAAGGCGCTCGTTCATTTCCACCGGGTCGAGCGGCTTCCCGATGACGGGCCCGAGCTCGGCCTGGATCCGCTCGCTGTACCGCTCCGAACGCTGATCGGTCCGCACGAAGTGCACGACGGCCTGGTCCATCTCGGTCCCGCTGCGGGCAGCGAGGTATTGTTGCCACTGCGTCTCATCGAGGGCGAGCGGTGCAAGCCAGTCGACATTGGCGCGGGTCGCCACAAGACCGAGGCCGATCAAGCGATTCGCCGCGGTGAAGTCCGTGGACTGCAGATTGCCAAGATCCGGCTCGATCAGCACGTCATTGGCCGTCAGCAGTTCGCGCTGACGCAGGGTCTCCCGCAGCATCATGATCGTGACCGCCTGGTTGGAGACCGCAAGCGCCGAGGTCAGTTCGCGGCGACCGACCGGCTGGAATCCGACGTCGATGGCGATGACGACGTCCACGCCCATGGCCTTCGCGACGTCGACCGGCAGGTTTTCGACGATTCCGCCGTCGACCAACAGGCGGCCGTCGATCTCGACGGGCGCAAAAACGCCGGGCGCCGACATGCTGGCGCGCATCGCCGAGGTCAGGTCGCCGCGTTCGAGCACGATCCGTTCGCCGGTCTCGAGGTCCGCGGCAACCGCGCGAAACGGGGTCGGCAGCTCGTCAAAATCTTCGATCGAGGCGACCGGCAGGGTTTCAGACCGGAGCGTCTGGGTGAGCCGCTGGCCCTGGATCAGGCCGCGGGGGACTCGAAAGTTTCCCGACTGGATGCCGAGCGGAAACCGCACGAGGAATTCGCGATCGTCCTGCTTGCGGCGGAAATTCAGCGTGTCCCGCGCCGGGCGGTCGCGAAACGCGACGCTCCAGTCGATCCCGCGCATGAACGTGTCGATCTCGGCAGCCGTCTTGCCGGACGCATAGAGCCCGCCGACCACCGCGCCCATGCTGGTCCCCGCGATCGCATCGACGGGGATGCGCTGTTCCTCGAGTGCCTGAAGGACGCCGACATGAGCGAGGCCGCGGGCTCCGCCACCCGAGAGGACGAGTCCGATACGGGGTCGATGCGGCGGCGCGGCGGCTTCCTCAGCCGCGGCTGCGCCGGCGAGCAGGGAAACCATAATGCAGGCGAAACAAGTCGGAAAGCGGAGCATTAGGGGATTCATCAAGTCATCCGGATGTTAGCACGGTCAAACGAGCCCGCCATTCGCGCGCCCCTATAATCCGCCGGATGATCGCGAAATACCGGGCGACCGTGCATTGCGCTGCTGCGACATTCCTCTGCGCGTCGCCGATCTCCGTGGTTGCCCTCGAAGAAGTGATCGTTACTGCGACTCGAAATCCCCTCGACCTCGTCGACTATCCCGGCAGCGCGATGCGAATTGCCGCGGACTCGATCGAACTCGTGGGCGCGACCCATTCCACTGAACTCCTCAATCGCGCCGCCGGCGCGATGATCCAGCGCGGCAGCGGCCAGGAGTCGCTCACCGCATTGCGTGGACCGGTGCTCACGGGGGCCGGCGCCTGCGGCGCAGTCCTGGTGCTGGAGGACGGAATTCCGATCCGGCCGGTCGGCACCTGCAACGTCAATGAACTCTTCGAGGTCAATCTCGAGCAGGCGGCCGCCATCGAGGTCCTGCGCGGCCCGGGCAGCGTCCTGTACGGCTCGAGTGCCGTGCACGGCATCATCAATGTGCTGCCGCCGCTCCCCGACGGGATTCCGGATCTCGGCGTTGCGCTCGAGGGCGGCAGCGACGACTACCGCCGAGGACGGTTCGCCGCGTCCTCCGGCTCAAACGAGGGCGGGCTCGGGCTCGTCGCGCACGCGACGCATGATGGCGGCTGGCGCGATTCATCGGGCTTCGACGAACAGAAGCTGAATGCGGTGTGGACCCGGCCCCTCGGGGACGGCGGGCTCGTCTTCCGCATTGCCGGCTCGAATCTTGAGCAGCAGACAGCCGGCTTCATCGTCGGCGAGGACGCTTATCGCGACCCGGAACTCGCGCGCTCCAACCCGGATCCCGATGCGTACCGCGATGCGAGAAGCTTCCGTTTCGCGGCGCAGTATCTCGACGCGGCAGGCCATGAATTCCGCGGATTCCTGCGCACCTCGCGCATGGATTTCCTCCAGCATTTCCTTCTCGGCCAGCCTTTCGAGGAGAACGGCCAGGACAGCGGCGGGCTGATGATCAAGTCCACCGCCAGGCAGCTCGCCGGCGGCGACTTGACTCTCGGGCTCGACGCCGAATTCGCGAAGAGCTTTCTGCTGCAATACCAGGACGGGCCGACCACGGACGGCTCGCCGGCCGCCAATGCGATCCGGCCGGCCGGCCGGCACTATGACTACGACGTCGACTCGCTCGTGTTCGCGGGCTATGCGCAATGGCGACGGAGCTTTCGCCGGAATGGTCAGTCGAAGCGGGATTGCGCCTCGAGAACGCGCGCTACGACTACGACAACCGCATGATCGACGGCAACACGGACGAGAACGGCGTGCCCTGTCCGGGTGGCTGCCTCTACTCGCGGCCGTCGGACCGTTCGGACGACTTCACGAACCTGGCGCCGCAGATCGGGCTCGTGTGGCAAATCGACGACGCGCTGACGTCGTATCTCTCGCTGGCGCGCGGATTCCGCGCGCCTGAAGCAACCGAGCTGTACCGGCTCCAGCGGCAACAGGCGATCGCAGACCTCGATTCCGAGTATGTGGACGCTGCCGAACTCGGCCTGCGTTGGCGGGCGGCGACTGTCGCCGTCGATGTCGCCCTGTTTCACATGGACAAGCAGGACGTGATTCTCCGCGATTCCACCGGATTCAACGTGAGCGGGGGCCGCACGCGCCACACCGGTCTCGAATACCAGGGTGACTGGTCATTCGCGGAGGGCTGGTGGGTCTCGGCGAATGGCACGTTTGCGCGGCACGAGTACGACTTCACGGCCGCCGTCGAGCAGGGTGAGCAGATCACTGCCGGGAACGACATGGACACGGCGCCGCGCGATATTCACGCGTTGCGGCTTCGCCGCGAATCCTCGCGCATTCAGGCGGAAGTCGAATGGCTGTATGTCGGGAGTTACTGGGCGAATGCCGCAAACACCGCGCGCTATGACGGGCACGACCTGACGAATTTCCGCCTGACCGCACAGCCGCGCGAAGCCTGGTCGCTCAGCTTGCGCGTTACCAACGTGTTCGACACGACTTACGCTGACCGTGCGGATTTTGCCTTCGGCGACTACCGCTACTTCCCGGGCCGCGGGCGTGCATACTTCCTCGAACTCGGCTGGCGCAAGGATTGAGCAATGCAGTACGCGGCAATGTCGGTGACGGCCCTTGTCGGCGCAACGCTCGCCGTGCAGGTCGGGCTCAATGCCACGATGAACCGGTATGTGGGCTCGCCGATGGCGGCCGCCCTCATCAATTTCGCAGTCGGCACGGCGGCACTCTTCCTGATCGTACTCGTCACGCGCGGGTCGCTGCTGCCGCTCGCCCAGGCGGGCGGAGCACCGTGGTGGGCCTGGGGCGCAGGCATCCTCGGCGGAATGTACATCGCGGCGTCGGCGCTTTTCGGCCCGATGATCGGAGGCGCAACCTTTCTCGCTCTGCTGGTCGCCGGTCAGATGGTCGCGGCGCTTGCGATCGATCACTACGGATGGCTCGGATTTCCCGCGCGGCCGCTCGACGGCTGGCGCATCGCCGGCGTGCTGCTCGTCGTCGCAGGCATGTTCCTGCTCGCACGGGGGAAATGAGGGAATCTCAAAGGGGACGCTCACCTTTAGATAATGCGCAGTGTTTGTGAGCCGCACCGCGGCTATCTAAAGGTGAGCGTCCCCTTTGAGATTCCCTCATTTCCCCCGCGGCTGCTGCTGCGTGATGCAGTGGATATTCCCGCCGCCGAGCAGTATCTCGCGCGACGGCACACCGATGACCTTGCGGCGCGGAAACAGGCGCGACAAAGCCGCCTTGGCGCGGCCGTCGGTCCGAGCATCCAGCAGCGGCATCACGATGTGCCGGTTCGCGATGTAGAAATTCACGTACGACCCTGCAAGCCGCTCGCCGGCCCGCCGCGGCTTGCATTCGGGCGACCGCTCGATACCGGCCGCTTCGGTTTCGGTCATGTAGAGCGGTCCTGGCTGCAACAGCTTGTGGACCTTGAGGCGCCGGCCACGGCTGTCCTTCGCCTGTTGCAGAACTTCGAATGCAGCATGCGAGATGTCGTATTGTGGATCTTCCGGATCGTCGCACCAAGTGAGCACGATCTCTCCCGGCCGGACGAAACAGCAAAGATTGTCCACATGACCGTCGGTCTCGTCGTTGAAGACGCCCCTCGACAGCCAGATGATCTCGCGGACGCCGAGATAGCGTTCGAGCAGGCTCTCAATCTGCCCGCGGCGCAACGTCGCGTTGCGATTTGGATCCAGCAGGCACTCTTCCGTGGTCAGGAGCGTGCCCTGCCCGTCGACGTGAATCGAGCCGCCCTCAAGAATGAATGGCGCCCGGTAACGCGCGCAGGATTCAATTTCGAGCACCTTGGCGGCGACCTGGTCGTCGAGCTCCCAATTCGAATACACTCCGCCCGCTTTCCCGCCCCAGGCATTGAACATCCAGTCGATGCCGCGCGCCCGACCCCGCCGGTTGACGACGAAAGTCGGGCCCACGTCGCGCATCCACGCATCGTTTGACGAAATCTCGACGACCCGCACGCCTGCCGGCAACGCTTTCCGCGCGGTCTCGAATTGCTCCGCGGAAACTCCCATGGTCACGGGTTCGCTGCGCGCGATGGCGGAAGCAACTGCGGCAAAGGCCCGCTGTGCAGGCACCGCGGCCTCGCGCCAGTTGTCGGCACGCTCCGGCCACAGCATCCAGGTGCCGTCGTGCCGCTCCCATTCTGCGGGCATGCGGAACCCGTCTTTCGCCGGAGTTTTCATGGCGGCGATTCTACGCGATGCCGTGATAGCATTCGTCCATGGGCGAAAAGATCAAGATTGCAGGCGGCAAGCTGCAAGTCCCGGATAATCCGGTGATTCCGTTCATCGAGGGCGACGGCACGGGACCGGACATCTGGCGCGCGAGCGTTCGCGTGCTCGATGCCGCGGTGCAGAAATCCTACGGCGGAAAACGAAAGATCGAGTGGATGGAAGTCTATGCAGGAGAGAAAGCCAACCGCCTGAAGAACACCTGGCTGCCCGACGAAACGGTCGCCGCCTGCCGCGAGTATCTGGTCTCGATCAAGGGGCCGCTCACGACCCCGGTCGGCGGTGGCATCCGCTCGCTGAATGTCGCGCTCCGCCAGATGCTCGACCTCTATGTCTGCCTCCGGCCGGTGCGCTGGTTCAAGGGCGTGCCCTCGCCCGTCCGCGCGCCCGAGAAGGTGGACATGGTGATCTTCCGCGAGAACACCGAGGACATCTATGCCGGAATCGAATTCGAGGCGGGATCCGCGGAAAACACGAAGTTCCTCGCGCTCCTGAAGGAACAATTCCCGAAGATGTACGGCAAGATCCGCTTCCCGGACAGCTCCGGGATCGGGATCAAGCCGATCTCGCGCGAAGGAACTGAGCGGCTGATTCGGTCGACGATCGAATATGCGATCGCGAACCGCCGGAAGAGCGTGACGATCGTCCACAAGGGCAACATCATGAAGTTCACGGAAGGCGCCTTCCGGAACTGGGGCTACGCGCTCGCCGAACGCGAGTTCGCGAAGCAGACCTACACCTGGGACCAGTGGGAGCGCACCCGCGCCGACAGGGGCGACGCGGCCGCGAACGACGAGCAGAAACAGGCGCTCGCCGCCGGCAGGGTCCTCATCAAGGACGCGATCGCCGACATCACGCTGCAACAGGTGCTGACGCGGCCCGAAGACTTCGACGTCATCGCCACGATGAACCTGAACGGCGACTATTTGTCCGATGCGCTCGCCGCGCAAGTCGGGGGAATCGGCATCGCGCCGGGTGGCAACGTCAATTACCTCACCGGCCATGCCGTGTTCGAAGCCACTCATGGCACGGCGCCGAAGTACGCCAATCTAGACAAGGTCAACCCGAGTTCGGTGATCCTGTCGGGCGAGATGATGCTGCGCTACATGGGCTGGACCGAGGCCGCCGACCTGGTGCTCGCGGCGATGGACCGGAGCATCGGTGAAAAGATCGTCACTTACGATTTCGCTCGGCTGATGGACGGCGCGACCGAAGTCAAGTGCAGCGAGTTCGGCGACGCCTTGATCCGCAACATGCGTTGAGCGATCCGCGCGCTGCCGAGTGCTCCGCCGCAATCGTCGCGGCGTTCGCCCGCTACAATGCGGAATACCGCGCGATCACGCGGCGCGCGCCCGAACGATTCGAGAACCGCGACTGGGCCGGCAGCCAGTCCGACGTCGTCGAGCGCCTCGAACTCTACGCCACGATGGTCAACCAGACGGTCGCCGAGATGCAGAAGCGTCTCGGCGATTCCGCGCTGGACACCACGCTGTGGACGGCGATCCGGGCTGACTATGCGAGTCGCGTCGCGACGCTCGCCGACCCGGAGTTCCTGAAGACCTTCTTCAGCTCGATCACCCGCCGGTTGTTCGGCACGGTCGGGGTGGACCCGGACATCGAATTCTTCGCACTCGACGTCGATCCGCTGCGCGGCTCCGGCTCGGCCGTGGTCACTAACCGCTACGTCAATCGCGGCTCACTCGACCTGCTGCTCGAGGAACTGTTGTCCGATTACCGGTTCCGCACGCCCTGGCGCGACTTCGAAGGCAGTGTCGGTCATGTGACGACGGACATCGAACTGCAGCTCAAGCGCCTGGACGAGAGGCGACCAATCCGGCAGATCGAGGTCATCGGGCCTGTTTTTTACCAGATGAGCCGCGCCTATGTCGTCGGCTGCATCCACGGCGAGGGCTGGAAGCTGCCGCTCGCGATCGCTTTCCGCAATTCGCCGCTCGGCGTGCTGGTGGATGCGGTCATGCTCCGGGAGAGCGACGTGTCGATCCTGCTGAGCTTCACACGCTCGTATTTCCATGTCGACCTCGAGCACGTCGGCGAGGCCGTCCTGTTCCTGCATTCGATCCTTCCGCAGAAGCCCGTGTCGGAGCTGTTCACCGTGCTTGGCCGGGCGAAGCAGGGAAAGACTGAGCGGTTCCGCGAGATCTTCCGCCACCTCGCGAAGACCGAGGACCGCTTCGTGCGCGCCCCCGGCGAGCGCGGCATGGTCATGGCCTGCTTCACGCTCGAGAATGCCGACGTGATCTTCAAGGTGATTCGCGATCGCTTTCCCGCGGTCAAGACCTTGCGCCGCGAAGAGGTCATGGCGAAGTACGACATGGTATTCCGCCATGACCGCGCCGGCCGGCTCGTGGACGCCCAGGAGTTCCGCCGGATCCGCCTGCCGCGGCGGCGCTTCGCGCCGGACATGCTGGAGGAACTCCTCGGAGAGTGCGCGCAGAACGTGCGGGTCGACGGCGACGACGTCATCGTCGGCCACGTCTACATCGAGCGGCAGATGACCCCGCTCAACCTGTACCTGCGCACCGCGAGCCGGGAGCAGGCCGAGATGGCCGTCATCGAATACGGCCAGGCGATCCGCGACCTCGCCTATACGAACATTTTTGCGGGCGACCTGCTGCTCAAGAATTTCGGCGTCACCCGCCACAGTCGCGTGATCTTCTACGACTACGACGAGCTCTGCCGCGTCACCGACTGCCGCTTCCGCGACGTGCCCCAGGCGACGTCCGATGAGGACGAAATGCGCGCCGAGTGCTGGTTCTTCGTGGGCGAGAACGACGTCTTCCCCGAGACCTTCCTGAAATTCCTCGGATTCGAGGACCGGCTCCAGGACGTTTTCCTGAACAAGCACGGCGAAATTCTCGAAGCCGGCTGGTGGCGCGCACTGCAGGAACGGCTTGCCGCGGGCGATGTCGTCGAGGTCCTCCCCTACCACCCGCACCGGGTCAGGGTCGCGAGCAGCCTCTAGGGGACTGTCCCCTTTGCGCTTTGGCAAAGGGGACTGTCCCCTCCCACGCTTCAACGTCCTTTCCCCTCGGCCTGTCGATCCCGGCTGGCACTCGCCGGATCCGGGTCGTAAGTTCCGGACTATGAGACTCCGCAACCTCCTCCTCGTCGGTGCGTGGCTGACCGCCTCGGTTCCTGGCCAGCTTGCGCTTGCAGCCCCGGAATCACAGAGGCCCTACGATCCGCTTGCCCCGTTGATCGGGGACTGGGACGTCGGACCGCCGGGAGCCGCCCCCGCCTTCATCGAGCGGTTTTCCTGGGGCCCCAAGCGCGCCTACGTCTGGGCGAGTGTTGCCTTGCGGAACGCCACCGGCGAAGAACACCTGCATTTCGAAGGACTCATCATCTGGAATGGCGCGACGCGCCGATTCGATTATCTCTTCGCCGTCGAGCCGGGTTCGCTGACCCAGGAACAGGGCGAGTTTCGCATCGCGGAGGACGGCGAGATCATCCGCGACGTCGTCCTGACGCGCCCGGATGGATCGACCGGTATCTTCCGCCAGACATTTCGCGCGCTCCCAAATGGCCGCTTCGAAACGACACTGATGCGGGAGACGCCGGACGGCTGGAAGCCGACTTTTCCCGGCAGTGACCGCCTCACGATGGTTCCTCGCAAGGCCTCGTCCTGAGGCCTTGCACCTGACCTGGGCGAAGCCCGGCAGTCTGTTGCGGACAAGTCGCCGTCAGCGGCTCAGGCGCCAGCCGATTGCCGCTTCGGCGTTCGACGTCAAGAGGAACAACTCCGTTGCCCGTCCGGCAGCGTCACCGATCAACGCAGCGTGGCCGTCATATCGGCCATTGCGATCGGCACAGTGGTTCACCTCGAGCGTCAGATCATAGTAATTGAACCGGGGGTGACGACCGGATACCTCGCCCTGGAGGCTGCATCCGTTCGTGTCGATCCCGGAGACCCGTCCGGCCGCATCAAGCACGACTGTCAGCGTGTAACCGGTTCCCAGGTGCGTCGTGTAGATGCCCTCAAGGTCCAAGCCGCCGGACGAGCGCTCGAATGCTCGGTCGTACGGCGCGGAGAACTCGACGAACTTCCGCGGGGCCGTGAGGCCAGTCGCCCTGATCTTTCCGTGTGCCGAGACGCGCGGCGTGATGGCAAGCTCTCTGAATTCGCGCTCATCGGCTTTTCGCTGGCCGGCCAGACACGCACTGCAGGTCGAGTAGGCGACCGGCGCCTCCCCCGCCTTGCCTACATAGTGGGTGCCGAGGACCAGGAACCGGTAGTCACCGGAATCGTTCGTCATTCCAGTGACCGGGAACGATTCCGAATTCACGCAACAGCCATCGCCGACCCAGAGCCCGGCGACCGCCGTCGGATTCACCGTCAGGGTGGCCGAACGGCTCGGGCTTTCACGATAACCGCTGCCAACGCAGGTCAGCGTATAGGTGAGCGTCCCTGCCGCAGCGGGCGTCACAGTCTCGGTACCGCTTGCGCCCTTGGTCCCACTCCACGCCCCGCTGGCGGTGCAGGGTGCATTCGAGGTCCACGAAATCGTGGCGCTCTGGCCGAGCGTGATCGTTGTGGGTGAAACAGAAATTGACAGCGTTGCGACCGGATTGGAATTCCCGCTACCGTAACTGCCCCCGCATCCGATCAGCAGTCCGGCGCCGAGTACCGCGGCAACGCATGCGAGCGTCGTGCGACGAATGTTCATACTGCCTCCCGAGTGATCAGCAAGCCTGGCCCTGTGCAAGCGTGTCGTCCAATCCAGTGACCGGGCGGGGCCGGGAAGGTTCCGAAAACGGCGGCCACGCCTTCCCGAACGGTTGACGGAACCGGGAACCGGCACGCATGCCAGCCTGCGAACCCCTGGGCGTCCGGCTCTAGGCGCGGCCGAGCGCCGCCTCGAGATCCCCGATCAGCTCCTCGACGTCCTCGATGCCGATCGACAGCCGGATCGTGCCCTCGCCGATGCCGGCGAGCGCCTGCTGCTCGGCGTTGAACCCTCGCACGCGCAGCAGTTGCGGCGGCATCACGAGCGATTCCACCGAGCCCAGGCTCGGCGTGATCGCGAAGAATTCGAGCGCATCGACGAACGGCCGCACAGCGTCGGCGCCGCGCGCCAGGTCGAAGCTGACGATCGAGCCGAATTCGCGCATCTGCGCGCGCGCGAGCGCGTGGCGCGGATGGTCCGGCAGGCCCGGATAGTGGACCCGCGCGACGGCCGGATGCCCGGCCAGGAACGACGCGACACGGAGCGCTGACGCCGCCTGCGCTTCATAGCGAAGGTAGTAGGTCTTCATGCCGCGCATCACGAGGAATGCCGCGTGCGGGTCGAGCAATGGGCCGAGCAGTACGCCCTCGCGCCGGATCGCCTGGGCGAGTTCCGTGCGCGTGATGATGGCGCCGCCCATGACGTCACCATGCCCGGAGGCATACTTCGTCAAACTGTGCACGAAGACGTCCACCCCATACTGGCCGTGGTTGTGGAAGCCCGCAAAGGTGTTGTCCATCACCGTCAGCGCGCCTGCCGCATGTGCGACGCGTGTGATGCGCGCGATGTCGGCGATGCGCGTGACGGGATTCGTCGGCGATTCGAAGTAGACGATCTTCGTCTTGCGCTCCGTCAGCGAACGCTCGATGCCCGCGTCATCCTCGATCGAAAGCAGCGTATGCGTCACCCCGAGGCGCGCGAGCGTCCCGCGGATCAGCCCGAGCGTCGGGCCATAGGTCTCGACGAAGCCGAGGATGTGGTCGCCCGTCCGCAGCTGCGAGAGCAGGCAAGTCGCAACGGCTGCCGCCCCGGAACCCGTCGCCACGCAATCGTCGCGCTGCTGCAACTCGGCCAGCAACAGCTCGAGCTGGCGCGTCGTCGGGTTCGCGCGGCGCGTGTAGTAAAAGCCCGCGCGCTCCCCGCGGTTGAAGCGCAGCGTCTCCTCGAGGGTCTCGAAGGCGAACTTGACTGTCTGGTGAATTGGCGCTACGAGCGGCCGATTGTCCGGCGGAAGCACGACCTCCGGCGGATGATTGACGCGCGTGCGGCCCTTCATCGTCCTGCGCCGGGCCGCGTACCGGTCAAACCCGCGTGATCCAGCCCGCAGGCGTCGGAATCTCGCCGCGCTGCATCGAGACGAGCGCCGAGCGCAGCCGCTTCGTGTTCGGGCCCACGTCCCCGCCGGCGACCTTGTATTCCCGACCACCGGAACGGACCAGAGTGCCGACACCGGAAAGCACGGCTGCCGTGCCGCAGAGGGCTGCCTCGCCGTCCTTGATCCAGTCGAGCATCTCTTCGACCGTGAAGACGCGCTCCTCGACCTGGTAGCCGAGCTGCGGCGCGATCGTAAGCAGCGAATCGCGCGTGACGCCGTGCAGGAAGGTCGCGTCGAGGCTCCGTGTCAGGATCTTCCCGTCGCGGATCAGCAGGAAATTGGCTGCGCCCGTTTCCTGCACGTCTCCACCCGGGCAGAACACCACCTGGTCGGCCTGGTGCTGCTGACGCGCCGCGATCGTCGGGCCAAGCGCCGCCGCGTAATTGCCACCCGCCTTCACCTGGCCCATCAGCGTCGCGGTGCGTGTCAGTGTCTCCTCGACGTAGATGCGAAGCGGCTTCTCGCCCTTCGCAAAATAGTCCCAGACCGGGCTCGCGAGCACGACCAGCATCGCCTCGGTCGCGGGCGACGTGGCGCCGCCGATCGAGGCGCCGGTGCCGAACAGAGTCGGTCGCAGATACAGCGCACCCGGTGCCTCGGGCACCTCGCCCCGCACTCGTTCGATGACCCCCATGACCATCTTCGTGAGCTGCGCCGGTTCCGGCTTCGGCAGCACGAGGCACTCGGCGCTCTTCTGCATGCGCGCGAGGTGCTTGTCCATGCGGAAGACGTTGATGCTGTTGTCGGCCCAGCGGTAGGCCTTGAAACCCTCGAAGCAGGTGCTGCCGTAGTGCAGCCCGTGAATAGCGGGCGACATCATGAGCGGTCCGTACTTGCAGAATTCGTGCTCGGTCCAGCGCCCGTCCTCATAGCTCGTCACCGCCATCTGGCTGGCAAGCAGGGTGCCAAAGGCGGGGCGGGCCGCGGCTTCCGAGGCGTGCGTTTTGGGCATTGCCTGTGCATTCATGGGATTCAGTCCTGTATGAAGATGGTTGCAGGATGCTCAAGACGTTCCTTGAGCGCCTGGATCATCGCGGCGGCGTCGAAGCCGTCCACGAAGCGGTGATCGAAAGACGACGAGAGATTCATGATGCGCCGGATCGCGATCGCGCCGTCGATGACGACCGGCCGGTCCACCGCCTTGTTCACGCCGATGATCGCGACTTCCGGCGCATTGATGACCGGCGTCGAGGCAATGCCGCCGAGGCGGCCGAGGCTCGTGACCGTGATCGTCGAGCCGACCAGCTCGTCACGCGTCGCCTTGTTGCTGCGTGCCGCCTCCGAGACGCGCCGGATTTCCGAGGCAAGGTCGTGCAGCGAGCGTGCCTCGGCGTGGCGCACGACGGGCACCTTGAGGCCGTCCGGCGTCTGCGTCGCGATGCCGACGTGCACGGCGGCATGGCGCAGGATCAGGTTGCGCTCGGCGTCGTGCGTCGCATTGCACTGTGGAAAGCTTTCCAGCACGCGAACCAGGGACGCGACCAGGAATGGCAGGTAAGTCAGCGACGGCGTGCCTTTCGCGAGTCGCGAATTGAGGTATTGCCGGAGCGACTCGAGCTCGGTGACGTCGACTTCCTCGACGTAGGCGAAATGCGGGATGTTGCGCTTGGCGGCGCTCATGCGCTCGGCGATGACGCGGCGCACGCCGATGATCTTGATTTCCTCGACGCCCTTTCGGCGGCGCGTGCTGCACGGGTTTCACGTCGGTCCCGACCTTGCCCGTGATGACCGACTCGAGATCCTGCGCGGAAATGCGGCCGCCCGGGCCCGTCCCATTGACCGTCGCGAGATCGACGCCGGCGACGTGGGCCTTGCGGCGGGTCGCCGGAGAAGCCATGACACGCGCTGACGCGGCGGCATACGGCTGTCGCAGCCGCGGGCGCCTGTGGGACAGCAACCGGCGCGGCCGGTCGTGGCGGGCGCGGCAGGTGCGACGGACGCCTCGGCCGAGGTCTCGAAGGCGATCAGTTCGGATCCGACGGCGACCATGTCGCCAGGCTGGCCGGTGATCGAGACCACGCGGCCGCTGACCGGCGCAGGTATCTCGACGGCCGCCTTGTCGGTCATCACCTCGGCGATGATCTGGTCCTCGGTGACCGTATCGCCGACCTTGACCTTCCACTCCACGACCTCGGCCGTGACCGTGCCTTCGCCGAGATCCGGCATCTTGAAGACGTAGCGGCTCATGAGGCCTCCATGACGGCCTTCAGGGCTTTCGCGACGCGCGCCTGTCCCGGGAAATACTCCCACTCGAAGGCGTGCGGATACGGCGTGTCCCAGCCGGCGACACGCAGGATCGGGGCTTCGAGGTTCCAGAAGCACTGCTCCTGGATGGTCGCGGACAGCTCGGCGCCAAAGCCGCCGAAACGCGTCGCCTCGTGGACGATGACGCAGCGGCCGGTCCGCGCGACCGACTTGCAGATCGTATCCGTGTCCAGCGGCACCATCGTTCGCACGTCGATGATCTCCGCGTCGAGCCCAAGGCCGCGGGCCGCAGCCTCGCTGACGTGCACCATCGTGCCATAGGTGACGATCGTGAGGTCACTGCCCGCGCGCACGATTTCCGCCTTGCCGATCGGCACCGTGTAATGGCCGTCCGGCACCGCCCCTTTTTTGTGCGTGCTCCAGGGCACGGCCGGCTTGTGCGGGTCGCCGTCGAACGGGCCGTTGTAGATGCGCTTCGGCTCGAAAAGATCACCGGATCGTCGTCCTCGATCGCGGAGATCAGGAGGCCCTTCGCGTCGTAGGGATTGGACGGCATCACGACCTTGAGGCCCGCGACGTGCGCAAAGAGCGCCTCCGGACTTTGCGAATGGGTCTGTCCGCCGCGGATGCCGCCGCCGCAGGGCGTGCGCACGGTCACCGGCGCCGTAGAACTCGCCGGCGCTGCGGTAGCGGATGCGCGCAAGCTCGCTCACGATCTGGTCGTAGGCCGGGTAGATGTAGTCGGCGAACTGGATCTCGGCGACCGGCCGCAGCCCGTTGACCGCCATGCCGATCGCCGCCGCGAGGATTCCGCCTTCCGCGATCGGCGTATCGAGCACGCGGCTCTCGCCGTACTTGCGCTGCAGCCCGTCGGTGACGCGGAACACGCCGCCGAAATAGCCGACGTCCTCGCCGAGGATGACGACCGAAGGGTCCTGGTCGAGCTTGATGTCCATCGCCGAGTTCAGCGCCTGGATCATGTTCATCTGCGCCATGGAGCTATTTCCCGCCGATTTCGTCGCGCATTTCGGCTTCCTGCCGGCGCAGGTGCTCGGGCATCTCCTTGAACACGTCGTGGAACATGAGACTCGGGATCGAGGCGCGGCGCCTCGGTGAGCGTGCCGTAGCTTGACCGCCTCCTTCCACGAGGCCGCGACGTGCTCCTCGAGTTCCGCGGTGAGCGACTTGTGCCGCTCCTCGGACCATTCGCCGAGCCGATCAGGTGGTTCTTCAGGCGCTCGACCGGATCGCCGAGCGGAAAGCCCTGGTAGTCGTCCTTGGGCCGGTAGCGCGCCGGGTCGTCGCTGGTCGAATGCGCCGCGGCGCGGTAGGTCACGTGCTCGATCAGCGTCGGGCCGCGGCCGGTGCGCGCGCGCTCGGCCGCCCACTGCGTCACGGCGTGCACCGCGAGGAAATCGTTGCCGTCGACCCGGACGCCCGCGATGCCGTAGCCCGGCCCGCGCGCCGCGAAGGTCTGGCGCTCGCCGCCCGCGTGGCCCTGGAAAGTCGAGATCGCCCACTGGTTGTTGACGACGCAGAGGATCACCGGCGCCTTGTAGACCGAGGCGAAGAGCAGCGCGTGGTGGAAATCCGCCTCGGCGCTCGAGCCCTCGCCGAGCCAGCTCACCGCGATCGTCGTCCTGGCCCTTGATCGCCGCCGCCATCGCCCAGCCGACCGCCTGCGGGAACTGCGTCGCCAGATTGCCGGAGATGGAGAAGATGTTGCCGTCGCGCCAGTGGTACATGACCGGAAGCTGCCGGCCCTTGCACATGTCGCGCGTGTTCGAGAGCAGCTGGCACATCAGGTCGAGCATCGGCCGGCCGCGCACGACGTAGAGGCCCTGGTTGCGGTACGAGGGAAACAGCATGTCGGACGGGCGCAGCGCCATCGCCATCGCGACCGACACGGCCTCCTCGCCGAACGAGCGCATGTAGAAGGAAATCTTTCCCGAGCGCTGGATGCGCTGCATGCGGTCGTCGTACACGCGCGTCAGCAGCATGTGGCGCAGTCGCGACCTGCAGGTCCGGCGGCATCGAGATGCGGGTTCCAGGGACCGACCGCGCGATGCTCCTCGTCGAGCACGCGCACGAGGCCTTCCGAGAGATAAGCGGGTTTCCAATGCCGGGCGTGGCCGCATCGGGGCGCGCGACCTTGCCGGCGGGCGAGAGCTTGAGATAGCTGAAATCGGGCGCGTCGCCAGGGCGCGCGGGCGTCTTCGGCACGTGCAGGCGTGACTCGGCGGCCATCGGGTCCCTCATGGTGCGGCGGGCCTGGAGTCAAGTCGGCAATCCTACGCCCCACACGCCAGAAATGGGAATGTTCTTGTACTGTCCTGCAAAATAATGAAATAATCATTCCTATTTAATGAATTTTATGAAACGAATACTTCCAATGAGTATGGATGCCATCGATCGCCGCATTCTCGACGAGTTCCAGCGGGACGGCGCCCAGTCCGCCGCCGACGTGGCGTCGAAGCTCGGACTTTCGAACACGACCTGCTGGCGGCGCATCCAGCAGCTCGAGCAGGACGGGGTCATCCGGCAAAGGGTCGCCCTGCTCGACCGCGCGGCGCTCGGACTCGACGTGATGGTCTACGTGCACGTCCGGCTCTCGAGCCAGGGGCGCGATGCGCTCGCGCAGTTCGAACGCGCGATCCGCGACCGGCCCGAGGTGCTCGACTGCTGCACGCTCACGGGCGAGTGGGACTTTCACCTGCGCATCGTCACGCACGACATGAAGGAGTACGAGGCCTTCTTCCTCGACCACCTGTCGAAGATCCCGAACGTGCAGTCGGTGAACTCCTCGATTGTCGTCACCGTGATCAAGGAATCGACTGTGCTGCCGCTCGCCCGGGGTTGACTGCTCGACGGCCGCTGCCGCAATCTTCCGACGCAGTCGGCGACTCGGTGTCGTTCGCGAGCTGCTCGATCACGGCTGAATGCTTGCGGCAGGAATCCACGTTCGACATGGAGACGCCGGGCGGCAGCTTCCCGCCGGGCTGTTCGAGCGCGTCAGGCGCGAACCATTCTCGATCAGCGAGAACGCAAACACGATGTATTCGCGGCTCGTGAGTGCCGGCCGACTGCACGGCCGCCTTCGCGCCGGGCACGGCATCGATCCTGGCCGGCCTCGCCCGTGAGGCTGCCGATTTCGGGATCGTCATCGTCGTCAGTCGATCTGGGATCCGATCAGGTTCCGCGTCGCCTCGACGTACTTGCCGAGGCCGCTTCGGTGAGCGTGTAGGCCCTCACTTCGCGCGTATCGGCTTCGGGCAGCGTTCTGCCGGCACGGATGCCGCCGGCAGCAGAAGAAGGGCAGCGCACTGGCGATCGAAGCGAAAAGGCGGATTGCGACAGTCATGTCGGTCCCCTGGGACCGGACGTCCGGGCCGTGACATCCTACGCCCGCTCTCGGTTTAGAATGCCGCCGGTCGCCACGACATGAACCGATTCTTCAAGCCGCTGTTCGAGAGTCTGATCGAGGGCGCCGGCGATCCGGCTCGGCGGCGACCGTCCCTGGGACATCCGCGTCAACCGCGACCGGCTCTATCGCCGCGCGCTGCGCGGCTCGCTCGGAATCGGCGAGGCCTATATCGACGGCGACTGGGACTGCGACGCACTCGACGAGCTGTTCCGGCGCGTGCTGTCCGCCGATACGCAGAAAAAACCGCTGATCCGCGCCGCGCGCGGCTGCAATCGCTGCAGTCCCGGTTGATGAACCTGCAGACCAGGCGCCGCTCCCGCGCCGTCGCCGAGGAGCACTACGACATCGATCACCGGATGTATGCGCTGTTCCTCGGGCCCTGGAACCAGTACACCTGCTGCTTCTTCGACGGGCACGAGCGACCTCGAGCGCGCCGAGGTGATCAAGCTCGAGATGCTCTGCGACAAGCTCGAGCTGCAAGGCGGGCGATGCGGCTGCTCGACATCGGCTGCGGCTGGGGCGGGTTCGCGAAGTACGCGGCGAGCACGCGCGGCTGCGAGGTCACCGGCATCAGTCTTTCCGACGAGCAGATCCGCTACGCGAACGAGTACACGCGCGGGCTTGCCGGTCACGATCCGCAAGCTCGACTACCGCGACCTGCCGGATTCAGGCCTCGCACCCTTCGACAAGCATCTCGATCGTCGGCATGATCGAGCACGTCGGCTACAAGAATTACGCCGGATGTTCATGGGCGTCGTGCACCAGATGCTGAAGCCCGACGGCCTCTTCCTGCTGCACACGATCGGCAACTGCGAGCACTCGACGGTCGTCGATCCCTGGATCGAGAAGTACATCTTCCGCAATTCGATGGCGCCGGCGATGAGCCAGCTCGCGGATGCCGCCGAGGGCAGGTTCGTGGTCGAGGACTGGGAGAACTACGGGCACTATTATGTCGCCGACGCTCCAGGCCTGGTACGACCGGTTCAACGCGAACTGGGACCGGATCCGCTCGCTGAAGACGCCGCGGCCCTTCGACGAGCGGTTCCGCCGCCTGTGGAATTACTACCTGATGTCGTCGAAGGCAGCCTTCGACGTCGAGCAGCTGCACCTGTGGCAGATCGTGATGACGCGCCGCAATTCCGGCCGCGGCGTTTACCGGCGCGTGATGCGCATGTCGCGGCGATCCCGGCCGCGGCGGCCGCGCAGGATGCCGCGTAGCGCGCGCGCCGCCGCGTTCAGTCGGTGAAGTCGAGCTGCCGGATGTGGCCCGCGGCCGTAGTCGAGCACGAAGAGCTCCCCGTCCAGGTCCTCGGCGAACGAGGAAATCTGCAGTGCGCCCGGCGCTTCGGGCGGCGTGCAGCCCTGCTCGACAAGCTGATCGATTGTGAAGCCGCCGTGCCGTCCGGCGCGAGCGACGCGATCATGCCGCCGAAGTCCGCCGAAGACGTAGCGGCCGGCGACCGAGGTCTGCTGGATCCCGCGGTACACATATCCGCCGGTGATCGAGAATCCCAGGTCGCGGCCGTATTCCGCAACCGGGTCCGTGAGGCCCGCGGTCGGCGCAGCCGCTCGACGGCTCGAAACAATGCGCGCCTTCGCGCACGTCCCAGCCATAGTTGGCGCCGCGCTCGATCAAGTCGATTTCCTCGAAGCTGCCCTGGCCCGACGTCGCCGAGCCACAGGTCGCCGTTCTGCAGGTCGAAACTCCAGCGCCACGGATTGCGAAGTCCAAGTGCGTAGACCTCTGGGCATTGCAGCGTCCCCGTGCCGTCTGACATTGCAAAGCGGATTGCCGACGAAGGGGTTCCCGTCTGATTCCACCCGGGATTGCATACGGCGCGCCGCCCGGCTGCGAATCGACGTCGATCCGCAGCATCTTGCCGAGCAACCGCGCGGGATTCTGCGCGTTTCCGTTCGGGTCGCCGCTGCCGCCGCCGTCGCCGAGACCGATGTACAGGAATCCGTTCCGGCCGAATGCGAGGTTGCCGCCGTTGTGATTGCCGGCGGGTTTTGGGACTGTCAGGAGCACGCGCTCGGAGGCCGGATCGAGCGTCAGGCCGCCATCAGGGCTCGTGAATTCCGCGGTCACGGAGCGGACCACGCCGCCCACGTGCTCGCTGAAATTGAGATAGACGCGGCCATTCGCTGCGAAGTCCGGGATGGAAGGCCATGCCCAGCAGGCCGGCTTCGCCGCTGAAATGCACGCGCGTCCGGAGGTCCACGAAGTCCTCGGTCGTCGCGGCGACCGGATACGTTCTCGAACACGCGGATGCGACCCGCCTGCTCGACCACGAACCAGCGCGAGGCGTCGCCCGGCGCCTGCTTCATCGCGACCGGCGAGGCGAAAGTCAGGCTCGCGAAAGCCGGGGCGTCGAGAGGCCCTCGCTGCAGGCGGAATGCCCGGGAACGGCGGCGGTACGCCGCTGCCGTCGCCGCCGCCGCCACAGGCAGGCAAAGCGATCGCGAGGAAGGCCGGAATCAGCGCGCGCGGCGTCATGGCAAGCCCCTTATCCAGCTCATGGACCGCTCATACCTCGCATAGTTTCCGCGCGGCGTCCTCCAGTGTCCGGTCGTGCTTGGCAAAACAGAAACGGACCAAGCCGGCAGCCGGCGTTTCGTCGCAGAACGGAGACAGCGGGATCGCAGCAACGCCATGCTTCCGCGTGAGCTCTTCGCAGAAGGCCAGGTCCGGAAGGTCCGATATCGGCCGAGTAATCCGCGAGCTGGAAATAGGTGCCCGCGACCGGACGCAGCCGGAAGCGCGACCCGGCCATGAGCGATGCAAAGCGGTCGCGCCGCGCCTGGTAAAAAGGCGCAAGTCCGTCGGGGAAAATCCGGCGATTCGCGCATGAAGTCCGCGATCGCATGCTGCATGGGCGTCGATACCGCAAAGGTCAGGAACTGGTGCACCTTGCGGAACTCCGACAGTGAGCGCGGGCGCCGCGATGCAGTAGCCGACCTTCCACCCGGTCGCGTTGTAGGTCTTGCCGAAGGAATAGACGGCGAACGCGCGCTCGCGCAGCCGCGGATTGGACAGAACGCCGGCGTGACGGCGGCCGTCGTAGACAAGCGACTCGTAGACCTCGTCCGACAGGACGATAGGCGTCGCGGCGGCTCGAGGAGATCCGCAATCCGCTCCCAGTCGGCAGGTCGACAGCACGGCGCCCGCCGGATTGAGCGGCGTGTTGACGACGAGCAGCCGCGTCCGCGTGCCGTGATCGCATCCGCGAGCCGGTCGTAGTCGATGCCGAAATCGGCGAGCGACAAGCGGCACGTGCCTCACGCGCGCACCAGCAAGTACCGCAGCGGGCCCGTAGGAGTCGTAACTCGGGTCGAGCAGGATCACCTCTTCGCCCGCGTGGACGACCGCGTGGATGGCGGCAAATATCGCCTCTGTACCGCCAGCCGTGATGGTGATCTCGGTGGCGGGATCGACACGCCAGCCGTGCCGGCGCAGCCGCGCTCTCGGCGATCGCCTCGCAGAGCGCGGGCAGCCCGGCCATCGGCGCGTACTGGTTGTGGCCGGCGGCGAGATGCAGGGCGACGAGTTCGCGCAGGCGCGCCGGCGGATCGAAGTCCGGAAATCCCTGGCCCAGGTTGATCGCACCCGTCTCCGCGGCGAGCCGCGACATCACCGTGAAGATCGTCGTGCCGACGCGGGGAGCTTGCTGGCGCGGCATCACTCGTTGGCCGCGACGGCGCGCTGCACGTCCATGTCGCGCCGCTTCTGCTGCCGCTGCATGTAGACGCCGAAAATGACGGTGAAGGTCGCGACGATCAGCACGAGTATCGTCGCCAGCGCATTGATGTCGGGGCTGACGCCGAGGCGCACTTTCGAGAAGATGACGACGGGCAGCGTGCTCGATCCGGGCCGGTGACGAAACTCGTGATCACGAGGTCGTCCCAGGACAGCGTGAATGCAAGCAGCCAGCCCGCAAGGATCGCCGGCAGGATGATCGGCAGCGTGATCAGGAAGAAAACTTTCGCCGGACGCGCGCCGAGGTCCATCGCCGCTTCCTCGAGCGACTCGTCGAGGGTCGCGAGGCGCGACTGCACGACGACCGTCACGTAGGCCATCGAGAACGTGATGTGCGCGATCGTGATGGTCGTGATGCCGCGCCCCTCGGGCCAGCCGAGCGCCTGTTCCATGGCGACGAACAGGAGCAGCAGCGAAAGACCCGTGATCACCTCCGGCATCACGAGCGGCGCGGTCGCCATGCCGGTCAGGAGCGGCCGGCCGCGGAAGCGCCCGAAGCGCGCGAGCGCGAGCCCCGCGAGCGTGCCGAGGATCGTGGCGCCGGTTGCATTCATCGCCGCGATCTTGAACGAAAGCCAGGCGGCGTTCAGCACCTGCTCGTTCCGGAAAAGCTCGCCATACCACTTTGTCGAGAAACCGCCCCACACGGTCACGAGGCGCGACTCGTTGAAGGAATAGACGATCAGCGACACGATCGGGATGTAGAGGAACAGGAAGCCCGGCGACCAGCATCGCCGGCACGAAGACAGGGCGGCGCCGCTTCATCGATGCGCTCCGAGCTGCTGACCCTGGAATCGCTGCAGGATCATGATCGGGATCACGAGCAGGAGCAGCATCGCGATCGCGACCGCGCTCGCAATCGGCCAGTCGCGGTTATTGAAGAATTCCTCCCACAACACGCGGCCGATCATCAGCGTGCCCGGGCCGCCGAGCAGCGCCGGGAATGACGAATTCGCCGACCGCCGGGATGAAGACGAGCAGTGCAGCCGGCAACGATGCCCGGTCTCGGTCAGCGGCACAGTGATCTTGAAGAACGCCTTGACCGGCCGGCAGCCGAGGTCGGCCGCCGCCTCGAGCAGCGACAGGTCGAGCTTCTCGATCGCCGTGTAGAGCGGCAGCACCATGAACGGCAGGTAGGAGTAGACGATGCCGATGTAGACGGCGAAGTCCGTCTGCAGCATCACGATCGGCTCGTCGATGACGCCGAGCCACATCAGGAAATTGTTGATGACGCCATTGTTCTTGAGGATGCCGATCCAGGCATAGACCCGCAGCAGGAACGAGGTCCAGAACGGCAGCATCACGAGCAACAGCAGCAGGTTCCGCCAGGAGGGCTTGCTGCGCGCGATGCCGTAAGCCATCGGATATCCGATCAGCAGGCACAGGATCGTGGACACCGCTGCGGTCCGGATCGAGTTCAGGTATGCATTGCGGTAGAGCGCGTCCTCCCAGAGGAAGGCGTAGTTGGCGAAGTTGATCCTGAGGTCCACGACCTGCGAGGAAGCCCAGGTGACGAGCGGCTCATAGGGCGGCATCGCCATCTGCATCTGCGATACCGAGATCTTGAGCACGATCAGGAACGGCACGAGGAAGAACAGCAGCAGCCACAGGTACGGGATGCCGGTGACCAGCGTCCGGCCGCTGTACCCGCGCCGCCGGAGACCGCTGCTCGCCCAGCGATAGGGACCCAGCGCGCGGATCCAGGCCATCAGTTCCGCCAGCAGGAAGGGCGAACTGCCCAACGGACGTCGAACGAATGCGCTTCACTGCGTGACCACCACCGGACTCGAGGAATCCCAGGAGAGCCACACCGCGTCATCCCAGCGGATGCGCTCACCGGCGCCCTGGCGAAGCGTGTTCGGCTGCGTGACCCGCACCTGACGACCGCCGGCGAGCCGTACGAGATAGACGGACTGGTCACCGCGATAGGCGATCTCGGAGACCACGCCCTGGACGCGATTGTCTCCGTCGCCCTCGGGCCGCTCGCGCGGACACCTGGATCTTCTCGGGCCGCAGGGCGACCCAGACCGTCGCGTCCGGCGCCGCGCTCACGCCATGGCCGACGTGGAAGGTGCCGCCGAGCTCGTCGGAGGCGACCCGCACGTAGTCCGGCTCGTCCTCGATCAGCCGGCCCTCGAACATGTTCACCGATCCGATGAAATCGGCGACGAAGCGCGAACTCGGGTATTCGTAGATGTCGCTCGGCGTGCCGACCTGGACGATCTCGCCGTGATTCATCACGCCGATGCGCGAGGCGAGCGTCATCGCCTCCTCCTGGTCGTGCGTCACGACGACGAAGGTGACGCCGAGCGTTTCCTGGATGTTCAGCAGCTCGAACTGCGTGTGCTCGCGCAGCTTGCGGTCGAGCGCGGCGAGCGGTTCGTCCAGCAGCAGAAGCTTCGGGCGCTTCGACCAGCGCCCGCGCGAGCGCGACACGCTGGCGCTGTCCGCCCGACAGCTGGTGCGGCGCGCGATCGACGTATTGCTCCATACGCACGAGCTTCAGGATCTCGGCAACGCGGTCGTCGATCTCGCTGCTTCGGGCAGCCTGTCCTGCTTGAGCCCGAATGCGACGTTTTTCCGCACCGACATGTGCGGAAAGAGCGCGTACGACTGGAACATCATGTTGACCGGGCGCTCGTAAGGCGGCATCGCGGTGACGTCCACGCCGTCGATCCAGATCGAGCCGGCCGTCGGAATCTCGAATCCCGCCATCATCCGGAGCAGCGTCGTCTTGCCGCAGCCCGAGCCGCCGAGCAGGCAGAAGATCTCGCCGCGATAGATATTGAGCGAAACGTCGTCGACCGCGACGAATTCGCCGAACTTCTTCGTGATCGTGTCGATGCGGACATAGGGCGTGGCGCCCGGGTCCTTCCAGGGTTCGCTTTTTTGTTCTGGTCGCGCGTTGGCCATGGTTCCCCCATGCCGCAGAGTCTACTGGCCCGTCTTGATGCGCGTCCACGCCCGATTCTGATCACGGCTGAACACCTGCGACTTCAGTCCGGATCGATGCAGGTACTTCCTGACCTCGTCGGTCGGATATACCGCCGGGTCGTTCTTCAGTGCGTCACTGATGAATGGCAGCGAAGCCGCATTGCCGTTTGCATACCCGATGTCATTGCTGATCGCGGCAATCACCTCGGGCTCCATCAGGAAATTGAGGAATGCGTGCGCATTGCCCGGGTGCGGCGCATCGGCGGGTATCGCCATGAGGTCAAACCAGATAGTGGCGCCTTCCCTGGGAATCACATAGGCCACTTCGACGGGCGGTTGAGGCTGCCGCACCGCGCGCTCGCGCCTGCAGAACCAGGCCGTTCCAGCTGAGCGAGACGCAGATTTCGCCGGTTGCGAGGTCGTTGACGTGCTGCGACGAATGGAAGTACCGCACGTACGGACGCACCCGCGACAGCAACTTTTCCGCGGCAGCGAGGTCCTCCGCCCTTTCACTGTTCGGGTCAAGTCCCAGGTAAATACGTGCCGCCTCGAATACGTCTTCCGGGGCGTCCAGCATCGTGATGCCGCACTTCGCAAGTTTCGACGCCACTGCCGGGTTGAATAGGGCATCCCAGCTGTCGATGCGGTCGGTGCCGAGCGCTTGCCGGACCATCCTCGGGTTGTAGCCGATGCCCGTCGTTCCCCACATGTAGTTGATCGAGTGCTCATTGCCCGGGTCATTGCCGGCGACGTGCCGCATGATTTCCGGGTCCATGTTCTCGAGGTTCGGCAGCTTCGACTTGTCGAGCTTCAGGAATACGTCGGCCTTGTTCAATCGCTCCAGGAAATTCTGTGCTGGAAATACGACGTCGTAGCCCGTGTGGCCGGTCAGCAGTTTCGTCTCCAGGACTTCGTTGGAATCGTAGGTGTCGTAAGTCACCTTGATGCCGGTCTTCGCCTCGAAGTCGGCGATCGTGGTCTGCCCGATGTAGTCGGCCCAGTTATAGACGTGGAGGACTTTCTCTTCGGACGCCTGTCCCTGCCCGGCAGCACGCTCTTCGCGGCCGCCGCATGCAGACAGCAGGAGTAAGGTCGCAAACGCAACCAGACTACCTGCGCTTGCGCGCACGGGTCACTGGCCCGAACGGATCCGTGTCCAGGAGCGATTCAGCTCGCGGCTGAACGCCTGGCTCTCCACGAGGTCGGGATGGAGCCTCGCCCGGACATCGGCGCCCGGATAGATATTCGGGTCGTTGCGAATCGCCTCGTCGACGAACGGCAGCGACGCGGCGTTTGCATTCGCGAACCGGACCTTGTTCGTGACTTTCGCGATGACCTCGGGCTCCATCAGGTAGTTGAGGAAGGCGTGCGCGTTGTCCGGATGCGGTGCATCGGCAGGTATCGCGAGCATGTCGAAGTAGTTGATCGCGCCTTCCTTCGGGATCGCGTAGGCCACCTTGACCGGCTTCGCGGCGGCCGCGCCGCGGTCCCGCGCCTGAAGCACGTCGCCGCTCCAGCCGAGCGCAAGGCAGATCTCGCCGGCGGCGA
Source organism: uncultured Gammaproteobacteria bacterium (assembly GCA_963775415.1). Taxonomy (GTDB): domain Bacteria; phylum Pseudomonadota; class Gammaproteobacteria; order Steroidobacterales; family Steroidobacteraceae; genus SCUD01. The sequence goes on from CAVZIO010000002.1 coordinate 183,324, forward strand.
GATCGTTGATGTACGACGAAGAGTGGAAATAGCGGATGTGAGGCCGGATCTTCATCAGCGCCGCTTCGACCACCGCCAGGTCCTCGGGCTTCTCGCTGTTCGGGTCGAGGCCCTTGTAGATCGCGACCGAACCGAAGACGTCGGTCGGCGCATCCAGGATTGCGATGCCGCACTTGGCGAGCTTGGCCGCTTTCTCCGGATCCAGCAGCACGGACCAGCTATCGATCGTGTCGGTGCCGAGCGCTTTCTTGACCATGTCCGGGTTGTAGCCGAGACCGATCGTGCCCCAGAGGTAGTTGATCGAGTACTGGTTGTCCGGATCGTGCGCGGCGACGCGCTGCATGATTTCCGGGTCCATGTTCTTGAGATTTGGCAGTTTCGACTTGTCGAACTTGAGGAACACGCCGGTCTTGATCTGGCGTTCCAGGAAGGGCGCGGTCGGCACGACGACGTCGTAACCGGAGCGCCCCGCGAGCAGCTTCGTTTCCAGCATCTCGTTCGAATCGAAGACGTCATAGGTGACCTTGATGCCGGTCTTCTTCTCGAAGTCGGCGACCGTCGTCTCGCCCACGTAGTCCGACCAGTTCAGGACGTTGACCGCCTTCTCTTCCGACGCAGCGGTGCCGGCCACGGCCGGGGCCTCCTGCTTGCCGCCGCAGGCGGCCAGCGTGAGTCCCGCGATCAGGGCGGGCCAGAGTCGAAACGTGCGCTGCATGTCCATCTTCCTCCTCAGCCGACGCCGATGTCTTTCGCCGTCAGGTCCAGGCACTTGCGCGCCTTCTCCACCAGCTCGTCGACGTGCTTCCGCTCCATCACGAGCGGCGGCGCCATGACCATGGTGTCGCGCACGGCGCGCATGATCAGCCCGTTCTTGAAGCAATGATCGCGGCAGATCTGCCCGACCGCGCCGCGATTGCGGAAGAAAGTGCGCGACCCCTTGTGCGCGACGAGCTCGAGCGCCCCAATCATGCCGATGCCGCGCACTTCGCCGACCAGCGGATGCTCGGCCAGTTCGCGGAAGCGGCGCTGCAGGTAGGGACCGATCTCGTCGCGAACGCGGTCGACGATCTTCTCGCGTCGCATGATGGCGAGGTTCTCGAGCGCGACCGCGCAGACGACGGGATGCCCCGACCAGGTGAAACCGTGGGCGAACTCGCCGCCTTTCTCGATCAGCACGTCGGCCACGCGATCCGACACCATCGCGCCGCCGAGCGGCTGGTAGCCCGAGGTGATGCCCTTCGCGATCGTCATGAAGTCCGGCTCGAAGCCGAAGTGTTCGCAGCCGAACCAGCTGCCGGTCCGGCCGAATCCGCAGATCACTTCGTCCGAGATCAGCAGGATTCCGTACTCGCGACAGATGCGCTGGATCTCGGGCCAGTAGGTCGAGGGCGGGATGATCACGCCGCCCGCGCCCTGGATCGGCTCGCCGATGAAGGCCGCAACGTGTTCGGGTCCGAGTTCTTCGATCTTTTCCGCGAGGCGGCGCGCTGCCCGTAGACCATATTCCTCGGGGCTCAGGTCGACGCCGTTCTCATACCAGTACGGCTGCTCGATGTGCACGATGCCCGGTATCGGCAATCCGCCCTGGGTGTGCATCGCCGACATGCCGCCGAGGCTCGCCGCCGCGATCGTGCTGCCGTGATAGGCATTGAGCCGGCTGATGACGATGCTGCGCTTCGGCTGGTCCATCAGGTCCCAGTAGCGCCGCGCCATGCGCAGGATCGTGTCGTTCGCCTCCGAGCCGGAATTGCGTGAAGAACACCCGGTTGAACTGCGCGCGGCGTCAGCTCGCTCAAGACCTGCGAGAGCTCGATTGCCGGCGGATTGGCACTCTTGAAAAAACTGTTGTAGTACGGAAGCTCGCGCATCTGCCGCGCGGCAACATCGGCGAGCTCGTTCCGGCCATAGCCGATGTTGACGCACCAGAGTCCCGACATCGCGTCGAGGATCTCGAGGCCTTCCGAGTCGTAGAGGTGCACGCCGTCGGCGCGCGTGATGACCCGCGAGCCCTCGGCCGCGAGCGACCGGAAATCGGTGAAGGGGTGCAGGTAATGCCGGGCGTCGAGTTCCTGCCAGTCGCGCGTTCCTCGTCCCGTGATACGTGGCTTCGCGCTCATACGATCCCCCGGCGGTCAGACGTTCAGCAGCAGGTGTTCCCGTTCCCACGAGCTGATGACTCGCGAGAAGGTTTCGTACTCGTTTTCCTTCACGGCACAGTATGCCGCAACGAAGCGTTCCCCGAACAATTCGACCAGCGGCTTGGTGCTGCGCAGCAGCGCCAACGCATCGGCGAGCGTCATCGGGAGCGAGAACGGCAGGTCGTAGGCCGAGCCCGTGATGGGCGCCGTGGGCTTCAGTTCCTCGATCATCCCGAGGTAGCCGCAGGCAAGCGAGGCCGCGATCGCGAGATAGGAATTCGCATCCGCGCCGCCCAGGCGGTTCTCGACCCGGCGCGCCTGCGCATCGGACGTCGGCACCCGCAGCCCCGCCGTGCGGTTGTCGAAGCCCCACTGCACGTTGATCGGCGCCGAGTTGTAGCGCGTGATGCGGCGGTAGCTGTTGACGTTCGGCGCGAACAGCGACATCGAGGCCGACAGGTATTTCTGCAGGCCCGCGATGTGCGCTTCGAAGAGCGCCGTCGGCTTGCCTTCCGCGTCGCTGAAGATGTTCTCGCCGGTCTTCGCGTCGACGATGCTCTGGTGGATGTGCATCGCGCTGCCCGGCTCGCCCGCGAGCGGCTTCGCCATGAAGGTCGCGTACATCTTGTGGCGGTGCGCGGCCTCGCGCGCCGTGCGCTTGAACAGGAAGGCCTGGTCGGCGAGATCGAGCGCATCGCCGTGATTCAGGTTGATCTCCATCTGCGCCGCGCCCGCCTCGTGGATCAGCGTGTCGATGTCGAGGTCCTGCGCTTCGCAGAAGGCATAGATGTCGTCGAACAGCGGGTCGAACTCGTTGACCGCCGCGATGCTGTAGGCCTGGCGGCCGGTTTCCGGCCGGCCGGAGCGGCCGACCGGCGGCTTCAGCGGATAGTCCGAATCGGTGTTCGGCTCGACCAGGAAGAATTCGAGTTCCGGCGCGACGACCGGACGCCAGCCGCGCGCCGCATACAGATCGAGTATGCGGCGCAGCACGTAGCGCGGCGCCATCGGCACCGGACGGCCGTCGTCGTAGAAGCAGTCATGAATGACCTGCGCCGTGGGCTCCGCGGCCCAGGGCACGACGCGGATCGTCTTCGGATCGCCCGTCAGGGCGATATCGATCTCGGACGGATGTATCGCGCTGTCGTCATCCGGGTATTCGCCGGTGACCGTCTGGAGGAAAATCGACTCCGGCAGCCGCATGCCTTCGTCTTCGGCGTATTTGTCGGCCGGCATGATCTTGCCGCGGGCGACGCCCGCCATGTCGGGCACGATCGCCTCGACCTCGGTGATCGCGTGATCCTTCAGGAACTGCTGGATGTCGCTCATCGGAGCCGCCTGCTGGCGTGGTCGCGCCCGGCCTGGCCGAACGCTGCGAACAACGCCCTTGAGAACGGGTTTTCCATGACCTTCCATTCCGGGTGCCATTGCACGGCGAGCGCAAAGGACTTTGCCCCGTCGATGCGAAACGCCTCGATCACGCCATCCTCGGCCGTCGCCTCCGGGACGAGATTCGAAGCGAGCTTTTCGACGCCCTGCGAGTGCAGCGAATTGACCTTCATGCGGCGGCTGCCGGCGATCTTGTGCAGCATTCCGCCCTCGACGAGCTCGACCTCATGGGCTGGCGCGTATTGATCTTCGAGTGACTGAGTCGCGTCCTCGCGATGATCGAGGTTGCCGGGCTGGTCCTGGAGCTTCTGGGTCAGCGAGCCGCCGAGCGCGACATTGATCTCCTGAAAGCCGCGGCAGATCCCGAGGATCGGCAGCCCGGCGTCCACTGCCCCGGTAATCATCGGGAGCGTCGTCGCATCGCGCTCTGGATCGTGCAGCGTCCCCGGCGCCGACTTGGGGCCCAGGTAGCGGTGCGGCTCGACGTTCGACGGGCTGCCGGTGAACAGGATGCCGTCGAATGACCCGAGCCATTCGCGCAGGTAGCGATCGCCGAGCGCCGGCACCAGGACGGGCACCGCCTCGGCCGCCTGGACGATTGCGTAGATGTACTTCTCGCCCACGCAATGGAACCAGTGCGAGCCCAATAGGCGGCGATCGGCCGGTATTCCGATGACTGGCTTGCGCATAAGCATCTGTTAATTATTTTGAACGGCCCCCGGTATGGTGGCCTGTTCAACGGGGCCCATTGTCTCACAAACAGGGGGTGAGGCGCCCCGCAGGATTGGAAGCGAATAGCGCGTTCTGTCAGCCCGGAGCGGGGTTTCCGGCCGAATTATGTTGCACCGCGGCAACCTTGCCCGCGCCCACGGGCGGGTGGTTATCCTGCCCTGCGGCCATCTCCGGCACGCGATACAAGATCTTAAACGCCAGGTGCGAAATGGCCCTCGTCCGGGACGACTTTGCGAATGCCGAGGCTTTTCTCGCCGCGCACCCTGCCGTGCGGTTCGTCGACATCTTGATGCCGGATCTGTGCGGCATCCTGCGCGGCAAGCGTGTGAGCCTGGCGGACCTTCCGGGCGTCTACGAGCACGGCATGTTCCTGCCCGGCCTCGATGTTTGCGCTCGACGTCCTCGGCGGCACGGTCCAGTCGACCGGCCTTGGATTTGACGAGGGCGACGACGACTGGCCCTGCCTGCCGATCGCGCGCACGCTCTTCACCGCGCCCTGGCTCGGTCCCGAGCGTCGCGCAATTGCAGGTGCAGATGCAGGATGCCGCCGGAGAGCCTTTCTTCGGCGATCCACGCCACGTGCTCGGCCGCGTGCTCGAGCGCTACGCCGCGCGCGGCTGGACACCGGTCGTTGCGCTCGAACTCGAGTTCTATTTCGTCGATCCGGAGCGGACGCCCGACGGCCACGCCCAGCCGCCAAGGTCGCGGCTGACCGGGCGGCGCGAGAACCGGACGCAGATCAATTCGATGGCCGACCTCGAATCGGTCTCCGACATCCTCGCGGAGATCGCGGCGACCTGCGAAGCGCAGGACGTGCCGACCGGCACGGCGCTCGCGGAGTACGGCCCGAACCAGTGGGAGGTCAATCTGCGGCACGTGGCGGATGCCCGTCTTGCCTGCGACCAGGCGATCCGCTTCAAGCGCATCGTCAAGGGCATCGCGCACCAGCGCGGCTGTCGAAGCCACTTTCATGGCGAAGCCCTATGCGGACATGGCCGGCAGCGGCATGCACATCCACGTGAGCGTCCTGGACGCGTCCGGCCGGAATATTTTTACCTCCGAGGACTCGCTCGGAAACGATCTGCTGAAGCAGGCCGCGGCCGGGCTGCTCGAAACCATGGCGGACGGCATGGCCGTGTTCGCGCCGAACGCGAACAGCTACCGGCGCATGCGGCCCGAAACCTACGTGCCGATGCACGCGACCTGGGGCTACAACAACCGCGGCGCCGCGGTGCGCGTGCCGGTATCCGGCGCCGCGGACCGGCGTGTCGAGCATCGCGTGTCAGGCGCCGACGCGAACCCCTACCTCGTCGCCGCCGCCGTGCTCGCCGGCATGCTGCATGGCATCGACAGGAAGCTCGTCCGCCCCGCAGGCGCTCGAGGGCAATCCCTTTACCCAGAGACTGTCGGCGCCGCGCGCTGCCAGGCGACTGGCCGACGGCGCTCACACGCTTCACGGCGAGCGCATTCCTGCAGGACTATTTCGGCGAGGATTTCGTGCGGCTCTACGGACTCACGCGCCGCGGCGAGATGCAGGATTTCAACAATCACATCATGCCGCTCGACTTTGCCTGGTACCTGGAGTCCGTATGACCCTGCGACCCGCAAACAGCTGGTATGAGGCGACGGCGCAGCGGCCTGCGGCGCAGCCTGCGCTCGCGGGCGATGTCGAGGCAGACGTCTGCGTCGTTGGTGCCGGCCTTTCCGGCTGCTCGACGGCGATGCACCTGGCCGAACGCGGATATCAAGGTCGTGCTGCTCGAGGCCGAGCGTGTCGGTTACGGCGCTTCAGGGCGCTCCGGCGGCCAGATCATTCCGGGCTACTCCTGCAGCATGGCGAAGCTCGTCGACCAGCTCGGCATGGCCGATGCCCAGCGGCTCTGGGACTTCAGCGTCGAGGGCGTCGAATTGACGCGCAACCTCATCGAGCGCAACCGCATCGACTGCGACCTCGCCTGGGGGCACATGCACGTCGCGATCAAGCCGCGGCAGCGTGACGAGCTGCCGCGAATCGCAGCGCGAGCAGGAGGGACGACTACGGCTACGGCAAGCTGCGTTTCGTCGAGCGCGACGAATTGAAGCAATGGATTGCGAGCGAGCGCTACATCGCAGGTCTCCTCGACTCCGGCGCGGGTCACCTGCATCCCCTGCGCTACACCATCGGCGTCGGACAGGCGGCGATTGCAGCCGGCGTGCAGTTGCACGAAGGCAGCCCCGTTACCGGATCGAGCACGGACCGACCGTCACCGTGCACACCGCGAATGGCCGCGTGCGAGCGAAGTTCGTGGCGCTTTGCGCCAACGTCGGGCACGTGGATCTCTCGCGCCGGCTCGCGAGCAAGCTGATCGGCGTCGCCTCCTACATCGTCGCAACGAAGCCGCTCGGCGCCGCGCGCGCCAATGCGCTGCTGAAAGACAACATTGCCGTCGCCGACCTCAACTGGATCATCGATTACTACCGGCTCTCGTCGGACCACCGCCTGCTCTTCGGCGGGCGCGTGAGCTACTCCGGCCTCGACCCGCTCGGCACGGAACGCGCGACGCGGCTGCGCATGTTGAACGTGTTCCCGCAACTGGCGGACACCGAGATCGACTACGCCTGGGGCGGCATGATCGACATCTCCATGAGCCGCGCGCCGAGCTTCGGGCGGCTCGAGCCGAAGTGTACTTACCTCCAGGGCTACTCGGGCCATGGAATGGTGTTGACCACGATTGCCGGCAAGATCGTCGCGGAGGCGATTGCGGGCCAGGCGGAGCGCTTCGACGTATTCGCGCGCCTCAAGCACCACGACTTCCCTGGCGGCAAGCTGTTCCGCCGCCCGACGCTCGTGATGGCGATGACCTGGTTCAGGCTGAGGGATCTTCTCCCCTAGCTTTGATCGAAAGCCTGTCGCTCGAAATAGTTGTCGCGATAGCAGCGGCGACCGCACAGCAGCTGCCAGACGCTCGAAACCAGATAGGCCGGCAGGAAGAATGGCCCCCAGCGTTCGTACTGGCGGACATGCACCTGCTCGTGCTCGCGTGCACAGTCCAGTGAGGTCGCATCGGTGGCGAGAATGACGTGGCCGAGCGTGACAGCGCGATACGGGCATGCGATGGCAGGCGATTTGATGAAGGAACCCGCCAGGCCGCCGGAGAACTCGACGCAACCCTGAACCCGTCGCGCGCGGGCGCCGAAGCAGAGCATTGCACCGCCCGCGATCATTCCCAGCAGAGTATTCGGGCTCGCCCAGGCATACGAAAAAATCCGGCCGATCATCGTGGCCGTTTCCCGGCCGCCGCTGGGTGCAGGAGCGCGGCAATCTTCGCCACTGTCGCCCAGTTCCGCGTGGTTGCCGCGCGGCCGGCCTTGCCCAACAGCGCCTCGGCCGCGCGGCTCTGCAATATTCCATTGGGGCACCACAGGTAGGCCGCGTGCTTCCCCAGCTGGAACTTTTCCGGCGGCTCAATGAGCGGCACTACGACCGCCAGCGATTTGAGATCCGCCGCGCTTGCGGCGAACGCGACCAGCAGGCGCGACGGATCGGCGCGGACAGACGCCAGGTTGTTCTCCGCCTGAATCGCCGCGATTTCCCTTGCGGACTTGACGATGACCGGCACGTCGACGTGAAACGAACGGGCGAGCGCATCGCGGATGAACCCGGCATGCGCGGTTTCCGAGCGTCCCTGACTCGTGAAAACGGCGTTACCGCTGTTCAGCAGCGTCGCGACTTCGGTGTAACCCAGCGCAGCCAGCAGGTCCCGAAGTTCGGCCATCGGCACCCGCTTGGCCTTGCCGACGTTGACTCCACGCAATAGTGCGACGAATCGGGGCATGGTCAGTCGCGGCTTCAGTTCATTCGCTGGAAGCGGAGATCCCAGACGCGGTCCTGGACGACGCTGAACTCGACCGAGCGCCCTTTGCTATCGCGCCTGAAAATGATCGTGCCGAGATCGCTGCCGAATGCGTCGGTATAGAGCGGCGTCAGCGGAAATGTGCTGTCGGGCCGGCGGGTGATCTCGAGCACGCCCTTGTGGACCTGCACGGTCAACGTCGTCTCGGCATCGACGCTGGCATAGGTGCCAGCCAGCACTTCCAGCTCGGCGGTTGACGGATGCGCAGCAGCTATGCGCTCGATCTCTATTGAGGTGCCACGTCCCCAGTCCATGTGGCCTCCACCGCGGCCGTCGAATTGAATCGCCCCGCCATCACCATCCGTAAAGCGCAGCGGCGAAATGGTGGCGAGGGGTGTCTCGTCGTCGAGACGGAGCGTGTGGCCGCTGCGATCGATCATCACGACATCACCGCGCTCGATGTTCCGATACATGCCGGCGAGCGCGTCCAACTCCGAGGCGGACAGAGAAACCCGCGCCGGTGCGGGATCCGGCTTCAGCCAGCCCGAAAGATAGAGATCCGCGACGGCATGCAGAGTCTGCCTCGGCGTGCTGTTGCCCGCATTGCACAGCACCGCGACTGAAACGTGCGCGTCCGGATATCGCGCGAGATAGGCGCGGTAGCTTGCTGTCGTGCCGCTGTGGCGCAATTCCCGCAAGCCTCGATACTGGCCGATCGTCAATCCGAGACCATAGTCGAATTCCTGACCGTCGCTCAGTCGGCCGGGTGTCTGCATCTCCTGGATGAAGGCGGCGTCGCCCACCTTTAGGTCGACAAAATTCTCGTTCCATCGCAAGAGGTCCCCGACCGTCGTCAACAGGCCGCCATTGCCGTAGATGTTCTCGAACGGCATGTTGGAGTGAAAGCGCCCGCCCGACTCCGCGTAGGCAACCGCGCGCCCCTTGACGATGCGTGTGAAGTCGTCGCGCCAGGATGTGCGGGTCATCCGCAGGGGCTCGAAGATCCGTTTGCGGCTGAAATCGCCGAAGGATTCGCCGCTCACGCGCGAGACAATGATCGCGGCCAGGTTGAAGCCGGAATTGGTGTAGGACCAGCGCGTACCCGGTTCAAAGTTGAGCTTGCTTTGCCGGCTGATGTTATCCAGGACATGCGCGTGCGTGTAAACACGCGACGTGCGCGGCCATCCGGCGACTTCTTCGACACTGCCCCAGTCCCGCAGGCCGCTGGTGTGCTGCAACAACTGGCGGATCGTGATTGGCGCGGCATAGTCCGGCAGTTCTGGCACATACTTGCGGGCAGTATCATCGAGCGACAACTTGCCGTCCCGGGCGAGCAGGAGAATCGCCGCAGCCGTGAACTGCTTGGAGACGGATCCGGCTTCGAAGATCGTGTCCGCCGTGTTCGGGACGTCGTGCTCGAGGTCCGCCATCCCGTACGCCCGCTGCAGGACAACTGCGCCATTCGCGCTCACACCCACGGCGCAGCCGGGCGTCGAATTTGTCCAGGTGGAAAAGAGCGCATCGATCTGGCTCTCGGCAACGGGTGGCGCCTTCTCCGCACGTACCGCGGCCGACAGGCACGACAACACCCAGACAAGTACCAGCCCCCTGGAAGTGGCGCAAAGTGAAATAGCTCTATCGTCCTACGCCGACGTGACTCGAAGAAGCGTAGCATGGCGATTCAGGCAATAAGGGAGTGGGGATATGGACCTGATTATCACGTTGATCATCGGTGGAGTGATTGGCTGGCTGGGAAGCATGGTCATGAAGACCGACGCCCAAATGGGCTTGATCGCCAATGTGCTGGTCGGAATCGTCGGCTCGTTCCTGGGCTACTGGCTCGCAGGCGCTCTGGGTGTCGCACCTACCGGGGGCATCCTGCGCTTCGTGGTCGCCGTCATCGGCGCGGCCCTGTTGATCTACATCCTGCGTTTGTTGGGTGTCTTCAAGAAAGCCTGACACGGGCGGCCGCGCCACGGTTCGTGGCGCGGCCGTTCCCTTCGCCTAATCCCGTCAGCGTGGCGGCAAATTCACATCAATTGCTTCAACCGACGAAGTAGACGGCGAAACCAGGAGTCCGGGACTGATCTCAACGGGACGTCCTTCCAGGTTCCGTCAGGCTGACGCACCGTTTTGACGCTGGACCCATGAACATGTATCTCCGTTCCAGGCGCGTGATTCACGAACTCGAGCATTTGCGGGGCAAACCAGTAGCTCACATCGAGGGATTCAAAGTAGACGTGGATTGCAAAGTCCAGTTCAAGCTTGCCGATGACCTCGACTCTTGACTCCGATGGAATCGTCTCGCCATAGACGTTGCCGATCATCTCGGCGATTCCGAGGCGTTCCGTCTCGGTCGTCCGGACAACTCGAACGTTATCGCCATATGAAACGTTCGCTGACACTCAACGCCCCGGAATGATGATGCCGCGCTTTCCCGAATAGCTGATCTTGAGCGTCGGCAGGCCGAATCTGAGCCGTCTGCTCCACGATCTGGTCCGAGGATCTCGCGCGCGCGCCGCTTCATCCGCAACCAGTCGCGGAATGCCGCTCGTCGTCAGCCGGTCGCCGTAGCCGAGCTCCACGGGGTGCAGCACGATCTCCGACAGCTGGTTGTCCCTGGAATCGGGCTTCCGCAATCACGCTCTGGAACGTGAACGCGTGCGCGAAGTACTGCTTGTTGAGCGGTGCGGTCAGGTCGTACTCGGTCGCCTTCTCCGGGTCCTGCCACGCTGTTCTGCAGCAGCTCGCGATTCCGCGCGAACAGGTCGGCGGGAAGCAGCTCCTGCACGTCGCTCCAGAAGAAATTGCCGAGCCCGTAGAAGATCGGCCGCTTGCCGCGTGCCGGGCGAATCGTAGATCTCGATCGGCCCGAGATTGTGGTTGCCGGTGGCCACGAACATGTCCGCGCCGGAGTCGATGGCGCCGCGCGCGAGTTGCTTCAGGAAGTTCAGCCGCGCCGCGCGGCGCGTCGTCGTCGTCGCAGCCGATCGAGCACTCGTGGGAGTGGATGGCCGCGATCACGAAATCGGCGTTCAACTGGGCCGAGCGGATCGCGGCGTAGATCTCCGCGAGGTCGCCGGGATCCATCGCGTGCTCGTACGAGAAACGGTCGGCTTGCCGGTAGGCCGTGCCGAAAAAGATGCCCTTCGCGTCGGGACGTCCTTGCAGCGCGTGCCGTTCAGCGAGCACTGGACTTTTGCCAGCGCCTCGACGACCGATCCGCGGCACCTGCGCCGTCGTCGTCACGCGCAGGGCGCTCAGTCCCGGCCGGCCCGGCGCCGTTGCCGCAGGCGGCAGCGACTCGCTCGTCGGCCGGAACGTCGAGGCGAACGAGACCAGCGGCGATGCGGCCCTTCGGGCTTTCGAAGTAGGCCGGCGCGCGCGCCATCGCGGTGCGAATCGCCCGCGCCTGCATGGGGGATGCCGGCTTCGTCGAGCCAGCGCGCCGTCTCGCGCATGCCCGTCGAGTCCCCAGTCCTGGCTGTGGTTGTTCGCCCGGCCCACGATGGAGAAGCCCATCGCTTTCAGGTCGCGCGCAACCGCCGGCACGGAGGCATTGGTCCAGTCGCCGTCCCAGGAATACGGCGCGCCTTCGAACGTGCGCGGCTCGAAGATCGTGGTTTCGAGGTTGCCGAAGGTGACGTCCGTGCCTGCGCAGGATGTCGAGTACTGCGCCGAACGCCGGCAGCCTTCCGCGTGTTGCGACAAGGGGCGCGAAATGATCAGGTCGCCGACCGCGACGGCCGACGAAGCCGTCGGGCACGCTCGACCTGCAAGCTCGTGCTCGATCGGCCGCTTCGGATCGAGCTGATCCGCGTCCTTCACGACCGGATCGGCCGGCCCGAAGCGCGCGTCCTCGGCGATGGCTTCCAGTGAGGCGACGGCGAGCGCCAGCGCGGCAGCGGCAATCCAGGCGGATGGTCTCATTGGCTATCCGAGCAGTTTCGAGTCATACGGATAGAGGGACAGCACGACCGGACCCTCGGCGGAAACCCAGACTTCGTCTTCGAGCTTGACGCCGTCCTTCGCTCCGACTTTTCCAGCGTAGCACTCGACGGCCAGCACCATGTTCTCCTGGAATTCGCCGTCCGGCATCTCCGTGTAAGGATCGCCTGGCAGCGGCACGTTCGGCGACTCGTCGTCCGTGCCGATGCCATGCACGATCACGCCGTAGGCCTGCTCGCGATACGCCTGCCGGCAGCGGCGGACACCGCGCCACGAAATCGGAGAACGCCAGGCCCGGCCTGATCAGCTCCGAGCAGCCCCGCACGAAGTCATGGGCCACCTTGTAGGCCTCCTTCTGGGCCGCACTCGCCTTCTCGCCGCACAGGAAGGTGCGGGAGATGTCGCACACATAACACTCCGGGCCGATCATGTCCGTGTCGATGGCGACAAGGTCGCCGGGCTCGACCAGCTTGCCGTCCGCCTCGTGAAACCAGGGATTCGTCTTGTAACCCGAGACGATCAGGCGCGTGAAGCAATGCTCGCCGCCCAGCGCCAGCACGCGATGCCAGAAGATGGCGAGCAGCTCGTTCTCGGAGATCCCGGGACGAATCGCCTCCTCCATGTCGCGCAATGCGGAGTCCGCGATGGCGCAGGACTGCCGCATCAGTTCGATCTCGTCCGGCAGCTTGATGATCCTCGCCGCCGACATCGCGCGGTCGGCATCCGTGAGCTGGAGTCCGAGCGCCTGCAGGGCCGAGAACCCGTTGTAGTCGAGGACGTCGATGCCGACCCGCGCATCGGCGAGCCCCCGTTCCTCGAGCACGTCCTTGATCTGCCGCGCCCAGACCGCCGCTTTTCCGGGCGAATCGGCATCGGTCACTCGCGCTTGCCAGAACATCGACGGCCGCACGTCCGGCCAGAAGGCGCGCGCCCGAAACTCGGCGCCGCCGTACTCGAAGATGACCGGGTCGCCCTCGACCGGGACGACGACGTAATGCGCGATGTTGACGGCCGTCCAGAGCGGCATGACGCGACGCCCGTGCAGTAGCGGATGTTGACGATGTCCGTCAGGACGAGCGCGCCAATCTGGCGCGCCGCCATCTCGCGTTGCACCTTGCCGAGCCGGTCGCGCCGCAGGCGTGCAAGGTCGGCAACGGGTTCCGCCGGCGCGTTCGTGCGGCCTGCCAGGCGCTTGTCACGCGTGAGCACGGTACTCCCACAAGGGTGGAATTCGACGATGGCGCAATGCGTTCCGATTATGATGGCGCTGCACAATTGCAGCAATCTGGAATGCGCACAATGCGAGAATGCACTTTTGCTGTTGCCGGCATCTCCTGTTTTGCGGCCAGGCCGCCAGCCGAACCGTGGCGCTCGTGGCGGACCGCGTGATCGACGGTGTCGGCGCCAGTGCGCGCGTCAACACCGTCGTCGTGGTCGACGGCGAGCGCATCGTTGCGGTCGGCGACCGCTCGGCGATACCCGCCGGCGCGAAAGTGATCGAGCTGCCGGGCCAGACGCTGATGCCCGGCTTCATCAATTGCCATGAACATCCGCTGATGTACGGCGACGACTACCAGAACGCGCACCTCCAGGCGTCTTCCGCGTACAAGGCGCTGATGGGGCTCGCCGCGCTCCAGCGCCAGCTACTCGCGGGATGGACGACGGTCCGCGTGATGGGCGACGCGGACGTTCACTACGCGAACCAGGACATCCGCAAGACGATCGAGAAAGGCGTCTTCATCGGTCCGCGCCTGACCGGCGCCGGCCACTACATTTCGATTACCGGCGGCGGCGGCGACGTCAACTATTTCTCGCCGGAGCAGACGGTGATTGCGGACGGACTGGTCGCGGACGGCCCGGAAGAGATCCGCAAGGCGATCCGCCAGGAGATCAAGTACGGCTCCGACTGGATCAAGCTGCTCGTCACGGGTGCCTACCAGTCGGTCGGCGACGATCCGCGAAATGTTGCGTTCAGCCCGGAGGAACTCGAGGCCGCGGTCTCGGAGGCGAGCCGGCACAACGTGCCGGTCGCCGCGCACGCCCACGCCACGGACGGCATCAAGCAGGCCGTCGCCGCCGGCGTGCGCTCCATCGAGCACGGCACCTTCATCGACGACGAGGGCATGAAAATGATGGCGGAGCGGGCACGTTTCTCGTGCCGACCATCTACGTCGGTGACTACTACACGGAAGGCGACAAGCTGCGCGCCCAGGACAAGCAGGACGACTACGCCACCCACCAGCGCGGCAAGTTCCTCGCCGCCATCGGCCGCGCCCACAAGCAGGGCGTCAAGATCGCCGTCGGCGTGGATCTCGGCGGATACATGACGGACCCCGTCGTGTTCGTGCGCGAGATGGCGGTCCTCGTCGAGGCCGGCCTGACGCCGATGCAGGCGATCCAGGCCGGCACGCGCGTCGGCGCCGAGTTGCTGCGCTGGGACGATCGGCTGGGCACCGTCGAAGCGGGCAAGCTCGCGGATCTCGTTGCAGTCACCGGCAATCCGCTCGACGACATGAAGGCGCTCGAGCGCGTGGAATTCGTGATGATCGGTGGCAAGGTGGTGAAGGCGCCGGGCGGCGCACAATCGCTTCGGGGCTCGCTGCAGGACTGACGCGAACCGCGGCCGACGCACAGGGGGCCCGAATGCAGCCGACCGATCTCGGCCAACTACACTGGCTTGCGCCGACTCTCGCGGCGCTGTTCGCCTGGGGAATTGCCCAGGGCCTCGTCAAGAAATACATCGGCGAGGTCTCCGCGGCGCACTTCTGCCTGTACTACGCGATCGCGAACGCGATCGTCAATGTGGGCTTCTGGTCGCTGAGCGACGCCCCTCCGCCCTTCGCGGCCGAAGGACGCGAGTTCGCGTTCTGGGGGTTGCTCGCCTACGCGCTCGACGGGATCGCCTGGATCTTCTACTACAAGTCGATCACGTACGGCCCCATCTCCATCGTCGGCACGCTGTCCGCGGCCTACCCGGCGCTGACAGTGATTTTCGCGCGCACCTTCCTCGGGGAAGATCTGACGATGATGCAGGGTCTGGGTGTCGGCGCCGTGCTGCTCGGCTGCATGTCGCTCGCCTGGTCGCCACCGCACGCGAGGACCGCCACGCAGAGTCGCTGGATGCTCTATGCCGGCGCTGCGCTCATCATCTGGGGCGCGAGCGGCACGCTGATCCGCTATGCGTACGGGTTCCCGGCTGCGCACGAAGGCAACATGGCGCTGTTCATCGCCATCGGCGCAGTCGCGACGCTGGGCGTTTATGGTGTCCTGTCGGGCGCGGCGCGCGGCGGATCGCGCGCCGAGTGGCTGCGCGCATTCGGGCCAATGGCGATCATGGCGCTCGGCAGCTTGCTGGTCGCGATCGCTTACAAGCACGGACCCGCCTCGTTGGTCACGCCGCTCGCCGGGGCCTACCCGGTCGTAACGCTGGCGTTTGCCTGGGCCGTGCTGAAGGAGCGGCCGACACGCTTGCAATGGGGCGGAATCGCCGCGGTGCTCGTCGGCATGGTGCTCACGACGGCCGTGGCTTAGGAGAACCGAAGTTCTTGCCATAGAACCCGGACCGATCGAAGCAGCAAACGCGACGCTTCCCGGCAGCGAGCATCTCGCATGCGTTGTCGATGCGACGCGCGCGGGTCTCCGGCCGCTTGGCGGTGGTGATCCAGGCGATCCAGTCTCGTCGCGCAATGGGCGTGATTTCGGACCACAGCGCGAGCGCCTTAGGGACGGTGGCAAGCGCCTTCCGCAGATCTGCCGGCACCCGGGTTTCCGGCTCCACTCCAGCGGGCGCGATTTCCAGCGTGACGACGTCGCCCACATCGGCGCCCGCGGCTTCGCGCAATTTCTTGCTCACCTTCAGCCAATGACTCCTTTCACCATCCGGCTCGAGCGTGGCTCGAAAGGCATGGCCATTGATGCTGCCTTCAACCGTGGTCATGCCCCGCGTGGGGAGCTTTGCGCTTGCGCTCTTTGGCAAGACAAGAAAGGACCAGGAACCGCCCTTCGCGGTCGCGACCGGGCGCACGAGTCTGGCTTTGAAACGGATCTTCGCCTTGGCCCTGGTCATTGGTGTCACTGTTGACTGCCTGAATTACTAGACCTGAAGGTCCATTACTCGCAACTCGGCGACATCACCCACGAGATTTCTTGCTACTGGTTGATGATCGGGGTGTTCGAGATAGGCGGAGAGTGCGGCGAAGTCAGGCAGGGTGACTACGATCCCGTGAGTCATGCCAGCGGCCCGATCGGAGAGATTGGCTCCGCACTGCAAGTTCAGGATAGCCGGAACTTTGCCAACAAGGCCGCGACAAGCGGCGAGGTGACGCTCAATCCTTTCCGCTGGCACATCCGGCTTGAAGCGAAACCAGGCAACGTGAAGTAGTGGCACCCTGCTCTCCCCTGCGTGTAGTGACGCGACAACTTATGTCCGCGATCAATCGCTAGACGGCATTCATCACTCGCTCTCGCTCGCTGCTGGTGAGGACCCTTGGCGGTACGATCGGGGTTCCCCGATCTGGAGCAAAGAATGGTGTGCTCCGATAGCTGCCATCCAGGCGGGCGCGGATCAGCGAACCCAGGAACCGAAAAATTGATGTGACGGTGCTGATCGGCATTGTCTTTGGCTTGCCTTTGGCACTCTTTGTGTTGACCCGCATGCGGACTGGGCCGAAGGAACTCTCCAGGGTGCTCGATGGATCATTCAAACAAGTGTGAACGAGGCCCACATGGGAGGTTTTGAAATTACGCGGGGTGTTGCCTATGGGTGTGTTGCAGCAGCTTGCATACCAACGCAGCATTCCGGTCTCCGTAAGGGACATGCATGCGAGGGTTTCGATGCCTTGAGTGAATTGAACGTACTTGGGCAGGGTTGCAATGACGTCCGTTCCACCCATCTCGTCCAGAATATCGCCTGTTGTTCCGAGGAAATGCGCAAACGCCTGGCAGTCTTTGCAATAACACACGCCCCGGCTTACTTTTTCCGGGTGATAAACGATACCCCTTAAAGTTCCGCACCGGCACCGCAATGGATGATTCATCACTGAAGGCCTAGGCATCGCGGACGTCGAGTCGGATCTTCGCACCAGGAGGGAGATCCTTCACCTGTTTTCCAACGTCACCGCTCACGGCAAGCCACTCCACGATCGACTTGATCGCCATATTCTCCACTTCATAAGCGCCCCCGAGGACTGGCCAAATCTTGAAGCCATAGCACTGGCCCTCCTTCAGTGGTCCAAGTGCCGGTTCGGCTGCCTCGACCCATGCGTCGACGGTCCAGTCCGCCTGAAAATCCTGATCGGTTCGCAGCCCAGCGACTTCCGCTTCCGACCCAGCCACTTTCGACGCAAGCAGGTCCTCGGGACACACGCGCCAGATGCTGCCGTCGCTGAGCTCGACAAGGATATTTCCAAAACGATTCTGGGCAAGGACGCGGGTCACCCCGGACAACGCCCACGACCAATTCGTACGTAGCACTTCCAGGACCGACGCAGCAGGCGGCGCGGGGTTCTCCGACCAGTAGAGGACGTCGCGATAATCTCGCTTGGCGGCCTCAAAATAGTGCCGCAAGTTCGATTTCCGGCCTTCGCTCAACTTCAGGATGGCCAGTTGCACCCGCTCTCGCTCCGGCTCAGTCGATCGCTCGCCATAACCGTCGAGCGTCTGCATGACCGCCGGTACTTCGGTCTCGGGAAAGAGACGGCGAACGGTTGCAAGTACTTCTTCGCGCTCGCGGTTCATTGATGCCTAGCGTCCGCGGTGAGCGGGCCGCGGTACAGCCTCGCCAGGCGCCGCGGGCGCTAACATTTGCCATGCGCCCCGGCGCCCTTCGCTAAACCCTTCACGGACCGCTCCAACGCATGGTTAGCTGGCAATGCTTTCGATTGCCTCCCTGTGAGCGTCGATCAAAAACTTATCTAGGCCAACAGCCAACGAGATGAACTTGCTTCTCGCGTCGAGCTTGTTGAAAGGGGGAGCGTCCTTCGTGCGAAGCTGCTCGTGGGTCATCGCATAGGCTCTTTGCATGACCGCCAGGTCCTCGGGAGAAAAAGATCCCTGCAATTCCTCGACCATTTCGTTTGTGAGTGTTACATCGAGGCGATGTGCAAATGCATTTCGAATACGCCCGAGGCAGAGCAAAGGCTCGAGGGCCCGTTCCGTAAGTCCAATCGCGACGGCAAGCTTCGCACGTTGCTCAAAGCGCACGTTGGGCAAGTGCCTGGGATGCGGAACAAGTGCTTCGAGGACCTCGTTGAGGCGAGCCTCAATATGTATGTGTGCTCTGACTACGGCTCCTAGTGCGTCTTCGCCGCGCAGGGCATCGAAGAAGACTTCATCCGGTGCCGGTTTGAAACGCATGCTTGCCGGCTAACGTTCGCGTTGAGCGGGCCGGGCGCAGCCCGGCCGGCGCGCCGCAGGCGCGAAAATGGTCTGCGCGCCTGCGGCGCGCTCGCTCGAGCTTTTCACGGACCGCTCCAACGCATAGTTAGAACTCACAGCGCGGGATTACTGACGCTTTCGATTTGACGCTTTACCGCCATTGGATCATCTACGCCTTTGTACACAACATCACTGATTCCGCGACCCGTTACCTTTACCGTGCCGAACCCAAAGATTCTTCCCCATACCCCCTGATTGATCTCCACTGTTTCGATAGAAGTGTGTTTCATCTCTTCGGTCTTGCGACTGATGATGCCCTTCTTCAGGATCACTCGTTTATTTGTCACTCCTTGTTCGATGAATCTGAGCCTCAGGAACTCATAGAGCGCAACGAACAAAGTGAGTCCTATGGTCGGAATGGCCAGGATTATCCAAAGCCACATGGGCACCCAGGCAAACCAATGAAATTTGAATAGGCTCTCGATCTTCTCTCCTGCAGATAGCGATTCTTCGATATAGGACACGTCTGCACCTATGGTCTTTGTGAGTTCTAACGTCCCGGTTCAGCGGCCCGACTACGACAATTGAATGCTGGCACTCTATCCCTCACGGACTGCTGCAACCGGTTGTTAGGCGTTCGCCGAAACAAGTGCTTGAATGCGTGCATAGACATCTGGTTGAAAACTGCCATGCCCCCATACGCTCCTTAGAGCCTCGAGGAAGTGAGCATCCCGACGCACGACCGCTTCAACGCGATCGATGAACCTTGGACCGTGATAAGCGAGCAGGTCTTCAAGCGGTCCGGCCGCGACATAGGACAGCGCCAACTTATCCGTGGTTTGAGAAATCATCTGCAGTGTGATTACCCATAGGCGTTCGGGATCTGTGGATGTGAGGGTTGTCACGTCCTCGAACGCCCAGAAGCTAGAGCTGTCGCCGAGGAAATTCGCAAAATACGCCGCAATCAGCTCCTGGTCGGTAGGGGACGATGGACGATTGAGCTCGTTCACGGCGGCGCCTAACGTCTATTGGATGTGAAAACTCACATGATCTTTTACGTCATTTTTGACTATTAATCACCCCCGGCGGGTCATAAGCCATTGTGCCGGCTCATAACTTGGCGACGCATAACATACCGCTGATGATTGAGGCCGGTTGAATCGGCGGCGACCGGCAATCGCGGCAACAAATGACAACGCGCCCACATTGCAGGCATCCTACGCACGATTTTTCATCCACGTGCGCGGAGAAGCTTGAACATGCCACCGTCGAAGTCGGGCGCCCTGCTCAGCAACATCGAGATTGCCCAGCACGCGAAGATGAAGCCCATCGTTCCGCTCGCCGCGGAACGCCTCGGAATCCCTGAGAAGGAGCTCCAGCCCTTCGGCCATTACAAGGCAAAGATCTCGCTCGACTACTGTACGCATCTCGACCGTCGCAAAGACGGCAAGCTGATTCTCGTCACCGCCATCTCCCCCACCCCCGCGGGCGAAGGCAAGACGACGATGACGGTCGGGCTCGGCGATGCGCTCAATCAGATCGGCAAGAAAACCGTTATCTGCCTGCGTGAGCCGGCGCTCGGCCCGGTGTTCGGCATGAAGGGCGGCGCGGCCGGCGGCGGATACGCGCAAGTGGTGCCGATGGAGGATATCAATCTCCACTTCACCGGCGACTTCTCCGCGATCGCGCTCGCCAACAACCTGCTCGCCGCGCTGATCGACAACCACATCTACCACGGCAACGCAGCCGGCTTCGATGTCCGGCGCATCACCTGGCGGCGCGTCGTGGACCTCAATGACCGCTCGCTTCGCGACATCACGGTCGGTCTCGGCGGCCCGGGCAACGGCTATCCGCGCCAGGACGGATTCGACATCGTCGCTGCCTCCGAGGTGATGGCGATCTTCTGCCTGGCCACGAGCCTCAAGGACCTCAAGGAGAAACTCGGAAAAATTGTCATTGGCTACACGCGCGACCACAAGCCGATCCATGCCAGCGACATCAGGGCACATGGCGCGATGGCGGCCATTCTGAAGGATGCACTTGCGCCGAACCTGGTACAGACGCTCGAGAACAATCCCGCCTTCATCCACGGCGGACCCTTCGCCAACATCGCGCACGGCTGCAATTCGGTGATGGCGACGCGTACCGCGCTCAAGCTCGCGGACTACGTCGTGACCGAAGCCGGCTTCGGCGCGGATCTCGGTGCCGAGAAGTTCGTGGACATCAAGTGCCGCAAGGGCGGCTTCAAGCCGGACGCCGCGGTGATCGTCGCAACGGTGCGGGCGATCAAGTACCACGGCGGCATCGAAGTGGCCGATCTCGCGAAGGAAAACCTGAAGGCGCTCCAGGCGGGCATCGCAAACCTCGATCGCCACATCGACAACGTGCGCGACGTCTTCGGCCTACCCTGCCTGGTCGCGATCAACCACCGCGCCGAGGACAGCGAGGCAGAGCTCAACTGGCTGCAGGAGCGCGCCACCCACCATGGCGTGAAGGTCATCGTTGCAAAGCATTACGCCGAGGGCGGCAAGGGCGCGACGATCGTCGCCAGGGAAGTCGTCGAGCTCTGCAACCACGCGAACTACTTCAAGTTCGTATACGACGAGAAGGATACGCTCTGGGACAAGATGAAGGCGGTCGCGACGCGCATCTACGGCGCCTCCGACGTGACCGCGGACAGCAAGGTTCGTGCGCAGATCAAGCAGCTGCAGGAATCAGGTTACGGCCACTACCCGATCTGCGTGGCGAAGACCCAGTATTCCTTCTCGACGGATCCCAAGCTGCGGGGCGCACCGCACGGGCATTCCGTGAACGTCCGTGAAGTGCGCCTGGCCGCCGGCGCGGAGTTCATCGTGATGATCTGCGGCGACATCATGACGATGCCGGGCCTGCCGGTGACGCCGGCAGCCAACAACATCGACGTGACGGACGACGGCAAGATAACGGGGTTGTTCTAGGGACGGGTCAGCTTGTCGATCCAGACTTCGCAGAGTGCGGCGGCTTCGGCAGGCCGGAAGTTCTTTGGATCGAGGCACCATTCCAGCCAGAGCCCGTCGAGGAGCGCAGTGAGCCCGATCGTCGCGAGGCGCGTGTCGAAGCGCAGGCGGCCCGATTCCTTTGCGAAATCACCCAACAGCGTACCGAGCAGGTCGCCGTAACCGCGGCCTTCCTCGTCGTGGACCGCGCGGATTTCCGGCGAGGTCTGCAGGAGCCCCCAGTAGACGACCCAGGCGGTCAGCACCTGGGGATCCAGGTTCGGGCGCGAGAACACGGCCTTGAAGAATGCACGGAGCCGCGCGCGTGGCTCGGCACCGGCGGATTCCACCGCCGTCTCGAAGCTGTCGGTCAGGCGGCGGCTGAACGTGCGGTAACTCTCCGCGATCAGCGTGTCCTTGTTCGGAAAGTGATGATTGATCAGGCCGATCGAGACACCGGCCTCGGCGGCGATGCGCCGCACCGACAGGCCTTCATGCCCATCTCGCTTGAGGCATTCAATCGCCGCCTCGACGAGTGAATCGCGCCGGTCGCTCGCGACCTGGCGCTCGTAGAGCGGCTTCGTCGCCCGCGCGCTCACCGCGGGCGGGTGTTGCGGCTGACGCTCCAGCCTTTCGCCGGCGGCTCGGGCTGCCGACATTCCGGGAACAGCGCGCGCATGCGGCGGCCGAAGCTGCGCAAGCACAGTTCGCCCTCGCCCAGCGGCCCGACGGTATAGCTCGATGAGGCCATGCCCGCCTGCACGCGTTCGATCAGCGCCTTGTCTTCGAGATTGACGCGGCGGTTGATGCGCCAGTTGAGGTAGCGCGCGGCCTTCATCTCGCGACGGTCATCCGGCAGCGCGTAGGAGATCTCGCGGAGGATCGTTTCGGTCGGCGAGACCGGCACGAACTGCATGAAGTCGATCTGGTCCGGATACAGCTCGAAGGCGACGTTCGGCCAGAGCTTGTAGTAGTTCCACATCGGCGCCGGGGCATCCGCCGGTGCCATGTCCTTGATCAGCTTCTGGTACATGCGCTCGGAGTGCCGCGGCGACGGCTCATCCACGATGGTGCCGAACATCTTGTCGACCCACTCCTTCGCGTCGATGCCGTAGCTCTTGCCGAAGAGGCGCGTGAGCCCCGGGTGCGCGATCGGGATGTGCAGGCCGTCGGAGTAATTGTCGGAAACGTTCTTCCAGTTCACCGCACGCGAGCGCAGCCGCACCTTGCCCATCGGCTTGAACTCTTCGAAGCGGTAGCCGGCCATTTCGCCCTCGTAGGGCGCCATCTGGTCCTGCACGCTCGGCAGCCCCGGCGCGAAGCGCACGAAGATGAAGCCGTGCCAGATTTCCTGCTCGAGCGGCGCGAGTCCGTACTGCGCGGGCTCAAGGCCGGGATAGTTCGAGCGCATCGGCACGCCGACGAGCCGGCCATCGGTCGAGTAAGTCCAGGCGTGATACGGGCAGGTGATGCGGCGGCCGCAGTTGCCGTGCGTTCCGTCCACGAGACGCGATGCGCGGTGGCGGCACACGTTGTGGAAACTGCGCACGCGGCCGTCGTCGCCACGCACGGTAAGTATCGACTCGCCAAGGAAGTCGAAGGTCTGGTAGTCGCCCGTTTCGGGCACGTCGTTCAGGTGGCAGACGAGGTGCCAGGCCTTCTTGAAGATGTGCTGCTTCTCGAGCTCGAAGAACTCCGGGTCCCAGTAGATCCAGCCGGGCAGGCTGAAGTCTTCCTCGCCGCGGGCCTGGGGTGTAATCGAGCGTTCGGGGTGGATGCGTGCGTTCATTGTTGAACGATCGTACAGGAAGGAGAAAGGCCGAGTCAATCCGGGCGGCGGATCTCGAAGCAATGGTGGGTCTTCGGGTCCCGGGCGAAGTCCTGGGGCACCGTCTTTTTCGTGATTTCCCGGATCGAAAGGTCCTTGAGGGCGTCTGCTTCCAGCTTGAACTTGCGGAAATTGTTCGAGAACAGGAGTAATCCGCCCGGAGCGAGGCGCACGAGGGATTCGCGGATCAGCGTGACGTGATCGCGCTGCACGTCGAATTCACGCTCCATGCGCTTGGAATTCGAGAAGGTCGGCGGGTCGAGGAAGATCAGGTCGTACCGCCTGCCATCGTCCTCTTCGAGCCAGGCAAGGCAATCTTCCTGCACGAACTGGTGGGCATCGCCCCGAAACTCGTTGATCGCCATGTTGCGGCGCGCCCAGTCGATGTAGGTGCGGGACATGTCGACACTCGTCGTGGCGACGGCGCCGCCCGCCGCGGCATACACCGTCGCGGCGCCGGTGTAACAGAAGAGATTCAGGAAGCGCTTGCCCTTGGCCGCCTCTCGTATCCGCGCCCGCGCCAGGCGGTGGTCGAGGAAGAGCCCAGTGTCGAGGTAGTCGGTGAAATTGACCAGGAACTTGAGCCCGCCCTCCTCCACGACCACGCGCTCGTCTTTTTCCGCGAGCGCCTCGTACTGCGAACTGCCTTTCTGCGGCCGCCGCGTACGCCAGTAGATGGCATCCGGCGCCAGGCCAGTGGTTTCCGGCAACACGGAGATCGCCTCTTCGCGACGGCCGCGGGCGCGGTCGCGGTCGACAGTCGCAGGCGGCGCGTATTCCTGCACATACAGCCAGCGGCCCGCGGTCCCCTGCGGATCCGACTGGTAGAGATCGATCGCGAACGCGTACTCGGGCATGTCCGCGTCGTAGAGCCGGTAGCAGGAGATCTTCTCGCGCCTTGCCCAGGACGCGAGCTTGTCGATGTTTTTCTTCAGGCGGTTCGCGAACATCTGCGCACCCGGGCGTGCGCGCGCGGATTCGGCATCGATCACCGGCGGGCGGCCCGGCTCGCGCGCCTGCACGTACTCCGAGGGTTCGATCGCGAGCCGCAGCAGGCGGCATTCGATCGGCCCGTTCATCATCCGATGCGTGCGGCGCGCATTGATGGCGAGTTCGCGGCCGAGTGCCGGGTTGCCGGTGAAGACTGCGGCCTCCCATCCGCGATAACCGGCGCGCAGCTTCTCGCCGAGCAGGGCATAGAGCTGCCGCAGTTCTTCCGTCTCGCCGATGCGCTCGCCGTATGGTGGATTGACGGCAATGAGGCCCTTGGCGGCCGAAGCGGCGGGCAGGTTCGCAAGTTCCGCTCGCTGGAAGCGGATACGGCCCGCGATTCCCGCGCGCTCGGCATTGGCCTCGGCGTCGCGTATCGCCATCGGATCGCGATCGAATCCGTGGACGCGGCCCGACGTCAGCGAGGCCGGGTCGCTGCGAGCAGCCGCGGCATCCCGCAGCGCGGCCCAGGCCCCTGCATCGTGTTGCTTCCACCCCTCGAAGCCGAATCGCGGGCGCAGGAGGCCCGGCGCGATGTCGGCTGCGATCAACGCGGCTTCGATCGGAAACGTGCCAGAACCGCACATCGGATCGACGAAGCCGCCCCCGACGGCTGCGATCGCGGGCCAGCCGGAGCGCAGGAGGATTGCGGCCGCGAGATTCTCCTTGAGCGGCGCCGCGCCCTGCCCTCCGCGATAGCCGCGCCGGTGCAGGCTGTCGCCGGACAAGTCGATCGCGACCGTGACCGCACTTCGCGCCGCGTGCACGTTGATGCGAAGGGTGGGCGCCGCGCGATCGACCGAGGGCCTGGTGCCCGTTTTCTCGCGGAACTGGTCGACGATCGCGTCCTTGACGCGCTGCGCGCCGAACTGCGTGTGCGTGATGCCAGGGATGCTTCCCGAGAAATCGACGGCGAGCGTGTCGTCGTCATCCATGTGAGTGGACCAGTCAATCTCGCGGAGCCGCGCATAGAGTTCGTTCGCGTCCGCAACCGGAAATCGGCCGATCTGCCACAGCACGCGCAGCGCGATGCGCGAACCGAGGCAAGCGGCGTAAGCACCGGCGAGTTCCGCCTCGCAGGCGACGCCGCCCTGGACCTCGCGTGCATTCTCGATGCCGAGCGATTTCAGCTCGGCCGCCAGCAGGTCGGCCGTGCCGGTCGCGGCCGTCACAAAGAAAGGCGTTGCGCTCACGGCTCGACCTGGGTCAGTAACTCGGCGCCGCGGGCGGGCCGGTCGAGGAATCCGGTGAGGATCCGGTAGATGTCCGGGTCGAAATCCTCGCCCGCGTAGCACCAGCGATCGAAGACTTGAGTTTCCTCGACCCCGCGCCAGTCTCGCTCGCGGATGCCGATGCGCCCGGGAAACGGCCAGTCACGCCGCTTGAGCCCGGACAGGGCAAGCTTCACCCGCACGGCATGCAGGGCCGGCAATTCCAGGCCGGCGCAAACGCCGCGGCAGCGGCCGAGCTGGAATCCGATGCAGGAACCCTCGGACTTTTCGAGACCGAGCCACTTCGCACAGAGTCCATGCCCGCGCATCAGGCCTTCGAGCGCGCGCTCGGCGTCCGCGCGCCGGCGGAACATCCCATAGGCAGCGGCGGGATCATCCACGCTGTCGAGCATCTCGATGCTCGCCATCGGCGGTGCCGAGTCTGTCGCGCAGGCAGATCGCCCAGAGCTCCGATGCGGCGCGAAGCCGCCGGTTGAACACCGGCTTGCGCGTCTTGATGAGGCGGGCCTCCGTGACGAGCGCGCCAAACTCCCCCGCGGTCTCGATCCACTCGATGCGCCTGACGAGTTGCGTCAATTGCTGTTCGAGCTTTGCGCGCGGATTGGAAAAATGCGCGAGAACGCGGTTTGCCAGGTTTTTTCCCTTGCCCACGTACAGGAGCGCGTCGTTCTCTCCGTAGAACAGATAGACACCGGCACTCTCCGGCAGCTCGTCCGCGAGCGCGGGATCGAGTTGCGGCGGCAGGCGTGCCGTGCCGACCAGTTTTTTCACGATCGCCGCAACCTCATCCGCGGGGAAGCGCTCGCTCGCGATGCGAAGCAAATCCGCAAGCACCTTCGCATCGCCGAGCGCGCGGTGACGTGCGTCGCAGGCGATTCCATGACGCTGCATGACTGCGTCGAGATTGTGGCCCCGCTCGCCCGGCGTCAGCGCACGCGAGAGGCGCACGGTGCAGAGCACCGGCGCGCGGAAGCGCCGGCCGAGCCGCCGAAACTCGTTCCGCAGGAATCCGTAGTCGAATCGCGCGTTGTGCGCGACGAACAGGTTGCCGGCAAGACGCGACTGTATCGCCTCGGCCACGGCCTCGAAGGGCGGCGCGTCTGCGACCATCGCCTCGCTGATGCCGGTGAACTGCTGGATGGCGTACGGGATGCGAACGCCCGGATTGATGAGCGTCGAGTACTCTTCGACGACCTTGCCATCCTGCAAGAGGACGATGCCGGCCTCGATGATCCGGTCGCGGCCGGCGTGCCCGCCCGTGGTCTCGAGGTCCACGCAGGCGATTGGGCCTGCGAGGCCCTCGTCAGCCGCGGACACCGTCCAGCTTCATGAGGGGCCCATAGAGATCGGGCCGCCGGTCGCGGAACACGCCCCAGGAATGTCGGTAACGGCGGATCTCCTCGAGATCGAAGCTCGCTGTCAGGATCTGCTCGCTGTGGTCATCCGCCTGCGCGATGACCTCGCCCGTGTGGTCCGCGATGAAGGAATGACCATAGAAAGTCATTTCGAGCTTCTCGCCGCGCTCCGTGCCGATGCGGTTCGAGGCCACGAGCGGCATGACGTTTGCGGCAGCGTGTCCCTGCATCGTGCGCTGCCAGTGCCAGCGCGAGTCGAGCGACGCATCCTGCGGCTCCGAACCGATCGCGGTCGGATAGAAAAGGATTTCGGCACCCGCGAGCGCCATCGCGCGCGCAGCCTCCGGGAACCACTGGTCCCAGCAGACGGCGACGCCGAGCGTGCCGTAGCGTGTCGGCCAGACGCGGAATCCCGTGTCGCCCGGCGAGAAGTAGAACTTCTCGTGATAGCCAGGGCTTTCGGGAATGTGCGCCTTGCGATAGATGCCGAGCGTCTTGCCGTCGGCATCGACCATCACGAGCGTATTGAAGTAGGCATTCTGCGCCCGTTCGAAGACGGAGACCGGCAGCACCACCTTGAGCTCGGCCGCGACCTTCGAAAGCCGCTTCACCGCCGGATTCTCGGCGATCGGCAACGCGAGCTCGAAATGCTTCGCGAGGTGGTCCTTGCAGAAGTACGGCGACTCGAACAGTTCCTGGATCAGGATGACGTTTGCGCCGCGGCCGGCCGCCTCGCGAATCAGGCGCTCGGCATTCGCAATATTGGCCTCGCGGTCCCACCCGCAGGCCATTTGTGTCGCAGCGACCGTCACTTTCATGAGAGATCGACCCAGGTAGTCTTGAGTTCAGTGTATTTGTCCATGGCGTGCAGCGACTTGTCGCGCCCGTTGCCGGACTGCTTGAAGCCGCCGAAAGGCACGGTCATGTCGTCGGCGTCGTAGCAATTCACGTAGACCGTCCCGGCGCGCAGGGATTTCGCAATCCGGTGTGCCGTCGTGATGTCGCGGCTCCAGACCGCCGCCGTGAGGCCGTAACTCACGTCGTTTGCGATGCGGACCGCTTCCTCGGCGTCCTTGAAGGTGATCGTCGAGAGCACCGGCCCGAAAATCTCCTCGCGCGCAATTTTCATCTTCGGTTCGACGTTCGCGAACACCGTCGGTTCGACGAAGTACCCGCCGCTCTCGTGTCGCACCCGTTTGCCGCCGAGGCGCAGTTCCGCGCCTTCGCTCCGGCCTGATTCGATGAATCCAAGGACCGTGTTGAGCTGCACCTGGTCGACGATTGCGCCGAGACGCGTCTTCGGGTCGAGCGGGTCGCCGGGCGCCATCGTGCGGCCGATCTCGACGATCTTTTCGAGCATCGCGTCGCGCACGGATTCATGAACAACGAGGCGCGAAGCCGCCGAGCACATCTCGCCCTGGTTGAAGAAGATACCGAAGGCGGCAGCGGATGCGGCACGCTCGATGTCAGGGACGTCGCCCATCACGACGTTCGGCGCCTTGCCGCCGCATTCGAGCCAGACCCGCTTCATGTTGGAGCGGCCGGCGTACTCGAGCATCCGCTTGCCGGTGCGCGTCGAGCCGGTGAACGCGACGCAGTCGACGTCCATGTGCATCGCAAGCGCCTCGCCTGCCGTGTAGCCGAATCCCGGCACGACATTCAGCACGCCCTCCGGCAAGTCCGGCCTCGAGCGCGAGTTCGGCGACACGCAGCGCGGTCAGCGGCGATTTTTCCGAGGGTTTCAGGACCACCGAGTTTCCGGTCGCGAGCGCGGGCCCAAGCTTCCACGTCGCCATCAGCAGCGGGAAATTCCAGGGCACGATGGCGCCGACGACGCCCGCGGGCTCCCGCGTGATGAACGCGAGCGAGTCATGGGACGTCGGTGCGACCTCGTCGTAGACCTTGTCGATCGCCTCGCCATACCAGGCAATGCAGTTCGCCGCGGCCGGAATGTCGATCTTGAGCGAGTCCGTGATGGGCTTGCCCATGTCGATCGTTTCGGTGAGTGCGAGTTCCTCGCGGTGCTTGCGGATCAGTTCCGCAAACCGCAGCAGCACTTTCTTGCGCGCGGCCGGGGCGCGGCGCGACCAGTGGCCGGCATCGAAAGCGCGGCGCGCGCTCGCGACGGCGGCATCCACGTCCGCCGCATCGCAGGAAGCCACCTGCGCGATGCTCTTGCCGGTCGCCGGATTGATGCAGTCGAAGGTCGCGCCCGAAACCGCAGGCACGTACTTGCCGTCGATGAATGCCTCCGTGCGCGGCGTGAGGGTCTTCGCCAGTTCGCGCCAGTCGACCGTTTTCTGCTCCCGGTTCACGGCCTGCTCCTCAAAGCGTCGGGGGGCTCGAAGCGCTGATGATCTCACAGCGCTCGCGCCCGCGATTGCGGAACCGGTGCGGCACCGCGCTCGTGAAATAGTAGGCGTCACCCGGCCCGAGAACCTGCGTCTGGGCGCCGATCGTTACCTCGACCCGGCCGCTCACGACGACGCCGCCCTCCTCGCCGGGATGCCGCAGCATGTCGGACCCGGTGTCGGCGCCCGGCTCGTAGGTCTCGCGCAGGATCGCCATCCGGCGCCCGGGCCGGTGCGCGGCGACGAGGCAAAGCGAAACGTCGCCCTCCCCAAGCTCGACGAGTTCGGCCTTGGTATAGAAAACCCGGGTCGTGCCGGCCGGATCCATCGTGAAGAATTCCGCAAGCGCCATCGGCAGGCCGTCCAGCACTTTCTTGAGGGAAGCCACCGACGGGCTTACCCGTCCCTGCTCGATCAGCGAGATCATGCCGTTCGTGACACCCGCGCGCTTCGCGAGCTCGCGTTGCGACAGCCCGTGCATCTGGCGCACCGCCTTGAGCCGCGCGCTGACGTCGTTGCCCATGAGCACCCCGTATGTCTATGATATTAAACAGTAACCCGCGTAATATCGCGTTTCCACTCCAAAAGTGTCAATTATCATGAGCGCTGCCCGACTCGACCTCGATGCCTTCTGGATGCCATTCACGGCGAACCGCCAATTCAAGGCCGAGCCGCGCATGCTCGCGCGCGCCGAAGGCATGTACTACTGGACGCCCGACGGCCGCAAGGTACTGGATGCGGCGGCCGGCCTCTGGTGCGTCAACGCCGGCCACTGCCGCCGCGAAATCACGGAGGCCGTGTCAAAGCAGATCGCGGTCATGGAATATGCGCCGCCGTTCCAGATGGGCCATCCGCTCGCCTTTGAGCTGGCAAACGCGCTCGTCGAGATCGCGCCCCCGGGCATCGATCGCGTGTTCTTCACGAACTCGGGATCGGAATCGGTCGACACGGCGCTCAAGATCGCGATCGCGTATCACCGCGTGCGCGGCGAGGCGGCGCGGACGCGCCTCATCGGCCGCGAGCGCGGATATCACGGCGTCGGCTTCGGCGGAATCTCGGTCGGCGGCATGGTCAACAATCGCAAGTTCTTCGGTGCGCTGCTGCCGGGCGTCGATCATTTGCGCCACACCCATGACCCGGCGCGCAACCTGTTTTCGAAGGGCCTTCCCGCGCACGGCGTCGAGTTCGCGGACGACCTCGAACGCCTGGTCGCGCTCCACGATGCCTCGACCATCGCGGCAGTCATCGTCGAGCCGATCGCGGGTTCGACCGGGGTGCTGCTGCCGCCGAAGGGCTACTTGAAGCGGCTTCGCGAACATTGCACGAAGCACGGCATCCTGCTGATCTTCGACGAAGTCATCACCGGCTTCGGCCGCACGGGATCCGCTTTCGCGGCACAGGAATTCGACGTCGTTCCGGACATGATCACTTGCGCCAAGGGACTCACGAACGGCGCGATACCAATGGGCGCCGTGCTGGTGCGCCGCGAAATCCATGACACCTTCATGTCGGGCCCGCCGGCCGCCATCGAGCTGTTCCATGGTTATACCTACTCCGCGCACCCGGTCGCCTGCGCGGCGGGGCTTGCAACGCAGAAGCT
Source organism: uncultured Gammaproteobacteria bacterium (assembly GCA_963775415.1). Classification (GTDB taxonomy): domain Bacteria; phylum Pseudomonadota; class Gammaproteobacteria; order Steroidobacterales; family Steroidobacteraceae; genus SCUD01. Next base: position 214,070 of record CAVZIO010000002.1, read on the forward strand.
CTACCGCGAGGGTCTCTTCGATCGCGCGCGCGACATGGCGCCCTACTGGAGCGACGCCGTGCATGCGCTGAAGGGCCGCCGCAACGTCGTGGACCTGCGGGCCTACGGCCTGGTCGCGGGCATCGAGCTCGAAGCGCGGACCGGTTCGCCGGGTGCAAGGGGCTATGAAGCGCTGGTCGCCGCATTCAATGCGGGACTCCTGATCCGCACGACGGGCGACACGATTGCGATGTCGCCACCGCTCATTATCGAGCGCAAGGAAGTGGACCGGACCTTCGAAACGCTGGTGTCAATAATCGACGGTTTGGACTGAGTCCGCTTCGGCGGGTATTCTGGTCCGAAAATCGGCGCCGCTGGCGCCATGGGGGAATGCCAAATGAAGAGCCTTAACAGGGCCGCAGTCCGCATGGCTGTAGCCGCCGCATTGTCATGTCCGTTCGCCGCGCAGGCGCAGCAGGAAACGCCACCCGCAGCGGCGGAAGAAGCGGCGCCCGAGATCGTCGGCCTCGACGAGGTCGTCGTCACCGCGCAGAAGCGCCAGCAGTCCCTCCAGGACGTGCCGCTCTCGGTATCGGCTTTCACGGCGAGATGCTGTACGCCGGCCGGATGGCGGACGTCCGCAGCATCGTCGATTTCACGCCGGGCTTCAGCGGCAAGACGAGCCGACGGATTCACGGACGCGCTGTCAATGCGAGGCATCGCGACAAACGACTTCGGCATCGGCGGCGATCCCTCGGTGGCCGATGTTCGTCGACGGAATCTGGGCGGGCCGCACGGGCGGCGTCATGACTTCGATGTACGACGTCGAGCGGGTGGAAGTCGTGAAGGGCCCGCAGGGAACCCTGTTCGGGCGGAATTCGATCGCGGGCGCCGTCAGCATTCTCACCAACAAGCCGCAGAGCCAGTTCGGGGCGAGCGCCGAGCTCACGCTGGCCGACCACGACGAAGTCGAAGCCACGGGCACGATCAACATGCCGCTCGGCGAGACCTGGGCGCTACGCGCCAGCGGATACATGCTGACGAACGACGGGTTCCTCGAAAACCTCCAGGGTGGCGACGATCTGGGCTTCCACGAAGTCAGCGCGGGCCGCGCTGCGCTGCGCGGCACATGGGCGAGTCGATCGACGCGACGTTCACCGTTTCCTATGAGGATCGCGAGCAGGATCCTTCGGTGTACTGGGTCCCGGCGGACGGCCTGCCTGAGGACCAGGTGAACATCGACCTGGCGGACGACGGTATCAACGAATCCGACGTTTTCGAGGGCCGTGCGGTCATCGAATTGTCGCTCGCGGGCGACTACCTGCTCACCTCGCTTACCGGATACAAGAAATTCAATTTCCATTACCTCGAGGACTACGACGGTCGCCCGGAACGGGTGAACGACTACCGCCAGGTCAACGAGGTCGAGTACTGGAGCCAGGAATTCAGGATCAATTCCCCGGGCGACGGTCCCGTGACCTGGTTCGCCGGCGCGAGCGTGTACGGCGAGGAGATCGACGGCTATTTCGAGTACATCTACGACGAGGATGCCCTGTGCCGGGCGATCAGCATTACCGAGGCGCCGGACTTCGGCGACGACTTCGTCGGGCCGGTCACGGGCTGCGACGACCCGGACTTCGAGGACTTGTACTGGGGGGAGGACAGACATCGATCCCGCCGACATCCTCGAGGACAAAGTCGAAGCCAGCTACGTGGACGTGGAGAGCGAGGGTTGGGCTGTCTACGGCGACTTCACCTGGGCGCTCAGCGAGCGCTTCGAGCTGACCGCAGGCGCGCGTTACACCTACGACCAGAAGGAAATCCGGAGCCGGATCCTCGACAGCGGCGGTGCGCTCGGCAACAACTTCAACTGGGAGTTCTTCACCAACGGATATGTCAGTGCCGAGGAAGACTGGAGCGATTTCACGCCGCGCCTCGCGGCAAGTTTCGACGTCAACGACGACGTCACGCTGTACGGGACCGTCTCCAAGGGCTACAAGTCCGGCGGTTTCGCCACTTTCGGCTATGACCTGCAGGGCCAGGACATCAACGACGACGGTTCGGCACCGGCACGGGACGACGCCGCTCGCTTTCGATCCGGAAGAGGTCGACAGCTACGAGATCGGCGCGAAGATGCGCCTGCTCGACAACACGCTGCAGCTCAATGCCGCGTTATTCCTCTACGACTACGTGGATCTCCAGCTCGTCTATTTCGACTTCCGGCTCGTCACAGGTCGCGAACGTGGGCGAGGCGCGTGGCAAGGGCCTCGAAGTCGACCTGCGCTGGGTCCCGAACGCGAACTGGGACGCGACCGTCGGCCTTTCGCTCCTCGATACCGAGATCACCGATGCAGACGATATCGTCGAGCTCGGCGCCTGCGGCGATTGCGAAGGCAATAACCTGCCCTTCGCGCCCGAGGTCAGCGGTTCCGGCGATCCTGACTTACACCCGTCCCGCCGGATCAGGCGAGATGTTCTTTACGACCGAGTACGTGTACCGGGCCGAAATGTTCGGCGGGCCTGACAACCTGCCGGACGCAACCGTCGATTCCTGGCAGGAGGTCAATTTCCGGCTCGGCTATCGCAGCGACTCGGCCTGGTGGGTGACGCTCTGGCTGGAGAACGCGTTCGACGAGGAATACTTCGAGCGCGGCTGGGAGAACGCGGACGCGGACAACCTGTTCGGCTATGGCCTCGTCAACGAGCTGGTCTGGCCGGCGCGCCCGCAGACGGTCGGCATCACCTTCGGGATGGACTGGGACTAGCGCTAGGCGGGCTTAGCCGGCTCGAATATCGCGTAGCGCTTGCGCGCAGGCTCGACCGTCTCCCAGGTGCCGCTGAAGCCCGCGGGGATCACCCATGCGTCTCCCGCGTTGAATTGCCAGCGTTTTCCTTCCTCGGACGTGATCACGACGCGGCCCTCGAGCAGGTGACAGAACTCGTTCTCCGAGTACTGGATCTTCCATTTGCCGACATTGCTCGCCCAGGTGCCGGCGAAAAACTGGCCTGACGGATCGCTGAAGTAGTTTTTTACGACGGTTTTGGGCTCGCCCTTGACCACTTTTTCGGCAGCGGGCGCCGATTCCTCGCCCTTGATGTTGCGCCGAAAGTCCACGATTGCCGGTGTCGCCATCGCCTTCTCCATCGCCTCGTTTTCCCGATTGTAATCCCTGGCATGCGCCGGCATTCGGGCGTAGGATGGATTTGCCGCCCGCCACCGCGTGTGGCGGGCCTTGCACCGAGGTGCTGGGCCGTGAGCAATCGCCTGCCGCCGATCGTCGGAAACTGGTACAGCCATCGCGACAAGGGCGAGCTGTTCCAGATCGTTGCGCTCGATGAAGACTCGGGCACGATCGAGATCCAGGAATTCGACGGCGGCCTCGATGAACTCGATCTCGAAGAATGGCGCACGCTCGCCGTCGAGACCGCCGCGCAGCCGGAAGACTGGGGCGGGCCGCTCGACGACGTGGAGCCGGACGAGTTCGGCTACACGGACTCGGCGGAATCCGCGGATCCGGCCAATGCGCTCGAAACGCCACCACGACCTGGGAGCAGATCGTCGAGGACGACGACCTCGACGAGGTACAGATTCACTGACGGGAGACCGGCGTGGGCAGCAATGAATCACTGGTAGCGCGGCGCCAGGCCGCCGTCGCGCGCGGCGTGTCGATGGTCCACCCCGTCTTCATCGAGCGCGCGGAGAATGCGCTCCTGTGGGACGGCGACGGCCGTCGCTACGTCGATTTCGCGGGCGGCATCGCGGTGCTGAATACCGGCCATCGCCATCGCCGCGTGCTCGAGGCCGTGCGCGCGCAGCTCGACAAGGTCACGCACACCTGCTTCCAGATCACGCCCTACGAGCCTTATGTCGCGCTCTGCGAGAAGCTGAACGCACTGGCCCCGGGCAAGGGCCCGAACAAGACGGTGCTGATGTCGACCGGCGCCGAGGCGATCGAGAACGCGGTCAAGATCGCGCGCGTGGCGACCGGCCGCTCCGCCGTCATCGCCTTCGCCGGCGGCTTCCACGGCCGCACGATCATGGCGCTCGCGCTGACCGGCAAGATTGATCCCTATAAGGCGGGCTTCGGCCCCTACCCGGCCGAGGTCTACCACGCGCCGTTCCCGAACGCGCTGCACGGCGTGACGGTGGACGATTCCTTCGCGCGCTCGAGATGATCTTCAAGTGCGACGTCGCCGCGGATCGCGTCGCGGCCATCATCTTCGAGCCGGTGCAGGGCGAAGGCGGCTTCTACATCGCGCCGAAGGAATTCATGGTGCGGCTGCGCGAGCTGTGCGACCGCCACGGGATCGTGCTGATCGCGGACGAGATCCAGAGCGGCGCCGGCCGCACGGGCCAGCATGTTCGCGATGGAGCACTACGGCGTCGCGGCGGATCTCTACACGCTCGCGAAGTCGCTCGGCGGGCGGATTCCCGCTCTCAGCCGTGGTCGGACGCGCCGACGTCATGGACGCCTGCGGCCCCGGCGGCCTCGGCGGCACTTACGCCGGCAACCCGGTCGCCTGTGCAGCGGCGCTCGCGGTGCTCGAGGTGTTCGAGAGGAACGCATCTTCGAGCGCGCGGACGCGCTCGGCGAGACGCATCGGCAAGGCGCTCGATGCGCTGGCGGCGCGGCATCCGGAAATCGTCGAAGTGCGCCGGCTCGGCGCCATGATCGCCTTCGAGCTCGGCGAGGGCGGCGACCCGCATCGTCCGGCCGCGGAACTGACGAAGAAGCTGACGGTCCGCGCCCGCGAACTGGGGCTGATCCTGCTGTCCTGCGGGATCTACGGCAACGTCGTGCGCATCCTCGTGCCGATCACGGCCGAGGATGCGATCGTGGACGAGGGTCTTGCGATCCTCGCGAAGGCGGCGTCGGAGCTCCTGTCCGACGCCAACGCGACCGTGCCGCGGCTCCGGCCGGCGCGCTGAGCCGGATCGCCCTCAGGCCGCCTTCCGGGCGGCGATGTAGTCGTTCACCAGGCCGTCGAGCACCGGCAACGGCACCGCGCCGTTCTTCAGCACGACGTCGTGGAAGTCGCGGATGTCGAACTTCGGGCCGAGCGCCTTCTTCGCCCGCTCGCGCAGGTCGAGGATCTTGATCATGCCGATCTTGTACGAGAGCGCCTGGCCCGGGTTGTCGATGTAGCGCTCCGTCTCCTTGGTCGCGTCCTCGACGGTCATGGGATTGTTCGACGTCATGTACTCGATCATCTGCTCGCGCGTCCATTGCTTGGAGTGGGCGCCGGTGTCGACGACGAGGCGGCAGGCGCGCAGCATCTCGTTCTGCAGGCGCCCGAAATCCTGCAGGGGGTCGGTGAAGCGACCCTCTTCCTTCGCAAGGCGCTCCGCGTAGAGGCCCCAGCCTTCGACGTAGGCACCGAAGAAGGCGAACTTCTGGAAGGTCGGCACGCCCTCGAGCTCCTGCTGGATCGCGATCTGGAAGTGGTGGCCCGGCGCGCCCTCGTGGTAGGCGACGGTCTCCATCTCGTGCTTCTGCCGCGTCGACATATCGTGCAGGTTCACGTAGTAGATGCCCGGCCGGCTGCCGTCCGGCGTCGGCTGGTTGTAGAACGCGATGGGCGCGGTCGCTTCGCGCCACTCCTCGACTGCGCGCACTTCGAGCGGGGCCTTCGGCAGCACGTTGAAGTACTTGCTTGACGTCGGAGTAGATCGAGTCGATGTAGGCCTTCGACTGGTCGAGGTAGGCCTGCTTGCCCGCGGGCGTGTTCGGGAAGAAGTTCTTCGGGTCCGTGCGCAGGTGCTTGAAGAACGCCGGCAGGTCGCCCTGGAAGCCGACCTGCTTCATGATCGCCTGCATCCCGCCCTTGATGCGCGCGACTTCGTCGAGGCCGATCTGGTGGATCTGTTCGGCCGTGAGGTCCGGTTCCGTGGTCCAGAACTTGATCTGCGCCTTGTAGTACGCGTCGCCGTCCGGCAGTTTCCACACGCCGTGCGGGCCGGGCGACTTCGCGCGCAGCGCCTCGATCGCCGCGATCATCTCCTGGATGCCCGTCTGGAACGGGCCCTTGAGCGCCGCAACGCCTTCGTCGAGCAGCCGCTTCTGTCGCGTCGTCGGTCTCGAGCTTCGTGACCTTGCCGCGGAAGTCGGCGAGGATCGCGGAGTCCTTGTCGCTGCCGTCAAACGGCGCGCCGGTGATCACGCTGCGGCCGTCGCCGATCACGGGATCGAAGGAGAAGGACGTCGGCACGATGCCGCGGCGCGCGGCTTCGTTCATCGAGACGATGCCCTGCTCCATCGCCTTCTGCACCCCGTTGAGGCGCGAGACGTAGGCCTCGGCGTCCGCGACGCTGTCCACGCTGTGGATGTTCTGCATGAAGGTCGCGGCCTGGCCGATCGGGTTCGTCTGCGTCTGGAATGCGTAGCCGTGGAAGCGCCAGGGAAAGGTGTCGATCGACGACTGCGTCTGGATCTCGAAGATCCGGTAGCTGATCTTCATCGGCTCGGAGAGCTTGTCGAAGTCGAACTCGGCCCGCAGCCGCACGAGGTCCTGCTTGTTCAGCGCGTCCTGGCGCTGCGCCTCCTCGTCCGAGAAGTCGTTCCACTTGCCGTAGTCCGGGCCCTTCATGCCGAGATAGGCCTGGAAGATGGGGCTGTCCTTGACGCTGCGCTGGAACACTTCCTCGAAGAAAGCCGCGAGACGCGCGTCCTCGGTGGCGGGCGCGGCCGCGGGCGTCGCAGCGGGCGCCTGTTGGGAGGTCGCCGGCATCGCGGCCACGGCCATCAGCAGGAGGCCGCAGGCGAGCGCGGCAATTCGTCCGGTCAGGGCAGTCATTCGACTCTCCTCGGTGGAAACGGGAGCCAAACTAGCGGCGCGGGCCCGCAAGCGCAGCGCGTTTCGTCGCGCCCATCCGGTCGTTCGTCTCAGGGAGCGGTCCGGACGCAGGCCGGACACCCGCGGCGGACACACAATAAATGGTGGCTAGGGAGAGAATCGAACTCTCGACCCCGGGGTTATGAATCCCGTGCTCTAACCAGCTGAGCTACCTAGCCACACGGCGGGAAGGTACCTCGGGGAGGCGCGATTGTCGGGACCGGGCCGGTGGCTGTCAAGGCGCCGGTCCAGGCGCCTTCCCGAGGCGATCGCGATCAAGCGCCGCGCGGGCCGGTTACGGCGGGCAGGTCCCCTTTTCGCGGCAGAAGCCGCTGAGCTCGATCGACTCCAGGAACCGCGTGTCCCAGACGTGCTTGAAGACTTCGACGCGACCCTTGAGCTCGCCGAGGCGGTTGTTGGGGTCCGGGCCCGTCGCAGTCGCCGGCAACGCAGCCTCGAAGGCGACGACAACGCTCGCGCGCCAACTCGCAGATCCCGAGGGCCAAGCCGGTGATCGGCTTGAAGGTCTTGGCGACGCAATCCTTGATCTTCTTGTTCGCATCCGCCCAGCGAACCTACAGCGTGTTGCACTGTGCAATCGACAGCGGAGCCTGGCCGCCGGCGGGCATCGGATCGGCCTGCTTGCAGGCGTAATTGGCGCGAATCTCGCCCAGATCCTTCCACAGCGACTCGACCAGCCTCGCAAACACCGCGTCGTTGTTGACCGTGACATTCGGCTTGTTGCTGATGATCGTCGGCCCGAAGGTGTCCGGCGTCATCTCGAGGATCGAGTAGAGCGAGAGGCGGACGCCCGAGACTTTCGTCGGGTTGATGCAGCCGACGTTGATGATCGTGTCGACATGCCGTCCGCCGATGCTCTGCGCCACTTCCGAACCGTCGTGATCACGTCCCAGGCGAGCAGGTCTCGGGATCTACGTCGCACCCGAGCTCGTCGCCCGTCAGGTCCAGACGTCGATCTGCGCCATCGAAGACGTCGGTGAACGTGATGCTGCTGTCGGTCTTGAAGAAGAAACCATGAATCGAAGTGCTCTTTGTCCAACTGGCCCCGCCAACGCGGATCGATGCAGAGCGGCGGCAGACCGGTCGGCGGCATGCCGCTCGGTCGAACAGCGAAGTGACTCGCCGGCGAGAACAGTTTCGTGACGTTCAGCAGCTGCGTCGCAGGATTCAGCTTGTTGGGTCCCTTCGGATCCAGCGACTTGATCACGCCGATACTGATCAGTATCGCACGCGCTGCATTGTCCGTGGCGGCATGTCGAGGTCCGGCGGCAGCAGGTCGAGGCAGGTTCTCGGAATGTACCGGCAGTCTGGCAAGACTCCGGGATCACGATCGCGTCGAGGGAACCGCCCGGATTGCTGGCATGCATGGAATTGAGGTTGAATCCCTGCGTGACCTCGCAGCCCCCGGGGCCGGCACAGTCGCCCAGGTTAAGGACGATCTCGTTTCTATCGCGATCGAATCCGATCGAGTAGTCCGAATCGTTCGTGCCGCTGCCTGAAACGGCGTGGCTGCCCTGCGATCGCGGCTGAAGTCGAGCTGGCTAACGGCGCCCGGGAAAGGGTTCGTGACGATGAAGCAGCCGGTGCCCGTCGAGGTCGTGGCGCCGCACTTCGATGACCGTGCCCGGGCCGCTCCAGGTGGCGCTGCGTTATCGGCATTGTTGATGACCGAAAGGGTGTAGTGGCGCGCCGTCCGCGATCACTCGCGCCTTCTCGGCCGATCCTTGAACTCGGGGCCGTTGAACAGAAACAGGAACTTGATCGCGAGCGATGTTCCGTGACTCGTCGAAATCCGACGTGCAGTGTTTCGCCGATGTCGATTTCGCTGCCGGAAGCTCCGCCGCTCACGCCAAATCCGGCGACGCCGTTGAGGGTCCTTCTCGCGGGAGTGTGCCGGCCGATGCTCGCGAGAGGTCCGCGCCATCCACGGCGCAGTCGGCCTGCCCGAAACAGCCGTTCGCAGCCAGGTCACTCGTGTCGATCGTGATGGCTTCCTGCGCGCCGGCACTGCTCGAGGCGACAAGACCCAGCATGCCCGCGGCCGCAAGGACCGCGCGCACCATGGAACGTCGCGACATGCCTGTCACTCCTCGATCTTTATTTCTTTGGGCGAACCGATCCAGTCGCGCCCGACTCCCATCCCCCCGACCGCTGCAATCAGCCGCGAAAGAGTACAACAGGTCGCCATCGACGCGCATGAATATTGAGCGAACCCGCGCCGTCAGGTCGGCGCCGCATTATGTGAACGGCCGGTGGCCTAGCGCGCGTACTTTTCGCGCCTTTTCCGGCTTGCCCCAGGCGATGTAGAGCTCCGCGAGCCGCGCGCGGCCGCGCTGCGGGAGGTCGGCAATCGGCGAGCCTGCGAGGTCCGGCAGGCTCGCGAGCAGGAGCTTCTCGGCTTCCGCGTACCGCCCAAGGCCGGTGAGCGCCGCGCCCTGCACGTTCTTCGCCATGGCGACCAGCCAGTGATCGGCCGGGAACAGGGGCGCCAGGATCTGCAGTGCCTCGGCCGGGCACGTCGAGCGCTTCCGCGTACAGCTTGCGCGCGACGAGCAGGTTGGCTTGGATCGTCAGCGTGCTGGCCACCTGCGGATGATCGGGGCCCAGTGCCTTGCGCCGGATCTCGAGGGCCTCGTCGAGCAGGCGCGCCGCTTCGTCATACTCGCCCGCCGAGATCGAGCCAGTAGGCAAGGCTCGTGCGCCGCCCGCCACGTCGGGATGATCGGGGCCCAGCTCGTGCCGACTCATCTCGATCGACTCGCGCATCATCCGGATCGCGCCGGCTGGTCGCCCTTCTCGTAGAGCACGAACGCGAGGTTGCTCATGCCGAGCCGCGATCTCGGGGTGGCTCTCGCCGAGCAGCTTGCGATTCATCTCCAGCGACTCGCGGTAAGCCTGCTCCGCGCCGCGATAGTCGCCCGCGCGTCTCGAGCACGAATCCGAGGTTGTTGAGCCCGGCCGCGAGCTCCGGGTGCGCGTCGCCCAGCAGTTTGCGCTTGATCTCGAGCGCTTCGCGATAGAGCGGCTCGGCTTGCGTGGAGCTCGCCGAGTCCCCTGCAGCGCCCAGGCGAGGTTGTTCATGCGCCTCGGCAAGGTCCGGGATGCGACGGCGCGATGCAGCTTGCGCTGCATTCCAGCGCCTGGCGCAGGTAGATCTCGGCCTGCTTGAAATCGCCGCGCTCGCCGAAATTGACGCCGAGGTCGCCGAGGCTCTGTCGCGACGTCGGGGTGCATCTCGCCGTAGAGCCTGCGCCGGATCCGCAAGGCTTCCTCGATCAGGGGCTGGCCCTCCTCGTACTCGCCGGTGAACGACATGACATCGGCCAGCGCGCTGAACGTGTTCGCGACGTCGGCATGTGTGTTGCCGAGAGAAGCTTGCGCTGGATCGCGAGCGCGTCCTGCAGGCGCTTCGTCGGCCTCCGTCATAGTTCGCGTTGCGCATGAGCGCCTCGCCGAGGTGGCCCAGCGTCTTCGCGATCTCGACCGCCGTGTCGCCCGGCAGCGAGCGGCGTTTTGCAGCGACTGCGCGCAAGAGCGGGATCGCGGTCGGGTACAGCCCGAGTCCCGTGTAGATGGTGCCCATGGTGTCCATCAGCGTCGCCTGGATGGCCGGTTGGTCCGCGAGCTCCTTCTCGATGCGTGCCGCGCCCTTGTCGAGGATCTCGCGCGCCGTGATCGTGCTGCCGACGCCTTCGCTCGGATCGAAGATGTTGAACAGGTCGACGATGAAGCGCGTGATCTGGCTCGCCGTCTCCGCCTCCGTTTCGGCGCACGAACCGCTGGCGCTCGGCCTCGTTGCGGGCGAGCCAGGCCGCTGCCGCGAGCGCGACGCGATCACCATGCCGGCGATCGAAGCGCAGTCACCAGCGCCAGCAGGCGGCGATACCGGCGGCGTGACCTCGCGCCGCCGCAGGTCGTCGAAGCCGATGCCGAGCATGCCCGCGAGCAGCTTGAGCAGCGCTCGTGCTTGCGGTCCTTGTCCGGGCCGCACGTCCGCCGCGATCGGCTCGCTGCGCTCCGTCGGTGAACTCGCCGTCGGCGCCGAGCACCCGGATCAGCGCGCGGCGGGAAACACTCGAGGTCGGCCTGCGCGGGATTCGCCGAGGCGCCCGGCTCGCCGCGCCACGATCAGGCAGAAGATGCGGTGCTCGCGGCCGAGGCGCTTGAACGCCAGGATCTCCTCGTTCACCCAGCGCGACTTCGCGGCCTTCGGGCGAGCAGATGACGATCTGGCAGGCCGACTGCTCGAGCGCCGCGGTCAGGGTCTCGCCGAGGTCGGTCGCCGTCGCGAGTTCCTCGCGGTCGCGGAACACGGGCGCGAATCGTTCGCGGCACCGGACCGAAATGCGGTCGTCCGTGCCGACCAGGTGCTTCGGCAGCGCGGTAGGTCTCGAGGCTCCGGTGCAGCCACCGCGCCCATTTCTCGTCGCTGATGGCTGTAGCTGATGAACGCGCGGTACTTGAACGGGGTGTTCATCGCGGTGGGGTTCAGTGCGACTCTCCGAAACTCCGGATCGAATGCCACTCGATCACTTCCTGCAGCAGCGCGCGTTCGGTCCGGAGCACCACGTGCTCGAGGCTGTTCCAGGTCTGGCACGAGGCAACCTGGGCGCGGCTTGCCTCGAGCGGGTTCCTCATCTCCCGGTAACGCGCGACCCGGCGCTGCAGGTCGTTGATCGAGATGATCGAGATCGCGGCGGCTGCGAGCGCCGGCAGCGCGATCGGCAGGAACACGTACGTCGTCCCCTCGATCCATGCCGCCAGCTCCGTGTGCAGCGTGCGGTTGACCGCGTAGAACGCCGTGCTCAGCAGCGCGAGGACCGTGGCGATCGAGAAGCCCGCCGCGAGCCTCCGGTAGAGCGGCAGCGCGCGATTCACCTGCCGGTCGTAGTACGCGAGCTGGTCGTCGATCGCGCTTCTCGAGGTAGATGCGCTTGAATTCCTCGATGGGCACGGGCCGGGTCGCGGACGAGCGCGTGTGCAGGATGTAGAGCGAGCGCGTCAGGCCGCGCACGCCCGCGAGGTCGAGGTCCTGCAACAGCGGCGCCGCGCGCGGCAGCCCCCAGGTTGCGAGCGCCGAGCGGCAGAATTCCGCGGCGAGCCGGCAGCGCACCCAGCTGTGGTGCGAGTGCATCTTGCGGCGCAGCACCAGCGCCGCTCTGAGCGCGAAGGTGATGCAAGACAGCTCGAGCCAGGGCAGCGCAAGCTGGTGCAGGCCGTAGCCCACGACCGCTGCGCCGATCACGGACGCGACGACGTGCGCCACGACCGTGGCCACGATCAGGCGACGGAACTGCGGCGCGCCGCGGCTCGCGTGATAGTCGCATTTCTGCTGGAACAGGTAGACGGCGTCCGGCGCCTTGAACGGATTCTCCGACCAGCCGGTGGCGGCATCCGGCAGCCCGTTCAGGTCGGCGAGCACGGCGTCGTCGGGCTCGAGCCGGTCCAGTTCTCCTTGCGCACTTCGTGGGTCGCCGCATCGATGATCATCACCGGCTTGCCGATCGACTCGGCGTACTGCACGACGTCCGCCGTGCCGCCCTTGCCCCGCGCGGGCTCGCCGTCCCACAAGGCGAGCAGCACGTCCGCGCCATTGACGGTCTCGATGCCGCAATCCAGGTAGCTGTCCTTGCGGTCGCCGTACTCGCTGATCGTGCGCACGTGATCCGCCGCGGCGAGCATGCCCTCCACGGCCGTCCAGTCCTCCGGCGTGAAGTCGCGCGCGAACTCGGCGCGCGGGAGCGGCAGGATCGCGTGCCAGGCGAGCCCGATGGCGCGCGCCTGCTGCACGAACAGCTGGTCGCCGCCGCCGGCGATCGAGGACAGCGCGATCCACTCGCCCGGCCCCTCGCTGCGCAGCGCATCGAGCGCGCCGCGGATTGCGCGGGCCGCGCCGGCCGGATCCGTGAGGTGCCGGTGGCCGGTGAAGCCGACGACGTGAAACTGCGGCAGCTTGCCGACCGCGGCGCCGGGATGCGGTTTGTCGTCGGGTGCGGGCAACGTGGGCTCCGGCGATCTCAGGTCGCGTCGTCCGGACCGGGCGACGCGGGCGGCTTCATCGAGAATTCCCCGTCCGCGCTGAAGCGGTGCGAGCCGAGCTTGCCGCTCAACTCCGGTAAAGCGGATCTGCTCGACGGGCGCTTCGCCCTTCATGCCGATGACCTGGCGCGCCATGCGCAGCATGGACACCGTGACCGGCACCTCGACCAGGGTCTCGCCAAAGCCCGACACGCTGCCGCCGGCGTCGCTGACGCCGGTCGCGAAGGTCTTGTCCTGCACCTCGAGCTTCACGTAGGCGCCGTCGTAGTCGACGGGCGTGCCGTTCGGGTTCTGCACGCGCAGCTTGACGAGGAAACGCAGCTCGAGTCCCTCGCCCTGCAGGGGTTCGATGCCGGCGACGGCGACCTGCAACGGATCCCGGGCCGCCATCGTCGCGCAGCCGCACAGGGTCAGCAGCGCGAACACGATCGCCAGTGAGTGCCGGGACATGGTTGGTCACCCCCAGGCCGAAGACGGCCCCTTCAGACGTTGAAGCGGAAGTGCATGACGTCGCCTTCGCGCACGACGTAGTCCTTGCCCTCGAGGCGCAGCTTGCCCGCCTCACGCGCGCCGGCCTCGCCCTTGTAGCGCGACGTAGTCGTCGTAGGCGATCGTCTCGGCGCGGATGAAGCCGCGTTCGAAGTCGGTGTGGATCACGCCGGCGGCCTGCGGCGCCGTCGCGCCCGCGCGCACCGTCCACGCGCGCACTTCCTTCGGGCCCGGCGGTGAAGAACGTCAGCAGGCCGAGCAGCCCGTAGCCCGCGCGGATGATGCGGTCGAGCCCCGCCTCGGCGAGGCCGAGGTCGGCGAGGAACGCCGCGCGGTCGGCCTCGTCGAGCTCGGAGATCTCCGCCTCGATCGCCGCGCAGACCGCGACGACGTCGGAGCCCTCGGCCGCCGCCAGCTTCGCGAGCGCTTCGAGCCGCGGATTGTCCGTGAAGCCGCCCTCGTCCACGTTCGCGACGTACATGACCGGTTTTGCCGTCAGCAGCGAAAGCTCGCGCAGCCGCTCGCGCTCGAAGTCGTCGAGCGCCATTGCGCGCACGGGCTTGCCCTGGTCGAGCCGCGCGCGCATCTTCTTCGAGCGAATCGCGCCAGCGCATCGCGTCCTTGTCCATGGCCTTCGCGGACTTGTCGGCGCGCTGCAGCGCCGCGCTCGACGGTCTCGAGGTCGGCGAGCGCGAGCTCGGTGTTGATGATCGCGACGTCCGCGGCCGGATCGACGCGCCCGGAGACGTGCACGACGTCCGGGTCCTCGAAGCAGCGCACCACGTGCGCGATCGCATCCACTTCGCGGATGTGCGCGAGGAACTTGTTGCCGAGCCCCTCGCCCTGCGAGGCGCCGGCGACGAGTCCCGCGATGTCCACGAACTCGACCGTCGTCGGCACGATCTTCTCGGGCCTCGCGATGGCCGCGAGCGCGGCGAGCCGCGGATCGGGCACCGGCACGATGCCGACGTTCGGGTCGATCGTGCAGAACGGATAGTTCTCCGCCGCGATGCCGGCGCGGGTCAGCGCGTTGAACAGCGTCGACTTGCCGACATTCGGCAGGCCGACGATGCCGCAGCGGATGCCCATCAGGCGGTCGCTTCGGGCGGCGCGGTGTGCAGCCGGTTCATCATTTTCTCGGCGCCTTCCGGTGAGCAGCCGCGGGAACTCCGCGACCGCGAGCTCGATCGCCTCGCGCATCAGGCGCTCATCCACCGCGCTCGCGCGCTCGAGCACGTAGTCGATGACCTGGTCGCGGTGCCCGGAGTGGCCGATGCCGATGCGCAGCCGCCAGAAGTCCTCGCCGAGGTGCGCGATGACGTCCTTCAGCCCGTTGTGCCCGCCCGCGCCGCCGCCCCGCTTCAGGCGCGCGACGCCGGCCGGCAGGTCGAGCTCGTCATGCACGACGAGCACCTGCTCGGACGGCGATCTGCAGGTAGTCGCAGAACGCGCGCACGGACTGGCCGCTGCGGTTCATGAAGCCCATCGGCTTCAGGAGCCACAGCGGCACGCCCGCGATCGTCGACGCGGCCGGCCTCCGCGTTGTAGCGGCGTTCCGGCTTCAGGCGGCCGTCGTGACGGCTCGCCAGCTCGTCGACGAACCAGAAGCCCGCGTTGTGGCGCGTGTCCTCGTGTTCGACGCCCGGATTGCCGAGGCCGACGACCAGTTGCAGCGGAAGTCCGGCCACGCCTTACTTCTTGCCGTCGCCCTTCTTCGCGTCCTTGGCGTCCTTCCGCCCTTTGCAGCGGCGCCCTTCGCATCGCCGCGGCGCGGCGCTGCGGCGCAGCGGCCGGTGCGGCGCCGCGGCGCGGCGCGCCGGGCACCCGGCGCACCGCGGCGCGGCCCGGCGCTCCGGCGACGCAGCGGCAGCGGCGGCCTCGTCGACGACCGGGGTCTCCTCTTCCTCGACGCGCGGCATGTGGATCGAGGCGACGGGACCGTCGCGGCCGCGCCAGCAGTTCCACGAGCTCGACGCCGTCCGGCAGCTTGAGGCCGGAGAGCTTGACGACCTGGTTGATCTCGAGCCCGGAGACGTCGACCTCGACGAACTCCGGCAGGTCCTTCGGCAGGCAGCTGACCTCGACGTCGTTGCGCACGTGCGAGAGCACGCCGCCCTGTTCCTTGACGCCCTTGGACTCGGCGCCGCCCTTGAAGTGCAGCGGAATCTGCATGCGTGATCTTCTCGTCCTCCAGCACGCGCTGGAAGTCGATGTGCACGATCTGGTTCTTGTACGGGTGGCGCTGCACGTCCTTGAGCACCGCCGCCTGGCTCTGGCTGCCGACCTTCAGCGCGACGATGGTCGAGTAGAAGCGCTCGTTGTCCATCAGCTGCGCGAGCCGGGTGTGGTCGAGCAGGAGCGCGCGCGCGTCGCGCTTGCCCGCCGTAGAGGATCGCCGGGACTTTGCCGAGATGACGCAGGCGGCGGCTCGCACCCTTGCCCTGGTCTTCCCGGAACTCGGCGTCGAGTTCGAAGGAAATCTTCATGTCAATGACTCCAGTGTCTAATCCACGTACAGCGAACTGACGGATTCCTCGTCCCGGATCCGCCGCATCGTCTCCGCGAGCAGCTCTGCGACCGACAGGACGCGGATGCGCTTGCACTTTCGCGCCCTCGCCGAGCGGAATCGTGTCCGTCACGACGAGCTCGTCGAGCGCCGAGGTGGAGATCCGCTCCACCGCCTTGCCCGACAGCACCGGGTGCGTGATGTAGGCGATCACGCGCTCCGCGCCTTCGTCCTTCAATGCGCTCGCCGCCTGGCAGAGCGTGCCCGCGGTGTCGACGAGGTCGTCCACCAGCACGCAGGACCGTGCCGCGCACGTCGCCGATGATGTTCATCACCTGCGACTCGTTCGCGCGCTGGCGCCGCTTGTCGATGATCGCGAGGTCCGCGTTGTCGAGCCGGCGCGCCAGCGCCCTTGCCCGCACCACGCCGCCGACGTCCGGCGACACCACGATCATCTTGTCGTACTTCTGCTTCCACACCTCGCCGAGCAGCACCGGCGACGCATACACGTTGTCCACCGGCACGCCGAAGAAGCCCTGGATCTGGTCCGCATGCAGGTCCACCGTCAACACGCGGTTCACGCCGGCGCAGCCGATCATGTCCGCGACCAGCTTCGCCGTGATCGGCACGCGCATCGCGCGCTGGCGCCGGTCCTGCCGCGCATAGCCGAGGTACGGGATCACCGCGGTGATCCGTCCGGCCGAGGCGCGCCGGCAGGCGTCGGCCATCACCAGGAGCTCCATCAGGTGCTCGTTCGCCGGCGGACAGGTCGACTGCACCAGGTAGACGTCCTTGCCGCGGACGTTCTCCATGATCTCGACCTGGATCTCGCCGTCGCTGAACCGCCCGACGAGCGCGCGGCCGAGCGGCTGCATCAGGTGCCGCGCGATGTCCTGCGCGAGCACCCGGATTCGCATTGCCCGTGAACACCGCCATCGTGGAGTGGTCCACGCGCTTCCTCCCTATCTGGCTGGGGTGGAAGGATTCGAACCTTCGTATGACGGGATCAAAACCCGTTGCCTTACCACTTGGCGACACCCCAGTTTCAAACCCTCCCGCCATTGCGGGACAGCCGCTCCGCCGCCAGGCGTTCCTGCAGGGGCGAACGGTCGAGGCCCACGGGCCACGAAACCGCGCCAGCCTTGCGGCAGGCCCGACGAGCGCGGCCTTCGGCCGCATCGCGATCGGCGAATGCCGCGAACACGCAACTGCCGGTGCCGGTCAGGCGCGCCTCGCCTCGCGCGGCAGCCAGGCCAGTGCGCTCGCGCACCTCGGGACTGCGCCCGGCCACGACCGGTTCGCAATCGTTGCGTCCACCTGCCTTCAGGAAGCCGCGAATTGTCGTCTTGGGGGTTTTCCTTGTCAATTCAGAAGCCTGAAACACGTCGGCCGTGCGGACCCCGACCCCCGGAAAGACGATGGCGTAGTGCCTGTCGGGCAGTTCCAGGGGGGTCAGGCGCTCCCCGACCCCCTCGCCCCAGGCGCTTTCGCCCGTGGACGAAAAGGGGCACGTCGGCGCCCAGCTCGAGGCCGAGCTCCGCGAGCCGCGAGGCCGAGGCGCAGGCCCCAGATTTCATTGAGCGCGACGAGGGTCGTCGCCGCATCCGAGCTGCCGCCGCCGAGCCCGCCCTGGATGGGAATGCGCTTCTCGAGCCGGATGTCGACCCCCGGTCGTGACGCGCCTGCGGCCTGGAGGCGGCGGGCGGCGCGCACGCAGAGATCCTCTGCTTCGGGAGACGTCCGGCAGGCCCCGCCAGCCGGCGGATCACGCCGTCGTCTCGCGGATTGAAGGACAGCCGGTCTTCGAGGTCGACCAGCTGAAAGACGGTCTGGATGTCGTGGTAGCCGTCCGCGCGGCGGCCGATGACGTGGAGGAACAGGTTGAGCTTGGCCGGCGCCGGCCACGACCGCGCTCATGGCGCCAGTCGCCAGTCCGAAACGGCGACGCGCAGGCGCAGGCCCTCGGTCGTCATTTCGATCGCGTCCGGCAGCGCAAGGCTCCCGACCGCGCGGTAGCGGTCATAGCGAACGTGCCAGCCCGACTGTCGAAACCGGGAGCGAGCCGCGTCCGCGCCGAGCGTTTCGTCGATAGGCCGAGCCGGGCGCCGGCGCGCCGACGAGCCAGTAGCGCATCTCCGCGATCGGGAGCGGCGAGCCCTGACCGAGGTTCTGCTCGACGAAACGCCGCGCTTCATCGCCGTCGAGTGTCCTCGCCTGCCCGTCGGTGACGGCGAAGTGCGACGCCTTCGACGCGGATCCGCATCGCCGCGCCGCCCATCGGGCCGCGCAGCGTGATCGTCGGCGCGCTCGCCGCCTGCTCCCAGTTCAATCCGCCGGAGAAACCGTCGTCGCCGGCGGCGACGGCGACGCGGCCATTCAGCGATCCAGTCGTCGAGCGCCTGCAGTTCGGCACGGCGTCGCCGGCCAGTCGTCCCGGTTGCACCGTCGGCGTCAGCGTCGCGCAGCCGCTCGCGAGAAGCAGCCACGGCGACAGGCGGCGAATCGCAGGCTCACTTCGGGTGGCGCTCGATCGCGCGCTTGAGCAGGGCGGCTGTCCGGGATTGTCCGCGAGCGCTTCGTCCCAGAGACTGCGCGCCTCGTCGTCGCGTCCCATCCGCCACAGCGTCTCGCCGAGATGCGCGGCGACCTCCGGGATCCTCCGATCGCTGCCACGCCTTGTCGAGCCAGGCCTTGCCGTCCTCGAGCTGGCCCGGCCTGCACCAGCGCCCAGCCCATCGAGTCCTGGATCGCGTAGCTGTCCGGCTTCGCGGCGAGCGCCCGCTCGATCAGCCGCGTGCCCTTCTTCGACCGAACGCGTGCGGTCGACGAGCGTGTAGCCGAGCGCATTCTGCGCCGATCGGATCGTTCGGGCGCCGTTCCGCGACCTGGCGCATGTCGGCGACGGCCTCCGGCACGCGGTCGAGCCGCTCGAGCAGGAAACCGCGCGCGAGCAGCAGGCCGTCGTCCGGCATGAGCGTCAGCGCGCGGTCGACGAGCGCGATCGCCTCGTCGCCGCGCCCCTCCTCGACCAGGATCGCCGCGATGCCCGCGACGACGTCGGCGTGTCCGCCGGGCGAGGCCGCGAGGTAGTCGTCGAGCAGCAACCTCCGCGAGCGCGGGCGCGCCCTGCTTCCGCAGCAGGCGGTGCGCGCGCAACTGCGCCGTGAGCGCCCGCGGTCCGGAGTCGATGCCCTGGTACTGGCGTGCCGCGTCCGCGTCGCTCGCCGCGTTCCTCCGCGAGGCGCGCGAGATGCCAGCGCAGCGGTGTCCGCCTGCTCCGGGTCGCGCGCGAGCCTCGTCGAGCAGGCGCGTCGCGTCGTCGAAGCGGCCCTCGTCGATCGCGATCGCGGCCAGCGCCGCGGCCGCATCGCCTGCCGCCGGTCCGCCCGGAGCGGCGCAGTTCCTCGAAGAGCGCGACCGCCTCGTCGCGCCGATCCTGTTCGAGCAGGAGCCAGGCGTGGCTGATGCGCAGGTACGGATCGCCCGTCGGCCGCGAGCTTCTGCCGATCGCGCGAGCGCCTCGTCGCGCGGCCCGACTGTGGCGAGCGCGCGCACGCGCGCGAGCTCCGCCTGCGGCCAATCGGCACGCAGCGCGATGCGCCCGCTCGGCCGCGGCGAGCGCTTTCGCGCCGTCTTCGGCGCGCTGCCACAGCACGCTCGCCGCGTACTGCGCTTCGGGCGACGCGGTATCCGCGGCTGCGAGCCCATCCATGACGCGGGCCGCGCCGGTGTCGTTGTCCTCGCCGGACAGGATGCCGAGCAGCACGAGGTAGCCGCGCGCGCGGTCCGCATAGGAGGTCTTCGAGCAGCTCGGCGAACTGCGGCGGCCGCCGCGTCCTCGTCGTAGAGCCGCAGCAGGCCGGTCGCGAGGTAGCGCCGCGCCACTTCGCTGTCGGGCGCGAGTTCGAGCCAGCGCTTCGCCGGCGTCGACCGCGCGCTCGAGCTGGAGATTGTCGTAGGCCGTGCGCGTCGCGCGCTCGGCGACCGCGGGATCGTCGCTCGCCGTGCGCGGCGCAGCCGTACAGGCGCGCCGCCTCCGGCCATTCGCCGCGTTCGAGCGCCTGTTCCGCGTCGATCGAGAGCGTCCAGGCGTCGCCCCGCGGGACAGCGGGCGTCTGCCGCGACCGCCTGCGCGGCCGCAGCCGACAGCAGCGAGGCGGCAATGTGAGCGGAGCCGAACGCGCATCACATCACTATAGCCCAGCGCTTGTGCTGCCGTGATCGTTACCGGACAATCCTGCCGATTCCCGCAGCCGGCACATCATGTCGCTCGTCGTTCTCGGACTGAATCATCGGACCGCGCCGATCGAGGTGCGCGAACGCATCGTGTTCGATGCGGAGCGCCTGCCGCGCGCGCTCGCGTCGCTGCGCGCGCTGCCCGGCGTGCAGGAGGCGCTGATCGTCTCCACCTGCAATCGCACGGAACTCTATTGCGTCGGCGGCGACGGACCGGACCCGCTCGCCGGCATGGCTGACCGCGCGAATCGGGCGGCAACCGCGCGCTCGCCGACTGCCTCTACCGCATCGAAGGACCCGACGCGGTGCGGCATGTCTTCTCGGTCGCCGCGGGGCTCGATTCGCTGATCCTCGGCGAGCCGCAGATCCTCGGGCAGCTCAAGGACGCGTATCGCGCGGCGCAGCAGGCAGGCACGGCGGGCATGCACTGCTCAACCGGCTGTTCCAGACGACGTTCTCCGTCGCCAAGCAGGTGCGCAGCGAAACCGCGATCGGCGCGAGCGCGGTCTCGGTCGCCTCCGCCGGCATCCAGCTCGCGCGCCGCATCTTCGCGGGTTTCGAGCGGCACACGGCGCTGCTCGTCGGCGCCGGCGAGATGATCGAGCTCACGGCGCGCCACCTGCACGCCCAGAAGATCGGGCGCATGATCATCGCGAACCGCAGCGCGAACCGCGCCGAGCGCCTCGCCGAAGGGCTCCAGGCATCGGCGATCCAGCTCGATGCGCTGGCCGCGCACCTGCCGGCCGCCGACATCGTCGTCTCCTCGACCGCGCGGCCCGGCTACGTGATCGGCCTCGACGCAGGTGCGGCAGGCGCTGGACGAGCGCCGTCACCGCCCGATGTTCATGCTCGATCTCGCCGTGCCGCGCGACATCGATCCGCGCGTCGGCGCGCTCGAGGATGTCTATCTCTACACGATCGACGACCTGCGCCAGGTCGTCGACGAGAACGTCAAGGCGCGCCAGGAAGAGGCGGCCGTCGCGCGGCAGCTGATCGACGTGCAGGTCGCCGAATTCATGGCCGGCCTCAAGGTGCTCGACGCCGTCCCGATGATCCGCGAACTGCGCGGCCAGGCCGAGGCCGCGCGCGACCAGACGCTCGAACAGGCGCGGCGCCTGCTCGCCGCCGGCCACTCGCCGGAAGCAGGTGCTCGAGCAGCTCGCCACGACCCTGACCAACCGCCTGCTGCACGCGCCATCGGCGGCGCTTCGCGACGCCGCCGAGCGCGGCGACGCGACGCTTGCCGATGCGGCCGCCCGCCTGTTCCGCACGGGGCGCGACCCGCAATGAAGGAGTCGATCCGCCGCCGGCTCGAGCGTGTCGCCGACCGGCATGCGAAATCGAGCGGCTGCTCGCCGACCCGAAGGTGCTCGGGCGCTCGGACCAGTTCCGCGACCTGTCGATGGAATTCGCGCGCATCGATCCGATCGCGCGCGGCCTCGCGCGCCTCGCCGATCGCGAGCGCGAGCTCGCCGCGGCCCGCGCGGTCGCCGCGGATCCCGACGCGCGGCATGCGCGAGCTTGCGCAGCAGGAAATCAGGACGCTCGAGGACGCGGCCGCCGCCGACGAGGCCGTGCTGCAGCAACTGCTGGTGCCGCCGGATCCGCTCGACGACCACAACGTCTTCCTCGAGATCCGCGCCGCGGCGGGCGGCGACGAGGCCGCCATCTTCGCGGGCGACCTGCACCGCATGTACTCGCGCTATGCGGAGCGGCGCGGCTGGACGGTCGAGATCGTCTCGGAGAGTCGCGGCGAGCACGGCGGCTACCGCGAGATCATCAGCCGCATCGCGGGCAAGGGCGTCTACGCGCGCCTCAAGTTCGAATCCGGCACGCATCGCGTGCAACGCGTGCCGGCGACCGAGTCGCAGGGGCGCATCCATACGTCGACCTGCACCGTCGCCGTGCTGCCCGAGATCGCCGAGGTCGAAAGCGTCGACATCAACCCGGCGGAGCTTCGCATCGACACCTATCGCTCCTCGGGCGCCGGCGGGCAGCACGTCAACAAGACCGACTCGGCCGTGCGCATCACGCACCTGCCCACGGGAATCGTCGTCGAATGCCAGGACGAGCGCTCGCAGCACAAGAACCGCTCGCGCGCGATGGCGCTCCTGCGCGCACGGCTCCTCGCGGCGGAGCGCGAGCGCGCGACGGCGGAACAGGCGCAGCAAGCGCCGGCTCCAGGTGGGCAGCGGCGACCGCTCCGAGCGCATCCGCACCTACAATTTTCCGCAGGGCCGGCTGACCGACCATCGCATCGAGCTCACGCTCTACCGGCTCGACTCCATCATCGACGGCGACCTCGACGAAGTGATCGACACGCTCGCGCGCGAGCACCAGGCCGAAGAGCTGGCATCGCTCGAATGACGCGCGTCGCCGACGCGCTCGCGTCGCTGCGCGCGGCGTCTTGCGGCGGCATCGCCGACCGGCGGCGCTCGATGCCGAGATCCTGCTCGCGCACGTGCTCGGCACGAGCCGCGCGGCGCTCGCCGCCGCGCCCGGACGCACGCTCGCGCCCTCGCAGGCGGAAGCGCTCGAGGCGCTCGCGCTGCCGCCGCATCGGCGGCGAGCCCGTCGCCTATCTCACCGGCCGGCGCGAGTTCTGGTCGCTCGAGCTCGAGGTCACGCCCGCCGTGCTCGTGCCGCGGCCCGAGACGGAACTCGCGGTCGAGCTCGCGCTCTGCGGCGCTCGGCGCGAGTTTCCGGCCCGCCGTGCTCGATCTCGGCACGGGCAGCGGCGCGATCGCGCTCGCCATCGCCCGCGAGCGCGACGGACGCCGCGTGACGGCAGTGGATGCGAGCGCCGCCGCGCTCGAGGTCGCCGGACGCAATGCGCAGAGGCTCGGCATCGGCAACGTGCGCTTCCTGCGCGGTTCCTGGTTCGAGCCGGTCGGTACGGCGCGCTTCGATGCGATCGTCTCGAATCCGCCCTATGTCGCGGCAGACGACCCGGCGCTCGCCGCGTCTCGCCCACGAGCCGCGCGAGGCACTCGTCGCGGGCCGGGACGGGCTCGGTGCGATTGCGGAGATCTGCGCGCGGCGCCGCCGCGCATCTCGTCTCCGGCGGGCAGCTTCTCGTCGAGCATGGCGCGGCCCAGGGCATGCCGCGCGCGAGAACTGATGTCGCGCGCGGGCCTCGTCGACGTCGCGACGCATCGCGACCTCGCTTCTCGCGAGCGCGTGCTCGGCAGGCATGGCGCCGCGCGAGGCAGTAGAATCGCGCGGCAGGCCAGGAGAAAACGCAATGATCCGATTCGAGACGTCGCACGGCGATTTCACGGTGGAGCTCGACGAGGAGTCGGCCCCGGTTTCCAGCAAGAATTTCCTGCGCTACGTGGACGAGGGTTTCTTCGACGGCACCGTCTTTCACCGCGTCATACCGGGATTCATGATCCAGGGCGGCGGATTCACGCCGGACATGGAGCCACAAATCCGGCGCACGATCCGATCAGGAACGAGGCGGACAACGGCTTCGAGAACCTGCGCGGCACGCTCGCCATGGCGCGCACGAACGACCTGCACAGCGCCACTTCGCAGTTCTTCATCAACCTGGTCGACAACGCATTCCTCGATCACAAGACCGGCAGTTTCGGCTACGCGGTCTTCGGCCGCGTGACGGCCGGCATGGACGTCATCGACAAGATGGCGAAGGTGAAGACCGGCCGGCGGCGCGGACACGACGACGTGCCGACCGAGCCGGTCGTCATCAAGTCGGCCCGGCGCGCAAGCGCCGCCTGACCCGACGGCGCTGATGAAACGGCGATCGCTGGCTGGCGCGGCTCGCCCGGTGGGCCGCGATCGCTCTCGTCGCCGCGGCCGCGGCGAGCGTCGTCGTCGTCGCCGGATTCCGCTGGCTCCCGGTGCCGCTGACCGCGTTCATGGTTCACGAGCGGATCGCTCGCGTCGCAATGCCGAGCCGATTCAGCCAGCGCCACGAATGGGTGCCCTGGTCGCGGATTTCCCGGCATGCGGCGATCGCCGTCATCGCGGCAGAGGACCAGAAATTCCTCCTGCACGACGGATTCGATTTCGAGGCCATCGAGAAGGCCGTGACCGATGCCCAGAGCGGCAGGCGGCTCCGCGGTGCGAGCACGATCAGCCAGCAGGTCGCCAAGAACCTGTTCCTGTGGCCCGGCCAGAGCTGGATCCGCAAGGGGCTCGAAGCCTGGTTCACGGTCTGGATCGAGTGGCTCTGGCCGAAGCAGCGCATCCTCGAGGTGTATCTCAACAGCGCCCAGTTCGGCCGCGGGATCTGGGGCGTGGAAGCGGCAAGCCGATACTTCTTCCGCAAGGAGGCGGCCAGTCTCAGCCGCGAAGAAGCCGCACTTCTCGCCGCGGTGCTGCCGAGCCCGACCCGTTATCGCGTCGTCAATCCCGGGCCGTACGTCCGCGAGCGCCAGGCCAGGATCCTCGCGCAGATGCAGCACCTGAACGGGGCGATCAAATTCGAAGGCAATTGAAGGGGACGCCTGTCTAAGCCGCGTCGGACTCCGCGTCACGTCCCAGGTTCGGAGCGAGCCAGCGGCGCGCCTCGGCCACGGAAATTCCCTTGCGCTGCGCGTAGTCCTCGAGCTGGTCTGCGCCGATCGTGCCGACCGCGAAGTAGCGCGCGTCGGGATGCGAAAGGTACCAGCCGCTGACCGACGCCGCGGGATACATGGCGAAGGACTCCGTCAGCCGGATACCGGTCGCCGATTCGGCGTCGAGCAGGCGCCAGAGCGCGGCTTTTTCAGTGTGATCGGGGCAGGCCGGATATCCCGGCGCCGGACGGATGCCGCGGTACTCCTCGCGTACCAGCTGCTCGTTCGTCAGGCTTTCCTCCGGCGCATAGCCCCAGAACTCGCGCCGCACGCGCAGGTGCAGCGCTTCAGCCAGCGCCTCGGCGAGCCGGTCGGCCAGCGACTTCAGGAGGATGGCCGAATAGTCGTCGTGCGCCGCCTCGAAGCGCGCAACATGAGTCTCGATGCCCTGCCCCGCGCTCACTGCGAATGCGCCGACGTAAGTCCGCGACGCCCGAATCGCGCGGCGCGACGAAGTCGGAAAGGCACAGCTGCGGCTGTCCGGCCGGCTTGATCTTCTGCTGGCGAAGGTGATGCAACGTAAGCTGCGCCAGTTCGATGTCGTCGCCACGGCCCGCCGCGGGGAAGAAGCCGAACACCGCATTGGCCGTCAGCCAGCGCTCCCGCACAAGGGTGTCGAGCATCTGGCGCGCGTCCTTCCACAGGGCGCTCGCGGCGGCGCCGCGCGCAGGGTCCTCGAGGATGTCCGGGAACTTCCCCGAGAATTCCCAGGCATTGAAGAACGGCATCCAGTCGATGAACGGCACCAGGTCCTTCAGGGGCACGGCGGCGAGCGATCGCGCGCCGAGGAATCGCGGCACCGGCGGACGATACGACGTCCAGTCCGGCGCGAACCGGCGCGCGCGCGCGTCGACGAGCGCGAGGCCCTCCGGACGGCGCTTGCGACTCGCATGCTGCTCGCGGCGGTGCGCATGCTCGGTCTTCACGCGCTCGAAGAAATTGCCGCGCGGCGTCCTCCGACACGAGCGTCTGGCAGACGCCGACCGAGCGCGAGGCGTCCTTGACGTAAACCACGCCGTGCCCGTATTCGGGCTCGATGCGCACGGAAGTGTGCGCGGGCGACGTCGTCGCCCCGCCGATCAGGAGCGGAATCGTGAATCCCTGGCGCTGCATCTCGTGCGCCACGTGCACCATCTCGTCGAGCGAGGGCGTGATCAGGCCCGATAATCCGATCATGTCGGCGGACTCCGTGCGCGCGGTCTCGAGGATGCGCTCGGCCGGCACCATGACGCCGAGATCCACGACCTCGAAGTTGTTGCACTGGAGCACGACGCCGACGATGTTCTTGCCGATGTCGTGCACGTCGCCCTTGACCGTCGCGATGACGATCTTGCCGTTGCTCGCGCGCGCGCCGCCCTGCTCGCGCTCGATGAATGGCACGAGGTGCGCGACTGCCCGCTTCATCACGCGCGCCGACTTGACCACCTGCGGCAGGAACATCTTGCCGGAGCCAAACAGGTCTCCGACCACGTTCATGCCGTCCATCAGCGGGCCCTCGATCACGTCGAGCGGACGTGCCGCGGCCACGCGCGCCTCTTCGACATCCTCGAGGATGAATTCGTCGATACCCTTGATCAGGGCGTGTTCGAGCCGCTTGCCGACCGGCCATCCGCGCCAGGCGAGGTCCTCGGCGCGGCGTGCGGCACTGTCGCCGCGAAAACGTCGCCGCGATTTCGAGCAGGCGCTCGGTTGCGTCGGGCCGGCGGTTCAGGATCACGTCCTCGCAGGAGTCGCGGAGTTCCGGCGAGATTTCCTCGTAGATTCCGAGCTGGCCCGCATTGACGATGCCCATGTCGAGACCCGCGCGAATCGCGTGATAGAGGAACACGGCATGCATCGCCTCGCGCACCGTGTCGTTGCCGCGGAATGCGAATGAGACGTTGCTGACTCCGCCGCTGGTCTTCGAACCCGGGCACCGCTCCTTGATGCGGCGCACCGCCTCGATGAACGCGATGCCGTAACCGGCATGCTCCTCGATGCCGGTCCCGACGGCGAAGATGTTGGCGTCGAAGATGATGTCCTCGGGATCGAATCCGGCGCGCTCGATCAGCAGGCGGTAGGCGCGCTCGCAGATCGCCACCTTGCGGTCCACGCTGTCGGCCTGGCCTTTCTCGTCGAACGCCATCACGACCACCGCCGCACCGTAGCGCCGCACGAGTCGCGCATGCCCGAGAAAGGGACCCTCGCCCTCCTTCAGCGATATCGAGTTGACGACACCCTTGCCCTGCAGGCATCGCAGGCCCGCCTCGATCACCGACCACTTGGATGAATCGATCATGACCGGCACCCGCGCGATGTCGGGCTCCGACGCGGCGAGATTCAGGAATCGCACCATCGCGGCCTGTGAATCGAGCATGCCCTCGTCCATGTTGATGTCGATCAACTGTGCGCCGTTCGCCACCTGGTCGCGTGCGATCGCGAGCGCCGCGATGTAGTCGCCCGCTTCGATCAGCTTGCGGAACTTGGCCGAGCCGGTGACGTTCGTACGTTCGCCGACGTTGACGAACAGCATTTCGGGCTCGAGATTGAGCGCCTCGAGGCCCGACAGCCGGCAGCGGCGCGGCGGGCTCGCAGGCTTGCGCGGCGGCAGGCCGGAAACGGCGCGCGCAATGTGGGCGATGTGCTCCGGTGTCGTCCCGCAGCAGCCGCCGACGATGTTGACGAGACCGCTCCTCGCCCATTCGCCAAGTTGTTCCGCGGTCTCGCAGGCCTGCTCGTCGTATTCGCCGAAGGCGTTCGGCAGGCCGGCGTTCGGGTAAGCGCTGACAAAGCAGTCCGCAATGCGCGCCAGCTCCTCGACGTGCGGACGGAGTTGCTTCGCCCCGAGCGCGCAGTTCAGGCCGATTGCGATCGGCCGGACATGGCGCACCGAATTCCAGAACGCCTCGACCGTCTGTCCGGAGAGCGTGCGCCCCGACGCGTCCGTGATCGTGCCGGAAACGATGACCGGCAGCTCGACCCCGGTCTCTTCGAAGACTTCGCTGATCGCGTAGAGGGCCGCCTTGGCGTTCAAGCGTGTCGAAGATCGTCTCGACGATCAGGAGATCCGAGCCGCCTTCGATGAGCGCCCTGGCAGCCGTGCCGTAGGTCGCGCGGAGTGCGTCGAAATTGGTGTTGCGGAATCCCGGGTCGTTGACGTCGGGCGACAGTGAGGCCGTGCGGCTGGTCGGGCCGAGCGCGCCGGCGACGAATCGCGGCCGCCCATCCGCCGCCGTCGCCGCATCGGCGGCGGCACGCGCGATGCGCGCCGATTCCAGATTGATTTCCGCGACGTGAATTCCTCGAGCCCGTAGTCCGCGAGCGAAGGCGCGCTCGCGTTGAAGGTGTTCGTCTCGATGATGTCGGCGCCTGCCTCAAGGTATTCACGGTGGATCGCCGCGATCAAGTCCGGGCGCGTCAGCGACAGCAGGTCGTTCGCGCCCTTGAGGTCGCGCGGCCAGCCGGCGAACCGCTCGCCGTGGTAGTCGGCGGCGCCGAGCCGGGCGCGCTGGATCATCGTGCCCATCGCCCCGTCGAGCACGAGGATGCGCTCCGCAAGCGCGGCCCGGAGCGCGGCGATGCGCGACTCTCTGGAACTGCTCATGAGGCAGCCCGCAACCCGAGCGCATGACAGATCGCGTAGGTCAGCTCGGCCCGATTCAGCGTGTAGAAATGAAACTCCTGGACGCCCTCGCTACGGAGGCGCGCGACCTGCTCGATGGCCACGGAGGCTGCGATCATTTTCCGTGTCTCGGGATCCTCGTCGAGTCCCTCGAAGCGCTCGACGAGCCAGTCCGGGACCGAGGCACCGCAACGCGCGGCAAATTTCAGGAGTTGCGGCAGGCGCGTGATCGGCAGGATGCCTGGCACGATTGCGGTCCCGATGCCGCGGCGCGCGCAGGCATCGCGGAAACGCAGGTAGGTCTCGGCGTCGAAAAAGAACTGCGTAATCGCGCGCGCGGCGCCCGCGTCGAGCTTGCGCTTCAGGTTGTCGAGGTCCTGCTCCGGACCCAGTGCTTCAGGATGTGTCTCTGGATACGCAGCGACCGAAATCTCGAAGTCCGCGACGGCCTTCAGTCCCGCGACGAGGTCCGCTGCGTAAGCGAATCCGTCCTTGCGCGGCGAGTAAGTGCCGCTGCCGGCCGGAGGGTCGCCCCGCAAAGCGACGATGTGGCGGATGCCTTCGTCCCAGTAACTCCGTGCGATGTCCTGGATCTCGCCGCGGCTCGCGCCAATGCAGGTGAGATGCGGCGCGCCGGTCAGGCGGGTTTCACGCTGCACCCGCGAAATCACGCGGTGAGTGCGGTCACGCGTCGAGCCATCGGCGCCATAGGTGACTGACACGAAACGCGGAGCGAGCGGCTCCAGCCGCTCGATCGAGCCCCAGAGCGTGCGCTCCATGGACTCGTCATTGGGCGGAAAGAACTCGAACGAGACCTGCACCGGTGGCCGGAAGGACATTCGATCGAGTATACAATGGGGCACAAAATCAGGAACTTGCGCCAATGCTCGAAAGGTCCATTGAACGCCTGCTCTTCGCCTGCCGCTGGCTGCTCGCGCCGCTCTATCTCGGGCTGTCGCTCGGCCTGATCGTGCTCGGCATCAAGTTCTTCCAGGAGGCTTTCCACGTCATCCTGCAGGTCATGACGCTGACGGAAGCCGATCTCGTGCTCACCGTGCTCGCGATGATCGACATCGTTCTCGTCGGCAGCCTGATCGTGATGGTGATGTTTTCGGGCTACGAGAATTTCGTCTCGCGCATCGACGTCGAGACCAGCGGAGACACTCCCGCCTGGCTGTCGAAGCTCGACGCCGGCACGCTGAAGCTGAAAGTCGCGGTCTCGATCGTCGCGATCTCGTCAATCCACCTGCTGCGGATATTCATGAATGCGCATCAGATCGATAACGACAAGATCATGTGGTACGTGATCCTGCACCTGACATTCGTGGTGTCGGCCGTGCTGCTCGGCGTCCTCGACCGGATCGCCTTCTCCTCCCACCGCAAGGCGTGAGCGCGGGCTAATTCAGGGAGCGGGCGGGTCCGGCAGCTTGAGCGAAGCCTGGCCGAAGAAGTACTTCCAGCCATCCGGCGTGCGCACGTAGGTGTCGCTGAACCAGAGCCGACGGTCGAACGCCACGCCCTCGTTGCTGCCCTTGATCCAGAGCCGCGCCGTGACCACGGCCGTGTCGCCCTGCACGCGCACAATTTGCGTGCCCGGATCCTCGTCCTGGACTTCGTACTGGATCTTCTTCTCCCGCGCGGCCTGGAGGTGATCCGCCTTGGTGAAGACCCGGCCGTCGCCCAGGATGAGCACCATGTCCGCATGCTGTATCCGGTCGATCGTGGCGACGTCGTGATGCTTGACCGCTGCCTGGAACTCGGTGTCGAGCGCGGCAACAGTCTTGCGGTCGTCCTCGGGGGAGGCGCCGGCAATCGGTCCGAGACTCATGGCGAGCGCGATCGCCGCGAAGTTGACTTTGGGTTGCATGGGTTCATGTTAGGCGTTCCCGGGGCGAAAATCCTGCCGGCTGCAAACTCAGTGCAGGCCGCGCGGCGCCTGTGCTTGAGCGCCAGCGGAGAAGAGTCCCGCAACGTCGACGGCGTCGAAGCGCCAGGCGCGATTGCAGAACTCGCAGCGCACCTCCACGTCGCCGCGCTCCTTGAGCAGGTCCCGGACCTCGTCGCTGCCGAGCGCCTGCAGGATTCCCGCAACCCGCTCACGCGAGCAGCTGCACTGGAAGAAGACGGGCGTGCCCTCGAACAGCCGGATGTCGTCCTCGGGAAAAAGGCGCCCAAGCAATTCGCCGCACGGAAGGTCCAGGAGTTCGCGCGCGGACACCGTGCCGGCCAGCAGGCCGAGGCGATGCCATGCGTCGTCGGCTTCGGCGATATCCGTCTCGGTGCCCGATGAGCCGACGGCGACGCGCTGCAGCAGCAATCCGGCCACGCGGTCCGGCGTGGCCGCGAGCATCATCCGCGAGGGAAGTTGCTCCGAGCGCTCGAAATACTGTTCGAGGCAGGCGGACAGCCGCTCCGCCACGAGCGGCACGACGCCCTGGTATCGGTCACCGCCCTCCTGCTGTTCGATCGTGACTGCGAGCTGGCCGCCGCCGAACAGGCCGTCCGCAGCCGGTGATCCCGCCGTCAGATCGTCGTGGCGCACGACGCCTCGAATCGCGTGCCGGTGCGTGCATTGCGCGAGCATGAGGCGCACTGGCCCCGGCCCTTCGAACTGCAGGGACAATCGCCCCTCGAATTTCAGCGCGCCCGCCATCAGCACGGACGCGGCCATCGCTTCGCCGAGCGCGTCGCCGACGACCTGCGGATACTCGTGGTGCTCGATCGCCGCGCGCCAGCTCGCGTCGAGCCGCACCAGGTGGCCGCGGACCGGCAGGCTTTCGAAAAGGAAACGGTGCAGCAGGTCGCCGTTCGCGGTCATGGTCCAGCGAGCATGCGCTTCAGCAGTTCGTTGAGCTGCGCGGGATTCGCCTTGCCGCCGGTCGCCTTCATGACCTGGCCGACGAAGAAGCCGAACAGCTTGTCCTTCCCGGCACGATAGTCGGCGAGCTGGCCTGGATTCGCCGCCATGACTCTTGCGATCGCCTGTTCGATGGTCGCCGGTATCCGTGATCTGGCGCAGGCCGCGCGCTTCTATGATCGCATCGGCCTGTGCGCGTTCAGACCACATCGCCTCGAACACGTCCTTGGCCAGCTTGCCCGAAATCGTGCCGTCGACGATGCGTCGCAGGAGACCGGCTAGGGTATCCGCGCCGACGGGCGCCGCGCCGATCTCGAGGCCATCGCGATTGAGGAATCCCGACAGCTCGCCCATGACCCAGTTCGCCGCGAGCTTGGGCTCGGCAACGGCGGCCACGACGCGCTCGTAGTAGTCAGCAAGTTCCCGGCTCGCGGTCAGCACGCCCGCGTCATAGTCAGACAGGCCGTGATCGCGCGCGAATCGCGCGGCCTTGGCGTCCGGAAGCTCGGGCAGGCTCGCCCGCTCGCCCTCGACGAAGGCGTCATTCGAGCACGAGCGGCAGCAGGTCAGGGTCCGGGAAGTAGCGATAGTCGTTCGCTTCTTCCTTGCTGCGCATCGGGCGAGTCTCGTCGCGACCGGAGTCGTAGAGCCGCGTCTCCTGCACGATGCCGCCGCCGCCCTCGATCACCTCGATCTGGCGCGAGACCTCGTAATTGATCGCGCGCTCGACGAACCGGAACGAATTGAGGTTCTTGATCTCGCAGCGCGTGCCGAACTCGGCCCGGCCCTTCGGCCGCACCGAGACATTCGCATCGCAGCGGAACGAGCCCTCCTGCATGTTGCCGTCGCAGATCTCGAGATAGCGGACGAGCGTGTGGATCTTCTTCATGTACGCGATCGCCTCGCGGGCAGAACGCATGTCGGGCTCGGAGACGATCTCGAGCAGCGGCGTGCCCGCGCGATTGAGGTCGATGCCTGACGAGTTGCCGAAGCCCTCATGCAACGACTTGCCCGCGTCCTCCTCGAGGTGCGCGCGCGTGACGCCGACGACCTTGCGCGTGCCGTCCTCGAGAAGATGTCGACCGTGCCGTCTTCGACG
Organism: uncultured Gammaproteobacteria bacterium; assembly: GCA_963775415.1. Lineage (GTDB taxonomy): Bacteria > Pseudomonadota > Gammaproteobacteria > Steroidobacterales > Steroidobacteraceae > SCUD01. The sequence continues at coordinate 246,311 of CAVZIO010000002.1, forward strand.
ATCGGTTGCTCGTACTGGCTGATCTGATAGCCCTTCGGCAGGTCCGGATAGAAGTAGTTCTTGCGCGCGAAAATCGAACGCCGCGCCACCCGCGCCTCTATCGCAAGCCCGAACCGCACGGCCATCCGCACGGCCTCGCGATTCAGCACCGGAAGCACGCCGGGGTAGCCGAGGTCCACGAGGTTTGCCTGCGTATTCGGCGCCCCGCCGTAGGACGTCGAGGACCCCGAAAAGATCTTCGAGCGCGTCGCGAGCTGCGCGTGGATCTCGAGGCCGATGACGGTTTCCCACTCGGTGCTCATGAGCTCACGCGTAGCCTTCGGGCAGCCTGCGATGCCAGTCGGTCTCGCGCTGCCAGGCATGCGCCGTGGCGAGCAGGCGCTCTTCCGAGAAGTGCGGGCCGATGATCTGCAGCCCGACCGGCAGGCCCTCCACGAGGCCGCAGGGCACGGAGACGGCGGGCAGCCCCGCGAGGTTCGCGCCGATCGTGTAGATGTCGTTCAGGTACATCAGGATCGGGTCGTCGGTCTTGGCGCCGATCGAAAAGGCCGGCGTCGGCGTCGTCGGCCCCATCAGCACGTCCACGGACTCGAACGCCCTCCTGAAGTCCGCGTTGATCAGGTTCCGCACCTTCTGCGCCTTCAGGTAGTACGCATCGTAGTAGCCGGCCGAGAGCACGTAGGTGCCGGTCATGATGCGGCGCTTGACCTCGGCGCCGAATCCCTCGCCGCGCGTACGCTTGTAGAGATCCATCAGGTCGCGCGGCTCCGCGCAGCGATGGCCGAAGCGCACGCCGTCATAGCGCGAAAGATTCGAGGAGCATTCCGCCGGCGCGACGACATAGTAGGTCGGCACGGAAAGCGGAAGTGCGGGTAGGCTGACCTCGACGACCGACGCGCCACGCGCGCGAAACGATTCGATCGCCGCGCGCACGGCGTCGCCTGTTCCGGCTTCGAGTCCCTCGCCGAAGAATTCGCGGATGATGCCGATTTTCAGGCCTTTGACCGGCTTTTCGAGCCCCGCTGAGTAGTCAGGCACTGGTGTATTTACACTCGTGGAATCGCGCGGATCGTGGCCCGCCATCGCGCCGAGCATGAGCGCCGCATCCTCGGCCGACTGCGCGAGCACGCCCGCCTGGTCGAGGCTCGAAGCGAACGCGATCATTCCGTAACGCGACACGCGGCCGTAGGTCGGCTTGAATCCGGTCAGTCCCGTGAGCGCGCCGGGCTGACGGATCGATCCGCCCGTGTCGGTGCCGGTCGCGACCGGCGCGAGTCTAGCTGCCACCGCCGACGCGGAGCCGCCCGAAGATCCGCCCGGGACCTTCGACGTATCCCACGGATTCCTCACCGGGCCGAAGTAGCTCGTCTCGTTCGACGAACCCATCGCGAACTCGTCCATGTTGGTCTTGCCGAGCAGGACCATGCCCGCCGCGGCCAGCCGCTCGACGACGGTCGCGTCGTAGGGCGCAACGAAGTTCGAGAGCATGCGCGAACCGCAGGTCGTCAGGACGCCTTCCGTGCAGAAGATGTCCTTGTGCGCGAGCGGCACGCCGGTGAGCGGCCCGCCCTCGCCGCGCGCGATGCGCGCGTCCGCGCGCCGCGCATCCTCGAGCGCACGCTCGCCCGTCACGGTCACGAACGCGTTCAGCGCCTTGTCCGCGCGGCCGATACGCTCGAGGAAGTGGTGCGTGATCTCGACGCTCGAGTACTCGCGCGCGCGCAAAGCCCGCCCGATCCCGGCGGCGGTTGTGTGATGCGCGTTCATTCGATGACCTTGGGCACGAGGTAGAGCCCGGCCTCGACCGTCGCGGCGTTCGCCTGGTAGGAGTCGCGACGATCCGATTCCGTGACGCGGTCCTCACGCAGCGGCTGCACCTGGCCCTCGAGGGGATGGGCCATCGGGACCACGCCCTCGGTCGCTGCGTTCGAGAGCTGCTCCACGAATTCGATGATCGCGGAGAGACTGCCGACGTAAACAGGCAGCTCCGCCTCCGTGATCTCGAGGCGGGCGAGATGCGCGATGTTTTCGACGTCGCGGCGGGTCAGCGTCACGTGCGCACCGTTGCGGGAAAAGTGGGAAAAACTTGACGGAAATCATACATGTCGCCTTGTGGAAAGTCGCGCCCACGGCTACACTCCCGGCCCTCATTCCGAAGCCAATCCGGTATCCAGGCAATCATGTTCAAGAGCCTCCGGGGTTATTTTTCCAGCGACATTTCGATCGACCTCGGCACGGCCAACACGCTCATCTACGTGCGCGGCCAGGGCATCGTGCTGAACGAGCCTTCGGTCGTCGCGATCCAGGACGAACCGGGACGCGGCACCAAGACCATCATCGCGGTCGGTGCAGAGGCCAAGAGCATGCTGGGGCGCACGCCGGGGCACATCACCGCCGTGCGCCCGATGAAGGACGGCGTCATCGCCGACTTCACTTACACCGAGCGCATGCTCCAGTACTTCATCAGCAAGGTTCACGGCAACCGGTGGCTCCGCCCCTCGCCGCGCGTGCTGGTCTGCGTGCCCTTCGGGTCGACGCAAGTCGAGCGCCGCGCCATTCAGGAGTCCGCGGAAGGCGCCGGTGCTCGCCGCGTGGACGTGATCCCGGAACCGATGGCCGCGGCCGTCGGCGCGGGCCTGCCGGTCAACGAGGCGCGCGGTTCGATGGTGCTCGACATCGGCGGCGGCACCTCCGAGGTCGCCGTGATCTCGCTGAACGGCATCGTCTACGCCGAATCGGTTCGCATCGGCGGCGATCGCATGGACGAGGCGATCACGAACTACGTGCGCCGCAACTACGGCATCCTGATCGGCGAGGCGACCGCTGAGCGCATCAAGATCGAAATCGGTTCCGCCTATCCGGGCCAGCAGGTGCGCGAGCTCTCGGTCAAGGGCCGCAATCTCTCCGAAGGCGTGCCGCGCAGCTTCACCCTCAATTCAAATGAAATCCTCGAGGCGATGCAGGAGCCGCTCCAGGGCATCGTCCAGGCGGTCAAGAAGGCGCTCGAGCAGACGCCGCCCGAACTCGGCGCCGACGTCGCGGAGCGCGGCATCGTGCTGACCGGCGGCGGCGCGCTCCTGAAGGACATCGACAAGCTCCTGATGGAAGAAACCGGATTGCCGGTGGTCATCGCGGACGACCCCCTCACCTGTGTGGCGCGCGGTGGCGGCCGCATTCTCGAGTTGTCCGAGGAGCATCCGGGGCTGTTCGGCCTCGGTTAGAGGCCGCATTGACACATCACGAGCCGGATCCTCGGCCCCTCCTTCTCGGCGGTCCCGCCCTCGGACTGCGGCTCATCGTGCTCGCCCTGATGGCCGCGGGACTCATGGTCGCGGACCATCGGCATCACCATCTCTCCGCCATTCGCGACTGGGTCGCGACGGCAGCCTATCCATTCCAGTGGGCGGTGCAGGCGCCGGTCCAGGCCTGGACCGCGATGCGCGAGTCGCTCGCGACCAAGACGCGCATCGAAGCGGACGAACGTCAGGTTCGCCGCCGACAACCTGGTGCTCCGCCTGAAGCTCATGCGCTTCGAGTCGCTCGAGCAGGAGAACCAGCGACTGCGCGCCGCGCGCGAAAGCTCCTCGCGCGTCGTCCAGCGCTCGCTCGTCGCCGAGATCGTGCGCGTCGACCTCGATCCGTTCCGCCAGCGCGTGCTCGTCAACAAGGGCACGCGCCATGGCGTGTTCCGCGGCCAGGCCGCGCTCGATGCGAACGGGATCTTCGGCCAGGTCACGCGCGCGGGCCCGATCTCCTCCGAGATCATCCTGATCTCCGACCCGGAGCACGCGATCCCGGTGCAGGTCAATCGCACGGGCGCGCGCAGCATCGCGCTCGGCACGGGACGCTCCGGCCTGCTGTCGCTGCCCTACCTGCCGCAGAAAGCCGACGTCATCGTCGGCGACCTGCTCGTGAGCTCCGGTCTCGGCGGCGTCTATCCGCCGGGCTACCCGGTCGGCAAGGTCACCGCGGTCGTGCGCGACCCGGCCCAGCCGCTGCTCGCGGTCGAGGCCGAGCCGCTCGCGGCGCTCGACCGCGATCCCGAAGTGCTGCTCGTCTGGTTCGACAGCGCCGTGGTCGAGCCGCCGGCCTGAATCCGAAGCGCCGACGCCAACGCCGCCAGCGCCGGCCCCAACGGCGCCTCCGCCGCGCGGAGCGCCGTCCCGAACGCCTGCAATGCGCGCGGAACGCCGCCAGCGGAGCAGCCATGATGCGCGGACCGACGACGTCGGCTGGCCGCGGTCATCGCGATCACGCTCGCTTCGCTCGCCGCGACCGTCGCCCCGCTGCCGGAGTGGCTCGAGCTGATGCGGCCGGATTTCGTCGCGCTGACAGTCTTGTGGTTCAGCCTGCTCGCCCCGCGCCTGCTGGGCCTTTCCTACGGCTGGTGCGCGGGCCTCGCGCTCGACGGCTTCCGCGGGGTGCTGCTCGGCCAGCATGCGCTGACGCTCACCGTGATCGCCTACGTCGCCTCGAAACTCAGGCTCCAGATCCGCGCGTTCCCGCCACTGCAGCAGTCGGCGGTGGTCCTCGCGCTCCTCTGGCTGAACGAATTCCTGCTGTTCTGGATCGACGGCGTGGCCGGCCACCCGGTCACCGACTGGCGACGCTGGCTTGCGGTGCCCGTCGGCGCCGCCTGCTGGCCGCTCGTCACGGCGCTCTTCGCCCGCCTCGCGGCGCGGCGCTAGGCAAGCCCATGCGGCGCGTGCGCATCAAGGACGAGGCCCTCGAACAGCGCATGTTCCTGCAGCGCTCGCTGTTCGCGGCGGGCATCGTCGCGGTCCTCGCGCTGCTGCTTTCCGGGCGCGCGTTCTGGCTCCAGGTCGTCCAGCACGCGCACTACGTCGAACTCTCGCAGGGCAATCGCGCGCGCATCGAGCCGCTGCCGCCGAACCGCGGCGTCATCTACGATCGCGCCGGCCGCGTGATCGCCGAGAACACGCCCGCCTACCAGCTCGAGATCGTGCGCGAACAGGCCGGCGACCTCGAGGTCACGCTCGGCCGGCTTGACGCGATTCGGACTGCTCGATCCGGCCGACGTCGCGCGCGTGCGCCAGCTCGTGCTGTCGCGCCGCTCGTTCGAGGCCGTTCCATTCCTGCTCCAGCTCGACGACGAGGAGATCGCGCGCTACGCCGTGCACCGGCACGAGCTGCCGGGCGTCCTGCTCGAAACCCGCATGGCGCGCCATTACCCGTACGGGCCGATCGGCGCGCATGCGCTCGGTTACGTCGGCACGATCAGCGAGGACGACCTCTCGCGCATCGACCGCGAGCGCTATTTCGGGACCGGCGTGATCGGCAAGACCGGCATCGAGCGCGCCTACGAGAAGGAGCTGCTGGGCGTCGGCGGATACCGCGAAGTGCTCGTCAACGCCGAGGGCCGCCCGGTGAAGCTGCTTGAGCGACGCCGACGCGCAGCTGCAGAGCCGCGAGCCGCAGGCCGGGCGCGAATTGCGCCTCACGATCGACATCGAGCTGCAGCGCGTCGCCGAGGAGGCGATGGCCGGCCGGCGCGGCGCGGTGGTCGCGATCGATCCGTCGAATGGCGACGTGCTCGTGTTCGCGAGCCTGCCCTCGTTCGACCCGAACGGCTTCGCGCGCGGCATTTCGCGCAACGAATACCTCGCGCTCACCGAGAATCCGGACCAGCCGCTCTTCAATCGCGTGATCCGCGGCACCTATCCTCCCGGCTCGACGATCAAGCCGCTGATGGCGCTCGCGGGGCTCGAGTACGAGGTCGTCCAGCCCGAGGATACCGTCTACTGCCCGGGGCACTACTCGCTGCCCGGCTCGCGCCATCGTTTCCGCGACTCGAAGCGCGAGGGAACCACGGCACGGTCGACATGCAGCACGCGGTCATGCAGTCCTGCGACGTGTACTTCTACCGGCTCGCGAACACGCTCGGCATCGAGCGCATCCACGACTCGATGGCGCGCATGGGCTTCGGCGAGCCGACCGGCATCGACATCGCCGGCGAGCGCGGCGGCATCATGCCCTCGCCCGCGTGGAAGAAAACAGCGTTCTCGGGCCGCGAGAACCAGGTCTGGTTTCCCGGGCGAGACCGTGATCGTCGGCATCGGCCAGGGCTACTGGACCGCGACCATCCTCCAGCTCGCGAAGGCGACCGCCCTGCTCGCGATGCGCGGCCAGCACTTCCGGCCGCGCCTCGTGCGCGCGCTGGTCGATCCGGCGACCGGCGAGGTCGAGGAGAGGAAGCCGCAGCCGCTGCCGCCGATCGAGCTCAAGCACCCGGAGAACTGGGAGATCATCGTCGACGCGATGGTCGCGGTGACGAGCGGACCGCGCGGCACGCGCCTCGCGCGCCGCGCGCGGCGCCGACCTACTCGATCGCCGGCAAGACCGGCACGGCGCAGGTCTTCTCCGTCGGCCAGACCGAGAAATACAACGAGAAGGACGTCGCCGAGCGGCTGCGCGACCACGCGCTCTTCGTCGCCTTCGCGCCGGCCGAAGCGCCGAAGCTCGCGATCGCGGTGCTGGTCGAGAACGGCGGGTTCGGCAGCGCGGCGGCCGCGCCGATCGCGCGCGCGATCTTCGACGCGTATCTCGCGAAGGCGCCGCCGCACATGATGTACGGCGAACTCGGCGGCTCCCGCACGCGGCGCACGGTCACCGGCATGGCACGCGTGCTCGGCGCGCTGCGCCTCGACGGCATGCTGTTGTCCGGCCTCATCGCCGTGAGCCTCTTCGGGCTCTTCGTCCTCTGGAGCGCCGCGGGCGACAACACCTCGCTCTGGTTCAACCAGCTCGTGCGCATCGGCATCGGTTTCGCGCTGCTGATCGTGCTCTCGCAGGTGCCCGATCATTTCCTGCGCATGCTGTCGCCGGCCGTCTATGTCCTCGGACTCGTGCTGCTCGTGATCGTCGCCTTCGCCGGGGACATCGGCAAGGGCGCGCAACGCTGGCTCGACCTCGGCCTCGTGCGCTTCCAGCCCTCGGAGATCATGAAGCTCGCCGTGCCGATGATGTGCGCCTGGTACCTGCACCAGCGGCCGCTGCCACCTTCGCTTCCGCGACGTTGGTGTCGTGCTCCTGATCGTGTTCCTGCCCGTCGCGCTGATCGCCGAGCAGCCGGATCTCGGCACCGCGCTACTCGTCGCCGCGGCCGGGATGATCGTGCTCGTCATGGGCGGCCTGTCACCGGCCTACCTGCTGGGCAGCGCCGCCGTGCTGGGCGCCGCGGTACCGCTCGTTGGCGCTTCCTGATGCACGACTACCAGCGCCAGCGCGTGCTCACGCTCCTCGACCCGCAGAGCGACGCGCTCGGCGCCGGCTACCACATCATCCAGTCGCAGATCGCGATCGGGTCGGGCGGCGTGTTCGGCAAGGGCTGGATGAACGGCAGCCAGGCGCAGCTCGAGTTCCTGCCGGAACGATCGACCGACTTCATCTTCGCCGTGATCGGCGAGGAGCTCGGCCTGCTCGGCCTGTTCGCGCTCCTGCTCGGTTACCTGTTCATCGTCGGGCGCGGCCTGTACATGGCGATGCAGTGCCGCGATGCGTTTGCGCGCCTGCTTGCCGGCAGTATCGCACTCACGTTTTTCGTCTATGCCTGCGTCAATGCAGGCATGGTCATGGGGCTCCTGCCGGTCGTCGGCGTCCCGCTGCCGCTCGTCAGTTATGGCGGCACGTCGTTCGTGACCCTGATGGCAGGCTTCGGTATCCTGATGTCGCTGCATTCCAGCAGAAAGCTCGTGGGTTGACGATGAAGTACGCGACACGGACGCTGCGGGCGCACTGCCTTGCGCTCGCCCTCGCGCGGAGCGCCGCTGCCGGCCTCGGCGCTCGACGCGGCGCGCGAGGACGTTCGCGCCTTCGCCGAGGAGATGAGGCAGAAGCACGGTTTCGACGCCGCGTGGCTCGATGCCGCCATCGCCGACGCGACGAGCCAGCCGCGCATCATCGAGCTGATGAGCAAGCCGGCCGAGTCCGTGATGGCCTGGCACGATTATCGGGACCATTTCCTGACGCCCGAGCGCATCGACGCAGGCGTCGCGTTCTGGATCGAGCACCGCGACGAGATCGCCGCCGTCGAGAAGGCGACCGGCGTCTCGGCGCACGCGATCGTCGGCATCACTCGGCGCGGAAACCTTCTTCGGCCGCATCACCGGGAGATTCCGGGTCGTCGACGCGCTCGCGACGCTCGCCTTCGACTACCCGCCCCGCAGCACCTACTTCCGCGCCGAGCTCGAGCAGTTCCTGCTGCTCGCGCGCGACGAGAAGGTTCGACGTCGCGACCGTGCAGGGTTCCTACGCCGGTGCCATGGGCGCGGCGCAATTCATGCCACGCAGCTATCGGGCCTACGCAGTGGACGGCGACGGCGACGGACGAAGCGACCTCTGGGGCAGCTGGCGCGACGTGATCGCGAGTGTCGCGAACTACCTCGCGAAGCATGGCTGGCGCGCCGGCGAACCGGTCGTCGCGCCCGCGAGTCTCTGGTTTCCGCGCGACGACGGGCTCGTCGCAGGCTCGCTCGCGCCGGATTCGACCGTCAAGGCGCTCCGTGACCGCGGGCTCAGTTTCGATACGTCGCTGCCGGACAAGGCGCCCGCCCTGTACATCCGCGTGGCCGGCGACACCGGGCCGGAGTTGCGCGCCGGCTTCCACAATTTCGGCGTGATCACGCGCTATAACCGCAGCGTCCTCTACGCGCTCGTCGGTGAACGACCTCGGCCGGCGCATCGAGTCGCTGCTGCCTCCGCCGTGATGCGTGTCGCAACCGCGGCGCTCGCTTTCTCGCTGCTCGCGATGCCGGCTGCGCGGGCCAGCGCGAAAGGCCGGCGCCCCAGCCGCGTCCCCGCGCCTCGCCCGCTCCGGCACCGGCCCCTGGCGGCGCCGTGCCCCGCGACGAGCCGCGCTCCCGGAGCGGCAATCCTGCCTTTCTACGAAGTTGGCGGGCAACGCTACGTCGTGCTGCCGACCGCGGTCGGTTACGTCGAGCAGGGCGTCGCGTCCTGGTACGGACCGGATTTCCACGGCGGACGCACGGCGACCGGCGAAACCTACGACATGAACGGGATGACCGGCGCGCATCCGACGCTGCCGCTGCCTGCCTGGGTGCGTGTGACCAACCTGGAGAACGGTCGGAGCGTCGTCGTGCGCCTCAACGACCGCGGCCCCTTCAGCAAGAATCGCATCATCGACCTGTCGCGGGCGGCCGCGGAGCAGCTTGACATGATCCGCGCCGGCACGGCCAAGGTCGAAGTCCGAAGCCTTGCCAGCGGCGATCCTTCGCCCGTGGCCGCGGGGCCTGCACAGTACTTCGCGCAGGCGGGCGCCTTCGGCGACCGCGAGAATGCCGAGGCACTGGCCGTCCGCCTGCGTGCGGCAGGAATCGAGGGTGTGAGCGTCGCCGAAGCGGTGGTCGACGGCCGCCCGGTGTTTCGCGTGCGGGCGGGCCCCGCCGCAAGCCTCGACGAATTCGACGCGCTGATCGAGCGCCTGCGCGTGGCCGGGGCCGATGCCCCGCGCCTTGCGCTGTAATAATGGTGTCCGCCGATTCCACATAGATGAGGTTTGCCATTGAGAATCCTGCCCGCGTCATTCGTATTCCTCCTTTCGACGGTCGCCGGCGCCGCAGTCGGGCCCGTGCCGCCTCCACCCTCGATCGAGGCGACCTCCTGGGTCCTCGTCGACCAGCAGAGCGGCCAGGCACTTGCCGGGCACCGGGAAAACGACCGGGTCGAACCCGCGAGCATCACGAAGCTGATGACCGCCTATGCCGTGTTTCACGCGTTAAGGGACGGAAAGCTCAAGCTCGACACCGAGGTTCCGATCAGTGAGCGCGCCTGGCGCTCGGAAGGATCACGCACCTACCTCGACCTGAACTCGCGGGTTCCGGTCGAAGTGCTGATCCAGGGCATGATCGTGCAGAGCGGCAATGACGCAACGATCGCGCTCGCCGAAGCGATTGCTGGAACCGAAGACACCTTCGCAGCGCTCATGAACCAGTACTCGGAACGGCTCGGCATGCGCCAGAGCCATTTCCAGAACTCGACCGGCCTGCCGGGCACGAACCACCAGATGTCGGCCGCCGACATCGCTCGGCTCACGCGCGCGATCATCGACGAGTTTCCGGAATATTACCGCTGGTATTCACAGCCCGACTTCACCTGGAACAATATCAAGCAGCCGAACCGAAATGGACTGCTGCGGCGCGACCCGAGCGTCGACGGCGTCAAGACCGGCATGACCGACGCGGCCGGTTACTGCCTGGTCTCCTCGGCGAAACGCGACGACATGCGCCTGATCGCGGTCGTGACGGGCACGAAGAGCATGAAGGCGCGCGAGGATGCAAGCCTCGCGCTGCTGAACTACGGCTTCAATTTCTTCGAGACGCGCACGCTCAGGAAGGCGCGGCACCGAACTCGCCGTGCACCGCGTCTACAAGGCGCCCGGCGGCCGGGCGGCCGTCGGCATCGCGGAGGACCTGCTGGTCACGCTGCCGCGCGGCCAGGCCGATCGCGTCGAATTCAAGATCGAACTCGCGCCGCGCGTATTCGCGCCGCTCTCGAAATCCGACCGGGTCGGCGTGCTGCGCGCCCTCGTCGACGGCAAGGTCGTCGCCGAGGCCCCGCTGCATCCGGTCGCGGACGTGCCCCGCGGCAACATCTTCCGCAGGATCTGGGACACGATCCTGTCCTGGTTCGACTGAGGCGGCTCCGTGCCGCTGCCGCTCGTCTGGCTCGACGGCCGCCTGCTTCCACTCGCGGAGGCGCGCATCTCCCCGCTCGATCGCGGCTTCCTGTTCGGCGACGGCGTTTACGAGGTGCTGCCGGTCTACGGCGGTCGCGCGTACCGCTTCGACGAGCACCTCGCACGCCTCGACCGCAGCCTCAAGGAAATCCGCATGCCGCCCGCGCTCGACCGCGCAGGCTGGCTCGCGGCCTTCGGCGCGCTAGTGCATGGCAACGGCGGCGGCGACCTGCTTCTCTACGTCCAGGTCACGCGGGGTGTCGAACCCGAACGCAATCACGTGCCCCAGGCCGGCACGCGCCCGACGGTATTCGCCTGCGTTCAGCCGTTGCCGGTCGATCCCCGCGCCGACCATCGAAAATGGCGTCGCGGCGATCACGGCCGAGCGACATGCGCTGGGACCGCTGCGACATCAAGTCGACGTCGCTTCTCGCCAACGTCCTCCTGCGATGGATGGCGGCGGACGCCGGCGCCGCGGAAACGATCCTGCTGCACGACGGCTGGATCACCGAAGGCAGCACGAGCAGCGCGCACGTCGTGAAGGGCGGACGCATCGCGACACCGCCGCAGACGCACGCGATCCTGCCTGGCACCACGCGCGGCGTGCTCTTCGAGCTCGCGGAACGCGCGGGATTCGGCTCCGAGCGCCGCCCGGTCAGCGAGGCGGAACTGCGTTCCGCGGATGAAGTCATCATCGCCTCGGCCGGCGGCGGCATTCGCGCCGTCACGACGCTCGACGGCCGTGCGGTCGGGTACCGGCGCGCCGGGCCCGGTTTTCCGGGGCGTCCATGCCGGGTTCCAGACTACGCGCGAGGAATTCTCGACCGTGCTGCCTGCATGAGCGCGCCCGACGAGCTCTTCGATTTTCCCTGCGAGTTCCCGATCAAGGTCATGGGTCGCGATTCGGAGTCGTTCCGCACGCTCACGCTCGCGATCGTCGAGCGGCATGCCGGGTCGCTCCCCGCCTCGCGGATCAGCGAACGCATGAGCAGCAAGGGGCGCTTCCTCGCGCTCACCTACACGATCCGCGCGGAAAGCCGCGCCCAGCTCGACCGGATCTACCAGGACCTGACGGACAGCGGCGTCGTGCTCGTCGCACTCTGAACCCAGTCCCCTTCCCAGGGCCGAGCCACGAGCGCCTCGCAGGCGAGCGGCGCGAGCGCATGCGCGGTGGCTTGCACGTCCGCCGCGACGCCGAGGTCGGCGAGCTGCGTCATCGCAAGGCCCGCCATGCCGCAGGGATTGATCCGGCGGAAGGGCTCGAGGTCCATGTCGACGTTGAGCGCGAGCCCGTGATAACTGCAGCCGCGGCGGACGCGAAGCCCGATGCTCGCAAGTTTCCGGTCGCGCGACGTAGACGCCCGGCGCATCGCGCCGGCCCGAGGCTTCGATGCCGTGGCAGGCCGCGAGCGCGATCACCGAATTCTCGAGCCCGACGACGAGCTCGCGCACGCCGATGCGGCGGCGCTTCAGGTCGACGAGCGCGTACATCACGAGCTGGCCCGGCCCGTGGTAGGTCACCTGCCCGCCGCGATCGATGCCGACGACCGGGATGTCGCCGGTCGCGAGCAGGTGCTCCGGCTTGCCGTTCAGACCCTGGGTGAATACCGGCGCGTGCTCGAGGAACCAGAGTTCGTCCGGCGTCGCCGCGTCGCGTGCATCCGTGAACGCCTGCATCGCATGCCAGGTTTGCGCATAGTCCGCGCGGCCCAGCCGAACGCAGGATCGCATTCATGCCGCCTCGACCACCTCGCATTCGAGGTGGCGCTCCGCCTTCAGCGAATTCGAGATCGGACAGCCCTGCTCCGCCTTTTCCAGGAGCTTGCGTGCCCTCGCGGCATCGGCGCCCGCCGGCACGACGAGGCGGACGCGCATGTCGATGCGCGTGAACCGGCTGTTGCCCTCGATGCGCTCGAGGACGCCTTCGACGTCCGCGGCAAGCTCCCGCCACTCGAAGCGCGACGCCTTTGCGATGGCGCGGAACGTCAGCATCGTGCAGTCGCCGACCGCAGCGAGCAGCAGGGTCTCCGGCGACCAGTAACCGCCCGGTCCGTCGAACTCGGGCGGCGGCAGCGAGACGAGCTCCGGGAGTCCCTCGGCATTCAGGCGCAATGCGCCCTTCGGGCGTCGCTCCGATGCTCACGTGATATCGATGCGGAAACGGATGCATCAGGCGGCCGGGATGCCGCAGTTGTTGCCGGCAAGCGCGCGCTCGGCGCGATAGCTCGAGCGCACCATCGGCCCGGAAACGCACTCGAGGAATCCGCGCTCGAGCGCCGCCTCGCGCAGCGCCAGGAATTCCGCAGGCGTCACGAAGCGTTCGACCGGCAGGTGATTGGCCGTCGGCCGGAGGTACTGCCCGAGCGTCAGCAGGTCACAGCCGATCTCGCGCAGGTCGTCCATCGTCCGCAGCAGCTCGTCCCTGTTTTCCCCGAGTCCGAGCATCAGGCTCGTCTTGGTCAGCACTTCCGGTCGATGCCGCTTTGCATGCTCGAGTACATCGAGTGTCTGCCGATAGCCCGCGCGCGGGTCGCGCACCGGGTGGGTCAGTCGTTCGACCGTCTCGACATTCTGCGCAAACACCTCGAGCCCGGAATCGACCACCGTTTCGACATCCGCGGCCACGCCCTGGAAATCGGGGGTCAGCGCCTCGACGGCGGTCTGTGGGCTTTCGGCCTTGATTGCGCGCACGCAGGCTGCGAAGTGTTCCGCTCCGCCGTCGGGCAGGTCATCGCGGTTTACGGAGGTGAGGACGACATAGCCAAGACCCATCAGCGCGACGGTTCGCGCGGCGTTCGCGGGCTCCTCCGCATCGAGCCAGCCGCGCGGATTGCCGGTATCGACGGCGCAGAATCGACAGGCTCGCGTGCAGACCGAGCCCATCAGCAGCAAGGTCGCGGTGCCCGCATTCCAGCATTCGCCGATGTTTGGGCAATGCGCTTCCTCGCAGACCGTGGAGAGCCGGTGCTCGCGCACCGTCTGCCGCAGCGACTCGTAGCGTGCGCCGGTTGCGAGCGGCGCTCGCAGCCACCTCGGCTTAGCACCCGGCTTGAATGCTGCGGCTGCGGCACTCTTCTTGATGCCGTCGCGAATCGCAGTGAACCCCTGGGGCGTGACGAATTTCTCGCCGCTCCTCACAGGCCGCCGCTCGATCTGGATTGGGATACCTTTCAGATCAGGCACTTGCGAATCGTCCCGGTCCGCCGATCCGCCTACTTTAGCCGACCGGCGACGAGAGTACGGGGTGCCTCGCCTTGCCGAGGCGGAGCTCCGAATCGAGCTCTGCAAGCCGCGCCGGCGTACCGACATCGGTCCAGGCGCCGCCATGCCGCTGCCCGGTCAAGCGGCCGCCTTCCATCGCGCGCTCGAGCAAGGGCTTCAGCGGAAACGCGCCCTGCCCGCAGCCATTGAAGAGCTGCGGGTCGAGCACGGAGATGCCCGAATAAGTCAGGCGCGCCGGCCCCGCATTGAGGTGTCCGCTGGCGTCGAGGCCGAAATCGCCGCCGGGGTGATGCAGCGGGTTCTCGACCAGCACCAGATGCGCGAGCGAATCCTGCAGCGGTTTCAGCGATGCCAGCGCGAAATCCGACCAGACATCGCCATTGACCACGAGAAACGGCTCGCTGCCGAGGAGCGGCAGCGCGGCAAACAGGCCGCCGCCGGTGCCGAGCGGAACCGGACCCTCTTCGCTGTAACGGATCGCGAGTCCGTGGGCCTTGCCGTCGCCGAGCGCCTGCTGGATTCGTTCGCCAAGCCAGGACAGGTTGATGACGACGTCGCGGATTCCGTGCTTCAGGAGCGCTGCAAGGTGATATTCCATCAGGCGATGGCCGCCGACCTCGAGCAGCGGCTTCGGCAGCGTCTCGGTCAGCGGGCGCATGCGCTCACCGCGGCCCGCGGCCAGGATCATCGCTTTCAACGGAGATGGCCCGCGTGTCGCGACACCGCCGTGAAGGCAGGCACCACCTGATTGCGGAGGAACGCATCGAATGCGGCGAGCGGGGGCAATGCGGCAGTCGCTTCGAGCGTGTAATCGAGCACGCGCGGCAGGTCGCCGAGATAGCCCGGCTTTCCGTCGCGATGCCACAGGCGCGCAAAGATGCCGAGAACCTTCAGATGGCGCTGCAGTCCCATCTGGTCGAACCATTGCAGGAACTGCTCGCGATCGGCGCCGGCGTCGAGCCCGGCCTCGGCAGCTTTCGCACGGTATCGATCGAGCCACGCGAGCAATTGCTTCCGCGGCCAGACCACGTAGCAATCCTTCAGGAGCGAGACGAGATCGTAGCTGATGGGCCCCCGCACGGCGTCCTGAAAATCGATGATGCCGGGATTCCCTTCGGGCCGCACGAGGAGATTGCGCGAATGGTAGTCGCGGTGCACCAGCACGACGGGCTGTGCGAGCGCCCCGTCGCAGAGCCAGTCGAACGCCTCCGCGATCGCCGCGCGAGTCGCGCCATCCGGCGCCAACCCGAGGTGCCGCGATGTGAACCACTCGTTGAACAGCGAAAGCTCGCGCATCAGGAGGTCGCGATCGTAGCGCGGAAGCTCGAGCAGCGGCCGCGGCATCGCCCGACTGCATGCGCACGAGCGCATCGATTGCGTCCGCGTAGAGCGGTTCCGGATCCGCGCCGTTGCCGATGGCCTCAAGATAGTGATGCCGGCCGAGGTCACCGATCAGCACGAATCCCTGCTCGGCATCTACGGCCAGCACCGGCGGCACGTGCACGCCGGTCGCCGCAAGGATGCGCACGACGCGCAGCCACCCGTCGAGACTCTCGCGCTCGGGCGGAGCGTCCATCGCGATCTGCGTCGCGCCGCCGCGGTGAACGCGGAAATAGCGCCGAAAGCTCGCGTCGGCGGACGCGGGCGCGATGCGATCGACCGGCGGGCCCGGCAGGCCCGCGATCCATCGTTCGAGTTTTTGCAGCCGCGGATCGGCGATGTCGTTCGTTGTCATGCGGAGGCGACGGCCGGGGTGCCCGCATTATAGACTTCCCGCCTCCAGTGCTTTCCCGACGCTTCATTGCCTTGCTTGCTGCGACCTTCGTGCTGCCGGAGGCCGGCGCCGACGAATGCGTCTGGCCGGTGCACGAAGACCTTCCCGCCAGGCACCATTCAGACACCGGATGAGCTGCCGGTGCAGGTCAAGAGCGGCGGCGCGGAGGTGACGCGCGAGGGCGACGCGAAGCTCACGGGCGGCGTCACGATCGTCCAGGGCGAGCGCGAGGTATCTGCCGGATCCGCGACCTACGACGCCACGGAGCGTCGCTTCGCGGTTGAGGGCGACGTCGAGTTCCGCTCGCCGGACCTGCGCGTCAAGGGCGTCTCCGGAACCTGGGATGCCCTCGGCACCGGCGAGTTCACCGGCGCGGAATTCGAGTTGCCGCAGCGCCCGGCGCGGGGTTCCGCCGGCACGCTCAGGATGACATCCGAGGGTGAGCTGATACTCCGTGAAGTGCGATTCACCACCTGCCCGGCCGGCAACAAGGACTGGGAAATCCGCGCGTCCTCGATCGACATCGACCAGAAGTCGCAGCAAGGCAAAGGCCAGAACGTCCGCATCGACCTGAAGGGCGTGCCGATCCTCTATACGCCGGTCATCTCGTTTCCGGTCGGTTCCGCCCGCAAGTCGGGTTTCCTGTTCCCGTCCTTCGGAAACTCCGACAAGAGCGGCTTCGAACTCGGCGTGCCGTACTACGTCAACCTGGCGCCGAACTACGACCTGACAGTGACGCCGTTCCTGCTCTCGCGGCGCGGATTCGGGCTGGGCGCCGAGTACCGTTACCTCACGGAGCGCAGCCGCGGCGATATCGACGCGCAATACCTGCCGGGCGACGACCTGGCGGGCCGCGACCGCTATCTCAGCACGTTGCGGCACCGGACCGACTTCGCCGACGGGCTCCGCGTCGACGCAAATCTCGCCCACGCGAGCGACAGCAGCTATTTCGAGGATTTCGGCCTCGGGCCCGACGGCACCAGCATCACGTTCCTCGATCGCCACATCCACCTCGCGTGGCTCGGGCAAGGCTGGCGCCTTGATGGCCGGGTCCAGGACTTCCAGACCATCGACCTCGCCGTCGACCCGCTCGACCGCCCGTACTCGCGCCTGCCCACCGTGGCGTTCACCGGACTTTGGCCCGTCGCGGGTGGCTTCGAGACTTCGCTCGATGCGGAAACGACCTGGTTCGACCGCGATGCAGGGACCACGGGCCTTCGCGCGGACATGACGCCGCGCATCGCCTGGCCGGTGCGTGGGCCCGGTTACCATTTCGAGCCGAGCGCCGCGTGGCGTGCGACGGCCTACAAGCTGACGGACGAGGTGCCCGGCACCGACGATGCACCCGACCGGTCGGCGCCGATCCTTTCGCTCGATACGGGGCTCGTGTTCGAGCGCGAGTCGGGCGCGCGCAATCACCTCATCCAGACGCTCGAACCGCGCATGCGCTACACCTATATCCCGTTCCGCGACCAGACGGATTTGCCGGTATTCGACACGGCGCTGCCTGACCTCAATCTCGTGCAGCTCTTCCGCACCAACCGTTACGTCGGCGCGGACCGGCTCGGCGATGCGAACGAACTCGCCGTCGGCCTGACGAGCAGGCTGTTTCGCGCGGAGAGCGGCCAGCAACTCCTGACCGCGACGATCGGCCAGCGCTTCTATTTCGAAAGCCCGCGCGTCGTGCTTCCGGGTGAAATTCCGGAAACACGAAACGCCTCGAACCTCGTGGGAGAGGTGGATCTCACGGCCTGGCGCGACTGGAGCGCGCGCGTCGCGATGGAATACGACGAGGAGGAATCAAACACGCTTCGGGGAGAAGCCGGCGTCCAGTACCGGCCGCGCCACGATACCGTCGTCAATCTGGGCTATCGCTATCGCGAAGCCCTGCTCGAGCAATGGGACGCCTCGGTTGCCTGGCGGATATCGCCGTCCTGGCATGTGTTCGCTCGCCAGGTCTACTCAACCAAGGAAGACAAGTCGATCGACCGCTTCGCCGGCTTTGAATACGCCGGCTGCTGCTGGCGCGTGCGGCTCCTCGGCCGCAACTACGTTTCGAACCGCACGGGCGAAAACGACAATTCCGTCCTGCTGCAGGTGGAACTCACGGGACTCTCGTCGGTCGGAACCCGCAACGATACTTTCCTGGAACGCGGCATTCGGGGATACTCCGGCAACCTCCCATGACAAGAATCCTGACCAACCTTCTCTGCATGGCGCTGGCATCCGGCGCGGCCTTCGCGCAGACGCGCGAGCTGTCCGCGAGCGGTGTCCCGCTCGACCGCGTGGTGGCGGTCGTCAACGAAGGCATCGTCCTGCAGAGCCAGCTCGATACGCAGATGCTCCTGATCACGGACCGGCTGCGCAGCCAGGGCACGGAGCTCCCGCCGACGGACGTGATTCGCCAGCAGGTCCTCGAGCGGCTGGTGCTGCAGGAGATCCAGGTCCAGCGCGCGACCCGTGTCGGCGTCCAGGTTCCTGACGAGATGCTGAACGAGGCGCTTCGCGACGTGGCGAAGCGGAACAACATGGATTTCGAGAAGTTGCCCACCGTGCTCGAGTCGCAGGGACTCGACTACGCCACTTATCGCGACGAGATGCGACGCGAAATCATGCTCTCGCTGCTGCGTCAGCGCGACGTCTTCCCGCGCATCTACGTGTCGCCGCGCGAGCTCGACCAGGCGCTCGAGCGCGAGTCCGGCCAGGCCGATGCGAACGCGGAATACGACGTCTCGCACCTCCTGCTGTCCCTGCCGGAATCCGCCACCGCGGACCAGATGGCGAAAGTCGAGGAGCTCGCGCGCGACATCTACCGCCGGGCGCAGGGCGGCGAGGACTTTGGCCAGCTTGCTCTCGCGTATTCGCAGGCCCAGTCCGCGCTCGAGCGTGGCAAGCTCGGCTGGCGGCGAATGAACCAGCTGCCCCAGTTCATCGGCGAACTCGTGAGCGGCATGAAGGCAGGCGAAGTCAGCGAACCGGTGCGCACGCCGACGGGATTCCACCTGATACGGCTCGACGGGACACGCGGCGGCGAAAGCGGCCCGGTGCTGGTCGAGCAGATCCATTCCCGGCACATCCTGATGCGCCCGAACGAGGTCCAGGACGATGCGACCACTCGCCAGAGGCTTTCGGCGCTCCGCGACCGCATACTGGCCGGCGAGGACTTCAGCGCCGTGGCGAGCGTCACGTCGGAGGACACGGGCTCGGCGAGCCGCGGCGGCGACCTCGGCTGGAACGCGCCGGGCGTTTTCGACCCCGAATTCGAAAAAGTGCTTGCGTCGCTTCAGCAGGACGAGATCAGCGAGCCGTTTCGCAGCCAGTTCGGCTGGCATATCGTGCAGCTCCAGGGACGGCGTACCCACGACCAGAGCGACGAATTGCGCAGGCAGCGTGTGCTGACTGCATTGCGTGAAAGCAAGGTCGACGAGGAAACCGAGCTGTGGTTGCGACGAATCCGCGACGAGGCCTACGTCGAGATCCGGAATCCCTGAGTCCGAAACGCCTCGTCGTCACGACCGGCGAACCCGCCGGCGTCGGTCCCGACCTCGCACTGGCAGCGGCCCTGTCGGACTGGCCGTGTGAGCTGGTCTTCGCCGGCGATCCCGAGCTGCTCGCCTCGCGCGCTGCGCTTCTAGGCCTCGCCCTCAGGCCGGCCCGATGGCAGGAAGACGCCCCCACGGCTCCGCATCGCGCCGGCACGTTGCCGGTGTTGCCGGCAAAGCTCGCACGCGAGGTGCGGCCGGGACAACCTGATCCGGCAAATGCTCGGTATGTCCTCGATACGATCGAGGCCGCCGCACGCGGATGCCTCGAGGGACGCTTTGCGGCCATGGTGACGGCTCCGGTGCAGAAGTCCTCGATCAACGAAGCCGGGATCGCGTTCATGGGCCACACCGAGTATCTCGCTGCGCTCGCCGGTGGCGCGCATCCGGTGATGCTCCTGGTCAAAGGCGATCTGCGGGTCGCGCTCGCGACCACGCACCTGCCGCTCGCGGACGTACCACGTCACATCACGCGCGCATCGCTCGAAGAAACCCTGGTCGTGCTCGACCGCGGACTGCGCGACGCGTTTCGCCTGCCTGCGCCCCGCATCGCCGTCTGCGGCCTCAATCCCCACGCGGGCGAAGGCGGTCACCTGGGACGCGAGGAAATCGAAGTCATCCGGCCGGTCATTGCGGCACTGCGAGAGCGCGGTCTCGCAGTCAGCGGCCCGGTGCCCGCGGACACCGCATTCACGGCGTCGGCGCTCGAAGGCACGGACGCCGTGCTCGCGATGTACCACGACCAGGGACTGCCGGTGATCAAGCACGCGGGCTTCGGCGGCACGGTCAACGTCACGCTCGGCCTGCCATTCCACCGCACGTCGGTCGATCACGGCACCGCGCTCGACCTCGCCGGCACCGGGCGTGCGGATCCTGCAAGCCTTTTCGAGGCGATCGAACTCGCGCAACGCCTCGGATGATCCGCACGCGCAAGCGCTACGGCCAGCATTTCCTGCATGACCCGGGCGTACTTGCGCGCATCGTCGCGGCGATCGATCCAAAACCGGGCGAACGCATCGTCGAAATCGGTCCCGGCCGCGGCGCCCTGTCGCGCCCCCTGCTCGAGCGCTGCCGCCGGCTCGAGGCGATCGAAATCGACCGCGACCTCATCCCGATCCTGCGCGATCGCTGTGCCGGCGCCGGCGAGCTCCTCGTGCACGAGGGCGATGTGCTCGGGATGAACCTCGGTGAACTGCACGGCGGTGGGCCGCCGATGCGCGTCTGCGGAAACCTGCCCTACAACATTTCGACACCTCTCCTCTTCCACCTGCTCGAGTCGCGAGCCGTCATTGCGGACATGCATTTCATGCTCCAGAGAGAGGTTGTTGACAGAATGGTGGCGCCGCCTGGCGGCAAGACCTACGGCCGGCTCACCGTGATGCTCGCCGCCGCCTGCCGGTCCGAGTCCCTGTTCCGCGTCGGGCGCGGCGCATTCCAGCCGCCACCCGCGGTCGATTCCGCGGTCGTGCGGCTCGTGCCGCATGCCGCGGACCCGTTCCCGCTTCCGGATCGCGCGCGATTCGCCCGTGTCGTGGCTGCCGCTTTTTCGATGCGCCGCAAGACTCTCCGGAATTCGCTCCGCGGCCTGGTCGGGCCCGATTCAGTTCGCTGCGGCGGGCGTCGACGACGGGCGCCGGCCGGAAACGCTCGTCGCCGGCAGAGTTCGCAGCGACTGGCGGCTATAATGCCCGGACCATGAGCATCTACCGCAGGATCCTGCTGGTCGTGGACCTCGGCGAGCAGTGCGAGCAGATTGCCGTGCGCGCCCGCGACCTGGCCGCCCTTCTCGGAGCCGAGTTGTCGATCCTGCACGTCGTGGAATACGTCCCCGTCGAGCCCATGGGCGAGACACTGCTGCCAGCCGTCCAGATCGAGGAGGAACTGGTGCAGCGCGCGCGGTCGCGGCTCGCAGAACTGGCCGGAAAGCTCGGCATCGGCTCGGCAAAACGCCAGGTGGCCGCGGGCAACATCAAGGCGGAGATCGTGCGCGCGGCCCAGGAACAGCAGGCGGACCTGATCGTGCTCGGAAGCCGCGAGCGCCGCGGCCCGTCGATTCTCGTCAATTTCACCGAAGACACGGTGCTGCATGCCGCGCCCTGCGACGTGCTGGCCGTCCGGCTGCGCTAGGTGCCGGACATGGCGGAATCGGACGACAACCTGATCACGGTCAACGTCGACACACGCTATCTCGAGGACCAGTCGGATCCCGAGGAAAACCGTTTCGTGTTTGCCTACACGATCACGATCCGCAATCGCGGCACGGTGCCCGCGAAGCTGCTCACCCGGCATTGGGTCATCACCGACGCCAACGGCAAGGTGCAGGAAGTGCGCGGCGAAGGCGTCGTCGGCGAACAACCGCACCTGATGCCGGGGCAGGGCTTCCGCTACACGAGCGGAGCGGTGCTCGAGACGCCGGTCGGCTCGATGCAGGGCTCCTATCAGATGCTGGCCGACAATGGTGTGAAGTTCGACGCACCGATCGCGCCATTCACGCTCGCGATTCCCGGCACGATCCACTAGGACACCTCGTTGGCCCATTACGCCGTCGGCGACCTGCAAGGCTGCCATGCGGAGTTCATGGCCCTGCTCGCGCGCCTTCGTTTCGATCCGTCGCGCGACCGGCTGTGGCTCACCGGCGACCTTGTCAATCGCGGGCCGGAATCCCTCGCGGTGCTGCGTGAAGTGCGTGCCCTCGGTCCCTGCGTGACAGTCGTGCTCGGCAATCACGACCTGCACCTGCTCGCGATGGCCTGGGCGCCCAGGACCGTACGACGGCGCGAGCCCGGGCTAGAGGCGGTGCTCGACGCGCCGGATTCCGCCGAGCTCCTCGCGTGGCTCGGATCGCGACCCCTGCTGCATCGCGACCGGGCGCTCGGCTGGACGTTGATACATGCCGGGCTGCCGCCGCAATGGACACTCGCACAGGCCGAAAAACGCGCAAAGGAAGTCGAGCACGCGCTCAGGCAGGACGCGGCCGGCCTGCTCGGCGAGATGTATGGCGATCAGCCCGACCGCTGGTCGCCCGCGCTCAAGGGGGTCGAGCGGCTGCGTTTTTCAGTCAACTGCCTGACGCGGTTGCGCTTTGTCGACAGCGACGGAAGGCTCCTGCTCGCGCTCAAGGGTCCGGTCACGGACGCCCCGGCGAATGCGATCCCCTGGTTCCGGCACGCCGCGCGCGCGACGAAGGACGACGCCCTCGTGTTCGGGCACTGGTCGGCGCTCGGCTACCTGTCGGAGCCCGGCTTGCGTTGCCTCGATACGGGTTGCGTCTGGGGAGGCTCGCTCTGCGCGCTCAGGCTGGATCGGGACGAGGAGCCGGTCATGCTGCCGTGTCACGGGCTCTGATTCTGCATCAGGCTCTGGCTCTGGGGCGGCGCGTTGTCGACCGACCGCAGGCCCGTCAGCACATCGAATCGCAGGTCGATCCGGTTGCCGACCAGCTGGTGCGGAATGCAATTGATGTCGCCCTCGATCGAGCGCGTGAGGAATTTCGGCATGACGCGGTCGTGGAAGATCTCCACGAGCTCGCAATCGCCCATGTCGAGGCCCTTCGGGGAATTGCGCTTGATGACGACCGGTTTCCAGACGCCGAGCACGGGCTCGCCCACGTTGCGGTCACCGGGCTTCGGAATTCCAGGCGCCCAGAAAGTGATCTTCAGGCGCGGAAAATCGGCAACCTTCTGGTAGCCGAACTCGCAGCCGCGCTCGAGGATCTTGACGTCCTCGCGCACGCCGAGATGCTTCAGCAATAGCTTGACCTTGCTTTTCAGTCCGCCGCAGGTGTAGCGGGTCGTGAACCCCATGTACTGGAAGTCCACCTCGTGCATCGTCCAGGCTGCGGCCTCTTCGGTCGGCAGGCTGTCGTCCGCCATGGCCGTTGTTGCGGCCAGCAAGGCGCACATCACGATTCCGGCACGCGACGCCATTTCAAAAGGCTCCTGTCAACGGTTCAGTACGTCAGACCGGACGCAGGCTGTCGGGTTCCATCGGGTGACTATAATGACACGATGACCGTCATGCGATTCGAGGCCGGTGGACGTCGGCTCCGGGCCGACTTTTCAAGGCCCCGTTCGATCGCAATACCGCTGGATTTTGCGGGTCCGCAGCCTTCCTGCTTCGATGCGCCCGCGGCGACCTCGCGCCCGCTCTTTGCGAACGGAAGCTGCAATTGCGAACTCGTCGCGCTTGCCCCTCATTGCAACGGCACGCATACCGAATGCATCGGCCATGTCACCGACGATCGCGTCGCCGTTTCGGAGCGGATCCGAGGCGGCGTCCTGCTTGCGCTCCTGGTTTCGATCGAACCCGTGGCTGCCGGTGACACGACGGAAGACAGCGATCCGCCACCCGCGGCAGGCGACCGCCTCGTCACGGCCGCAGCGATTGCGGCGGCATTCGCCCGCCATCCGGGACCCGTTCCCTCGGCCCTGGTCGTCCGGACTCTCCGAGACGACGAAGGACCCTTGCGGTCCTATCGGGGTCCCTCGCCCGCGCCTTTTCTCACCCGGCAGGCTGCCGCCTGGCTCGTGGAGCAAGGCATCGAGCACCTGGTGCTCGACCTGCCGTCGGCGGATCGTGCCGCGGACGGCGGGCGGCTCACCGCGCATCGCACGTTCTTCGGGCTGCCGCCCGGCTCGCGGCAGTCACGCGAGGCGAAGCGGCCCCGGGCGACCATCACTGAACTCGCCTGGATCGCACCGGAGATCGCGGACGGCCTATACCTTCTCGATCTCCAGATTCCCGCCTTTCTCAGCGATGCGGCGCCATGCCGGCCGCTCCTGTACGCGGTGCACGCCGAATGACGGACGGCACCCCGCTCGAAGCGGCGCTCGCACTCGATACTGCCGACCCGGTCTCGGCATCGCGCCGCGGTGCATTCCATTTCCCGCGGACTGCAGGCGGCGCACCGGTCATTTATCTCTGCGGCAACTCGCTCGGGCTCCAGCCGCGGCTTGCCGCCGACGACGTCATGCACTTCATGGCCGAATGGCGCGAATTGGGCGTGCGGGGCTACCACGACCCGGGCGCCGACTGGCTGAACCTGCATGAACGGCTGGCGCCGACAGCCGCCCTGCTGGCAGGCGCCAGGATTCCCGAAGTGATCGTCATGAATTCGCTGACGATCAACCTGCATCTCCTGATGGCGAGCTTTTACCGGCCGACGCGCGAGCGGCATGTGATCCTGATCGAGCACGGCGCGTTTCCCTCGGATCGTTACGCCGCGGTGTCGCAGATCGGCTGGCACGGACACGATCCCGCATCGTCCTTCGTCCAGGTTGCGCCGCGAGCCGGCGA
Organism: uncultured Gammaproteobacteria bacterium; assembly: GCA_963775415.1. Lineage (GTDB taxonomy): Bacteria > Pseudomonadota > Gammaproteobacteria > Steroidobacterales > Steroidobacteraceae > SCUD01. Next base: position 270,858 of record CAVZIO010000002.1, read on the forward strand.
GCAACTGCTGCGCCACGAGGACCTCGTCGCGGAGATCGAACGCCAGGGCCCGCGTCTCGCGCTCGTGCTGCTGCCCGGCATCCAGTACCTGACCGGGCAACTGCTCGACCTGAAGTCACTCGTGGAAGCCGCGCATCGCGCAGGCTCCGCCATCGGTTTCGACCTCGCGCACGCGATCGGCAATGTTCCGCTCGCTTTGCACGACTGGAATGCCGACTTCGCGGTGTGGTGTTCCTACAAGTACCTGAACGGCGGGCCAGGCGCGACGGCCGGCGCTTTCGTGCACGAGCGGCATTTCGGCTCGAAGGCGCCGCGGCTCGCCGGCTGGTGGGGCAACGACCTCGAGACGCGGTTCGAGATGGCGGCGGACTTCCGGCCCTATCGCGGCGCCGCCGGCTGGCAGGTCAGCAATCACCCGCTGCTCGGAATGGTGCCGCTGCAGGCCTCATTCGCGCTGTTCGCCGATGCGGGCCTACCGGCCTTGCGGGCGCGTTCGATCGCGCTCACCGCCTGGCTCGAGCGCCAGCTCGAGGAGCGCCTCGGCGATCGCATCGAAATCCTCACGCCGCGGGAGGCCCATCTGCGCGGCGCGCAGCTCTCGGTCCGCCTGCGCGATACGCGCGGCAAGGGACGCGCCCTGTTCGATCGCCTGCTCGCGCGCGGCCTGACCTGCGACTGGCGCGAACCCGACGTCATCCGCCTCGCGCCGGCGCCGCTCTACAACAACTACGAGGATTGCTGGCGCGCCGTGACCCTGATCGAGAGCGAACTCAACGCCGCTCGAGCGTGACGAAGCTGAACGGCCAGGCGTGCCGTTCGTCCGCGGCATGGTCTTCCCGGAATGTCTCGCGCCATTGCCGCCGGTCGAATCCTTCGAGCCGCGTATCGCCCTCGATGTCGCCGTGGACTTCGGTCAGCTCGAGGCGACGCACCTGCGGCCAGAAAATCGAAAAGACTTCTGCACCACCGATCACGAACAGCTCCGAGTCGCCTGCGGCCGCGATTGCAGCCAGAGGCGTGCCCACAACCTGGCAGCCGGGTGCCTGCCATGCGGGATTTCGCGTCAGGACGAGATTCAGCCGTCCGGGAAGCGCGCGGCCGATCGATTCGAAGGTGCGCCGGCCCATGAGGATCGCGTGACCCATGGTCAGCGACTTGAAGCGTCGCAGGTCGTCGGGCAGGTGCCAGGGCAGGCCGTTGCCACGCCCGATCACGCCGTTGTCGGCCATCGCGACGATCGCGACCGGCGGCCGCGTCATGGCCGCCGCTCAGACCGCGACGGGCGCGCGGATCGCTGCAAGCGGCTCGTAGCCGTCGACCCGGAAATCGCCGAACTCGTACTCCGCGATGTCGGCCGGCCGCCGAAGCAATGCGAGTTTCGGCGCTTGCTGGGGTTGGCGCGCAAGCTGGATGTCCGCCTGCGGCAGGTGGTTCAGGTACAGGTGGCAGTCACCGCCCGTCCAGACGAGATCGCCGACCGCAAGGTCGGACTGCTGCGCCAGGATGTGGGTCAGCAGCGCATAGGACGCAATGTTGAACGGCACGCCGAGGAAGATGTCGGCGCTGCGCTGGTAGACCTGGCAGGAGAGCCGTCCACCTGCGACATAGAACTGGAAGAACGCGTGGCAGGGCGCAAGCGCCATCTTTTCCAGCTCCCCGACATTCCATGCGCTGACGATGATGCGGCGCGAATCCGGTTCATGCCGCAGCTGGTGGATCACCCGCGCGATCTGGTCGATGTGGCGCCCATCGGCCGCGGGCCAGGCGCGCCACTGCCGGCCATAGACCGGGCCGAGTTCGCCGTCCGCGTCTGCCCACTCGTTCCAGATCGTCACGCCCCGTTCCTGGAGCGGGCGCACGCTGGTCTCGCCGCGCAGGAACCAGAGCAACTCCTCGATGACGGACTTGAGGTGCAGGCGCTTGGTCGTGACGAGCGGGAATCCCGCGGCCAGGTCGAAGCGCAGCTGATGGCCGAACACCGACAGCGTGCCCGTGCCGGTGCGATCCGTCTTGCGGAGCCCCCGCTCCCGCACGTGCCGCATCAGGTCGAGATAGGCGCGCATCAGGCGTAATTCCCGGATGGCTCGCGACGCCCCATCGCCCAGGCGAGCATCCAAATGCCGGCCGCGAGCACCGGAAAGGTCAGCAGTTGCCCCATCGTCAGCCAGCCGAAGGCGAGATAGCCGATATGCAGGTCGGGCACGCGGACGAATTCCACGCCGAAGCGGAATATCGCGTACAGCGTCAGGAACAGCCCCGCCGGCGCCATGCGCGGGCGCGGCTGCGACGTGAACCACCACAGGATGGCGAAAAGCACGATTCCCTCGAATGCCGCTTCGTACAGTTGCGATGGGTGCAGCACTTTCCCGTTCACCAGCATGCCCCAGGGCAGGTCCGTCGGCTTGCCCCAGAGTTCGCCGTTGATGAAGTTGCCGATGCGGCCCGCGAATAGCCCGATTGCCGGCAACGGCGCCATGAAATCGAACACATCCGCGACTTTGCGGCTGCGGCGCCTGGCGAAGATCGCCACGGCGATCATGACGCCGATCAGGCCGCCATGAAAGGACATGCCGCCTTCCCAGACTCGCACGATCGCGAACGGATCCGCCAGGAGCGCATCGAACCCATAGACAAGAATCCAGCCCAGGCGCCCGCCGCCAATGACGCCGACGGCGGCGAAAAAGATCACGTCGTCGACGTCAACCGGTTTCCAGGTCGAACGCGGGTCCGCGGCGCGCCGGCGCGCGAGCCACCAGCCCGCGATGAAGCCGATCACGTACATCAGCCCGTACCAGTGCACCTTGACCGGGCCGATCGCAAGCGCGACCGGGTCGATTTCAGGATAGGTCAGCATGAGTCGGTCACGCGGAACAGGAAGGCGCGAAGATAACGGGTCTCGTCGATGGCCGGATGCACGGGGTGATCCGGCGACTGGCTGCCGACGACGACGAGCTGCGCGAATCGCCCGAGGTGGCGCGACGCGCGCTGGACGGCATCGGTCAGTTCGCCCGGCGCGAGGTGATAGGAACAGGAACAGGACAACAACAGGCCGTCACGGTCGAGGACCTGCATCGCGAGCTGGTTGAGACGGCGGTAGGCAGCAAGCCCCTTCGGGTGATCCTTCTTCCGCTTGATGAAGGCCGGCGGATCGACGACGACGACGTCGAATCGCCTTCGATCCGCGGCGAGAGCCTCGAGCGTGTCGAAAGCGTCGCCCTGGAGCAATTCGACGTCGAGCCCGTTCGCGTCGGCGGTTGCCGCCGCGGCATCGAGCGCGGCGAGCCGAGGAATCGACGCAGGTGACGGCCGACGCGCCCGCGCGTTTTGCCTGCAGTCCGAAACTTCCGGAATAGCTGAAGACATCCAGGACGCGCGCATTGCGGACGTGGCGCGACAGCATCGCGCGATTCGCGGCCTGGTCGAAATACCAGCCGGTCTTCTGCCCGGCCGCAAGCGGCACGCGGTACGTGACGCCGCCTTCAGGAACGTCGACGAAATCCGGCACTTCGCCAAAGGCGGTCTCGACCTTGCGCTCGAGCCCCTCGAGCTCGCGGATCGGCGAGTCGTTCTTCCACAGGAGCGCTTTCGGTGCCACGACCTTGATGAGCGCTTCCTGGATGTCCGGCTTCATGGCTTCCATGCCGGCTGTGCCGATCTGCGCGACGAGCACATCGCCGTAGCGATCCACGACGAGGCCAGGCAACAGGTCCGCTTCGCCGAAGGCGAGCCGGTAGAACGGCACGTGGTAAAGGCGCTTCCGGAGCGCGAGCGCGACTTTCAGGCGATGAACCAGCAGCGACTTGCCCGGCGGGTATTCCGGATCGCGGCCGAGAAGCCGCGCGCTGATCAGCGTGCGCGGATTGACGTAGGCATAGCCGAGAAAGCGGCGGCTGCTCGACAGGACCTGCACGTGCGCGCCTGGCTCGAATGCCGTGAGCGGCGTTGCGCCGACATTGACCTCGTTCGAGAAGATCCACAGGTGCCCGGCCTGGAGCCGGCGCTCCTCCTGGGGTTTCAGCAGCAGCGGCGGCAACGCGCCACCGGCATCTGCGGCGGATTCGGGGAGGCTCGGCATGCGCGGGAACGGAGCGGCTATAGTGGCCGCAATTCTACCCGACCGCAGCGTCAGCGCCATGAATCGCCTCGCGGACGAATCGAGCCCCTATCTACTGCAGCACGCGGCGAATCCGGTCGACTGGCATCCCTGGGGTGCGGAGGCGATAGCAAAGGCGAGAGAGGTGGATCGACCGATCCTGCTGTCGATCGGTTATTCCGCCTGTCACTGGTGCCACGTGATGGCGCACGAATCCTTCGAGGACGAAGCGACGGCCGCCGTGATGAACCGGCTTTTCGTCAACGTGAAGGTGGATCGCGAGGAGCGGCCGGATCTCGACAAGGTGTACCAGTTCGCGCACCAGCTCCTGACGCAGCGCGGCGGCGGCTGGCCGCTCACGATGTTCCTCGCTCCCGACGATCTCACGCCCTTCTTCGGCGGCACCTACTTTCCGAAGCAGCCGCGTTACGGCATGCCGGCGTTCACCGACCTGCTCGAACGCGTCGCGGGCTTCTATCGCGACGAACGCGCGAGCGTGAAATCGCAGAATGCGGCGCTGCGCGGCGTATTCGACGATCTCGTGCCGCCCGCTCCCGCGACCGGCGTCGAAATCACACGCGAGCCGATCGTCCGGGCGCGCCGCGACCTCGAGGCCGCGTTCGACGAGCGTCATGGCGGATTCGGTCCCGCGCCGAAGTTTCCGCACACGGCGAGCATCGAGCTGCTGCTTCGCATCGGGGACCCCAGGGCGATACACATGGCGACCTGGACCCTCAAGCGCATGGCGGAAGGCGGGATCTTCGATCAGCTGGGCGGCGGTTTCTGCCGCTATTCGGTCGATCCCTACTGGATGATTCCGCATTTCGAAAAGATGCTCTACGACAACGGTCCCCTGCTCGCCCTCTGTGCGCAGGCGGCGGTCGCGACCGGCGACCGGGTCCTGCGCGAAGCGGCACAGTCGACGGCCTCCTGGGCCTTGCGCGAAATGCGCTCGCCGGAGGGCGGCTTCTATTCGGCTCTCGACGCGGATTCCGAAGGGCACGAGGGCCGCTTCTATGCCTGGCGGCGCGACGAAGTCGAGTCGATTGTCTCGCCGGACGAGTTTCGCGTGCTCGGCACGGCGCTACGGGCTCGATCGCGCACCGAACTTCGAGGGTGCCTGGCATCTGCATTGTTTCGAGGAAATCGAGCCCGACGACGCCGGCTTTGCTGGATTCCGGGCGCGCGAAACTCTTCGCCGCGCGCGAGCAACGGGTGCGGCCGGGACTCGACGACAAGGTCCTGACCGCCTGGAACGGCCTCATGATCCGCGGCCTCGCGATCAGCGGACGCATCCTCCGCGATTCGAGCCATATCGATGCCGCCTGCCGAGCCGTGGATTTTCTTCGCAGCAACTGCTGGCGGGACGGGCGGCTGTACGCCGCATGGAAAGACGGCGGCGCGCGATTCCCGGCCTATCTCGACGACCACGCCTTCCTGCTCGATGCCCTGCTCGAGCTCCTGCAGTCGCGGTTTCGCGCCGCGGACCTGCAATTTCGCCCGCGATCTCGCCGACGCCCTGCTGGAGAAATTCCCGGATCGCGCGAGCGGCGGCTTCTGGTTCACCGCCGAAGGCGAAGATCCGCCGCTGCATCGCCCGAAGAGCTTCGCGGACGATGCGATGCCATCCGGCAACGGCGTCGCGGCACAGGCGCTCGCGCGCCTCGGCTGGCTGACCGGTGAAACCCGTTACCTCGATTCGGCCGAAGCCGCAGTGCGCGGCGGATTTCCGTCGCTTGCGCGCTCGCCGCAGGCGCATGCTGCGATGCTGGCGGCACTCGAGGAATTCCTGGACCCGGTCGAGATCGTCGTGATACGCGGGGCGCCCGATGAAGCGGCCGCGTGGTCAGCCTCCCTTGCGCAAAGTCACGTGCCGCAACGCATGGTTCTGGCGATTCCTTCTGACACGAACGATCTACCGGAGGCACTCGCGGGCAAGCGAGCGCGGAACGGCACGGTCGCCTATGTTCTGTCGCGGGCCGCAGTGCTCGGAGCCAGTGACCGAGCTAGCCAACCTTGCCAGAAAGCAATGACGTTTCCGCGGGAACGTTTTTCGCCCTTCGCTCCATCAGGCAGCTGATTGCCAGCTCGTGGTCGAGCGCCTCGCCGGTCCAGCGGGTGATTGCGGTGTGCGGCGTGATGTGAACAGGGGCCGTCCACTCCCTTGACCGCGGCGCGGGGCTCTCAAAGGTCTCCCCATCCGGTCTTACGAATCGGAACGCCCCGTCGTCGAGAATTTGAACTTCGACTTGCCCTTCATGCACCAGCCGATGATGGAAGCGACAGAGCGTGACGAGGTTCGAAAGCCTCGTCTCGCCGCCCTGGATCCAGTGCTTGACGTGATGGCCATCGACGAAGCGTTTGAAGTTGCATCCCGGGAAGCGGCAGCCCTTATCTCGTGCATTCAGCGCCCGGCGAATGGCCGGGGGAATGGTCCGGGTCTTGCGACCGACGTTGAGCGGCTCGCCCTGCTCGTTTTCGAGGATCGCGACGACGCTCGCGTCGCAGGCAAGCCGCCTTACGGTCTCTGATGCGATAGCAGGGCCGTGTTCCAACTCGCAGCGGCCGGCATGACTGTGCTTCAGGGTTTCGGCATCCACGTGCACCACGATCTGCTGGCGTTCACCTCCGGTAAGTTCCCGGGGGCCCGATGCGAGGAAACTCTCGGCCAGCACGGCGAGCGCCTCGACCCGGCGCTTGCGGGAACGGTGTAGATCGTCCGAAAACGTTCCGGCCGGAACGTTTTTTGGGATCGGCAGTGAGTCCTCTGCCGCCTCGAGGGCCTTCCTGAACAGTGCCCCGATCTCGGCCGGCACCCGGCCCCGGATCACCATCGATCCATCAGACTCTGTGTGAAACCAAAGCGACTGATCCCGCTGCTGGACCGCCTCCCGCGAAAGCTCGGCTGCATCCAGTGCGCGACGGTACCCCCGCACGAGCTGCTCGACATGGCTCGCGGTTCCGCAAAGCGCAATGTTGAGGAGGTAATCCTCGTTCGACGCATCCGCCACGCGGGTCAGTTCCCGAGCCTTGGCGTAACTGACCCGGCCCTCCGCCATCGCTTCCGCGATCCGCGGCAGCTTGCCAAGCGCTTGAGCCACGCGAACCTTTTCGCGTGCCGCTCCCAAGCCGATGCCACACTTCCAATTGAGCCAGTGCGCACAGGACTTCACGCCCCACTCCGCCCAGCCATGCCGCCGGTCGAGCTCGGCGATCAGCACCAGGAATCGCGCGTGGGCGGCGTTCAGATGACCCGCGAGCGTCGTAATCTGATCGACCAGATCCGCGGTCGAAACCGACGAAAACTCCCCTTCCATGGCGGTCTCCAGCAGGCTGTTGTTATATACAGTATCCTACCAGAAACACCATCTAAAGCAAGCGGTTACAGAGATTTTCAGCCTGGATTTTTCGTCACAGCCCGGTATTTCTGAAGCCCCGGCTCGTCGCTCGCATACCGGGGCAAGCCATCGGCCACTTCGATCCAGTCGGCATGCTGATCGTAAAAAACGTGGCACTGCGGCTCGCGATCAATGGGACCCTGGATTGCCGGCCGCGCAACGTGGATCTCGCCGGGACAAATCGTCGATGCGAAGAAAAGCGTCGTGCCGCAACGCGCGCAGAATCCCCGCCGGCTCTGCTGCGACGACTGATACCACTTCGGCTCCGACGAGCCTGACAAATACCGGAATCGCGCTTCGGAGGCACCGACCCAGCTGACGAATGCCGCGCTATGCGCATCACGGCAATAGTGACAATGGCAGTGCGCGAAGAAAAGCGTCGGCGGCGTGATCGCAAACCGGACCGCGCCGCAGAGACAGCGTCCTTCGAAATCGGTCACTGCAGGATCCTCGCAAAAAATGCAATCCACATGCCAAACAGCAGCAGCGTGCTCGCCACGTACGCGAAGAAGCGGTGCACCACACGGTTGTAAGTCACGTGGATCACGCTGTGCAGTGCGCGCAGCACCACGTAACTCCATGCCGCGGTGACCAGCCCCGGCGTAGAACCGCCGGTCAGGACGATCGCAACGCAGAGAAGATAAAAGAGCACCGGCACTTCGAAGAGGTTCCGGAAATTGTCGGCCGCCTGAGTGCTCTCGAGCTGGCCCGTCGCGGCGCGCACCGTAGACAGCGCCTGCGGGTCGATCCGCTTCGCGCGCATCTCACCGAGGCGGTCTGCGTAAAGCTTGAACCAGACGAGCGCCGTCACGCCGACCAGGGCCGCACAAGGCAACCAGACCGGATCGATCACGCGCGCGCTGCCCTGCATGCGGCGTAACATAGCATTCGATGAACGCCGAGCACGAATCGAACCGGCTGCCCGCTTTCGGAGACGTGCAAGCCGCGGCAAAAAGGCTTGAAGGCGTTGCGCGGCGTACGCCGCTGCTCGCCGGGACGCCGCTCGACGAACTGACGGGTGGCCGGATACTGTTGAAGCTCGAATCGCTTCAAGTCACCGGATCGTTCAAGTTCCGCGGCGCATATAACCGACTCGTGCAGCTCAACGACGCCGAGCGGAAAAAAGGCGTCGTCGCATTCTCTTCCGGCAATCACGCCCAGGGCGTCGCCGCCGCGGCGAAGATGCTCGGCATCAGGGCGACCATTGTCATGCCGTCCGATGCCCCTCGCGCCAAGCTCGAGAATACGCGCGCGCTCGGCGCCGAAGTCGTCCTCTACGACCGCGTGCGGGAAAGCCGCGAAGAGATCGCGGCGAAGCTTGCCGTGGACCAGGGCGCGACGCTCGTGCCGGCGTTCGACGATCCGCAGGTGATCGCGGGCCAGGGAACGACGGGGCTCGAGTTGATGCAGCAGGCCGGCGAGCTCGGGCTCCCGCCCGACCAGGTGCTGATGCCGTGCAGCGGCGGCGGACTCGTCAGCGGATCGGCGCTTGCAATCCGCGCGCTCTCCCCGAAGGCCGCCGTGTACGGCGTCGAGCCCGAGGCCTTCGACGACACGCGCCGCTCGTTGGCCGCAGGCAAGCTGCTCAGGAATCCGCCCGAGGCCCGGTCAATCTGCGACGCTCTGCAATCGTCGCCGCCGGGAAAGCTCACCTTTGCGCTGAATCGCGATCTGCTGGCCGGAATCGTCACGGTCAGCGACGTCGACGTCGAAATCGCGATGGCTTATGCATTCCGGCATCTGCGGCTCGTGATCGAGCCAGGCGGCGCCGTGGCACTCGCCGCCGCGCTCGCCGGCAAGCTGCCGCTGCGCGACCGCACGACGGCGATCGTCGCCAGCGGCGGAAACGTCGATGCCGAGCGCTTCGTCGCAGCGCTAGCGAGGTAGGGTTTCGTCCAGGAACTCGACTTTTCCGGTTTCGAGGGAATACCAGGCGCCGATCACGACAAGCCCATCGGAGTCGATGAGTCCCTCGATGATCGACGAACCGTGGCGGAGCTGATTGACGGACGCAAGTACGTTGGCCGTCATCGCCGCATGCTCCACCGCAAGCGCTCCTTCCGATTCCTTCGCCTTCACCAGTTCCTCGACGCCTGGGCGGATGTAGTCGACGATCGCCTTCTGGTTCGGCGACTGATTCGCCGTCGGGCGGTGCAATTCCTCGATCGTCGCGGCAATTGCACCGCACGACGAATGGCCCATCACCACGACGAGCCGCGTGCCGAACCGGTCCGCCGCAAATTCGACGCTGCCGATGAGTGATGGCGCCACGATATTGCCGGCGACGCGGATGACGAAAAGGTCGCCCGGACCCTGGTTGAAGACGATCTCGACCGGCACCCGTGAATCCGAGCAGCCGAGCACGATCGCGAAGGGTTCCTGCGCCGCCGTGAGCTTCGCGCGCCGCGCGGCGGTCAGGAGCGTTCCCGTGCCGCGCGCATGGGCGGCGAAGCGCGCATTGCCTTCGCGCAGTTTCAGGAGAGCGGCTGCCGCGCTGACGCCCCGGCTCATGGCCCGACCTCCGATGCGAGCTGGGCGATGAAAGCGCGGATGAATGCCGTGCGCCGATCGGCTTCCCGCCGGCCGGCAGCGGTCTGCATCGTCGCTGCGAGATTCAGCAGCTTCGAATAGAAATGGTCGACGGATGATCCGCGATCGTCCGGCGCACGCGACGAACAGAACGGGTCATCCGATTCGTACAGCGGCCGCCCGAGCGCGCTGCCCACGGCAATGCATCGCGCGATGCCGATCGCGCCAAGCGCATCAAGGCGGTCCGCATCCTGAACGACTTTCGCTTCGATCGTCCGCGGCGGAATCCCTGCCGAATAGCTGTGCGCTTCGATCGCATGGCGGATATCGGCCAGCAGCTGTTCCGGATAGCCAGCGTCACGCAGAAATCCCGCGGCATGATCCGCCGCGAGCCGCGAAGCCCGGGCGCGGTCCGGTGAATCCTTGGCGACGTGCACGCAATCGTGGAGCCAGGCGGCCGGCAGCACGACGTCCGTCCGCGCGCCCTCATCCAAAGCGAGCCGGAGCGCTGTTGCGACGACACGCTCCAGGTGAATCAGGCCATGGCCCGCGTCGGCGCCGGGCTGGTCCGAGGCGAACTGCCGGAACTTCCGCTCCCAGTCGGGCTCACGTTCACACGCCGCGCTCGCCGGTCGCCCGCGGGCATTCGAGCGGCGACGCGCCGGCCGCCTCGTGCGAGCGGCGAGCGCAACGCTCATCGCCTCGCGCGCCCAGTTCGCGAGTTCCTCGGCATCTTCCAGCGCTTCCGCGGGAACCTGCCAATAGGCCATTGCCTTGTCAGGCTTGTCGGGAAACGGGCAGAAGGGCCGGGAGCCCGCTTTCTCATAGCGCGCCCGGTTCGAATCGTCGGTCTTGAAATACAGAGTGTCGTCGTCAATCAGCGCGAAGAACAGACCCTCGAGGTAAAGTCCCACACCGCCGAACATCGGGCGCGAAGTGACACGGCCCGACGGGCCGAGCTGCTCAATCACGAAGTCCCTGAAATCGTCGCTGACCGCCATCGTCAGAGTGTAATGCAGCCGGCGAATGCGCTGAGCACCCGCGCCACGTTGGCGCCGATCTCGGCGATCGCATATCCGCCTTCCTGCACCAGCACCGTCGGCAGCCTGGCTGACGCCAGCTGAGCCCCCAGTTCCGCGTAGTCCGGTCCCGTCAGCTTGAATCCGCTGATCGGGTCCGCCTCAAATGTGTCGACGCCGAGCGAAATGACCAGCGCGTTCGGCGCGTAGCGACCGATCGCATCCATCGCCACGTCGAGCGCCGCCCGGTACTCGCGCCAGCGAGTGCCGAGCGGCAGCGGCAGATTCAGTGTATGACCCTCGCCGCGGCCCGCGCCGCGCTCGTCCGCATAGCCCAGGAAATACGGGTACTCCGACTCGGGCGTGGCATGCAGGGACACGAAGAGCACGTCGTCTCGTTCCCAGAAAATTTCCTGCGTGCCGTTGCCGTGATGGTAATCGACGTCGAGTACCGCGACGCGAGTGCAACCGTGGTCCCGCAGATGTTGTGCCGCAAGCGCCGCATTGTTGAGGTAGCAGTAGCCGCCGAAGAAGGCGCGTCCGGCATGATGGCCCGGCGGACGACACAATGCGTAGGCCGCGGAATCGCCCTCGGCCACCAGGGCCGCGGCGGTCATCGCGCATCGAGCGGCCGCGAGCGCGGCGTCCCAGGTCCCGGCGACGATCGGAGTGCTGGCATCGAAAGTGTAGTAGCCGAGCGCACCATGGATGCCCGACGGCCTGCGGTCGCGCCGGAGCCCGCGCGCGGGAAAGCCGCTCGGCAGCATCGAGCCGCCCCGGCCGCCTTCGGCCCAGCGCGCGTAAGCATCGCGCAGGAATTCCACGAAGTCGGCGTCATGCACGCCAAGCAACCGTGACTCCGGCAGTTCGCGCGGCGGCAGGACTTCGAAACCGTCCCGACGCAGGGCGTCCAGAATGTACTGCGCGCGCATGGGCGATTCGAAGCTCGGCACCAGTGCGCCACGATGCAATTCGACACCGCCGTCATGGCGGGCGTGCAGCGGAGAATAGATCACTCGCATGGCCGGCAGCTGCCTAGGCGTTCCTGCCCAGTTGAGCGTGAATCCGGTCGCGTAGCTCGCGATGCCGCTCCTGATCGAACGCGGGCGCCTTGGACCAGTCATACGCCCACGGTTGCGCAGTCGCGAACTCAGCCGGCTCATCGTGATACCGCGGAATCACGTGCGCATGCAGCGCCGGGTCCTGGTTGCCGAAAATCGCGTAGTTGATGCGCACTGCATGGGTGACGGACAGTACTGCGTCGCCTAGGGCCGCCATGTCCGCGAGAAACGCGGCGCGATCGGCGCCGGTCAGGGAATTCAGCGTCGGCACGACGGGATCGGGCAACAACAGGCAATAGCCGGGCAGAAACTGCTCCTCGCCGAGCACCGCCCAGCCGGAACTGAGCCGGGCGACGAACGTCGGGTCATTGCCGGCCCGCAGCGAATCGACCCGGCGATGAATGGAGGTGTTCATTACCAGCGTCGCACTCGCCCGACGTCCAGGTGCACGAAATCCGGGCCCGGATAATAGCCGACACCGCCCACTCCCTTCGCGAGCGCGAGATCGCGCAACTTCGCGAGCGGAAATCCGACGAGCCGGATGTCGATGGCCTTGCCTTCCATGTGCAGGCTGCGCGAAGAAACGCCGTCGCTTGCCTTCACGAGCATTGCATTCGTTGCGGGCGACCGGTAGCCCGATATGATCTCGTAGCGTGGCTCGACACCGGCCGATGCGGCCAGTTCATGCAGGAGGTCGAAAAGCCGCGCATCGATCGGCAGCACGCTCCCTGCCCGATGGTCGCGGAAGATCCAGTCGAGGCGACCCGCTTCGAAAGGCTGAAGCTGTCCGGCAACGCGGTAGGTCGTGTCGAGCTCCTCGCCCGTGTGTGTGTTCCGGAGCACCAACCTGTGCTGCTCATTCGATGCCGCAAGCGCGGGCATCAGAAGGATGCAGCTGGCGACACAGGCCTTAAGGTTCGACATTGACCGCGATCACCTTCGCTTTCGGAAAAAAGTTGAAGTCGGTCGCGCAGGCCATCGTGTAAGCACCGATCTGCCGCGCGACCAGGTGCTCACCGATTTCAAGCACGGGCATCGGGATGTCCTCCGCCACGACATCGAGGCTGTCGCAGGTCGGTCCCGAGATGACACAGGGCTCACGCGGCCGTTCCGCGCCGCGCAGCGGCTCGATCGGAAAGCGCATCTTGTCGTATAGCTGTCCGCTGAACGTGCCGTAGATGCCGTCATCGAGGTAGTACCACCAGCGCCCCTCGCGCTGTGCGCGCCCCATGACCGTGGCGATGCTGATGACCGCGGGACCGCAGATGAATCGGCCGGGTTCGGCAATCACGCGCAGTCCTCCCGGCAGCCGCGCGATCGCTTCCCGGATCGGCTTGCAAAAAGACCGGATGTCCGGCGCCGGCTCGAGGTAGTCGATTGGAAAGCCACCGCCAATGTCGAGCACTTCGAGCAGCGGCAGTCCGCGCGCGGCGGCTTCCACGATCAGGCGCCCGCAGGTGTCGATGGCCTCGACATGCTTGTCGGGCCTGTGGAGCTGCGAGCCGGCGTGAAACGACAGTCCCGCGATGCGCAGGCCGCTTCGGTTCGCGTGCTCGATAAGGCCGAGCGCCGCGTCCGTGTCGCAGCCGAACTTGCGCGACAAGTCGATGACTGTATCGGGATTCCGGAAAGAAATACGCAGCAGCAGGCGCACGCGCTCGCGGCAGGCGACGAATTTCGCGATCTCCTCGGCATTGTCGACAACGAAGATCGTGATGCCGCAGTCCAGCGCGTGGCGAATATCGGAGCCGCGCTTGATCGGGTGCGTGTGTACGCATCGCGAAGCCGGGATGCCGGCGTCGCGCACCAGGTCGACCTCGCCATTGGTCGCGAGGTCGAACCAGGAGCCCTCGCGCGCAAGTACCTGCACCACCGTCCGGTCCGGCAGCGGCTTCAGCGCGTAGTGGATGTCTACGCCGGGCAGCGCCCCGACGAGCGCATGGTACTGGCGGCGCAGCGCTTCGCAGTCAATCACGAACAGGGGCGAACCGAATTGAGTGGCGAGCGCCTCCAGGGCGTCCGCATCATAGGGGGCGGCCAGTCGCAGGTCGGTTTTCAATCCAGGTACTCCATCATTCGAGCAGCGGGTCAACGAGTGTCAGCAGGCGGTCGAGCGCTCCGCGGTTGGCATCCAGCACGGCCCTGCCGGCCGCGCCCATCACCGCGCGGCGCTCCGAAGCATCAAGCAGTTCCGACACTGCGTGTGCGAGCTGTGCGGTGTTGGAAACGATGTATGCGGCGCCCGCATCCATCAAGAGCTGGACTATCTCTTCGCTGTTGAAATTGTGGGGTCCCGTCAGCACCGGACGCCCGACGGAAGCGGGCTCGAGCAGGTTGTGCCCACCGACCGGAACGAGGCTGCCCGCCACGAAGGCGACGTCGGAGGCCGCATAAAACATCATGAGCTCGCCCATGGTGTCGCCGAGCAGCACGCTGGTCCGGGGTGACAGCGCCGCTCGCGAAGAGCGATTTGCCGATCGGTCGTTGCGCTTTGCAAGCAGGTCGCGCACGTGGTCGAAGCGCTGCGGATGGCGCGGCACGAGCACGAGGAGCGCATCGGGGAAGGTCTTCAAGACGATGCGATGCGCGTCGAGAACAATCGCCTCCTCGCCCTCATGCGTGCTGCCCGCCACCCAGACCGGCCGCCCGGGCGCATTCTGCTCGCGCCAGCGCAGGCCCAGCGCCTCGATGCCTGGCGGCGGCTGGAAATCAAACTTGATGTTACCCGTGATCACCGTACGTTCGGGTGTCGCTCCGATCGACTTGAATCGCTCGGCGTCGGTTTCGCTCTGGGCTGCGATGACGATGCCGTGCGAAAGCGTCTTGCGGAACAGCGATACGAGCCGGCGGTACTTGCCCACCGAGCGCGGGGAAATCCGCGCGCTCGCGAGCACGAGCGGAATGCCCCGGCGCCCGCATTCGGCATACAGGTTCGGCCACAACTCGGTTTCGAGAATCATCGCAAGCTTAGGTTCCACGCGGTCGAAGAAGCGCTTGACCGAACCGGGCAGGTCGAGCGGCACGTAGCGAAGCTCGACATGGTCGCCGAACAGGAGCCGGACGCGCGCCGCGCCCGTCGGGGTCACGGTCGTCAGCAGCATCTTGTAGCCCGGGTGCCTCTTGCGAAGCTGCGCGACGAGCGGTTGCGCTGCCTGGACCTCGCCGACCGACACCGCGTGGATCCAGATCGTCGGGCCCGCGATTGGCGGACCGAAACCCAGGCGATCGCCTATCCGTTCCCGATAGCTGGGATCGCGAAGGCTGCGCCACAGCTGGACCAGAATCACGAACGGCGCCGCAAGATAGATCAGCACATTGTAGAGGTAGCCCATTGTGGTTCAGGCGTCGTGGGCACGGCGAAGGAGCGCGAAACCGCGCTGCCATTCGATCCGGCCATTGCAGATCTTCGTGAGGCTTCGCCCGAGCCGGTCGAGCACGCGCTCACGCCAGGAACCGGGCTCCCGCAGCCGGCCGCGATCGAAATCGAGAATCCAGATCTCGCCGTTCCGGCCGAGCATGATGTTGTGCGCGGTAAGGTCCACGTGCTGCACGCCGGCATCGTGAAAGCGCCGCAGGCAGCCGCCGATTGCCGCCCAGCGCGAGTCGTCCATGCTCCCGGCCGCGAGTACCTCCGACAGCGGACGTGCGGCGGGCAGCCGCTCCGTGATCAGCGCGGCGGAGTACGTCAGGAGTTTGCGGCAGTAACAGGCGGCCACGGGAACCGGGACCGGAAGATCACGCTGCCTGAGCGCCCCGAGCAGTCGGAGCTCGCGGAACGACCGAGTCCGTTCCTCGCCCAGGAACAGGAAGTGGTCGTGGGCGACCAGTACCGCCATTCCACCGCGCAGGTACCGGCGCATGACCCAATGACGGCCATCGTCTTCGATGAAATCGACTGAACCGCGCCCGCCGGCCCGCTCCGTCAATGCCCCCTGGGCACGCCAGTAATCGCGATCGAACAGCTGAGCGCCCGGCCTGGCGACACGATCGGCATCAAACAGGACTGCGCCGCGGTCAATTGCGAGCCGCTGGAACATCGGCGATCAGCGGGCCAGCACGTACTCGGCGCTGCAATACGGGCACTTCGCGAAGCCCGTCGCCTCGATCGGGAGGTAGACCCTCGGGTGGCTGTTCCAGAGCGACATCGCGGGCATCGGGCAGGAAAGCGGCAGGTCGGCCGGCGTCACTTCGTAGCGTTCGCGTGCGTTCGGGGGCAGCAATTCGCTCGATTGGGACACGCGACGATTATAGCGGCGCCGGGTTCGTGCCCGCGACCATCACCTGTTCCCAGATCGCCGACACCTGCGCCCTCACCGCCGCATATGCCGCGGCCTCGACGACCGCCGGCCGCTGTTCCAGCGACAGGTGATGCGCAGCCTGGCGGTAGCTCCGGTAGGCATCCACCAGCCGGTCGATGATCCGGTGATCGACGAGGGCCGCCGACCCGACGGACTCGAGGTGCCGGATCGTATCCGCAAACTCCGCGAGCGGCGGATACCGGTGCGCGTCGCGGAGAACCCAGTACTGGGCCAGGAACTCGATGTCCGCGATGCCGCCTCGATCCTGCTTGAGGTCGAAGAATCCCTCCCGCGTCGCGCCGTGGCCCGCTCGCATGCGTTCCCTCATCGCGACGATGTCGTCACGAAGCGTCACCCGCTTGACGGCATCCATGAGCACGGCGCGCCTTACGCGCGTGAATTCGGCGCCCAGCCCCGAATCACCCGCGACCCAGCGCGAGTGCAGCAGCGCCTGGTGTTCCCAGGTCCAGGCTTCGCGGCGCTGGTAGTCCTCGAACGCGCCGATTTGCGTGAATGCGAGGCCACCCTTGCCGGAGGGGCGGAGCCGCACGTCCACCTCGTAGAGCCGCCCGGCGGCCGTGTGGACGGTCAGCAGGTGAACGAGCCGCTGCGCGAGCCGCAGGAAGAAGACCTCGTTCTCGACCGCGCCCGCTGATTCGTGAAGAAAGACGAGGTCAAGATCCGAGCTGTAACCGAGCTCCATGCCGCCGAGCTTCCCGTAGCCTGCAATCGCGACCCGGGCCTGAGGTTCGCCATAGCGTGCAACCGTGTGCTGCCAGGCGAGCGCAAGCGCTTTTTCGAGGATCAATTCGGCAACGTCCGTGAGCCGGTCGCTGACCTGCATCAAGGGCAGCCGGCCGGTCAGGTCGAGCATCGCGACGCGAAACGTCGCAGCACGGCGGAAATGCCGGAGCGCATCCACGCGCTGCTCGTCGTCGGAGCCCGCGTGCTCGAGCCGCGCAGCGAGTTCCTGTCCGAATTGGGCACGGTCCGGCAGCGCCTCGAACACGCGCGAATCGAGCAGTTCGTCGAGCAGGAGCGGATGCGCGGCCACCTGCTGCGCGAGGAAGTCGCCGAGGCCGCAGATCTGCACCAGCCGCCCGAGCGCCTGCGAATTCTCGTTGAGCAGCGCGAGATACGCGGTGCGACCGCCGATCGCCTCGATGATGCTGAGCAGACGCGTCAGCACCTCCAGGCGATCGGTTTGCCGGAGGATCCGCGGCAGCAGGGTCGCGAGCCGCCGTCTGCCGTGTTCGTCGAGACGCCTGAAGTACGCGGACTGGCGCAACTCGAGCAGGACACGGGCAGCGGCCTCGGCATCCGTGAACCCGAATTGCGCGATGTCGCCGGCAATCCGCTCGCGCGCAGGCTCGGCGGCCCATAGCGACTCGAGCAGCGCGGCTGGCGGAGGGTCCCCCGCACTCCCGCGGCCGAGTACGACGTTTGCGAAATGCGCGCTGACGGCAGCGCGCTGCGTTTCGAGCTTGCCGCTGAACGCCTCCCACTCCGGATGGCCCATCGCCGCCGCCAGGCGCGCGCGGCCGAGCACATCGGCGGGCAGCGCATGGGTCTGCGCGTCTTCGACCATCTGAAGCCGGTTTTCGACGCGGCGCAGGAATTCGTAGGCCTCGCGCAGTCCGGCGACGGTCGTCGCCGGCAGTAGCTTCGCCCCGGCAAGGCGCGGCAGGGCCGCCTGAAGCGATGCAGTCTGCAAGCCAGGCTCCGCGCCGCCGCGGATCAGCTGCTGTGACTGCACGATGAACTCGATCTCGCGGATGCCGCCCGGCCCGAGCTTGACGTCATCCTGCAGCTCGCGCCGCGCCACCTCGCGCGCGATCATGGCTTTCATCTCCCGCAGGCTTTCGTACACACCGAAGTCGAGATAGCGGCGATATACGAAGGGCCGCACGACCTCATCGTAAAGCCCGCGATACTTCGCAACACCCGTGACCGCGCGGGCCTTGACCCAGGCATAGCGCTCCCAGTCGCGACCGTGCTGTTGCAGGTAGTCCTCGAACGCGCCGAAGTTCATGACGAGCGGCCCAGGCTCGCCGAGCGGTCGCAGGCGCATATCCACACGGAACACGAATCCTTCGGCCGTCCGCTGGTCGAGCAGCCGGATCAGTCCCTGGCCCAGCCGCGTGAAATATTCCTCGTTCGAAACCGGCCGGGGCCCGTCGGTTTCGCCGCTTTCCGGAAACAGGAAGATGAGATCGATGTCGGAGGAGAAATTGAGCTCGCCGCCGCCCAGCTTGCCCATCCCGATGACGATAAGCTCCTGCGCGTCGCCCCGGGGCGAGCGCGGAGTGCCGTAGCGCTCGCCGAGCGCACGCGATGCGAATGCGAGTGCCGTAACGATGGCAGCATCGGCGAGCGCGGAGAGGTCGCTGAGCGTTTCCGCGAGTGCGGCCCGGCCCGAGATGTCGCGCCAGGCAATGCGCACGAGTTCGCGGCGACGCAAGCGCCGCAGCAAGTCCATGAACGCGGCTTCATCGCTGCCATCGGCCAGGAGCGTGTTTGCAAGGCCGGCAATGTCACCGGGCGCCCGTTGCCGCTCCAGATCGCCCGCGAGCGCAAGGGTCTCGAGCAGCGCCGGCTGCTGGATGGCGGCCTCGGCGACGAATTCGCTCGCCCCGAAAACGCATTCGACTTCGGAGGCAATCGTGGGCGGCAGACTCGATGCGTCGCCGCCGGCGTCATGCCAGCGAGCCAGCAATTCGCCCGCGCGATTGCGGAGCGCAGCCGATGCGTCGAGCGAAACGTGCACGACACGAGTCTAGCTTCAAATGCAAAGGGCCCGGGAGTCGCCTCCCGGGCCCTTGGCTTTCGAACGTAATGCCTTGCGGCCTTACATGTCCATTCCACCCATGCCGCCCATGCCGCCGCCCGGCGACGGATGGTCGTGCTCCTCCTTCGGAGCCTCGGCCACCATCACCTCGGTCGTCAGCAACAGGCCGGCGACGGATGCCGCATTCTGGAGCGCCAGGCGCGTGACCTTGGTCGGGTCCAGGATGCCCATCTCGATCATGTCGCCGTACTCGCCGGTCGCGGCGTTGTAGCCGAAGCTGCCCTTGCCCTCGCGGACCTTGGCGAGCACGACCGAGCCGTCTTCACCGGCGTTCTGCACGATCTGGCGCAGCGGCTCCTCGATGGAGCGCGTCAGGATGCGGATGCCGACATTTTGGTCTTCGTTGATGCCGGTGAGCTTGTCGAGCGACTTCTGCACGCGAATAAACGCGACGCCGCCGCCCGGCACCACGCCCTCCTCGACCGCCGCGCGCGTGGCGTGCAGTGCGTCCTCGAGACGTGCCTTCTTTTCCTTCATCTCGATCTCGGTGGCCGCGCCGACCTTGATCACGGCGACACCGCCGGAGAGCTTTGCGACGCGCTCCTGCAGCTTTTCCTTGTCGTAGTCGGAAGTGGCTTCCTCGATCTGGCGGCGGATCTGCTCGATCCGGCCCTTGATTTCGGCAGGCTTGCCGGCGCCGTCGATGATCGTCGTGTTTTCCTTGTCGGCGATGATCTTCTTGGCCTTGCCCAGGTCGTTGAGCGTCGCCTTTTCGAGCGACAGGCCCACTTCCTCAGCAATCACGGTGCCGCCGGTCAGGATCGCGATGTCCTTGAGCATTTCCTTGCGACGGTCGCCGAAGCCCGGCGCCTTGACGGCGCAGACCTTGACGATGCCGCGGATCGTGTTGACCACGAGCGTCGCGAGCGCTTCGCCTTCGACGTCCTCGGCCACGACCAGGAGCGGCTTCCCCGCCTTGGCGATATTCTCGAGCAGCGGCAGCATCTCGCGGATGTTCGAGATCTTCTTGTCGTACAGGAGGACGTACGGGCCCTCGAGTTCGCTGGTCTGGTTTTGCGCGCTGTTGATGAAATACGGCGACAGGTAGCCGCGATCGAACTGCATTCCCTCGACGACTTCGAGTTCATTCTCGAGGCCCGAGCCTTCTTCGACCGTGATCACGCCTTCCTTGCCGACCTTCTCCATGGCCTCAGCAATCTTCTTGCCGATGGCCTCGTCGCTGTTCGCCGAGATCGTGCCGACCTGGGCGATGGCCTTCGAGTCCTTGCAGGGCTTGGAGAGTTTCTTGAGCTCTTCGACCGCGGCCGTCACGGCCAGGTCGACGCCGCGCTTGACGTCCATCGGGTTGATACCCGAGGCGACGGCCTTCATGCCTTCACGGATGATCGCCTGTGCGAGCAGGGTCGCCGTGGTCGTGCCGTCACCGGCCTCATCGGAAGTCGACGATGCGACTTCCTTGACCATCTGCGCGCCCATGTTCTCGAACTTGTCCTTCAGCTCGATCTCTTTTGCGACCGAAACGCCATCCTTGGTGATGGTCGGGGCGCCGAAGCTCTTCTCGAGCACGGCATTGCGCCCCTTCGGGCCCAGCGTCGCCTTGACGGCGTTCGCGAGCAGGTTGACGCCGCGGACCATGCGGGTGCGCGCGTCGTCTGAAAATCTGACTTCCTTGGCTGCCATGTGTACTAGTCCTCTTACTTTTCGATCACGGCCATGACGTCTTCCTCGCGCATCACGAGGAGCTCGTCGCCGTCGACCTTGACTTCGGTTCCGCCGTACTTGCCGAACAGGATCTTGTCGCCGACCTTAAGGTCGAGCGGACGGACGTTCCCGTTCTCGAGAATCTTGCCTTTGCCGACTGCGACGATCTTGCCGCGGATGGGCTTTTCGGCAGCGGTATCAGGGATCACGATGCCGCCGGGTGATTTGCGCTCTTCATCTTCGCGCTTGACGATCACACGATCATGAAGCGGACGGATCTTCATGGTTCAACACTCCTTGGAAAATCGGCTGTTAATGCCTGGGAGGTCTCGCTTTCGCGATTAGCACTCTCCCCGGTCGGGTGCTAATGATAGGGCCGGCGGACCCAAATTCAAGCACTCTGTAGCGTCGAGTGACAGTTATCTGTAACTGATTGAAAAACAACAATTATCCGTGAATCGTCGCCGGTGTGTGACACCCTCCGGTTTGCGAAACCGGGCAAGCCGTCGCGACAAGCAGGCGACAGGCCGCTAACCTCCGCGCCATGACGAAATTCAGGACGGTCCTTTTCGTGCTCGGTTTCTTGCTCGCGGGTGCGGTTTCGGCACAGGGTCTGCTCGGGCCATCGACCAACGCGGATCAATTCCTGCCAGTCGACCAGGCGTTCGTCTTCAGTGCTACGGCGGATGGCGGCGAGCAGGTTCGGCTCGACTGGCAGGTCGCGCCCGGCTATTACCTCTACCGTCATCGCGTCTCGGCGAAGACCGCGACACCCGGCTTCACGCTCGGCGAAATCGTCATGCCGTCCGGAAAGAAGAAGACGGACGAATTCTTCGGCGATGTCGAGGTTTATTACGAAGCCTTGAGCGCAACGATCCCGGTCACGCGGCCGGCAAACGCGTCGTCGTTCGAAATTGCCGTGAGTTACCAAGGTTGCGCCGACGCGGGCCTCTGCTATCCGCCGGTGACCAAAACAGTCGCCGTCGAACTGCCGCCGCCCGGCACGCCGAGCTCTGCCGACGCGCCCGCGATGGTTTCGGAGCAGGACCGGCTATCGAACCTGATTGCCGATCGCAGTCTGTTCGTCGTCCTGGCGACCTTTTTTGGCTTCGGCCTGCTGCTCGCCTTCACGCCCTGCGTGCTGCCGATGATCCCGATCCTGTCGGGCATCATCGCGGGCCAGGGTGAAGCCGCGACACCGCGCCGCTCATTCATGCTCGCTGCCGTCTACGTGCTCGGGATGGCGCTCACCTACGCGGTCGCCGGTGCTGCCTTTGCGGCTGCCGGCCAGCAGGCGCAGGCGTTTTTCCAGCAACCCTGGATCATCATCCTGTTCGCAGCTCTCTTCGTGGTGCTCGCGCTCGCAATGTTCGGCCTGTTCGATCTCAGGATTCCGGCGGTCCTGGAGACGCGTCTCGCCAGCGTGTCCGGACGCCAGAAGACCGGCAGTCTTGTCGGCACGGCGATCATGGGCGCGCTTTCGGCCCTCGTCGTCACAGCCTGCGTTGCTCCGCCGATGGTCGCGGCGCTCGCCGTGATCGGCCAGACGGGGGACGTCCTGCGCGGGGCGCTGGCGCTTTTCGCGATGGCGATCGGCATGGGTTCTCCACTCCTGCTCGTCGGCGTCGCAGGCGGGCGCTTCCTGCCGCATGCCGGAGCCTGGATGACGACCGTCAAGACGCTTTTCGGCGTGCTTTTCCTCGCAGTCGCGGTCTGGATGCTCGAGCGTGTTCTGCCGGGTTCGTTGACCCTCGCGTTGTGGGCGCTGCTGCTGATCGTCGGCGGCTACTATTTCGGCGGATTCGGCCGAACCAGCCCGGGCCGCGAAAGCTGGCGCCTGGTCGCACGCGGCACCGGGCTCGCCGCCATCTTCTGGGGCGTGATCATGCTGGTTGGCGCCGCGGCAGGCGGCCAGGACCCCTTCCAGCCCTTGCGTGGGGCGGCGCTGCCCGGCTTTGCAGGTGAAGCCGCCGAACCAAGCGTTGATCACTTGCCGTTCCGCAAGGTCGCCTCGATCGAGGAACTCGATCGGGAGCTCGCGGCCGCCAAGGCGGCGGGTCAACCTGCGATGCTCGATTTCTATGCCGACTGGTGCGTGTCCTGCAAGGAAATGGAGAAGTACACGTTTTCAGTGCCGGACGTGCAGAAGGAGCTGTCGGGATACGTGCTGCTGATGGCCGACGTGACCGCCAACAGCGAGGCCGACCAGGCCTTGTTCCGCAGATTCGGCGTCTATGGGCCTCCGACCACGGCTTTCTTCGGCGCGCACGGCCGCGAGTGCCGGTCGTTTCGCCTGGTGGGCTTCGTGGCGGCGGATGACTTTCGATCGCACCTTGCGCGCTTCGCGCGCGAATGCTGATGCCCGCGCGCCGAGGGCGATGGGTTTCCGTCGCCCTGCTCGCAATCGCAGCCGGTGTCATTGCCTTCTTCGCCAGCCGGGAATTACTCGCTCCTGAAAAGCCCGAGCTGCCGGCAATCCAGCCGGCGGTGATCCCGGACCGTCGACCTGACGTGTCCCTCGCCGATCGGGACGGTCAGATGCGCGCGCTTTCCGAGTGGAACGGGAAACCCGCAATCATCAATTTCTGGGCGACCTGGTGCGCGCCCTGCCGACGCGAGATCCCCATGCTGAATGCGCTCGCGCAGGATCCGGCCTACGCTGAGTTTGCGTTGATCGGCATCGCCATCGACTTCCGCGAGGACGTGTTGCGTTACCTGGCGGGCACGCCGATCGAATACACCGTGCTGATCGGCGAGCAGGACGGCCTCGCGGCGGCCCGCGCCTTTGGCATGGAATCCATCGGGCTGCCATTCACAGTGTTCACCGATAGCAAAGACCGGATCGTGACGATCCATGTGGGTGAGTTGAACCGGCCGCAGGCAGACGTCATCCTGTCGGCCGTCCGGGCGATCGATGCCGGCGAGATCGACTTGAAGTCAGCCCAGGGCCGAATTCGAAACCAGATGCCGAAAATCGACTAGATCGACGCTGATCGGCCCTGATCGGTGCATAATGACGGCCAATGCGCCGCATTTTGCTCATCAACGGACCCAACCTGAACCTGCTGGGCCGCCGCGAACCCGGCTGGTACGGGGACGTCACCCTCGCCGCCATCGAGGACCGCCTGAAGTCCGAAGCCGCCAGGCGCGATGCCACCGTCGAGAGCTTCCAGAGTAACGCCGAACACGAGTTGGTCGATCGGGTGCAGGGCCTGGCCACGAGCCCCGTCGACTTCGCCATCGTGAATCCCGGTGCTTTCACGCACACGAGCATTGCGCTCCGCGATGCCCTGCTCGCCGTCTCCGTGCCGTTCATCGAGGTGCACCTGTCCAACGTGCACGCGCGGGAACCGTTCCGCCAGCACTCTTATTTTTCAGACATCGCGGTGGGAAGCATCGTAGGCCTCGGAGCGCAGGGCTATGAACTCGCGCTCACCGCGGCTCTCGACCGACTTGACCGGCCGGCCGGAGGGAAATAATGGATATCCGCAAGATCAAGAAGCTCATCGAGCTGCTCGAGGAATCCGGGCTTGCCGAAATCGAGATTTCGGAGGGCGAGGAATCCGTGCGCATCGCCCGTTTCAGTCAGGGCGCGCCTGCGACCCAGGCTGCGGCCGGGCCCGCAACGTTCGTCGCCGCGAGCCCGCTGCCTGCCGCCGCCGCGCCCCCGGCCCCGGCAGCCGCCCAGGCTCCCGCCGCGCGCGATGAAAACCTGGTGACCGCGCCGATGGTCGGCACTTTCTATGCGTCACCCGCACCGGGCGCCAAGTCCTTCGTCGAAATCGGCCAGGAAGTCCGCGTCGGCCAAGTGCTCTGCATCATCGAGGCGATGAAGATGATGAACCAGATCGAAAGCGAGCGCGCCGGCAAGGTCGTCGCCGTGCTCGCCAAGAATGGCGAACCGGTCGAGTTCGGCCAGCCACTGTTCGCAATCGAGTAAGCGGGATGTTGGATAAGATTGTCATCGCCAACCGGGGCGAGATCGCGCTTCGCATCCTGCGCGCCTGCCGGGAGCTCGGCATCAAGACCGTCGCCGTGCACTCGACGGCAGACCAGAACCTGAAACACGTGCTGCTCGCCGACGAGACGGTCTGCATCGGTCCGCCCGCCATCGCGCGACAGCTACCTCAACATGCCGGCGATCATCAGTGCGGCCGAGGTCACCGACGCGGTCGGCATCCATCCGGGCTACGGTTTCCTATCCGAGAACGCCGATTTCGCGGAGCGCGTGGAGAACAGCGGCTTCGTTTTCATCGGGCCGAAGAGCGAGACCATCCGCCAGATGGGCGACAAGGTCTCCGCGATCCGCGCCATGAAGGAACATGGCGTGCCCTGCGTCCCGGGATCTGACGGCCCCCTGCCCGAGGACCAGGACGAATGCTTCCGCATGGCGCGCAGCATCGGTTACCCGGTGATCATCAAGGCTTCCGGCGGCGGCGGCGGCCGCGGCATGCGCGTGGTGCACAGCGACGCGACGCTCGTCAACGCAATCAATGTCGCGAAGACCGAAGCCCTCGCCGCCTTCGGCAACGACATGGTTTACATGGAGAAATTCCTCGAGAAGCCGCGGCACATCGAGTTCCAGGTGCTCGGCGACAATTACGGAAGCGTGGTTTCGCTCGGCGAGCGCGATTGCTCGCTCCAGCGCCGGCGCCAGAAGATCATCGAAGAGTCCCCGGCGCCGGGCATCACGGTCAAGCAGCGCACGGAGATGAGCGAAAAACTCGTCGCCGCCTGCGCAGGCGGTCGGCTACCGAAGCGCCGGCACCCTCGAGTTCCTGTACGAGGACGGCAATTTCTACTTCATCGAGATGAACACGCGAGTGCAGGTCGAGCACCCGGTGACCGAGCTCGTGACCGGCATCGACATCGTCAAGATGCAGCTTCGCATCGCGGCCGGCGAACCGTTGCCCTTCAAGCAGGAGGACATCGTGCTCCGCGGCTGGGCGATGGAGTGCCGGATCAATGCCGAGGACCCGAAGTCCTTTGCCCCCTCGCCGGGCCCGGTGCGGCTCTGGCACGCGCCGGGCGGGCCGGGCGTGCGCGTCGACAGCCACCTGTACTCGGGCTACTCCGTACCGCCTTTCTACGACTCGCTGATTGCCAAGCTGATTTCCTACGGCGAGAACCGCGACACCGCCATCGCGCGGATGCGGAACGCCCTTTCCGAGATGGTCGTCGAGGGAATCAAGACGAACGCGCCGCTGCACCAGGAAATCTTCGGGCACTCGGCCTTCCGCCAGGGCGCGCTCGACATTCATTATCTCGAGCGGCGGCTCGGCCTGAAGTAGGGGCCGGGAGCGGGCGATGCCTTTCACCAGCTCGTGATCGAGCTCGGCCGCGACGACCTCGCGGGCGCTGAGGAGGCCTGCACCCGGCTCGGGGCGATTGCGCTTTCGCTCGCGGACGCAGGCGACGAACCCGTGCTCGAGCCCGCGCCCGGGACGACACCCTTGTGGCATGCGATTCGCCTGCGCGCGCTCTTCCCCGAGACGCGAGAGCCGCGCACTGGTCGCCGCGACGCTCGCGGCGGTGCTCGGATTGCAGCCCACCGCGATCCGCATCGAGCATCTCGCCGATCGCGCCTGGGAGCGGGAGTGGCTCAAGGACTTCCGCCCGATGCGCTTCGGGCAGCGCCTGTGGGTCTGCCCTGCGGGACAGCGGCCGGCCGAAGCCGCACCCGTCGTGCTCGAACTCGACCCGGGCCTTGCCTTCGGGACGGGCACTCATGCGACGACGGCGCTGTGCCTTGAATGGCTCGACGCGCGGCCGCCTGCCGGCCTTGCGGTCCTCGATTACGGCTGCGGTTCGGGCATCCTCGCGCTCGCCGCACTCAAGCTCGGCGCCGCCTGCGCCACGGCATTCGACATCGATCCCCAGGCCCTGCTCGCGACGCGGGAAAACGCCGGAAAGAACGGCTTGTCCGGGCCAGCTCGACGGTCGCATCGGATGCGGATGACATCGGTGGTCCCTTCGATGTCGTGCTGGCGAATATCCTGGCGCGGCCCCTGATCGAGCTCGCGCCGCGGCTTGCCGCTCATTGCCGGCCCGGTGGCGCGCTCGTCCTCGCGGGTCTTCTCGAACGCCAGGGCGCGGAGGTAGCGCAGGCCTATCGACCGTGGTTTGATATCGAAACAGCGGCGGAGCGCGACGGCTGGGTCCTGCTCGCAGGCCGCAGGCGCCGGAGTAGGCGTGTATACCCAATGTCCTGATTGTGCGACGGTCTTTCGCGTCACGGCGGAAGCGCTGCGGGCCGCCCAGGGCGACGTGCGCTGCGGCGTCTGCTCGACGAGTTTCAATGCGCTCGAGAACCTGAGCGAAAAGGCATTCAAGTCCGTCCCGGCGTCCGAAGAAGGTTCGCCGGACGATTCGATGACCGTCGAGGAACTGCCGGGCAGCGAGAACATCGAATTGTCGTCGCAGGTCGAACAGGCCGTCGTCCTGCCCGGGCCGGACCCGCGGAGTCGGGACGAAGAACGCGGCCATGGAATTCCATGGCAATGCCGCCGATCTCGACCGCTTGTTCGTCATCGAGACCCCGGAAGTCGCGCGATTCGACCCCGGCGCCGCGGCCGCGACACTCTCGGTCATCGAGCCGGCGAAGGATCTCGACAGCACGGACGAGCACCCGATCCTCGTGCTCGACGAACAGGACGAACCGATCGAAGAAGCCGCGTCCGTCGAGGTCGTTGAGGTCGTCGAGGAACTCGAGGACGTCGAGGACTTCGCGGAGGCCGGAGAAACCATCGTCCTCGAATCGGAGCCGCCGCCGCGACCCGAGCCGCAGCCAGTCACGCACACCGGAACACACACGGCGCCACGAATCCTGATTCCGGACGAGATGCGCCGACGGCTCGCCGAAGAGGCGGCCGCGCGCGCGGCGGCGGCCCGGGAGTTCGAAACCGCAGGAGTCGGAGGGATTTCTGTCGCAACGCTGGCCCTGGGTCGCCGGCGTCGCGGTGCTCGCCCTGCTGTTTGCCCTCCAGGTCATCCACAGCCAGCGCAACGACCTGGTCAAGAGTCCCGGCCTCGGCCCGCTGGTCGCGGCAACCTATTCATTCTTCGGCTTGACGCTCATGTCCCCGACCGATCTCGCCGCCTACGAGCTCCGCCAGTGGGGCGCGGCCAGCGATCCGAACGAAGCGAACCGCCTGCTGCTTCGCGCGAGCATCGTCAACCGCGCGTCCTACGCCCAGCCATTCCCTTTGCTGCG
Source organism: uncultured Gammaproteobacteria bacterium (assembly GCA_963775415.1). GTDB lineage: Bacteria > Pseudomonadota > Gammaproteobacteria > Steroidobacterales > Steroidobacteraceae > SCUD01. Next base: position 298,979 of record CAVZIO010000002.1, read on the forward strand.
CCTCGTGCTCCAGGATCGCTTCGGCGGCACACTCGGCATGCGGGACATCGGGCCGGCGGACTACCTGCCGGGTGCCGGCGCGCAGGGACTGTTGAAGCCGGGCGAGCGCGCGGACGCCTTGATCCGTATCGTGGACCCGGGCACGGAGGCGGTTGGATTCGAGCTCGACGTCTGCCTGCCGGCGCAGGGCGGCGTGCGCTGCGCCAACCAGATCAAGACCGCCCGGCAATGAAGATCGGCCCCTTCACGCTCGCGGCGCCGCTCGCGCTCGCGCCGATGGCGGGCGTCACCGACCTGCCGTTCCGGCGCCTGTGCCGCCAGATGGGCGCAGGCGTCGCGGCATCCGAGATGGTGACCTCCGATGTCCGGCTCTGGAATTCGTCCAAGTCGCGTCATCGGCTCGATCATCGCGGCGAGCCGGAACCGCGGGTGGTGCAGATCGCGGGCTACGACCCGGAAATGATGGCCGAGGCCGCGCGCATGAACGTCGAACTGGGTGCGCAGGTGATCGACATCAACTTCGGCTGTCCGGCGAAGAAGGTCTGCAATCGCGCCGCCGGATCCGCGCTGATGCGCGACGAGGCGCTGGTGCGCCGGATCCTCGCCGCGGTCGTCGCCGCCGCCGGTGTCCCGGTCACGCTGAAAACACGGACAGGCTGGGACCACGAAAACCGCAACGCGGTCTCGGTCGCCCGCATTGCGGAACAGGAAGGTGTCGCCGCGATCGCCGTTCACGGCCGTACGCGCGAAGATTTCTTTCAGGGCGAGGCCGAATACGAAACTGTCGCAGCCGTCAAGCGGGCCGTGCGCATTCCGGTATTCGTCAACGGTGACATCGATTGTGCTGCCAAGGCATTGAAGGCGCTGGAACAAAGCGGCGCCGACGGAGTGATGATCGGGCGCGCTGCGCAAGGCCGGCCCTGGATCTTCCGCGAACTGCGCGCGGGACTCGCGAATACGTTCGCCGCACCGCCTTTGCTCGAAGAAGTCCGTGCTATCATGATTTCGCACCTCGAGGCCCTTTACTCGTTTTATGGCGAGATGAAAGGTGTCCGCGTGGCGCGCAAACATCTTGGTTGGTATTGCCGACTTCATCCGGAGGTCGGACACTTGCCAGCCGGGCTGTTGACGACGGAGTGTGCGAGGGAGCAGCTATCGCTCACGAGCGAATTCCTGTCAGGGCTGATCGGCCGCGTGGCGCGGGCAGCCTGACCGGCAGATGACGACGGAATCGGGGAACCATTGGCAATGACCGCGAAGAACCGGGCGCAGACGTCGCGCCGTCCGCAGCTTTCCCGTCCGATCAATGGGCACGGCCGCGACATTCCGCTTCGCGACCATACCGAGCAGGCGCTCTCCACCTATTTCCACTGCCTGAACGGCCATCGCCCCGGACGGCTCTACGATCTCGTGATGCGCGAAGTGGAATTGCCGTTGTTCCAGGCGGTCATGGACTACGCGGACGGCAACCAGAGCCAGGCCGCGACGATCCTCGGCATCAATCGCGGCACCCTGCGCAAGAAATTGCGCGAATACGGGCTCGCTTCCTGAGCTAATGACGCGGCCGAACGCCCGGCGGGCGTTGCTTTCCGTTTCCGACAAGACCGGCATCGTCGAACTCGCACGCGAGCTCTCGGCAACTCGGCTTCGAGCTGCTTTCGACCGGCGGAACGGCAAGCGCACTGGCGGCCGCGGGCCTTCCAGTGACGGAAGTCGCAAAGGAAACGGGCTTTCCGGAAATCATGGACGGCCGCGTGAAGACCCTCCATCCCCGGATCCATGGCGCCCTGCTCGGACGGAGCGGCCAGGACGACGCAGTCATGCGTGAACATGGCATCCGGCCGATCGATCTGCTCGTCGTCAATCTCTACCCGTTTGCCCAGACGCAGTCGATCGAGAACATCGACGTCGGCGGCCCGGCAATGCTCCGCGCAGCCGCAAAAAATCACGAGCGCGTGACGGTCCTCGTCGATCCCGCCGACTATCCCGGCGTACTTGCGGAGCTGCGCACGGGCCCGGTTTCAGCCGGGACGCGCCGGCGACTCGCAATGAAGGCATTCGCCCACACGGGACAATACGACGCGACCGTATCGGCGTGGTTCCGGAAGCAGGCGCAGGACGATGCATTTCCCGCGGACCTGGTCGCCGGCTTCCGCAAGAATCAGGACCTGCGCTACGGCGAGAATCCGCACCAGTCGGCGGCCTTCTATTCGGATCCGCTCGCAACGGCTGCGTCGATCGCGACCGCAGCCCAGTTGCAGGGCAAGGAACTTTCCTACAACAACATTGCGGACGCGGATACCGCGATCGAATGCGTGCGCCAGTTCGATGCGCCCGCCTGCGTCATCGTCAAGCACGCCAACCCCTGCGGCGCGGCGACCGCCGCGGGGACGCAGGAAGCCTATGTCCGCGCTTACGAGGCGGACCCGGTCTCCGCATTCGGCGGAATCATCGCCTTCAACCGCCCGGTCGATGCAAAGACGGCTGCCGCAATCGTCGAACGGCAGTTCGTCGAAGTCGTCATCGCGCCGGACTACGCGCCGGATGCGCTCGCGGCCTTCGGGGCGAAGCAGAATGTCCGCGTGCTGCGGACCGGATCACTCGATGGCCTTTCGCCGCGCACGGTCGAGTTCAAGTCGGTCACCGGCGGACTGCTGGCCCAAGGGCGCGACGACGCACACATCGACGCATCGATGCTCCGGACGGTCACGCGGCGGACGCCCGATGCGGGCGAGCTTGCCGATCTCCTGTTTGCCTGGCGAATCTGCAAGTACGTCAAGTCCAATGCGATCGTGTTCGCGCGCGACAGCCGCACGCTGGGGATCGGCCCGGGCCAGACAAGCCGTGTCGTATCGACGCGGATCGCCGCGATGAAGGCGGCGGACGTGAAGCTCCCGATCGAGGGGAGCGTGATGGCCTCGGACGCCTTCTTTCCGTTTCGCGACGGCCTCGACGCCGCGGCCGAACTCGGCATCCGTGCCGTGATCCAGCCGGGCGGTTCGCTCCGCGATACCGAGGTCATCGCCGCCGCAGATGAGCGCGATCTCGCGATGGTCTTTACCGGCATGCGGCATTTCCGCCATTGAGAGCACGTGAGGGTCCTCGTCATCGGCGGCGGCGGCCGCGAACATGCGCTGGCATGGAAGTTCGCGCAGTCTCCCCGGGTTTCCGAGGTGCTGGTCGCACCGGGCAATGCCGGGACCGCGGTCGAGAACAAGTGCCGCAACGCGCCAGTCGCGGCCATGGACATCGCGGGTCTCATTGCGCTCGCCCGGGCAGAGCGTGTCGACCTCACGGTCGTCGGACCCGAGGGCCCCCTGGTCGCCGGAGTCGTCGACGCCTTCGAGGCGGCCGGCCTTGCCTGTTTCGGACCAAGGCGCCTGGCCGCGCGCCTCGAAGGCAGCAAGCAGTTCACCAAGGAATTCCTGACGCGACACGGCATTCCGACCGCGCGCTATGCCGCATTCACGCAGGCGACCTTCGATGCTGCCGCGATCCGGACCCAGCGCCCTCCGATCGTCGTCAAGGCGGACGGCCTCGCAGCCGGCAAGGGTGTCATCATCGCCGCGAGCGCGGACGAGGCGATTCGCACAGCCGAACAGATGTTCGCCGGCAGCTTCGGAGACGCGGGTCACGTCGTCGTGGTCGAGGAATTCCTCGAGGGCGAAGAAGCGAGCTTCATCGTCATGGCGGACGGCGAACACGTGCTGCCGTTCGCGACCTCGCAGGATCACAAACGGCTCCTCGATGGCGACATGGGACCGAACACCGGCGGCATGGGCGCCTATTCCCCGGCGCCCGTCGTCACGCCTGCGCTGCACGAGCGCATCATGCGCGAAGTGATTGCGCCGACACTTCGGGGCCTTGCCGCCGAGGGCATGCCGTACACCGGTTTCCTGTACGCGGGAATCATGATCGCGCCTGACGGCACGCCGAACGTGCTCGAGTTCAACTGCCGGTTCGGCGACCCGGAAACGCAGCCGATCATGGCACGTCTCACGAGCGACCTCACGACACTCTGCGAGGCCGCACTCGCGGGACGACTGCACGAGGTTCGCGCCGAATGGGACCCGCGCGCGGCGCTCGGGGTCGTCCTCGCGGCCGAAGGCTATCCCGATGAGCCACGTGCCGGTGATGTGATCATCGGGCTCGATGAGGCCGCGACGCGACCGGGCAAGGTCTTTCATGCCGCCACGCGCCAGGACGGAGGCCGGATCGTGACGGCGGGCGGCCGGGTGCTCTGCGCGGTCGGGCTCGGGGAGCAGGTCATCGACGCACAGCGCGCAGCCTACGCGCTCGTCGACTGCGTAAGATGGGGTGGCATGCAGTTTCGCCGCGACATAGGCTGGCGCGCGTCATGAGCCGGATTCAGCTGCGCCGCAGTCACGACCTCACGCCGAAGGCCGCGCGAAAGAAAGTCGATCGCATGGCCGATGCGCTCTCGAAGCGCTTCGACGCCGAATGCCAGTGGAAAGGCGACGTGCTCTCGATCAAGCATTCGAACGTCAACGGCAAGGTCGTCGTCGGAAAGGACGAGATCAAGGTCGAAGCGACGCTCGGATTCCTGCTCGCAATGTTCCGCGACCGCGTGGACGAAGAACTGGAACGAATCCTCGACGCCGAGTTCCCGGAAGGGAAGGCCTAGGCCGGCGGACGCACGAGGATCGGCCAGGACAGCGTCGATTCGATATTCACGCCGTTGCGCCGCGCCGGCACGAAGATGAGTCGCTTCAGGATGCAGATACCCGCCTCATCAAGCGCCTCGTCACCGCTCGTCGCAATGATCTCGGCCTTTCGCACGCGGCCGCCATCGGTCACCGTGATCCGGTAGTTGATCTTCACCTGGTCGGTTTGCCCGGCCGGATAGCAGTCACGGTAGGCCTCGAGGATCTGTTCGTCGCCCGAGCGCACCGTCGGCGCATCGAGCCGTGCGCGCTCGTGCGGATTGCGCGAGAGATTGAAGTCGATGGGCACCATCGTCCAGGACTCCACGGCATCGAGATTCAGCCGCGCTGGATAGAAATCCAGCCGCTCCTTGAGGCAGCGCGCCGCTTCTTCCATCCAGGGCAGCACGCCCTCCGGAAGCACGTACTCGAGCACGCGGCCGTCCTTGCCGACCTTGACCAGGAGATCAAGCCGGCCCTCGTACGCCGAGTTCAGCGTGACGAGCGGCTGGATCGCTGGCTGGCAATAGGCAATGGCACGTTGCAGGTCCTGCCGCAATTGCGGGGGCGTCGGAAAACCGATCGCAACCGTGATCTTGCCAGCGACCGGCTGGCCGTCCTGCAGCGCGGGCTCGAACTTCAGGGTCACGGCAACGCACTGTGCGGCGGCAGCGAGTGGCTCGGGGGTTCCGGGCTCGCTCATCGCGCCCGTGACGCGGCCATCCGCGGTGACCGACACGGTGACCTGCGCCTCGCCCGTAACTTCACCGTCACGACTATGCAGGCGATAACAGTTGTCGGTTGCGTTGCTCGGGCTGCCGAGCGCGCGAGGCGGCCGCGTCTCGTCGGCGAATGCGGCGGCCGCTGACAGACAGAGCGCGGAGCAACAGACGACGCTGCGCGAAGCCATGCTCCGACATCATATGTCCTGGCTGTGCATTGTGGCCGCGCTTGGGCTCGGCGCCTGCGGCGGCGAGGCCCAACTGCACGTCGAGGAAGGCACCGGGCCCGATCCCCGGCTGCCCGCGCCCGACGAATCCCTCATTCCAACCGTGAATATCGCGCCGGCCATCGGCTGGCCTGATGGCGGCAAGCCGGTCGCCGCTGACGGGACCGAGGTCGTCGCATTCGCGGACGGACTCGATCATCCCCGTTGGCTCCACGTGCTGCCGAACGGCGATGTGCTGGTGGCCGAGACCGCCGCACCCGAGCGGCCGGAAGACGGCAAGGGCATCAAGGGCTTCTTCATGAAGAAGGCGATGAAGCGCGCGGGCTCGGCCGTGCCGAGTGCCAATCGCATCACCCTCCTCCGCGACACCGATGGCGACGGTGTCGCCGATCAGCGATCCGTTCTCCTCGCTGGACTCAATTCGCCGTTCGGCATGGCGCTCGTCGGCGATCAGCTCTACGTCGCCAACACCGACGCGCTGCTGCGGTTTCCCTACCGGACCGGCGACACGACGATCTCGGCAAACGGCGCCAGGGTGACCGACTTGCCCGGTGGAAAACTGAATCACCACTGGACCAAGAACGTCATTGCGAGCAAGGACGGTTCGAAGCTCTATGTCACCGTCGGCTCGAACAGCAATGTCGCCGAGAATGGCATGGACCAGGAAGTGGAACGCGCCGCGATTCTCGAGATCGATGCGAAGACCGGCGCGCGGGAAGTCTACGCGTCGGGTCTCAGGAACCCCAACGGCCTCGTCTGGGAACCGACGACGGGCATGCTCTGGACTGTCGTCAATGAGCGCGACGAGCTTGGAAGCGACCTCGTGCCCGACTACATGACCTCAGTCCGCGCGGGCGGATTCTATGGCTGGCCATACAGCTATTTCGGACAAATCGTCGACCAACGTGTGCAGCCGCCGCGCCCCGACCTGGTCGCAAAGGCAATCAAGCCCGACTACGCGCTGGGGCCTCATACGGCTTCGCTCGGTCTCGCGCTCGCGGAAGGTGCAAAGCTGCCGGATCGGTTCCGGAACGGCATGTTCATCGGCCAGCATGGATCGTGGAACCGGAAGCCGCCGAGCGGTTACAAAGTGATCTTCGTCCCATTCAGCGCAGGCAAGCCAACCGGACTTCCAAGTGAGTTGCTGACCGGCTTCGTCGACGAGGACGGCAATGCAAAGGGCCGTCCCGTAGGCGTCGTCGTCGACCAACAGGGTGGAGTGCTCGTCGCCGACGATGTCGGCAATGTCATCTGGCGGGTCAGCGCCAGCGGCACCGAGCGTCACGCGTCGAATAAGCAATAAGGAGCGCACCGCATGTTCAACCTTGCTGTCATCTTGATCGCAGTCGGCGCGGTCGTCGGACTTTACATGGCGGTCCAGCACTTCAAGGGCAGGACGCCGCCGAAGGCGGGCGTCGCGATTCTTCACGGCCTGCTCGCTGTGTCCGGCGTGATCGCTCTGCTGCTCGGCGTATGGGAAATCGGCTTCGGAACGGCCCACACCTGGGCGCTCCTGCTATTTGGAGTCGCCGCGCTCGGAGGCCTCTATCTCGTGAGCCATCACATGCGGCAGCGGCCCTTGCCGAGCGCCGTGATCGTGATCCACGGGGCGGTCGCTGCAAGCGCTTTTCTTGTGCTGCTGACCGCCGTTTATCTCTTGCCTTAGAGTTGTCGCTGCTCCCGGCTCAGATCCACCGCCCGCCAGAGATACCACGACGCCGTCGTCCGGTACGGCGCCCAGCGCTCGCCGAACTTCGCGAGCGTCTTCGGTTTCGGCAGCGTGCGCTTGCCGTAGGCGATCTTGTAGCCGAGGCGAATGCCGTAGTCGTCGACCGGCAGCACGTCGGGCCTGCCAAGCGTGAACATCAGGAACATCTCGACGGTCCAGCGCCCGACGCCGCGGGCCTCGACGAGCCGCTCGATAATCGCTTCGTTCTTCATCCGCGCGAGCGCGCGCCGCGGCGGGATCGTGCCGTCGAGCGTCTTTGCGGCGATGTCCTTGAGTGCGGCCGACTTGGCGCGCGAGAAGCCGCAGCCGCGCAATGCCTCGTCCGCGGTGTCGACGAGGCGCGCGGGCTCCGGGCAGCAATCGGCGCCGTAGAGCGCGTAGAACCGCCCCAGGATGGTCTTCGCCGCCTTGCCGGTCAGCTGCTGATGCGCGACCGCCTCGACCAGCGCTTCGTAGGGACCGACACCGCGCTCGGGATTCACCGAGTACGGGCCGGCCCGGCGGATGAGCTGCGCCATCACCGGATCGCACCGGCGAAGGTAGCGCAGCGCCTCGGTCATCCGCGCTTCATCGAGTCGAAGAAGTCCGAGTTGGTCTTCGTATCCTTCATCTTGTCGATCAGGAACTCGACCGCCGCCAGTTCGTCCATCGGATGCAGGAGCTTCCGCAGGATCCACATCTTGGCGAGCTCGTCCGGTGCCGTGATCAATTCCTCGCGGCGCGTGCCGGAGCGGTTGATGTTGAATGCCGGGAAGACGCGCTTCTCGGAGATGCGCCGGTCGAGGTGGATTTCGCTGTTGCCCGTGCCCTTGAACTCCTCGTAGATCACGTCGTCCATGCGCGAGCCGGTATCGATGAGCGCGGTCGCGATGATCGTCAGCGAACCGCCTTCCTCGACGTTTCGCGCCGCGCCGAAGAAGCGCTTCGGGCGCTGCAGCGCGTTCGCGTCGACGCCGCCGGTCAGCACCTTGCCGGAGCTCGGCACGACGGTGTTGTAGGCGCGCGCAAGGCGCGTGATCGAGTCGAGCAGGATCACGACGTCGCGCTTGTGCTCGACCAGGCGCTTGGCCTTCTCGATCACCATTTCCGCGACCTGCACGTGCCGGCTGGCGGGCTCGTCGAACGTCGAGGCGACCACTTCGCCCTTCACCGTGCGCGACATCTCGGTCACTTCCTCGGGCCGCTCGTCGATCAGCAGCACGATGAGGTAGAGGTCCGGGTGATTCCAGGTGATGGATGTCGCGATGTTCTGGAGGAGCATCGTCTTGCCGGCTTTCGGCGGCGAGATGATCAGGCCGCGCTGGCCCTTGCCGAGCGGCGCCATCAGGTCGATCACGCGGGCCGTCAGGTCTTCCGTCGAGCCATTGCCGCGTTCGAGCTTGAGGCGCTTGGTCGGATGCAGCGGCGTCAGGTTCTCGAACAGGAGCTTGTGGCGCGCGGACTCCGGCGTGTCGAAGTTGATCTCGCCGACCTTGAGGAGCGCGAAGTAGCGTTCGCCGTCCTTCGGCGGGCGTATCAGGCCCGAGATCGAGTCGCCGGTACGGAGATTGAAACGGCGGATCTGGCTCGGGCTGACATAGATGTCGTCGGGCCCGGCGAGATACGAACTGTCGGAGGAGCGCAGGAATCCGAACCCGTCCTGAAGGATTTCAAGCACGCCGTCGCCGTAGATGTCCTCGCCGCCGCGTGCATGCGTCTTCAGGATCGAGAAGATGACGTCCTGCTTGCGCTGGCGCGCCATGTTCTCGAGTCCCATGGACTCGGCCATGGTGACGAGCTCGTGGACGGGCTTGGTCTTGAGCACCGTCAGGCTCATCGCGCTGCGCGATGCTGCGAGTTCTTCCGGCGAAATGATGTCGGCTTCGCCGCCCTCCATCACGTGGTCATCGACCGGGAGGCCCTCCTGCCCGTGCCGTGGTCCGCCACCGCCGCGATTGCGATGTCCCTTTTGGCGATTGCGCGCCTGATTGCCGAGATAGCCCCTCATCGGACCACTCGCGCCGGCAGGTGCTGGTCCAGCAGGGCCGTCAGCTTCGACTTCCCGACCAGGCCGACCTGCTGCGCCTCGGGGGCGCCGTTCTTGAACAGGATCAGCGTCGGGATGCCGCGCACGCCGTACTTCACAGGCGTGTGGCGGTTGTCATCGATATTGAGCTTCGCCACCTTGACCCGGCCCGCGTAGTCTTTCGCGATGTCGTCGAGGATGGGGGCGATGGCCTTGCAGGGACCGCACCATTCCGCCCAGAAGTCGAGCAAAACGGGGGTTTCGGATTTGAGGACGTCGGATTCGAACGTCGCGTCGGTCGTATGGACGATATTGCCGCTCACGCGGAAGATTCTCCTGGGCTTAAGTTGATCGGTGACGGGCGAATGCCCGATACGGCACAATGTTTGGCGCGGTAGGGGGCGTTACGTGCGGGAGTCCGCACCGCTAGGGTGCTTTTGTAGCGCGTCGGAGGGTAATTTTCAAGTGATGAGCGTCAAAGTAGTAAACCGGTGACACAACAGCAATTTTCGGACCTTTCCTTTACCGCCCTGCATTTGCCCGAATCAGTCGCCCGAGGAGTCGCCGATGCGGGCTTCGAGCGATGCACGCCGATCCAGGCGCCGCTCTGCCAAAGGCGCTTGCGGGCCTCGATATCGCGGGTCAGGCACAAACCGGCACCGGCAAGACCGCCGCATTCCTGGTCGCCATATTCGCCCACCTGTTGCGCTATCCGGCGTCCGCCGGGCGGCCGGGCACGTCGCCGCGCGCGCTCATACTCGCGCCCACACGCGAGCTCGCAATCCAGATTCATCGCGACGCCGAGATCCTCGTGCAGTACACGGGCCTCACGCTCGGCCTCGCCTTCGGCGGGGTGGACTACGACAAGCAGCGGCGCACGCTCGAGGCGGGCGTCGACGTCCTGATCGGCACGCCGGGCCGTACCATCGATTTCTTCCGGCAGCACGTCTTCGACCTGCGCCACGTGCAGGTCATGGTTCTCGACGAAGCCGATCGCATGTTCGACCTCGGCTTCATCAAGGACATACGGTTCCTGCTGCGGCGCCTGCCGGACCCGGAATACCGCCTGAACATGCTGTTCTCGGCGACCCTCTCGCATCGCGTGCTCGAGCTCGCCTACGAACACATGAACGACCCGGAGCTGATCCGCATCGAGCCCGAGCGCATCACCGCGGAGCGCGTGCGCCAGGTGATCTACTACCCGGCGATGGAGGAAAAGGCGGCGCTCCTCGTCCACCTCCTGCGCAAGGGCGCTGCGACCCGTACGCTCGTATTCGTCAACACCAAGCGCCTCGCCGAACGGCTCGAGCGACTGCTGCGCGCAAACGGCGTCGACGCAGCGGCGATGTCCGGCGACGTGCCTCAGAGAAAGCGCATGCGCATGCTCCGCGAGTTCCACGAGGGCAAGCTCGCCGCGCTCGTCGCAACCGACGTGGCAGCGCGCGGCCTTCATATCCCCGACGTCAGCCACGTCGTCAACTACGACTTGCCGCAGGATCCCGAGGACTATGTCCACCGGATCGGTCGCACGGCGCGTGCCGGTGCGGCCGGCGATGCGGTCAGCTTCGGCTGCGAGCAATACGTCGAATCGCTGCCGGAGATCGAGGCCTTCATCGCACAAAGAATCCCGGTCGGCAGCTACGATCCGGCCGAGTTGCCCTACCTGAAGTCGGCGCACCATGCGCCGATTTCCTATGGTGACGAGGAAGGGGACGGCCCGCCGCCCAGCCAGCTGCACCGGCCGCAGGGCCGGCCCCAGGGTCGCGGCGGCAGGACGGCCCACCACCCGCCCGTGCCGCACCACTCGCCCGTGGCACAGGTCGACGGTGCGGCGCCGGCCGCGAAAAGCGGCGCAGGCGCGGCCGCCGCGGGAAGCCGGGCGGCGGCCCTCAGGCGCCTTCGGGCTGAGAGCGTTTCCCCGCCGGCGCGAGCCCGCGGGCCAGGTCCTGGACGGATTCGATGCCGGGGAACTCGATCGGCGCGCGCAGCGGCGCGCGCTGCACGGGACGGCGTACCGCATAGAGCCAGCGGATGCCATGCGTGCCCGCGGCGCGCAGCACCGCCGGGCTGTCGTCGGCGAAGAGCGTTCGCGACGGGTCGAATGATTCCCGCGCCGCCAGGCGCGGCCAGAATGCCGCGCTTTCCTTGGGCTCGCCGAACTCCTGCGACGAGTAGACGGCGTCGAAGCGGCGGCGGATGCCGAGATGCGCGTCCTTGATCGCAAAGATCTCGGGATGGGCATTGGTGACGAGCACGAGCCTGCGACCTGCGGCGCGCACCTGCGCGAGAAAGCCGCGCGCTTCCGGCAGCCAGTCGATCTGGTGCCGCATCGCGCGCTTGAGCGCCACGATGTCGAGCGACAGGGCCCGGCTCCAGTAGTTGACGCAGTACCAGTCGAGCGTGCCTTCGGTCGATTCGAAGATCGGCCGCATCAGGCGATGCGCCTCCTCGACCGAGACGCCGCGGCTCTCGGCAAATCGGCGCGGAAGGAGATTCGCCCCAGAAGTGGTTGTCGAATCCGAGATCGAGCAAGGTACCGTCCATGTCGAGCAGGACGGTATCGATCGATTGCCAGTCGGGCGGATGGGCGCTTCCCTGCACGTGCCTATGATATAACGCGCCACTTTCCGGAGCCGAAATGACATCCGACCCGAACCGTTGCTGCTCGAAGTGACCGCGCTCGCGCGCGAGGCTGGGCGTGCAATCCTCGAGGTCTATGCGTCGTCGTTCAGCGTCACGGAAAAGGAGGACCGCTCTCCGCTCACCGAGGCGGACCTGCGCTCCGAGAAGCTGATCCTGGCCGGCCTGCGTCGCATCGCGCCGGAGATCCCGGTCCTCTCCGAGGAATCCGGCCAGGTGCCTTATGCGACGCGACGCGGATGGAGCAGGCTCTGGGTCGTCGATCCGCTCGACGGAACGAGGGAATTCGTGCAGCGAAACGGCGAGTTCACCGTGAATATCGCGCTCGTCGACAGTCACCGGCCCGTGCTCGGCATCGTGCACGCGCCCGTGCTCGAGCGCGATTACTTCGCCTGCGAAGGCATCGGGGCATTCCGTTCGGACGCACAGACGGCAGCGCGGCCGCTCAAGGTCCAGAAGCGCGGAACCGGGCCGGTGCGCGTGGTCGGCAGCCGTTCGCACCGCGGCAATTCGCTCGATGCGTTCCTCGGGCGTGTCGGCGCCCATGAATTCGTCGAAGTCGGCAGTTCATCTGAAGCTGTGCCTCGTCGCCGAAGGCAAGGCCGACGTTTATCCGCGCCTCGGTCCCACCAGTGAATGGGACACGGCCGCGGGGCAATGCGTGCTGGAACAGGCGGGCGGCGTGGTCCTCAAGCTCGACGGCCTGCCGCTCGACTACAACGCCCGCGAGGAACTGCTCAACCCGCATTTTGTCGGCATCGCCGATGCCGACGTCGACTGGCTCGCGATGATGCGATGACCTGGGAGCTGCTGTTCGGAGTCGCCCTGCTTGCCGCTGCTTGCAGGCTTCTGGCACTCGAGCCTCGCCGCGCGCGAGCTTGCGAATCGGGTTGCGATGGAAACCTGCGCAAGCGCCAACGTCCAGATGCTGGACGGCACGGTCGCGATTCACCGCCTGCGCATCGTGCGAACGGGTGACGCGCCGCTCGCCTGGCACCGCACCTACGTGTTCGACTACACGTCGGACGGCTTCAGCCGCCAGCGCGGCTTCGTGGTCCTGACCGGCGACACGATCGACACCGTCGGTCTCGGCCCGCAAGCCGTATGAACGCCGCCTCGCCCGTCGACCTCCACATGCACTCGACGGCCTCGGACGGAATGCTCGACCCGGAAGCGCTCGTCGCACACGTCGCCGGCTGCGGCGTGCGCCTCATGGCGCTCACCGATCACGACACGGTTGCAGGCGTCGAGGCGGCGGCCCGGGCCGCGCGCGTGCACGGCATCGGTTTCGTCGCCGGCGTGGAACTCTCCGCGGCATGGAGGGGCAAGGCGTTGCACGTGCTCGGCCTCGCAATTGACCCCTGCTCGCCCGGGCTGACGCGCGCGCTCCTTGGCCAGCGCGCGCTGCGCGATGAGCGAGCCGAACGCATCGCGGAAAAGCTCGAAGCCGCCGGGGCGCCCGGCCGCGCAGCGCTCTTGAGCATCCGCGGCAACGGCAGCCTGCCGACCCGCACCCATTTCGCCCGCGCGCTCGTCGCACTTGGCGCTGCGGCGGATTGCGGAAAGGCCTTCGACCGCTGGCTTGGTCGGGGCAAGCCCGGGCATGTCGCGAGCGCCTGGCCCACGCTCGAGGAAGCGACCGCGTGGATCATCGAATCCGGCGGCAAGGCAGTCATCGCGCATCCCATGCGCTACCCCCTGTCGGCCGGCGCGCGGCGCGAACTCTGCGCCGATTTTGCCGCCGGCGGCGGCTGTGGCATCGAAGTCGTCACGGGCGGCGGCAGCGTCCGCGATCGGGAGCAGGCGATTTCGCTGGCCGTGCGCTGCCGACTCGAGGGCTCGGTCGGCTCCGATTTCCACGATCCTGCGGTGCCGTGGAATCCTCCGGGTCGATTGGCTAAGCTTCCCGCGTCGATCCGGCCCGTTTGGTCCGGTTTCCTGCCAGAATGACCGACGAAGACAAGGTCAACACCGAGTTATTCGAGCGGATGACGCGCCTGCGCGAGCTGCGCATCGAGCATCGCGATCTCGACGACGTGATATGCCGCCTGTCGCTCGACATCTACGTCGATGAACTTCAGCTGCGGCGGCTGAAGAAACGGAAGCTGTTGCTCAAGGACCAGATACTGCGCCTCGAGAGCGAGCTGATCCCGGACCTCAACGCCTGATGGAATGGTTGTACACCGTGCTGAGCAAGCTTCGTGACATCTTCGCGAACCCGCAATTCGTCCCGCTCGTCACGGCCGTCGTCACGGTGGTTGCCGGCGTCCTGATCGGTCGCCGCTGGTATGTCTACCGCGCCAACGGCGGTCACACGCACGGCACCTTGCTCGACGCTCTGGCCGTAATCGCGCCCTACTTCGCAGGACTCGCGATAGTCGGTTTGACGAGGCTATCGTTGGGTTCCGACGGCCTGCCGACATTCTGGCTCGAAACCGCGTGGACCCTCATCGCATGGCTCGCGCTCATTCGCCTGCTTATTTTCCTGCTGCGACTCTCGCTCGGACGCAGCACCATGATCAAGGCCTGGGAACTGCGTGTCACGCTGGTCATCTGGGCGTTCATCGCCGCACGCCTGCTCGGCTGGCTGGACCCCGTCGTCGAAGAACTCGACTCGATCGGGCTTTCGAAAGGCGCGACCAAGATCACGATCTGGTCGGTCCTGAAGGCGATCGCGACGGTGACGGTCTTCGTCGTCGTAAGCGTCTGGATCGCGCGCTGGATCGACCGGCGCGTCAGCACGGTCCAGGAACTCGCGCCATCGACCCGGATCGGCGTCGGCAAGTTCGCCTACGCCTTCCTGATTGCCTTCGGCGTGCTCTTCGGCCTGCAGGCTTCCGGCGTCGACCTGACGGCGCTCACGGTATTCTCCGGCGCCATCGGCCTCGGACTGGGTTTCGGCCTGCAAGCGATCGCCGCGAACTTCGTGAGCGGATTCGTGCTCCTGATCGACCGCTCGATCAAGCCCGGCGACGTCATCAGCTTCACCGGCACCACCGGCACGAGCACGACCGGATTCGGCTGGGTCGAGGAACTGCGCGGCCGTCACATCGTGATCCGCGACCGGGACGGCGTCGCAACGCTCGTGCCGAACCAGAACGTGATCACGAACCCGCTGATCAACTGGAGTTACGGTCATCCACGGGTGCGGCTCCGCCTCCCCGTACGCGTTGCCTACCACGACGACGTCGAGCTCGCGCTGGTACTGCTGCTTCAGGCTGCCGAGCATCCGCGCATCCTGCGGGATCCGCCGGCGGTCACAAGGCTGCTCGAATTCGCGGACTACGGCATGGAGATCGAGTTGCGCTTCTGGATCGGCGACCCGGCCGGAGGGCGTCAATAACGTGCGCTCCGACGTCAATCGGCGGATCTGGGCGCTGTTCCGCGAGCACGGATTGACGATTCCCCCGGCACAGCGCGAGATCCGAATCCTCGAAGGCGGCAAGTCGGCCTCCTCGCTCGCGCCACGCGCGTCGACGCCGATCAAGCCAACCGCGGACGGACAGGACTGAAATGGCCGGCGACGATGGGCATCGCGTCGCGATCCCCGAAGGCGAATACACCCTCTCCTTCGTGCGCAGCCCCGGGCCGGGCGGCCAGAACGTCAACAAGGTCTCGAGTGCCTGCGAGCTTCGCTTCGGCGTCGGCAGGACCGCGCTGCTGAACGACGCGGGCAGGGACCGGCTTCGCATCCTTGCGGGCCGAAGGCTCACCCGGAACGACGAGATCGTGATCGAAGCCCATCGACATCGCGGCCAGGAAGCGAACCGGCGCGACGCGATCGGGCGCCTCGAAGAACTGATCATCAAGGCGATGCAGGCGCCGAAGGTCCGCAAGAAGACCCGGCCCGGGCGCGCGGCGAAAGCCAGACGCCTCCAGGGCAAGAAGATCCGCAAGGAAACGAAGCGCCTGCGCGGCAGGCCGGGATTCGACTAGACCGGCTTGACTTCCGCCGCGGCCTTGCGCGGCAGCAGCCACGCTCCCAGCGCCGGCAACAACAGCATCGCGCCCAGCATGTTCACGAGGAACATGAACGTGAGCATGAGGCCCACGTCGGCCTGGAACTTGAGCGGCGAGAACACCCAGGTCGCGACGCCGAGAGCGAGCGTGACGCCCGTGAAAAAAATCGCCGCACCGGTGACACGGAGCGCCGCCAGGTAGCTGTAATGCACGTTGTGGCCGCGATTCAGGAACTCCTGCATGCGGCTGAAGAGATAGATGCCGTAGTCGACCCCGATTCCCGCGCCGAGCGCGACCATCGGCAGCGTGTTGACCTTGAGCCCGATGCCGACGAAGGCCATGACGGCATAAACCAGGATTGACACCAGGGCCAGTGGAATGATGACCATGATCGTGCCGATCACCGACCGGAAGTTCACGAGGCACATGATCGTCACTGCGGCAAAGACCCAGCCGAGGATCACGAATTCCTTGGCCATCACTTCCTCGTTCTGCGCAGCCATCACGCCGACATTGCCGGTCGCGAGGCGGTAGGTCACTTCGTCCGTCGGCTCCTTCCGGCGGTACTCCTTGACCGCGGCAACGACCCGCTCGATGGTTTCGGCGCGGTGATCCGAAAGGAAGAGCATCACCGGCATCACGCTGCAATCCCGGTTGAGGAGCCCGGTGCTGGTCTCGATGTAGTTCTGCGCCTGCACCAGCTGGCGTTCGTCGCGCGGGAGGTTGCGCCACTTCAGGCTGCCCTCGCTCCACCCTGCGCTCACGACCTTCGACACGCCGGCGAGCGACATGACGTCGCGCACGCCATCGACATTCGCCATGTGCCACGCGAAGCGGTCGATCGCGTCGATCACACGAAAGTCGATGCAGCCGTCGGCCTTCGTCTCGACGATCACGTTGATGATGTCGGTGCCGATCGAGAAGCGGCTGCTGATCAGGTTGCTGTCGCGGTTGTAGCGGGAATCCGCGCGCAGCTCGGGCACGCCGGCCTGCGTGTCGCCGATCGGCGTCTCGAGGCCCTTGATCGCGCCCAGGACGCCGAGCACCAGGGAGATCACGATGATCACCGCCGCCGGGCCGCGGTGCGTGATGCGCGCAAGGTTCGTCCACACTCCCTGCAGCGCCTGCTGGCGCCGCTCCACGCGGTCCCGGAAGCGCCCCGTGATCGGCACGAATGACACGAGAACGGGCAGGAGGATCAAGTCCGTCAGGATGATCACGCCGATGCCGAGGCTCGCGGTGACCGCCATCTCGCGGATCACCTGCACGGGGATCAGGAGGATCGTGACGAATCCGACGAGGTTTGCGAGCAGTGCCACGATCGCAGGCAGGAACAGCAGCCGGAACGTGCGGCGGGCCGCTTCGTTGCTGTCCGCGCCGCTCATCGCGGCGTCGCTCACGGCGCTGATCTTCTGCACGCCGTGGCTCGTCCCGATCGCGAAAATGATGAATGGGACGAGAATCCCGAGCGGGTCCACGCCATAGCCGAGTATGACGAGGAGCCCGAGCATCCAGACCATCGCGACCAGCGAGGAAATCACGGGCACGAGCGCGATCCGGAGCGACTGGATGTAGATCCACACGAAGAGCAGCGTCAGCGCGACGGTCGCAATCGCGAAGGTCACGACCGAGAGGGCGCCGTCCGCGACGTCGCCCACGACCTTGGCAAACCCGATCATGTGCACCGAAACGGGCGCCTCGACCTGCACTGCCACCTTCTCGTGTTCGATGCGCGCGCGGACTTTCTCCTCGAGCTCCTTCGAAATCGCGATGTAGTCGACCGGCGCGCCGGTCTCCGGATCGGCGTCGAGCAGCTGCGCGGTGACCATCGCGCCGGAAAAATCGTTTGCGACCAGGCGGCCCACGATGCCGGCCTTCAGGATGTTCTCCCGGACGCGCGTGAGCCCGGCGGCGTCCGGCTGGAAATCCGAAGGGATGACGTCGCCCGCCTCGATGCCGCCCTCGACGACTTCCGTGTAGCGCGTGTTCGGCGTCCAGAGCGACTGCACGCGCGAGCGGTCGACGCCGTCGATGAAGAAGACCTCGTCCGTCGCGATCTTGAGCGCCTGGAAGAACTCCGGCGTGAACATGTTGCCGTCGCGGGCAATCACGGCGATCAGGAGCCGGTTTGCGCCGCCGAATTCCGACTTGTGATCGAGATAGGTCCGGATGTACTCGTGCTCGAGCGGCAGCTGCTTGTTGAAATTCGTGTCGAGCTTGAGGCCCGGTCGCCGCGATCCAGCCGAAGCGCCAGCGGTGGCGAGCGCAAAGATCGCGAGTATCAGCGTGCGATGGCCGAACACGTGCGGCTCGAGCCATGCCGCGATCCTGGCGTCGCCGGATTCCCTCATGGCTCCGCACCGCCCGGAAGCGGCAGCCGGCGCACTCCGCCCTCCCCGGCGACGATCACCGCGCCGTCGCCCGAGGGCGCGACCGCCGAAATCGCCTTGCGGTCATCCTGTTGCGTCAGCGTGAAGGTCTTCGGCCGCCGTCGCGGCTCACGAGCATGACGCCCGCCATGCCCGCAATCACGACCGTGCGTTCGTCGACGCGCGCGCCGGAGTCGAGGAGCACGCTCGTGCCGGTCTCGATGGCGGTCCAGCTCATGCCGCCGTCCTCGGAGCGGAACAGGTTGCCGCGCAGCCCGAAGGCCAGCAGCGCCTCGCCTTCGAGTGGCAGGATCCCGTGAAAGGATCCGTCGTACGGGGATGGCAGTTCGCGCCAGCTCGTGCCGTCGTCGTCGGAGCGGAACAGCCGGCCCGCTTCGGCGCCCGAGGTACAGGCGCTGGCCCGGGGCCGCGCGCCAGCGCATTCAGGTGAAATTCGAAACCGAGGTCGACTTCGGCTTCCATGTCGTCGGCGGAAGGTTCGACCTTCGCGGCGCCCGGCAGCGGCGCAGGCTCGAAGGGCACATGGCTCCACACGCTGCCGCCGTCGGTCGTCGAATAGATCACGCCATAGGCCCCGACCACGAGGCCGCGGAGCCCGTCGCCAAAACTGACATCGAGAAAGGGTTCCGCCTCTTCAGGCTCGAAATGCGAAAGCACCCAGGTATCGCCGCCATCCTGCGTGCGAAGGATCGTCTGCGCATGGCCGACGGCCCAGCCGTTCTTCGCATCGGCAAAATAGACCGCCGTGAGATTCGCGCTCGCGGGCGCCTGCACCTGCGTCCAGGTCCTGCCCGCATCGACGGAATGGAGCACGTGGCCGCGCTCGCCGACCGCGACGACACGCGGGCCAGCCCAGGCGAGATCCAGCAGCAGGGACTTCGCCGCGAGCGGCGCGATGACCGACGGCCGCGCAGCCGGATCCGTCGCAGCGGCGTCCTGGGCGAGCGCCTGCGGCGCCACCGCGAGGGCGAACGCCGCGAGCGCGATTTTCACTTCAGCGCGTGCCGCGGTTGGCGATCGCCGCCGGCGTGAAGTCGGCAGCGGTCCGTTTCGCGTTGAAGTTGACGGTCTGCGGCTCCTCGTTGTCGAGGCCGAGTGCGAGGTAACGCCCGGCCTGGAGATCGTAGGTCGTCTCGAGCGTCGTCCAGAAGGTCGGAATCTCGAAATAGTTGATCGAGTGGCCTTCCTGCACGCGCCACAGCTGGTCGCGGTTGTCGTAGCAGTCGACGACCAGGATCTGCCACGAATCCTCGTCGACATAGAACGTGCGGCGCTTGTAGATGTGGCGCTGGCCGGCCTTCAGCGTCGCGTCGACTACCCAGACGCGGTGCAGCTCGTAGCGCGCGTGCTGCTGGTTGATGTGCAGCGGCTTCAGGATGTCATTGTTCTTCAGCTTGTTGCTGTGCAGCGGATAGGCGTTGTACGGAACGATGATTTCCTGCTTGCCGACGAGCTTCCAGTCGTAGCGTTCGGGGCTGCCGTTGTAGATGTCGAACTGGTCGGAGGTGCGCAACCCGTCAGAGCCGGTGCCCGGGTTGTCGAACGCCACGTTCGGGGCGCGGCGAACGCGGCGCTGGCCGGGGTTGTACAGCCAGGCCTTGCGATGCTCGATCGTCTGGTCGAGGGTCTCGTGCACGAGCAGGATTTCGCCGGCGAGCCGGGCCGGAGCGACCGTTTCCTGGATGAAATAGAGAATGACGTTGTCGAGGGCGGCTTCCGTCGCGCCTGGAAGGGCGTAACCGACGTAGGTCTCGTCGTGGAACTTGACCATGTTGTACGTGCCGGATCGCGTCACCGCGGCCTGGCCGATGATGCGCTCAGCGATCTCGGCGCGGAAACGCAGGATGTGGTTCCAGATGACTTCGACGCCGGATGACGGAATCGGGAACGGAATGCCGCCGATCGCGCCCGTTACTCCATTGCCGCCGTCCGACAGCATCGCCGACGTGGCATTCGCCTTGGTCGCATCGTAGATGCGCTGCGGGAACGCCGCCGACCGGTGCGTCGGATAGACATTCATGAAGTAACTGCCCTTGTAGGCGTTGAGCAGCGCCTTGTGGCCCACCGAGAGGCTTGCCGCGTACTTCGCCTGGTTCGACGCGTCGATCTTGTACAGCGGCTTGTCGCCCGCGAACGGATCCGGATGATGGCCGCCGGACTTGAACCCGGGCGCGCCCGCGTCGGCAGCCGACTTGATGCCCCCCGACCAGGCCGGAATCGTGCCGGCCGCGTTGGCTGCTTTTTCCGCGCCCATGGGCGTGAGGTCGGCGCCGAGCCGCGCGGCCTGCTGTGCCGTGACGCCCGCCGCTGCGATTGCAACGACACCGGCCGCGGCCAGCAGTCCGGGACCGAGGATATGCTTCAGCTTCGTCATGACTTGCCTCCGTCCCGATTCAGAACGAGTACTTGATTGTCGCTGAGATGAAATCGCGATCGGTCAGCTCGTTGTAGCGACTTGCGCCGTCGAACATCGTGTAGCTCAGGTCGAACTCGAGGCTTGACTGATAAGTCGCGAGGACTCCGAACGTCGCGCCGTAGCGGCCGTCGACGAAGTTTCCGCCTGGCCCCGGCGTCGTGCCATCGACATCCTGCGACCACACGAAGCGGGGCGAGAAATTCCAGGCGCCAATCAGGCCGAGATAATCGAGCCTGAACGCCGCGCGATAGCCCCAGGAAGTCTCGTCTGCGAAACGGTCCTGGGGTTCGACTTCCCCGAAGTGCCGGGCGGCAAGTTCCGCATTGCCGGAAACGGAGGTGCCCGGGCCATTCAGGCGCTGACCGCGGCCATTCGGTCCGCCGCTCGTCTTGCTCGGCATGCCATCGACCTTCGTCACGCCGGCCTCGATGACCGCGACGAGCTGCGAGGCGCCGAGCATCGGCGGAAAGGCTTTGGTCGCCGTCATCTGGGCCTGCCAGACATCGAATTCCCCCCAGCCCTGGATGACTTCGTCGACGTTGTAGCTGCCATCGGGGTTCGTGCCGCTGAACTGACCGCACTGGCCTAGCGTCGCATCCGCAGCGACGCAGTCCGGCAGGACCGGCTGGCCCCGGAAGGTCCGCACGGCGGACTCGAAGGGCGTCAGCGCCGCGAACAGCAGTTCGACGTCGTCGAATTGCAGTGGCACGTCCTGGCGGAAGGAAACTTCGCCCTGCAAGGCCACGCCCGACATGCCGAGCTGTGTATTGAACGAGACTCCGAACAGCTGGATGTCTTCCGGATACTGGGTGAAGTACTGCGCCGTCTGCGCATATTCATGGGTCGCGAGGTTCCCCGCCTGCGCGGCCACGTTGCCGCCGCCGAGGAAGGTATTGCCCGCAATCGTTGCGTAGCCTGCTGCCGTTGGGCCATCCAGGTTGCCGCCGCGCGCTGCGGCCGCCTGCACGGCCAGGCTCGACGCGATCCCGACCGCTGCATTGAACGGCTGGCCCGCCGCGAGCAACTGCGCGGTGGCGCCGACCGCGGTCAGCGTTCCGATCGAGTTGGCGACGCCGGCCTGGGTCCCGGTGACGCCGTTGATCACCGGCAGCTTGCTGTGATAGTTGACGTAGTAGAAACCGAGTTCCGTGCCCTGGCTGAAATCGGGAAGGAACCAGCGCATGGACAAGCCGTACTGGCCCGTGTCGCTCGGATCATCCGTTTCGCCGCGCGGGACGCCCTGGAAATTCTCGATGAACGGTCCGCCGAGCGCCGTGAAATCGGTTCCGAAGTCGGAGAATGCCCCGAAGCCCAGAAAAACCTGCTCGCCGCCGCGCGGCACGAAATCGTTGCTCGCGAAATAAGTGCCGACCGGCTCCGGCTGGGTGCGATTCCAGTCGAAGATGCCGAGCGCCTCCACCGTCAGGTTGTCCGTGAGTCCGAATCCGACTTTCAGGATTTCCTGGGGCAGGTAGGCTTCGCGCAGTTCCGAGCCCGGTACGCGCAGCGCCGAGACGTCGAAATGGTTGATGGCATTGTTGATGCCGCCCTGGATAAACGTGCTTTCGCCCCAGTTGACCACTTGCCGGCCCGCCCGGATGTCAAGCGCGTGCCCACCGACGTCCCAGTTGCCATAGATGAACGCGTCGAGCAACCGCAGGTAGGAGCCTGCGAGATCCTTGCCTGTTTCTGAAATCGGCGTGCGCTCGGTTTCCGAATCCTCGACCAGGGTGTCGTAAAGCAGCTGGCCGCGCACAAAGATCCCGAAGTTTTCGCGGTCAAGGGACAATTCGGACACGGCCTTGTACGCACTTGAGGTGCGCCCTTTCCGGTAGTTGAGGTCTCCGTCGTCGATGTTCGGCGACCGCCCGGTGCCACCATTGGCGGTACCGATCAGCCTCGGGTCGCGTGCTTCATTGCGCCAGATCTGGCCGAAGCTGACTGTCGTGTCGAAGCTGCCGTTCCAGCTGCCGGCAGCGAAGTCGACCGCCTGGGCGGTCCCGGGTATCGCGATCGCTGCGACCAGGGCGGCGCGAACGCCGGCACGCAAAGGATTCGGCAGTGGGCGAATTGAAATTGAGGTCATGTGGTTCCCCAGGGCCAGGACCGATCGGAATTTCGCGCAAGGATATATCAGCGACTTCGCTTTGCAGTGCAAAACGCAGGCGCGGATCAGCTGTGGGTGACCTGCAGGATACTGTTGCGGATCTGTTCGGACAGGACGATGCGGGCGTCGTCGGCCACGGCGAGCAAGGCATCGTCATAGGTGAGGCGCCCTTCCCCGTCCTGGCGGATGACACCGCGCTGGCGAAGCAGCTCGATGAAATCGCGGAACATCGCGCGATCGAAGAACTCCGGCGCCGCGAGCCCGTAGAGCATCGACATGCGCTGTGCCATGGCGACGCAGCGCTGCTCGAGCGCGTCAGTCGTCAATGTCGAGGGTCCCGCGCGGAGCAGCAGCGCAATGGCCAGGTAATAGCGCTCGATCGTCTGGATCGTCGCCTGCGCCAGCACCGAGAGCCGCACTGCCTCGGCGCTGCCGGTCGTGGAGCGGCGCCAGACGGCGCCGTCCGCGTCGCGTTCCAGGAGCCCCTGCTGGGAAAGCGCCGCGAGAACGCCGTCAACCACGCCCGGCAGTTCGTCCTCGCGCCAGCGCAGGCAGAGTTCCGTGCGGATGTACGGATAGACGCGCCAGACGAGCCTCTGGATGTCCTCGTGCCGCATCGCGGAGTTGTTGAGGAATGCGCAGGCGACCAGGGACGGCATCGCGAACAGGTGCAGGACGTTGTTGCGGTAATAGGTAGCGAGCACGGCATTGCGCTCCTCCATCCGCAATACGTCCCCGAGCGGATGCTTGCGGCGCTCGAGAAGCCCCATCTGCTCGACGTTCCTGATGATCGACGCGCCGTCGGTTGCAGCGACCGAGACGTCCGGCGAATACGGAAAACTGCGCAGCAATTCAATGTAGAGCTGCAGCTGGCGCTCGAGATCGTTTTCGAGCATCGCCTGGCGCGGTGCCGCGAGCAAGGCGACCGAAAGCAGGTTGACCGGGGTAACGGCGGCAGCGGCATTGATACGGCGCATGATCTCGGCTGCAACCGAATCGACGGCGTCGCCGAACCAGGTGGGCCGCGAATTCTCGTCATGAGACTCCTGCCGCCAGTCCGCCTGCACCTGGTCCAGGATGCCGTCGAGCAGCAAGGGCTCGCCGAAGGCGACATAGACGCGGCCGAGCTGCCGCCGCAATTGCGGGAGGACGCGCAGGATCCCGCCGACCGACTCCTTCTGTTTCGGCCGGCCGAGCAGTTCGTCGATGTAGCTCTCGCCTTCGAGCAGCCGGTCGTAGCCGAAATAGACGGGCACGTAGGCGACCGGGCGCCGCGTGTCGCGCAGGAAGCTGCGCAAGGTCATGCCGAGGAAGCCGGTGCGCGGCCGCAGCAGGCGGCCCGTGCGGCTCCTGCCGCCTTCGATGAAAAACTCGATCGGATGCCCGCGATTCATCATCACGTCGACGTACTTCATGAAGACGATCGGATACAGGCCGGAACCGCGGAAGCTGCGGCGGATGAAGAACGCGCCACCCTTGCGCAGAAAGCGACCGATCACCGGGAGATTCAGGTTCACGCCCGCGGCGACGTAGGGCACGGCGTAACCGCGCTGGTAGATCACGTACGAAAGCAGCAGGTAGTCCACGTGACTCCGGTGACAGGGCACGTAGACGATCTCGCAGGTCGGCGGCAGGCGATCGAGGTACTCGGCATTGCGGACCTCGACGCCGTCGTACACGCGGGTCAGGAATCGGCTCAGGATGCGCTCTACGATGCGGACGAAAGTGTGCGAGTAGTTGGCTGCGATCTCGAGCGCGTGCCGGCGCGCGACGCGCAGGCCGTCGCGGCGTGAATGCTTCGTGTCGCGGATCTCCTGGCGCACGGCCTGGCGCACGGCGCGCGTGCGCAGCACCTGCGCGATGATCGCGCGCCGGCGCGAGAGGTCGGGCCCCAGCGTATCGGTGCGCATGTGGCGGAATTCCGCACGCATGTCCTTCAGGAGCCTGCGCGCGCCGCGCGCGCCATCGGGGCCGGCCGCGCCGTAAGTCCTGAGCGCGCGCGGCTCGCCGAACCGGATCAAGGTGCTGCGGCCGTTGAATACGATCGACAGCAAACGCCGGGATGGCCCGACGAGGGCCCAGTTCTCGGACAGGATCATCCGGAGCCAGGATTTTTCACGCTGCGGGGCACGGCCCCAGTAGACGGCGACCGGCACGATGTCGAGTTCGAGCGATTCGTCCGCGCCCGCGGCCGCAACGGCACGCGCGAGTTCCGGTGGCGTCCGGCGATCGGCGCGCCGGCGCAGCACGCCCGCTCGGCGTTCGAGTGACACCGCGGAATGCGGCAGGTCGAGACCGCGAAGCTTGAGTCGCTTGCCCGGGCGGCGAAGTCCCGCCCCCATGCAGGCAATCTCGAGCGCCAGCAGGTCGGAGGTGCTCCGCTCCTCCAGCACGTAGAGCAAGGGGCGTGCGCGACCGTGCAGGCGTTGCAGCGCGTCTTCCGGCACGACGGCCGGGCGCACGAACACGCGCATGAGTCCGCGCTGCGCCCACATCAGGGTGCGATTCACCGGCGCGCCTGCTCAGTCCCCGGCCGGCTCTTCTTGCGGCGCGCCTTCGTCCGTTTCAAGGCGCTTGTTCATGGAGTCGCGATGCAGCTCGACGGCGGCGTTCGAGCGGTCGCGCGCCTGGTCCTGGGTGCCGACGAGGTCGTCGAACACCGTATCCTCCACCTTCATCGGCGGTTCTTCCACTTTCGGTTCTTCATTGCTGCCGCAGGCCGTCGTCGTCAACGCGACAGCCAGCACTCCCAACGCCAGAATCGCGCGCATTGCGGCCTCCCCATTCGCCAATCCGGCGAGTCTAGCGCGTTACCGCGACGGAGCATGCGCGGCCGCGGGCTGCGCGCCGGTCGGGGACCCTCGCTCGCTCAGAAGATCGGACATTCGCTCGCTCGGGGACCCGCCCGGCGCTGGCCCGCAGCCGCCACGCTCCAGCGCACCGCGCGCTGGCGCACGCCGAGCGGCGGGCGGGTGGCGAGCGAGCGAATAAAGTTCCGGCTGAGCGAGCGAGCCAACCCGCCCGACGCATCGGCAGCGCCAGCACGCGGAATCGACAAAGCGAGGTGAGCGCCGGAATCAGCGACGCTTCGGGAGATCGAGCGCGACGAGAAAATATTCGAAGAGGTAGTTGACCAGCGAGAGCTCGCTGTGCAGCCGATGGTCCGAGTCCAGGATGTGCAGCGTCGCCGAATGCTCGCGGGCGAATTTCATGCTGTTCTCGACCGGGATGACCTCGTCGCGCCAGCCGTGCACGATGGTCTTCGGGCAAGGCGCCGGCTTCGCGGTGAGCTGCTCGGCCCCCGGCATGTAGAACGCGGGCGCCATCAGGAAGAGCCCCCGCGCGTGCAGGAGTGCCGACGCCGAGGTCGCGACGTATCCGCCGAGACTCGATCCGACGAGCACGAGGTCGCCGCGGATATCGCGGCAGAAACTGAGGAGCCGCGTCACCCGATCGCGCGGATCGTTGACGCCGCGATAGTCGACCGAATCGACGTTCCAGCCTTCGCTCTTCGCAACCTCGGCCATCGCGGAGATCTTGGTTCCCCACGGACCGCTTTCGAGGCCGTGCGAGAACACCACGTGACGACTCGCCATTCGCGGATGGTATCAGTCCCGGCGTGGCCGCCACAGCAGTGCATCGAGGTCGAGTTCACGCGGCTGCTCGCCGAGATTGACCCTGCCGTTACGAAAGACCACGCCCTCCTCCTCCAGCAGGCGCCGTTGCGTCCGGTGCGCTTTCGATCCGGCTGGCAGGCTGATCCTTCCTTGCGCATTGACCACGCGATGCCAGGGGAGCCGCAGCTTTGCCGGTGCGACCTTGAGCGCGTGCCCGACGAGCCGCGCGCGCCGTGGCAAACCGGCACGCCGCGCGATGCCGCCGTAGCTCGCGACCGAACCGCGTGGAATTTCAGCGACTGCTTTCCAGATGCGCTCCAGCAGCTTGCGGTCCGTCACAGTCATGAGCGCCGATTCTAGCCGTCGCAACCCTGCGTGATATCGTCCGGCTGCCGTGGACGCAGAGGACGACCGGACCCAGATCGACCCTCGGGCCAACCCCTGGGCGATGCTTGCGGCATTGCCGCTGTTTTCCGGCCTCCCCAAGAGCATCGTCGACGCGGCAGTCACCGAACTCGAGTGGATTTCGCTGCCCGGCGGGCGACTGCTGTTCGAGGCCGGCGCGCCCGCCGACGCCGTGTATTTCGTGGTCAGCGGTTGCCTTGGCGTGTATGGCAGCGGCGGCGAACTGATCCGGCGCATCGCGGCCGGAGAAACCGTCGGCGAGATGGGCCTTATCGTCTCGCGGCCCCGGACTGCAACGGTGCGCGCGCTCCGCGACTCCGAGCTCGCGACACTCTCCGCAGGCACGTTCGAGCGCGTCCTGCTCGGGCACCCGGAGGCGATCCTCCGCCTCGCGCGAATCACGGTGGAGCGGCTCGAGGACGAGGACGCGAGCCGTGAACGGCAGATCACGCCCCGCACGCTCGCCATGGTCCCGCAGGATGCCGGCGTCGATCTCGCGCTGCACGCCGAACGCCTGGTCAAGTCGCTCTCGCGTTTCGGCCGCGTGGATCTCGTCGGCCGGCAGCGTGCCGGCAGTCACAGCCCGCAGTGGTTCCACGAGCGCGAGTCCCGGAACGATTTCGTCGTCTACGCGGCCGACGCCGACGACTCGCCCTGGACACGCCTATGCCTGCGCCAGGCCGATGTCGTGCTGCTCGCGGCGCGCGCAAATGGCGAACATGCGGGCTGGGCCGGACAGCAATGGCTGGACGGCAGCATGCGCCGCGCGGAACTCCTGCTGCTGCACGAAGGCGCATTCGTGAATGGCGCCGCGGCGCGCTGGCAGACGGCCCTGCCAGGCATTCCGCATCACCACATGCGCGGGCCGCCGGACTATGAGCGGCTCGTGCGGCTTCTGACCGGACGGGCGGTCGGCCTCGTGCTTTCCGGCGGCGGCGCGCGCGGATTCGCGCATCTCGGCGTCGTGCGCGCGCTCCGCGAGCACGGCGTGCCGATCGACCTCGTTGGCGGTACCAGCATGGGCGGCATCCTCGCGGCCGGCGTCGCTTCGGACTGGAGCGACGCGGAACTGGTCGAGCGCTTCCGGCGGAGTTTCGTCGACACGAACCCGCTTTCCGATTTCACGCTGCCGCTCGTGTCGCTCGTTTCCGGCCGCAAGGTCGGGATGCTGCTTCGCCGCGAGCTCGGCGACATCGACATCGAGGACCTGCCGCTGCCGTTCTTCTGCGTCTCCTCGAACCTGACGACCGGGCGGATCGCCGTTCACCAGCAGGGTCCGCTGTGGCTGTGGCTGCGCGCGTCCGTCGCGATCCCCGGCGTGCTGCCGCCCGTGTTCCACGGGGGCGAGGTCTTCGTGGACGGCGGCACGATGAATAACCTGCCGGTCGACGTGATGCGCGCGAAGGCGCGCGGCCCGGTCATCGGAGTCGATGTCGGCACTGATCGCACGTTCACGACGGACGTGGATGCGACCGAGGCGCCCTCCTTCTGGAACCTGTTCAGCACACGGCGGGGACGCCGGCGCCCGAACATCCTCCAGATCCTGTGGCGCGCAGGCATGGTGAACAGCGCCACGGCGACGCAGGAGCGGCGCAAGCAGAGCGACCTCCTGCTGACGCCGGCGCTCGAGTCGCTCGATCTCCTCGACTGGAAAGCCTTCGAGCGTGCGATCGAGATCGGCTATCGCGATACCTGCGAACGCCTCGCCGCAGGCGCGCTCAAGTTATCCTGAGTGAATGGGCACGGGGAACGGCTGGCAATTCTGGCTCGATCGCGGCGGCACATTCACGGACATCATCGGCCGCGCGCCTGACGGCCGGCTGATCGTCGACAAACGGCTGAGCGAAGCCGCAGCGGGAGCGCCCGATTCCGGCATTTCCGGAATTCTCGGCCTGCTCGGGCGCGCGGGCGGCGGGGACGCCGTGATCGACGTCATCCGGATCGGCACGACCGTCGCGACCAATGCGCTCCTCGAGCGCCGCGGCGTCCCGACCGCACTCGTCACGACCGCAGGATTCGGCGATGCGCTCGCGATCGGCTACCAGAATCGCCCGAACCTGTTCAGCCTCAGGATCGAACTCCCCGCACCGCTCTATCGGGCAGTGATCGAGGCGAACGAGCGTGTCACGGCGGATGGAGAAGTCCTCCTCCCGCTCGACGAGGAGCGGCTCGCTCTGGACCTCAGACGCCTCCGCACCTCGGGCATCGCGAGCGTCGCCATCGTCTTCATGCACGGATTCCGCCACGCCGCGCACGAACGGCGCGCCGCGGCGCTGGCGCGCGCACTCGGCTTTGATGAAGTGATCGCCTCGCACGAAGCATCGCCGCTCATCCGCTTCGTGAGCCGCGGCGATACCACGGTGGTCGACGCCTACCTCACGCCCCTGCTCAGCCGCTATGTCCGCGAGTTCCGCGCGGGACTGGGTCCGCGCCACAGCGGCGCGCGGCTCGAATTCATGCAGAGCAATGGCGGCCTCGTCGCACCCGAAGTCTTTCGCGCCTGCAATGCCGTGCTCTCGGGCCCCGCCGGCGGACTGGTCGCCACGGCGCGCATCGCCGAGAGCCTGGGCCGCCGCCGGCTCATCGCCTTCGACATGGGCGGCACGTCGACCGACGTCGCGTTGTACGACGGCGCGATGCCGCAGCGCTTTGAAACCGGCGTCGCGGGCGTGCGCCTGCAGGCGCCGATGATGAATATTCACACGGTCGCGGCGGGCGGCGGCTCCGTGCTCGCGTACGAAGGCGGCCGGCTTCGTGTCGGCCCGCAATCGGCAGGCTCCCGGCCCGGTCCTGCGTGCTATCGAAATGGCGGCCCGCTGACGGTCACGGATGTGCAGGTGCTGCTCGGCCGCATCCGGCCGGATGCATTTCCGGCGATTTTCGGCACTCGCGGCGAAGAGCAACTCGATGCAGGCGTCGTGCTGCGGCTGTTCGACGAGCTTGCAGCCAAGGTGACCGCAGATTCTGCGGTGATCACCGACGCCGTGCGGCTCGCGTCCGGATTCCTCGACGTCGCCATCGAATCGATGGCGCGCGCGATCCGGCACGTGTCGGTCCGCGAGGGTCACGATCCCGCGGATTTTGCGCTCTGCTGCTATGGGGGTGCGGCGCCGCAGCATGCCTGCCTCGTGGCGGATTCCCTGGGAATCGCCGAGATCGTGATCCATCCGCTCGCGGGGGTGCTGTCGGCCTGGGGGATCGGTCTCGCCGATCGCCGGCTCGTGCGCCGCAGGAGCATCGAACGCCCGCTCGCCAGTCTGGTCCCGGCCGCGCTCGAGGAGGAATTCGCCTCGATGAGCCTGCCGCTCGTGAGCGCCATGGCAGCGCAGGGCGCCGCGGCTGCGGACGTACAGCTGCGCCGGGTGCTGGAATTGCGGGCGCCGGGCACGGAGACCGCTCTCGAGGTCGAGTTCGCAACGCTACCGGAGATGGCACGGAATTTTCGCGCCGAATTCGCGCGGCGCTTCGGCTTCACCGCACCCGCGGAAGATCCCGTCATTGCAACGCTTCGGGCGGAGGCTGTCGTTGCGGGCGAGAGGCTGGCGCTGCCGGTTGCACCGCCTGCACATCCCGCTGCACCGCTGTCCGCGCGAGCCTGGTTTGAGGGCTGGCGCGATGTGCCGGTCTTCGATCGCGCCGCGATTGCAAATGACCAGGCAATCGCGGGCCCGGCGCTCATCGTCGAACCGAATTCCACTACCGTGGTCGAGCCTGGCTGGACGGCGCTCCGGCTACAGGACGGTAGCCTCCACCTCGTCCGCAGCGAGCGCAGGGCGGTGGTGCCTGCCGAGGCCGGGCGGCCCGATCCCGCACAGCTCGAGCTTTTCAATCACCGCTTCATGCAGGTCGCCGAGCAGATGGGCGCCGTGCTCCAGTCGACGGCCGTTTCAGTGAACATCCGCGAGCGGCTCGACTTCTCCTGCGCGCTGTTCGACGCGCAAGGCGCGCTCATCGCCAATGCGCCGCACATGCCGGTGCACCTCGGTTCGATGGGCGCGAGCGTCCGTGCGGTCATCGCGGCGAATCACGGCGGTCTCCGCCGCGGCTGCGCCTGGATGCTCAATGCGCCCTATGCCGGCGGCACCCACCTGCCTGACATCACGGTCGTGAGCCCCGTATTCGTCGCGGGCGAACCGGAACCCGCGTTTTTCGTCGCATCGCGCGCCCACCACGCCGACATCGGCGGCATCACGCCGGGATCAATGCCGCCGGCCTCCCGCAGCATCGCCGAGGAAGGCGTACTGATCGACAATTTCCTGCTGCTCGATGACGGGCGGCTTCGCGAGCCCGAACTGCGGGTCCTGCTCGCGGGCGGCGACTGGCCCGCGCGCAATCCGGAACAGAATGTCGCCGACCTGAAGGCGCAGCTCGCCGCAAACGCCCGCGGAATCTCGGAACTCGAGTCGCTCATCGCGCGCTGCGGCCGTGACACCGTCGTTCGCTATATGGCGCACGTCCAGGACAACGCCGAGGCCTGCGTGCGCGAGGTCATCGGGCGGCTCGGCGACGGGCGGCTCCGCTACGAGATGGACGACGGCAGCGCGGTCGAGGTGACTATCACGGTCGACCGCAAGGGCCGCAGCGCGGTCGTGGATTTCGCGGGCACCTCCCCGCAGCAGGCCGGCAACTTCAATGCGCCATTCGCGGTCTGCACTGCCGCGGTCCTGTACGTGTTCCGCACGCTCGTCGACGCCGATTTTCCGCTGAATGAAGGCTGCCTGCGGCCATTGACGATCCAGGTCGAAGCCGGCTCGATGCTGAATCCGGTGGCGCCTGCCGCGGTCGTGGCGGGCAATGTCGAGACCTCGCAGTGCATCGTGGATGCGCTCTATGGCGCGCTCGGCGTGCTCGCAGCCTCGCAGGGCACGATGAACAACCTGACCTTCGGGGATGCCGGGCACCAGTACTACGAGACGATCGCGGGCGGAGCCGGCGCCGGACCCGGGTTCGACGGCGCATCCGGCGTGCAGACGCACATGACCAATTCGCGCCTGACCGACCCGGAAGTGCTCGAGACGCGGCATCCAGTGCTGGTGCGCGAGTTCCGCTATCGCCGCGGCTCCGGCGGCGCCGGAAAACATCGCGGCGGCGACGGTCTCGTGCGTCGCATCGGGTTCCGCGCGCCGATGACGGTCGCGATCCTCTCCAATCATCGCCGTATCGCGCCATTCGGCCTCGCGGGCGGCGCCGCTGCCGCGACCGGGATCAACCGCATCGAGCGTGCGAGCGGCGAATCGGTCGTGCTGCCGGCCTGCGCGAGCGCGAGCGTCGAACCCGGCGACGAAATCGTGATTGAAACGCCGGGCGGCGGCGGATTCGGCTAGACGTCCGCGGCAGCCGGCACGTCGAGTTCCGCGAGCACCTGCGTGAGCCCGGTGTCCGGCAGGCCCGTGAGATTCGGGCTCACGGTCTGCACACGGCTTCCGCCCGCCCTGTGGCTCACGATATAGCCGTGAAATCCGCCGGAGCGCTGCGCCGGAAATCCGAACATCAGGTTGACGATGCCCTGCTCGCGATGGCGCTCGCGGTTCACGCGCTCGTCGCAGAGCACGAACCAGCGATCGCCCTGCACGCGATGAGCAAATGCCCCGCGCTCCTCGAGAGCGCCGAGGAAGTCGCGCACCTGCTGGGCCGCGCGGTTCCAGGTCGACGGTTCATTCGGTTCAAAGAGCATCCAGCGCGTACCGCGTTCGATGCTGTTGACGATGAGCAGCGCCAGACGACGTGCCGCGAGCGATCGCCAGTCGGCAGCGACCGCACCCGGACCCGCAAGCGTGCAGGCTCGCGGTGAATCGCGCTCGGACCGTCGCACGGTCTGTACGGTGTTGACGCCCGCTGCGGCAAGACGCGCTCGATACTCGTCGTCGACCGCGTACGCGGGCCGCAGGCCTGGCCGCAGCACGGTGTCTTCCCCGCAGGCGGTCGTCCAGACCGGCCAGTGCTCCGATGCGCGCGACATCGTCCCGGCAACGGCGCCGCAGGGTGCAAACGCCTCGAACCGGCCCCGCAGCTTGTCGTAGCCGAGCAGGCGCGGAAAGAACATGCAGGCCGAATCGGATGGCAGCGGCCAGTGCCGCATTTCGGCGATCGCCTTCGTGGCGCTGTCCCAGGCGATCGGTGGATCGATGAAGAACAGCGCTTTCCGTTCGCGGCAGTAGCGATTCGCGACGAGTAGCGTGCTCGCGCCGACATCGATGTCGCGCGAGAGCGGTGGAATGCAGAGCAGGTTGAATGCGTCGGCCGCATCGAGCGCGAACAGGCCGGTGCCCTGGGCGGCGGAGCCGATGATGTCGTAGTCTGTCAACGGCGCGCCGTCGTCCGCGTCCGACCCGGAAAGCACGTAACCGGCGAGACCACGCGGGTCCTGGCGCGGCGTCGGGCCGGGGCGGAGCCGCGGCAGATCGCCCGAGACACGGACGAGTTCAGAGTCAGCGAGTACGAGGGCGACCGAACGGCCGGCGTCCGGCACGATCGAGAGACGGCGATAGATTTCCTGGTCCTCGATGTGCTCCGACCCGGGCGTGCGTACCCGCTGGATCACCAGGTTGAAAAGGTCGTCCTCGTTGTCGCCGATGCCGTCGTAGTCGACGGCCGCGCGCAGGAATTCACGAGTGCCCGGCGCAAGCGCCTGCAGGACGAGCGCCTGGTTGCCCGCGGACAATTCAATCGTGCAGCAGCGTGCGCCGTTCGTGACGCGCACGATGATCGCCGTGCGCCCGCCGTTCTCAAAGAACTGCTCGACGGCATAGGACAGCGTGCTCGGCTGCCACAGGCCGCCGAAGATGCGCTGGAACTCGCTGAAACCGGAGATCGTGACCGGGCGGTTGACCGGGCCACGCAGGCAGCGGCCGACGAATGCCGTGATGGCCGTCGGCGCTTCCGCGATCGATTGCCCAGAGCCGGCTTCTTCTTGAACCTGGATGCCGGCCAGTCGTTCCGTCACGGCTGACTCCCCCAGCTGGAGCGGCAGACTATCATGAAAGGATATGCAGGGCAGTTCCGGCAACTGGCGGCTCGGATTTACGCTTTCTCTCGCCACCGCGCTGCTGTGGGGACTGCTCCCGATCGCGCTGAAAATCGTGCTCGAGGGCATGGATGCGTTCACGATCACCTGGTGGCGCTTCGCGGCCTCGATGGCGTTGCTCGGCGCGTTCCTCGCCCTGCGAGGCGAGCTGCCGCGCCTCCGCGGCGCCGGCACCACGGCGATCACCCTGCTCGCCGTCGCGATGATCACGCTGATCGGGAACTACGTCGTCTATCTCATCGCCCTCGACCACACGACGCCCTCCGTCACGCAGGTCGTCATTCAGCTTGCGCCGCTCCTGCTCCTGGTCGGCGGCGTGTTCGTCTTTGGCGAACGCTTCGCGCCGCTGCAGTGGATCGGTTTCATCGTGCTCGGCGCGGGGCTCCTGCTCTTCTTCAACGTCCGCCTGCCGGAGCTTGCGCGGCCAACGGACGGGCTCGGGCTCGGCGTGATGCTGGTCGTAGCGGCTGCCGTCTCGTGGGCGATTTACGGACTCGCGCAGAAACAGCTGCTCAGGCATTTCTCGGCACAGCAGGTGCTGTGGATGATTTACGTCGGCGCAACGATTCTGCTGCTGCCCGCGACCTCGCCCGCGGCGATCCTCGACCTCGATGGGATGCAGCTCGGCATGCTCGCCTTCTGCTGCGCCAACACGATTGCCGCCTATGGCGCCTTCGGCGAGGCGCTTTACCACTGGGACCTGTCGCGAGTCGGCGCGGTCCTGGCGACGGCTCCGATCTTCACGATCAGCGCAATGTGGGCGATCGAGCGTTCGGGTCTCGCACTCGTCGCCGCAGAGGGACTCAATGTGCTTGCCGTCGCGGGTGCGCTTGCGGTGGTCGTCGGTTCGATGACCTGCGCCCTCGCCAAGCGATCCTGAAGGGGACGGACCCCTTCATATTCATGAAGGGGTCCGTCCCCTTCAGGATTAAGGGCCGGTGCTGGCTTTTTTGCCCTCGCCGTCCGCCGGCTTCGCAAACTGCGGGTCGCCCGCATACTGGTCCTCGACGCCGTTCCAGGTCGCGCCGGTCGGAATTGCGTTCCGGACCTTCGGCGCCTGCACCACGGCGGTCGCGAGGTCGCGGCCCGCGCCGGGGCCGATGGAATACGCGATTCCGCTCGGCTCGGCCGCCGCGATGCGGATCTGTTCCCAGTCGATCGAGTCCTTGTGCTCCGCGACCTTCGTCCACAACGGAGTCTTTGGCTTTCTTGTCTTCTGCTGCATGACCTTGACCACGTCGGACCAGTCGCGCTTGTCGTCCTCGAGTGGCTCGTAGGTCTGCACCAGCAGGCGGTCACCCTTCCAGCCGAGCAGATACGGCTGATTGACGACCGTCACGCCGGTCCCATCCGGTACCAGTTCGTAAATCCGCGCGATGTCCTCGGGATACAGTCGAATGCAACCGGCGCTCGCGCGCATGCCGACCGCGGGCGGCTTATTGGTGCCGTGGATCAGGTAGCTCGGCCAGGCGAGTCGCATCATGTGACGGCCGAGCGGATTCTCCGGCCCTGGCGGCACCTTGGCAGGCAGGATGTCGCCATCCTTCGCATGCTCCTCGCGCACGGACACGGGGGGCGTCCACACCGGATCTTTCACGTGCGAGACCACCTTGGTATTGCCTTCCGGTGTCGCCCAGCCGACCTTTCCGATTCCGATCGGATGCGTGAAGACCTCCGCGGGCGCGTCCTTCGGCGCGTCCTTCGGACGCTTCGGGTAGTAGAAGAGCCGCATCGCCGCGAGATTCAGCACCAGGCCCTCGCGCGGCGCCTCCGGCAGGATGAACTCGGTCGGCAGCACGATCTGCGTACCTTCGCCCGGCAGCCAGGGGTCCACTTTCGGATTCGCCCGGACGAGTTCCGCATAGCCGACGTTGAAGCGGCGCGCGATGTCGGCGAACGTGTCTTCATGCCGCGCAACCGTGACCTGGAGTCGGCCGACGACGTCCTCGCCGGGCGCGACCATGAAGCGGTGGGTTGCCTGTGCGAGCGGCAGCGGAGGCGCCGCTACGACGCGCGCCGCGGGCTTCCCGGCAGGCTTCGGCGGTTTCTTCCAGAGCGACTCGAATGGCGTGCAGGCGGCCAGGGTCACCGCAAGCAAGGGTATCGCGCAACGAATGGCGGGCCGGATCATGCCCCGGCATTATCCCCGGCCCGGCGCGCGATCACCAGATCTTCACGCGCTCCGCGGCGGGCCGCCAGAGCCTGTCGCCCTCGCGCACACCGAAGGCCGCGTAGAACTCATCCATGTTCGACACGACGCCGTTCGCGCGGAACTCGCTCGGCGCGTGCGGATCCGTCAGCACGACCTCCCGCATGAGGCCGTCACGCCACTTCGTGCGCCAGGCCTGGGCATAGCCCAGGAAGAAACGCTGGGGACCGGTGAATCCGTCGATCACCGGCGCTTCGGCGCCGTTCAGCGAACGAATGTAGGCGCCGTAGGCGACAGCGGCACCCGAAAGGTCGCCGATGTTTTCGCCGAGCGTCAGTTCGCCGTTGACGTTGAGTCCCGGCAGTGCCTCGAATGCCGAGTACTGCTTGATGAGCCCGTTCGCGCGCGTCTTGAACTTCTCGTTGTCCTCCGCCGTCCACCAGTCGCGCAGGTTGCCGTCGCCGTCGTACTGGCGGCCGCGGTCGTCGAATCCATGGCTGATCTCGTGCCCGATGACCGATCCAATCGCGCCGTAGTTCGCGGCATCGTCCGCGCGCATGTCGAAGTACGGCGGCTGGAGGAATGCGGCCGGGAACACGATCTCGTTGTTGGTCGGCAGGTAATACGCGTTCACGGTCTGGGGCGTCATGAACCACTCGGTCGGGTCCTTCGGCTTGCCCGCCCGCGCCGCCTGCCATTCCCATTCGAACTGGTTCGAGCGCATCACGTTGCCCGCCAGGTCGTCCGGCTTGATCTCGAGACCCGTGTAATCGCGCCACTTGTCCGGGTAGGCGATCTTGACGTTGATCTTGCGGAGTTTCGTATGCGCCTCCGCCTTGGTCTCGGCGCTCATCCATGCGAGCGAGTCGATGCCGCGGTCGAATTCCGCGAGCAGGTTGTCGACGAGCGTCACCATGCGCGCCTTCGCCTCGGGCGGGAAGTGGCGCGCGACATAGGCGGCGCCGATCGCCTCGCCCATCGCGCCGTCGGTTTCCTGCACCGCGCGCTTCCAGCGGGGGCGGAGCGCCTCGGTCCCGCGCAGCGTGCGCGAATTGAAGTCGAAGGATGCCTCGACGAAGTCGGATGACAGCGCGCGCGCGTAGGCGCCGATCGTGCGCACGGTCAGGTAGTCCTTCCAGACCGCGAGGTCTGCATCGTGTATGTGGCCGCCGAGCGCAGTCGCATAGGTCGGCTGTCGCACGATGAATTCCCCGCCGGGCAGTCCGCTCGCGAGGAAATAGGACTTCCACTCGACCTTTGGCGCCAGCGTGTAGGCGGACTCGATGTCGTGCTTGTTGTAAGTCGCGATCGGATCGCGATTCTGCACCGGTGTCCACTGGTCGGTCGCGATGCGCGTCTCGAGCTCGAGGATCTTCGCGGCGCGCGCGGCGCCGTCTTTCTCGCCGGCCAGCGTCAGGAGTTTCGCGAGGTACTCCACGTACTTGCTGCGGAACTCGACGTACTCTTTTTCCTGTTTCAGGTAGTAGTCGCGATTCGGCATGCCGAGGCCGTCCTGGCTCAGGTAGGCGACGTTGTGCGTCGAATTGCGCGCGTCCGGATACACGTACACGCCCATCGGCACGCTGATACCGAGTCCCTGGGCGCGGCCGAAGAAGCGCGCGAGCGCAGGCGGTCCATCGATCGCCGCGATTTCCGTGAACAGGGGTTTGAGCGGCTCGACGCCGCGGTCCTCCACGGTCTTCTCGTCCATGAAGCTCGCGTACATGTCGCCGAGGCGACGCATGTCCGGGGTCGCCTTGTCGCCTGCGGCGGCAGCCTCGAGCAGGATGGCCTGCACGTCGGCCTGCGCCTTCTCGAACAGCATGATCCCGATGCCTGCACTGGCGTACTCGGCCGGGAATGGCGTGTTCGCAAGCCAGGTGCCGTTCACGTGACGGAACAGGTCATCCTGTGGCCGGACAGCCCGGTCCATCGTGGATGGGTCGATGCCGGACGCAAGCGGGGCCTGCGCGCCGTCGGCGGATGCAAGGCCGGCAATCGAACAACAACAGAGGACGGGCAGCAGTTTGCGGAGCGACATTCCGTAGACTCCAGTCTGGGAGGGCGCGAATTATAAGGCAGCGTTCGGGCGGCCGGGTTCCATCGCGCGACCAGCCGTTTCTCAGGCGCGACCGGCCTTGAGGGTGAGCGGCCAGCGGACCCGACGCGGCCCATCGCCCCAGGCGGCTGCAAGCAACGCGGCGAGCAGGCCGAGCGGATCGCGCCCGGTTCGCGCGCGGCAGCGCCGTACGGCGGACCAGGTATCGAGGTAACCGAGCATGCATGAGGAGTCCCAGTGGGTTCGCATCTCGAAGGCAGGCGAGT
This sequence comes from uncultured Gammaproteobacteria bacterium, assembly GCA_963775415.1. Classification (GTDB taxonomy): domain Bacteria; phylum Pseudomonadota; class Gammaproteobacteria; order Steroidobacterales; family Steroidobacteraceae; genus SCUD01. The sequence continues at coordinate 337,359 of CAVZIO010000002.1, forward strand.
CGATCGGCGCGAACGGCAGAGCCAGGTCGCGATAGCCCTCGTCCACGTGGCGCCGCTCGCGCGGCCAGTACGGCCCCACGACGTCGCGGGAGAAATCGGCGACGAGCCGGTCGATGTCCGGATCCACGACGCAGTTGCCGTAGGACCAGATCGCGACGACGCCGCCCGGTCGAAGAATCCGGGCTGCCTCGCTACAGAACCGCGGCCAGTCGAACCAGTGCGCCGCCTGGGCGACGACCAGTAGATCGGTCGACGCCTCAGGCACGGAGATCGATTCCGCCGTCTCGAGCCGGTACTCCACGCGCGGATCGGGACGCGCCTCCCGCAGCTGCGCGGCGGAAGGCTCGGTCGCAACGACGGACTCGAAGTGACGGGCTAGACCGAGCGCGGCCTGGCCATTGCCGGTTGCGACGTCGACGGCGAGCCGGTTGCCCGGCGCCTGCCCAGCGAGCCAGGCAAAGAGTTCGGGCGGATAGTCCGGCCGGAATTTCCGATAGGCCTCGGACTGGCCGGAGAAATGGTCCTTGAATGCGGAAGGCGACTGCATTGCGCGATGATAAAAAAAAAGCCCCGGGCTTTGAGCCCGGGGCCGAAGTGCGGACTTTCGGTGAAGGGAAGGAAGTCCGCTAGGGGATACTGACTAAGCAGAAATGACTGTCGAAAGACTAGCGCCGGGACCGGCCGACTTGCGTGAAGCGCGCCACAGTTTGGGGCGCGCGGCGTAGAACATCTGTAAATGCTTATAATTCATATAGTTGGGAATGCTACGGCGAACCGCGATGGGTTCTAAATATGCGACGCCCGAAGGGGCAAGGCGGCTTCGGGCCGAGCTCGATGCACTCTGGCTCGTCGAACGCCCTATGGTCACTCGTGCAGTCGCCGAGGCGGCGGCGATGGGCGACCGCTCCGAGAACGCGGAATACATCTATGGAAAGCGCCGCCTGCGCGAGATCGACCGGCGCGTCCGCTTTCTCCGTGGGCGGCTCGACGGTCTCAAGATCGTTGCGGAAACGCCATCCGACTGCGGCCGCGTGTTCTTCGGCGCCTGGGTGACGATCGAAGATGACGGTGGCACCCGCAGGCGCCATCGCATCGTCGGACCGGACGAGTTCGACCGTGAGCCGGGTTACATCAGCATGGATTCGCCGCTCGGTCGCAGCCTGCTCGGCAAGCGAGTCGGCGACGCGCTCGAGATCGCACTGCCCGCGGGCCCGCGACTTGTCACCGTCGCGGCGATCGAGTACGAACCCAAAGGGGACGCTCACCTTTAGGCAGCCTAAAGGTGAGCGTCCCCTTTTAGGTTCAGACGACGCGAATATTCTTGAACTGCCAGGGATCGCTTTCGTCGAGGTCTTCGGGGAACAGCCGGCCGCGATCGAATAGCGGAGTCCAGTCGGTGTACTTCCCGACGACCGGACCGAGATAGGGACGACAGATCTCGAGGTTCCGCCTGAAGTCGATTTCGTCCGGCTCGACGATGCCCATCGCCGGATTCTCGATCGCCCAGATCATTCCGGAAAGCACCGCGACCGTGACCTGCAGCGAGGTGGCGCTGTTGTAGGGCGCGAGCTTGCGCGCCTCGTCGATCGAGAGTTGCGACCCGTACCAATACGCGTTTTTCGGATGCCCCGCGAGCAGCACGCCGAGTTCGTCAATGCCCGTTGTGATCTCGCCCATCATGATCCGCTTGTGTTCCTGGAGCTGGTAATTGCGCCCGCAGAATTCGTGAACGGAGAGCACAGCGTTGTCCGACGGGTGATAGGCGTAATGCACCGTCGGGCGGTAGGTCACGCGGTCGTTCTGCCGGACCGAGAGGAAGTCCGAGATCGAAATCGACTCGCCGTGCGTGATCAGGAAGGCGTGGAAATGCTTCGCCTCCGGCGTCCAGGTGCGAACACGCGTCGCGCAGCCGGGCTGCGCCAGGAAGATGGCGCTCTTGCGCCCGAAATCGTGCTGACGCCCGTCACGCGGGAAGTGGCGCTCGTGCGTGCCCCAGCCGAGTTCGGCCGGCTGACTGCCCTCGCTGACAAAGCCGTCGACCGACCAGGTATTGACGAATTCGTCCGGCATCTTGGGCTTGTTCGAGACCTGCGTGTCGCGCTCGGCGATGTGGATGACCTTGATGCCAAGGTCCTTTGCGAGGTTTGCCCAGTCGTCGCGCGTCTTCGGATCGCCGGCATCGCGCCCGCAGCCCGCCGCGATGTCGAGGAGCGCCTGCTTGACGAAATGAGAGACGAGCCCCGGATTCGCGCCGTGCGTAATCACCGCAGTCGGACCGTTGCTCCAGCCCTTGCGGAGTTCGAGCACCTCTTCGCGGAGCGCATAGTTCGTGCGCCGGCTCGCGGGTATGTTCGGGTCGGTGTAGCCGCCCGGCCAGGGCTCGATGCAGGTGTCGAGATACAGCGCGCCCTTCTCGTGGCAGAGCTTGATGAGCGCGACACTCGATACGTCCACCGACAGGTTCAGCACGAAATCGCCGCGTCCGACCAGCGGCTCGAGGACGTGCCGGAAGTTCTCGCGCGTCAACGGGTGCTTGAGGAACTTGATGCCGAACGTGCCCGCTTCCTCTCGGCCCGCGTCGTCGGCAGTGACGATCGTGATGCGATCCGCGGTCAATCCGCCGACGTGACGCATGATGAGCGGCAGCACGCCCTGCCCAATGCTGCCGAAGCCGATGAAGATCAGCTGGCCGGGAAAATGCGTGTGGACCGCGTGCTCACTCATGTTGTCGGCAATTCCGTTATCTTGGCAATCAAGGCCGCAGAATGTACCGCAAATCCGCGTCGACGTGGCGTTACCCCCTGGCCCTGCTTGCGGCCTACGGCTTCGTCTGGCTGGCGCTCGCGATCAATCCTGTGTTTCGCCAGGACTGGTTGCTCGAGAACGCGATCGTGTTCGTCGCAGTGCCGCTTCTGGCGGCGACGGCGCGGCGGCTGCGATTCAGCGATTTCGCCTACACCTGCCTGTTCGTGTTCTTCGCGTGCCACGCGATCGGCGCGCACTACACGTATTCCCTCGTACCGTACGCCGAGTGGTGGCAATCACTCACGGGCTTTGCGCCCGAAGGACGAAACCATTACGACCGGCTCGTGCACTTTCTGTACGGGCTGCTGGTGACGCCGGCGGCCGTCGAACTCTTTGCGCACTACGGGCGCTACTCGCGGACCTGGGCGTTCCTCTTTCCATGGATGTTCATGGCCGGCCACGCGGTGATCTACGAATTGATCGAATTCGGGGCGGCCGTCGTTTTCGGCGGCGACCTCGGCCAGGCCTACCTCGGGACGCAGGGCGACATCTGGGACGGACAGAAGGACATGGCGCTCGCGCTCGCGGGCACCACGATCATGCTCGCCTTACTGGCGGGCGCGGGTCGCCTCCCCGTGCGAACCGGGGCGGCTCAGTAATCCTGGAACGGAAACGGCGCGGGCCGTCCACAGTTCTGGCGCGCGCGCTCGACGGCGACCGCGCGGCGCCAGAAAGCGCGCTCGTCGTTCGAGAGCACGGGCAGCGGACTGCCCGACTCGAGCGGGGTCCGGTGCTCGCGGAACTCGGGCATGCCCTCGTAGGTAGCGTCGTCCATCGCAGGTAAGATGCACACGGCGGAAAAAAGGTTGCGTACTCCCCTCCTCTCGACTGGCGAACTCGAAGCGCGGCTGACCGATCCGGGCTGGCTCGTGGCCGACTGTCGTTTCGAGCTCGGGAGGCCCGACGCCGGCCGTGAGGCCTGGCGCGCGGGGCATATCCCGGGCGCCATTCACTTCGACCTCGAGCGAGACCTGGCGGCCCCAGTCACCGCGAGCACCGGGCGGCATCCGCTGCCGGCGATCGCGGATTTCGAGGCGACGCTCTCGCGGCTTGGCGTCGGTCAAAAGACCTGGGTCGCCTGTTACGACGCCGGCAACAGCGCGTATGCGGCGCGGCTCTGGTGGATGCTTCGCTGGGCCGGCCATGACCAGGTCGTGGTGCTCGATGGCGGATTCGCCGCATGGACCGCCGAGGGCCGGCCGGTCTCGACCGACGCGATCGCGCGCCCGGCCGCGCGCTTCGTCGCGCGCCCGCGACCACAGATGCTCTGCGACGCCGGCGGCGTCGCAGACAGCCTCGCCCGCGGCGAAGTCCTGGTCGACGTTCGCGGCGCGGAGCGGTTCGCGGGCAGCGTGGAGCCGCTCGATGCCGTCGCGGGCCATGTCCCGGGCGCCGTCAACCTGCCGTTCCTCGAGAATCTGGGGGCCGACGGCCGGTTCCGGCCGCCGCAGGCGCTCGCGGATCTCTGGCGCGAGCGCGCCGGCGTTGCAAGCGGCCGCGCTGCCGTCTGCATGTGCGGATCCGGGGTGACCGCGTGCCAGGGATTGCTCGCGCTAGAGCTGGCAGGCGTTCCGGACGCGCGGCTCTATGCAGGTTCGTGGAGCGAATGGATCCGCGACCCGTCGCGCCCGATCGCGCGGGGACCGGCATGATCTGCTATCTTCCGCAGCCCTGCATCGGTCCAACGGGACGACTTATTTGGACAGCGTGACGCGCGGCACGGCGACTGCTCGGCCGCCCTGGAGCATCGAAGACTCCGACCAGCTCTACGCCGCCGGTTCCTGGGGCGGCGGCTACTTCGGCATCAACGCCGCGGGTCATGTCGTCTGCCGGCCCGGCCGCAACTCCGAGCGCGAGATCGACCTCTACGAAGTCGTGCGGGAGCTCGGCGCGCGCGACCTGACGGCACCGATGGTGCTGCGCTTCTCGGACGTCCTGCGCGACCGCCTGCAGTCGCTGCACGGCGCGTTCGCCGCCGCGATCACGGAAAACGACTACAAGAACCGTTATGCCGCGGTGTACCCGATCAAGGTCAACCAGCAGCGTCTCGTCGTCGAGGAGGTCTATCGGGGAAGCGCGGACCTCGGCTTCGGGCTCGAGTGCGGCAGCAAGCCGGAGCTGCTCGCCGTAATGGCGATGACCGGCGACGCCCCGGAACGGCTGATCATCTGCAACGGTTTCAAGGACGACAGCTACATCGAGGCGGTCATCCTCGCGACCAAGCTCGGACGAACGATCATCCCCGTCATCGAGAACTTCTCGGAGCTCGGCTATATCCTGCGGCACGCGGAGAAATACCAGGTCCGGCCGAAGATCGGCGTGCGTGTCAAGCTCGCGGCCGAGGGCGCGGGCCGCTGGCGCGAATCCGCGGGCGACCGTTCCAAGTTCGGCCTGTTCACGACCGAGATCCTCGAGCTGGTCGAAGTGCTCCGCTCCCACAACATGCTCGACTGCCTCAAACTCGTGCACTGCCATCCCGGCTCCCAGCTCCACGACATCCGCCGCGTCAAGGACGCGGTCAACGAGCTCGCCCAGGTTTACGCGGAGCTCGCACGGCTCGGTGCCGGCCTCGAGTACATCGACGTCGGCGGCGGCCTCGGCATCGACTATGACGGCTCGCGCACGAACTTCGAGTCCTCCACGAACTATTCGCTGCGCGAATACGCGAACGACGTCGTCTATCGCGTTGCAAGCGTCTGCAATGCCCGGGGCCTTGCCCATCCGATCATCATCAGCGAGTCCGGTCGCGCGATCGCTGCGCACCACAGCGTGCTCATATTCAACGTGCTCGGCGCCGCCCGGCTCGATCTCTTCAGCGTTCCGGACCGCGCCGCGACCGACAATGGCAAGCTGCCGCAACCCGTCGCGGACCTGTTTGACGCCTACGCGACCGTGAGCGAACGCCGGCTCGTCGAGTGCTGGCACGACGCGCAGCAGGCGCGCGAGCAGGCGCAGCAGATGTTCGGCCTCGGCTACCTCACCATCGAGATGCGAAGCCTCGCCGAACGGCTCTACTGGGCGACGTGCGCGAAGGTGCGCGACATGACGCGCAAGCTCGGCCGCATACCCGAGGAGCTCGAGGACGTCGAGGCCGCGCTCTCCGACATCTACTTCTGCAACATGTCGGTGTTCCAGTCGCTGCCGGACAGCTGGGCGATCGACCAGCTGTTTCCGATCATGCCGCTGCACCGGCTCGACGAGAAGCCGACCCGGAGCTGCGTGCTCGCCGACATCACCTGCGATTCCGACGGCAAGATCGACCGATTCGTCTCGCAACGCGACACCAAGCGCTCGCTCGAGGTGCATGAACTCGCGACAGGCGAGGATTATTTCCTCGCCGCATTCCTGGTCGGCGCCTACCAGGAGACGCTCGGCGACCTGCACAACCTGTTCGGCGACACGCACGTCGTGCACATCCGTCTCGACGACGAGCACGGCTGGTGGATCGAGGAGATCGTGAAGGGCGATACCGCGAGCACCGTGCTCGGCTACATGCAGTACGACCCGGGCGAGCTCTATCCTCCCTTTGCCCGCGACTGCGAGCGCGCGATGCGCGCCGGCAGCCTGTCGGTCGCGGAGGGCCAGGCCCTCAAGCGCTTTTATGAATCGGAACTCGCCGGCTATACCTATCTCGAACCGGATGGCGCCGCCTGACGGCGCAAGCAAGGAGCAAGTCGATGAACACGACACGAATCGTTTCCCGCGCGGTCCTGACGGCCGCCGCGGTCCTCGCCTGGAGCAGCCTCGCGGCCGCAGCCGCTGAACCGCCGGTCACGGACAGCGCGACCCTGGCAACGCTCGATCGCGTGCTCGCTGGCGATCACCGCTCCGAGCAGAACCGCGCGCGCGACGCCTGGCGCCATCCGAAAGAGACGCTTTCGTTTTTTGGCCTCAAGCAGGACATGACGGTCATGGAGATCTGGCCGGGCGGCGGCGGCTGGTACACCGAAGTGCTGGCGCCGACCTTGCGCGAGCACGGCCAGTACATCGCCGCAAGCTGGGACCCGAAATCCGAGAGCAAGTACGTGCAGGAGAACTCGAAGAAGTTCGCGGCCAAGCTGGCGGAACGACCGAACCTCTACGACCGCGCCAAGGTGGTCGCCTTGCAGGCGCCGAACGAATTGAAGCCCGTGCCGGACGGCAGCGTCGACATGGTGCTCACCTTCCGCAACGTCCACAGCTTCATGGGCAACGACAGCTCGGATGCGATGTACAAGGCCATGTTTGCGGCATTGAAACCAGGCGGAATCCTGGGCGTCGTGGGTCATCGCGGCAAGGACGGCGAGCCTCAGGATCCGAAAGCCAAGACCGGCTACGTGCAGACCGGCGTGGCGATTGCGCAGGTGGAGAAAGCGGGCTTCAAGCTCATCGGCCAGAGCGAAGTCAACGCGAATCCGAAGGACACCCGGGACCACGCCAATGGCGTCTGGGCGCTGCCGCCGACACTCGAAGGCGGCGACACGGATCGCGAAAAGTTCGTGGCGATCGGCGAAAGCGACCGCTTCACGCTGCGCTTCCGGAAGCCCGCAACGCCTTAGGCCGAGCCGCTCACCAGAGCGCGCGGAGCCTGGCGCCGACGTCGACCCGCACCGCGGCTGCCGCGTCGCGGATTTCGGTCGCTTCCGGTTGCACCGGCCAGCCCGCCTGGTCGAACATCGCGAGCACCGGCCCGTCGAGGAACCGGCTGCGCGCACCATAGATATGGCGGTCGCCGGTTCGCGCCTGCTGCGTGACGTAGTAACGCTGTGGCTCGATCAAGTGAAGCTCGAATCGGGCCCGGGTCATCGCGACGTAAAGCAGCCGCCGCTCCTCGTCGATGCCAGCGGCGGAGCCGGTGGCGAACTCATTGGGGAATGTCCCGTCACTGACATTCAGCACGTGGACGGCGTCCCATTCCTGCCCTTTCGCCGAATGGACGGTCGACAGCACGAGGTAGTCCTCGTCGAGGAGCGGCGGGCCCGACTGGTCGCTGGTCGCGGCCGGCGGATCGAGCGCGAGTCCGTCAGGAAACGCTCGCGCCCTGCGTACTGTCCGGCGAGCTGCTCCAGCATCCCGAGATCGGCGGCGCGCGCGCCCGCTGAATCGTGGAGCCGCGGCAGTTCCGGCTCGTACCAGGCGCGGACCTCGGCTACCTGGTCCGGCCACGCGGCCTGCGGCGCGACGAGCGAATTCATGAGTGCCGAAAACCGCGGCCAGAGCTCCGCGGCTTGCGCGGGCGCATTGAAATCCGCGAGGCACGCCATCCGGAATTCGTCGTCGGCAAAGTGCCGCCAGCAACGCGCAGCGTTTGCCGGACCCATGCCGGGCAGCAATTGCAGGGCGCGGAATGCCGCGAGGCCATTTTTCGGATTGTCGGCCCAGCGCAGGATCGACAGGAAATCCTTCACGTGCGCGGCTTCGAGAAATTTCAGGCCGCCATACTTCACATACGGGATGTTGGCGCGCATCAGCGCGATCTCGAGCCAATCGCTGTGATCGGAACTGCGGAACAGCACGGCCTGGCGCATGAGCGGCGTGCCCTCCTCGCGGCGGCGGAGCACCGACTGCACGACGTAGTCGGCCTGCCGCGCGATCGTCCGCGACCGTCACGAGCCGCGGTCGCGCGCCGCCGCCGCGTGCAGCGACCAGCGACTTCGGGTAGCCGCGGGACGCTCCCGCGATCAGCGCGTTCGCCGCATCGAGCACCGGCTGGGTCGAGCGGTAGTTGCACTCGAGCGCGATGACGGTCGCCGGCGGATCGCAGCGCGCCGGAAACTCGAGGATGTTCTCGACCGATGCCGCGCGGAACGAGTAGATCGCCTGCGCATCGTCGCCGACGACGGTGATTCCGGATCCGCCAGGTTTCAATGCGAGCACGATCTCGGCCTGCAGGCGATTGACGTCCTGGTACTCGTCGACGAGCACATGGTCGAAGCGCCGGCCGACCTCCAGCGGCGAGCTGCGGCTCCTGCATCAGCGCATGCCAGTAGAGCAGCAGGTCGTCGTAGTCGAGCAGGGCTTCTGCCTGCTTGCGCTCGGCATAGGCGCGGAACAGGCCTGCAAGCTCATGCGCCCATTCCTCGCACCAGGGGAATGCATCGCGAAGGACCTCATCGAGCGGCCGGCCGCCATTGACGCGGCGCGAGTAGATCGCGAGGCAGGTGTCCTTGCGCGGAAACCGGCGCCTCGATGCCGCAAGCCCGCGTTCCTGGCGGATGAGGTCCAGGAGATCCGCCGAATCGCCGCGATCGAGCACGCTGAAATCGCGCGCGAGCCCGAGGTTCATCGCGAACTCGCGCAGCAGCCGGTTCGCGACCGCGTGGAAGGTGCCGGACCAGGGCAGGCGCATGGTCTCCGCCGAAGATTCGCACTCCGCGCGGCGCGTCATCTCGAGCGCCGCGCGTCGCGTGAATGTCAGCAGCAGGATGCGCGCCGGGTCGACGCCCGCCGTCACGAGGGCCGCGACGCGGTGCGCGAGGGTCGCGGTCTTGCCGGTCCCGGCGCCCGCGATGATGAGGAGCGCAGGCGCCGGCGCCTGCCGACCCGATGCCGAAGGCCGCGGCCGCGCGCTGCGCATCATTAAGTGTCTGCTGGAAGCCTGCGCCCACGATCGGCATCCTAGCGGGCAGCTGTATATTCATCCAGTCCCGGATTGGCCTGCGGGCTCCCCCGTTATGTGAAGGCCTTCGCGGATTGCCCCCGCCCGCTCCGCTACCGTTGTCGCTAGGCGTAAGCTGCGCACGCGGTAACCCATGGGCGAAACGACAAATCAAGGAAGATTTCCGACGACGCGAAGGAGATGTCGCATTACGCCGAGGAGCAGCGCCTCGGCCATGGCCGCATCGAGTTCGACGAGCTCGGCAACGCGATCTGGGTGCCCTTCGCGGGCTCGACCGGCGACGACGTCATGCGCCGCCTGCTCGACGATCCGACGCTCGCGTTCAGCAACGAATACTCGCAGGGAACGCAGAAGCGCATCGAGAAGAACCAGCAGGGCGTGAAGAAGGGCTACGACCCCTACGACAGCGGCCTGCTGGTCAAGAAGGAATGGAAGAAGAAGAAGGACCTGCGCAAGCTCTCCGCCTGGATCAAGTCGCGCAAGCCCAAAGACGAATGACCGGTTGACCCTCCGGGGCCGGACGCGCAGTCTCGCGCGCATGAGCGCGCTCACACTCGTCGTCGGCAACCGCAACTACAGTTCCTGGTCGTTGCGTGCCCTGGATCCTGCTCCGCCACCTCGGGCTCGAGTTCACGCGTGCAGCAGTTCCAGTTCGGCACGCCGGAGTTCGACGCCGAGATCCCCAAGCTCTCGCCGACGCGGCTCGTGCCGGTCCTGATCCACGGCGATCTGCGTGTCTGGGAATCGCTCGCGATCTGCGAGTACGCCTCCGAACTCGCGGGCGGCCGCGGCTGGCCCGCGGACCCGGCGTTGCGGGCGACCGCCCGCTCGGTCGCAACCGAAATGCACGCCGGATTTCATGCGCTCGAGCCGCCTGCCCGATGAACGCGCGCGCGATCGGGCGGCGCGTGCCGATGACGCCGCCGCTCGAGCGGGATCTGCGACGCATCGACGCGATCTGGTCCGGTTGCCGCCGCGACCACGGCGAGCGCGGACCCTACCTGTTCGGCGCGTTCAGCATCGCGGATGCGATGTATGCGCCCGTCGTGCTCCGCGTTCGCAGCTACGGCCTGCCGCTTTCGGAACTCGCGACACGCTACCTCGAGACCATGCTGGCGGACGAACACCTCTGCGACTGGATCGAGGCCGCGTGCCGGGAAACCATGGTGATCCCGGAAGAGGAAGTCGGTGCCGGCGCCTGACTGCGAAAGCGCGATGGCCTGGGCGAGCGCGATCGGCCTCGGCACGAAGCTCGAGGCCGCCGTCGCCGACGCGGCCGAGCAGCTCGAGCGGCGAAGCGGACGCCCGCGATCCCGACCTCGCGATCGCATTCGTCACCGCGGCATTCGACTCGGCCATCGACCGGCTGCCGCAGCTCCTGCGGCCGCTGCTCGGCGACAGCCTGCTGTTCGGCTGCAACGCGGGCGGGCTCATCGGCGGCGGCAGCGAGGAAGAGGAAGAACCGGGCATCGCAATCCTCTGCGGCCGGATGCCCGATGCGGCGCTCTCCGTCCTGCACCTCGAGCAGGCGACGCTTCCGTCGCTCACGGCGTCGCGGGAAAACTGGTGGAGGCTCCTCGACCTCGCGCCGGAATCCGAAGCGAGCTTCGTGCTGCTCGCCGACCCGGGCACGATCGATGCGGAGGCCTGCGCGCGCGGCATCGATCGCGCCTATCCCGGGTCGACCGTGATCGGCGGACTCGCGAGCGGCATGCTGGAGGCGGGTGCCGCGCGCCTGCTGACGAACGGGGAGGTGCACCGCTCCGGCGCCATGCTGCTCGCGCTGACCGGCAATGTCGTGATCGATCCGGTGCTCGCGCAGGGCTGCCGGCCGATCGGCGATCCGCTCTTCGTCACCGCCTGCGACGGCAACCTGATCAACGAGCTCGACGGGCGGCGCCCGAAGGATCTCCTGACTTCGATCTTCGCGACGCTCGACGAAGCCGATCGCAGCCGGTTCGGCGATGCGCTCTGCATCGGTCTCGCGCTGCCGGGCCCGCGGCAGGCGGTCGGCGCGGGCGATTTCCTGATCCGCAACGTCCTCGGGACTCGACCCGGACAGCGGCGCGCTCTGGATCGGGTCGCGCGTCGCCCCGAATGCCGTCGTGCAGTTCCACCTGCGCGACGGCAAGACCGCCTCCGACGAACTCGAGACGCGCCTCGCTGCGTCGCTCGAAGGGCGCCTGCCGCCGCAGGCCGCACTGCTGTTCGCCTGCGCGGGCCGCGGCCGGGAACTGTTCGGCGTCAGCGGCCACGATTCGGGAACGCTGCGCCGGATGATCGACATACCGGTCGCCGGCATGTTCAGCGCGGGCGAGATCGCCCCGATCCAGGGCGCGACATTCGTGCACGGTTACTCGAGCGCCTTCGGCCTGATCCGGCCGCGGGCCGGAGCAACCGCCTGATAGAATCGGTGCCGCTTTTCCCCGGGGGATTTCCGACATGCGTCATGGACTCCTGCTCGCCGCGATGGCGGCGTTTCCGCTGCTTGCGCAGGCCGTTCCACGCGGTTTCACCGCAACGGATCTCGTATCGCTCGCGCGCGTCGAGCGAGCCCGCGCTGTCGCCGGACGGACGCCGGCTGGTCTTCACGCTCCGCGAAACGGACCTCGACGCTGATCGCGGACGGACGGACCTCTGGCTCCAGGACCTGGAAGGCAGCGGGGCGCCGCCATCGGCTGACCAGCAGCGCGGAGAACGATGGCTCGGCCGAATGGGGCGCTGATGGCCGCGGCGTCTTCTTCCTGTCATCGCGCTCCGGCTCCTCCCAGGTCTGGTATCTCGGCACCGGCGGCGGCGAGGCGACCCAGGTCACGCAGCTGCCGCTTGACGTCGCGGGCTTCCGTGCTTCGCCGGAAAGCGATCGCCTCGTCGTCGCGATCGAGGTGTTCCCGGACTGCAGCGACCTCGAGTGCACGAAAAAGCGGCTCGAAGAACACAAGGCGGCGAAACAGCGGGGCCAGTCGTACGACCAGCTCTTCGTGCGCCATTGGGACAAGTGGAAGGACGGCCGGATCTCGCAGCTCTTCGCGATCGCGATCGACGCGGAACGCAAGCCGCGCGGCGCGCCGGTACCGCTGACGGCGTCCCTCGACGCCGATGTTCCGTCGAAACCCTTCGGCGGCCGCAGCCGACTACGCCTTCAGTCCGGATGGCCGGCAGATCGTCTTCGCCGCCCGGGTGCGCGGCCGCACCGAACCCCGGTCCACGAACTTCGACATCTGGCGCGTGCCCGCGGACGGCAGCGCGGATCCCGTCAATCTCACGCCTGACAATCCGGCCTGGGATGCGCAACCCGCGTATTCGCCCGATGGCAGCCTGCTCGCGCACCTCTCGATGGAGCGCCCGGGATTCGAAGCGGACCGCTTTCGTCTCGTCGTCCGGGACGCGGCGACCGGCGCGATCCGGTTCACGACCGGAAGCTGGGACCGCTCGATCGCAGCATTTCAATTCTCGGCAAATGGCCAGGCGATATTTGCCATCGCGGAGGATCTCGGCCAGCGTCCGTTGTGGTCGATCGATCTCGCGGGGGGCGCCCCCCGCAGGCTGACGAAGGCGGGCAATGTCGCCGACTTCGACGTGGCAGGCGCCCGCATGGTGTTCGCAATGCAGAATCTGGCGGCGCCCGCGGACCTTTACCTGCATTGCGGGCGGCAACGCGCCGCGGCGGCTCACTGATGTCAATGCCTCGCGGCTTGCGGACATGCGCTTGGGCGAGGCGCAGCAGTTCAGCTTCGCGGGCGCGGGCGGGGACAAGGTCTTTGGCATGCCATGAAGCCGTGGAACTGGGAGCCTGGCCGCCGCTATCCGATCGCGTTCATCGTGCATGGCGGGCCGCAAACGAGCTTCGCAAACACCTGGAATTACCGCTGGAATCCCGCAGGTCTTCGCCGGCGCCGGATTCGGCGTCGTCTTCATCGACTTTCACGGCTCGACCGGATACGGCCAGGCATTCACGGATTCGATCAGCGGCGACTGGGGCGGCAAGCCGTTCGAAGACCTCAAGACGGGGCTCGCTGCCGCGCTCGAAGCACATCCCTGGCTCGACGGCGATCGCGCCTGCGCGCTTGGCGCTTCCTATGGCGGGTACATGGTCAACTGGATTGCCGGCAACTGGCCGGACCGCTTCCGTTGCCTGGTGAATCATGCGGGACTGTTCGACAACCGCCTGATGTATTACTCGACCGAGGAGCTGTGGTTTCCGGAATGGGACCACGACGGCCCCTACTACGAGAATCCGGAGGCGCACGAAAAATCAAATCCGGTGAATCACGTCATGGCCTGGAAGTCGCCGATGCTCGTGGTCCACGGCGCGCTCGACTACCGCGTGCCCTACTCCCAGGGCCTCGCGACATTCACGGCCCTGCAGCGTCGCGGCATCGAGAGCCGGTTCCTGTTTTTCCCGGACGAGAATCACTGGATCCTGAAGCCCGCGAACAGCCTGCAGTGGCACGAGGAAGTGCTCGGCTGGCTGGACACAGCACCTGAAGTAAAGGGGACTGTCCCCTTTGCCGCGCAGCGGCAAAGGCGGACTGTCCCCTCCTGATCAATCCTCCCTCCACTCCGCGCGATAGCTGCGCCCCAGCGAGATCAGGCGCTTCAGGAGGCCCGGGTACGCAATGCCGTCGTGCAGGGCGGCATCCGCGAAGTCTTCTTCGCGTTCCAGGTTCGGATTGGCATTCGCCTCGAGCACGAACGGTGTGCCGTCGTCGCGTACGCGAAAGTCGATGCGTGCGTAACCCGTCATGTGCAGCGCGCGGTAGATGCGCCGCGCCAACCGGTCGAGCCGCTCCGCGAGTCCCGCCGGAAGGTTCTCTGCCTTGCCGCTCGTGATGCCGTGCCGCGCCTGGTAAGCGCGATCCCACTTGGCCTTGCGCGTCGCGATCGCCGCGCGCCCGGATTTCAGCTCGCCGAATATGAACTCCCAGGGCGTGAGCGTGCGGATGCGGTCATTGCCGAGCACGCCGACGTACAGCTCGCGACCCTCGATGTATTCCTCGACCAGCGCATCCGATTCGGTGTGCTGGTGGATGAATTCGATCCGCTCGCGGAGCCGCGCCGCGTCCTCGACGATCGACGCCTGCGAGATTCCGAGCGAGGCATCCTCGGTCGCCGACTTGACGAAAAGCGGATACCGCAGCTCCTTCGGGATCCGGATCGCGCCGCCCCGCCTGAATACCGCGAAGTGCGGCGTCGGAATCCGGTGATACGCGCAGAATCTGCTTCGAGAGCACCTTGTCGCGCGACAGCATCATCCCGCGCGGATTGCAGCCGGTGTAGGACTGGCGCAGCAGCTCGAGATAGGCGACGACGTGCTGGTCGTAGGTCACGATGCCGCCGAATTCCTCGAGCAGGTTGAAGCAGACCTGCGGCTGCCAGTCGTGGATGACAGTGCGGAGCTCCGTCAGGCTGTCGCCGATCCCGATCGGCCGCACGTCGTGCCCGGATTCCCGCAGGCAGCTCACGACGTCGTATTCGGTGCGATACTCGGCCGCAGCCTGTTCGCCGACGCCATCGAGCGAATCCGGCGGCACGAGCGTCTCGTGCACGAGGACGAGGATCCGGAATTTCTGCTTTGCCATCAGGCGCCCGCGCGCGTGCCCGGCGGCGTCGAACAGGCGGTCGGCGAGCGCCTCGATCTCGGCGCCGCGCGCAAGCCCCGCGCGCCAGTCGGCCGGCAGCGACGATGCGCCGTAGTGCGCGCCCGCGAGCTGCCCGACCATCGCGGCGGCCGTCTGCGCGTCGCCCGGCTGTGCGGCCGCAGCCTCGCACGCATTGCGCGAGGTCGTCCCCGGCGTCGAACGCAGTGAGCGCCGCCTCGAGCGCGGTGGCGGCCGCGAACCGGCCGCGCATGGATCTTGCGCGGCTTGCGGCCGCGCCAGGCGCCGCTTGCGAGCTCGCGGATGGGCGGCCGCAATGCGGATGCGTTCCAGCGCGCGGGCAGCGGGCTGAAATCGGGCGAGAGCAGTTCCGCCTTGGCGGCCCCCGCGAGCGCGCCGGCGAGCAGCGCGGCGAAAAGCCGCGCGGCGTCGAGCACGAGCGGGGCCTGGTGCGTGATCCGGACGCATGTTGACCGCTGCCTCGATCGCCAGCAGCGGATCGGTGAAATGCCAGAGCGACCGCCGGCCCGATCCGCGTGAGCGGCTCCGCATCCGCGTGCGCCGGATCATGCGAACCCGCGTAGGGATTTCCCGACCACTGCGCGGCCGCGAGCGCGCGGCTCGTTGCGGCGCTGATGCCGACGCAGCTGCCGGTGCTGGACCAGCGGCCGTTGCGCTGCCAGTCGCGATAGCGCTCGACCTGGTCGGCCGGATCGGAACCGCCCCGGGACGACGAGACTCTCCGCAAGACAGAGCGCCATCGCCGTCTTGTCGGACCAGGCGCCCGCGGGAAGGCCGTGAAGCGCGTGGCACTGGGCGTCGCCCGCGGCGAGTCCGAGCAGCAGGCCGCGGATCCGGTCGCGCAGGTCGCCGGCGGCCGCGGCATCCGGCCGGTCCGACTGCGGCGGGCCGCCGCGCTTCGCGCGACCGCCAGCCACGCACGAAATCGGCCTGCTCGCTCGGTCTCGGGCACGCTCGGCCAGGAGCGCGAGCGCGGCAGAACCGCGCCACAGCCGGTTCAGGCGTTCGAGCGCCGCGTCGCCGCCGCCGCCCCGGTTCGCGATCCAGCAGCCCGCGACCACATTCGTGCGGCCGATTCCCGCACGGCAGTGCAGGTAGATGCACCGCCCGTCCGCGAGCGCCCGATCGAGCGCATCGAGGATTTCCTGCATTCTTTCGGCCGAGTCCGGCACGCCGTGATCGCGGATGGGCTTGCGCAGGTAGAGCGCCTTGCGGCCCGCGACGGCTTCGGACAGCAATGGCTCGTAGCGAGTCGAGTTCACCGGCCTCAGTCAGGTCGATGAAGCAGTCGATGCCCGCATCGAGCAGTTGCCGCAGCCGCTTGGCCGTCGCCTCCGTCACCGGCCGCCGGACGGATGTTCACCGGCCAGGATCCGCTCCGGCTCCACCCAGTAGCTGTTCGGCAGCGGCGTCTCTCGCCACTTCAGCCGCCGGGACCGGGAGCGCTGCGCTCGAGCCCGGCGAAATCGAAGGCGCCAGGATCCGCGAGATGCGAGGTCTCGACGTTGCAGATCGCATTGAAGATCGACTCGACGCGCCCGGGACTCGCCCGCTCCCAGTCCTCCAGCATCCGCCCGATCGCCACGCGCTGCAGGTTCGGCTGCGAGCCGCAGAGCGTGCAGGGAATGATCGGAAATCCGCGCGCGCGCGCGTAGCGCGCGATCTCGCGCTCCGGCACGTAGCAGAGCGGGCGGATCACGACGTTCCGGCCGTCGTCGGAGAGGAGCTTCGGCGGCATCGCCTTCAGCCGCCCGCCGTGAAACAGGTTGAGGAACAGCGTCTCGACGATGTCGTCGCGATGATGGCCGAGCGCGATCCGCGTGAAGCCGTTCTCGCGCGCGAAGCGGTAGAGGGCGCCGCGCCGCAGGCGGCTGCAGAGGCCGCATTGCGTGCGCCCCTCCGGAATCACGCGCCGCACGACGCTGTAGGTGTCCTGCTCGATGACGTGATACGGGACGCCGAGCGACTCGAGGTAGTCCGGCAGCACGTGCTCCGGAAAACCCGGCTGCTTCTGGTCTAGGTTGACGGCGCAGAGTTCGAAGGACACCGGTGCCGCGCGCTGCAGCGACAGCAGCATGTCGAGCAGCGTGTAGGAATCCTTGCCGCCGGAAAGGCAGACCATGACGCGGTCGCCCTCGCCGATCATGCTGGAAGTCGGCGATCGCCTTGCCGACCTGTCCCCGGATCCGCGCCGCGAGCCGGCGGAAGTTCGCGGACGTTTCGTTCTGCGCGGGAATCATGCCGGCATTCTAAGGGGACTGGTTCTCCTGCGACGTACTTGCGCTCCAGATAGCGCAGGAATGGCGTCGCCGAGAGCGGGCGCCCGGTCGCGTGCTGCACGAGCTGCGGCACGCCCATGCTCGCGCCGGTCGAATGCACGCGCTCGCGCAGCCAGGCGAAGAGGCTGCCGAACTGGCCCGTGGCGATTTCCGCCTCGATGCCCGGCAGCTGCTCCCGGATCGTTTCCCAGAGCTGTCCCGCGATCACCGCGCCGACGCCATAAGAGGGGAAATGCCCGAACGAACCGATCGCCCAGTGGATGTCCTGGAGGCAGCCCTCGAGATCCGTCGCCGGCACGAGGCCGAGCCGGTCCGACGACAGGCTGTTCCACGCGTCGCGCAGGTCCTTTACCGCGAGGTCGCCCGACAGGAGGCGCCGCTCGAGTTCATAACGCATCCAGATGTGCGTCTGGTAGGTGAGTTCGTCGGCATCCATGCGGTTCGGGCCGCGCGCGACGCGATTCAGGTGCCGGTAAAGATTCTCCTCGGACCATTCCGGCCCGCTGCGCCGTAGTGCTTCTCGAGCAGCGGCCGGAGATAGGTGACGAAGGCGCGGCTCCGGCCCACCATCATCTCGAGCAGGAGCGACTGGCTTTCCTCGAGCGCCATGCCGCGGTCCTGCCCCACCGGCTGGTCGACCCATTCGGACGGCAGCCCGAGTTCATAGAGCGCCTGGCCCGGTTTCGTGCAGCGCGCCGAGCAGTCCCTGGAACGGATCCTTCAGCTCGAATCGGGTCGTGACGCGAATGTCGCCCGGATACGCCCTCGGTGAACGGATGATCGCTGTCGTCGAACCGGCCGCGATCGAAGGGAAAGCCGAGCGCCTTCATCACGTCGGTGCAGAGCCCGCGCTGGCGGCTGACCGAGAACCGCCCCTCGATCCGCGTCGCCGGTGCCGCGGCCTGCAATTCGATCGCTTCCGTCACGAGCCCCGGCAGGCGCTGGGTGAGCGGCGTGAAGATCGCCTCGATGTCGCGCGAGAGCAGGCCCGGCGTGAATTCGTCGGCAAGCGCATCCCAGGGTTCGAGCGAAAAGCGCTGCGCGAGAAGCTCGGCCTTGCTGCGCACCAGCTTGATGGTCTCATCGAGCTGCGGCGCGAGGACGTTGAAGTCGTTCTGCTCGCGCGCTTCCCGCCAGCGCGCCTCGGCGCGCGCGAAGGCTTTCGCCATGCGTGTGATCAGGGACGGCGGCGTCGCAATCGCGTGATCGTGCAGCCGGCGCATTTCGCGCAGGTTGGCCGACTGCCAGGCCGCGAGCGAACGGGCGCTCGCATCGGCGCGATCGAGCAGTCGCGAGATGCGCGGCGAGACCAGCAGCGAATGGACCTCGACCTGGATCGCGGCGAGCTGGTCGCCCCGGAGTTCGGCGCTCGCGCGCGGCATCGTGACGGCGGCATCCCAGCGCAGCAGCGCGAGCACGCCCCGGAAAGCGTGGAGCCTCCGGAATTCCTGCTCGAGCTGCTGATACGGGGTCGCCGTCGCCAAAGCGCCGCTCCTGTGTCGCCGGGTGGAAGGCGCTCGCGTTGGGCTCCGCGAGGCCGGTCATGCGCCGTCGATTCTACCAGCCGGGGCACTTCGAGGCCGCGGTGGATCGAAAAATAACATTTATAATCAGCAGCTTGAGAGAAATCGCCCGGCTTGACACCGGCGAGCGCGCGGGCTGCGCTTCAGGTGGGGCCGGCGAGCTCGGGCGTCTGGCGCTCGAGGCTTTCGAGGCGCTTCGACAATGCCTCGGGCGAGCCCGTGTGCGGGGCGAGGAGCGCATAGAACGAGGGCACGACGAAGAGCGAAAGCAGGGTCGAGAACGCGACGCCGAAGATGACGACGACGCCGATCGCGGAGCGGCTGGCCGACCCGGGACCGCCCGAGACGACGAGCGGCACTGCGCCCGCGATGGTCGCGATCGAGGTCATGAGGATCGGCCGCAGGCGCACGGCCGCAGCCTCGGCAATCGCTTCGCGGACGTTCCTGCCTTCGTCCCGCAACTGGTTTGCGAAGTCGACGATCAGGATGCCGTTCTTGGCAGCGAGTCCGACCAGCATCACGATGCCGATCTGGCTGAAGAGGTTCAGCGTCTTGCCGGCGAACCAGAGGCCGAGCAGCGCGCCCGTCACCGCGAGCGGCACGGTCAGCATGATGACGAAGGGATGAATGAAGCTCTCGAACTGCGCCGCCAGGACCAGGTAGACGATCAGGAGCGCCATCGCGAACGTGAAGAGCACGGCACCCCCCGCGGTCATGAACTCGCGCGACTGTCCCTTGTAGTCGATCTGCGCGACCTCGGGCAGCTCCTCGGCCGCCGTCTTCTGCGCCCAGTCGATCGCCTCGCCCAGCGTGTAGCCCGGCGCGAGGCTTGCCGAGATCGTGATCGCGCGCAGGCGGTTGAAGCGGTTGAGCGTGCCGGGCTCGGCGACTTCGGAGAGGCTCACGAGCGAGGACAGCGGTACGAGCTCCCCGCTGCGGCCCGAGCGCACGTAGAGGTTCTCGAGGTTCGCGGGCGCGGCACGGTCGTCGGCGCGGGCCTGCAGCACGACGTCGTACTCCTCGCCGTCTTCCACGAAGGTCGTGACGCGGCGCGATCCCATCATGGTCTCGAGCGTCGTGCCGATCTCCTCGGTCGAGACGCCGAGGTCCGCCGCACGCTCGAAGTTGATCGCGACCCGGAGCTGCGGGCGCGTCTCCTTGTAGTCGGAATCCGCGTCGAGGATGCCGGGGTTGTCCGCCATGCGCGCGAGCATGCGGTCGCGCCAGCCGGCGATCTCCTGGTAATCCGGTCCGCCCAGGACGATCTGCAGCGGGCGGCTGTTGCTGCGAATCAGGCCGGTGCGGACGAAGGGCGTCGCGCGCACGGTGGGTATCGCGGCGAGCTCGCTGCGCAGCGAGGCGACGATTTCGGCCGTCGTCTCGTCCCGCTTGTCCCAGTCCTGAAGGAAGATGATGACCTGGCCGCTGTTCATGGCGTCGCTCGAACCGAAGAAGCCGGGCACGCGGGTGTTGACGCGCTGGATCGGCTGGTCCGGGCCGGTCAACGGTGTCAGCAGGGCCTCCACTTTCTTGATCTGCTCGATGGTGTAGTCGTAACCCGCGCCCTCCGGCGCCTCGACCGTGATGAAGAACGCGCCGCGGTCCTCGCCCGGGGCGAGTTCCTTGGGCACGACCGTGAACAACAGCACGCTCAAGAGCCCGCTGCCGGCGAGCACCGCGCCGAAGATCAGCGGACGGCCGATGGTCGCCGCGACCTGGCGGCGATAGCTGGCCGCGAGCCGCGTGAGGCGCGTGTGAATCCACGCGTTGAGCCCGCGCGGCTCCGCGTGCGGGCGGATCAGGATCGAGGACATCATCGGCGTCAGCGTCAGCGCGACGAAGCAGGAGATCGCGACCGCGCTCGCGAGCGCGACCGAGAGCTCCCGGAACAGGCGTCCCGTATTCCCCTCCATGAAACCCACAGGCAAGAAGACGGCGACCAGCACTGCGGTCGTCGCAATCACCGCGAAGGCGACCTGGGCCGTACCGCGCTTCGCCGCGACGAGCGCGCGGCTCGCCGCGATCCGCCCGGCGCTGGATGTTCTCGACGACCACGATCGCGTCGTCGACGACCAGGCCGATGCACAGCACGATGGCGAGCAGCGTCAGCAGGTTGATCGTGAACCCGAAGGCCCAAAGCGCCGCGAACGCCGTCACCAGGCAGACCGGGATGGTGACCGCGGGAATCAGCGCCGAGCGCGCATTGCCGAGGAACAGGTAGATCACGACGATCACGAGCGCGATCGCCTCGAACAGCGTTTCGAACACGCGCTCGACCGCCGCTTCGATGAAGAGCGTCGAGTCGAACGCGACGAAGATGCGCGTGCCCTCGGGCAGGCTCTTCTGTATCTCTTCGGCCGTCGCGCGGGCGGCGCGCGCGACGTCGAGACTGTTGGCGGTCGAGGTCTTGACGATCCCGAGCCCCAGGTTCTCGACCCCGTTGCTGCGGAAGTAGGACCGCCGCTCCTCGGAAGCGCGCTCGACTCGCGCGACGTCCCCGAGGCGCACGAGGTAGCCGTCCTCTCCCTTGGCGAGCGTCAGCTTCGCGAAATCCGCCGGCTCCCGGTAGCCGCGCGCAACGCGCAGCGTGAAGTCCCGGTCCGTCGATTCGATCGAACCCGCGGGCAGCTCGACGTTCTCGCGCTCGAGCGCATCCTCCACGTTCGCGACCGTCAGCCCGCGCGCCGCGAGCGCGGCGCTGTCGAGCCAGATGCGCATCGCGTAGCGCTGCCCGCCGCCGATGCGCACGCGCGAGACGCCGTCGAGGGACGAGAGGCGGTCGATGACGTAGCGGTCCGCGTAATCGGTCAGCTCGAGCGTGTCCATCCGCTCCGAGCTCATGTTGAGCCAGAGGATCACGTCGGAGTCGGACTCGGCCTTCTCGATGTCGGGCGGGTCGGCTTCGTCCGGCATGCGGTCGACCACGCGGCTGACCGCGTCGCGCACGTCGTTGGCCGCCGCCTCGATGTCGCGCTCGAGCGAGAACTCGATGCTGATGCTGCCCTCGCCGTTGCTGCTCTGGGACTCGATGGTCGCGACACCCTCGATCCCCGACAGCGCGTCCTCGAGCACCTGGGTGATACGCGTCTCGACGACGGCGGCCGACGCGCCCGGGTACTCGACGGATACCGAGACGACCGGCGGGTCGATCGCGGGCAGCTCGCGCAGCGTCAGGCGCGTATAGGCGATGACGCCGAGCACGACGAGCAGCAGGCTCATCACGGTCGCAAGGACCGGGCGGCGGATCGAGAGGTCGGAGAGGCTCACGCTACTCGCCGGCCGCGGCTGTCGCGGCTGCGGACGCAACGCGCGCGCCTTCGCGAAGCTTGACCGCGCCCTCGGTGACGATGGTCTCGCCGGCGGCGAGCCCCGAGGCGATTTCGACCTCGCCGCGGCGCCGCGAGCCGAGCACGACTTTCACGCGCTCCACGGTCTGGTCCTTCGAAACGCGATATACGAAAGCCTCTGTCCCGACCTGGATCACCGCGATCTCCGGCACCACGATTGCCTGCCGCGGCGCGTGGTAGAGACGCACGGACAGGAGCATCCCGGGCCGCAACAGCCTTTCCACGTTCGGCACCTCCGCGCGCACGGTGACCGAGCGCGTCACCGGGTCGACGCGGGAATCGACACTAGCGACGGTTCCTGCGAACTCGCGGTCGGGGTAGGTCTCGCTGTGCGCCGCGACGTCCTGGCCGCGTGCGAGCACGGCGAGGTAGCGCTCGGGAACCGAGAAGTCGAGCTTGATGACGGAAATGTCGTCGAGCGTCGCAATCGCCGTGCCCGGCGTCACCAGCGATGCCCGTGCTGACGCGCCGCAGACCGAGGACGCCGTCGAAGGGCGCCGTGATGACCCGGTCCGAGAGCTGGGCGCGCACGACATCCATGCGCGCCTTCGCCGCATCGCGCGTCGAGCGCTGCGTGTCGAGCTGGCTTTCGGAGATGATCTTCGTCGGCGCGAGTTCCAGGCCGCGCGCGAGCTGGCGTTCCGCTTCCTGGTAGTCAGCCCGCGCTTCCTCGAGGCCGGCGAGTTGCGCGCCGCTCGAGAGGTCCACGATCACGTCGCCAGCCCGTACCACGTCGCCGCTGTCGAACGCCACCTTGCGGACCGTCTCGCTTACCTTAGCGGTCAACGTGACGGACTCGTTCGCGCGAGCGGTGCCGAGCGCCTCGATCGTGTCGCGCCACTCGACCGGTGCGACCTTGGCCATGACGACGACAGTCGCCGGCGGCGCTTCGTCGACCTCGGGGCCGGCGTCGCCGCAACCCGATGCAAGGCCTGCCCCCGCGAGCAGGGCGACCGTGGCGCAAACACGAAAATTCGAAAATCGCCGCGCTTTTGTCATCGAGCCGCTCATGCTAACCCAAGCCCGTGACGGTCGTTCGTCAACGGCTTTCCAGCCATTGGGCGATCGTCCGCGGCAGGAGTTCCTGCGCGCGCTTGCTGACATAGATGCCGATGTGCCCGCCGTCGAACTCGAAGGCGGTGTAGTCCCGGCTTCCCGTCAAGCCGGCGAGCGGCCGCGACGCCGATGGCGGCACCAGGTGATCCTGCGTCGCATAGATATTGAGGATCGGACAGCGGATCCGCCGCGGGTCGACCGCAAGCCCGCCGATTTCGAGCCCGCCGCGGACCAGCCGGTTTTCCTGGAAGAACCCGCGCACGAATTGCCGGAAAGCCGTGCCGGCCTGGTCGGGGCTGTCCTGGATCCAGCGCTCCATGCGCATGAAGTTCGCGAGCGCCTCGCGATCGTCCGCAATGTCGGCGATGCCCGCGTACTTGCGCGCCGTGAGCCGCAACGGCATCAGCGACACGAAGGCCGCGTTCAGGAGCTCGCCGGGCACGTTGCCGAGGACCTCCACCAGCCGGTCGACGTCGACCTTGCGCACCCATTTCGACAACAGGTTTTCCTCGGTATGGAAGTCGACCGGGGTCACCATCGTCACGAGGTTTCGGACGCGTCCGGGATGCAGCGCCGCATGGCACACCGACAGCGTCCCGCCCTGGCAGACGCCGAGCAGGTTGACCGCGGGCACATGCGCCGCTCGCTGCACCTGTTCGATGCACGCACCGAGATAGCGATTGACGTAGTCGTCGAGAGACAGATGCCGGTCGTCCGCATCGGGATATCCCCAATCGACCAGGTAGACGTCGAGCCCACGCGCGAGCAGGCCGCGGATCAGCGAGCGATCCGCCTCCAGATCCAGCATGTAAGGACGGTTTACGAGCGCGTAGCAGATGACGAGCGGCGGCAGGCCTGCCGCCGGCGCGCGAGGTTCGTAGTGCCAGAGCACGGTCTTGTCGATTCGGAATACTTCCTGGCGGGCGGTGCAACCTTCCGCGAGCTTGCCGAGGCCGGCGAATTGCTGCGCCGCAAGCGTCATGCGTTGGCTGAACTCGGCCATTTCGGCCGCGGCGCGGGCGGGGTCGAGCGCAAGCCGGGTCATCGTTTCATCTGCCCGGCGCGCAGTTCGACGAATGCGGCGAGGAGCTCCGCCTGCGCGTCCGCAAACTCCTCGCGATGGGCGTGAACCGCATAAGCCGCTTCGCCGCAATCGATCCAGAGTTCATGGAGTTCCCGCAAGCTCGTGATCGGCGGCGCCAGAGGCCCGGTTGCCGAAAGGGCTGCACGAAAACGCTCGCTCGCATCCAGTGCGATCGCCGTGGCCTGCCGGCCGAATCGTTCCACGGCTTGCTGGCAACGGCTGAACGCGGCTCCCGTGTCGGTCGCGGTCGCTTCCGGCAGGAAAGTCGGCGTGAACAACCGCCGATAGTTCTCGACGAGTCCCGCCTGCAATGCGGCGGGATCCGGTGCAGCGGCAAATTGAGAAAACTGCTGCTGTACGTCGGCCCAGCTCTTGAGCCACGGGAAGGCGGGGCCGGGGTCAAACATCTTTCCGAGATCCCATTTTCCGTGTGCGCCGCAAAAGCACGCGCTGTGTACCTAGTTACTCTATGGATGTGTAAATGCATCCAAAATATACCTAACTTATTGTTATAATTAAGTTATATAAAATCATATCGCTCAAGATCAAATTCTTGTTGCACTGCAACATTACCTTCTCTACAATGCCCCCATCGCCGACCACCCTATTCGTATTCAAGGATGCCAGAAATGACCAACCCGACCTTCGATTTCAACTCTTTCCTCGACGCCGGCAAGAAGGCTTTCGCCCCGGTCGTCAAGTTCAACGAACTCTCGGTGCAGAGCTTCGAGCGCATCGCGCGCCAGCAGTACGCGTTTGCCGGTGAGATGCTCGAGTTCTCGCTGAAGCAGCTTCAGCTCACGAGCACCGTGCGTGACATCAACGACCTGACCGCGCGTCAGATCGAGCTGTCGACGCAGTTCGCCGAGCGTGCAACCCAGCGTTCGCAGGACCTGATCAAGGCTTCGACCGAGCACCAGGCCCAGCTGACGAAGTGGTTCGACCAGACCGTGACCGAGTCGGCCCAGACCGTTTCTGAATCCGCCAAGAGCGCCAAGAAAGCCGCCTGATCGGATTCCGACGCTCCCCCCTCGGGACGGCGCGCCTTCAGGCCGCCGTCCTTTTTTTTTGCTCTGCTGTGCGATTATTGACAGCGAGCCATGACGAAATCCGCCGCAGATCCGGATGTCCTCGTGCAAGCGGCGGCCTCGCTGTATGAGCGTGGACAATTTGACGCAGCCGCGTCCAGTTGCCGCAGGGCCCTCAAGATTCGACCCGCCCATCCCGGGGCGCTCAACCTTCTGGGCGTTTCACTCAACGCACAGGGTGAACACGCGAAGGCTTCGGAGATCTTCGCCGAGCTGACGCGCCGTCAGCCGAAGTACGTCGATCACTGGATGAACCTCGGGACCTCCCTGCTGGCGCAGCGCCGGCATCAAGAGGCGCTCAGTGCCTATGCGCAGGCGGGCGCACTCGGCGAGGCTTCCGCGGATTTTTTCTACAATGTGGGTCTCGTCCACTTCAACACGGGCAATTTCGAGGCTGCACTGGTGGTCCTGCGCGACGCGCTGAAGCTCGCGCCCGACGACGGCGAGATTTGTTACCAGTACGCCGTCTGTTGCGACGAAGCGATGCGGCCTGACGAGGCGCTTGCGGCACTCGACGGCTGGCCGCGCATGCAGCGCCTGACAACCGATCTGCTGGCAAAGATCGGGCTGCTCCTCATGAAGCTCGGCGACCTTCACGGCGCAGGACGGGCCGTCGAGCTTGCCTCGCGGGATCCACGACCCGATATCGATGCCAGCCTGCGCATGATCCAGGTGCAGGAACGCACGAATCGGGTTGCCGAGGCCCGCGCTGCCATGGCGCGCCTGAGGCTGGACCCGCGCGCGAACTCCCTCGGCGCCGACCTGAAGGCGGTCGAGGCCCGGATGGCGGATCGTGAAGGCCGCGCGCAGGACGCCCACGACCTGCTGGTTGAACTACTCGACGCGACGGCCGGAGTTTCACTTGCGGCACCATCTGCTGTTTCCGCTGGCCAAGTCGCTCGATGCCCTGGGCCGGCATGACGAGGCCATGTCGGCGCTCGATGCGGCGCACCGTTCTCAGGTCGCGTACCTGAAGCTCGCCGCGCCCGGTTCGCCGGCGTGGAAGAATCCGCCATTCAGGATCGCAGACTTCGATTGCGATCCTGCGGATGTCGCTGCCTGGGACCAAAGTGGGGCGCCGCCGCTGGAAGAGAGCCCCATCTTCATCGTCGGATTCCCACGCTCAGGGACGACCTTGCTCGAGCAGACACTCGACGCGCACGCCTCGCTCGCATCCATGGACGAGACCCGTTATTTGTACCAGGCCGATAGATCGTATGGTCGCCGAACAAATCAAGTATCCGCGCGAAGCTCGCGGACTTGAGCCGCGCGCAACTCGACGAGCTCCGCGACGTCTACTGGCAGAGCGTCCGGCGCAAGATCGATCTGGCGCCTGGTCAGCGCCTGGTCGACAAGAATCCGCTGAACCTGCTCGCCTTGCCGGCGATCCGCCGGTTGTTCCCGAATTCCCGCATCCTGCTTGCCATTCGCCATCCCTGCGATGTCGTCCTGAGCAGTTACATGCAGCATTTCACGGCGCCTGACTTCATCCTTCTGTGCCGCAATCTCCCATCGCTGGCGGCCGCCTATGTCCGGGCGTTCGATTTCTGGAACCGTGAAGCTTCCTTGCTGCAACCGGCAGTCCGCGACGTGCGCTACGAAGATTTCGTGGCGGATTTCGAGACCCAGGTGCGGGCAACAGCCGATTTTCTCGGACTCGAATGGACCGATGCGATGCTCGAGCCGGGCGAGCACGCGCGCAGCAAGGGCTTCATCAGCACGCCGAGCTACAGCCAGGTCGTGCAGCCGGTCAACACGCGGTCCGATCGGCCGCTGGAAATCCTACGAGAAGCACTTCCAGGGGGTGATTCCCCAGTTGCAGCCATACATCGCCCGCTGGG
Organism: uncultured Gammaproteobacteria bacterium; assembly: GCA_963775415.1. GTDB lineage: Bacteria > Pseudomonadota > Gammaproteobacteria > Steroidobacterales > Steroidobacteraceae > SCUD01. The sequence continues at coordinate 364,601 of CAVZIO010000002.1, forward strand.
GCTACGGCGCCTGATGCCTAGAACAGCAGATAGGTCGAAAGAATGTATTTTTCGCCGGACACTGGCGGCAGGCCCGCATGCTGGAACATCCAGTACGGCGGAAACGTCAGGAGCCTTCCCTGGCGCGCCTCGATCTTGACATCGAGCTGGGGGAATACGGTTTCTCCGCCTATCGGCAACGTCGTTGAGGTACCAGATCAGCACGAAGTACCGGTTCGCGACCTCGCCAATCGAGTCGAAATGCGGCTGAAACTGCTCGTCTGCGCCCGGGCGGTAGCGCTTCAGGATCAGGTCCGCCGTCTTCGGTGAGTTCGGCACCCCGATGCCGAGGCCGACGTCCCGGTTGTACCGGTCGAGGGCGAGGCCGATCCGCGCCCGGAAAAAACCCAGGAAATGTTCGTCGGACAGGCCGGTGACGTTGAGCTCGGTCCACGCCGAGCCCTCGAGGGCAGCGCGATGGCCGCGGCCATTCGGGCGGTGAAACCGGCTCAGCGCATGGAAAGAGTCGAGCATGCGCTGGCAGAACGCAGGCTCCAGATCGCCTTCGTAGGTACGGATGTAATGGCGGAGATCGGCGATACCCATGACGGCTAGAATATCCTGCCAATGGACAAGCGAGCATGACGACGCTGACCGAGGCGCAACGGTTGCTGCGGGAGGGGCGCTTCGCCGAGGCCGAACGCGCCTGTGAGGCCGTCCTCGAGCGCTCTCCCGACGACGTCGAAGCATTGAATGTCGTGGCGCTCGCGTCCGTGCGCAACGGCAAGCCGGTCAGGGCCGTAGCCTTGCTCGAGCGCGCCACTCGAATCGACGCGGCCAATCCCGTTACCTTCCACCATCTCGGGCGCGCGCAGGAAACGCTCGGAAACCTGCCGGCCGCCCTGGCCTCGATCGCGGAAGCCCTGCGCCTCAGGCCAGGCTTCTACCTCTCGCGGCTGCACTACGCATCACTGCTGGAGCGCAGCGGCGAGACCGAGCGCAGTGCGATGCAGTTTTCGAGGGCCCTGCGCGATGCCCAGTCGCAGAATCACTGGATCAACCCCGCCTCGACGCCAGTCGGATTGCGGCCACTCGTTGAGCACGCCGTGCGGACCGTGCGCGCCACGCGCCGGTCGCTCCTGTTTGGCGTCGTCGACAGGCTGGCGGAGCGCTATGGCCGCAACTCGATGGGGCGGGTCGAGAAATGCCTGCGTGTCTATCTGGGCGAGGAACCCGCGAAATTTTCCGACCCGCGGCAACAGCCGAGCTTCCTGTATTTCCCCGACCTGCCGCCGAGCGCGTATCTGGACCGCTCGCTGTTGCCGTGCATCGCGCCGCTCGAGGCGCAGACTGCGGCCATCCGCGAGGAACTGCTGCGGCTGCTGCCATCGGAGCAGGGTCGCGAGCGTGTTTTTACGGCAGAGGATGTCGAGCGGCAAAATCTGCGTGGCACGATCGGTGCGCCGGGTTGGGATGGTTATTACTTCTACCGCCACGGCGTTCGCCGCGAAGAGAACTGCACGCGATGCCCGGCCACGTCCGCCGCGCTCGAGCGTTTGCCGCTGTCGCGGGTGCGCGAGCACGGGCCTGAAGTACTGTTTTCGGTCTTCAAGCGCGGGAACCCACCTGCTGCCCCACCGCGGCGTCACCAACACCCGCGTCGTTGGCCACTTGCCGCTGGTCGTGCCCCGTGACTGTGCGCTCAATGTCGGTGGCGAGATTCACGTCTGGCAGGAAGGCAAAGTGGTGGTCTTCGACGACACCTACGAGCACGAGGCATGGAATCGCAGCGAAGATACGCGCGTCGTGCTGATCTTCGACCTGTGGAACCCCTACCTCACCGAGTCCGAGCAGGCAGCCGTCACCGACGTGGTCGCGGCCGTCGGGGATCTTCGCGAGGCGATCGAGCACGCGTAGGCGGCATGAAGCTCACCCAGCCATTCTTTCGCTTGCCGGTGCGCTTCGATGCGACACGACTGCGCGCCGAGATTGCGGTACTGCCCGCCAACGCCTGGGCCAAGCACCCGAATGAAATCGAGGGGAACAGCGCACTGCGGCTGGTCAGCGTCGGATGGCGGCGAGAATGACGACGTCTTCGGGCTGATGCTGCCGACAGCACACCTCAGGCAGTGCCCGTACATCCGCCAGGTGTTGTCGAGCTTCGGCGTGGTCTGGAACCGCTCACGCCTGATGCGGCTTGACCCGCACAGCACCGTCCCGGAACACGCCGATATCAACTACCAGTGGTTCTACCGGGTGCGAATGCACATCCCGATCGTGACCCGGCCTGAGGTGCGGTTTCACTGCGGAGGGCAGAGTGTGCACATGGCGCCGGGCGAAGCCTGGATCTTCGACAATTGGCGCCGGCACCACGTCGAGAACCCGACCGGCGAGACGCGCATCCATCTCGTCGCCGACACGTCGGGTACGGCTGCGTTCTGGCAATTCGTCGCCCAGTCCGGCGCCGGCCCGCCGGCAGACGGTATCCTCGCCTTTCGTCCCGACGTGGATGCTGCGCCGCTCACGGAACGTGAGTTGCCGAGGCCCGTGATGCCGCCCGCCGAGGTCGAGTTGCTGGTGGCCGATTTTCGCGGCGAACTCGTGCCGCGCGACGATTCAGCCGATGCCCGGGCGCAACTCTCGCGGTACCACTGGCTGCTGCAGGGTTTCTGCTTTGACTGGCGCCAGTCGTACGTGCTGCACGGCGAAAGTGCGGGCGGCAGGCGGGAATATGGCGAAATTCTCGACAGGCTCCGCACCGCATCCCGCACGCTCGCCGGCGGGTTCGTGATGCGGACGAACAGGGTCGCGGCGCACACGGTGCTCGAGGCGAGAGTGTTGCAACGCTTGTTGCACGATCAGTCCCCGAACAGGTAGCCGTGCCGCGCGATGACCGGAGCGTCGCGCTCTGCCACCAGATTCCGCAGTTCGTCGTCGTAGAACTCCGTGTAGTGCGCATGGCCTGCGACGTTTCTCGGCGCGGCATTGTCGATGAACTCGCGCATCTCATGAGCTCACGTGCTGCCCGACGGACTCGAGCATGCGCGGCAAATCCTCCCTCAACGACTCCATGCGGCCGATCGTGAGCTGGCCATCTTCGTCACCGAACATGTAGCGGTAGAGGTACGAATAGAATCCCCGCCCGCTGCCGCGGATGGGCGCCAGCGCGAAGCCGGGCAAATTGATTCCGCGATCGCCATAGGCCCGGGGCAGTGCATCGAGCAGGCGATCGAGGTAATCAGGGTGGCTGCCGAGATCCAGCAAATTGCGAACGGTGCCACCGAAATCGCGGCGGCCGTTGTCGCTCAGCAGGCGAAACAGCAGGTTGGGCTGAGGCCGCGCAGCCTGAAAGGAAAACCAGGAGACGTAGTAGCTCCAGGGATTGCGGACGAAGCCGAGCACCGGCAGCGCCGCGCACTCCGGCGGGATCAACTGCCGTGGCAGGTGATAGCCGACGCGCCGGGCGCCCGGCACGAATCGGAGCAGGCACTCGTTGACGAATGTTCCGCCGGACTTGTGCAGATGCAGAAAGACGAATCGACCCGTGGCGATCATCCGCCCTCGATGGCTTGCCCTTGCTGTAGCGACGCAAAGTGCGCGTCGGCTTCCGGCATCGGCCGGCCGAGATTCCGTTCGCCGCGCGCCAGGAGCGCGAGCAGCGCGGGATCCGGCAGGAAGTCGCAGATCAGGTGGGTGCGGGCGAGGCTCGGGTGTGCGTTCCATACCGCATGCACGGCGACATTGTTGAGAGCCCAGGCTTCCCCGGGCTTCATCTGGTAGGCAAGCCCGCGGCAGATCATCCAGGTCCTGTCGTTGGATCGACCGGCACGTGCACACGCAGGGTCTTGGAAAAATACGGCGCACGGTCGACGTGCGGCAGGACGCTCGCGCCGGCCGGCAGGCGCGCCAGCATGCATCGCTGCGGTCGCGTGCCGATTTCACGCTCGATGAGCTGCCTGACGTAGGGCAGTTCATTCAGCAGCGGCCGGTCTTCGATCGGCTTGTCGCCTTCTGCGGGCGTGTGTCCGCGCAGGAAGACCGTCTCCGCGGCGAGATGCACGCCCTGCTGGGGATAGCGGTGCTTTCCGCCGCGGACATCCCAGGTCGAATCCGGAAGGGCCGCCACTTCGGCCGCCAGCCGTTCGGCATCGATGGGCAGCGGAAGCCGCACAGCATCCGCCGACCAGGGCGTGCTTGTCGAGGAGTGGCTGGTCTGGCAGGTCGCGCACGTTTGGAATGTGCCTCAAGGGGAGCGCAGCGGCCAAGTCGGCCGGTATCGGCGGCGGTTCCATTGCGGATCCCACCGAGTGGTGCATTTTCGCAACTTCGAGTTGAGTCAGCAGCCATCCCAAGTATGTTGGATAAAAACTACACTGATTCATGCAGGGAAAAGCTTATTTGTTCCGCCTGAGTTGTTTTGCACACAGCACTTTACGTAAAGGCGATTCGTGACTAGCATCCAACATACCCGACTCCTGCCAGTGGCCGGAGATGTGCTCAGCCCGGGCATATGCAATAGGAGACAGCGCAAATGGCTCACCAAGCCGAAGTTGTCCCAAGCCATTCATTTGGCACTTTTGTCGTCTGCGACGGCGGCAACCGCGTTTTATACGCCCGTCGCGGCGTCCCAGGACCAGGCACTCGAAGAGATCGTCGTCACGGGCACGCGCATTCGCCGCGTCGAAGCCGAAACCGCGAGCCCCATGTTCACGATGGATCGCAGCGCGATTGTGGCTTCCGGCGTGACCACGATGGGTCAGCTGGTGCAACGGGTTCCGTCAGTTTCCGGCGCCGCGACCAATACCGCGGTCAACAACGGCGGCGGCGACGGGGCGTCCACGATCGAGCTGCGCGGTCTGAGCGATGAACGCACGCTGGTGCTTTTCAACGGTCGTCGGGTGATCGGCATCGCAGGCAGCAGCGGCGCGACCGGCGGCGCGGTGGACATCAACCAGTTCCCGGTCAACCTGATCGAGCGCGTGGACGTGCTGAAGGAAGGCGCCGGCGCGATTTACGGCTCGGATGCGATCGGCGGCGTGGTCAACTTCATCACGCGCACGGAGTTCGATGGCCTGGAACTGGGCTATGACTACGGCGAGTCCAGCGAGAGCGACGGCGCGAGAGACAACTTCCACATCTCCTGGGGTATGGACGGCGACAAGGGCAGCGTGGTCGTCAGCGCGAACTACAACACGCAGGAACCCATCTCCGCCAACGACAGGGATTTTGCACGCAACGCCCTGTATCTCTACGGAGGCGCGATTTCCGAGGGTGGTTCGAGCCGCTCGCCTGGCGGACGCATTCGATTCGGCGGTGGAACTCCCACAAATCCGAATCCCGCAAGCGCTGCGCTGGCCACTCAATACGGTTGCGGCTCGGTCACCTTGATCGAGGGCCGGCCGGGCAATTCGCAGGCCGATTATCGCTGCTTCATCACGAGCGGCCCCGATGCGGACTTTTACAACTACCAGCCGCTCAACCTGCTCATTACGCCGCAGGAGCGCGCGAGCTTCTTCACCTCGGCGAACTACATCGTGGCGGAAGATGTCGAGTTATATGCAGAGTATCTGCACAGCAACACGTCGTCCGGTTTCCAGATCGCGGAGCTGCCATTTGACTCCCGCGATGACGACATCGTCATCCCGGCCAACAATTTCTACAACCCGTTCGGCATCGCCTTCGGCGGCGTCGCTGCGATCAACGACGACGCAGAGTGGCGCGTGCAGTCGCTGGGCACGCGGCACAACAGTGTCAACACCGACAATGATCATGCGACCCTCGGCTTTCGCGGCGCGATCGGGGACTCGGCCTGGGACTGGGACCTGAGCGGCGGCTATTCGCGCGCCCACCAGACCAACGGGACCGACGGCTATCTCCTCCAGTCCCGGCTTCAGGGCGCCTTCGGTCCGAGCTTCCTCGATCCGGTCAGCGGCGAAGTGGTCTGCGGCACGCCGGGCAACATCATCTCCGGATGCATCCCGGTCAACCCGTTCGACATCAATAACCCGAACCAAATCGATGCGCTGAATACAATCGCGGCGTCCTACAACCAGAGGACCAAGGCGAGCATCAAGTCTTTCGCGGTCGGTTTCACCGGCGAAGCTCTCAACATGCCGGCGGGCCCGTTGCAGTTGGCGACCGGGGCGAGCTACGAGGAATATGACTTCGACTTTGACACGGACAGCGTCACCGAGACACTGCCGCCGGATAACCTCAATTGCGGACTTGCGCAAGAAACCTGCTCCTCGGACTCCAGCGGCAGCTACGACGTCACGTCGGTCTATGTGGAAGCACTGGTCCCGATCCTGAAGGACCTCCCGGGCGCAACGGCCGTGAACCTCATACTCGGCGCGCGCTATTCGGACTACAACCTGTTCGGAGACGATACCAACACCTCGGTCAAGCTCGAGTGGCGTCCGGTTGAAGACTTGCTGATCCGGGGATCGTGGTCCGAGGCGTTCCGCGTTCCGCAGATCGGCGATCTTTTCGGCGGCAAGTTCGCAAATGCCCCGACCTTCAACGATCCCTGCGTGGGTCTCACGTCAGCCGCCTTGGCGGCCAACCCGAACCTGGCGGCCGCCTGCGTGAATGTCGTGCCGGATGACGATTTTGCGCAGCCCAATTCGCAGGTAACCGGCCGCTACGGCGGAAACGACAGCCTGGTTCCCGAGACAGGCGACGTCCTGACTGCCGGCTTCGTGTACCAGCCGAGCTTCTTCAACGGATTCTCGATGACCTTCGACTGGTGGAACTACGAGCTGGACGACGTCATCACCTCGCTTGACGTCAACTCCACCGCTGAAATCTGCGTCAATACGGGTCCTTCGGCCCTCGTGACCTCCCTGCCGGGCAGCCCGTCGTTCTGCAGCCTCATCAATCGCAACCCGGACGGCACGATATTCTTCATCGATCAGCCGACGCTGAACTTCGGCACGCTGGAGACGAGCGGCTACGACATCGGATTCAAGTATTCACTGGCCGACACGGGCGTGGGCAGCTTCCAGTTTGCGATCGACGCGACTTACATCGACAAGTACGACTCGACGCCGTGTGACGTTTGCGCGACGACCGAAGTCGCGGGCACATTCGACCGCCAGTTCGGCAACTATGCCGATGTGCGGGCCCTGGCGACGCTCGGCTGGAGCTTCGATGCGTTCAGCGCACTGGTGTCCGGGCGCTATGTCGACGGCGTGGTGATCCATGACGCGGACGGCTTGCCTGGCATTCAGGGCGACTTGAGCATCCCGTCGGTGACCTACATGGACCTGAGCTTTGGATATACGTGGAAAGAGAAGCTGTCGGTCCAGATCGGCGCAGACAACGTGACGGACAAGCAGCCGCCGATTCTCTTCCAGAACAATGTCATCAACGCAAACACCGACGTGAGCACCTACGACACGGTCGGCAGGTACTACCGGGCGAGCCTCAAGTACAAGTTCTGACCCGGGCCTTTGATTCTTCAGGCCGCGCGGCGGGAGCCGCGCGGCCTTTTTGTTGGTTACGCGCTAGCATGCCCACGATGCTCGTCTTTTCCGCCGATACGCTGGTGCGTTTCCGCAATGGCCGGATACTGGTGCACACGACGTCGAGCCCGTTGCCGGCGTTTGAGACGGATCAATCCGTGCTCATCGGCTGGATCTGCCAGTTCGGCGTTCCGACCGACGCCGGGGCGGCGATTGCGGCGCTACCGCCGGACAAACGCAAGGGCGCGGAACAGGTCATCGACTACCTGACACGGAGCGGGGTCCTCGTGACAGCGGGTTCACGCGAGGCTCGCGACCGCCCGGCCTCGGATGCCGCCCAGTTGACCCGCAATCACCTGCGCCTGCTCGCTCGCAATGTCTACGACCTTGCCTGCGACGTGCTGGGTCTCGGACCCGAAGTGAGCGAGTTGGACCTGACGGAGAAGACCGGGATCGGGCTCGAGCGCCGGCTGATGGCGGCTCTGGCGTCCCTCGACGGTCTGCGCAATGAGCTGCTGCCGTTGCGGCGCTCGCGGATTCGGGAGCAGCTCGCAACGCTCGGCGTCGGCCCGACCTCGAGGGACCTGCAATTGCACATCGGTTGCGGCACCGGGCATTTGCCCGGCTGGATCAACATCGACGTTCACCCGGCACCGCTCGCATTGAATGTATTGTGGGGCCTGCCATTCCCCGATCGCAGCGTGAGCCGCGCATTCGTCTCACACATGCTCGAGCACCTGTTCTTCCCGCGCGACGTCGGATTCTTCTTCGGCGAGCTGAAGCGGGTACTGGCGCCCCGCGGCGCTGTGCGCATCGCCGTCCCGGACCTCGAACAGTGCATCGCGGCGTATACGGCGAATGATCGCAGTTTCTTTGCAAGCCGCCGCGAGACCTGGAGCTGGTGGCCCGAAAATACGACTCGCCTCGAGGATTTCCTCGCCTATGCAGGCGCCGGGGCCGAACCCGCCTACCTGTTCGAGGCGCACAAGTACGGCTATGACTTCGAGACGCTGGCGAAAGTGCTCGGCCAGGCGGGCTTCGAGCACGTCGGCCGGTCCGCCTACATGGCCAGCGAAGATCCGGCGCTGCGGGTAGATGATGTCAGCGCCGTGGCAAAGGCCCAATACGGCGAACGTCACTATTCCTTGTTCGTCGAGGCCAGGGCGCCAGCTAGGTAGGAATCGGCCGCTAGTTGCCCGGGGGTGACGGCGGCGAGCGCTGCAACTGCTCGAGGCCCCGCCGCTGCGCCGTGCGCGCCAACTCGAGTTCTTCCGCCGTCAGGCATATCGTTTCTTTGCGCATGTGCGAGCCGGTCATCAGTTGCTCGCGGCAATACATTTCCTTGCCGTTCTGGTTGACGATCTTCCACCCCGCCTTCTGGGCCGCCTGCACCGTCTTGGGCTGTGACTCCGTCGCGGCGGCGGCGGCAGGCTGCGCCGCGACAGGCGCAGCAACTGGCGCTGCGGGCGGCGCAACTGGCTCCGAGGCGCAACTCGCCAGCAGGAGAAAAGCGATTCCGGTCAAACGGATATGCATGGGACTGAGCTGCGTGATGAGGGCCTCTAGCGTGACCCTAGCACGGAGTATTTATCTTTGTACATCAATAAGTTGACCAAGTTGGGCAAGGTTGGGAGTCTGCGCGTTATCGCACTGCAAGAAGGTCCGGTACACTGGGCCATGACCAAGGAAAGGCTGATCAAGAAGTACGCCAACCGGCGGCTTTACGATGCCTCGATCAGCAAGCACGTCACGCTCGAGGACATCCGCGACCTGATCGTGCGGGGCGAGAAAATTCGCGTCGTCGAAGACAAGACCGGCGAGGACATCACCCGCCTGATCCTGCTCCAGGTAATCGCGGAACAGGAACAGTTCGGCAAGCCTATCCTGACCACCCAGCTGCTGGAATCGATCATCCGTTACTACGGCGGACCGATGCAGGAGTTCATGGCGGGTTATCTCGAACAGAGCGTTGCGGCCTTCATGCGGCAGCAGGAAAACGTCCAGCAGCAGATTTCGAACATGCTGACCAGCGCGCCGCCCCCGGTAAACGCGATGGCGGAATTTACGCGCCAGAACCTGGAAATGTGGAATCGCATGCAGGAAGGCATGCTTGCGATGCTGGTGCCCCCCGCAAACCCCGCGGTCCCGCCGACCCCGATGGAAAAGGCGGGTCTGACGAAACCACCGCCGCCTAGGCAATCAAAGGGGACGCTCACCTTTAAAGGTGAGCGTCCCCTTTGATTCCTCAGCCGCTCATGCTCGCCGCGTGTTCCCAGGCCAGCATCGCGCGCTTCCGTGCGACCCCCCAGTGATAGCCGCCGAGGCCGCCGTCCCGCCGCAGCACGCGATGGCAGGGAATGAGCCACGCCACGGGATTGGCGCCGACGGCCTGCCCGACGGCCCGGCTCGCGCCGGGATTCCCGATCGCCGCGGCAAGGGCTGAATAGCTGGTCGGACCGCGAGTGCCGAGTTCAAGCAGCGCTTCCCAGACCTTGACCTGGAAATTCGTCCCGACCGGGGCGAGCACGATGCGCCCGCCCCGCTCGTCGAACACCTGCCGGGCGATCGCTGCGATGCCGCTGTCCTCGCGCTCGAGCATCGCCCGCGGCCAGCGGCGACGCAGTTCTGCGAGCGCCCGTGCATCGCTTCCGTCCACGAATGCGAGGTACGCAAGCCCGCGATCCGAAAGCGCTGCATGGATGCGCCCGAAAGGCGATTGCGCAAATCCATGCCGCAGCCGCAGTCCGCCGCCGCCTGCCTTGTATTCGCCGGGCGTTACCGCCTCGAATTGCACGAAGAGGTCGTGGAGCCGGCCGCCACCCGAAAGCCCTGCTGCCCATGCCGCGGCAAGCACTGAACTGTGTTCGTCGAGTTCCTGCTTGGCGAGCGACAGCGAAAGCGTGCGCAAATAGCGGGTCGGCGAAAGTCCTGCCCAGCGCCGGAATTCCCGCGAAAAATGAAAGACCGACAGCCCCGCAACACGCGCGAGCTCGCCGAGGTCCGGCTGGCGCGCGTGATGGCGATCGATGTGCGTGATGACTTTTTCGATGCGGCGGTAATTCGCGGATTCGTTCATGGCGCAAGATTGAAACGCGCGCGCACGCGAGGCAACCCGGATCTTGCTGGGATGCTCAGTTGTCCTTGTGCCGCTTACCAAGCAGGTCCGCCACGGGCAGGCTTCCCGATTCCTCGAACGGGATCGTTCGCAGCAGGCCAATGCGGGTGGAGAGCTTGCCCTTGAGCTTGTAATTGACTTCCTTCCGGTTCCGGTCGCCTCCGATGATCTTGAGGATCGCATTCGCCGCGTTTGCGGTGACGATCATGTCGAATTCCGCCTCGCCCTGGGCCGGTACGACGAATTCGCGCGCCGACACCCCGTGAGCAAAGTGCTCGTCGGCGAGCTCGATGTCGACGTCGAGCCCGTTGACCGGCAACTCGATCGTGTTGGGGTTATTTACGCGCATGCGCACTTCGAGGCGCTGCTCGAAGATGCTCGCCTCGATCGCCCGCAGGCCGACGAAAGTGACCTCAGGGGTCTCGAGGTTTCGCGGCACGCCGGCGCAACCCGCCACGGCCAGGCTCCAGGCCATCAGAAGAATCAGTTTTCTCATGGGGACTCAGACCTTGCCTGATCCCGGTTCTTAATGAGTAAATTTTCTTGACTAGTGCTTACTTAGTAGTACTATTCAGTCGACAATGCTGAACAATAGGTAAGCATTCGTGCAGGCAGTGACGGACGAACAGGAACGCCTGGCGCAGAAGTTTCAGCGCGAACTCAATGCCGGACTCGTCGGCCTGGTGCTTCTTGCCGTTCTCGAACAGGCCCAGGAAGACCTCTACGGCTATCAGATTGCAAAGCGCCTTCAGGTCCTGGCGGACGGTAGCCCACCGGTGAAACAGGGGGCGCTTTACCCCGTGCTGCGCCAGCTTTCAGCCAATGGGCTGCTGGCGAGCCGCATTGTGCCGTCATACGCTGGCCCGCCGCGCCGTTACTACCGGATCACGGGGGCGGGGCGCGACACGCTCGCCGAATGGCGCGGCATCTGGCGCAGCACGCGCGACTTCGTCGACGGGTTTACGGAATCGAACGGAGCTTCTTCATGAACGAAAAAACCGCACCGCGCTCAATAGAGCAGTATCTCGCCGCGCTCCGCGCTGCACTCGCCGGAGAAGACCCGGCGCTGGTGCAGGACGCGCTCTATGACGCGGAGGAATACCTCCGTGCCGAGGTCGCCGCGAATCCATCGCGGAACGAAGCGGATACGCTCGAATTGATCTCGAGCACCTATGGCGCCCCGGATGAAGTCGCAGAAGCCTATCTCACGACGGAGAAGCAGGTGCGCACGGCGCTCGCGCCGCCGCCGCGCAAGCAGTCCCGCACTGCGATCGGGCGCTTTTTCGGCGTTTACAGCGATTCGAGGACCTGGACTGCCCTCTTCTTCATGCTGCTTTCCCTCGTCACCGGCGTCTTCTACTTTACTCTGACCGTCACCGGTCTCTCGATGTCGGCCGGTCTCATCGTCATGATCATCGGCATACCTTTCTTCCTGTTGTTCGTCGGCTTCACCCGCGTGCTCGCGCTCGCGGAAGGCCGCCTCGTCGAAGGCCTGCTCGGCCAGCGCATGCCGCGGCGTCCCCTCTATTCTTCCAAGGGCGTTCCGATCCTCGAGCGCATCAAGGAGATGCTCGTCGACCGTCGCACCTGGACGACGATGTTCTATTTCATACTGATGCTCCCGCTTGGCATTCTCTACTTCGTGATAGCGACCGTCGGTATCTGCGTCAGCCTCGGTCTGGTCGGCGGCTCGATTGCCGGTCTCCTGCTCGCGACAGGGGTAGACAGCGGCGGATTGATGCTCGACGAGCACGCGATCTATTACGGGCCGTCCGTGTTCGCGGCTCCGCTTCTGCTCGTCGCCGGGATCCTGCTGCTGACCGCGGTCATGCACCTGATCCGGGGCATCGGCCGCGGCCACGGCACGCTCGCGAAAAATCTGCTGGTCGCTCGCGCAGACACGGCCTGAAGCCGCAAGGGTGAGCATGGCGGCCGCAGTCCTTCTCCAGCTACTGTTCCTGCAACAGGCACTTCCTGCGGCAGCTACGACGGCGGACGCCCGGTGCCTTCCGGACCAGGATGGTTTCCTGTCGATGCGTCTGCGAGGCAGCATCGAAGCGGAAATCCACTGGAAGGAGCCAGGGCTCGATTGCACGGGAATGTCGCGGCCGGATGGTCGCGGCCTGCGTATCCGCTTCGCGGGCTCGCTCCCGGATGGCGGAGGACTTGCGATCGTGTTCGCGGCGCCTGAACTCCGCAAGGGCGCGTCCGGGCGCGGCGTGCCGGTCAATGTGACTCTCCTCGACGCGGCCGGCGAACGGATCTACGGCACCCAGGGCCACGGCCGCTGCGTCCTTGACGAGGTCGAGCAGCGTGCGATCGACGACGAGTCGTATCCGGCGTCCAGCTATCGCGTCAGCGCGAGCGGTTTCTGTGTCGCGCCGGCCCGGGCCGTTGACGGCGATGGCTCCATACTCCTGACCCGCTTCGATTTCGCGGGACGGGTGACGTTTCGCGAGGACGAAGGTGCCACGGCCCAGGATGACAGCCCAGCTTCGCTTTTCCCCCACCTGGCCCGTTCCACGGTGGGCATCGTCACGACCACGGGCACGCACCGGTTTACCGTCTGGATTGCGGCGGATGACCGAAGCCGCGCCCAGGGACTCATGAATGTCCGTGAACTGCCGGCCGCCCACGGAATGCTGTTTCTACTCGCTCGCCGTGAACCGGCGGCGTTCTGGATGAAAGATACCTACCTGCCGCTCGACATCATCTTCATTGGTGAGGGGGGCGTTGTCGTCAATGTGGCGGAGAACACGAGGCCGCTTTCGCTCGACCCCATTGAATCGGCAGCCCCGGTTGTAGGAGTGCTTGAGCTGGCCGGCGGGACGGCGAACCGCATCGGGCTTGCACCCGGAGACAAGATCGACTATCCCGCCTTCAGCGAGAAGAGTCACAGCGAAAATGTTGCGGGCAAGCAACACAAATCTGTTGCTCACGCGCTACAAAACAGCGCTCAGTAAGCCAGTCCCAGCCCCAGTCGTCCGGAACCCCGGATTTTCGCGCCCGGGCGCAAGGCCGTTCGCCAAGTCATCTGTTGTTTTTTTGCCTTTGGGCTTTCTTTCCTGAACTTTCCGGAATATCATCGCCGCCACATTCCGATCGCTCGGAACTTTATCAACGACTTGATTCGTATGTTTCAAGGGAAATTTGCGGGTGAACAGCACGGGGCGCTTTAGACCGTCGCTGAAATCCAACAAGCAATCTGGCAGGAGGAAGAATCTGATGTCCAATCCCAATCTCGCACGCGCTGTTCACACTGTGCTGATCTCAGCCGGTACGATCGGCGCCGCTATGCAGGCTGTGCCGGTAGCTGCGCAAGAACAGTTGAATGAGATCGTCGTCACGGGCTCGCGCATCGTCCGCAGGGACTTTTCGTCGTCGAGCCCTGTCACGACGTTTCCGGCAGAGCAGGTGGTCCGGAACGCCGACGTCACGCTCGACACATTCCTGAATACGCTGCCCAAGGTCGCTCCCGCGGGAACGACGACGTCGAACAACCCGGGTAACGGCGGACAGTCGAACGTGGACCTCGGTCTCGGCGCAAACCGCAACCTGGTCCTGCTGGACGGCCGGCGCGCAATGCCTTCCGCCAGCAACCTGACCGTCGACGTCAACACGATTCCACAGGCGATGATCGAGAGCATCGAGATCGTCACTGGCGGCGCCAGTGCCGTGTACGGCGCGGACGCGGTGTCCGGCGCGGTCAACTTCAAGCTGAAGAGAGACTTTGAAGGCGCTGACGTCCGGTACAGCTTCTCGAACAGCACCGAAGAGTGGGACGCGCAGGAGTACCTGGTCTCCGCGGTGCTCGGCGGTAACTTCGACGACGGCCGCGGCAACGCGATGATGGGCTTCGATTACTCGGATCGCGAGGGCATGATCAAGAGCCAGCGCGATTTCGCGGCAGTCGCAACTTCGACCACCTCATACCTGCCGGAAGGCAACTACATTCCGAGCGGGAACGGCCCGACGCAGGCGGCGGTCGACACGCTCTTCGCAGGCTATGACCCCGCTTACGCGCCGGGCGATGCGGTTCCGGGGACACTCGGCTTCAACCTCGACGGCACGATGTATTCGCGCGGCTTCTTCAACAGCCCGCTCGACGTCGTGAACTTCCGGTATCCGATCGATCTCGCGGTCAATACCAACCTTTACCCGGATTTTCACTCGTATAACTTTGACGCTGTCAACATTCTCGTGTTGCCGATGGAACGCCGCTCGTTCATGGGCAAACTCAACTACGAGTTTGAAGGCGGCGTGGAAGTGTTCGGCCGGATCGGCTGGACGGAGTACGACTCCACGGCGGCGCTGGCGCCGACACCGTTCCCGACGGTCTCCACCCTGGCGCCGGGGGAAAATTCGTCGACCCAGGCGAGTTCCCCGCTTGTTGAGCCAGGCGGGAGCACGGGGGCCAACCTGGTCATACCCGTCACGAACCCGTTCATTCCGGCGGACTTCGCCGCCTTGCTGGCTACGCGTACGGGCGACAACGCGAACCTGGTCGGCTCAGGCGCGACCGAGCCGTTCCTGGTTCGCCAGCGTTCGCTGAGCGCGGGACTGCGCACCTCGGACTACGCGAATACGGTCGTGCAGTACATGATCGGCGCCAAGGGCCCGCTGTTCGGGGACAACTGGGGCTGGGAAGTTTCGGCATCCGAGGGATTCACCGAGATCGACCAGACGCAGGGCGGCAACCTCAATACGACCCGCCTGCTCGAGCTGACGTCCGCGGCCGATGGCGGCGACAGCATCTGCGCGGGCGGCCTCAACGTCTTCGGCCGCCACGAGATTTCGCCGGAGTGCGTCGAGTATCTGGAAGTCAGCAGCACGCTGACGACGGATTTCGAGCAGCGCGTCATCGAAGGCTTCGTCACCGGCGATCTGTTCGACATGCCGGCGGGCCCGATGTCCATCGTGGTGGGCGTACAGGGTCGTTACTTCGAGTACGAGCTGGATCCAGGCCCGTCGGCGGGCCCGATCTCGGGCTTCAATGCGCAGAGCCCATCGAGCGGCAAGAACAGTTTCGAAGACATCTTCTTCGAAGGACTGGTCCCGATCACCGAGGGACTCGAGTTCAACTTCGGCTACCGCAATTCGAGCAGCACGTTCGAGGATCGCATTGCCGATACCGGCGAAATCGATGATTCCGCTGACGCGTACTTCGCCTCGCTGAGCTGGCAGGCGCTCGACAGCCTGCGTTTCCGTGGCGGATACCAGCGTGCCGTCCGCGCTCCGAACTTCTCGGAGCTCTTCGACGGCGGCGGGTCCGCACCGCAGTACTTCGATCCCTGCTCGGTCACAACCGACGCGCGAAACGGCCCGGATGCGGCGGCGATGAGGCAGTTGTGCCTCGACGCCGGCAACAACGGCGGCGTCAGTCCGGCGAACATCGACATCTTCGTGCAGAATCCAGGCGGCCAGATGAGCATCACGGTCGCCGGCAACACGGCACTTGAAGCTGAGACCGCCGACACCTACAGCCTCGGTCTCGTCTTCTCGTCGCCGTGGAGCGGCGCCATGGAGAACTTCCAGGCGTCCCTCGACTACTCGAAGATCGAGATCGACAACCCGATCCTGACACCGGCGCCGAACGTGATCGTGGCGGCTTGCTACAACTACTACGGGACCAACCCGAACTTTGATCCGAATGACGTGAACTGCGCGGCGATCTTCCGTGCCGGCGGCGACATTTTCGGTTTGTCCAATCCGCTGTCCGCGAGTGGGCTGTATCCGGGGGTCAATGGCGGCAAGGTTGCGGCCGAGGCGATCGACCTGCAGATCAACTGGGGCATGCCGATCGCGACAGGCGACCTCCGACTCAACCTGCTGACCAGCTACAACCTGTCGGCCGAGACGCAGGAAGCCGACAATCTTCCGACATTGGACTACTCCGGCACCGTGACCTTCTTCGGCGCGGGCCTGGGTTCCAGCGTTCCGGAGATCAAGGCGAACCTGAGCGCGGTGTACACGATCGGCGACTTTGCCTTCGACGCCCGCGCGCGCTGGATCGACGGCATGGACAACCGGGCCGGGGTGATCTTCCCGGGAGAGTCGAGCTTCACGGGCGTCGGCTCCGTGGCTTATTTCGACCTGGGCGCATCCTGGCGGATGGGTTTCATCGGACAGGACTCGCAGATACGAATCGGCGTCAACAACGTCGCCGACAAGCAGCCGCCTGTCTACGCCCCGAACGTGCAGTCCGGCACCGAGCCGTCGCTGTACGACGTGGTCGGCCGCAGGATCTTTGGCCAGATCATCGTGAAGTTCTGAGTCTGGCTTAACGGTGTGTTCCACCGGGGGCGGCAGTCGATGCCGCCCCCTTTTTATTGGCCGGGAACACGCGATCCCGTGACCGGTCTACACGCCTGATGCTGACGAAGTTGATGGCCTGCACGTTGCTTGCGGGGTTCGCCGCCGTTCATCCGGCGTCGGCGGCTCCGGCAGACCCGGTTGCAGGCATCCCGGAGACTCGGGATGAGTTCCACGCCCTGTTCATCGAGGGGCGGTATGCCGAGGCGCTGCCGGTTGCGGAACGTGTGGTCGCCCTGACCGAGAGCGGCAAGGTCAGTGGCCCCGAACACGTCAGGGCGCTCACCGACCTGGCATTGACACAGTTCAGGCTCGGCGACATGGCAGGCGCCGAGCAGACCTACCTGCGGGCGCTGGACTGGCTCGAGGGCACCGAAGGGATATCTTCGCCCCAATTCGTCGCCCCGCTGACCGGACTCGCACAAGTCTATTTGGCCCAGAAGAATCCTGCGATCGCAGTCGAACTCCTGCGGGAAGCGCTGACCACTTCCCGACGTTCCCTCGGGTTGTTCAACCAGGCGCAGATTCCGACGCTGGAATTGCTGGCGGACTGCTACATGCAGGTCGCCGACTATGGGGCCGCGGAAATCGAGCGCCGTTACGTCGTCATGATTGCCGAAAAGAACTTCGGAATGCGGGATCCGCGGATGGTGCCGGCGCTCGATCAGCTCGCCCGCTGGTACGAATCGATGGACAAGTTCGAAGCGGCTCGCGAGATCTATGTGCGCATTTATCTCGTCGCGGGCGAGTTGGGCGGCGTCAATAATCCGACGACAATTGACGCCCTGCTTGGCATCGGCCGCACCTACCGGTTGCAGTTCGTAGCAGACCCGGAATCGCTCGCCCGCCGGAACCAGGCGGTGGACCAGGTCTCCCAGATGCCGACCGGAGCATTTAACATGTTGCAGACCCGCGAATTCAAGGTCTCGAAGCTCGACCGTACGGGCTTGCGCGCCGTAGAGCAGGCCCTGCAAATACTGGAAAAGCAGACCGACCCCCCGGCGGAGCTCATGGTCCGCACGCTGGTCGAACTCGGCGACTGGTACATGACCGCGCAGCAATGGGACACGGCCATGCAGCAGTATCAACGGGCCCTGGCTTTTCTCGCGAGCGACGCGGCAGCGGGGGTCTTCAATCCCCTGATCCAGCCGCGACTCGTCGCCCACCGGCCCCCGGAAGCTGCGATCCGCAATCGCTGGCTGCCGGCGAACGAAATGACCCCCCGCGAGGTGACCTTCAAACTGACCGTGACCGGGAAAGGCGCCGTGCGCGACCTGGTGGTAGCCGACGGCAGCAACGCGTCCAGCATGCAGGCATTCCAGCTCTCGGAGTCGGTCCAGAGAGCAACATACAGCCCGCGCTTTGAAAACGGCCTGCCGGTCGAATCGCGCGGCATCGAATTCAAGGCGCTGTGGTTCGAATTCATTCCGCCGAATGCCGTCGAGACCGCCAAACCGCCCGGGACCGGGGGCTGATACGCTCGCCCCGCATGGGCGAATCCGCGGCGGAATGTATTCGACTGGCCGATGCAGCGCTGATCCAGGGACGGTTCTGGGTGGCGGCCCTGCGGCTGCGCGAAGCATTTGCAGGACAAGAATCGGACGGACGCATCTGGTCCACGGCGATCGCGATCGCAGAACGGATCGGGGACGATCACGCCGCGGTGCTTGCAGCCGAACGCCTGCGGCTGGCAATGGCTGGCGGCGCGGCCGAAACCTGCCGGCTGGCGGAAGCCCTGACCACGGCGGGCCGGGCGGATGAGGCCGTCGTGCTGCTGCAGCCGCTTGCAGATGCCGGCAGCCTGACCCCTGATCAGAGCTTCAAGCTGACCCGGATGCTGATGTTCGCCGGCCGGATCGACGAGGCGCAGGCGCGAGCCCGCGCCCTGCTGAAACTGCGACCCGACAGTCCGACGCTCTGGGAGCGCATCGCGATGACTAAGCGCTTCGGCCCCGATGACCCGGACCTTGCAGCCATGCGGAAGGTCTTCCGGCGCCGGAGCGATGGGGCGCCGGCGGGACGGTCGGCGATCGCGGCGGCGCTGGCCAAGGCATACGTCGATATCGGAGACGACGCACAGGCGAACCGGTTTCTCGAAGCGCGCGCCGAAGCGAATCGCGCCCAGTTCCCGTTCGACGCGCGTGTCCACGTTGCCCCGGTCGCGGACACCGTCGCCTGGTGCGAGTCGGGCCGCAGGGATCCCGAGGGTCCTCCAACTGAAGGCGGCGAACGACCGGTATTGATACTCGGTCCCGCGCGTTCCGGAACGACCTTGCTCGACCAGGTCTTCGCGGGCCATTCCGCCGTCCGCGGCGGCGGGGAATTGCGGCACTTGTGGCTGGCTGCGCACGAGCTCGGCGACCACAGCACGGCGTCGATCGACGCCTTTGATGCAAGCCGGGCCGCCGCGAATACCGATTCCGACCGTTGGGGCGAATTCGGCCGCCGCTACCTGTACCTCGCCGACGAGCGCTTCGGCGCCGGCGCCCGATTCACGGACAAGCTCCTTTCCAATGTCTACCGGATTCGCGCCATCCGCCGCGCGCTGCCGCAGGCGCGCATCCTCTATATCAGTCGCGATCCGCTCGATGTGGCCTGGTCCTGCTGGCGCACGCAGTTCGATGCGGATTCCGCCTGGAGCAACTCGCCGGAAACGACCGCCCTCTACGTAAACTGTTACCGTCGCATGATGGAGGCCTGGATGCGCCGCTATCCCGACGCGCTGACCGAGATTTCCTACGAATCCCTGGTGCGCGACCCGGAGCGCGAGATCCCGCGGCTCCTGCAGGCCTGCGGACTCCCAGATGAAACGTCCACCCGGCGGCCCGAGCTGGCCGGGCGGCCCGTCGGCACGATGAGCTTTGCCCAGGTGCGCGCGCCGATCAACGACGCGAGCATCGGTTCCGCGGCCGCTTTTCCGATCTCGACCCGGAAATTGCGCGCGGCGCTCGAAGCCACGGGAGCCCGGGTGTGACGGAAGTTCGAAGCGCAACGCCTCCCGAAGACGACGAGCTGCGACTGGCGTCCAATGCGATCAATCGTGGCGAGGCCTGGTCAGGACTCGCGATCATTCGGCGTCGCCTGGCCGAGCCCGCCCCGCTCGGCGACGAATGGGCGCTGGTTGCAAAAGTCTGCGCGGAACTCGACGACGACGACGCGGCGCTCGCCGCCGCACGCCGCCTGTGGAACGAGGCGCCGCGCAAGACATCCACGGCCTTCATCCTGGCGCGGGCGCTCGAGTCCACGGGCCGGGCGGCGGAGGCCGTCGCCCTGCTGGAACCCGGCGTCAGGGGCGGAAAACTGGACGCCGTGGAGTTGTTCCACCTGTCGCGCATGCTCATGTATGCCGGCCGGCAGGACCAGGCACTGGCCCTGACCCGAAGATTATTGCGGGATCAACCGGGCAATCCTTACTTCTGGGAACGCGTCGCCATGCTCAAGCAGTTCACTGCGGGCGACGGCGACCTGGTGCAGCTGGAAAGGCTGGTGGCCGCGACCGCGAATGCGCCACCGGCGGCTCGGGCTTCCGCCGCCTGGGCGCTCGCCAAGGCCTACGTGGATCTCACGGACGATGCAGGCGCGGAACGCATGCTCACGGCCACCGCGGCCGCGCGCCGCGAGGTCGCCCGGTTCGATCCGGAATCGATTGCGGCGAGCGCGCAAGCCTCGCTCGGTGCCCTGGCCCCGAATGAGCCCCCGCGCCAGCCACCGGGAGCGGGCCCGGAATCGCGGGTCATTTTCATCCTGGGACCCCAGCGTTCGGGGACGACGCTCGTCGATCAGATCCTTTCGCGCCACCCGGCGATTCAAGGCGGGGGCGAACTCAAGTTCATGGGCGTCATCCGGCACGCCCTCGGCGATTTCACGCGCAGGCCCGTATCCGCCTATCTCGCGCGCAGGCGGCAATCCCACCCGGACGAGGATCCGTGGGAAGAAATCCGCGGCCGCTATCTGGCCCTCGGCGATGAGCGATTCGGCGTGGATTCGAGATTCACCGACAAGCTGCTCAGCAACCACCTTCGGCTGGCCGTCATCCTGCGGGCGTTCCCGCAGGCTCCCATCATCCGCTGCCGGCGAGACCCGCTCGACGTCGCCTGGTCCTGCTGGCGCGCGCATTTCGACTGGAGCTCCGCATGGAACTCGGATCCGGCCTGGATTGCGCGCTATGTCACCGCCTACGACAGGCTTCTCGATACCTGGGCCGCGCGCGTGCCCGGACTCTTCGTCGAAGTGAGCTATGAAAAGCTGGTTGCCGATCCGGGGGCGGAGATCCCACGAATGCTCGCGGCTTGCGGCCTGGCGGACGATGCCGCGACACGCAAGCCGGAGGAATCGACGCGCGCGGTGATGACATCCAGCTTTGCCCAGGTCCGATCGCCGATCCATCGGGAGCGGGTCGGGGCGGCCGCCTCATTTCCGATCGCGACGCGCGCGCTGCGCGAAGCGCTCGAGGCGGAAAGCCGGCCGCGGCAGTCCCGTCCTGACCTGTGAACCAGGCGGAACTCCAGCAACTCCTGTCCGCCGCGCAGGCAGGGCATGCGGCCGCCCGGGAATTTCTGGCGAATCTGTTGGGTGGCGCGGGCAAACCGCGCGAGGCGCGGCATTGGATGACGCTCGCAGCGGGCGAGCGCCCCTCCGCCGCGACCCGCCTCGGACTCTGGGAAATCGTCGGCTTTGGCGGGCCCCAGGACTGCGCCGGCGGCCTGCGGCGCCTGCTCGCCTGCGCGGACGCGGGTCATGCCGAAGCCGCACATGCGGCTTCGATCATTCTCGCCGGCGGAGTCGGTGTCGCGCGCAACCTCGAGGAAGGATTCCGGCGACTCGCCCAGGCGGCAAGACTCGGCCATGAAAGGGCAAGCACACAGCTGCAGCTGCTCGGCGGGGAATCGGCGCCCGATTTCGCCTGGGTCGATCAACCGTTCGAGCGCGCGCTGCATTCGGATGACCCGCATATCGAAAGCCTGCCTGGATTCCTGCCGCGACGCATCTGCGACTATGTGATCGCGATGGCGGCGCCCCGGCTTGTTCGCGGCAAGGTCGTCGATGAGCACGGCGGCGAAAGCGTACGCAAGGAACGCAGCAATGCGGTCATGACCTTCGGCCTCGCCGACAGCGATTTCCTCCTTGAACTCGTCAATCTGCGCACGGCAGCAGCGGCCGGCATGCCGCCCGAGAACGCCGAAGGCCTGGGTGTCCTGCATTACCTGCCCGGTGAGAGCTATGCGGCGCACGCGGATTTCATTCCGGAGACGCCCGCGAATGCGGCCCATCTTGCCGAGCGGGGCCAGCGCGTGCGGACATTGCTCGTTTATCTCAATGAGGGCTTCACCGGCGGCGAGACGGCATTCCCCGAGCTGGGCCTGCGGTTCAGGCCGCCTGCCGGAACAGCGCTGCTATTCCATAATGTCGACGCCGAAGGCCGCGGCCATCCACGCACCCGCCATGCGGGTACTCCCCCTACAAGCGGCGAGAAATGGCTGATTTCGAAGTGGTTTCGCAGCAAGGCACTACGCCCCGCCGCACCCGGCCTGAGGCCTGTTGCCGGTCCACAACAGACGAGGCGGGCTGTCGTGATGCAGGCTTAGCGTGGCCGTTGCGGCTCCAGGGTCTGGCCGGCGCCATGCGCCAGCCGCAGTTCGCAAAATAGCCTTTCGGCGCCGCTTGGTGAACGACATTCCGACTTTACAAACAACATGGTCAGCGATTTACTAGGCGCTCTCTTCGCCCGTCGAGCCGGTGCAAGCGAACGGCATCGGGCCGCACTTGGGATTCGAGACAGGGGGATTCAGCATGCTAAAGAACCTAACGCTGGCGCGCGCGATCAGTTGCGTGATTGCCACGAGCCGCACTTGGCGCCGTGGAGGGCCAGGCCCAGGAACAGGCCGGCGGCGGAGCCAGCGAATCTCGAAGGCGTCGTTGTGACGGGTTCGCGAATCCGGCATGATGCTTACTCGAGTCCGGATCCGGTGGACATCGTCCTTCCGGAGAGCGCCGCGGCGCAGGGCGTCGCCAGCGTCGGCGCCTTGTTGCAGACCTCCGACCGTGGCAGCCGGATCTCCCCAGGTGACTGCGGCGTCATCCACGGCATTCGTGGAGGCCGGCGGCACTGGCGCGCAAACGCTCTCGCTGCGCGGGCTCGGGCGCCAACCGGACGCTGGTCCTGCTGAATGGACGCCGAGCCGGTCCTGCGGGAACACGCGGCGAGACGTCGTCATTCGATTTCAACGTGCATGCCGCTCTCGCGGTCATCGAGCGCGTAGAGATCCTCAAGGACGGCGCATCCTCGATCTACGGCTCGGACGCCGTGGCGGGCGTCGTCAACGTCATCACCAAGAAGGGCGATGGCGCGACTGCAGATGCCTTCGTTTCGCAGCCGGGCGAAAGCGGCGGTGGCGAATCGCGATTCAATGTCTCGTGGGGCAAGGGATTTCGAGAGAGGCAATTTCCGCATCACTGGCGACTACCACCAGGAAGAGCGAACTCAAGCAAGGCGACCGCGACTATTTCAGTTGCGGCGAGAACTACATGTTCGACCCCGACACCGGGGAAAGGGCTGACGTCATCGATCCGCGCACCGGAAGCCCAGCCTGCACTGACGCTGCCCTGGGGACACGTGTGGGTCTACGAGTACAACTACACGGAACCCGGCAACGTGCCCAATTGCCCCGACATCAGATCCCGAATCGCAGCGGCGTGCAGTTGATGCAGTACGACTACGACAGCGACCTCGGCCAGTACATTCCGGGGCTCGTTGCCGATGCCCGGCACGATCAACCAGCACCGCGCGCCAGCAGATTTTTTCCCAGTGCGCGTATGACCGTCAGTCGGACGGCGTCACCAACAACGATCACCCGTTCCAGGACGGGGTATCGCTGATCCCGAAGCAGGAACGGGCGACCGTGTTCGTCGATGGTGAATTTGACATCACGGACAACGTCACGGTGTATGCAGAGGTCCTGCTGAATCGCCGCAAGACGACCACCAACGGCTATCGCCAGTTCTGGTCCTACAAATATACCAGCGACTTCAATTTTTACGACGCCTTCTTCAATTACACGTACTCGACGAGTCCCGGGTTCCGGCGATCCGCAGAGTGCCGGCTGGACCGGCGCGCAGTGGCTCAGCCCGACGCCGATCACAGATCACACCGACAGCGAAATCGAGGTGGACTACCAGCGCTATGTCGCCGGCGTGCGTGGCGACCTGAAATCCGGCTGGAACTGGGAAGTGTCGGTGCAGATGAGCAAGTCGGACGGCGACTACACCAACGACCAGATTTTCGAGGACTCGATTTACGACACCAACATCACTTTCCTCGGATTCGAGGGCGTTCCTTACGTTCCCCAGGCCACCTGTGTCGGAACCGTGACATCGGTGCGCGGGTGCCCTGCGTGGACATACCATGGTTCGACCCCGATTTCCTGAACGGCAATATTTCCCCGGAGCTCCGCGATTTCCTGTTCGGCGTGGAGACAGGCAATACGCAGTATGACCAGTGGTCCGCGGAAGCATCGATGTCGGGCACGCTTTTCGAGATGCCCGCCGGTCCGCATTCGGCATCGCGTTTGGCGTGCATTACCAGGAGGACGAGATCCTGGACGTTCCCGGCGAGATCACTCTGGCCGGCAATGCATGGGGAAACTCGTCGGCCGGCATCACGGCAGGCGAAGACGCGACCAAGGCGGTATTCGCCGAGGTCGAGGTGCCGCTGCTCAGGGACAAGCCGATGCCGACAGATCTGACGTTCACGGCATCCGGCCGGTATACCGACGTCGATTCCTACGGCAGCGGCGACACCTACAAGGTGGGCCTCAACTGGTCGATCACGCCGACGATACGGCATCCGGGGGAGCCAGGGCACCTCGTTCCGCACGCCGGCCCTGTTCGAGCTGTACCTGGCCGATCAGACGAGCTTTCTCCGCCAGACCACGATCGATCCCTGCATCCGGTGGGGTGCCGCGCTGGCGACGGGTGATATTTCCCAGCGGGTCGCAGACAACTGCGCCGCCGATGGCATCGCGTCGAATTTCACAGGGGGAGCCATCAGCGCCACGATCATCACGGGCGGCGGCGCGGGCGTCCTCAAGGCGGAAACGTCGCTGTCGCGCACCGGAGGTGTCGTCTGGCAGCCGCAATTTCGCGGAACTGCGCGGTGTCGGTTGATTATTTCGACATCGAGATCAGCGACGAAGTGGATCAGCTCGGCGCGACAGCAAATCGTGTTCAACTGCTATGACTCCGAGTTCTTCCCAAACGAGCCGCTCTGCGATCAGTTCGAGAGGGTCACATTCGACCAGCGCATCGAGAATGTCAGGGACAGTTTCATCAACATCGCCAAGCAGAAGAGCAGGGGCTGGGACGTCGCGGCGGTCTACCGCGTCGACCTCGGCGGCGGTCAATTGACCGTTGACACCCAGCATACATTCCAGGAGGCGGACGACCGCGCGCTGTTTGCGGATACGCTGGAGGAACTGAACGGACTGGTCGGCGATCCGGACTGGGTCGGGCGGCTCGACCTGACCTACGACCGGGGTCCTTGGTCGTTCTTCTGGGGCATCAGTTTCATCGGGTCCAGTTCGAACGACGCACGCTATTTTGAGAACAATCCATTCCCCAGACGTATCGCGATGAAGACGTGGATATCGTCCTCAAGACGGATGATGTCATCTATCACGCCGCTTCCGTCAGCCGCGAATTCGAGAACATCGGGCTTCATTGCGCGCCTCGGCGTTTCCAATGTCTTGGACGAAGAGCCGCCCAGGGTGACGACCCTGAATCTCGGCGAAGTCGAAACGATCGGCAACTCGGCCTTCTATTCGCAGTACGACTGGCTGGGACGGCGCTACTTCCTGGGTCTCACCAAGACATTCTAGACGGGCCATCTCGCCGGCCCCTGCCTGAGTAAACGACGTGCCGCCTGCGGGCGGCACGTCTTTTCAGCCGCGTCTCGCATACCTGAGGAGCGCATCGAATGCCGACGATCGTGATCAAGCCGGACAGCCTGAACGATCTCAACGGAAACTATGCGCAGGCGCCGCTGACGACGCCGTTGTTCCTGAACAGTGTGCCGAAATGTGGCACTCACCTGATGCGAAATATCATCCGGATGTTCGTGCCCGTCGCGCAGCAGTATCACAAGACTTTTATTCAGCATCCAAACCTGCGCCAGAACTTGATTGCCTTTTCGCCGGAATCCCCGAAGCTGAGTTGGGGCCACCTGCTTTTTTCCGACGATGCCATCCTCGCCTTGCGCCGGGTACATCACGTCCTGCTGGTCCGCGACCCTTATGACTGGGTGCTGGCTCGCGCCCGCTTTTTCCTGTCAGGTGCGTTCAAGGGCTCGCTTGAGCACATCAAGGGTGGCAATGTATCTGTCGAGGAAGCGCTCAACATGATGATCTTCGGCGTGCACGACAAGGCGCCCACGATGCAGGAAATATTCCTGCACAACGCGGTGAGCTGGCTTGGCACCGATGCGCGACTGACGCGTTATGAAGATCTCGTGGGCGGCTTGCGTGATCTCGATTCCTCCGCCGCGGAGGCGTATTTCGCGTCGCTATTGAAGGATTGCGGAATCGACCGGCTGCCCGATGACTGGCGCGAGCGTGTGCGCGTCGGATCCGACCGCGAGCAAAGCGGCACGGCGCGCGAGAACCTGCAGGGCCTGGCGGCTGATGTTCCCGACAAACTGCCGGAATTACAGAAACAGTTGGTGGATATCGCGGCGCCCGGCCTGCGGCGGATCCTCGGCTATGCCTGAAGGTCTGGTCTGCTGGAAATGCGGCAACTCGCTTGCCGATCTCAGCCTGCCGCTCCTGCGAACCGAGGAATGCCGCGCCTGCCGCGCCGAGTTGCACGTCTGCCGGATGTGCCGGTTTTACGACACGACGAAGGCGAAGCAATGCGCGGAACCCGTCGCGGAGCCCGTGAACAACAAGGAGCGGGCGAATTTCTGCGGCTATTTCGAGCCGGCCGCGGGGCGATTTCACGCACGCGGCGAGGCCGGAGACCAGGCCCTGGACGCGCTCAACTCGCTATTTGGGGCAAAAAAGTGAACTCGCCCCCAATTCGGGGTAGGCACGCCCTGCCGCTTCGGCCACAATGCCCGGGTTAGTCCGTGCCGGAATTTCCCATATGAATTCGACCGCAACTGCCGCAGTCAAGCCGCGCCTGCTCTGGGCCAATGTGCTGATGTTTGTCCTGACGATGGCCTGCGCGGTCATCGTCGTGCCGTGGTACGGGTTCACCCAGGGCTACAGCCTGGCCGCCTGGGTCTGGTTTGCCGTGCTCCTGTACGCCAACGGCCTCGCGATTACCGGCGGGCTATCACCGGCTCTGGTCGCACCGCACCTATGATGCGCATTGGTCGCTTCGCCTGGTCTACATGCTGCTGGGTGCGATGGCGCTGCAGAACAGCGTGCTCGTCTGGGCGTCCGGTCACCGCAATCACCACCAGTTTGTCGACGACGGCGACCGCGATCCCTACTCGGCGAGCCGCGGCCTCTGGTTCTCCCATATCGGCTGGATGCTGCGGCGCTACCCGAGCGGCGAGACCGATTTCAGCAATGTCCGCGATCTGCAGCGCGACCCGATCGTCGCGTTCCAGCACAAGCATTACTACGTGCTTTCGATCGGCCTGAACGTGCTCCTGCCGCTCGCGCTGGGCTGGCTGCACGGGGACCTGTGGGGTGTCTTCCTCCTGGCGGGCGTATTGCGCCTCGTGGTCAGCCACCACTTCACGTTCCTGATCAACTCGGCCGCCCACGCATTCGGCAGGCAGCCGTACAGCGACGAGCACAGCGCGCGCGACAACGGCTGGCTCGCCTTCCTGACCTATGGCGAGGGCTATCACAACTTCCATCACCAGTTCGCCCACGACTACCGGAATGGCATCCGCTGGTGGCACTGGGACCCGAGCAAGTGGATCATCTGCTCGCTTTCCTGGGTCGGCGTGACGACGCGCCTCCGCCGCACGCCTTCGGTCGTGATCCAGCGCGCGCGGCTTGCCATGCAGTTCCGGCGCGTCGAAGCGAATCTCGAACGCCAGCGTCCGGCGCTCCCTCACGTTGATTTTGAGCGCCTTCGCGCGTCGGTTACGCGAGAGTACGAACAGTTTGTGGCAACGCTCGGCAGCTGGTCGAAGCTGACCGACGACTGGTACCAGAAGACGCGCGAGCGGATCGTGGAGCGCTGGGAAAAAGCAAGCTTCCGAAGGGAAACACGCGCGGTCCTGTACGAACTGCGCATGCAGCACCGGCGCCTGAAACTCCTGGGCGCCCAGCTCGCCTGATTGCCGGGTTCCCCGGTCCCGGACGGACGGATTCCAATGCCTCGAACGCCACGCACAGGATGGCTTTCCGCAGCCGCGGGTTTCGCCTGCACGTTGATCGCCTCCTGCGGCGGCGGCAGTCAAAACCCTGACTTCGCCCCGGACGCCTGCTCCGTGGACCGTCAGAAAGAGTTCGTCCTCGATACGACGCAGGAATGGTATTTGTTCAGGGATGAGCTTCCGGCGAACGTCGACATCGACGACTTCGGGTCCGCCACGGAGCTCCTCGACGCGCTGACCGCTACCCCCCGCGCGGAGGGGAAGGACCGCTTTTTCAGCTTTGTCACGACGGTCGGCGCCGATACCGCCTTGTTTCAGGAAGGGCAATTCATCGGCTTCGGGTTCCGCACCCGCATCGAGGGCGACAGGCTGCTGGTGCCGGACGTTTTCGAAGGGACGCCGGCCGAACTCGGCGGGCTTGCGCGAGGCGCCGAAATAACCGCGATCGACTCGGGCAGCGGCTACGTTCCGGTTGCGACGATACTGGTCGAGGACCCGGAACTCGAGGAGGCCCTCGGGCCCGCAATCGAAGGCACGGAGCGCGGCCTTCAATTCACGCTGCGGGACGGTCAGCAGCTCGAGGCGGTCTTTATCAAGCGGGTGGTCACCATCCCGCCGATGCCCGCGGGCGGCACGGCAGTGCTCGCCCTCCCGGACAATCCCTCGGTGCCCGTGGGCTATTTCCACCTCCGTGCCTTCATTTCGACGGCCGATTTTTTCCTCCGAAACGCCTATGCGGATTTTCGCGCGCAAGGCATCCAGTACTTCATCATGGACCTTCGCTACAACGGCGGCGGGCTCGTGAGCATCGCCAACCTGATCGGCGATTTGCACGGCCGTGAACGCGATCCGGACGACGTTTTTTCGCGCGCGGAGTTCAATTCCAGCAAGACTTCGCAGAATTCCGTGCATGAATTCGACCCGCAACCCGAGTCGGTGGCGCCGGTACGGATCGCGTTCATCACGACGGGCTTGTCGGCCTCGGCAAGCGAACTGGTCGTCAATTCGATGAAGCCCTGGGCGGAGGTCGCGATCGTGGGCGCGAATACCTTCGGCAAGCCGGTCGGACAGGGGGGATTTGACCTCGGCCTGTGCGACTTCCGCCTGCGACTGGTGACTTTCCGGCTCGCCAATGCCGACGGGGAAAGCGACTTTTACGAGGGCCTGGCCCCGACCCTCCCCTTCGCCTGCGCCGCCGACGATGATCTGGCGCAGGACCCGGGCAATGCCACGGAAAGCTCCACCGCCGAAGCCCTCTCCTGGCTGGGGACCGGCGCCTGTAGCGAGATCATTGCCGGGGCCGACAGGTCGCTCCTGAAGGCCCAGGCGGGGATTCGAATACCGCAGTCCCGCCGGCCCTCACCCGCGCAGGTCTCGCTGCCCGGGCTGTTCTAGCGTCCCCGCTGCGATGGCCCGCTGTCTTGCGACATTGCCGATCTGAGACCTCGGTGCCATACGACGCCCTCGCCCGCGGCCTTCCAACTGGCTACTCTTGTGGTCCCCACCGGAGGATGCCCCATGGCCATTTGGAAGGACATTGTTGCGAAGGACTCGACCCAGCCTGAATCGGCTGCGGGTGTGACAGCGCCCGTGAATCGACCGCGACCAGAAGGCGTGCCGAGCACGCCAGCGCCTCAATCGGGAACGGCGACCCGCAAGGACCTCAAGGAATCGGTCATTGCCACTGGCCTCACCTTTGAGGGAAAGATCGAAGGCTCGGGGCACGTCCGGATCTCGGGCCGCTTCAAAGGCGACGTGCACGTCGACGGTACCCTGACGGTCGAGGCCGGCGCCCATCTTGCAGGCGCCGTTCGAGCGGGCTCGGTCGTTGTGGCCGGCGAAATCGAGGGCAATATCGAGGGCGCGCAGCGGGTGGAGCTCCACCAGAGCGGCGTGCTGAATGGCGACGTCAGCGCGGGTTCGCTGACTGTTGCCGATGGCGCGCGCATGCGTGGCCGGGCGGAATTCGGCTGGACCGAATCCGGCGGCAAGGGTGGCGGACGCACATAACCCATGGCAAGGCCTGTAGAACGGCGGGCGGCGATCGGGAAAACCCGATCGTGTCCCCACTGCCGGGCGACCATCCTGGAAAGCGCCGCGGTGTGCCCGGCTTGCAGGCACCACCTCCGATTCGAGTCGCGCCGTGGCGATCAGCCGGAGCAGGCGAGCCAGGTCGCCCTGAAAGTGTCCGGGCAGTTTGCGAGAGTGTCTACGGACGGCCCGGGAGAGTACTCCGTCGTGGTCGTCATACGGGATGCGGGCGGTTCTGAGCTCGCCAGGAAAGTGATCGGCGTGGGCGGCCTTGCGCCTGGCGAGGAGCGCCGGGTCGACCTGACCGTCGAAATATTCGATCCTCTGGCTGGGTCATGACGCTCAAGGTCCTGGAACTGCACCATCTTGCCGCGCGGATCGCCCCGGGTCCCGATGCCGCGGGCGCGGCCCTTCGCTTCTACGGCGACGTCCTGGGCCTCGAATGCGATCACGTACCCTGGGATCGCGCCGGCGAGAGCCAGCGCATCAACGCGGGCGCCAACGCGCAAATTCACCTGCTCAGCGGCGTGCCGAAGAGCACGCTTGCCACCGGCGAATTCGACCTGTCGGCACCCCACCTCGCCTTCGCGGTCGCCAGCATCGACGAGGCCCAGGCGGAGCTTGACCGGCTCACCGTTCCCTACCGGGTCGTGCATGGCCGGCTGGGTCCCGATTCCCGTCGGCTTTACCTGACGGACCCCGCCGGCAACCTGATCGAACTGCATCAGCTCGGCACCTGCCGCTGTACCGCGCGCGCGCGCGAGGGCATCGGTCAGGCGCGGGTGTCCGGAACGGTGCTGTTCGCTGATATGCGGGGCTTTACCTCGGTCGCCGAACGCCTCAGCCCCTCCGACGTCGTGCCACTGCTGAACGAGTATTTTTCCATGCTTTCAGCCGTGACCCGCGAGCACGGCGGTACTGTTTTTCACATGGCCGGTGACGGGCTCATGGCGGGTTTCGGGCTGCCGCTGCCTTCAGACGATGCCAGCGGTCGCGCCGTTTCCGCGGCCCGTGGAATGATCGCGGGATTCGGGCTGCTCGCGACCGAGTGGAAGGCCAGGCTCGGGATCGATACCGGAATCGGAATCGGAATCAATGCCGGCGACGTGATCGTCGGCGACGTCGGAGCGCCGGACCGGCCGAGTTACACGCTGATCGGCGACACCGTCAATGTCGCGGCGCGCCTGGTGCAGCGCGCACGCGCGGGCGAAGCCCTTTTCTCGTTGTCGGTCAAGCAGTCCCTGGATCCCGTGCCCGGCGGAATCGTCGAATTGCCGCCACTGGTCCTGCGCGGCCGGACGCGCCCGGTCGAGATCTTCTGCATGGCTTCAACGCAGCGCGTGGACTTTCGCCCGGCCGCTGCCTGAGACGGGTCCTCGCCGGGACCCGGTATAATGCGGGGGTGCACGCCAGAGGCGTGAAGCGACGGAACTGTCGCGAGTCGCGACCGTCTATCGGTTGCGAAAATTCAACGTCAGGACGGGGATTAGATTCGATGGTATCGGCACTGAGAACCGCCACGCGTGCGGCCCCGGGTGGCTTCGCGCTGCTCTGCCTGCTGACGCTGATCGGCTGCAGCGACGTGCTCGGCACCAGCCCCCCGCACGCCGCGCCTGCCAACCCGTCCGCCGAGGCGGGTGATGGTTTCGTCGAACTGGACTGGGAACCGGTGACGGATGCAGAAAGCTATGTCATACGCTGGACGGACCAGGCGCGGCGAGTTAGTTAATGAAATCAATGATATAGAAGATACCAGCTACGTCCACACCGGTTTGACCAACCTCCTGACGCATCGCTACCGCGTCGTCGCCGAGACGAGCGGCGGGCGAGGACCTGAAAGCCTCCAGGTTCTCGCGGTGCCCGGACCGGTACCCGGTACGGTGGAGTGGGCTGCCGTGATCAACAAGGATCCCGGACACGAAATCCACTATGCGTCGGCAACGAACGCGACCATCTACCGCATCCTCATCAGCGCTGCCGAAGACTCGCTCGCCGGCCGCCGGCCACTTTCTCCATTCATTGAGGACGCAACTTCACCGGTGCTTCGCCCGGCGGTCCCGGTGCTGACACCCTCGTACTACCGCGTCATCGCCATGAACGACAGCCGCATCGGATTCGGCGGGCCGGTCATCGTGTCGCCGACCCATGTGGTCGCAACCGTCGATTTGCCGCGGCTTGGCGCCGCATTCGGAGATTCGAATGACGACACCTGCCTCGATCTCGTCAGTGCCGTCCAGACGCGGACAAACGACGTCTGTACCGGCGCTTTCACGGCGCGCGACCTGACGACAGCGGGGCTCGCCGGTCTGGTTGCCGCAGGACGAACGAACGGCGATTCGCGCTTCGCGGACTTCAACGGCGATGGGCACGACGACCTTTTCAGCAGCACGGCGTCGCTCGCAACGGCAGCGGGATCGACTGCGTTGCTGCACCTCAATCAGGCCAATGGGAACTTCCAGGCTGCGCCCGGAGTGACGGCCCTCGCCATCGGCGGTTTCGGCGGAACCCTCCTCACGGCGGATTTCAACAACGATGGCGACGTCGACGTGTTCGCGCCCAATGACCAAACACGCGGCGACGGGGCCCGCAACTGGTTGCTGCTGAACGACGGCGCCGGGATCTTCACGGATGTCGCCGCCGCTGCCGGCGCGGAAACCAACCCCGCCGGCGCCGCGTTCGTGCCGCGCGGAGGTCAGGCCGCGGATTTCAACGAGGATGGATTCATCGATCTCATCTTCGGGTCACGGCTGCTGACCAACAACGGCGACGGCACGTTTACCGACGGGAGCGCATCGGCCGGGATCCCGGTGCGCGCGGACCAGGGACTCAAGCTCATTGACGCCGATCTCGATGGTGACCTCGACCTGGTTCACCATGACGGCGTCGTAACGCGCTTGCACCGCAACAATGCCGGCGTGTTCGACGCCGGTGCCACCATATTCGAAGACACGACACGGGCCACGTTCGGATTAGGCCTCAATGTCTGCGACGTCAACAGCGACGGGTTCGATGACGTACTGATCGCGAACAGTGTCACGGCGACCGGCACTGGCGTGCCCAAGCTGCTTGTCAACGTCAATGGCACGTTCATTCCCTCCGCGCTGCCGAAAGAGGTGGCCGCCGGAACCAATAACCTGGTGGCGGCGAATGACCTGATCGCCTGCGGCGAACTCGATCGGAGCGGCGTGATCGACGTCGTCGCGCGATGGGGAACGACCTATCGGGTATTGCGCGCGGCCAGTGCGCTTTCGACGCATATCGAGATCCGGGTGCTCGGCGGCGCGGGCGAGCGGAATCAGCAGGGCAGAATCGTGAAGATCACGCCGCGTATTGCGCCGCAGCCGAATCATGACGCGGGTCATCGAGTCCGGCTCAGGCCTGCAGTCGCAGAATCAGTACGACCTCCTGGTGGGTGCGCCCTGGCCGGGCGTTTACGACATCACGGTGCGGTTTGCCGGCGGCGAAGTGACGGCAACTGCCGAGCCCGGGGACGACCTGACGATATTTGCCGACGGCCGGGTGCAGGACGGGCTGCAATAGGCGGGAATCGACTGGCTTCTCAGCCGAGGGCCTGCGTCAGATCCTCAATCAGGTCGGCTGCATCCTCGATGCCGATCGAGAGGCGCACCAGTGAATCGCTGATGCCGAGCTTCGCACGCGCCTCGGGCGGCACCGAAGCGTGGGTCATGATCGCCGGGTGATCGACCAGGCTCTCGACGCCACCGAGACTCTCGGCCAGCGTGAATACTTCAAGCCTTTCCAGAAAACTCCGCGCTTCGGGAAGACCGCCTTTCAGGAAGAAGGTCACGATCCCGCTGCCGCCGTTCGCCATCTGCCGATCGGCAAGTGCGCTGCTGGGGATGCGAGGCCAGGCGCGGGTAGATCACGCGTTCGACGCGCGGATGGCCCTCGAGATGTGTCGCGATCGCGAGCGCTGACTCGCTCGACTGCCGCATCCTGAGCGGCAGCGTCTTCAGGCCCCTGAGCGCGAGGAAACTGTCGAAGGGCCCGGCGATCGCGCCGATCGCGTTCTGGAGGAATGCGATGCGTTCGCCAAGCTCGGCGTCGCGCACGACCGCGATGCCCCCGACCATGTCCGAGTGCCCGTTCAGGAACTTGGTTGCCGAATGCATGACGATGTCGGCGCCAAGCTCGAGCGGCCGCTGGATCCAGGGTGTCGCGAACGTGTTGTCGACCACCGTCAGGATTCCCCGGCCGCGCGCGGCCGCGGCGACAGCGGCGATGTCCACCAGGCGAAGCAGCGGATTGGAGGGACTCTCGATCCAGATCATCCGGGTCTTCGGGCGGATCGCAGCCACCGCGGCCGCCGTGTCGGACAGGTCGACGAAGCTGAAGTCGAGTGCCGCCGAGCGCCGCCGCACGCGCTCGAACAGGCGAAAGCTTCCGCCATAGAGATCGTCCATCGCGACCACGTGGGAGCCAGCAGTCGAGAAGCTCGAGCAGCGTCGACGTCGCCGCCATGCCGGAGGCAAAGGCGAAGCCGTGGCTGCCGCCCTCGAGGTCCGCGATGCAGCGCTCCCAGGC
Organism: uncultured Gammaproteobacteria bacterium; assembly: GCA_963775415.1. Lineage (GTDB taxonomy): Bacteria > Pseudomonadota > Gammaproteobacteria > Steroidobacterales > Steroidobacteraceae > SCUD01. Next base: position 399,375 of record CAVZIO010000002.1, read on the forward strand.
CATGCGCGTCGGGTTCTGGGTACGCGAGTACTCGTAACCCTTATGGACGCCCGGGCTCTGCTGCGCATAGGTCGATACCGCGTAGATCGGCGGCATGACGGCGCCCGTCGTCGGGTCCGGCGACTGGCCGGCGTGAATGGCGCGGGTAGAGAATCCGCGCGGTTTCTTCGGGTCTTTCATCGGTTGCCTCAGTGCGCCGGTGTCGCGGTCATCTGGCGGCGCAGGTAGTTGAGCACGTCTGCGCGCGTGATGAGCCCGTGGAATTCGCCCCGGTCCATCACCGCCGCATAGGGCTGGACATCCAGCATGGCGACGAGGTTCCGCATCGCGAGCGTCGGCTCGACGACGAGAAAATTCGTGTGCATCGCCTGTCGTACGGGATCGTTGAACTTCTCGGGCTTTCCGAACGCGTGACGCAGGATGTCATCCTCGTCGATGAAGCCGACGAGCCGTTCCGCCTCCATCACCGGGAGCTGGCTGTATCCCGCGTTCCGCAGGCGATTGTGCGCCGTCGTCAGCACGTCGTCGGGGCCCACCGTGATCGTCGCGCGCTCGCCATGCGGCCGCCCGACGAGGTCGCGCAGGTCGCCGTATTGCTCCCGCTGGGTGAAACCCTGGTCCTCCATCCAGAAATCGTTGAACAGCTTCGACAGGTACTTGTTGCCGGTGTCGCAGGCGAAGGTGACGACACGCTTCGCCTTCTTCTGCTCGCGGCAGTACCTGAGCGCCGCCGCGACGAGCGTCCCCGTCGATGAACCGACGAGGAGGCCTTCCTTGAGCAGGATCATCGCGCGCGACCGCGAACGATTCGCCGTCCGGAATGCTGTAAGCCCTGCGGCACATCGACAGGTCGCAGATATCCGGGATGAAGTCCTCTCCGATGCCCTCGACGAGCCAGGATCCTGCTTTATCGAATGCACCCTTGTTGACCTGGTCGGCGAGCACCGAGCCTTCCGGATCGGCGAGCACGATCTCGACCGAGGGAAGTTTTTCGCGGAAGCATTGCGTCAAGCCCGTGATCGTGCCGCTCGAGCCGATGCCGACGACGACTGCGTCCACCTGCCCTGCCATTTGTTCGAGGATCTCCGGACCGGTCGTCGTCGCATGGGCCTTGGGATTGTCCGGATTGCCGAACTGGTTGATGTGGAAGTAGCCTTTTTCGCGCGCCATCCGGGCGCCGAGATCCTGGTAGTACTCCGGGTGGCCCTTCTCGACGTCTGATCGGGTCAGCACGATCTCCGCGCCCATCGCACGCAGGTTGAAGATTTTTTCCTGGCTCATCTTGTCGGGGAGCACGAGCACCACGCGGTACCCCTTCTGTGCCGCCACGAGCGCAAGGCCGAGGCCGGTATTGCCGGCCGTCGCCTCGATGATCGTGCCACCGGGCTTCAGTTCGCCGCGGCGCTCCGCTGCCTCGATCATCGAGAGTCCGATGCGGTCTTTGATCGAGCCCGCCGGATTCTGGAGTTCGAGCTTCAGGAAGAGCCTGCAATTCCCGGCATCGAGCTTCTTCGCTTCGAGCATCGGCGTCCTGCCGATCATGTCGAGTACGTTGCCGAAGACCTGCATGGTTGTTGCTCCGCCGGGGGGACGCTACTGTGACGGAATTGTAACGGGAGACGCCCGGTGCATTGGAGACTGATCCCAAAAGCCCTGCCAATTGCCGGCGTCGTCCTGGCGCTCGTCGTCCTGCCTGCCCGGACGGACAGCGTGCATTCGCCGATCCGTGAAGACGCCGTACTGCAGGCCATCGTTGAAGACGCGCGGGCGCGATTTCTCGCCGGACAGCGCTTCGACCGGCTCGACGTGACCGTACTCCTTGCGGCCCCGGACGGTGCCTGGCTGCGCGGCAGTGTCGGTGGCGATCGATCCTGGTACCCGGCAAGCTGCGTCAAGCTCGGATTTGCGGTTGCCGCGGTACATTGGTGCGAATTGCAGGGACGTTCCCCGGATTGCCTCGACGACGCCGTGCTTCTGATGCTCCGCGATTCCGACAACGTCGCGACCGGTGTCGTCGTCGACGCGATCACCGGGGCGGTGAACGGACCCGCCGAGGGAGTCGATTTCGACGCCTGGTTCGCGCGCCGCTTGTATACCGAGAATTTCCTCGCCGAACACGGCCTGCTCGACGGACAGCGATTCATCAACAAGACTTATCCGACCAATTCCGGCGAAGAGCCGACCGGTCTGGAGGCCCTCGCACGCGAACGGCATGGACGGAACTCAATGCATCCGGACGGCGGCGCGCAACTGATGCTTGCGCTCGTCAGCGACGAGTTCGGCAAGCCTGCCGCGGAGTACATCCGCTCGCGACTCCGCCGGCCGCTCGTCTCCCGGAACAGCAGCATGGGCGGCGGGTTTCCGGAAGGGACGGTTTACGAGAGCAAGATCGGCGATGCCTACGACACGCTGGCCGAGATCGTGCATGCCGAACTGCCCGACGGCCGGCGCCTGATCATTGCCGCTTTTTCGAACGGCCGCGATCCTGATGGCCCGGACGAGCAGGACCTGACGGCGCTTGCGAATTTTTCGCGGTTGCTGATCGATCGCCTGCCTGCACCAGATGACTGATCACTCCCGCCGGCTGCGGGGCGTGCTGCTCATGATCATGGCGGTCGGAGTCTTCGCGGTCATGGATGCGTTCATGAAGCACCTGACGGTGCGCTACCCGCCCTTGCAGGTCGCCTGTCTGCGTGGTGCAAGCTCCCTGCCCTTCGTGTTTTTCGCTATACCTGGCGACCGGCAACCTTCGCCTGCTGCGGCCGATTCGATGGAGTCTGCACGTGCTGCGGGCCGTGCTGGCGGTGTTCATGCTCTGGGGTTTCGTGTGGGCGCTCGCTCGCGGGAGCATGACCGACACGTATGCCGTCTACATGAGTGCCCCGCTGCTCGTCGTCCTGTGCGCGGCCATGCTGCTCGGCGAGAAGGTCAACCGGCACCTCTGGGTCGCTGTCACTGCAGGACTCGCCGGAGTCTTCGTGATGCTGCGCCCCAGCGCGTCGGGTTTCATGAGCCTTGCGGGGCTTGCGGCATTCGGCTCGGCGCTCGCCTATGCCTTCGTCGTCGTACTGGTGCGCGTGATGTCCAGCACCGAGACGACGGCTTCAATGGTTTTCTGGTTCCTGTTGATGCTCGCAATTGGAGCAGGCGCCCTTGCCGCCCCCGCCTGGGTGACAATTCTCGCCGGCGACTGGAAGTGGATCGTCGCAGTCGGTCTCACCGGCTGGGCGGGTCAGTACCTGCTTACCGAGGCCTTCCGCCTCGCACCGGCGTCGACCGTGGCGCCGTACGAATACATGGCACTCGTCTGGGCAGTTGGCATCGACTGGCTGGTCTGGCGCACGTTACCGGGCGGCCGGATGCTGGCCGGGGCTGCAATCGTGGTCGCGGCCGGGCTCTATCTCTTCAGCCAGCAGCGGCGCTCGACCTGATCCCGGCCGATCCCGCTACTTGGCAAGCTCGCGCAGCATGCTCCGCCACTGGATGACCGCGCCGTCGATAGTAGCAACCGGCACGCGCTCGTTGAGGCCGTGGGAGAAACTGTCCTTCGGATGCATGAAGGTACCCGACACGCCGTAGCTCGGAACGCCGAGGTTGCGGAAATACAGGCTGTCGGTCGCGCCCGCGGACATCGACGGCACGATCGGCAATCCCGGCGCGCGCAGGTCGACCGCCTTCCGGAGCGCCTTCATGACGTCGTCGCGGAGCGGCGAAGCGTCGCTCGGGACCGGCTTGTTGACGATTTTCACCTGTGCATTCGGATCGTCGATGACCCGCTCGAGCGTCGATTGCACGCTTTCCACCGACTCGCCGGGGAACACGCGGCAATTGATGTTGACGACCGCGCTCTGCGGCAGCGCATTCGGCGCATGACCCGCCCTTGCAGTCGTCGCTACGCAGGTCGTTCCGAGCTGGCCGACGTATTCGGCATCGGAAGCCAGCGTGTCGTAGGCCGCCTTGTCCGCCGGATCGTCGGCATAGCGGAGCATCGCCTCGCCGATGGGTCCGGCCGTCATTGGGCCTGCCGCCTTGAAATAGGCCGTCGTCAGCGCGCTGTTCCGCGCCGGAAAGCGGAATTCGGCGACGCGCGTGATCGCGCGTGCAAGGTCGTAGATGGCATTCGACTTGCCGGGCCGGCTGCTGTGGCCGCCGGGACTCGAAAAGCTCACCTCGAAATCCATGTAGGTCTTCTCGGCAGCCTGGAGCGCATAAACGACGGGCTTTCCGTCGTTGCCGAGGTACGCGCCGCCGGCGTCGCTGTTCAGCAGCATTTCGGCGTGCTTCAGTTCCTGGGCCAGCACCGCGGTCGTGTCCTGAGTCGTCTCTTCGTCGCCGGTCAGGGCGAGCACGATGTCGCGCCCGGGCCTGAATCCCTCCTGCTTGAGCCAGAGAAGTGCCGCGACCTGGGTCGCGATGCCCAACTTGTTGTCGGACGCGCCGCGCCCGAAGACGAAGCCGTCCTCCACGACCGCAACGTAGGGATCGCGCTCCCAGTCCTCGCGGCGCGCTGTTACGACGTCCATGTGCGACGCAATGACGATCGGCTTCGCGGACGAATCCTTGCCGCGGAACCGGGCGACGAGCGTTGCCGTCTCGCCGTGTGGCGTGATCGTGATGTCCTCTGCCGCGAAGCCGCCGGCTTTCAGGGCATCGGCCAGGTATTCGGCATAGGCCGGGACCTGGCCCGCGCCGGTCTCGGTCCTGAACCCGATCGAGCGTTTCAGGATCTCGAGTGCTTGCGCGGAGATTTCTGGTGGAATCGCATGTTCTGTCGCCTGAGCGACCGGCGTAAGGGAGACAGACAGTAAAAAAATGGCGATCAAGCGCATGTGACCAGTCCCGTGGAGCAGGTGGCGACATTCTGAGGTAGAGTACGCGCGATGCGCAAACGCAGGTCCCCATGATCGTTGCCGTTCTGCTCGCCGCGCTCGGCCTCCTCAGCGTCGCATTTACTTACGTCCTCTACACGACGGCACGCAAGCACAATGAGCTTCGACCTAATGTCGAAGCCATCGCCCTCGGGGCGGTCACCAATTTCTTCGATACGCTCGGAATCGGCTCGTTCGCGCCGACAACGGCCTGGCTCAAGCTGCGCAAGATGGTGCCCGACAGCTTCATCCCGGCCATCCTCAATGTGGGTCACGCCTGGCCGACTTTCGCGCAAGCGTTCATCTTCATCAACCTCGTCAAAGTCGATCCCATGCTGCTGATTGCCTGCATCGCTGCAGCGGTCGCCGGTGCACTCGTCGGCGCGCCGATTGTCGTGCGCGTACCGGTCCGCGTGGTACAGGGCTTCGTCGGCGTCGCCCTGCTGGTGGCGGCAGGTCTCTATGCGATGACGAATCTCGGCCTGATGCCGGGCGGCGGCGAGGCGCTCTCGCTGCCGGCGGGAGCGTTCGCGATCGCGGTAGTCGCGCACTTCGTCCTGGGGGCGCTCATGACCTTCGGCATCGGGCTGTATGCGCCTTCGCTCATCAGCCTGTCGCTGCTCGGCCTGAATCCGATCGCCGCATTCCCGATCATGATGGGCGCCTGCGCCTTCCTGATGCCGGTATGCGGCATGAAGTTCCTTCGCGCGGAACGTATCGACCGCCGAGTCGTCATCGGGCTCGCAATCGGCGGCGTACCGCTCGTGCTCGTTGCGGCACTTCTCGTCAAGTCGCTGCCGCTCGAAACATTGCGCTGGGGCGTGGTCGTCGTCGTGCTGTACGCGGCACTGCTCCTGCTCCGTTCCGCGTTCAAGGGACAAACTGCTGCAGTTGGGGGGACCAGATGAATCGCCGAAATTTCGTCCAGTCATCCGTTGCCGCGGCGGTGGGCTTCGCGTTGCCCTGGTCGCGCCTCTACGCACTTGACCAGGAAGCGTCGCAGGCCGCGGGCGGTATCGCCGCCGTCAAGCTCGACGGATCGGCCACGGTCATCGAACAGGCGGCGCTCAAGGACTTCCGGGCGAGCCTGCGCGGCCCGATCCTGCTCGCGGGCGATCCCGGCTACGAGCAGGCGCGTCGCGTGCTCAATGAGTCGATCGACAAGCACCCGGCGCTCATCGTGCAGCCGACGGGGGTGGCGGACATCCGCAATGCCGTAAATTTTGCGCGCGAGCGCGAGCTGCTCGTCGCCGTCAAGTGCGGCGGCCACAGCCCCGGCGGCAAATCCACCTGCGAAAAAGGCATGCAGATCGACCTGTCCCGCTTCCGCGGCGTGCGGGTGGACGCGGCTTCGCGTCGCGCCTATGTCGACGGCGGCAGCCTGCTCGGCGACCTGGATCACGAAGCGATGGCGCTCGGGCTCGTCACCACCGCGGGCACCGTGTCGCACACAGGCGTCGGCGGTCTCACGCTCGGCGGTGGATTCGGGCGCCTCGCGCGGCGTTATGGCCTCGCGCTCGACAACGTGAAGGCCGTGGACATCGTGACGGCCGATGGAAACCTCCGTCATGCGGGCCCGGACGAGAATCCCGATCTGTACTGGGGCGTGCGGGGCGGCGGCGGCAATTTCGGCGTCGTCACCAACTTCGAGTTCGAACTGCACCCGATGCAGCGGGAGGTCATCGCCGGTTCAATCGTTTTCCCGATCGAGCGCGCGCGGGAGCTCCTGGCTTTCTACGGGGAGTACAGCGCAGGCGCGCCGGACGAGCTGTACGTGGACGCCATCGTGTCGGCCCCGATGGGCGGCAAGCCGGGCATGCTGATCATCGCGCCGGTCTGGTCGGGCCCCGCCGGCGACGCCGACCGGGTGCTCGCGCCGCTCAGGAAACTCGGAACGCCCATCGCCGATACCATCAAGACCTGGGATTACGAGGCGCTTCAGCGCAGCACGGATCGCAGCGATCCGCGAAACGAGGGCACTTACCTGAAGTCAGGGTTCATCGATGCCTATCCTGCCGATCTACCCGGCGCAATCGCAGACCGATTCCAGGCGGACCCGAAGCGGGGCACCGTGCTCTTCTTCCAGCACTCCGGCGGCGCCATCGGCCGCGTCGCGCAGGACGCCACGGCTTTTCCGCACCGGCGCTCGACCCATAACATGCTGTCAGTCGTTTCCTGGAAGCTCGAAGACGATGCCAAGCCGCATATGGACTACCTGAGAAAATACTGGTCCGGGCTCGAGCGCTTCACCAACGGCTACTACACGAACGAGACCGCCGACGAGGCGCAGGGCGTGATCGACGACAACTACCAGGGCAATCTCGGCCGCATGCGCGAGATCAAGAAGAAATACGACCCGAAGAACCTGTTCCGGCTGAATGCGAACGTGCAACCGGCCTGATTCGCGATCAGTCGCTCGTCGCTTTCAAAACCGGGCTGTACGCCCAGCCGAGTTGGAAGCCGACGTCCGGCGTGTTACTGAAGTTTTGAAGGTTCTCGGTGATTGCAAACGACATTACGCTGCGACCGAAGCGACGGTAGACGCCGAGGCTCAACTGGTACTTGACGTCGAGCAGCTCGTCGAGATCCGTTTCATCCCGCGTAAAGACACTGTCGCTCACGTAGCCCTGCAGGATCAGGTGGGTCTTGTCGCTCAACTTGCGCTCGTAGCCGACGATGAGCGTCGGCACGATCTGCGGGCCCGTCGGCATGATGTTCGAGGAGCCATCGTAATAGACGCCCGAGGCGCTCACGTACCACGCGTGGTGTTCTGAAAAGCGCTGCAGAGTCGCCTGCATGCCGAAGTCCGTGTTGCCGGTCGAGAGGAAATCCTTCCGCCCGCGCAAGGCCACCTTGGCGGCCGCTTCGAGCACGACGTTCCAGCCCTTGACTTGCTCAGCCAGGGAGTACCTGACTCCGACCGTCGGATCGAGCATACCGCCGGTCGTCGGCGAGTCGAGGAATGCAAGGTTGGCGGAGTTGAGATCCGCGATCAGGTTCACGTCGTTGCGGCGAACCGCGGGCCGCCCGTTATCCTCGAAGCCGAACGTGTCATGAAAGCTCTCGATCGATCCGTCGAGGAATCCACCGCTGTAGTTGACGCCGCTCAGAACGAGATAGCCACCCCAGCGATTCGTGAACTTGTGGTGGATCGTCACGTCGAGTTCGGCGAGCTCCATGTCGAACAGGTAGTTCTCGCCCGGCAGCGCCTGGATGTCGGCGAGCTCGGCGGGTCCGAGCGCACGGCGCCCGGACAGCGTATCGAGGTAATCGCGGGCACCCTTGCTGAGCGCCCAGGTGTTCTGGTGGGCAAGTTCCGTCTCGATCGCCCAGGTGCCCTTCGGCGCATCGATCGCATGGGCCGGGCGCATGTCGAGGCGCAGGAAGCCGAAGGTCGTGAGGTCGCGCGCCCGGAGCAGGCCCAGGAAATCGCTATCCGCGGATTGCGCCGACGGCGCGAGCAGGCAGGCGGCGACGCGCGGCCATTGCGAGGACAGTTCGTTTGCAAGAAGTCGGAAGCCATCCGACCCTATGTTAGCCGCCCCATGCCTGCTTTTTTGATCGTGTAGGCGGCGTCTGACAAGCGGGCCCGGCATAGCCGGGCCCGCCTGGACTCGGTCAGAACTCCTTGGTCACGCGGACCCCGAACTCGCTGGCGTCGTTGCTGAGCATGACCAAGCACAGTAGTCGCCGGGATTGAGTCGCGCGTTGTCGTAGCGCTCGTCCGTGACGTTCTTGCCATAGGCCGAGACGGACCAGTCGCCATCCGTTGGCCGGTAGGTGATGTCGAAATTGATCAGGTCGCGGCTGTCGATTTGCGTGAAGCGGCCCGGATCGGAGCTCGGCTCGCCGAACATGTCGTCGCGGAACGAGTAGTCGGCTCGCAGCGTAATGTCGCCATCGCCGAGCGGGAAGTTGAATTCCGGGCTCAGCGAGAAGGTGAGCTCCGGCGTCAGCGGCGCGACCGCGGCCGGATTCGCGTCCTCCACGTCGGCGTCGATGTAGCCGAGTGTCGTGTGGAGGCGGAACGCGTCCGTCATCAGCCAGGTGCTCTCCCACTCGACGCCCCATCGAAGTCTGGTCGACGATGATGTTCTCCGTGTTGAAGCCGCCGCCCGCTGTCGTGCTGACCTGGTACGGCAGGTCCGAGTAGTCCGTGTAGAACACCGCGATGCTCATCTGCAGGTTGTCGAACGGCTGGCCCTTGAGGCCCGACCTCGTAGTTCAGCGCCGTGACGTTGTCGTTGGCGAGGAAGCAGTAGTTCGGGTCGTCCGACAGCGGATCGAAGGGCCCGGTCCGGCGGCGGAACAGGGAACCGAACAGGCAGAACGGACGCGGCGGGAACTGGCCCGACTGGTAGCCGCTCTGGATCGTGCCGTACACGTTCAGGCGATCGTTCAATCTGGTAGTTCGCCGACATGTCCCAGCTCGTTTCCGACCAGTCGCGGACTCTGCGTCTCGTCGATCAGGCCGCTGTTGATGTTGGCGCGCGGCCGTCTTGTCGTCCTGCGTGTAGCGCAGGCCGCCCGAAATCCGGAGGTCATCCGTCAAGTTGTAGCCGACGTTCGCGTAGATCGCCTGGCTGTCGACCTTCTGCGACAGCAGGAAGTCGCCCGGGCCGCCGAGGAATATCGTCGGATCCTGGATGTTCTGGCCTTCTTCCTCGAACCAGTAGAGGCCGGCGACGTAGTCCAAGGCGCCGAAGTCGCCCGTCAGCTGCAATTCAGCGGATTGCTGGTCGGCCTCGCCGGTTTCCGGGAAGCTCAGGAAGTCGTCGAAAAAGCCGTCGTCGTCGAGGCCGGCTTCGTACTCCGAATGTGCGGTCGCTGAGCAGCAGCTTGGCCGCCATGCTGTCGGAAATCTCGTAATCCACCGTCAGCGAGACGCCCTCGCGCCTCGTTCGTCACGGCGATCTGCGACTCCTGCCCCGTGTTGTTGTTGTACGGGTTGCTGGCCGTGTCGGCATTCCGATACCTCCCGCGCCGGGAAACAAACGGGCGGTGTGGTGACTGGCAGACACGCACCCGTTCGGCACCTCGTCGATCAGCGTGTCATAGGGCCGAAGGCCGTTGTCGCCCTCGTTGCCGTCGGCCGTCAGCAGGAACGACAGCCGGTCGGTCGGCGACCATTTCATGCGCAACCCGCGCCGAGATGTCCTCCAGCTCGCCGACTTCCTTGCGCGGATTCTCGAGCATCGAGGAACTTGCCCAGCCCGTCGCGGCTCTGGAATGCGCCGGTCAGCGGACATCGCGAACTGGTCCGAGAAGCTCATGTTCGTGTAGAAATCGGCGTTCAGGCGCCCGCGAGATCCGGCCGTCAGCGAAACCCGACCGCCGTCCTCGTCACCCGGCTTGGCCGTGATGATGTTGATGGCGCCGCCGATCGAATTGCGCCCATACAGCGTTCCCTGCGGGCCGCGCAGCACCTCGACGCGCTCGATGTTGGCCAGGCTCCAGTTCTGGCCGACCTGGCGGCCCAGGTAGATGCCGTCGACATAGACGCCCACACCCGGGTCGGTCGTGATCAGGTGGTCCTGCAGGCCGATGCCGCGGATGAAGGGATTGGCCGAGGACGTTGGCCGGCCGAGAATTCCGTGACGTTCAGGTTCGGCACGAACTTGCCGATGTCCGTCAGGTTCGTGATTCCCTGTCTCTCGATCGTGTCGGCCGAAAAGGCGCTGATCGCGACCGGCACGTCGTAGATGCTCTGTTCGCGCTTCTGCGCCGTCACGATGACGGGCTCGAAGGACGTTTCCTGCGCGATGGCGGACTGTCCGGCCATCAGGCTCCCGATCGGCATGGCGCTCGCGATGAGGGCCAGGTTTTTCTTGTGCACTGCGAAACTCCCCTATCCGGTGTTAAGTGGTGACGATCATAGTTCCTGCCGTGGAAAGTGGCTATTCCCGGCCGATGTCCTCGTTCCAGACGCCGGGATGGTCGCGCATGAATCGGCAAGCATGTCGACGCATTCGGCCGAGTGCAAGTCGATCACGCGAACCCCGTTTTCGCGGAGCCATTCGATACCGCCTGCGAAATTTGCCGATTCCCCGACCACGACCGTGCCGATCCCGAACTGGCGCACCAGTCCGCTGCAATACCAGCAGGGAGCGAGCGTCGTGACCATGACCTTGTCCCTGTAGGACGTCTGGCGGCCCGCCTTGCGGAAGGCGTCGGTCTCGCCGTGAACCGAAGGATCGCCTTCCTGGACCCGCCGGTTGCGTCCCCGCCCGAGCAGCCGCCCGGAGCCGTCGAATAGCGCAGCACCGATCGGAATGCCGCCTTCCGCAAGGCCGGTGCGGGCTTCCTCGATCGCGACCGCGAGCATCGCGCCGTAATCGGGGTTCATCAGGCCGGCCGGCGCATCGGATTGTTGGGATGCGTGGTCCAGTCCGATTTCCGGTTGTCAATCGGGCGGCCCGTGCGGGTGTCGATGCCGCCGCTCAGCCGTTCCATCGTGATGCAGTCGGCGACCGGGCACACACTGACGCAGAGATTGCAGCCGACGCATTCCGCGTCGATGACTTCGAATCGGCGCTGGCCGTTCACGGTGTGGGTGATGGCCTGGTGCGAGGCATCCTCGCACACGATGTGGCAGCGGCCGCACTGGATACACAGCTCCTGGTCGATCCGCGCCTTTACGACGTAGTTCAGGTTGAGGTATTGCCAGTCCGTCACCGAGGGCACGGCGCGCCCGACCAGGTCCTTGACGCTCGTCATGCCCTTGTCTCTCAGGAAATGGCTCAGGCCGCTTCGCAGGTCGTCGATGATCTTGAAGCCGTAGACCATCGCGGCCGTGCAGACCTGCACGTTGCTCGCCCCGAGCGCAAGGAAATCGACGGCGTCGCGCCAGTCCGTGACGCCGCCGATGCCGGAAATCGGGAGCCCCCGCGTCGCGGAATTGCGCGCGATCTCGGCGACCATGTGGAGCGCAATCGGCTTCACCGCCGGGCCGCAATAGCCGCCGTGAGAGCCCATGCCGTCGGTCGCCGGGTACATCGTGAGCGTGTCGTAGTCGACCCGCATGATCGAGTTCAGCGTGTTGATGAGCGACACGGCGTCCGCTCCGCCGGCTTTCGCCGCCTTGGCGGGCCCGAGAATGCTGGTCACGTTGGGCGTCAGCTTGATCACGACCGGCACGCGCGCGACCGACTTGCACCATTCGGTCGCCTGCTGGATGTATTCGGGCACCTGCCCGACCGCGGAACCCATGCCGCGCTCCGACATGCCGTGGGGGCAGCCGAAATTGAGCTCGAGGGCATCGGCGCCGGTGTCCTCGATCATCGGCACGTACTTTGCCCAGACCTCCCGATTCATCGGCAACATGACTGAAACGACGACGGCCCGGTCCGGCCAGTCGCGCTTGACCTGGCGGATCTCGTTCAGGTTTGTCTGCAGCGGCCGATCGGTGATCAGCTCGACGTTGTTGAAGCCGATCACGCGCCGGTCGTTCGAATGGATCGCGCCGTAGCGCGGACCGCTGACATTGACGATCGGCGGGTCCTCGCCGAGGGTCTTCCAGACGACACCGCCCCAGCCCGCTTCGAATGCGCGATTGACGTTGTAGGCCTTGTCGGTCGGCGGCGCCGAGGCGAGCCAGAATGGGTTCGGCGAACGGATGCCGAGGAACTCCGAGGCCAGGTCGATTGCGCCGTTTCCCGGTTTGTCCATGGCTCACCCGTCCGACTTGAGATACTCGTCGATTGACTGGGCCGCCAGCTTTCCGTCCTGCACCGCGGTCACGGTCAGGTCCTTGCCGCCCGCGACGCAGTCGCCTCCGGCCCAGACATTGTCGAGCGACGTCTTCCGCCGGGCGTCGACTGCGATACGGCCGTCGGCCACGCGAAGGATCGCACTCGCGGCCCCCAGCTCATCCCATGCAATCTCCTGCCCGATCGCCTTGAAAACGACGTCCGCGTTCATTGCAAACGTTTCGCCCGTCCCTTCCAGCTTCCGGTCCGGGCCATCGCGCGTGTGCTCAAATTCGACGCGCGTCACGAACCCCTTGCCGACCAGGCGCACCGGGCGCGCCCAGTCCTTGATGCGCACGCCGCTGGTCTGCGCCAGCTCCTGTTCGAAGTGGCTGGCGCCCATCTGCGCCCTGGCGCGGCGATAGACGATCGTCACGTCTTCGGCGCCGAGACGCCTGCACTGCACGGCGACGTCGATGGCCGTCATTCCGCCACCGATGACGACGACGCGCCGGCCGACCGGCAACTGCGACTTGTCCGGCGCCTGGCGAAGCTCCGCGATGTAACGGACGGCATCAATCACGCCCGGCAGGTCCTCCGATTCGAGGCCAAGCCGGTTGACCCCGGCAAGACCGACGGCCAGAAAGACGGCGTCGAACTCGCGGCAGAGTTTCGCGAGAGACAGGTCGCGGCCGAGTGCGCTGTCGGCCCGCACCTCGATGCCGCCGATCGCCAGGATGTATTCCACTTCGCGCTGCGCAAAATCGTCCACGGTCTTGTAGGCCGCGATACCGTATTCGTTCAGTCCGCCGAGCATTCCGTCGCGGCTGAAGACAGTGATTTCGTGGCCAAGCCAGGCGAGCCGATGCGCGCAGGAGAGCGCCGCCGGCCCGCCGCCGACGATGGCGACACGCTTGCCGGAGGCTGCGGCGCGCGGGAAGAGCTGCATGCCGGCCTCGATGACCGGATCGGTGGCGTAACGCTGCAGCAGGCCGATGTCGACGGGTTTCTCCTCGTGGACATTGCGCACGCAGGCCTCTTCGCAGAGCACTTCTGTCGGACAGACGCGGGCGCACATGCCGCCCATGATGTTCTCGGAAAGGATTGCGTAGGCGGCGCCTTCGATGTCACCGCTCCTGATCGACTGGATGAATCGGGGAATGTCGATTCCCGTCGGACAGGCGGCGGTGCAGGGCGCCGCAAAACAGAAATAGCAGCGGTCCGCTGCGATCAATGCCTCCGACTTCGACAGCGGCGGGTGCAGGTCCGTGAAATTGCGCTCGATCTCCGCAGCAGTCAGCCGGCCTGGCGAGATGTCGGGGGTGTTCAAGTTCGCTTTACGGCGGAAGGCCGCGCAAGTTCCGTCTGCCTCTTCACGGCTTCGTAGTAGGACGGATACGGAGGCCGGTCGACATGCCGGCCGGCGCCGCGTTCGACGCGAAGATCTCCGCCCGCATAAACGAGTTTTCCGGCGCTGACCGTATGGGACGCGATGCCCTGCACCGTCATGCCTTCAAAGATGTTGAAGTCGATGTTCTGGCGGTGCGTCTTTGCGGAAATCGTCTTGCTGCCGCCTGGGTCCCAGACGACGAGGTCCGCGTCGGCGCCGACCGCCACGCTGCCTTTCCGAGGGTAGATGTTGAATATCTGCGCCGCGTTCGTCGACGTGACGCGCACGAATTCGTTCATCGTGAGCCGCCCGGTGCCAACGCCATGGTGCCAGAGCACTTCCATGCGGTTCTCGATGCCCGCCGTTCCATTCGGGATCTTGCGGAAGTCGTCGCGTCCCGCCGCCTTCTGCGGGGCACAGAAACAGCAATGATCCGTCGCCGTGGTCTGCAGGTTCCCGGATTGCAGGCCGCGCCACAGCGCCGCCTGGTGCTCGGCTGAACGGAATGGCGGGCTCATCACATGCGCCGCCGCCCGCGTGAAGTCCGGATCGCGGTACACCGAGTCGTCGATCAGGAGATGCCCGGCGAGTACCTCGCCGAAGACGCGTTGACCCTCATTGCGCGCGCGCGTGATCGCCTCGAGCGCCTGCCGGCAGGAAACGTGCACGACGTATAGCGGCACGCGAAGCACTTCGGCGATGCGGATCGCGCGATTGGCGGCCTCCCCTTCCACTTCCGGCGGCCGCGACAGCGGATGCCCTTCGGGCCCCGTGATGCCCTGGCGGAATATCCGGTCCTGAAGCGTGTAAACCAGTTCGCCGTTCTCCGCGTGCACGGTGACGATGGCGCCGAGCGTGACCGCCTTCGAGAAGCTGTTCACCAGCGTCTCATCGTCGGCCATGATCGCGCCCTTATAGGCCATGAAATGCTTGAAGCTGTTGACGCCGTGCTCGCGCACCAGCGTTTCCATGTCGCGGCCGACGGTTTCGTCCCACCAGGTGATCGCGACGTGGAAGGAATAGTCGGCGCAGGCCTTCTCCGCCCAGCCGCGCCACTGACGCCAGGCCTCCAGGATGTTCTGCTGCGGGTTCGGGATGACGAAGTCGATGATCATCGTCGTGCCGCCGGCAAGTCCCGCCGCGGTTCCGGTGTAGAAATCGTCGCTCGCGACCGTGCCCATGAACGGCAGTTGCATGTGCGTATGCGGGTCGATGCCGCCCGGCATGACGTATTGCGAGCCGGCGTCGACGATCTCGGAGCCCTTGGGCGCATCGATCGAGGGCGCGATCGCGACGATGCGGCCGCCGTCGCACAGCACGTCGGCGCGGAGCGTCTCGTCCGCCGTCACCACCGTGCCGCCCCGGATCAGCAGTGCCACGCGATCTACCTCCTGCCGCCGCTCACAAGATAATAGAGCAATCCGCCGAGCAGGGAGCCGGTGAACCAGCCGAAGTCGTAGAACCAGCCGAGCCAGCCCGTCGTGATCGCGACCAGCGTGAGGCTGACCGGCACGAGAAACGCGACGAATCCCGCACGGTTCCATGCCGGATACGGCCCGTCGTCCCTGTAGAGGCCCGGAAGGTCGAGCTTCTGGCGGCGGACGATGAAGTAGTCCGCGATCATGATGCCGGCGATCGGGCCGAGCAGGCTCGAATAGCCGATCAGCCAGTTCGAGTAGAGACTCTCGACGCTCACGTCGGACGTGAGCCATCCCATCTTCTTGAAGAGCTCCCAGCTCATCAGCAGGATGCCGATCGCGCCCGTCAGCAGCACGCCTTTCGTCTGGTTGATCAGCCTGGGCGCGACATTCTGGAAGTCGTTCGTGGGCGAGACGATATTCGCCGCCGTGTTGGTCGAGATCGTCGCGACAATGATCACGAACATCGAGACGACGGTCCAGAATGGATTATCGATGAGGCCGATGAGCGTGATCGGGTCGGACACCGTCTGTCCGACGAGGCCTGCGGATGCCGCTGTCATCAGGACACCGAGTCCCGCAAACAGGAACATCGTGAGCGGCAGGCCGAGGATCTGGCCGACTATCTGGCTCTTCTGCGAATCGGCGAAGCGGCTGAAATCCGGGATGTTGAGCGAAAGCGTCGCCCAGAATCCGACCATGGCCGTGAGTCCGGCGAAGAAATAACCCGCGAAGGAGGCCTCCGCCGGGCGATTCGGCGCCTGCGCCATCAGGTCCGCGACCGAGGCCTGCGGCCAGGCCCAGGCGATGAGCCCTGCGCCGACGGCCATGAGCATGGGTGCCGCGAGCACTTCCAGGCGCTTGATGGATTCGTGACCGCGAATCACGACCCAGAGGTTCGCGAGCCAGAAGATGAAGAACCCTGCGACTTCACCCTTTCCGCCCAGGCCCGCCCAGGAGTCGGACAGCGCCGACAGCATCAGGTGCACGGCGATTCCGCCGAACATCGTCTGGATACCGAACCAGCCACAGGCGATCAGTGCGCGGATCAGTGCGGGAACGTTGGACCCGACGATGCCGAAGGAGGATCGCAGCAGCACCGGAAACGGGATGCCGTATCGGGTACCGGGAAACGCGTTCAGCGTGAGCGGGATCAGGATCACGACATTCGCAATCAGGATCGTCCACAGCGCTTCGACCACGGAGAGCCCGAAGTAGGCTGTCAGCACGCCACCCAGCGTGTAAGTCGGCACGCAGATCGACATCCCGATCCAGAGCGCGGCGATATGCCAGTGATTCCAGGTCCGCTGGCCCGCGCGTGTCGGCGCAATGTCCTTGTTGTAGCGCGGGCTCGTCGTGACGTCGGTGCCGGCGTCGAGCTCGACGAAGTCGCCGACCGCGATCGCCTGGCTGACGGTTTTCAGCTCGGCCATTGCCTCAGACCAGCGGCCCGTAGGTCTCCGGCCGCCGGTCGCGGAAGAACTGCCACGTATTCCTGACTTCGCGGATCATGTCGAGGTCGATCGTGTGGACCAGCAGCTCATCCTTGTCGTAACTCGCCTGCGCCTCGATCTTGCCGCGCGGATTGACGATGTAGCTCGATCCGTAGAACTCGCCCATCTTCGCGGCCCAGGGCTCTTCCTTGCCGATGCGGTTGATCGCGCCGATGAATACGCCGTTCGCCGCCGCCGAGGCCGGCTGTTCCAGTTCCCAGAGATACTTGCTGAGCCCCGCGACGGTCGCGGAAGGATTGACGATGTACTCGGCGCCATTCAGCGCAAGCGCGCGCCAGCCCTCCGGGAAATGCCGGTCGTAGCAGATGTAGACGCCGAGCTTGACGTACGCCGTATCGAATACCGGATAGCCCGAGTCACCCGGCTTGAAGAAGAATTTCTCGTAGAAGCCCGGATCGACCTGCGGGATGTGCGTCTTGCGGTACTTGCCGAGATACTGGCCGTCCGCATCGATCACCGCCGCGGTGTTGTAATAGACACCCGCCATCGCTTCTTCATAGAGCGAGGCGACGATCACCATCTTGTGCTTGCGCGCGTAGTCCTGCATCAGCCGCGTCGTGTGACCTTCCGGGATGCGCTCAGCCGCCGCGTACCACTTCCGGTCCTGGCCCGGGACAGAAATAGGGCTGCGTGAAGATTTCCTGGAAGCAGAGAACCTGCACGCCCTTCCTGCCGGCTTCCTCGACGTACGGAATGTGCGCGTCGATCATCAGGTCGCGGATGCGATCCGGCGCCATCGACGTGTCGCCTTTCAGGCCCATCTGGATCAGGCCGCAGGTCAGCTTGGTCATGAACGGACTCCCGGTTCCGCTTGCGCCGGATCAGGAGTCTAAGGCAACCATCGCTCCCCGGCACGCGCCGGGTCGGGATCAGAAGTTCATCGTGATGCCGGCCCTAATGGCCAGCGGCGAGCCCGGTGAAATGTTGTTGTTGTTGTGCGCGTTCGGGTAGTACTCCTCGTCCAGCAGATTCTCGACATTCAGCTGCATGCGGAGGCGTTCGTTCAGCGAGTAATACACGGCCGCATCCACGCGCGTGAAATCCGGCAGCGTCACGGCATTGTCCGCGGCCGCATACATCCCGGTCTGGTGCACGATGCCGAGGCCCACGCCCCAGGCCTGCGTGAAGTCGTACCGATTCCAAAGCGACACGACGTGCTCCGGCAGCTGCGCGAGGCGGTTTCCGCCCAGTGCCTCCGTCAGCTCGCCATCCTGGTAGGCATAGCCGCCCTGGATGCTCCAGGCTTCGTTGATCTGGCCACTCGCGCCAAGTTCAATGCCTTCCGTGCGCTGGCCGTCGACCAGGATCGATACGGTCGGATCGTTGGGGTCCGGAATCACGACGTTCGTGCGGTCCAGCCGGAACAGCGCCGCGGTCAGCATGAGCCCCGGGCGGATGTCCCACTTGGCGCCGACCTCGATGTTTTCAAACTCCTCCGGATCGAGCGCCTCATTGGTCGGGTTCAGCGACGCGAGCTGTGCGCCCGCGCGGGGGATATACGTCATGCTGTAGCTCGCATAGAGCGACATCGCCTCGACCGGCTTGTAGATCAGGCCGGCGCGCGGCGAGAGCAGGTCATCCGAACTCGTCAGGTTGTCGCCCGTGCGGTGGTTCGTGAAATCCATTTCGAACTTGTCAAAGCGCAGTCCCAATACAGCCTCCCACTTCGGCGAAAGCCGGATCTGGTCCTGCAAGTAAACGGCGGCGACCGTCGCCCGGCCGCGGTTGTCGGCATCCGTCGCGCTCTGGCGGAAGGTCACGGGAACCGAGACCGTAGGGTCGTCGAGCGGCGCCTGGATCGATGTGTCGACGTCGTTGAAAAAGCCGGTATTGCGGAAATTTTCCGTCACTTGCTCGCCGAACTCCATGCCGGCAAGGAATCCGTGACGGATGCCGCCCGTGTCGAATGAAAACGTCAGGTCGGTCTGGTTGAAGATGTTCTCGCGCAACTGCTCGTTGTTGTAGGCGGTGATCGTCACCGTCTGCGCCAACTCATCGACCGCGCCCGGAAACACGTTCTGGTAGAACTTGTCGTAGTCGGCGTACATCGTGCGGTTGCGGATCGACACGTTGTCGCTGAACGCGTGATCGATGACGATCGAGCCCTGGTTGACCGTGGCATAGGTGGGGCTCTGTTCCGGATCGCCGAAGAAGGTCGACTCATCGGTCTGCAGCGGACGGCCGTTCAGCGAGGGAATGCCGCGGTCGGCGACCCGGTCATAATCGAAATACTCGTATGAAACGCGCAGCACCGTGGCGTCGCCAATGCTCAATGCCGCAGTCGGATTGAGGCCCACCCGTTCGAGTTCGACGCCGTCGCGGAAGCTCTCCGAGTCCTCGTACACGCCGGTGATGCGCGCGGCCAGGGTATCGGTCAGGCCGTCGCCGAGGTCGAAGCTGGCGCGACGATTGTCCCAGGAGCCGCCTTGCAGCGAAACCTCGCGCACTGCTTCCCAGTTCGCCTGCCGGGTCACGCGGTTGACAACGCCGCCCGCGCCGCCGCGGCCGAAAATCATGGCATTCGGGCCTTTGAGGATCTCGACCCGGTCGATGTTGTAGAGGTCGCGGAAGTATTCGACGTCATCGCGGACGCCGTCGACGAAAAAGTCCGATGTCGAGCTGTTGCCGCGCAGGATGATCGCGTCGCGGTTGCCCTCGCCCTGCGCCATGCCGGCACCCGGCACGTAGCGCACGACATCCATGAGGCTCTGCATCGACTGGTCCTGGATCAGGTCGCGCGTCACGACCGATACCGACTGCGGCACGTCGAGGAGCCGGGTGTCCGTCTTCATGGCGGAACGATTGTTCTCGATCAGGTATCCGTCCGACTCGTGCTCGGCCGTAACCGTCACCCGCGGCAGCGGCGTCGGTTCGGCGGCGGCGGCATCGTCAGCTCGCGCTTCAATGATCGCGATGGTCCCGAAGGACAAGGCGATTGCGGCGCGCAGCTTGCGGGACCCGATCATGGCAGTTCCTTATGTGAATACGAATGCGAATGATTCGCATTAAGCATACATCAGGAACTTTGTGTTTGTCACGCCCCCGCTCAGGGGCTCATACAAGGACCGGAAAAGCGCGTTTTGGGGGTTAGCCCGTGGCCCTGGCGATCGCCTGGTACTGCGCCGAAATCCAGAAATCGACCCGCTGGTTGCAGGGCTGGCGGTTCGTTCCGCCCGCGGTGCGCGAGCCTGGGCAGTGAAGCGTTCCATCGGCCTGGGTGCCGGAACTCCGCAGCAGCGGCAGGGCGATCCCGTTCAGGTCGATGCTGCCATCGCAGTCACCATGCGGGCAGGCGAACTCGAAGTAGGCCTGGGCCGACGGATAGAGCGCATGGGTCTGCGCCGCGGGCACGGCGCCCTTCGTCGAAACGAAGCGCAGCTGCATGCGGATCTGCTCGACACGCGGAAAGGCGGTCGCAAGCGTGCCGGCGGCCTGACGCTTGCGCATCGACTTTTCGCGCTTCTGTTCCAGGAGTGATCGGGTGGTTCGAGACACGATGCGCATGGGTCAAACCTCGCGTAATCAGTTCGGGCTAGCGTGCGCCCTTTTCGATGCGTCGCCGGAGCTTGGCGTTCTGCAACAGGAGCTCGGCGACTTCGGCTTTGGCGCCAAACCAGCGCTTGCCGAGATAAAGGACGACTACCGACAGGCAGACGATGATTGCCACATTCATTGGCTTATCCCCGGCCTGCCGGCAGTCTCAGGCTGGAATCAGTAGCGATTCCCGCCGCCGTTGCGGTTGCCGCCACCGCCACCACCACTGCGCTCGCGCGCCTGGGCCTCATTCACCTTGAGGTCACGGCCTTCGAAATTCTTGCCGTTCAGGGCCTGCATGGCCTTCGCTGCATCGGCATTTGACATCTCGATGAAACCGAAACCGCGGGGGCGGCCGGTATCACGGTCGTTGATCAGGGCAAGCGACTCGATTGTGCCGTGCGGTGCAAACAATGCGCGCACTGACTCTTCGGTCGCAGAGAAGGGAAGATTTCCGACAAATAACTTGGTCACTATGAATTACTCACATAAGAAAGATGGCAGCAAGGGGATTTCCACCTGCTGGTTCGGCGATGCTTTTCGTGGTGGCTGGACCGGGTCAGATGGCGCGCCGAAGCGGCGCAATGAGCCAGACAAGACAGAACTAGGGAATCACCAGACCCGCGCATTCTACCCGATTTCCGGCCTCCCCGCTCAATTTTGACTGGGCCCGCCTATGCGGCCTCAAGGGCTTGTGACGAGCCTCGCAACTTCGGCCATGTCGGCGCAGACGTTGTCCGGCCCGACCAGAGCAAGGATGCCGGCACGCCCAAGGGCGCGTGACAGGCGCTCTTGGATCCCGCAGAGCACAACCCGGATGCCGCGCCGCTGATATCGCTCGATGATCTCGGAAAGCGTATGCATTCCGGTCGCGTCCATGAACGGCACGCGGCCGAGCCGGATCACGACCGTGCCGACGTGCAACTGCGCCCGCTCCACCGTGCTCTCGAGTTTCTCGGCCGCGCCGAAAAAGAACGGCCCATCGATGCGATAAACGAGCACATTCTGCGGAAGCGCGATTTCCTGGGCCGCCTCCCCCGATCCAGCCCGTTCTTCCGGTCCCCCGAATACCTCCTGCTGCACGCTGACCGACTCCGCCATGCGTCTCATGAAAAGGAGCGCCGCGATCACGACGCCGACATTGACCGCGACCACGAGGTCCACGAACACGGTCAGCCCGAAGGTGATCAGCAGCACCAGCCGGTCGGAACGCGGGGCGCGCCGCAGCAATCGCGAGAAATGCCGCACGTCGCTCATGTTCCACGCGACGTAGAACAGGATGGCTGCGAGCGCGGCAAGCGGGATGTGCGCCGCCCAGGGCGCAAACAGCACGAGGACGAGGATCAGGAACACCGAGTGGACGAGACCCGCAAGCGGGCTGGTCGCGCCATTCCGAATATTGGTCGCCGTGCGTGCGATGGCGCCCGTCGCCGCGAAACCGCCGAAGACCGGCGCCAGGATGTTCGCGGCGCCCTGGCCTACGAGCTCCTGGTTCGGGTTGTGCCGGGTGCCGGTCATGCCGTCGGCGACGACTGCGGTGAGGAGCGACTCGATCGCACCCAGTAGCGCAATCGTGAACGCCGGGCCGACGAGCTGAAGAACTTCGGCAAATGTCAGGCTTGGCCATTGCAGCGCAGGAAGCGCTCGTGGAATTCCGCCGAATGCGGTGCCGATCGTCGCAACACCCGGAAACTGCCAGTACGCCTGGACGGCCGTTGCCAGCAGCATCGCAACGAGCGGCGCCGGCACGCGGCCGAGCCACGGAATGCGATCGAGAATGCGATTGCCTGCCACGACGACGATAAGCGCCAAGATCGCGATGCCTGTAGTCGGCAGGTCGAGTCCCGGCAGTGCCTCGATAAGCGACCAGGCTATTTCATGAAAATGCGTGCCGCCCTCGACCGGGTCCAGGCCGAAGAAGTATTTCCACTGGCCGACCCAGATGATCACCGCGATTCCCGACGTGAATCCGACGATTACGGGATTTGGAATGAAGCGGATCACGCCACCGAGCTGGGCGAAGCCCATTGCGAGCAGCATGATGCCGGCCATCAACGTTGCGACCTGGAGCCCGGCGATGCCAAATTGCGCGGTAACGCCCGCCAGCACCACGACGAATGCGCCCGTGGGGCCCGAAATCTGCACGCGCGTCCCGCCGAGCACGGAAGTCGCAAGGCCGGCAATGATCGCCGTGTAGATACCCTGCTCCGGCTTGGCGCCGGAGGCGATCGCAAACGCCATTGCAAGCGGCAGCGCCACGACGCCGACGACCACGCCCGCGACGACGTTCCGCCAGATTTCGCCGCGGCGGAACAGGCCGGCGCGATGGGCTTCTAGAAGTGCGATCATTCTGGACCAACGCATGTTAGCAACTCGGCACGGATGGCGCGCTTGAACGCCCGGAACGACTACGAAATCATGGTTCTCGATGGCGGATTCGCCACCGAACTGGCCGCGCGCGGCTACGACATCACTGGCCCGCTGTGGTCCGCTGATGTGCTGCGAGCTGCTCCAGAAGCGATCGAGCAGTTGCACTACGACTATTTCTCCGCCGGTGCGCACTGCGCGATCTCGGCCAGCTACCAGGTCAGCTACGAAGGGTTTGCGTCACAAGGCCTTGGTGCCGACGAAACGACTGCGCTCCTTTTGCGTTCCGTGGAATTGGCCCGATCCGCCCGCGCCCGTTACCGCCGCGATCATCCAGCGGAAACCCGCAAGTTGTTTGTCGCCGCTTCGGTCGGGCCTTACGGCGCCATTTCGCACGATGGGGCGGAATACCGGGGCGATTACGGCCTTTCGGTCGAAGGACTCGTCGAATTTCACGCCCGGAGGTTCGGGGTTCTCGCCTCGTCAGGCGCGGATTTCCTCGCGTGCGAAACAATTCCGGTACTGGATGAAGCGCGTGCGCTTGCCATCCTGCTTGCACGACATCCCGATGTATTCGCCTGGATGAGCTTCACATCGCCTGACGGCATCCGCACATCCCATGGCGATCCGCTCATGGAGTGCGCGCGGCTGCTCGACGCCATTCCCAACGTGATCGCGATCGGCGTGAACTGCGTCCGACCCGCGGTCGTCGGCAGGGCGATTCGCGAACTCAAGGCAGGCACCGGCAAAGGCGTCGTTGTCTACCCGAATTCGGGTGAGCAGTGGGATGCTGAAGCGCGCCGCTGGCACGGCGCCTGGGATCACTCCAGCCTGGCTGCGCTCGCGCCACAGTGGGTCGGCGCCGGCGCACGCATGATCGGTGGCTGCTGCCGTATCGGACCGCAGGAAATTGCGGCGCTGGCTGCGAGCATCCGATAATTGCCGGTGTTGCCTGGAGGGCAGCATGCTGAAGACAGTGCTGATATACGGCCTCGCGCTCGCCGCCGGCGCCGTTCTGTTGCAGTGGCTCGAGTACCAGGTCTGGGCCCGTACGCACGCGGGCACCGTCTATGTCGCGCTGATCGCGGCCGCCTTTCTGGGTCTCGGAATCTGGGTCGGCCGGCGGCTCTTCCGCAGCGAGCCGCGCGACAGCGAATTCAACTCCAAACGAACGCGCGCAGTCCTCGCTCGGCATCACCGATCGCGAGCGGCAGGTGCTGCAACTGCTGGCGGACGGCCGCTCCAACAAGGAGATGCCGCCCGCTTGGGACTGTCGCCCAACACCGTGAAGACCCACGTCGCACGGCTGTTTGAAAAGCTGCGGGTCGCAAGGCGCACTGAGGCCATCCTGCTCGCCCGCGAGCTTGGACTCGTGCCGTAGGCCCGCCGGAATTTCGCGCATTCGGGTGATCGGGCCGAAATCACCCTTTCGGACGATGGTATAGCCTTGCAGCCTGATGCCTAATGCCGGCACCCACACCAGGAAGGACTCCGCCATGAAACGCATCATCTTGATCTTCGGCATTGCCGCCGGCCTGCTCGTCGCGGTGCCCATGTGCCTGCTGGTGGGAAATGCCGAGCCGGGATCCGCAGCGACCTCCCATTTCACCGGTTACCTGATCATGCTGCTGGCGCTCAGCCTCATCTTCTTCGGCGTCAAGCGCCTGCGCGACCGCGAGCTGGGTGGTGTAATCCGCTTCGTTCCGGCCCTGCTGGCAGGCCTCGGGATCAGCGCCGTGGCGGGCGTGATCTACGTAATCGGCTGGGAGATTACGCTGGCGGTCACGGACTTCGCGTTCATCGACTCCTACAGCGCCTCCGCCGTCGAGTCGGCGCGCGCCAAGGGCGCATCGGCAGCCGACATCGCGGCCGTGACCGCGCAGATGGACGAGTTCCGCCGGCAGTATGCGAACCCGCTATTCCGGCTGCCGGTCACGTTCATCGAGATCTTTCCGGTCGGCCTGCTGATCTCGCTGATTTCGGCGGCGCTGCTTCGAAACAGCCGGTTCCTGCCGGCGCGCCAATCCGTCGCTTCGAACGCTACCTGACCAGCAGGCCGCGCGCCGCTGAACGGACCCGGGGATCCGACATCCGGTAGACGCTGCGGTCCAGGAGGTAGTGCACGAAACCGGACGCGAAACCGGCGGCTACCAACGCCGGGAACCCAGGAAGAAGTCCGCAATGCGCTCAGCGAAGGCGCCGAAAATCCGTTCTCCGTAATACGTGCCGCCATCCTGGTTGGCTTCCACCTCGAGGAAAGGCAGCAGGAGGACCGAAAGGACCGCGAGAACGAGCAGGATGGCCCAGGGCCGCGTATTCAATGCATGCAAGACACGCCGGACCGCACCTCCAGCCGGCGCCGGCTCTCCGCCCGGGGTGTTGGAAGCGAGCCCCGTGGCGAGGATCCAGTGCTGTGAGGTCCACAGCACGATGAACAGAAACAGGCTCCGCGTCTCGAGCGCAACGGCGACCATCGCTGCGAGTCCCAGAATGTAAAGCACTCGCGGCAGCGAGCGGCGCGGCGCGCGCGCCTCCTCAACCAGGATGAGAACCGTCGCCACGATCAATGCCAGCAACGCGGCATTGCCGATGCCGTCCTGATTCGATGTCAACCAGTCCGCGGCAGACCAACGATGGACCCACAGATCCTGGTAGGCCGCCGATCCCGCCAGGATTTCCGCAACCAGGACGAGTGCGCCCCCTACTCCCAGCGCGAAGATCCGATCGAGACGTCTCGTGTGCGCACAGCCCGCGCGTTCAGCCCTCGACCGATAAAGGGAAAGGGCGCCGAAATGCTGTGCCGCAAAGTGATAGGTCACAAAGGCATAGTCGAGTATCGCCATCGCCACGACGCGTTCCTGCCGTGTCCACGGATAGGCGTCGTCCGCCGGCAGGAAAATGGCAAAGCAGGCGACAGTCACGAGCAGCGGAATCACGACGAACCGCAGCGGCTGATCACGAACAAGCGGCCGGTACGCTTCCGTGCAGTACGCGAGCCACATGCTGCCAAAACGATGGCCGAGCCAGAACAGCGCAGCCAGCCCGAAATAGAGGACCGCGAGCGGACTTGCCGCCGGATCGAAGTATCCATGGGCCAGCCAGAGGGCGATCGGCACGAGCCAGACGGCATTGAGCATCCACACGCCGTCCCAGACGGGACCGCGAACCCAGGTACCGATGGGCGCATTGCCGCGGAATCAGTCGCTAAACAGGCATTCATCGCGCGAAGTTTCCATGGCAAGCAGCGCCCCTCATTCGCTGGACAGCGCCGCGACGAGCGCCAGGTCCGCCGGCCGCACCTTGCCGACGTCGAATCCCTTCGCGGCGGCTGTCATGCGGGTGAGAGCCGCCGCGATCGGCATCGGCGGCTTCTTGTCACCTGGCTTCGTGCGATGGAATCGCACGGGGTTAATACGCGCCACGACGAAAGTGCGCAGGTAAGGAGACTTGAATCCGCGCGCCTCCAACGACTTGACGACCCTGCGTACCTGCGAATCGATTTCGCGCAGACGTGCGGCGTAGCCCTCGCGCTCGCGCAGGCTCACCGCCAGCGTGCGGTCGCTGAAGCGATCCACTTTCCGCAGAAACGACCCGTAGGCGCCTCCTGCGAAGCGCGCGTCCTTGGCGTACAGCACGCCGAGCGTCAGGAACTCGGGCGATTCGAACTGCGCAGCAAAGTCGCTTTCCTTCGCGCGCGGCTCGCGGCGCACCAGCGCACGCGCCATCCGGATCACTTCCAGGCTCCGGTCCTTGAGGTTGTGCGCTTTTTCGGTGTTGAGCGCCAGTATTCGAAATGCCAGCCCTTCGTCGGGCGAGACGAGCGCCGTGATCTGCTTCAATCCGAGCACCTTCGCTGCGGCAAGGCGATGACGCCCGTTCGGCGTGCAGAACTCGCCATTCTCGCCGCGTACCACGATGATCGGATCGAGGAACGATCCCGATTCCTCGATCTTCTGCGCGAGGCGTTTCGTGTGCGTCGGCGAGAGGTCACGCTGGAATGGCGTCGGCTGCACGGACGCGAGTGGCAATGCCGCGACCAGCACGGTACTGCCGGAGAGTGGTTCGCGATACGCGCCGATCGGTGCGCCTCCGCGCTCGCGCACCTGGGTCGCGAGCGCCGCAATGCGTTCATCATCGATCGGCAGCGCGATATCCGCGGCATCCAGCCCGCGCTTGACCATCCTCGGCGCGAGTGA
Source organism: uncultured Gammaproteobacteria bacterium (assembly GCA_963775415.1). Classification (GTDB taxonomy): domain Bacteria; phylum Pseudomonadota; class Gammaproteobacteria; order Steroidobacterales; family Steroidobacteraceae; genus SCUD01. Next base: position 426,350 of record CAVZIO010000002.1, read on the forward strand.
CTTGGGACTGGACTTGCTCTTCCTGGTGCGCGTTGTGCTCATATGCCGTCTAGGCTGGGCTAGTTGCGCTTCTCGCCCATCAGGATGGAGAAATGTTCGAACTTGAACAAGTGCCGTCCGCTGGCAGTCGTCTCGAAGCGCGCAGTTCCCGACTCGATAGCCTGCAGCGCCTTCTGGAGTTCGAGCAATTGGTTCGGATCGGCCACCGGTGGTCCGTGCGCCGGCATCAGCAGCTTGAGGCCAGGCGCCAGCCGGGTCAGCCTAGCGATCGACGCCGTGAAATCGGCCACGACGGTTTCCGGCGCCCAGAGGTAGACCTCGCCCGAATAGTAGGTGTCACCAGTGAACAGCAGTCCGTTCGCGGCGTCGAGCAGGCAGAGGGAATCGGGCGTGTGGCCGGGCGTTCTCAGCACCTCAATCGTTCGGCCCCCGAGGTCCAGGCGCTCGCCGTCCCGGACCTGGCCGGCGATGCCCCATGTCGGAATGACGTAGTCGCGGCTTGTGACGCCGGAAGGCAGCGATCCGCACACGCGATCTGCCGCAAGCGTGTCGCTTGCGTATTCGCGGAGCTCATCGGTGATTTCGCCACGCGCACTCGCGGCACTGAAGGCATTGTCCAGATTCCGCACATCCTCAAACTCGCGATTGCCGCCGACATGGTCAAAGTGGGTGTGCGAGTTGAGCACGGTCACCGGAAGCGCGGTGAGCTTCTTCACGAGATCGCCGATCCGACCGATCCCGAGCCCTGAATCAAACAGGATTGCCCGCTTCGAGCCGACGATCAGGAATGAACTGACGCCCTCGAGCTGCCTCGACTCGGTGATCGCGAATACGTTTGGCGCGACCGCATACACTTTGAACCAGTCGTCCTCGACGCCGGCTTCTTTCAGCACGGCTGGATCGGGTGGCGGGACGGCATCGCACCACGACTCGGCGCAGGCGTTCGTCGCGAACGCGGCAAGCAGCAGCAGTCGGACAACCATCAAGAACGCAGCAGCCTCCAGAGGCCGATCGTGAGTACGGGCACGATCAGCAGCGCGATGAATGCGTAGGTGAGATACCCGTAGCCCTTCGCGATCAGGTCGATGAGCCCGATGGCGGAAGCCGCATAGACCGATATGACCATGATCGCCACGGCAAGCGCGGGGCGGAGCGCCCTCGGCATGGGCCGCGACTTTTCTTCGTAGACCTTCGCCACTCTCTCGTTGATCGCGTGCAACAACGCGACGCCGGTATCGACGAGCGTCAGCAGCACGGCGATCTGGAAGACCAGTTCGAACCAGGGAGAGTTCAGCTTTCCGAGCAGGAAGGCCGAGGGGAGTGCCACGTCAGCGAGTTCGCGGTGATAGCCGATCATCGCGATGTAGAAAAGGACGCCGGGTAGCATTCCGAGTGGCCCGGCGAGAAACCCGGCGATGAGCGTCTCGCGAGGCCGCGTGAGATGACGGATGCAGAACAGCACCGCCGGCAGCGTCGCGACGTTATAGCCTGCATACGTGATGCCCGCCTTGAACCAGTTGTCGCCAAGCGGCTCGGTTGCCAATGCATCCTCGATCTTGTCGCCAAAGACAACGATGCTCCACACCACGAACACGATGTAGACGAGGTACAGGTAGCCCACCGAGAGAGCGAGGAACCGCTCGATGATCGCACTGCTGTAAAAGAGCAGGAGACCGGTTGCCCCGATCATGCCAAGCGAGCCAAGGAGCCTTGGCAGGCCGAACAGGTCGTGCATGATCTCGCCGGCGGCCGCGCCCATGACCGCGAGGATGATCACGAGCAGGAGCAGGTATGCGATTTCGAACAGGAACCAGCCGCGTCCGAGCAGCAGCTTGAAAAAGGAGCGGTAGTCGTAGCTCCGGGCGCGGCGGGCAAGCTCGAAGCTGATCATCAGCACCGCGCTCCAGAAGAGCATGCTGACCGCCATGCCGAGCAGGCCTCCCCATGGCCCGGCCGGGAGAAAGAACTCCACCAGCTCGCGCCCCGTCGCGTAGCCTCCGGCGATGACCGCCGCTTCGAAGACGAATCCAGGCAGCAGATAGCGTCGGAACCAGTCGCTCACGATCGACCCCTCCGCAAAACGTCGCGCGCCGAATGTACGCCAATTCGCAATCAGGCGCATGTTGATACGACGCGGCGGGAGATGGTGGCCACGGGCGGAATCGAACCACCGACACGAGGATTTTCAGACTGGAAACACTCGACCCACGGATCGAGAGTCCGCGAGTCGTCCTACCCCACGCGCCCTACTGCGGCAAATTCACCTCGAACTTGATCGCCGCCAATTGTTCCGGCGTCTTGCCGATCTTCCGCAGGAACGGCAGCCATCGTGGGTCGTTGTGAAGATTGCTCAAGAACGGATCAATTGGAAATTGCTCTACGGCGGCGTCGTGATAGGCCACCGCCTTGTTCAACCATTCGAACGCGCGGTCAGTCTCACCGCGGAACGCGTACACTTTGGCGACGGTGGACGACCAGCTTTTTTCGTGCTCCTTGATCAGATCGGCGAGCGCCGCATCGGATGCCGACCCTTGCCCCAGCGCGTGGTAAGCCAAGGCCAAACCGGTCAAGCGATAGCCTTCTTCCGGTTCCTCCAGCATCGCCGCCAGGGCGGCTTTGTTGTCGCCCTTTAGCAGCATCGCCACGCCGATGCCGTAATTTGTGCCGATATTGTCCGGACTCAGCTTCAAACTGGTGCGAGAACTGGCGATTGCCTCATCCAGGCGTCCGGCGAGCATGTAGAACCAGCCCAGTGCGCCATGGTTGGTGGCGTCCATCGGGTCGCGAGCGGCAACATATTCCATGACTTCGATCGCGGAGTTTGGACGACCGAGGCCCAAGGATACCCATGCTGCTTCATGCAATGTGTACAGATCGGCCGGATTCAGCGCCAGCGCTTGCTCCATATGTCGCGCGGCGGCCACCAGGTCGTTATCGTAGGTCCTTGCGATTTGACTGAGGTTGGAATGGGGCCACGCATACTCCGGGTCGATCGCTAGCGCCTTGTTGGCCGCCTCGCGCGCTAACCTGTAGCCCTCGTCTGCGGAGCGTGGGCCCAGACCCAGGAACGCCTGGTCCAGGTAGTTTTTCGCCAATCCATTCCAGGCCGCAGCATAGGTGGGGTCGATCGCCAGCGCCTGCTGGTAGAGTGCGATGGATTGCTCGAATCCTTGGCGTATGTACTGGCGCTCAAACTGGCGCGCCTGCAGGAACAACGCATATGCCTCAGGGCTGGTATGCATTACCTTTGGCGCCGCGCCCAGTAGCGTGACCTTCAGTTGCTTCACCACGGCTTCCGCAATTTCTTCCTGTATCGCAAAAATGTCTGATTGCGTGCGGTCGTAGGTTTCCGACCACTTGTGATAACCGTCGGCTGCGCGGATCAACTGCGCGGTGATGCGCACCCGGTCACCGGACTTGCGCACCGAGCCTTCGAGGATATGCGCGACGTGCAGCTCACGCGCTACGTCCGCCAACTTGATAGCCTTGCCCTTGTAATAGAACGACGAGGTGCGTGCGGCGACCTGCAACTCGGGGATCTTGGCGAGCAGAGTCAGCAATTCCTCTGACAAGCCGTCGGCGAAGAATTCTTGCTCCTTGTCCGAGCTGATGTTTACGAACGGCAGCACGGCAATCGACTTCTCGTTGGGCGTCGTGACCGCAACGGTTGGCGTCGTCGTGAGTGCCGGATTCGTGGCAGGCGGACCACTCATGCCTTGGTAGTACCAGAAGAGTCCACCGCCCAGTACCAGCAGCAGTGCAACTAAAGCAAGGCCTACCCGCCGCACACGCGACGTGCTGAGTGGCCGTGCAGAACTGAGATTTCGGCCGCTTGGCTCAATCGCCCCCATTGCAGCTAGCTGTGCGTTGCGCACCGGGGCACTCTCCGCGCCCAGCAACTGGCGCACCCGATGGATAAACGCTGGCGGCATCTCTCCGCCCGGCAGCCAAGTCCACTGCGCCCGGAAGAATTCCTCGGGGACACGCGCATCGGCTTCTCTGGTCTCGTCTATGACTACCGGCATCAGGAAAGCCGCGTCATGCGCTCGGTTCACCAGCCGCCGCGTGGCGAGATTCCATTCGCCGCGGAAATAACCCTCAATCCGGGCGTTGGTGTGTGCCGAGATCAGCGGTACAAAAAGTGCGCAATCGTGGATCTGCTTCTTGATCTGTGAATCCCAGGCGTCTCCCCCGCGCAACTCACTTCGGTCGAACCACACCTCGACGCCGGCAGCTCGCAGCGCCTCACAGATGCGTGCCGCTGCATCTGCATCCTCGGAGGCGTAGGAAAGGAAAACGGCACCAGCGGGGAGAGATTGTTCCGGCATGAATCAGCGCGTGCTCATGGTTCTCGAATAGAGGGCCAATCAAACCAGCACTTCGATTATAGGCGGCTCGATTTCAAGTCCACCAAAGTACACGTAGGCAGAGAAGGCGCAAGGGGTAGCGCGCGACGGTGTCCCACGACAGACGGTGGCCAGGGGCGGAATCGAACCACCGACACGCGGATTTTCAGTCACAATCAGCCGGCGCCATTCCTGGAAGGATGAAAACAAATGCGACCGATGAGCCGGCTGATGGGCCTGTTCGCCGCACCGCTGCTGCTGGCGTTGGTCGCCACGGCGGCAGCACAGGACGCAAACATCACGCAACCGGTCGCGGACCTCGAGAAGCTGCTCGCCGCCGAACCGCTGGTGATCGTGCAGGCAGAGATCAGCCGGCCCATGGCCAAGGGCGACATCACCTTGCGGGCCGAAGTCTCCTTCGGCGGGGCACCGCCACTGCGCGTGAAGTTGCGCAAGGCTGAACCCGGCGCGGACTCCTTCAACAACGTCCCGCGCTACGACATTGCGGCGTACGAACTGCAGAAGCTTTTCCTCGATCCTGCCGAGTACTTGGTGCCGCCCACTACGCTGCGCATGGTGCCGCTGGCCGACTTCGCGAAGTATTCGCCCGGGGTCGCGCGCACGTTTCTCGCCGCCGACCAGGTGCTGGCCGTCGTGCAGTACTGGCTGAGCGACATCAAGGTCGTCGCGGACGTCTACGACCCCGCGCGTTTTGCCGCCGACCCGGTCTATGCGCGCCACATCGGCCAGCTGAACGTGCTCACCTACCTGATCAGGCATCGCGACTCGAACCTCGGCAACTTTCTGCTCGGCAAGGCGGAGGTCGGCGCGCGCGTGTTTTCGATCGATCACGGCGTCGCTTTCGCGTCTGAAGAGAGTGATCGCGGCGAGGTATGGAAGGATATGCGCGTGAATCAACTACCGGCGGACACCGTCGAACGGTTGCGCCAGGTCACACCGCAACTGCTGGCGGAGCGACTGGGCGTGCTCGCGCAGTGGCAGCTCGAAGGCCACAGCTACGTTCCCGTGGCGAACGGCGAGAACCTGTCGGAAAACCGTGGCGTCCGCCGCTCAGGCAACCAGCTGCAAATGGGTCTGACCAAGACGGAGATCCGCGCGGTGCACCGGCTGTTGACGAAACTGCTCGAGCGCGTCGATAGCGGCGAGATCACCACGGCGCCCGCAGCAGGCTCCTGAGAACTCATCGATGTCCATTGCACGCCGCCCGCTACGTGGAATCCCGCTGACCGCATTGATCGCGACCATCGCCTTCGGCAGCCCGCAGGTGGCGCGGGCGCAAACCGCGCCGCTGCAACAGAACGGAATTCGATCGCGTGGTGGCTTTCGCGGACGTGCACGGTGCCTACACCGAATTGCTCGGGCTGCTGCGCGAGACCGGGACTCCTCGATGCGCACGACCACTGGGCCGCCGGGCGCACGCATTTAGTGAGCCTGGGCGACCTGCTCGACCGCGGCGCCGATTCGCGCAAAGTCATGGATCTGCTGATGCGCCTGCAGGGCGAGGCGCAAGCGAAGGGCGGGCAATTGCACGTCCTGCTGGGCAACCACGAGGCGATGAACATCCTCGGCGATCTGCGCTACGTCGAGGCCGGCGAATACGCCTCCTACGAGGACATGGAATCGCCTGCCGAACGCGCGGAACGGCGCCAGGCCTGGGAGACGGCGCATGGCGCGGGATCCGGCGCAGCTTTCGACCAGAAGTTTCCGCCCGGGTATTTCGGCCACCGCGCCGCTTTTTCGCCCAACGGCAAGTACGGCCAGTGGCTGCTGTCGCTGCCCGTGGCGATCGTGCTCAACGACACGCTCTTCATGCACGCCGGGCCGTCGAATGTCCTGCGCGGCATGAGTCTGCAGGAACTGGACCTGCGCTACCGCACGGCGCTTACCGACTATCTCGGACTTGCCGGGCGACTTGAGCAGGCGAAACTGCTGCAGGCCGGTGACGAGTACCACGCCCGGGCGCAGCTCGCCAACGATCGCCTGGCGGCCGCTGCGGCTGCAAACGGCGGCACGCCGGATGCGGCGTTGACCGATTTGACCCGGCGCTTTGAAGCGGTTGCCACCAGCGCCCTGCTCTCGCAGGATGGTCCCAACTGGTATCGCGGAGCCGCGCTGTGCAACGAGGCGGCGGAAGCCGACGTGCTGTTGCCGCTGTTGCAGCAGTTCGGCGCTGCGAGGCTGGTGGTCGGCCATACGCACGACCCGGGATTTCCGCGCGGCCACCCGCTTCGACGGCCGCGTCGTCAAGCTCGACGCCGGCATGAACCAGGCCGTATACAAGGGCCGGGCCGCTGCACTCGTCCTTGACCCGTCCGGACTCAGTGTCCGCTATGCAGGGCAACCCGACGCCACGCCGCTGAAGCCGGAAGGCCTGTTCGTCGCGCCCAACGAATTCGACGAGGCGAGCCGTGCTTGCGGCGCTGCGCGACGGCGCTGGTGACCGTGACGGGCCCGCGCGGTCCGAACGAACTGAACGTCTCGGTGAGTCAAGGCGGAAAGCAAATTCCGGCCGTGTTTCAGGTTCGAGACGAACGCTCGACCCGCAAGGAAGTGGCGGCCTACCGGCTCGACCGTCAGCTGGGACTCGGCCTGGTGCCGGTCACGGTCGGGCGCGAGGTGCAGGGCCAGCGCGGCGTGCTGCAGGGACGTCCGCTCAAGTGGGTCACGCAGGCCGACGTGCAGCAACAGTCGTTGCGCGGCGGCGGATGGTGCAGCGCCGAACCGCAGTTCCAGCTGGTCTACGCGTTCGATACGCTGATCGGCAACGAAGGCCGCACGGCGGAATCGTTACTGCTCGATTCGGACGACTGGTTCGTCTACGTCACGTCGCACCAGCACGCCTTCGGCACGACCAGGGGTCTGCCCGCTTACCTCAAGGCGCGCCCGCCGACCCCGGGCGCGGAACTCCGTCGTCGCCTGGGGGCGCTCGATGAGGCTGGCTTGCAGGCAGCGCTGGGCGATCTGGTCAGCGCGCGCGAACGCAAGGCAATCCTGGAACGTCGGGACGCGTTGCTGGCTCTTCCCGCGCGCGGCAAAGACAACATCACCCTGAATCAGTGCGGCGGCAGCGCGTGCGTCAGCGCGTCACGCGCCTGGCCACGAACGAGCTGCGCGCCTCGAGCCCGTCGAGGTTGGAGGCGATGACGGTGATGCGCAGCTCGGCTATTTCGACATTCAACGGCGCCTTGCCGACAAACGCCTGCAGCCGGACATTGAACCGCATCCAGTGCGGCAGTCGATGCCCGTCATCGCAGCGAGCGTGCAGGACCAGCACGTCGCCCGGTTCCGCGTCGTAGAAAGCTGTCGGCGAAACCGGGTGCAGGAACGACTCGCCGGGCGCATAGAGCAAATCCGGAATGGGCTCGACTGCTTCGGGCGCCACATGCACCACGTTCTCGCGCGCCTTGCGGTTGTATTCGCGGCCCATCACCACCGCGAGCGCAATCCACCCCAGCGCCAGGACCAGGTTCACCAGTGCAAAGTCCTGCGCTACCCAGCTCAATAGGTTGAGCCCGATGAACACGCCGACCGCCTGGATGAGATCGCCAAAGCGCCAGAAAAACGTGTCGATCGCGGTCTTGCCGTCGTATTTCGAGTCGCGGTCGACCGGCAGGAACATCGCCTGCCGCGTGGTGTTCATCAGCGAGTAATCGACGCTGTTCTCTGCAAACTTGATCCGGCGAATCAGGTAGAAGAACGGAATGAACCCGCCCAGCATCGGCCCGAACACCAGCAAGCCATATCCCGCCGCCACGATGATCGGCTGGACCAGCAGCGCGCCGCGCACGCCGACCAGGTGATAGACGCGAGAAACGATGAACAGCTGGATTACGAGGCTGATCAGCGTCACCCAGAAATTGAAATTGCCGTAAAACTCGGTGATGAGCGAACCCAGGTCGAGTTTCCCGCCGCTTTCGGCGACGCGCGCCACGGCGTCGGCCTTCGCGAAGTCGGCGAGAATGAATTCTCCCGTGCTGTTGATCCAGTTGAGCAGCACCACGAACAGCGCCATGTGCAGCAGGTAGCGGTCGCGCAGCACCAGGCCGATGCCGCCGAGCAACCGGGGCAAGGGCTGGGAGCGATCGATATCGATTGCGCGCGATCCCTCCGGAATGGCGGCACGCTCAGGTCTCGCGAGAAACAGCGTGGCGCCGAGCGTCCCAGTCGCGAGGATCATGAGTCCAATGGGCGAGAGCGCCGCCACCGCCAGTTGCGTGAGCTTGGAGCCGGCAAGCGCGCCCAGGTTGGCGCCCAGCATGATCACCACGAACAGGCGCTGGCCGCTCCGGACGTTGAACGAGTCTGCCGCGAAGGCCCACATCTGCGACACGACCATGACGCCGTAAATGCCGACCCAGATGAAGAATGCAAACGCGATGGGCATTCCATAGTGGGCGAGCACGGCGAACAGCGGCAGCGTCACCACGAAAAACAAGGTGACGGCGCGCAGCAGGCGCGCCCCGTCGAGATGGTGTCGCAACCGGCCATACAGCGGCACGACGAGCATCAGCACCAGCGCCATGACCGCCACCGCGTACGCGCGCGTCTCGGCCGAGAACTTGGTGAGCATGAAGGCTTCGCGCAACGCCTTCACTACCTGGTACGACGCGAGCAGCAGGAACCCGTGCGAAAAGAACAGGAACGCGGTGCGGCCCTCGCCGGGCGCCACGCGCGTGACGAGCGACAGCAGCCGCTCGAAGCGGGTCAGGCTGGCGTGGTCCGAGTTCAAGAAGGCGCGGACGGAACGGGACGAAGTGGTTTGCGGCAGGCAATGTACACGCGAGGGATAGTAAACACGCTTTTCAGCAGAAGCCAGCGGCCCAGGACGCCGCCGCTTCCACACGCGGATTTTCAGTGTGTGATGCCATCGAACCCCTGAAATCGCCGGTCCGCGTTACTCTGGTTGCCGGGACATTTCGACAAGCAGGCCCAGCAATGCCGACCCGCCTCCCGCCCTCCACCGAAAACACAGCGGCACCCGGCACATGGCGACTGGTCAATCTGGCGCTCGGCATCAGTGCCGCCGTGGCATTTGTATGCGACGCAACCGACTTGCCCTCAGCATCGCAGTGGATCCTTGGGCCCTGGTACTCGAAGAGCAGCCTGGAAACCCTGCCTGCCTGGATCGCGATTGCCACGAGGCTGGGTCTCAACCTGTGGTTGCCGGCCTCGGTCTTGATGGTCCTCTTTGCGATGACGCGACTCCCTCGAAAACTGGAGGCGCCTCGACCCAGATTCTCGGCCACAGTCCTCGCGATTGCCTGGATCGTTTACGTCATCTTGACTGTGGCGCTGTACTGGCTCGGAGAGAAATTCGGCGGAACCGAAGCGTCAGGCGCCATCGGCTTGATCGTGGGACTGGCCCTGTTTCCCGTCGTCATTGCACTGGTACTCGGCGGCTTCGCCGCAGCGATCTCGCAACTCGCGGCACTCTGGCCCTTCAAGCCAGTGGATCCATCGACGCGCGTGTCACATGCCTGGCTCGCGTGGGCATTGATCCCGCCATTCCTGCTCGTTCTGCCCTTGTGGTTCGCACCGAGCCAGCCGCTTGCCATTACGACCCGGGGGGACTCCGAGTTCGACGCCTTGTGCAGCTCGGCCGGCGTTCGACTACTCGCGAAGCCGGCCGGTCCCGTCCGCTCGATCGCTTACGATTGGGATCCTGCGCGCTATCGGCGATCGAATTTCGAGTACCGACTGGACAACAAAGGACGAATGAATTCCCTGGGCGGGGACCCGTCGAGCTACAGAATACTGTCCACGAAAAAATTGCTTCATCAGTTCGATTTCAGCGAGAGCCGTCAAGACGACTATTGTCATGCCAAGTCCGAGCCACCGACTCAGTACGCGCATTGCCCGAGTGTCAGATCCAACATCGAACTCAAGGCGCCGTACTACGGCATTGACGCGTTCACCGCGGACGTCCTGGCCTACCTCGACGTCAATACCGATGACTACTTGAGTCACACCACCAATCACGGGCCGGTTCGATTCGAGATCACACTCACGGACCGCCGGTCCGGGGAACTGCTGGGCGAGATGAGCTACGTCGTCGACCGGGCAAACGGGCGCGCGTGTGGCGCCAACGTCGGGACCATCATCAGTCACGAGGCGTTTTACTACGACGCCATCAATCGCTAGCTATTCGTCGAGGATCGGCCGGAAGCCACCCCAGAACATGCGCTGCCCGTCAAAAGGCATCTTGTCGCGATCGGACTGCATGCGCTTGTCTTCCATGATCTTCGGCCAGGCTGCGTCGCGCGTCGCCTTGTCGGGCCATTCGACGAACGAGAAGACCACATTCTCGCCTTCCTTGGCCTTCACGGCGCGCCTGAAGTCCGTGACCTTGCCGTCCGGCACGTCGTCGCCCCAGGCTTCGACGACGCGAGTCGCACCATATTCCTTGAACACGTCTGCCGCTTTGGCGGCCATCTCTCGATACGCCTGCTTGTTGCCCTTAGGGACAGGAACCACGTAACCGTCGGCATAACCCGAGGAGCCCCGGCCGGCTTCGTCGACAATCGAAGCGAATCCGCCAAAGATCATGCGCTTGCCGTCGAATGGCATGTTCGCAAACATCTCCTTCATGCGCGGGTCGTCCATCATCTTCTTGTTCGCGGCCTCATAAGTCGCCTTGTCGGGATATTCCATCCAGGAGAAGACGACGGTCTCGTCATCGTGGGCCTGTACCGCACCCTGGAAATCCGTAACCTTGCCCTTGGGCACATCGTCTCCCCAGCCTTCGACCATCCGCTTCACGCCGAACTGTTTGAACAGCGGCACGGCGTCCGACGCCTGCTTGCGGTACTTTTCCTTGTTGGCGGTCGGCACCGGTGTCACGAATCCTTGAACGTAGTTCATCGCTGTTCTCCTCGATTGGCGCTATGCGGATGACTACAAAGCATGCGGTCCGGCGGACACTGGGTATGCCGGACAACTCCCACTCTTGTTGTAATCTGCAAGACTCGCGCAAATCGTCTGAAAGATCAGTGCGCGGCCGTTCTCACGCCGTTGGCGGCCTTCTCGATCAGCGCCGCCACCGCTTCTGGCTTGGATACGTAAACGGCGTGACTGCCTTTTTCCTCGACTACCGTGGAGCCCGCGCGCTTCGACATGAAGTGCTGCGCAGGCGGCGGAATCATCTTGTCGTCGGTGGCGACGAGGTACCAGCTGGGCTTCGCCTTCCATGCGGGCTTGGTGATCGTACCGCTGAGGGCCTCGACGCCCCATGGAACCTGCGAATCGGCCATGAACGCGGCCTTTTCCTCACCGACATCGGCCGCGAATGATTCCCAGAACTTCATCTTGTCGAGAGCTAGATAGCCGTTTTCCGGAGGCAATATCGGCGGTACGGACGCACCGGGTGGCGGATCCTTGATCAGGGCAGCCACCGATTCCCCTGCGTCCGGGGCAAAGGCAGCAATGTAGGCAAGCCCCGCAACCTTGGGATCGTTGCCCGCCTCCGTAATCACGACTCCACCATAGGAATGGCCAACAAGAAGCACCGGCAACTTCTGCGTTGCGAGGATGCGCTTCGTCGCTGCCACGTCTTCGGCCAGCGATGCGGTCGTGTTCTGCACGATGCTCACGTTGTAGCCATCCTTCTTCAGGATCTTGTACACACCCTCCCAGCCGGAACCGTCCACAAAGCCTCCATGAACGAGAACGACTGCGACAGATTTCGCGCCAGTACTTTCAGCCATGGTGATCTCCTTTGGGGCGGCTAACTGCGAATCTGCAATGACGCTATCTGGTTGTCCACGAGCGCGAAGTGGAAATTGGCGGTCACCGGACTGCCAGGAAACTTTCCACTGAGCCGGGCTTTGAGCGTCGCATTTCCATTCGATGTGCTGATCTCCAGAGGCGTGACCGTGTGGTTGTATTTTTTCTTTGTCTCAGTCTTCCATGCTTTGATCGCAGGCACACCCTCGTAGTAGTGTCCTTCATCGCGGACCGTGGCACCGGGCGCAAAACATTCGGCCATCGCTTCAACATCGCCCGCATTCTCGGCGCGCACATATGTTTCGATCGGAGGTGGCAATTGGAGGTCCATATCTATTCCTCATGCTTTCGCTTTTGAATCGATACTCTAACCCCTCAATCAGGAAATGTGGTCGGCCAGTTCCCCGAAATTCCGGCCGCTGGTGAAAATGTCAGCACTCTCAATGTGCTTGCGATCGTTACCTAAGATTCAGGGCGAACCGCGTGCGCGACCGGGATACGGACGAGCGACTCAAGAGCTTGATAACGGATTGAAGGATTCTCTAAATCAACATCCGATGTCCAATACGGCATCAAGCCCGCGGTGAACACCGGTGAGCGTCGACACTTTGCGAATCGCCAAAAGCGCACCGTCGATGTATGGAAGAGCACTGGTGCCTGAGTCGTGGCGGATCATCAGCCGCTGATCCGGCATCCCGAAAATGACCTCAGCGCTGATGACATAGCCGGGCAATCGAACGGAGTGGACTTGCGAAGCCGACACCGTGGCTCCACGCGCCTCTCGTGGCCCAACGGTCCGATCAAGCGGCACTGTGAGCGCCGGCTGCCGGATGGCGGACAACCGCGCAGCGAGTTCGCGCGCTGTTCCACTCGGCACATCAAGCTTCGCATCGTGCGCGTAGTCAATTATCTCCCAATGCGGAATGACCTTGGCGGCAGCTTCTGCAAAACGCTGGAGCAGAACAACAGTCAGCGCAAAATTCCCACACGCAAGGACCGCTCGCTGCCGATTGCGGGAGGCGACCTCAATATCCGCGAAATCTTCCTCGACCAGCCCGGAAGTTCCGACCACAACGTGGCATCGATGTTCCAGCGCCGCCAGGATGTTGCCCTTGGCGCTTTCCGGCTTGGTGTACTCGACGAATACATCACAAGGAATGGCAAGAGCATCGACGACCGAGCCGAAGATCGGTGTGGTGAGGCCCGGCTCGTTGAGCACTTCTCCGAGGGTCCGGCCGGCGTGCGTGCGCGACACTGCAGCTACGAGACTCAGGTCCGCGGTCTTGCCAACAGCACGCGCAAGCTCGGAGCCCGCCCATCCCGTCGCGCCTGCGATGCAAACCCGGATCATCCAGCGAGCTTCCTCTAAGCGTCAGGCGATAACCCGTTCATTTGCACATGCCACAACGTCGATCTCCACGAGCCAGTCGGGTGAAACCAGACCAGATACGAACAGCGTTGTGATTGCGGGCCTGACACCGTCCAAAACCGCCTTGCGCACTTCCACCAACGTGTCCATGTCTTCGCGTCGTATCAAGTAAAACGTCATCTTCACGATGTCGGTAAGAGTCATGTCCGCGGCGCTCAAGACGGAAACGACGTTTAAAAGCGATTGTTCACACTGCCCACGGAAGTCCGCTGGCAGCTGGCCCTCTGGCGTCGCGCCCACCTGCCCAGAGATGTGCAGCATGCGGACCCCCGCACGCGTTTCGACACCGTGCGCATAGATGCCACGATATCGTTCCCCGACCGGAAATGGATCATGTCGAATTGATGCAAGCATGTCTAACTCCTGCCGGGAATGCGCATGCGCTATCTTGCGCTGAAGACAATGCAAGTGGGAAGGATGGTGGCCAGCGGCGGAATCTAACCACCGACACGCGGATTTTCCGTCCCGAGCCGACCGAGTCGAGATCGCCGATCGCGTGCGCGAAGCGGCCGGACGACAGCACTAGAGATGGCCGGCCAGCAGCGCTTTCGAACCGATGCCCATCGACTTAAGGCATTTGATGGCCTCGCGTCGCGGCACATCGATGGTTTTCAGTCGGTCGTATGTCAGCAAGTAGACGGATCCGGACTTCGGGTCCGGCGCCCCGGGCACGAATACCGCCGCGTGGGTCGCGTCGATGGGCTCGACGAGCAATGCGAGTTGCCAGGCGTCCTCGATGCGCGCCAGCACGACCTTCATGTCGGATTCGCCAATGCCACTGGCATCGGTGCTGAGCGTCGCGATCATGCTATAGCCGGGCAGATTCGACAGGATGGCGCGCTCGAGCCATGCGACGAATTGCTGCGCCACACGGGTCTTGGCGAACAGTCCCGCGGCGAAGCAGGCGGCAATGATGAAGGCAATTCCCAGCAGCCGCGCGAGGTTGATGCCTCCGATATCGTGCAGCTGGAGGTCTTCAGCTAGCGGCGCGATGAATTTGACAGTCACCGCGTGAACCTTGCCGAGCACGACGAGGATCAGGACGAGCGGCACGAGATAGAGCGCGCCACCGACAACTGTTGCCTTGAGGAAGGCGATCAGGCTCTTCATGGGAGTGTTCCTCGATCTAGGCCCGTGGGCGTTGCGCGGTACGGACAGCACGTTGGGCTGCCCGGCGGCAGAATCGAACCGTCGACACGCGAATTTTCAGTCACATGGTCTATTCAGCGCTATCCGCGTAAAACTTCACGACTTCGTACAGGAACTGGCGCCCTTCCATGAGCGACTTCACGCGCATGCGCTCGTTAAGGCCGTGAATATAGTTGCCTTCCGCGTCTTCAAACAGGCCGGACAGGCCATACGTCGGGATTCCGGCCGGGTTGAGGTACTTGCCATCGGTGTAGCCAGGCAGCATCGTCGGCACGAGCGTGACGCCGGGCCAAAGCTTCTCGGCGACCTGGCGCGCGGGTCCCAGAATGGCCTCCGTCAAGGGCGGAATCGGCGACTGCACGCCGCCCTCGCCTTTCGTGGAGATCTTGATCGCGTCGTCGGCGATGACTCTTGCGATCTCGGCCTGCACGTCGGCAACCGGTGTGCCCGGCAGGATGCGGCAATTGACCGTCGCCTTCACGTGTTGCGGGATCGCATTCGGCGCATGGCCGCCTGTGATCTCACTGACGATGCAGGTCGTCCGCAGCATTGCATTCCACTGCGGATCAATCTTCCACAGGCGGGATGCCGCTGCGGCATCCGGCGGCGACTGCAATACCGCGCGCATGTCGGCCCCGATATCCGGGTCCATGATTTTCGCCATGGTCTCGAAATAGGCGCGCGTCACCGAGTTGAACCCGATCGGAAACTGGTGGGCGCCGAGCTTCGCGAGTCCGGTGCTCAGGCGCACGATCGCGTTGTCCGCCTTTGGCAGCGAGCTGTGGCCGCCCGGATCACTCACTTCGAGCGTGAAATCCTGGTACACCTTCTCGCCCGCCTGGACTTGCAGCACGATCGGCTTGCCATTCCTGTCGTATTCGCCGCCCGCGCCCTCGTTGATCGCGAACTCTGCATCGAGCACCTCGGGTTGCGTCTGCACAAGCCAGCGCACGCTGTCGAACAGGCCGGCTCCCGCCGTCTCCTCGCCGCAGGTCAGCGCCAGTTTGATGTCGCGGCGTGGCGTGTAACCTTCCCGCCGGTAGCGGATCAGGCTGTCAGTGAAGATCGCGGCCATCGATTTGTCGTCGCTCGCGCCGCGCGCATAGAACCAGCCGTTCTCTTCCACGAGCTTGAACGGATCGCGCACCCAGTCCTCACGCTTGGCTTCCACGACATCGATGTGCGCTAGAAGCAGAATCGGTTTGACCGATTTATCCGAGCCCCGCAGGACCGCGATCAACGCGCCATCGTTGGGCGCCTCGGCCGGAGCCAGGATCTGCATGTCCTCTGCCGGTATTCCCGCGGCAAGCAGTCGCTTTCGCATGGCTTCTGCCGCCTGCGTGCAATTGCCGACCGAGCGGGTCGTGTTGAATTCGATCAATTCCTTGTACAGCGCTCGAAACGCGATTTCGTCGGCGCTCGGGCTCGTCGTCTGTGCGCTGGCAACGCCGGCGGCGGTGCATATCGTCGTAAACGCAGCGACCAGGATCTTTCTTCGCACCGATGCACTCATTGGGATCCCCCAGATTGACGAGGCGGCAGTTTGCCCGAATGCCGGGGGAAATTGGTGGTCAGGGGCGGAATCGAACCACTGACACGCGGATTTTCAGAACCAGCCGACCATGACCCTAGCGAACCCACCAGCGTGAATCCGGCGAAATACACCACGATCGCGACGCAGTAGATGACGCCGGACCACGGTAGTTGATGCTGGGTTGGAAACAATCTGGAAACACTTGACCGCCCGACCTTCCTGAAATCACAGGTTCAGATCGGGGGCGGGATTTGGTTAACCCGTGGTCGCATCCTAATTGTCCCTGCCGTCACACGTCGCTGCCGCTAGAAGCTAGACCCTGGCTGAGTAAGAAATGCTAGTTCTTCCGCCGTGGATTGCCGACCGAGCATTGTATTTCGATGCGGGTATCGACCAAAGCGATCGATTATTGCCTTGTGGCGCTGTTCGAAGTCGTAGTTGCTCGCCGGGGCGCGTTCCTTGAATAGACGCTCGGCAACCACGTGGACGACCCTCGATTCACTGTGCATGTACGGCAGGTACATAAAGACGCGTTCCTCTGGCGGGAGCGCGAGGTCAGCCCCTGTCGCCACGGCTTCTTGGGCCAACGCCAGTACCAGTGTGTCGTTCGCGTAGGAGAGTGAGTCGCCTCGGTGCATGTTCCTGGAGAATTGATCCAGAACGATGATTTCAGCCAGTCGTCCTCTGGGTTCGGCGCGCCACTCGAACAACTCGCATTGCGCCGCTTGACCGTGCAGTTCAAAAAATCGCTCGATGATTAGACGATCTAGCTCGACGTCCACCTTCCACCACTGAGCTGGTGAAAGCTCCTGGAACCAGAACTGAAACACGGTCTGGTACACGAGTTCCTTGCTGCTGGTATGCCCCGCTCCGTGTCACCCTATCGAGCGTCTAAGGCTGCCACGATGCTTTGACCGATGCTGAGCTTACACTCCGTGCCGTCGCAATCGTCCGGCCTGGGGTCCTCAAGCGATAAAACAAATGGCATTGCGGTCACACGCCCAAGCCTTACAGGAAATAATAGCGAAGGGCGGGATCGAACCACCGACACGCGGATTTTCAGGACTTGCTGAGGGCAACCTGAGCCACCCTGAGAAAGCCTAGCAGCCTGATCTGCCTGAGATCACGACCGCCCCGGGTTGTCCTGAGTTGTCTCGGGGTGGCTCGGGGCGGTTGTTTTTTGGTTGTTCGCTTGCTCGACGAGCCACGCCAAGGTGCACAGGTCGTCGTAGGCGAGTGCGACAACTCGGCGGTTTGGTGTTCGGGGGTTGCGAGCTGCTTTTGGCATGAATTGCACGGAGTTTGACGGTCTTGCCACTCCATTTCAAGCCACCGACTGCGGTAGCATTTGGCCAGCGTCGGAGTCGCACCATGAGCTACCTGAACCTAACGCGCTTGATTCTGCTGGGCGCCATATGGGGCGCTTCCTTCTTGTTCATGCGCATCGCCGTGCCTTCCTTTGGGCCGCCCGTTCTCATCGAGCTGCGACTCCTGATGGCTGCGTTGCTTCTGGCGGTCGTCGCTTCCGTCACTGGACGGAGACTGGACTGGGGGCGCCATTGGCGTCACTACAGCATCATCGGGGCGGCGAACTCTGCCATCCCATTCCTATTGTTCGCCTACGCGGCCAAGACGCTTCCCGCGTCCTTGCTGTCACTCTTCAATTCACTTGCGCCTATCTTCGGTGCAATTGTCGCGGCGCTTTGGTTTAGAACCAGCGTGTCGCGGAGTGCCGCCATCGGTCTTGGCTCCGGCGTGTTGGGTGTGGCGGTGTTGACCAGCGATCACCTGATGCATGCAACGGTGGCAGGCAACTGGGTCGTAGTGGCGCTCTCATTCGGCGCAGCCACCCTGGCTCCAGTCTGCTACGCCGTTGCGGGTGCCTACATCAAGTGGAAGGCATCGGACTCGGATGCCTTTTCGAATGCGCATGGATCGATGTGGGCATCATCCGCGCTCGCTCTTCCGCTTGCTCTCATGTTCATGCCATCGGCTCCGCCAAGCGGCATGGACTGGTTTGCTGCATCTGCACTCGGCGTCATCTGCACTGGGGTTGCGTACCTGCTCTATTTCAAGCTGATCGCGGAGCTTGGCCCGATGCGCACCTTGTCCGTTTCATTCCTGATCCCGGTGTTCGGGGTGCTCTGGGGCGCAGTGCTTCTCGATGAGCCAGTCGGTTGGACATTACTGGTTGGCGGCGCCCTGATTCTCCTGGGAACTGCCCTTGCGACCGGAATCCTGAGGCCATCTGGCACATCAGACGCAAGCAAGGCGGTCGCACAGAGATCGGCGGAAAAGTGACTATCGCGTCGATCACCATTTGTTCGATTGCCCGTCCGTGGTTTGGACGGTTAGCACTCTGCTGGCTTGCCACCACCACGCTCGCGTACTCAGCTAAAGGAGGCCAGGGGCGGAATCGAACCACCGACACGCGGATTTTCAGTAGCAGGCACAGTCGCCCTCGCCGCTCGCAAGCCGAAGATCGGGCACAGTTTAACCGCAGGCGTCGGCCCGCCCCGCGCCCGACCGAACCTATGCCGACCGATTGCGTCCAGCCCTCGTCGGCGCGGCGTGAACCCCGATGCCGCTCAACGAGTTGTTGACACCGCGACCGAACTGAGACCGACCGGCTCGAACTCGGCGGCAGTCTGGGAACGTGAAAACCTGCGAACCTACCCAACCGGCTGACTGATTTCATCCGGGTGCGCGATTAGAAAATGGACGTGAATTGCACCAGCGATAGGTTCCCGCAACGTTCGGCGCCAATCAGTGATCCAACAAGAGCGCCCAATTGAACCCGAGAGAGGACTTCAGTGATTGGAGTCACCTGCGAATTAACCCGGTTGGCAAATGTCTCGGCGGCGCTGGCGCGCCCCCTTATCGGTGTACTAAACCGCTCTGACGCACAGTAAGGGGGATATATCCCGCCAATAAGAACAACCATGGATCGCGCGATTCCGGATGAACTCGCCCCAAGGTCAACACAAAATCTCAGATGATCCCTGGGTGCGAGCCATGGTGCATAAGCGCAACCACCAGTTCCTCAGTCTCTGCCTTGCGTCTCCGCCGCCACGACGCTAATTCGAGGGCAGAACGATCATGATCGCGCAGGAAGCGGCGATTGTCACTGTTGCTCGTCAAGTCGTTCACAAGCCCTTGCAGGCGATGCTCGCGCGGCGTATTAGGGCTCACCAGTAGATGCTGCAATTCGCTTGACCGGATGCATTGAGGTGTAGCTCCCGATTCACTCGTCTCCCCACACGAACCCGTCCAAGGTGAGGTCAAATGAGCCGGCGTACCGAAGTCTCACAGCTTGTGCAGCCCACCCGCGTAAGACTCTGGCTAGTTGGTTTGTGTCTCTTGGCATTGAGCAACCCTGCCAATGCAAATCACCCCGACGATTCATGCCCAGACATTCACGTAGACAACGGACAGAGCTTCCAAACGGTCATCGTAAATGCAGGCACCTGGGAGGAGTACGCGAACGGTGCCCAGATTCCAGTAAACACGCAGCTCAAGGCAACCTCACGCGGAACTGCGGTTGGCTATTGCACATTGAGAGAACCCTCCGGTCCTGGAATATGTGTCACCGGCGCGACCCACACGAAGGACTTTGTAGCTATCAACACGGTGCAAATTACGCAGAACGGGCAGCAGAATCTGCAACAGAACCTAGCGACGATGTTCGTGCCAGGCTCGAGCAGACAGCAATACGACGGCGTCACCGAACAATTCGGCGCAACCGTAGCTAACGAAAATAATGGAGGGATACTCACGTTCCAACAGACCGGCAGCATTAACGATACGATTTGTGAAGTAGCCCCAGACCCAGACACGGTTACTGGTGCCGCGACTATTTATTTGATCCCTGAGCAGCGCTGCACCAGTTGCTGTGATTTGCGAACCGATCAAACAAGCGACGGTGGAAATGGCAATGCGGATGTGGGCAATCCTTGCAATGCCGGTACCGGCAACAAGCACGAGACGGAGACTGACTACTCCGCTCCCGGTTCAGGACTGAGCTTCGTTAGGAGTTACAACAGCCTAGTACCGGTTGATTTCGGCCTCGGCCATGGTTGGATCTCGAACTTCCACAAACGCCTCGAGAAGTTTGGCACGTCCATGCGTGTTCGTCGCGGCGATGGCGCAGGTGATGTGTTCACGAAATCAGGGAGCAACTGGAACGGGCCCGCGGATAGCGTATACAAACTGACCGAAGATGCGACAGGGTTCAGTGTCACCCGCCGCGACGGCTCAATCGAGCGTTACACGCTTAACGGAAGGATCCAATACGAAACAGACACCGTTGGCAGAACGACGACCTATACCTATAGCACCGCGGGCAAGCTTTCGTCAGTAACAGGTCCGTTCGGTCACGTCCTGAGTTTTACCTATAACGCTTCAGGGCGCTTGTCCACTATGGTCGACCCCGCCCAGCAGGTCACGATTTATTCTTACGACAACAATGGGAACTTAACCGACGTCAACTATCCAGATAGCTCGCAACGCACTTACCACTACGAGCTTACTGGCTACCCGTTCCATGCTCTCACCGGCATCACGGATGAGAACGGGAATCGCTACTCAACTTTTGGTTACAACTCGACGAGCGGCAAGGCCACGCTCACCCAGCACGCCCAGACGACCAACGGTCAACCTCAAGAGAAGTTTACTCTTGTCTATAACAGCGCGACGCAAACGACAGTGACTGATCCGGCGGGCAATGGCGAGGTACTTACGTTCATCGATCAACACGGAATGAGAAAACTCACGAGCCGGGTCAGCCAAGTGGACGGCAAGGGCATCAGCCAGACCTTTACTGCCAACAACAACCTGGATGTATACACCGACCCAGAGGGTCGCAAGACGAAGTACACCTACAACGCCACCAACCAGCGAGCGTCGATGATCGAGGCGTACCAGACTCCGCAGGCCCGCACGACAACCTACGAATATCTGTCGCCATCCGTGGATCTTGTCAAGAAGGTGATTACTCCAAGCGTTAAGCCCGGTCAGCAGAAGGACATCATCACAAACTACAACGCCAATCGAACGATTTCGTCGATCGTTGCGCAGGGTTATCGCCCCGATGGGACGCCGATGTCGCGTACGGCCTCAATGCAGTACAACTCGCAAGGCCAGGTAACGCAGATTGACGGCCCGCGCACCGATGTCTCGGATGTCAGTTACATCGAGTACTACGAGTGCACAGTCGGCAGCCAATGCGGCCAGCTGAGCCGAATAACGAACGCTCTTGGGCACATCTCGACGTTCGACTTATACGACGCACATGGCCGACTGATCCAGGCGACGGATCCGAATGGACTCGTCACTACCTACACGTACGACCTGCGCGGACGAGTGCTGACGGTAACCGAGGGCACACGGGTGACGACCCTTACATATACAGACTCAGGGCAGCTTGAATCGGTGACCCAACCGAACGGACACGCTCTGACGTACAGCTACGACTCGGCGCAGGACCTACGGTCGATCACCGACAACTTTGGTAACAAGATTGCCTACACGTACGACCTAAGAGGTAATCGCAAGACCGAAGAAACTCGCGACCCAGGCAACATGCTGACACGCACAATTACTTACACCTACGACCTGCGAAATCGCATTGATACGATCAATGCTGCCAGTTCGATAACGGATCTTCTTTTCGATGCAGTTGGAAATCTCAAGCAAGAGACTGATTCCAACAACCACACGACAGTTCACTCCTTTGATCCGCTCAATCGGATCACACAGACGCTCGATGCGCTCAGCGGCGTGACAACGTACAGCCGCGATACACAGAACCATTTGACGCAGGTGCAAGCACCCAATGGAGCTGCCACAACGTTGTCATATGACGATCTGGGAAATTTGCTGCAGCACGTAAGCCCAGATACCGGCACGATTAGCTATACACATGACGAGGCCGGTAATCCGATCTCAATGACTGACGCGCGTGGCGTAACTGTCAACTACGCTTATGACGCGTTGAATCGAATGACAGCTGTCACGTACCCGACAGGCTCCCTTAATCGCGCGCATTCGTATGATGGCGGCATGAATCAAAAGGGCCGGCGGACCGGTATGACAGATGCCAGCGGAGCGAGCGCCTTCACCTATACCCTGCATGGAGAGTTAACTGGCGAAGGACGCACGATTTCTGGCCACAGTTTCTCCGCTGGATACGGGTACGACGCAGCGGGTCAGGAGATTGCGAGGACGTATCCGTCCTCTGGGCGAGTGGTAAATTACACCCGTGACGCACTTGGACGAATTACAACCGTGACGACGACGCTGGCAGGAGCGACAACTCCCATTGCTAGCAACATTCAGTACTTACCCTTTGGGCCGGTCACAAGCTTGACTTTGGGGAATGGTATCGTGCTCGGGCGCTTGCACGATCAGCAGTACCGACTGGACTATCTGTCCGATGCGGGTGGAAGCACAACTCGAGATCGCACTTATGCCTACGATGCGGCCGGCAATATTGATCATATAACGGATAACTTAGTGCCGAGCAAGACCCAAGTCTTCGCGCAGGATTCTCTCGATCGTATTACGTCGGATTCAGGCAGCTACGGCGCAGTCGCTTATGCCCACGACAGCGTCGGGAATCGGACGCAACGCAGTCGCACAGGCGTCACCGAGCAGACCATCACATATACAGCAAACTCCAATCGGTTGAGCAGCCTCAATGGCAGTGCGTTTACGTACGATAGCAACGGCAACACGATTACAGATGGGCCTGGCAATCGTAATTTCACGTATGACGATACGAACCGTCTTGTTCAAGTGCATGTCGGGGGAGTACTACAGGCTACTCTTGCGTACAACGCCGACGGGCAGCGTGTGAGGAAAACCGAGGCAGCAGGTGCACTGCGCACGTTTTATTTCCACTATGGACAGGCGGGTGAACTAATTGGCGAGATCATATACAACAATGTCGGGCAGAAACTCGCGGAGCGTGAGTACGTTTGGTTGGAGGCGCTGCCGCTCGCATTCTTGGAGCGAACTTTCGACCCAGGAACTGGTGCTGTAATCACTAATCAGGTCGCTTATCTGCACGGGGACCAACTGGGCACACCGCGTCTCGCGACGAACGCCGCTCAGCAGGTCGTCTGGCGCTGGGACAGCGATGCATTTGGGCTAGGAGCAGCGGCAACTGATCCGGATGGCGATGGAACGCACGCAACAGTGGGGCTTCGTTTTCCCGGACACTACTGGGATGCAGAATCCGGGCTTTTGCATTCTGGTGCCCGATACTATGATTCTGAACTGGGTAGGTTTATGTCGCCCGATTCGTTTGGTGCCGAGAAGCATGTCGAGCGCCAGCTTGAGCGGATAAGTAACCTGGCGTCATTCCAATCTCTAAGTGGCAACATGCAGCCCGAGTTGGTCCGATTGCCATTTGAGTTCGGCTCGTACACCTATGTTGTCAACAATCCTCTTCGGTGGATTGATCCATCTGGTGAATCGCTTGTAGGACCGATAGTCATTGTCGGCGGCGGGTGCTTGACGTTCTATTGCATTATCAAAGCACGGAATCATTGCTTGTATAAGTTTCCGTCTAGCGAAGGTCCCATAAGTGATCGTAAGCGCCAGAAGTGCTTTTCTGAGTACATGGCCTACTGTGTCCTATTGGGATTCTACGTAATGGACCCCTTAGGTTCTGGCTCGTCCACAATTGGCCACGAAATCGGCAAGGAAATGTGTGACTCTTGTGAGTGAACCATGAATGCATCTGCAAAACTGACCGCAACTAGCAAGCTTCGCGTGTTCCTATTGGCAAGCGCCGCGTTGTATGCCATTGCTACGATTCTCGTGCTCTATTTCGGCTTCCTCACTTTTCCACCGATCGTCGAAACTGCCGATGACGTGATGTATGCGGTTGCTTTCTTTTATGCCCCGCTATCCCTAGCAATTTTAGCTCTCTGCGCACTTGCAGTGAGATTTGGTGTTGGAACTACAGAATCCTCACGGTACCTTGCGCTGATTAGCTTTTTGTTGAGCTTGGGGTTGGCGATCTGGTGGTTCACGTTTAAGGGGAAACCACTTCCAACCATAGTGCTTCCCGCCTTTTTTCTTGCAGTCGTTATTGAAGATTTCAAGGAGCGCAAACGGTCCAGAATGACGTGAATGTGAAGTTGGCCTGTCGTGACCTGCCTGGCGATTTGCGGAGCAGCTGATACCTGGAAAAGTCGGATCCTAAACCGCTTGGATTCTAAGACGATTCGGCCCTGCTCATTCATGCAAGCGCGAAGGTTCCAAGACTTTCAGTCTTCCAGTTCATCAGGTTGCCGCCCGCGTCATCGACCCGCACAGCCGACCCGAAATCCGGAGGTCCGATGGTCGGTCGTTTTCTGTCCCCGCGGCAGCTAATAGTCCGCGGGTGATGGCGGAAAACGCTTGCGGTTCATCGAGGTGGAGATGGTGGCCAGGGGCGGAATCGAACCACCGACACGCGGATTTTCAGTCCGCTGCTCTACCAACTAAGCTACTTGGCCGCGCTCGGGGCTGCGTTTTGGACAGGGCGATCCTAATGCGCGTCAAGAATTCGCAGAGACGCTCATGAACCGCCTCCTTGCAAATCCTCCTCGATGAAACGAAGCACTGCTTCGAGCAGGACCTCGCGTGGATAGTCATTCTTGTTCACCAGCGAACGGCTGATGACAGAGTGGGAGCGATTGAGCGGCACTGCGATGGCCCAGTGATCGGCGTTGAGAAATCCAATCAGTGTGCTTCCTGGAATGATCTGGTCGGAGTAGATGACCTGGCTGTCATTTCGCCAGTCGATCTCACCGAGTTTCCGGTATGACTTCTCGATGATCCGTGAGACCCGGTCAGGTGTCGGCAGCGTGACGAGCGAGTAATAGCGAAGCGCCGGCGGCAGGGAATTCTGCGCCATCCAGGACTTGCGAACGTCCGGCCGCAGGCTCTTGACCGCTCCGCCATCGCCCTCATCGCACTTCGCGCCTGGCCAGTGTCGGAGTAGCTCCGCCTTCTCCTGCTCCGCGTCGTTTGCCAGCGCGGAACCACCAACGGCGCCGGCTGCACTCACGATCGAGGCGATGCGGCCGTGGATTTCGGGGTAGCGGACGACGGCTTCGAGGATGTCCGGCGCGCCCTTTGAATAGCCGACGAGCACGAGGCGGGGCGGACCGGGCTCCTCCGGCATGGCCATGATCGCGTCGCGGATTTGCTTCGCATTTCTCTCGATGCCCGACAGCGCATCAACCTCGATGAGGAACTGGTCGTACTCGTACTTGCGCAGGTGTGCGGCAACGCTCCCGGGCGGATCGAGCCACTTCGCAAAGCAGCTGTAGCCAACGCCAGCCACGACAGCCGCGGCGAGTCGACGGCGGGACGAGTCCAGCGGCACGGTTCGTCCCGTAGCAGCAGGTTGATTGAACACCGGAGTGAGGGCCTCCTCGCACGCCCGATAGTCCGGCTGATCGGTTCCATGTTGCTGCAGAACTGCACAGTAGATCTCCCGGAAGCGCCCGCGCGCATCGGTCACGCCGTCGGGCACTTCGACCGTGTAACTATCGACAGGTGGCGCCGATGTCGTGGCACAGGCGCCGAGTACGACAGCGCCGAGCGTTGCCAGCAGCGCTCGACCTTCAGTTGTCCGCGCCACCGGCGTCCTGTGCCGACTGAGCCGAGCGTGCCGGCAGAATGGGTTCCCATTTCAGCATCTCCACCTCGGCGAACGTCCGCGGCCGGGTGCTGAGGAACAAGGCGACGCGTCGCCCGTCAGTGAAGTAGCGACTGCCTCCAGGTAGTGACCTCGACTGGTCGGCGGTGACCGCGCCGACGCCGCTCACGAAAGCAAGCTTTTCCAGGCCTCCCGAATACATGAAGTCTTGAATCAGCTGATTGCGGACTTCGTCCACGTCAGCATGCAGGCGCAGACCCTGCGTGGCCCGCTCCTCGAGGAGTCTTCCCCCGATCGGCCTCCCCGCCTGGGCCACGAACACCATGTCGTCGCGATAGCTGAGCGGTGCGCGCCACATGCGCAGCCAGCTTACCGATGCGCGGTCCTTTACACGCTTGCGGGCGGTCAAGTCCGCCGGTCGATTAAACACCTGCTGTGATGCGTCCGACGCCGATTCATCTCGACGATAGCCACGCCTGCTGAGGGCGGCCGCTATGTCATCGGGATTGCCGATGAGCACGACATTGAGCGGCTCGCCAACCGGGCGGCCATCGGCCGTCGCCCCGCAACAAGGCAGGTCCGCGAGTGCTTCACGCAGTGCGCCCAGGTCGTCGGTACTGATGACTTCGTTGGCGGCATATTGATGAATCAATCCACTGGCGGCCGCAACGTCGCCGGGCACCGGAAGAAACAGGGTGAAGGGAATCATCATCTTGCTGCCCAGCAGGTCGACGGTGAGCAGCTTCACGACGGGCTGGGGGTTTGTGAACAGGATGCCGCTGCTCGTGCCATGGGCCGGAATCGGGTTGGGGAATGCCAGCTGGCTGAAGTGCTCGTCGATGCGCGCGTTGGTCTCGCGCGCCATCTTGACGTGCGCCGACCAGGCCACCTCCAGTGGCGAGAAATAATCCGGGTCCGCGCCAGCACGCAGCAGCCAGAGCAAATGCTCCGTATCGTTCTTGACTTCAATCCAGACCGGCTGCACACCGTTTTCGGTGACATCCGTCCCCAGCATGCGAATGCAGTCTTCGGGGCCGAGCACAGTGGCGCTGACCTCCACGCCGCGCCCAACTTCCGTAACGGCCCGTGCCCGCAACAGCGTGTTGCCGGAGTCGCTGGGTGCCGTCCATGTGGCGCAACCGGAAAGAAGGATCACCAGGCAGACCAGACCGGTGAGGTGTCCTGCTGGGCCAAGGCGCGCCGAGACCCTGTTCATGGCTCTGCGTTTTCGATCGGCTGCTTCAAGAACCCTTGCTCAAAGGGCTGCCACGGAAGCAACTCGATTTGCGTCAGGGAAGTCAGTTCGCTGTCAAACAGCAGCACGCTGCGCATTCCGCCTGTGTAGTAGGGATCGGTCGTCAGGTTCTCACGCGGGGCGCTCTTCGGTGCCGCGCCTACACCTTTCACCAGCCCGATCGCACGAAGCCCCTGGGAATAGACGAGATCTTCAATCAGGGCCCTGGCGGCCTCGTCCACGTCGGGATCGATCTTGTGCGTGGTGAGTGTCGGCGAATGGATGGTCATCCGGCTGCCGATGTCACGACTGATCTGGCCCACCCAGACGGGCTTGCCGTGGTAAAGCATCGAGCTTCGCCATAGTCGCAGGTGATTCCGCTGGTGGATGTTGTCACGCGCCTTCTGCAGCGCGATGTCCTGCGGGCGGCCAAACAGGTATAGGTTGCTGATCGGCGCATACGGGTATCGCTCCCGGGACAGGGCGGAGCTCATCATCCGCATCACCGAACCCTTCCAGGTCACCTCCGTCGGGCTCCAGCCGCGGCGAACCAGCGAAGCGAAGGCGTCCTCGACGCCTCCGATGATGACGAGGTTCAGCGGGTCGCCATTGCGCGAGCCGTCCTTGTTGGTCGCGCAACACGGCATTGCCTCCAGGGCCGTCGCGAACTCCGCATCGTTCGTGAAGTTGACGACGCCGTCATCGGTCGCAGCTTGATCGCGATCGAAGACCCCGCTCTCCTGGTAGTCGGTTCGCAGGCCGGGAACTGTAGCCAGGAAAGAGAAACTGTGGCTTCGTTGCTCCGCAAACAAGTCGACCTGAAGGAGCTTCGCGCCCTCATGGAGGTTCGTGAGGACGAAGCCAGACACGATTTCCCCGGGTGGAACGGGATTCCTGAACGCCAGTTCGCTGAAACGGCGATCCAGCTCCGCGAGCTTGCGGCTTGAGTCGCGGGGGGCCATTGCTTCGGCCCCTTCCGATGCGGGAAAGAAATCGGGGTCGAGCCCCGCAAACATGAACCAGTAGGGGACGCCCTCGTTGTTCTCGACCTCGACCCAGACCGGCTGGATCAACTTGTCGGCAAGCGGGGCCCCGTACACGGCGGCGCTCTCTTCGGCCGAAAGTGCCGCCGCGGAAACACGCACTCCACCCTGCGTCCCGGATCGGGCGCGCGACACGTACTCAGCGCGGCCCGGCGAGTCCTGCGCCAGGGTATTCGTGCCACCGAAAGCCCCGACGGCCAGTACGGCGCTGACAATGACTCGGATGACAGCCGAGTACATGAAAGAGTGTCCCATCCCCCGAATCGCCGGATGTAGAGCCTACACCAGACCTCTCAGTCATGGCTTGGCGGCGGCTTTTGGCTCGTTATCCGCTCGCGCCGCTGGGTGCGTCGCTTGTGCGAGTGTCTCCCTGCACATGTCCGCTTCGCCGCGTGCGCGGTCTACGAGCCCTTTTGCGACGACCGATACGCCGCCGGTTGCCGCGGCGACTGCACCGGATACCACGCCTTTGCCGCCAATCGCCACCCTGGGGCTCGCGAGTGTTCCTTCGAGCTTGATAAAGGGATTGGTAAACATTCCCGGGCTGACGCCAATGCCTTCGCGTGGACGGGTGTTGAAGTCGACCTTGAGATCCTCGGTGTGAAGATCCACCTTGCCGGCCGCAGTGATCGTGACCTTTTCTGTCTGCACGAGCACGGGTTCGACCGTCGCCTGGCCGCCCGTAATGTCGACCCGGGCAACGGTGCAGTCCAGCTGGGCAAACGGGTCCTGGGCCGAAAACGGATTCAACTTGCCCGCTAGCTGGCCGAGGACGCCGCCCCCGAGCGCGTCGACAGCGCCACTTTTGATCCTGCCGGGACCTAGCGTCAGCAAGACGAGCCCGTTGCTGGATGAGGCCATCTGGCGCGCTGAAACGCCGCTTGCCCGGAGTCGCGCCTCCACGTTAGTCGGCGGAACGAGACTGGGGTCGATCCCCTCGCCTGCGCCAAAGCCGGCCCGCAAGTCCTTGACGCTCAGCTTGAGTTCGAAGTCGGCAGCCTCGTCGCCCGTCGATTTCAGGTTGAACACGCTCTCGATCGTGCCCCCATTGCCGCCCCGCGCGCGTCCTTCGAACGCCAGCTGCCCGGCGCCGACGACCAGCGTGCCATCCAGGTCCTTCAGCATTCTCTCGGCGAGCTTCATCTCGTTCACCACGAAGTGCAGCTTTGCATCGGTGCGCGTCAACCCGTCGAGCGCAATGGGCTTCTCGCTGAAGACGTATTTACCCTTCTGCTCTTCCGCAGACAGTTTTGAGTCCGTGGGCGGCACGCTCGCAGCCCCCGCCAATTGAGTGTTCGCCTTGCTGTCCGCCTCTTTCGCGGTAAACGGCGTGAGGTCGATACGGGGCGAGGCGATCTCGACTTCGACGCGGCTCTTGTCCGTCCGCATCATCAACGCCGATCCGGAAACCTCGGTCTTGCCGATTCGCGAAGTGAAATCCCTGAGTTCGAACCTGTCGCGGCTTTCGACGAAGTTTCCTTTCATCGCGAAGGTGATCTCCGGGAGCCCTTCGCGCAGTCTCGTCAGGTTTTCGGCGCTCACCTCGAAGCGGATGTCGGCGCCCCGGTCGCGAGCCAGACGGATCGTGCCGTCCGCTTTTGCCAGCGCCCCGGCCAACTCGGCGCGGAGTTCGCTGAGCGTGATGACTTGGCGCGAGGACGCAATGCGACCGCCCAGCCTGAAGTCCCCAGCCGGCACCGCTGTGATATCAAAAACCTTCGCGAGCCGAGCCAAGTCAGCAACATGGACTTCGAATCCCAGGTCCGAGCCTGGCAGGCCAAGCGTGCGGAGCGTTCCGTTGGCTTTCGCCGTGCTGTCGCCGAGCTTCGCGTCGAGATCGAGCTGGCTCAGCTCGCCCGCGTCTTTCAGCCGGATGTCGACATTGAGCGTGCCGGTTGCAACAGCCGGCAATCGAAGGTTTTCGAGCAACCCGCCGAAATCCGGATGTTCGAGTTTCAGGGCGAGATCCGCGCCATACAGCGGATCGAGACGGCCAAGGCTGCCATTGATGTCGAGTTGCAGTCTTTCGACGGCAGCCTGCATCGCCATGCGGATGTCCCGTCCCGAGAAAAGCGCTTCGATGGGACCCAGGTGTCCGTCCACTTTCGTCCTGTACCTGTCGAGCTTTCCATCGCCGGAGATCGCCAGAAGGCCGTCGGTGCCGGGTTTGATGGTTAACGACTCAAGAAGCGCGACGCGGTCCGGCGCACCGGGCTCGCGATAGGTGATCTCCACTTTACTGAGTTCCGCGTGCTGGACTACTGCCGGGAATTCAGTGACGCCGGAGTCGAGCGAGGCCACTTCTTCGGATTTGTGCCTGTCCGACAGCGTCCAGTTACCCTCGCCCTCGCGGTTTTTTTCGAGCAGGACCGTGACTTCGCGCAGTTCGAACGAACGGATATCCACCGGGCCTGAGATCAGCGACCAGAACCCGATGTGCGTCGAGAAGTGACCGATTTCCAGCATCTGCGGCTTCGTGCCCCATTCCGTGTTGCCGACGCGGACTCGCTCGGCGAGGACCCAGATTGATGGCAGCACTTTGAGTTCGAAAGCTCCGTCGATCGCGAAAGGCCGGCCCAACTGCTTCGTGACGAGGGCCTCGACCTGGCCCTTGTGTCGGCCCAGATCGGCGAGAGCGAGGTAAAGCACGATCGCGAGGAGCATGGCTCCCGCAACTGAAAGCACGATGACTGCAAGTCGACGCAAAGACACGGGTCCTGTCGTTCCCGACAGTACCTTGTCCGGGCACCGGCAGCCAACTCGCCCGCACCGCGAGTCCGGACCCTGAAATCGGCCCCGGACTTGATAATCGCCTTCAAAAGCGCTATTTGGCAGATGCCGCACAAGCCGCAAATCGGGTTCCCTGATTCTTGGGGGGCGGCGGCAACGGCGGCACTGGGGCTAATCGCGCACTAGACCCGTCATTGGCCGTAGTCATCGGCCAAAACACCATGGGGAGACTCAAATGTCCGGACTCGGATGTTGCTTCTGGTGGTTACTCTTCGGCGCCCTGCTCGGCTGGCTTTCCAGCTGGCTGCTAGGCAGAGCATCCTCGAAACAAACAACGGTCGGGCCCCGCGCTTGACGGAGGCATGTCATGACCAGACTCATCAACGGACGAACGCCCGAGCAGTACGCGGCGTGGAATCGCTGGCACGCGATAATCGCGGCGCTGCTGGTACTGCTGTTGCTCATTCTCTGGTTTATCGGCAAGGGTCCCGGCTTCGCAACAGCGGGAGGTGCATGCTGCGGCACGGCCGAACCTGAGCCCGCGGCGGTTGCCTCCGTACCGCCGGATACGGACGGAGACGGCGTTACGGACGACACCGATCGCTGCCCGAACACGACTCCTGGCGACCGGGTCGGTCCTCTCGGCTGTCCTTGCGACGTAACGGTCCAGTTGCAGTACCAGTTCGATTCGGCCGAGCTGACACCCGAAGACATGGCAAGACTCGACACCGTTGCGGCTCGACTCATCGACCTGCAGTTCGTCGGCGGTGAAGTGGGCGGCTACGCCGACAGCACGGGTGACGACGACTACAACCTCAAGTTGTCGCAGTCGCGGGCTGAGTCCGCTCTCAAGTATTTGGAGTCGAAGGGTGTGGCGTCAGGGCGCATGACGTTCGTCGGGTACGGCGAGGCGAATCCGATAGCGGATAACTCGGCGCCGGAAGGCCGGGCGCTCAACCGCCGCGTGGTAATCCGCCGCACGGATTGCGGACCGCCATAGGGCGCGCCGAGGTCAGCGTCCGTCGCTGACGAAGTCGCAACACCGGCTGCGGAAAAGGAACGACGCAGCCGGTGTGCAATGTTGGATGACCTGCTCGCATACCTGTAGTCGATGCAGATCAGGGGCGGAATCGAACCACCGACACGCGGATTTTCGGTTCGCCGACAACTTCAGGCGCGGCATGTCTGCCAGCCTCGAATCGCGCGGCTACACGGTCAAGTAACCGCGCGATTCATCAGGGCGTGTACCAGATCGGCGAGGTGTAGGCCCGTTCCTGCGTGGAGGTGGGCACGCCTTCCGGAATCTCGATGCCGAAGAACTTGGCGTCGTAGGTCGTCCAGCGCGGCGTCGGGATCTCGATCACGCGAGCGTAGTAAACCGCGCGCAGCTTCGGATCGAAGTCTGGATCCTTCCACGCGGTGATCAGTTCGGATGCGCCGATCGTGTTGGTCCAGGTTGCGTTCGCGACGTCGACCGTGTTCCCGACCGCCGGTAGCTTGCCGTTCGCGCCGGGCTTGCGGTTGTCCGACCAGGCGACGTCGTAGACCTTCTCCTGGCGCGCGCCCTTCGCGTCGACCCAGCCCTTGACGATCTGGATGCGATCGAGGTTGCCGGAGAGTGGATCCTTCATTGCGCCGACCAGGAAGGTCGGCGACTTGCCTGCGGGCGCAGAGCGGAGGTCCCCGCCCATGGGCACGCCCTTGGCGTAACCGACGTCAGCCGGCAGACGGTTCGCGGCGTCAGCCGCCACAAAATCCCAGCCGCCGAAGAAGCGCACGGTCATGCGCGGGCCGGTGGTCGCGTACGTTTCCTTGCGCTCCATCGCCTCGAAAATCGATTCGCGCGTGTTCTCGGACGCCCAAACGGCCGCGTAGCCGGACGCTGCCTGTTGCCAGCCGATAATGCAGTTGTCGCCAAAGCAGCCGACCGGATGCGTCATTCGCTTCGGATTCGGTTCCGTGCCGCTGTGTTTGCCGAAGAAGTTGTCCTCGTCAGCGGTCGAGAGCGCTGTGTGCGTGTCGGTCGATCCGATCATGCCGAACTTGTAGGGATTCGTGCCGAGCTTCGCTTCGAGCTGCAGGCCGATCTGCAGCGCGGTGCGCGCATACTCGTACTGAAGCATGTCCTTTTCTTTCGGCACGGTCATGTTCAGGTTGAACTTGTCCCAGATCTCGTAGCCGGCCAGCTCGTCGGTCGGCGAGAGATAACGATGTGCCTCGCCGTCGCCTTTGATCTGGGTGGCCTCGTACAGCGGCTCCCAGCGCGCGCGCGTCTCGGCGTATTCCTTCGTGATGGGCTTGCCGGTGAAGGAGTCGATCTCGGGGAACATGATCCCGTTCGACAGGTTGCCGTTGTGCGCGATTGCCAGGACCTCGCCGCCAGTCTTGTCCTCGTAGGCCTGCAGGTATTTCCACAGGTCCTTCGGATCGTCGCTGCCGGTCGGGCGGATCGTCGCGAGCGGTTCAACCTGGCCTGCCTTGTCGGCGCCGTCGCGCATGATCACGACACGGTGCAAGTTGTTGCCGCCGGTATTAGAGGTCCACTCGAAGCCGATGAACGCGGTGAACTGGTTGGGCTTGTTGTAGGCCTCCGCTGCCTTGATCGTGACTTCCCAAGCATCGCGATAGGTCTTGGTACCCGGCAGGGAAGCCAGCGCCGGCGGGAAGGTGTTTTTCGAGAACCTGTCGATGACGTCGGTCGCGACCGCCACCGCCGCTTCGCCGCCTTTCTGAATGTCGTCGTACCACTTCTTGCCGGTTGGATCCGCAAGATACGAAGGGTCGCCGGCGAACAGCTTGGGGAAAAATCCCATGTTGTCGGAGTGATCGGCGACCACTATGAAATCGAGCGGGCGAGACAGCTTGATGCGCATGCCGTTCGAGGCCGTGATCTCTTCGCCGCTCGCGAACCGGAAGGCATCGGCGGGTCCTAGGCGGGAGCCAAAGGCGCCCGCGTCCATCGATGCGCCGGTATGCACGTGGGTGTCGCCGAATAAGGGGCGCGTCGGGATATTCCGCCCCGCGTGCGGTGAGTAGCTCTTCTTCGGGAACGAGTTCGTCAACGTTTCCGCAGGCGCGTGGGCCTCCTGGGCCAGGGCCGCTGCCGCCAGCAAGGCCGCAACAAGGCCAGAAACAATCGTCCATGATTCCCTGGAAATCGTCATGACAGCGCCCTCAATTGAAATGCCGAGCCTAACTCGAGATGAATGTTACCCACGACTTGGCCGACCTGAAAAGACCTGGCAGCCTGATTTCGCCGACTTCGCAAACCACCCCGGGTTGGCCTGAATCGTCTCAGGTTGGCTCAGCGTGGCTGCGTCACGGACAACTCTCCAGTTGCTCAATTCAGTTCATCGTCCTTGAAGTATTTGGTGCCTCTGGCGGTCAATTCGAGCGCAAGACCGTCACCAGTGAGTTGATACAGCCAGACGCCCGGCTTGATCGCCACAGCTCCTGCATAGGCACTTCCCTCGCCCTGGTACTGCGCGGCGACCGTACTCTGTGCGCCAATTTCCCAGCCGGAGCTGACGAACTTGTCGAGATCCGCCTTGTTCTCGAATACCCACACGAGGCGAAATTTCTTGACGCCAAAACCGAGGCCCGCCTGGACCTCGGCCATCTTCATGAATGTCTCTGTCTTGGCTTTGTTGTCCACCACAATGCCTTTGCCGCCTCCCCCGCCGGCAACCAGTATTTTCATGCCGAAGTTGCTGAACACGGCGTATCCAGCCGCGTTTTCAACCAGTTTCTTGGCACTCGTCGTGTCCTGGTAGAGTTCAGCGAGCGTGTCGGCAGCCCCCTTCCGGATCGCCGCCTGCTGCTCGGCCTTGCTCGCGGCACCTGCAGACCCGCCGAATCCCAACAGCAGTGCCGATACGATTGTTGCGATGATCGCGCGCATTTCCGGCTCCTGACTCACGTCGCACACTTCAATGTCGGAACGTTTGTCTTTATGTAATTGACGAATTCCGGCTCGTACTCGTCACAAGCCAATTTACCTCGCTCCAGATAGCTCGCGTAGTCGCGAATAATGGCCTTGATGATGCGCTCCCACCGCGGATCATGGCCCTCCAGTTTCCAAAGCGTTTGGGCGGTAAACAAGGCATTGGCGGCAAACCATGCATGCCGGATATCTACGGACTCGCCATTTTCGAAGCTTGCGAGTTCGGGGTGTTCTACGGATAGCTTGAGGTAGTCCTGAAGTACACCGAGTGCCATCGACTGTCGCTGTTCTTCAGAAGTGCGCCGGAACGTCAGCACGCCGAAAACCATCGACCCGGCCGTGACGAGCGCTCCAAGAATCGCCGCATATTGCGTCCAGCGATCCAGCTTCGATCCGGTCATTGCGTGACGTCCGTCCCTAAGGAACCAACTCGACGTCCGGCATTTTCCATGTCCCGTCGAATGCGCCCTCCGTGGGGCCGTAGAACCGGAAGAACGGATAGAAGCCTTTGCCGGGCAGCGTCTCAATCCAGTTAGTCTCCTGGCTCGCGGGGGCCTTGGGCCCGAAGTACAGATCGATCGAGCCGTCCGCATTGGTCTTGAGTTTGTCGTAACCGGAAAGCGCCGAGTCGTTGCGCGTGTTCTGCACCATGGAACGGGTTCCCGTGTCGTAGAGAGTCAGCGACCAGAAACTCGACACCGGTATTTTTGGGGGCAGGTGCAAGCGGTAAGACTTGGCCCCATCGAAGTGGTTGCCGTCCTTGTCCGCAAAGGACTGGATGTAGGTCGCGCCTGGGCCGGCCGTCTTTCTGCCTATGGCGGGTGACATGTAGATCGCACCGTAGAAATAGTGCAGCCGCTCGTCGAGCTGGCTGTAAGTGTCGGTTTCCTGGTCGTGATCCAAGAGCACGACCCAAGCCCAGTGGGTGCCTGGAAATGCGATCGCGTTACTGATGCGCTGCTCAGCATGGAAGAGGAGCGTTCGCGCCATCGAGTGGCCAACCTTGGCGCCATCCTCGAGGATGGCGCGTTGCCGCGCGTCCGGCTTGAACTCCTTGCCTTTCTCGATACCGAGCGGCTTGAGCATGGCCATGTAAAAGCGGTCGCGCTCGTGAACGGGGTTGTTGTTGATGAACGCGGAGAGTCGCGCCCAATATTCGATGCCGTTGGGCGGCGTCGTATCGTACGCCTTGGCCGACATGGAGAAGACCTTGTTCGCTTTGGGGTTGCCGCGCTCGCTCCACGGATAGACCCGCAAATTCTTGATGAGGTTTACCGCCGCCGCGACATCGTTGTTCTCCACCAGGCCACGATCCATGATGTTGTAGTTGTTCATCGTGCCCTGCAGGACGAAGTAGCCTTCCTTGGGAACCTCGCCGCTGTAGCCGGGTGGCAGGAGAAGATACTTGCCGCCTTTGCCTTTGTCGGGACCCGGCAGGCCGAAGTCGGTGATCGCGCGCTGCCAGAAGTCGTCGATGAGGCCTACACCCGGCCCGGCCGGGACCTCGAGGACGACGGGTCCCTGGCTGAGATCGACATTCACCATGCCGTAGATCGTGGTGTCGTTGGCCGTGAGCCAGACACCCTTGGGGTCGGCGAAGTTGTCGGCGATGATCAGATCGTTGTAATCGGCCCCGAGACCTTGCTTGATCCCAACACGGATGGATTCGAACGAAACAGCCGGAAAGGACCACAAGAAAGTCTGAACGGCGCGCTGAAAATCCATCTCGTCGTAAAGCTTTTGCGCGGTCTCGGCAGTCGGGTAGCCCTGTTCGAAATTCAAGGTACCGATGCGCGTCTTCACGCTATCCGCAGTCTCCGCGTAAGCAGCGACCGCGACCACAGCGCAGGTCATTGAAACAACGATTTGTTTGTGGACCAAATTCATGTCGAAGCTCCTAGTGCATCGTCAAGATCGTCTGAACGGACTGGTCCGTCGCTAGGCCACATGCTGCATGGGAAGGGCTGCGGTGTTTAGCGCCCACGGATGCCGATACGCTTCGAAGCCGGAAATCATCGGCGGCGGAAACGTCGGGTCCGCGAAGGCGCCGATCTTTACACCAATCCGTGCTTCATCGGCGTCAGCTGTGTAGTAAACGGTCGAAGCGCACACGGCACAGAAATGGAACGTGCCTCCGCCGCCCAGGACGACGCAGTTGCGATACGGGAGCGCCTTTGCGTCTTCGATGGGAATCGTCCACACAGTCGACTTGCCTTCGATCGTCACCTGCTCTTTTGGGAATCGCGCTTGCACGGCGAAGACGCTGCCCGACTGCTTCTGGCACAAGTTGCAGTGGCACAAGGAAATCCGCTCGGGGTCGGGGCCTTTACATGTGACGCGCAGCTGTCCGCAGTTGCACGAGGCCGTACGGGTCTTGATGGCGGCTCCCCGCGCGTCCTTGGGATCGCCAGCGGGTGCCCCCTCGCCTTCAGGTTTTTGCGATTGCGCTTGTGCAGTCATGGAGCCGGTCATCGTGGCCTCGATGAGTGCGATCGCGCCGCCAGCGATGACAGTGCGTCTTGAGAGTTCAGTCTTCATGATTAGGTCTCCATAGGCGCTTCATTGGCTTTCAATCGCATTATTCAGTTCACTAATTCCAGATCGCCCGGCCTCCAGCTCTTGTCGAACCAGCCTTCCAGCGGCCCGTAGAGCCGGAAGATCACGTTGTAGCCTTTTCCGGGCCACGTCTGAACCCAGTTGGCTTCTTGGCCGGCGGGCGCTTTCGGGCCGAACCACACCGTCGCCGAACCGTCAGCGTTCTTCTTCACGCCGGGAAGCGTGCTGTCGAGGCCCGCGGTTTTCTGGTCGGTCTCCAGGAATGAACGGTGCTGGTTGTCATAGACGTTGAACGACCAGAACCGCTTGGCCGGAATGTTGGGTGGCAGCGTGACCTTGTAGTTCTTGCTGCCGTCGAGCCATTCGCCCTTCCCATCGCGGGCCGTGTACACGTAGGCCGCCCCTTGGCCCAGCTTCGGGCTCGCCATCGCCGGCGTTATGCCGGTGAAGTAGTAGAGGGACATGGTGCGCGCATCCAGATTCCGTTCGCCGCCATCAGCGAACTCGTGGTTCAGGTGCGTGAAGGTGGTGATCCAGTGCCGGTCGGGCCAGACCTTGGTCAGTGGGTCGCGCGAGGCGAATGTCATCGCGCGCGACGTGGCGTTGGCCACCGCCGCCGCGTCGGTGAGGATCGCCTTCATCCGCGCATCGGGCGCGAACGGCTTGCCTTTCTTGATGCCGATCGAGGCGAGAATTCCCACCACTTCAGATTCTAGGAAGTCGTCCGGTTCGTGCTGCACGACCTCGTTCAGTTCCTCGTAGAAGGTGAAATCGTTGGCGTGGACGGTGTTGATCTGCATACCCGAGAAGTTCACGAACTTCGTGGGCTGCGGCTTCGCCGCGGCGGAGAGCGGGTACATCGCGGCATTCGTTTTCACGTTCTTCACGATGGTCGCCAGATCGCTCCCCTGGACGAAGGCACGCATGATGACGACGTTGCTGTAGGTGTGAGTTTTCTTCACGAAATAGCCCTCGCTCTCCGGCGGAAGCGTGCCGGTGTAGCCGGGCGGAACCACCAGGTATTTGCCGCCCTTGCCCTGGTCGGGTCCCGACAGCCCGACATCGGTAACGAAGCGGAAGTGGGCATCATCGAGAATACCCAGCACGCCGGGCGGCACCTGCAGCACCATCGGTCCATCCTTTACGTCGATGATCCCCCAGGTGTAGACCACGACCGTGTTCGGGGTCAGGAAGAGCGAGCGGGCGTCCGCCAGGCCCTCGGAAATGCCGAAGCCCTGGTTCGGCGGGAAGCCGCCTTCGATAAAGCCCCGTCGCAGGCCCTGGACATTGGCTGCCGGCATGCCCATCAAGAAGGCTTCCACGCCGCGAACGAAGTCGAGGTTGTCATAGACCGTCTTGACGGTCGCCTCGTCGGGCAGGCCGTCGAAGAACTTCAGCGTGCCGATGCGGGTCTGCACGGTGTCGGGCGTCGTGACCGACGGCGGAACCTCGGCCTTGTACTTGGGAGCGGTTTGCTCCTGCGCCGAAACGGCCGGCACGAAGAGCGAAATGAGAAAAGCCAATACAAATTTCTTCATGGCGACGCCCTTTGGATGTTTAACGCAGCTTAGGCAGTTGTACGGTTCGCGCATGATAGTGCTAATTCCGCGGATCTTGTGGGGGCAGGGGCGGAATCGAACCACCGACACGCGGATTTTAAGTAGCAGGCGCAGTCGCCCCCTTCGTTTGCACCCTGAAACCATGTCGTCTTCAATCCGACGCATATACCGCCTCTTTGTCCTATACAACCTCGGCGCATGCACTTACCCTTACCATGTTTTCCGTGGGCAATAACGGATAGTGCAATGAACAAGAACACGCTTTGCCTGTGGTACGACAAGGATGCCGAGGAAGCCGCGCGCTTCTACGCGCAGACATTTCCCGACAGCAGTGTCGGCGCGGTGCACCGCGCGCCGGGCGACTTCCCAAGCGGCAAGGCGGGCGACGTGCTGACCGTAGAGTTCACGGTCTGCGGGCTCCCCTGCATCGGCCTCAACGGCGGGCCGGCATTCAAGCACAGCGAGGCGTTCTCCTTCCAGATCGCGACCGAAGATCAGGCAGAGACTGATAAGTATTGGAATGCCATCGTCGGCAACGGCGGAAAGGAGAGCGCGTGTGGCTGGTGCAAGGACAAATGGGGACTGTCCTGGCAGATTACGCCTCGCGTGCTGACCGATGCGATGGCTCGTGGCGGCGATGTCGCCAAGCGCGCGTTCGATGCGATGATGACGATGACGAAGATTGACGTCGCCACAATCGAGGCGGCCGTGAAGGGCGCGGCGACGGCTCCACCAAGCCGATGACATCCCGCTATTTGCTGGCGAAGTCCGCCTCGCCAAAAACCTGACGGATCTCGATCACGTCGCCTTCGACGGCGGGACACCGCAGCGCCCATTGCACAAGCTGTTCCTTCGAATCGGCTTCCACAAGCCAATAGCCGCCCAGCACTTCTTTCGTTTCGATGAACGGCCCATCGGTCACTGTCGGCTTGCTTTTGCCGAACGAAACTCGTGCGCCGGTGTACAGCGGATGAAGCCCGTTCAGCGACAGGATCTTGACGGCCTCGCCCATCTCCTCATTGAAGCGGCCCATCGGTTCCATATCCTTGCGGTCGGGCACAAAGCCCTCCAACTTCTTGTTGCCTCTATAGACATTCGGGATCATCAGCATCATGAACTGCATGGGTTATCTCCTTGATTCGTGTATCGGTCCTACACTCCTAGTCGATTGGCGACACCGAAAATCGACAGACACAATTTGCGATTCGACCTGGCAACCACGAAAGGCGTCGAGGACGCATTTCTTGCGGTCAACGGCGACGGGCGTGTGACCGGAATGCACCCAAGGGAGGTGGTGGCCAAGGGCGGAATCGAACCAGCGACACGCGGATTTTCAGTCACAAACTGATAACCGCAACATCAACTACATCACCTGGTTAGCCGGGGCGCCCGTCGCCAGGAATGCCTCACGATGCAGGACCGCGCAGGGCTGAGTCCCGCAAGACTCCCGCAGAGGTTCCGTAAGCCCCCGCGTCAGGCACGTAGTACAGGACTAGGGGTAGAAATTTCAAGACGCCCTCTCCATTGAGGGGTAGGCTCGCGGACAGTTGCTCGCAACTTGCTGGCGAAGGCCGGTCGGGCGCTGTGGGCGCGGGCGAAGCCGCAGGCGAAATGAGGCTCCATGACAACGACTATCCGGAACAGGTCCGGGATACTCATTGCCGCTTTTTTCCTGCCGTTGGCCACGACGGCGAATCCACCGGCATCCAATCACATCGGCAAAGCTGATACGTCGGTGGTTGTAATCCGTGGCGGTCATGAAGAAGTCGAATCCGACTTTCGGCAAGTCAGCAATGCTAATCAACCTGCGGATGTAGTCATCGTTATGCGGCCTGCACGTGGCAGCTTCTTGCGGGAGACCACAAGGTTGGCAGCGGAAGCCATGGACCGCGAAGAGCAGGCCGCCCAAGACGATGCTCGATCGGCAACCATGCGTTTGACGGAAGCCATGCAAGCACTTGAAGCTACCATAGGTGCCGGTCAATCTCAGCTAGAGAGAGCGCGCGTTGAGGTCTTCTTTTTGGTCGGCGACAAGTCGCGCGTTCCACGCGCCCCTCGCAATCATTCAAGTCGTCCGGCGGCTCGGGCTCCTCCACAATAATGGTCAGGAGCGGAATCGAACCACCGACACGCGGACTTTCAATCCGCTGCAAGTCCGCGGCATGAATCGCTTCTTTGGCTGAGCCCGCGAGGACGCTCGTGATGAGCTCCCTCGCAAATTTAACCCTTCCCGTGAACGTCGAGTTAAATGGCTGGCAATCGAGCCGAACCGAGTTGACAATCGCCAAAGCCTCCCAAACCAGAGACCACCCATGGCCGTAACGCTCTACATGAATCCGGTATCGACGGCGTGCCGTCCGGTTTGCCTGCTCGTTGCAGAAAAGAAAATGCCCGTCACTGAGCAGTTCGTGGACCTAATGAAAGGTGAACACCACGGGGCCGCATTCTCGTCAATTAATCCGTGTCACTTGGTGCCTGTCCTCGAAGACGGCGATTTCCGCATGGCCGAAAGCTCCGCAATCCTCAAGTATCTGGCGTCCAGATTCGACGCCCCCGAGTATCCGAAGGACGCCAAGCAGCGTGCAAAGGTGGATGAGGCGATGGACTGGTTCAATACCCAGTTTTATCGGGACTTCGGTTACGGACTCCTATACCCGCAAGTTTTCCCGCACCACAAGCGCCCGACCGACGAGCAGCAACAGGGAACGATTGCATGGGGCAAGGACAAGGCAAAAACATGGCTGGAGATACTTGACCGCAACATGCTGGGCCAAAATGACTACGTTGCCAATAATCGGATTTCCATCGCCGACTACTTTGGTGCCTGCCTGGTCACGGCGGGAGAGTTGATCGGTTGTACCTTCGAAGGCTACCCGAACGTCCAGCGTTGGCTCGGTCGGATGAAGGAGCTTCAGAGCTGGCCAAAGGTCAACGAGGTCATGTACGGCTTCGCCGGGTCATTGCGAGAAAAGAAGTTTCAAACCGTCTGATTCGGCAAGCGAGAAGTCATGACTTCCGCACTAAAGACAATTCTCGGCCTTGCGATCGCGGGCCTGGTCCTGGCCGCCTGCACCAAGGCAGCCCGGCCTGATTTGCCGGGTTCTCCCGGTCCGGGCGAGCCCACGCTTACCGAAGTCCGCAATGCCACGGAACGATTCCGCGACGTCAACGTCGCTCTCGCCGAAGGCTATATTCGCGATCCTGCCGACCTCTGCGATACAGCCGACATGATGGGCCGCCCCACATCTTACGGCGCCATGGGAGTGCACTATTTCCGTCCGGATCTCCTTGGCATTACGGCACCGCCTTCGCCTAGGGTCGATGGAAGCGGGACGCACACCGATTTCCGCGTACCCGCGATCCTGATCTTCGAGCCGCAGGCGGACGGCTCGATGGAACTCGTGGCCGTGGAGAACCTGGTGTTCAGCGCTGCTTGGACGGCGAGCGGCCATGCGGCACCGCCGAGTTTCTACGGGGGTGCCTTACGACTACATGGTTGACGATCCCGCCACCGCAGCCGACGAGGCGCATGAGTCCATGCCGCATTTCGACTGGCACGTCTGGATCTATCGCGACAGCCCGAGCGGAATCTTCTCGCCATTCAAGCCGGCGGTCGGATGCCAGCATCACAAGGGTGCACGCACCCATCCCGCAATCAGGGTGAGAAATGGTGGCCAGGGGCGGAATCGAACCACCGACACGCGGATTTTCAGTCGCAGGCACAGTCGCCC
This sequence comes from uncultured Gammaproteobacteria bacterium, assembly GCA_963775415.1. GTDB lineage: Bacteria > Pseudomonadota > Gammaproteobacteria > Steroidobacterales > Steroidobacteraceae > SCUD01. The sequence goes on from CAVZIO010000002.1 coordinate 469,005, forward strand.
TCGCCGCTCGCAAGTCGAAGAGCCGGTAGATCTTATCTGGCGGCCTCGGCCCGCGCTGCGTCGGACCGAACCTATGCCGACCCGCGCGACACCAGCTGCGACGACCTGCCGCGAAGATCCAACGCGCTCAACGAGTTGCTCGTACCGTGACCGAACGGCGACCGACCGCGCCGATCAAGTCGGTCGGCGCCTAGGCCCCTGCGAGGAGCTCACCCGGTGGCTTTGACAAAAGTGCCTTCCTCGAGCGCCTTGCGGATGTAGCGCATGAATACCAGGGCCTTGTCAGTGGCATGGAGCGTGGCGATGCCAGTGTCGGATAACGGCACTGGAAACATGTAGTCGGTGCCTTCCGACGGAACGCGGACGGTGTAGTACGCATATCCTCGCCGATATTTCGCGAACCGGACTTCGTTGTCCTTCACGATCTCTTTTATGTCCATGTGTATGCTCCTCAAGAGTGAAGCCCGCAGACAACTGTCCGCGGGCTTCTCTCGAACGCCAGACTAATTTCGCAGCGATTTGAACGCCGCGCGCATCTCCGACGCGAAGAGCAGTGGTTCTTCCCACGCCGCGAAATGCCCGCCCTTGTCCACCTCGTTGAAGTAGACGAGGTTCGAATAGCCGCCCTCCGCCCAGCGCCGGGAGGGCTGGTAGATCTCGCCGGGGAAGGCAGTAAACGCAGCCGGAATGGAGAATTTCTTGGGAAGGAAGTACGGCGGCTTGTTGTCCCAGTAGCTGCGGGCCGACGAGACCCCGGTGTTGGTCAGCCAGTAGAGGGTAATGTTGTCGAGCACGTCGTCGCGCGTCAGCCGTTCCGCGGGCTGACCCTTGGTCGGCGTGCGCATCGCCTCGAGAACCGTCGCCGCCGGCTGGTCGTCGCCGTCGCCGTGGTCGATCAGCCAGGCAGCAAGAGCGACCGGTGAATCGGCGTTGCCATAGAGCGTCTGCGGACGCGTCGCCATCTCGATTGCGTAGGCCGCGTTCTTGGTGAAGAAGGCCTGCAGCTTGGCCAATGCGCGTCGCTCCAGGTCGGTAGCATCGGATGGCAGCGGTGCGCCGGCCTGGATCGCGTTGGCCACCTCCTGCGGGAGGGCGAACAGGAAGTTGGTATGTATCGCCACGAGCTCCGCGGGCGCCTCGAGCGCCATGGCGTCCGTGACCTGTCCGCCCACGTCGCCGCCCTGCGCGACATATCGCTGGTATCCCAGGCGCCTCATTAGCACGATGAATGCGCGCGCCATGCGGGCATGATCCCAGCCGGTCGCCGTCGGCTTGCCCGAGAACCCATAGCCCGGGATCGACGGGATCACGACATCGAATGCGTCCTCCGCGCGGCCGCCGAAGGCTGTCGGGTCGGTGAGCGGTCCGACGAGCTTGATCTGCTCGAGGATCGAGCCCGGCCATCCGTGCGTGATGATGACTGGCAGTGCGCCCTCATGCTTCGAACGCACGTGGATGAAGTGGATCTCGAGCCCGTCGATCTCGGTGGTGAACTGGGGCAGAGCATTGAGTTTCGCCTCGCACTTGCGCCAGTCGTAGTCCGTTGCCCAGTAGTGAGCTAACTCCTGGAGTGGCTCAAGAGGCACGCCCTGCGACGTGTCCGCGACGGTCTCCTTCTCCGGCCACCGCGTGGCCTTGATGCGCCGACGCAAATCGGCCAGTTCCGCTTCTGGAATCTCCACTCGAAATGGCCGAATAGCCGCTTTCTCAACCGGTTTCACATCGGCGGCCGCCTTGATTAAAGTGCCTTCCGATTCAATGGAAGTGAGGCCTGCGGGTGGGACGAGGCTCCTTGCGCTTTCTGGCGCTGTCGACTTCGTTTCAGGCATGTTCATTCTCCAAGATGTGGGGGCGGCAGTGCTCCTAACCGCCAAAGATCAGCCAGGAAACAAGCTGGCGTTCAAAGGAACACCAACCAACGCGTTGTCTATATGTCGTGTGCAAAAACAACAATTGGACCTTTGGCCTATCGTCAATTGAGAACAGTCGACGAGCCACCTGCCTTAGAAAAGCTCTAGAAGATTGTCAGATTTGAGCCGCAAACGACGTTGCCGCGCCTTCAAGGCATCCGATGCCAGTGCGGCCGTGATACCGGCCGGCGCTAAGAAGCTTCAATAGGCGGGTGTTCATTTACCAACTGCTCAAGGAGGCGAGGGTCTCTTCAGCGAGCCGCCCGCTACTTTCAATGAGTCGGGCACGTGCTGGGCAGTCACGAATTGATTGAAGTCTGCATCCGGATCTAGGTCGTCGGTGCGACCCGAGAAAGTATTAGTTGAGGCTGCTAGCTGCGAGACTCGACGAACGACGAATGCCATTATTTGAAATGGTGGCCAAGGGCGGAATCGAACCACCGACACGCGGATTTTCACGACTTGATGAGTGCAACCTGAGCCAGCCTGAGAAAACCTAACAAGCTGATCTGCCTGAAATCACGACCGCCTCGGGTTGGCCTGAGTTGTCTCAGGTTGGCTCGGGGCGGTTGTTTTTTGGTTGCGCGGTGACGGTTAGTCGACGGGCTTGCTGCGATCCAGTTCCACGCCCTTCATCGACCGAGTGGCGGGCGTCGGTATGCCTGAACTCTTCATCTTCGCAAGGAGGTCCTGTTTGCGGGACTTCATAGCCTTGCCCAAGGCTACAAAATCGATATCGCCTTTGCGTGCCTGCGCAAAAAGTCCGCCGGGCTGTTCCTCTTCTTTCACGTGGTGCTTGATCATCTCGGATAACACTGTGACTTTCGCGTCGTAGAACTCGTCGGAGACGCTGCCCTTCAACAGTTCAGCAATCAGAACCTTGGCCCCGTCATGCTCAACATACGCTTCGTCGTACATGTCCGCTTCCACCGGCTCTTTTACGGCCGGATAGAAGAGTTCCTCTTCAATTGTCGTGTGAACGGAAAGCTCAAGGCAAATCTCTTCGGCTAACTTGCCCTTTACGCCTTCGTTCTTCGATTTCTCGTATTGCTTGAATAGGCCATTGACCTTTCGATGATCGGCTTTCAACAGTGCAATGGCGTCGGCGCGATGGGATTTGTTGGGATTGGCCATGCTACTTCCCCTAATCTGATTTTCGGTACCTGCTTGTAGCACGGCACGGACGACGAACATGTAAGACAGATCCCCCAAAGTCGTTATTGGCGGCGGTAGGCATCATGAATGTGAATCACTGGCATCCATGTGTCATGCAACATCAAAGCGCGGGACCACTGATTGATCAAATACCGCCCCGCGCCAATGTGTGACGACTCAGGCAACTCGGGCCGGTTGCAGTTCGGTTGCTTGTCCCCGGCCTCGTCGAGATTTATTCCTACAGCGTGTAGGAATTTTCCGAAGTGCATGGCTCTGAGGTGGTACCCCACTTGATTTTTTGTAGGTTGACGCTAAATTGCAGTCCGTCCGACACAGCTAGATTCTTAGCCGTCAAATGTATGCAGCCAACCTCGCAGAAGGAGCTACAGCATGGACATTCAGACTGTTCGCGACGTAATCGGGGAACCGGAGCACTGGTCGAACTGTATATCGGACCACCCGGAATCGATGCCGCACGTTAACGGCGCGATAATTCTCGAAGTCTTCTCAACTGCAAATGAGATCAAGCTCTATTTACGCGGTGAGAATGGTTTCGAGACGCTGTCCGTTTTCCAAGTCAACGATTCGACTATTCGGCAAGGCTTGGTCAACGCGTTAAGGCCAGGCACATCAATACGCGAAGCTCTCGGCACGCAGATCTAGACGACGTATACCTTTGGAACTCGCGTGAGGCTCGCCGGCAAGAGTCGGCGGGCCTTTCCTTCTTGAAACATTGTCAAGAAATCCTGGAAAAGTCCCATTTCGCAGGCGTCGGTCCTTCGTCAATTAAAGGTGCTCGGCGACAAGTCCACGCAAGCGCAGAGTCCGGCTGCTTAACACGATTGAACGCCCGCAATCGAGGAGTGGCAGCCCTGTTTATGGTCCTTGGGGGATCAGGCGAACAAGCAGTACGCGAAAGCGCGAATAGGAGTACTGTCGAGCATAGGCGTACAGTCCCACTGAGCCTAAAAGCTCCGCCCCTAGGGGTTGCTAAGCACCCCTTTCGCTTCGCCTAGCCAAAGTTGAATGCTTTATGACACGTGACACGCCCTTCCGGGACGAGCGGGAGCGGTCAACCGTTTCTCGCTATCAAACCCTTGTAGATTCCGCTTCCGATTCCGCTGCAGTCTATTTTTGCGATGCTACAGGTGTAATCACCTACTACAGCAAGCATGCGGCGGAACTCTGGGGCCGTAAACCGGCGATTGGGGATACCGACCAGCGTTTTTGCGGGTCGCACGTCCTCTACCATTTGGACGGCAGCCCAATGCCACACGATCAGTGCCCCGTAGCCGAAGTGCTTGCTGGCAAAGTGTCAGGGGTCTTCGACGGGGAAGTGCTTATCCAACGGCCCGATGGCTCGCGCATCGTCGCCATCGTCAACGTGGCCCCTTTGATTGATGACAAAGGAGTCATTGTCGGGGCCGTCAATAGCTTTTCCGAAAAACCATTACTTAAGTCCAGCAGGTAGCGCCGAACTCGCACGCGCCAATAGGCCCGCAAACGAAAGGTTGCGGGCTTTATTGTTTCTTCCGCAAGTTGTCGGGCTCACGTGCTGAGCCTCTCGGTGCATCATGCTCCGGCCATGCGAATCCGAGCATTACGTTGAACGTCTACAGCCACGCGTTTCAGCGGCGCGACGAGCTCCCGCTCGGTGAAAAGCTGGCCGAGTTCATGCGTCGTGAATCAGTCGGTTGTTATTCGGTTCTTGCCGACACTGAGCCGGCTGACAGTGACTTGCAAGCTGTTGAAAAGATGGTGGCCAGGGACCGAATCAAATGACCCTGGGGCTGCGATTGCCCAGCCGACGGCGTATAACCCTCCAGTTGACGACCGTGCGAACTAACCGGAGGCAATTTGCGCAGGCCAAATGAGGCTCCATGACAACGACCAGTAGCATTGGTGCCAAGATTCTGATTGCTGCTTTTTTCTTGCCTTTGACCGCGACGGCGAAGCCGCCGACACCCAATCACGACAGCGAAGCTAATGCGCCGGTGGTCGTAATCCGTGGCGGTCATGAAGTAGTCGAATCCGGCTTTTGGCAAGTTGCCAAGGTTAGCCAACCTGCCGATGCGGTAATCGTCATGCGGCCTGCGCCAGGCAGTTTCATGCGCGAGACCTCAAGGTTGGCGGCGGAAGCCTCGGACCGCCAAGAACAGGCCGCCCGAGACGATGCTCGCGAGGCGACCATGCGTTTGGCAGAAACCATGCGAGCAATCGAAGTTGCCGTTCGTGTCGGCCAATCTCAACTAGAAAAAGCGCGCCATGAAGTCTTCTTTTTGGTCGGCCACGAGTCGCGCGTTCCATGGGTCCCTCGACACCATGCAAGTCGTCCGGCGGCTCAGGCTCCGTAATGGTGGCCAGGGGCGGAATCGAACCACCGACACGCGGATTTTCAGTCACAAACTGATTTCCGCAACATCAACTGCATCAACCGGTTAGCCAGGGCGCCCGCTGCAACGAATGCCCCACGATGCAGGACCGTGCAGGACTGATTCACGCAAAACTCCCGCACAAATTTCTCTCAAAACAGGTTCCCGCCGCTGCCCCCAGATGACCTACTGCGACCCTAAGCCGAGCGTTGCATTGCGCATGAGGGTTCACCACTTTCTTGACACGGCCAAGCGCGCGCCACCCGCAGCCAGGTAGGTGACTCCGTGATAGATGACAAAGTCGAAGGCATGTTCCTGAATTTGGTGTTACCGAGAAACGCGCATAGACTTGCTGCGCAATTGCATCGGACACGGGGCACCACATGACGGCTAACAACTCGTCGCCACGCCTTCGTCTCGTCAAGAAAATCGCCTTGATCGTGGGTGGCGGCATCGCCTCGATCCTTGTTATAGCCGTCGTCGCAATTTACGGCATTTCTGCCTGGGAACTGAACGCACGCCATGCAGTCATCGGCCTGGCGCTGCGCGTGACGCCCGCCGCATCGATGGTAGAAGAAGGTGAGCGGCTCGCCCATGTCAACGGCTGCTTCGGCTGTCACGGCGATGATCTCGCAGGTCATCTCTTCGTTGATCGGATATTCGTTGGGCGGCTATCCGGCCACAACCTTACCCGTGTCGTTCCCCAATACACGAACGAACAACTCGCAAACGTCATCCGCAGCGGCGTTAAATCCGACGGTACCGGAAATGTATTCATGCCTGCCCGTGCCATGGTCAGGCTTGCCGACGCGGATGTCGCAGCGATCATCGCCTATCTGCGCACTGTTGAACGCCGTCCAGATGCGGCACAGGACACTAGCCTTGGGTTGCTGGCGCGCGCGCTTGTGGTCATTGGAATGATTCCCATCGAGCCCAACATTGTCGATCACAAGCAACTGGGTCCGCTTGCGCGCCCGACAGAGGCCAGCACGTTGGGCCCCTACATTGCGAAAACGACATGTGCTTCGTGCCACGGCCTCGATCTCCATGGCGAGGAGCAAATGCAATCACCGAACCTGTATGGAATCATGCCCGCCTATTCGTTAGCCGATTTCAAGACGCTGATGTCGACGGGTATTGCCGTCGGTGGACGTAAACTCGGGCTCATGACGGAGATTTCGCAGGCCGCGTTGAAATACCTGAGCGACGACGAAGTCGCGGCGGTGTACGCCTATTTGTCGGCACCTGAGGCGGCTATTCAGTCCGAGGCTCCGCCTCATTGAGAAACTGAAAACGATTGCGGGAAATGGTGGCCAGGGGCGGAATCGAACCACCGACACGCGGATTTTCAGTAGCAGGCACAGTCGACCCCGGCGCCGGTAAGTCGAAGACTCGGCAGAGTTTATCCAGGGGCGTCGGTCCGGGTCGCGTCTGACCGAACCCATGCCGAACGGTTTCAGCTCGTCTCCGTCGGGGCGGCCCGTACCCCCATGCCGCTCAACGAGTTACCTACAGCGTGACCGACCTGCGACCGAGCCGAGGCTGAGCTCGAAGCCTGGCCGCTACTGAAAAGCGGGGGTACGTCGGCGCGAGTCTTGCACGCAGGTTTCTCACCAGGAGCGCTCGAATATCAGGCCGATGACGGGAAATGCTTCCCCTTCTTCAACGACGTTGACACCGCGCCGCGGGTCGAACTCCTGCGAACCACCGCCTGGGGCGCCATAGACGTTGATCACGTCCAGGAATGCGACAAGGTCCACCGGGCCGAGAGGAAGCCGGTAGTCGACCCGGATATTGAGCGAGTGAAAGTCATCGAGCCGAAGCGCGTTCTGCTGCGTCAGTTCCTTCGAGTAGCGAAGCGGCTGTCCTGCTCCCAGCACGTCACTATTGATGATGAAGTCGTCTGTGGGTCGCCCGGTCGCCCATTTCCAGCGCGCACCTACTTTCCAGCGTTCGCTGATCTCCCAGCTGCCGCCGATGGAGAAGAAGTGCTCGCGGTTGAAATCGGCGTCATACTCCCCGAGGCCGTCGTTGTCGTCGATCCGGGCATCGTTGTAGGAGTAGACGACATTCCCGAACCAGCCATCTGCAAAACTCCGTGACAGAACGACGTCCAGGCCGAGATTCGTGCCGTCTCCGTCGTTCGTGACCCGGCCGCTGGTGCGTTCTTGCTCGACGACGAGATTATCCAGCCACTGATAGTATGGCTCGACGAGCAGCGACCAGTCCGGGCCGAAGTACCGCTCGAAGCCGACACTCACGTGAGTGATCCGCTCGTTTTCGATGGCAAAGTTCTCCGGGCTCGCCGAGCGGACCAGAAAGCGCGGCGACTGATAGAACACGCCCGCAGTTGCCGACACCCGCATGCCCGGCTCGGGGCGCCAATTTGCCGCAAGCCGCGGGGAGACGAGCGATTCGTCCGAAAAACCATCGCGATCGTAACGAAGCCCTGCTCTCAGGTCCCAGTGAGCGAACTCGAACACCTGCTCGCCGTATGCGGCATAGCTGGTCTCCTTCGCCTCATAAGCCGAGTTGACGCTATCCGGCGTCAGCGTGATGTATTGCTGCCCGGGCGGGCGCGGGTCGGTCGTACGAAAGACGAACCGGTCCCAGTCCTCCCTCAGGAAAGTCGAGTAATCGACGTCGGTCTGCCAGACGCGCAGCCCGGCCGATCCCTGGCCGAAGCGGTTGCGAGTCACATAGTCGCTGTGCCAGCCGATCTCGGTTTCCTTCTCGGTGACGGTAATCAGGCGCTCGCGCACCGGGATGTCCGGGGCCGGCGTACCCTCCGGCACGAGGTCCGGATAAGCCTCACCTTCCGCTGAAAACTTATCGTTCGCGCGGAAATAAAGTCGATTCGTCCATTCACCGTTCACTCCGACCAGGCGGCGCCAGGTCAGCGCCGTCAGGTACAGGTCCTGGTCGGTGTCGATCAGCGACACGTCCTCGAAGTCCGGAGACTCGAGGACGTTGTCGATATCGCGCGTGTATTCCTCCGGCGCGTAAACACCGAGAAATTCGATCGTGTTGTCTTCATCGAGGGAAGTCACCGTCTTGAGGACGATATCGGTCAGTTCCGGATCACCAATGTCCAGCTCGTCGATCATGTCGAAGACTTCGCCGAAATCGAATTGGCGCGCCGTGAGAAACACGGTCGTATCATCATGGATGCCGCTTGGCCCCTCGTAGCCGAGTTCGAGCCCTGCGATGTCCACCCGCAGACTGGCGCTGGGCGTCGGGCTGCCGCCTACGACATCGAGCTTCAGCAGCGAACCCGAGCGCCCTCCATACGCAGCGCTCCAGCCGCCGGGCGAGAATTCCGCACTCTCGATGGAATTCGGCGCGAAGATCGAGAAGCGACCACCGCCACCGATGTCCTCCTCCTCGCCGAGTGTCTGGTCGAAGTGAACCACACGGTCAAAGGGCACATCGTCAATCAGAATCAGGTTGTCTCGGGGTCCACGGCCCCGCACTGAGAAGCTGGCGAAGTCGCCGTCGGATATCAGCCCCGGCAGGCCGTCAAGCGCTCGCAGGACGTCACTGCCTGTGCCAGGGGCACTGCGCAGTTCCTCTCGGTTCAGCAAGGAGTTGCTCACCGCCCCATGCAGATCGGCAGTTTGCGCGCGGGCTAGAACTACGACTTCCTCGAGCGCCTCCGTGCGGGCGAGCATCTCGAGGTTGAGCGGAGTCACCTTGCGGCCGACTACACGTACGCTGGGTTCCCTGGCTCCAACCAAGCCAGGGCCATCTGCCGTGACCGCATAGAGCCCGATGTCGAGATCGCTCAATTCGACAATTCCGTCGGCCGTCGTACGACCGGTAATGACGTTACCGTCGCGGTCGGTCACGGTCACAGTCACGCCCTCGAGAGGTCGCTGTGTCTCCATGCTGACTACTGCAATGCGCATTCCACCATCTGCGCTTTGCGCCATCGCAGCAGATGATGCGCAGATGACCAGCACCCCTGCGAAAAGCCGAATGATCCGTTTCATGCCGATCTCCTCATTGTGCTGGGCGCGGTTGCCATGAAGGCTCAGCGCGCATGAATTCTGGGCCCATAAAGGTGAAGGCCGCGTGAAGAGCGCGCGGCGGCCGCTTGAAGTCGCACGCGAGCGGGATGAGCCAGAGCCCTCGTGACACGCGAGAAGTTGGCGCTCCTCTCAGCAGTGGGCAAAGGAGTAAACAGTTCCGCCGGAGAAAAGACTGTAGGAGAAGATATCGAGCGTCTATAGGACGGGGCGGGATGGTGGCCAGGGGCGGAATCGAACCACCGACACGCGGATCTTCAGTAGCCGGCGCAGTCATAAGGCTGGAAGTGAAATGCCTTCCGCTTCGACGACACGTAGGAGTGCCTCCTCCAGCATGGCACGGGCGTTCCCTGCCACGTCCTTCAAGTAGTGATGTAGCGCCGCGTCGGCCGGGCTGCGGCTTTCGCACTCGGCACTGTACGTCTCGAAGTTTCCAAGCTGTACCAACAGCTCTGAGATGTGATGCGGGCACTCGCAGCTCAAGACTACGGATGCAAGGGAAATTTCGGCGAGCGTGTTGTTATCAAAACGCCGCGGCGAGGCAGGGTCAGTCTCCGGTAACAAAGTGGCAATCCCGGTGCGGGGTGCCCGGGGCAGGAAGTTACATAGCGATTCCAGCTGGTCAATATCCACGGGCGCATGCACCAGGCTGCAACCCAGCGCGCGCAACTCCTGCTCGATGCGCTGCGGGCCAAAGCCGTACTCGACGATGATCTTCCGCGGCCCGACTTGCTGAGCCAATGATCGAATTGCCTGCGCCGATTCGTGATTGAGGGTCGGTAACGCCACAAGAAGGACGTCGGCCGTCACGTCTCTAAGGGTTTCAACGGCGCCCTCTGCTTTGGGAGTTGTAGCCACGATTTGAAGCGCGGGCAGATGAAAATGCTCCACGCGCATTGCGAGTGCTTCGCCAACGATCGCCACACGCACCGGCGCCACTGCGGCCTCGGTGGTCGCACCGGCTGGGCGAGGCACAGTGCCGGATGGACGCCCGACCTTTGCGAGCATGGACTGAAGGCTTTGCAGGTTGAGCGTAGCGATTGAGCCGATGGCATGCCCCGAATCTACAAGCCGCTTGATGACTGTGAGCCGAGCAACATCTTCGGGCGAGTATTGCCGCTGCCCCGTCGCACTCTGGCGCGGCCCGACGATCTTGTAGCGCCGTTCCCAGACGCGGAGCGTCTGCACGGGGATGCCCGTGAGTCTTGCCACGGCACCGCTCCGGTACACGACCCCGTCAGCCGTATTCGGTTGATCACCCCGCATAGAGTGCCCCCTGATGAACTGTATTTGTACTCAATTTAGCAGATATTTTCCTGTTCATTTGAATATATTATCTGTACATTATCGGTTCATTAACAGTTCATTATCAACATTCACGAGGAAAAGCCATGAACAAGTTCATCTCAGCCGTAGCTGTTTCTTTCTGCCTGGTTTCTGCCGCAAATGCGAAGGACATCGTCGATACCGCAGTTTCAGCGGGCAACTTCAACACGCTCGCTGCCGCTCTTCAGGCAGCCGACCTGGTTGATACCCTGAAGGGCAGTGGCCCGTTCACGGTGTTTGCGCCGACCGACGCAGCCTTTGCAAAAATCCCTAAGCAAGACCTGGATGCATTGCTAGCCGATAAAGCCAAGCTGGCCGCGGTTCTTACCTACCACGTTGTTCCGGGCAAGGTGATGTCCAAAGACGTCAAGGCCGGCATGGTCAAGACAGTTGAGGGCTCGTCCCTGACTGTGAGCACGATGGGCGGCGTCAAAGTCGACAATGCCAATGTCACCGCCGTCGACATCGTTGCAGACAACGGGGTCATCCACGTCATCGATACCGTGGTGCTTCCTAACTAAGAACCATTCTTCAGGAGCAGGCGGCCGCAGGACATACAGCGACCGAAATCCGGACAACGCCCGCGAAAGCGGGCGTTTTCCACTGCTCTCAACGGCTGCAACAGAGCCATCGAAATTGATAGAGGTAGCGAACCGGGTGTGCGACCGCGGTACGAACGAGCGACGCGAGCTGGTCGTGCTGCGACGGTTCAGTGGGTGAGCTGAGAGGTCCCGCAAAACTCTCGCCCCGAAATTTCCGGGCAAGAGACGAGCTTAATAAGCGATTGAAACAATTGGTGGCCAGGGGCGGAATCGAACCACCGACACGCGGATTTTCAGTCCGCTGCTCACTTGTCGCTTGGCGCGCCCGTCGAGACTGTCAGCCGCCTGCGGCCGCGAATCCCCCGCTGCGCTCAGTACCGCAAGCATCCGGGGCAAATGTAGGACTTCTGCATATTGCGGCGCGCCATCCGCTATCGATAGTCTTGCTACATGAGACTCGGTTGGCTCCTCGGTGTGGCGATTTGGGTTGTCGCCTGCAGCACGACGCCGGTGCCGAGCTCGTCCGCGAAACCGATCCCGGGGGATCGAATTCGAGCGCCCGAATTTACCCATGCAGAGGAAGGACTCGCGCTCGTCGTGGTAACCCGCGACAAGAGCTTGACGGCAATTGCATGTACGGCGCACCTCTACGTTGATGGCACCCTGGTCGCCGATTTGCGCCCGAGCGAACAAATCAGACTCTTTCTCGAGGAAGGCCAACACCTCGTCGGCGTCAGCGCGGCTGGCTGCATTGGAGGAGCTCACCAAACCTCGATCTACGTATCACGGGCAAAACCGGTCTTGCTGCGCATTTCTGCAGGGCATGCCCGTGGCCTCAAGATTCAGCTGAGCGCATTCTGATCGGGCCGCATGCGCTGCCGGCCTCGGCCGATTGACCTCGCCAGTTCATCGGCGTAGAAACCTTCAACTAGCGCTCGACAGCACAAGGAAAGGCGTCGATGCATAGCAAGCTAGTAGTGATGCTCGCCGGCAGCATGCTGGCCGTTCCTTTGGGCGTCCAGGCTGAGCCGTTCGCCTACGTTACGAATGCGTTCGCGCCCAGTGTCTCGGTCATCGACACGGCGAACAACCAGATTGCAGCAACGATCGCTTTCCCGCCAGGATCAACTCCCATTGCCGCGGCGATTACGCCGAATTCAAGAAAAGTCTATGTAACCAGCCTGGATGCGTTCACGACGTGTGGCGCCAACGACGGCGTGTTTGTAATCGATGCGGCGAGCAATGCCCTCCAGGCGGGGCCCGTTGCGGTCGAGTGTGAACCGACCGCAATTGCGATTACCCCGGATGGCAAGCTCGCTTACGTCGCGAGCCAATTGAGCGATACGATTTCGGTGATTGATACGGCAACGGATGCCGTCAGCGCGACGGTCACTCTCCCGAATGGAGAAGGAATCACGCATCTCGCAATTTCGCCGGATGGTCAGCGCGTCTATGCGACGGTGCTGACGGAAAACTCAATACTTGTCATTGATACGAGCAGCAATACCGTGCTGGACCCGGCGATCGACGTGGGATTCAATCCCGCAGGAATCGCCGTCAGTCCCGATGGCAATCTAATCTACGTGACCGACGCGAGCGCCGCGGGCGGCGTCGCAGTGATCGACGCTGCCGCCGGTACGGTTATAGCCACGATTGCTGTCGACAACCATCCATCGGCGGTCGCTTTTGCACCGGATGGCCTGTTGGCGTATGTAACCCAGGCTGGGGTCAACACTGACGGGGAATTTACGGTTTCGAAGATTGATACCGCCTCCTCCGCTGTCATCGGCGATCCCATCGAGGTCGGCAATTTCCCCACATCCATTGCAATTACCGCGGACGGCATGCAGGCCTATGTAGGCAACGAGCGCTCGAACACCGTGTCCGTTATCGATACCGCCAGCAGCTCACCAGCCCTGACGCTGAGCGGAATGAGCTCACCCCGAGGTGTAGCCGCGAGCGCGACCCCTGCCGGGCACCAGGTGCCAAATGTGGTCGGCGAGAAAGAGTTTGACGCAACGCTCATCTTGAACGCATCTGGACTCGCGGTCGGAAGCGTGACACCTGAGGCCAGCAGCTCGGTGCCCTCCGGCAAGGTCATCAGCCAAAATCCGCTAGCCGACACATACCTGGGTAGCGGTGCCGCGGTTGACCTTGTTGTCTCGAGCGGTCGCAATGGTAATGGCGGCGGTGGCGGCGCAATGGGCTTCGAGCTGCTGGCGTTACTGGGCCTGCTCAATGTATTCAAGATGCGCAGGACCCGGGGGATCGCGCGAACCACTTTCAAAAGGCCCGGCTGAACAAGAATTTCTGACGTTCGACTTGCGCGAGCTCCAGGGCGAGTCTCGTCAACTCGAGGACAGCGGTACGCGTTCGACCATGCGCGACCGTAATTGCGCTAACTTACATCCTCCAAGAATTGTCTGTCCAGGTGGTAACGACTCAGACCAGCCGGGGCGGTTCCGGTCCACAACACTTCTTGTAGTAGCCAAGCGTGGTCGGCTCCGCGATTCCTTCGCCCCCTGCCGACCTGGTCGAGCCGCATGGCGCACTAGACGTCGTATTGCCGCTTGAGTTCCTCCTGGCTGACTCCATTCGCCAGCGCTTCGACGTCGAACATCGGCGGGGGTCCATGTCAGCGTCGCGAGACTCGCGGCTAGGGCGAGAGCCATTCGCGCAATCGGCGATATGCCGGACATGTCAGTCCACCACGATCGCGTTCATGTCCATCTGTTGGTTCTTGTCCACCCCGGCAGCGACACGATGGCGCTCCGCGCTTTGTGGATCGGACTCCCGTAGCCTAGCGGACGTCACGTCACTCGCGGTGAAAGTATTGACCGATGCGGCAGGTCTGGGAGCCGACGAGCGATGGATGGTGGCCAGGGGCGGAATCGAACCACCGACACGCGGATTTTCAGTCCGCTGCTCTACCAACTGAGCTACCTGGCCATGCTCGGGGCTGCGTATTAGACAAGGCAGGCTGCGCGGGCGTCAAGAATCGGCAGACGGCCCGTCATTCGGCACGACCAACCGCTCGTTGCCTCACGATAGGACCCTCTCAACCCGCTGCGTGCAGCGTCACAGTCCGCGCCAGGAATCCTCCGCGTAATCCAATTCGGCGAAATCCCGTGCATAAATTGCGTGCGCGCGGCGGGCGAGATCCGCGTCAAAGACCGGCTCTGCTTGTTTCGTGCTTTCATTGCGTCGCAACCTCACGAGTTCGTCGACCCAGTCGGACGCGAATCCAATCCGGGCGAAGATTTCCATGACCCCTTCACGGAATTGCGTCTCCAGATGAAAGACGCGTGTGTAACGTAGATCGTCCATCAACAGCACGGCGTGCTGCTCGTCCCAATGATGATCCCGCCGTCCTGCGGACTCGGCTTCGATGAAGCTCAGAAACGTCGAAAACGGCACCGCCGAGGCCGGGGCGCCGCCTGAAAGGCCACGCCGTCGCGCATGTCGTCGCAGCGGTCCGATGACGCGTCGCCGCGCACTACGCGGGTAGCCTGTAGCGTGACCGAACGCCAGCTTGTCAAGCCAGGCAGAGCGCACTCGCGCGTACGGATTGCGCACGAACGCGTAGATCGCGTACTCGTCGGCGTGGCTGACGGCGTGCCAGTAGTCGCGCACCGACGCACAGGGAAAATTTCGGGCGTTGCTCAAGAGCCGATATCTGCCCTGCGACGCATCGGACCAGCCCCGGAATTTGCACACGCCGCGCGCGAGTCCGTCGCGAAGCGTCTTCGTGCCCACCTTGGGATTCAGCACCACCACCGTTCGATGCTCGCGATCGACAAAGAGCTTGAACGGACTGAAATGCGGGAGTGTGAGGAGACGGCTCGCATGACCCAAGCCATGGCGCTGGGACGGTCGTGTGATACGCGGACCAGCTGACGGGGCCGATTCGCGGCATGGCGGCAGGGATGCGTTCATCGCATTATGCGTCTGGATGCATGTCTTGATGAGTTTTTTCAGAACGCTGCATTAGCGTCAAGAATTCGACTTGTCGGGGTCGACAAAGCCCTCGGGCGCCTTCGATCCGCTGCCGAAGAAGAATTTTTCCATCTCGGCCACGAGGAACTGGCGCGCCTTCGGTTCAAACGCCACCAGCCGATATTCGTTGATCAGCATGGTCTGGTGCCCGAGCCATTTCTGCCAGGCCTCCTTCGACACGTTGTCGAAGATGCGCTTGCCGAGCTCACCCGGATACGGCTGGCGCTCGAGACCCTCTGCTTCGCGGCCGAGCATCACGCACTGAACCATCCTGGCCATTCCATGCACTCCTTGAGCAATCTTGCCACGGGCGCCGGCATTCCGACCTCAGGCAATGCGGCGAGGTCATGCCAGCGCGCGTCGCCCTCCGCGACTTCGCCTACCCCGCCACGAATTTCGATCACCCACGGCTCGATGTCGAGGTCGAAATGCGTGAATACGTGCCGAAGCACCGGCAGTCGCCTCGACTGCGCCGCCTTGACCGCGAAATGCGCAACTGCCCAGGCCTCGGCCGCGCCGGCATCGGGAAACTCCGGCGGCGCCCAAAGTCCGCCCCAGATGCCGCGCGGCGGACGCCGCTGCAGCAGCACGCGTCCGTCTCGCAGGATAAACAGCATATGCGATTGGCGCAGCCGTCGCGGCGCACGTCGCCGGGGCGCCGGCAGCTTCGAAACGCTTCCCGTTGTACGCGCGCCGCACCGCGCTTCGAGAGGGCAACGCTCGCACGCCGGACTCGCGCGTGTGCAGATCGTCGCCCCAAGATCCATGATTGCCTGCGTGTATTCCGCGACAAGGGTCGCTGGCGTGCAAGCGCTCGCGAGCTCCCAGAGCTTTCGCGCGCCGCTTGCCGATTCCGGAGCTTCCTCGATGAGAAAAACGCGCGCGAGCACGCGC
The DNA here is from genome assembly GCA_963775415.1 of uncultured Gammaproteobacteria bacterium. GTDB lineage: Bacteria > Pseudomonadota > Gammaproteobacteria > Steroidobacterales > Steroidobacteraceae > SCUD01. Next base: position 485,228 of record CAVZIO010000002.1, read on the forward strand.
TTGACGTTGCCGTCGAGGATGGGGTGACGCTGACCGTGCGCCAGGGCGAGGATCGCGCCCGCGGTTGAACGGCCAATGCCAGGCAGCGCCATGAGTTCTTCGAGCGAGGCCGGCAAGCAGCCTTCGTGACGCGCGACGATCTCCTGCGCCCCGCGATGGAGATTGCGGGCGCGCGCGTAGTAGCCGAGGCCCGCCCAAAGCCGCAGCACTTCATCCAGCGGCGCGGCAGCCAGCGCCGCCACGTTCGGAAACCGTTCCATGAAGCGCTCGAAGTACGGTTTGACCGCCTCGACCTGCGTCTGCTGCAGCATGACCTCGGAAATCCAGACACGGTACGGTGTCGGATTCTGCTGCCAGGGCAGGTTGCGACGCCCATGCACTTCAAACCAGGGCAACAGGCGTTCCGCGAGTTCGGCAGGCTGCATGGTCACGGTGCCTTGTCTCCGCCGCGCTCGACACGGATGACGACATCGCGAAGTTTCGCGCCGGCCACGAGCGCTTCCGCAATGCGGATCTCGGCATCGATGTCGAACTCGTCGAGTTCCGCGACGGCTGCTTCGAGTGTCGCCTTCTTCTTGCGGGCTGTCTTCACTTCGGGCGCGAAGTAGCGGTTGAAGTTGATTCGATCGAAGTTCGCGCGGATGAGCTTCTGCCCAGGCACGATCCGGCCCTCAAAGTTCGTGTCATCGAGCCGGCCGGACACGGGATCAAGCTCGAGTTCGCCGTCCTTTAAGCGGCCCTGAAGCGCGAGCTGGAGGCTCCCGAAGGCCTGCGGGTCAGTCGTCACCGGCAGCGGTTGGCCAAAGAGGATGGCCGGGGCTCGCGGCTCGAAGGCGTCGGTCGTCATGCGGAATTCCGCCTGGAGGGTCGGCTCGTCAAGGTCCATCGTGGCGCCGAACTCGCCTGGAATGCCTGCGAGGCGGAATTTCCCTTGATCCAGCGTCGCAACCCCTGACGCGCTCTCGAAGGCGGCGCGCTTCATTGTGCCCAGAAGCTCGACACCGGCGAGTGGCAAGGGGTCGCCGCCGGCCCAGCCGCGAAACTCGACGCCGTTCGCCTCGTAATGACCCGCATCCAGGTCGAGCCGGCCCTGGCCTTTCATCGCATAGTGAATCGTATTGGCGCCGAAGACGCCGCCGAGCCGAAGCTCGAGCGGAAACGGGACGGCGGGCGCAAGCTCTGCGGCCACCACGTTGATTGCGGCCAGTTGCAAGCGCGAGTCGGTCGACTGGTCCTCGTATTCGATCGTGCCGCGCTCGAGATCCAGCTTCGCGATCGACCAGGCGGGGCTCGCCGCTTCGGCATCCGCGGTCGCGGGCTCGTCAAACAGCGCAGACCAGTTCGCCTCGCCGTTCGCGTCGACCTCGAGCCGCGCGATGGCGTCCGAAATCGAGAGCGCCTCGATCTCGGTCGCACCGAAGACTCCGCTCCATGGAATCGAAACGCGGACGCGGCCGATTTCGATGAGTGGCTCGCGCCCAAAGCCAGGTGGCTGGGCGATCGTGATCCCGCCGATGTCGAGTGCAGGTCGCGGCAGGAATCCGATCCGGAGCGATTCGACTGTCGCCGGCAAGCCCACCGTCTCGGTAATCGAACTCGCGATCATGCGGCGCGCCATCGTCGTGCGGGTGCCGACCCACAGGACGACGAAGACCGCCACCGCGACGAGCGCGATGACGGCGGGTATGAGGATCTGTGGTCGCTTGATCGGCATGAATCCGGTGGCCCGAAAGGACCACCGGATTCTAACTCAGCGGTCGCAGACGCTGATTTCGCCCGAAAGCGTCTCGATCTCGACCCGGGCGCCGCCTTTGCCCTGGGTGAAGCTGAGCTCGCTGCCCGGAGTGTACTTGCTCGTGTCGCGCGCCTTGTGGCCGAAACAATTGTCAATGTCACCGCTGAAGGACTCGAGCTCGAATTCCGAATTGACCGGCGGCTTCAAGGTCAATGTGATCGTGCCGCTGATCGACTCCATGCCGACGCGTGCAGCCTCGGTAAGGCCCGCCCGGACCTCGATGTCGCCCGAGACCGAGCTCACGACCAGGCGCTCTGCCGCCGCGATCTCGGCGTTGATGCTTCCGCTCACGACCTCGCCTTCGTAGCTGCCACGCAGTCCCGACGCCGTGACTGACCCGCTGACGTTCTCCGTCGATACCGCGGCCTTGCCGCCATGACCCGTCACCGTGACTTCGCCGGACACCGAAGCGAGCGAGACCGGCGCATCGAACGCCTGGGTCTGGACCTCCCCGCTCACCGACTCGAGTTCCTGCTCGCCACGCACGCCGTTGACGGTGATGTCGGCGCTGACCGTGTCGACGCTGAGGCGCGCGCCCTTCGGCACGCGAAGCGTCAGCATCGATTCCTCATTATTCGTATTGCCGTACCTGCCATTCGGACGATCCACCTCGATACGCACGTGGCGGTCCGTCGCCTCGAATTCGAGTTCGTCCTTGTCGCTCTCGAGCACGGCGACGAGTTCGACTTCGTTGCGATCCCAGGCCGTGACGTCGACGCGGCCCTGGACGTTCGACACTTCGATCGTCACGTCGGCCGCGACGGTCGCGCGTTTGGTCAAGTTCTGGGCCGCCACGGCAGGCGGTGCGATCGCCGCAAGAATCGCGGCCGACAGCAAGGTGTTCCGGATGCTCATCTCAAGTTCTCCTCGTGAAGCCGTCACCCGCGGTGACGACCGTCGAATACAACTGCAATTCCTGTCTGTAGGTGCCGGCCAGGAAACCTTTCAGCATCCCGCTTGCCGGGTCCTTTGCGAGCGCCGCGTCGATCTCGTCGGCCGCGGTCTGGATGACCGCGAGGTTCTTGACCACGACGGCCCGTGTTTCGGGCCTCAGCTCGCTGAGTTTCTCGCGAAACTGGGCGAGGAGCTCGTCGCGTGCGGCGAGTTCCTTGGCCGTGATTCCGGAGTTGGGGCCGTAGCTGACCGGAATGAACGCGGTCTCAGTCGCCTGTGTGCCGGCGAGCTGGTCCTGCACGGCAGGGCCCGAGTCGCGCAAGAGACCCCAGGTCAGCAGGGCCGAGACCGATGCGACCACGAAACCCGCCGCGAGGGCCATCGGCCAGTGGGATGCACGCGGCTTCGCGGCCTGCGTCTCGCCGGCGAGCCGTGCCGCGATCGAAGGCCAGAGATCCCGCGGCGGCGCGACGTCTTTCGGAAGTTCCGCGACTTTCGCCAGCAGGGGATCTTCATTCCGCGGCCCGAATGGAATCGTATTCATGTCGTCTTCTCCGAGCCCATGCGCGAACGCATGAGGTGGCGCGCGCGATGCAGCTGGGCCTTGCAGGTGCCGACCGCGACGCCCAGCATGCCCGCGGCTTCTTCGTGGCTGTAACCATAGATTCCGTGCAGCACGACAATGTCCCGCGCTCCCGGTGGCAGTGCGGCGATCGCGCGCTCGATGTCGATCGGCGTCGCATCGTCCATCCCGGGTGTCGCCTCGAAATCCATCTGCTCTCCTGCGTCGTCCGTCATGCTGATCTCGTTCCGGCCCTGCGGGCTTCGCCTCTTCGCGAGCACCGCATTGACTGCGATCCGGTGCAGCCAGGTCGAAAAACTGCTGCGGCCTTCATAGCCGGGAAGGCTCCGCCAGGCGCTTACAAAGGTGTCCTGGGTCAGGTCCTCCGCCGACTCGGGCTGGCCGGTCATCCGCAGGCACAGGCCATAAACCCGGCCGACGTTCTGGCGATACAGGTCCTCGAAGGCGACCATGTCGCCCCGGCAGGCCCTTGCCACGAGTTCGTTGCTCCCCTCCACCGCGCTCGCCAGATTGGTCACCTGCGACATCCGATCCGTAGTCCGTTCATGTACTTGGACGCAGCGGCCGCCCGGAAGGTTGGAGGCCTTACAATCCGCGGGTTATGACGGCTCAGTTTGCGACGATCACGGGCTGGGGCAAGTGCATGCCGCCCGCCACCCTCACGAATGCCGACCTGGCGACCTTCCTCGATACCGACGATGAGTGGGTCCGCTCCCGGACGGGTATCAACGAAAGGCGCATTTCCCATGTGTCGCTCAGCGAACTCGGCTATGTCGCCGCCTGCCGCGCGCTTGCCGGGGCAGGCCTTGAGGCCAGAGACCTCGACCTGATCGTGTTCGGAACCTGCAGCATGGACGAGCAGGTTCCGAACATGGCGTCCCTGGTGCAGAAAAGGCTCGGGGCGGACGGCGCCGGGGCCATGGACGTCAACACCGCCTGCACGAGTTTTCTCTATGGCCTCACGACGGCGAGTTCGATGATCAAGTCGGGCGTCGTCCGGAATGCGCTCGTGATCGGCGGTGAGCTGATCTCGTCGCTGATGGACTGGAGCAATCGTAATGTGGCGATACTCTTCGGCGACGGTTGTGCGGCGGTCGTTCTCCAGGCCACGGACCGCGAGGAAGGCGTGCTTGCCGACAAGCTCGGCTGCTACGGCGACGTGCGCGGCATCCTTCAGGTTCACGGCATGGGGACGCGCTACGCCAACCAGGGCTGGGTACTCGGCGACACCGAATGGGTATTCGAGGGACAGGAAATCTTCAAGCGCGCCGTCGTGGGCATGAGCCGGGCCTGCGAAACCGTCCTGACGGCGCGCGGCCTCAAGGCCGACGACGTGCACCTCGTGGTGCCGCACCAGGCCAATCTCCGCATCATCGAGGCGGTCGTGAAGCGCGCGGGCATCCCGATGGATCGCTGCTTCGTCAACGTCCAGCGCTACGGCAACATGTCCTCGGCAACCGTCCCGGTCGCGCTCGTCGAGGCGCTCGAGGAAGGCCGCGTCACGCCGGGATGCAATCTCCTGCTGACCGGCTTCGGCGCAGGCCTTTCCTGGTCCGCGCACGTCCTGCGCTGGGGCGAGCGGACCACGCCGCTCGGCACGAGTGACGTTGAGTTGCCGCCTTGCACGAAGAGCGCACTCGAAATCGTCCGCGGCTACATGGCCGTCAAGCAAGGTTCGCGCCTGAAAGAAGCCGGCTGACGAGCTGTTCATAGAGATCGACAAAGCGGTCGGCGGCGCCCGCGACATTCTCACGCCAGTGCTCCGCGGCATTTTCATCGGCGCCATCGCTGACGTACTTGGCACAGGCAAAATCAGCGCCCTCGATACGGCAGGCCTTGGCGAGCGCATACGCTTCCATGTCCACGACGTCGCAGGCGACGCGATGTGTACGCGTTGCGAACGTATCGCCCGTGCCGCAGACCGCTTCCTGCAATCCCGGGAAGCAGGAAGGGAACTCGAGCAGGGCCGGCAGCTCATCGAAGGGTGTTTCGCCCGGCGCGAAGCCGAGAGGCGCCACATCCATGTCGCGGTCGACGAAACGACGGCAACTGACCAGCGTGCGCGGCGGCACGGTGAGACCGCCTGCTGTGCCGAAATTGACGACGAGCGGAGGTCCCGTGCCCTTCGCGCCGAAATCGGGCGAAGCCGGCGCGTCAACACGATCGCCGCATTGACCTTGCCGACGCCCGTGTAGAGCACGTCGACGCCACGCTCTCTCGAAGCGGCCGGCGCTCTCTGCGGGCAGCGCCATGGCGACGACGACCGGTGGGGTGTCACGCCCCATAGCGGATGACGGAACGCGGAGCCATGCCAAGGCAGCGGTAATCCTTCGCGATGCCGAGATCGATCAGCACGCCGAGCTGCGTGACCCGGAATCCCGCGTCGACCGCGAGCGCGGCCGAAGCCGCGAGCGTGCCGCCGGTTGCGAGCACATCGTCGACGAGGAGCAGCCGCCCCTCCCCGCGCTGCATCTCGAGCACGCCGGATCCGTACTCAAGCGCATAGCCGCGCTCGACGACCGGCGGCGGCAGCTTGCCTTTCTTGCGCACCGGCACGAAGCCCTTGCGGCGCTTCTCGGCAAGCGCGGCCGCCAGGATGAATCCGCGCGACTCGACGCCGGCGACCGCATCGATGCCCGCCCACTCTGCGTCGGTCCAAAGCGAGTCGATGGCCTCGATCGCCTCGTCGAAATGCGACCTGAGCAGTGGCGTTATGTCACGGAACAGGATGCCGGGCTGTGGGAAGTCCGGGACATCGACGATCTGGCGCGCAAGCGGATGCATGGTGTCCTCGTCAACCGGGGCCGTGGTTGGCCCGTTCCCTTCACTGAACGCCTCAAATCGTGAGCGATTGGCAACGGAGACTCAATATGTTCAGGAAACTTGCCTTCGCCGTCGTGTTGTCGGCCATCACCGTGCCGGCTTTCGCGGACACGCCCAGGCTCGACGCGCGCGAGCAGAACCAGCGTGAGCGCATCGCGCAAGGTATCCGGTCCGGCGAACTGACGCGACCCGAAACGCGACGCCTGGTGCGCGGCGAAGTCCGCCTTCACCGCCACGAGCGCATCGCGCGATCGGACGGCATCGTCACCCGCGCCGAGCGCTTCCGCTTGCACCGCCATGCCGACCGCATGAGCGGGCGCATCTATCGCCAGAAGCACGACCTCCAGTAGGACCCAAAGGGACCCAAAGGGGACGCTCACCTTTAAAGGTGAGCGTCCCCTTTAAGTCGCGCCGCGGGTCGCGGCGGAGGTGTGCTCGCGGATGAAATCGCCGATCTCCGCGATCGCGCGATCGCCGGCCTCGAGTCCGCGGATCGCCGGAAAGACGTGCGGCATGTCGTGCCAGACCGCGAGGGTCGCCCCGGCCACTTCTGCCGCAAAGCGGAGCGTGTCGTCGAGCAACAGCTCGGAGCTTCCGACATGCAGCATCACGGGCGGCAATCCAGTCAGCCGCCCGAAGAGAGGCGACAGCCGCGCGTCGCGAAGGTCGAGGCCCGTGCCGTACCAGGACTGCAGCGACCGCAGGCTCGAGGCGCGAAAGAGCGGGTCGATCCCGTCGTTGCGCTCGATCGATGCGCCGCTGAAAGTCAGGTCGAGCACCGGCGAGATAAGCACCATTGCCGCCGGGAGCGGCAGCCCTTCGTCCCGCGCGCGCATCGCGGTGACGACCGCAAGATTTCCACCGGCGGAATCGCCCGCAAAAACGACGCGCTCCGGATCGATCCCCGACGAGAGCAGGTGGTTCCAGGCCGCGAAGCAATCCTCGGTCGCGGCCGGAAACGGATGCTCGGGCGCAAGCCGATAGTCCACCATGAGTCCGCGGGATCCCGAGGCGCGCCCGATCGCGGCCAGCAGCGGATCGTGGATCGCGCGCGCTTCGGCCACGAAGCCTCCGCCATGGAAATAGAGGATGACGCCACCCGGTGGAACGCCCGTCGGCTGGACCCACCAGGCCCGGGCGTCGCCGACCACGAACGGCACCGACGCCTCGAATGATTCGCGGCGCGCAAGGGTCGGCGCCGCGCGCGCGACGAAACTCGCGTATCCGGGCCGGGGTTGGATCCCGCGCGAGCAGCGCCCGTGCCGCGTGCAGCGCGCGCTCGACCGCCCAACGCTGCACGACTTCACGCATTCCGGCATCCTACCCGCAATGGGCCGTATCTTCGAAGTCCGCAAGCACGCGATGTTCGCCCGCTGGAACCGCATGGCGAAGCAATTCGCGCGGATCGGCAAGGACATCACGATCGCGGTCAAGTCGGGAGGACCCGACCCCGCGAATAACCCGACGCTTCGGCGCGTGATCCAGAACGCGCGTGCGATCAACATGCCGAAGGACCGGGTCGATGCGGCGATCCGCCGCGCCTCGGGTCAGGGCGCGACCGACTTTCCCAAGTCCTGTATGAGGGCTATGCGCCCCACGGCGTCGCCTTGCTCGTCGAAACGGCGACGGACAATCCGACGCGAACGGTCGCGAGCGTCCGCAATATCCTCTCCAAGCACGGCGGAAATCTTGCAAGCAATGGAAGCGTCAGCTTCCTGTTCCGGCGGATGGGCGTATTTCGCCTGAATCCCGCCGGCATCGACCCCGATGAACTCGAGCTGGACCTGATCGACCACGGACTCGACGAGATGGGCGAAAGCACAGGCGAAAACGGCGAGGCGCAACTCGTCGTCCGCTGCGCTTTTGAAGAGTTTGGCCACTTGCAGAAGCGGCTCGAGGAAAGAAAGATCGTGCCGCTGTCAGCCGAGCAGGAATACATTTGCACGACGCCCGTCGAATTGCCGGAAGCGCAGGCGAACGAGGCGCTCGAACTCATCGACAAGCTCGAACAAGACGACGACGTGCAAAAGGTCTACCACTCGCTCGTGTGAATTCCGGGCGCGACCGGCGTAATATCGCCCTCTCTCACCCCCGACAGGGAATCCCCAAGAGGCGCGTCATGAAAATCTCGATATTGATCGGCCCGGTCGCCGCTCTGGTACTGCTTGCCGGTTGTGCACAGAAGGCGCCCGTCGCTCCCCCGCCGCCGGACGCTGCCGCGATCCAGGCCGAACTGACGGCAACTATGGAGAGGTTCATGGCGCCTCTGGAAAGCAAGGACAGTGCCGGTTTTGCCAGCTTCTATACCGAAGATGCAACCTGGGTCCTGTCGAATGCGTCGACATTCAAGGGCCGTGCTGAAATCGAGAAGGGTGCCACCGCATTCTTCGCCATGTTCGAGTCCATCACGTTCGGTCCGTTCGTGATCGACAAGCTTGTCGTCATCAGTGACACGGAAGCCGTCACGTTCTCGAAGGGCTCGTATACCGTCACGACGAAGGACAACAAGTCGCCGGTGACCCTCAGCAACCCGTTTGCCGACTACTGGCAGAAGGGTGCGGACGGTGCGTGGCGCATTGCGTACGAGATCAATGCCGAGGGACCGATGCCCGCGGCGCCCGCGCAACCGTAACTCGCTACAGCAGGACGGGTCGGTTCGGCTGCTCGTCGCGGTCCCCGCCCTGGCCGGGGAAGTGCTTGCCGAGCAGCCTTCCGATGGCCGCGATTCCGCACTCCGCGCCCTCGGCAAAACGCCCGGCGCGGAAATGCGATTCCATGTCGCGGCATACGCCGTCCCACTCGGCCTGCGTCACGCGCGCGGCGATCGCGCGGTCCGCGACGATCTCGACGTCGCGATCGGCCATCAGCACGTAGATCAGCACGCCGTTGTTGCCCTCCGTGTCCCAGACTCCGAGGAGGCCGAAGACCTGGAGCGCACGCTGCCGGGGCGTCACTTCGTACCAGAGTTCCGGCAGGTCGAAGGCGGTCTCGATCGCAAATCGCAATTCGCCGGCATGCTGCGCCTCGACGCGCTTCAGGGCCTCCTCGATACGCGCCGAGAACCTCAGGCGTGAACCGTCGACGCGTTCCGAAGCGGGATGCAAAAAGATGACGCAGCAGGCGCGCAAACTGCATCGACTACCACCGACCCGATGCGCCGCCGCCACCGAAGCTGCCGCCACCGCCGCCGAATCCGCCGCTGCTGCGTCCGCCTCCGCCACCCCAGCCGCCACTCGTCCAGCCGCCATGGCCCGGCCGGCTCGACCAGCGTCCGCCATTCCGGAATCCAAGCATCAGGGAAACGATGAAGCCGATTACACCGATTCCGACCGACAATCCGAGCACCGCGGTGATCCACCAGGCGAGAGTTCCGGCCGCGGCGCCGGTCGCGACGGCGCCGAGCGCGCGCCCGAGCAGGGATCGCAGCACGACCGAGCCGACGAAGATCAGTCCGAACAGGAGCGGCAGGCTGCCGGCCAGCTTTTCCGGACCGCCGGCCCAGGCCGCATCGGGCTCAGGCAGCGGTTCGCCGTCGACGACGCGGATCATCTGCTCGACGCCCGCGTCGACGCCGCCTTCAAAATCCCCCTGCCGGAAATACGGCGTGATCGTGTCGGCGATGATCCGCTTGCTCATGAGATCCGTGAGTGCGCCTTCGAGGCCGCGGCCGACCTCGATGCGGAGGACCCGGTCGTCCTTCGCGATGAGCAGCAGCGCGCCGTCGTCCGGTTTCTCGCGGCCGAGCTCCCAGGCTTCGACGACCCGGATCGAGTACTGCTCGATCTCCTCGGGTGCGGTGCTCGAGACGATCAGCACCGCGATTTGTGCGCCTTTCCTTGCCTCGAAGTCGGCAAGCTTCGCCTCGAGCTGCGATTGCCCGGCGGCGGATAGCGTGCCTGTCAGGTCGGTGACACGCGCCTTGAGCGGCGGAATCGGCTGCAGCGCCGCGAGCAGGAGCGGCGCCGCGATCAGGACGGCAAGGCGCGGCGCGTAGTGCCGGATCACGGACTCGTTTCGAAATCGACCGCAGGCGGCTTCGAGATCTCGGCTTCGTTCTCGACCGTGAAATTCGGCTTCACGTCATGGCCGAACATCATCGCCGTCAGGTTCACCGGGAACCGCCGGATCGTTCCGTTGAAGATCTGCACTGACTCGATGTAGCGGTTCCGCGCGACCGCGATGCGGTTCTCCGTGCCTTCGAGCTGCGCCTGGAGATCGCGGAAATTCTGGTCGGATTTCAGGTCCGGGTATTTTTCGACGACGACGAGCAGGCTCTTCAACGCCCCGGTCAGCTCGCCCTGTGCCGCCTGGAATTTCTTGAGCGCCTCGGGATCGTTCAGCATTTCGGGCGTCATCTGGATCGAGGTCGCGCGGGCCCGCGCCTCGGTGACGCCGATCAGCACGGCTTGCTCCTGGGCCGCATAGCCCTTGACCGTGTTCACCAGGTTCGGAATCAGGTCGGCACGACGCTGATACTGGTTGACGACCTCGGACCACGCGGCCGTCACCGCTTCGTCCTGGGTCTGGATCGTGTTGTAGCCGCAGCCTGAAAGGGCCAGGCAGAGCGTTGCGAGCATTGCGGTCGGCAGGTGGCGCATGGGAGGACTCCGTCTCGGTTCCGCTATCGTACTTCGTGAATCCCTGCGCCGCCGCCCCGGATGCTGTATAGTCCGCGCGCCTTTCCCCTCCTCGGACCCCATAAAACATCATGAATTTCAAGGATCTCGGGCTTCAGCCTGAGCTGCTTTCTGCCATTTCCGCCCACGGTTACTCGACCCCGACGCCGATCCAGGTGGAAGCCATTCCGCCGGTGCTCGCCGGTCGCGACCTGCTGGCCGGCGCCCAGACCGGCACCGGCAAGACGGCGGCCTTCGTGCTGCCGCTGCTGCAATTGCTTGGAGCCTCCGCAGGCCGCGGACCGCGCGCGCTGGTGCTCGCGCCGACCCGCGAACTCGCGGCCCAGATCCTCGAAAGCATCCGGGTCTACGGTGCGAACAAGAAGCTGCGCTCGCGCGTGATCTTCGGCGGCGTCGGCGAAAGGCCTCAGATCGACGGGCTTCGCATCGGCTGCGACATCCTCGTCGCGACGCCTGGACGGCTGCTCGACCTCGCAAACCGCGGGCTGGCCAACCTCTCCGAAGTCCAGCACCTGGTCCTCGACGAAGCGGACCGGATGCTCGACATGGGATTCATCCACGACATCCGCCGCATCATCAAGCTGCTGCCGTCGAAGCGGCAGAACCTGATGTTCTCGGCGACCTACACGCCCGACATCCGCGCACTCGCTGCCCGCATCCTCGTTAACCCGGTGCAGGTCGAAGTCACGCCGCCGAACAGCACGGTCGATCGCGTCGTGCAGCTCGCATTCCGCGTCGCGAAAGACGACAAGCGCCACCTGCTGGTGCACCTCTTCAAGAACGGCGCCAATGGCGAAGGCAGCTGGCAGCAGGCGCTGGTGTTCACGCGCACGAAGCACGGCGCGAACCGTCTGTCCGACCAGCTCAGCCGCGCCGGCATCCGCTCCGCCGCGATTCATGGCAACAAGAGCCAGGCGGCACGCACGCGCGCGCTCGCCGACTTCAAGGCCGGTAAATTGACGGCGCTGGTCGCAACCGAGGTCGCCTCGCGCGGACTCGATATCCGCGAACTGCCGCAGGTCGTCAACTTCGACATGCCGCATGTGCCCGAGGATTACGTGCATCGCATCGGCCGCACGGCGCGCGCCGGCAACGACGGTCATGCAGTTTCGCTCGTTTCCTCGGACGAGGCTTCCTTGCTCCGCGATATCGAGAGGACGATGCGCCAATCCGTGCCGTTCTCGCCGACGCCTGCATTCGAGCGCACCGAGCTCGCGCCACTGCCCGCGAAGCGCGTCGAACAGGCCGCGCCCGCGCGGCGCGTCGACAGCCGCCCGCGCCGGTTTCAGAGGCGCCGCTTCGGCTAGCCGATGCGCTCGACCAGCGGCCGCGATTGCGGCTTCTGGTCCCCGATCGAAAAAGCCCTGATGAGATTTGCGTCCGCCGCATCGGCGGCGCTGGCATCTGTCGCATGGACCCGTGCGATCGGCTGACCCTTCTTTACGACGGCACCGACAGGCAGCAGCCGGTCGAGACCGACCGCGTGATTCACGGCCTGATCAGGCGCCGTCCGACCGCCTCCCAGCATTACGACGGCGAAACCCACGGCACGAGTATCGATGGCTGTGACGATACCGTCGCTCGCGGCTCGTACGTCCACGACGACCGGCGCCTTTGCAAGGTGCGCATCCGGCTTCTCGACGAGATCCTTCGGGCCACCGAGACTCCTGACCATGCGCGAGAATCGCTCCGCTGCTTCACCGCTTGTGATCGAGCGTGCCAGGGCCGCGCGCGCCGCCTTCGCATCCTTCGCGAGCCCGCCCTGCACCATGACCTCGACGCCGAGGGCGAGCGTGACCTCGAGCAGGCGCGCGTCGCAGCGTCCGCCGCGAAGCATTGCAATCGCCTCGCGCAACTCAAGCGCATTGCCGGCCGAACGCGCGAGCGGCTCCGACATGTCGGTCAGCAATGCCGACATCCGCAGGCCCGCGGCAGCGGCGGTCGAAATCATCGCGCGCGCAAGCTCGCGGCCGCGCTCCGCCTCCGGCAACACGGCGCCGCCGCCCGTCTTGATGTCGAGCACGAGCACATCGAGTCCCGCGGCGAGCTTCTTCGAAAGGATCGAGGCAACGATCAGCGGCAGGCAGTCGACCGTCGCCGTGACGTCGCGGATTGCATAGAGCCTGCGATCCGCGGGAGCGATCCGGTCCCCCGCGCCGATGATCGCGACACCGGCATCGCGGAGCGCGCGGCGCACGCGCTCCGGGTCGGGTCGCGACTGGTATCCCGGGATCGATTCGAGCTTGTCGAGCGTCCCGCCCGTGTGCGCGAGTCCGCGTCCGACGATCATCGGGACCCAGGCGCCGCAGGCAGCGAGCATCGGACCGAGCGCGAGCGACACGAGATCTCCGACACCACCCGTCGAATGCTTGTCGAGCACCGGGCCCGGGGGCGACTCGCTGCGCCAGTCGAGGACCTCGCCCGTGTCCCGCATCGCGATCGTGAAGGTCGCGCATTCCACAGGCGTCATGCCGCGGAAATGAACCGCCATCGCGAACGCGCCGATCTGCGCATCGCTCAGGGAACCGTCGCCGATGCCCTGCGCAATTCTCACGAGGTCGGAGGCGTCGAGCGTTCCGCCGTCGCGCTTGATCCGGATCGTCTCCTGCGGCAGCCAGCTCATTCGTCAACCATAAGCCTGCTGGACCCGATGCGAAACCGGGCAGGCGTCGCCCAGCCCGTGCCGCAGATCCGTTCCGCGAGCTCGAAGTAGCCGCGCGCCTGTTCGAGGGTCCGGATGCCCCCGGCTGCCTTGAAGCCGCCACGGCCGCGGTCGCGCAGGCACTCCAGGATTGCCTGCGCCGCTTCGGGCGTTGCGCCGACGCGGCTTCTTCCGGTCGAAGTCTTGATGAAGTCCGCACCGGCGTCGAGCGCGGCGATGCAAACCTCCCGGATCAGGAGCGGATCGCCGAGTTCTCCGGTTTCGATGATCGCCTTCAGGGGTCTTGATCCGCAGGCCTCCTTGCATCGCCCCACGATGAGCGGGCCGCTCTCGCGATCGCCGGCGACGTATGCGCGCCAGGAAAAGACCAGATCGATCTCGTCTGCCCCAGCTGAAATCGCGCGGCGGGTCTCGGAAAGCGCGCGGCCCGGATTGTTCGCGCCATCGGGAAAATTCACGACCGTTGCGACCGCGATTCCGGGCGTCCCGGCCGCCGCGAGCGCGGCGCGCGCCGTGACAATGTGCTCTGGGAAAACGCAGACCGCGGCGGGCCGCACGGCGCTCGCCGTCGCCTTCGCGCACAACGCCTGAATCGCTGCCGGCGTGTCGTCCTCGCCGAGACTCGTCAGATCAAGCGCCGCGAACAGGCGCGCGTCCGCCGGGTTCATTTGTTGCGCGGGGCGGCCGGCAGTGAAAAGGCGAACGGCAGGAGTTCGCCGATGCGCGTGGTGCGCGTCTCGCCGCCCTGCCAGGGGAAATGGACCTTGATCTGGTCATCGACCGCGAGCTCCTGAATCCGCTGCCGGCATCCGCCGCAGGGCGAGCAGGCGATGGCCCGCCCCTCCTTGTCCGTGGCCCAGACTGCGATCTCTGCGATCCGGAATCCGGCGCCCTCGGCCGCGACACCCGCAGCGATCGCGCTCGTCTCCGCGCAGTTCCCCAGCGGATACGCCGCGTTCTCGACATTCGCTCCACGATAGACCGCGCCACTCGTCGAACGCACTGCGACGCCGACATGAATGCCCGAATACGGCGCGTGCGCATTCCGGCAGCACTCGCGGGCCAGGGCTTGCAGCTCGGTCGGTGTGTTCATTTCAAAGCCAGCCGCTGCTCGATTCCGGCCAGTTGCGCGGCGTAATGACGCCAGCGGCCTACGGCATAGCCGTAAAGCGGCTGGCGCACCTGCCACATACTGGCCGTGCCCACGGCGCGCGCCTGATTCTGAAAGTCCAGGCAGCGCTCATCGTAGGGCAGATCCAGAAATTCGAGCAGCCGCCGCGTCTCGGCTTCGGGCTCCCGCACCAGTGTTTCGTAATCGATCTCGAGAATCCCGAGCGGCAGCCTGGCGCGCCAATGATCCATCAGCGCGCGATATTCGAGATACACGTCCGCGATGGTCTCCAGATCGTAGGCCCAAGCGTTGACGTCGCGCGCGAAGTTCCGGAAATAGATCGACAGGCAGGTATCCAGAGGATCGCGCCGGCAATGAACGATGCGCGCATTCGGGAACAGGCTCGCAATCAGACCGAGATAGGCGTAGTTCCCCGGATTCTTGTCCACCACGCAGGGCTCTTTCCGCGCAAACGCGGCCAGCTCGGCGAGGTACCCGTCCGCCGCATCCTGCAACATGCCGGACGTCACCCGGGCTGCGGCATCGGGCAGCGTGCCAAGCCCAAGCCGTTCTGCGATCGCCTCGATATGGTCCAGCTCGCCAGCGGCGGCAATGCGGGGATGGGCGCCGAGGATGCTCTCGACCAGGGTGGTGCCGGAACGCAGCATCCCCACCACGAATACCGGCACGGGCGCGCCCGGCCGGGCGCGGGGCGGGGTCGCGCCGATTGGCTGGCGCAGGTGTTGCAGGCGTGCGTGGTAGGCAGGGAGATCAACACTTGATTGGCGCGCTCGCAGCGAATTGGCCTGCGCGGCGTGCGTGAATGCCTCGGCATACAGGTCACAGTCGTCGAGGATCTTGGCCAGCGCAAAGTGCGCGCAGATCACTCCGTCCTCGGATACATCCTTCGTTTCGAGCGCCGTGCGGATCCGTTCGGCGTCAGGGTCCTGCGCGCTCGTGTATTTGCGTGCGGTTGCAAGCCCGAGACTGGCGACCCCCATCGAGGGATCCTGCCCGAGGGCGCGCCGGAAGCAGTCGGCGGCCGCATCGAAGTGGCCGAGTTTTTCGCGCAGCCGACCGAGCCGGCACAGAAAAACGGCGTCGCCTGATTCGGACGGCAGCAGGGCCGAACCGGCGCGTTCCGCGAGATCGGTCCGCTGGATGTCCTCGAAGAAGCTCATCGCCTTCTGCAACGCCATGCTGTTGCCGGCGCAGTCCTGCACCAGTTGCCACATGGCGTTTGCTGCCTCGTCGAGGCGATGCGCGCTCCGGTACAGGAACGCGAGCCCGATATGACCCTGCTCGTCGCCCGGTGCAAGACGGATGGATTCGCGATAAGCGCGCTCGGCTCCCGCGGGATCGCCATGCAAGCGCAGCGCATTGCCGAGCAGATTGTGCGCGCCAGCGTTGCCGGGTTCCTGCTGCAGCGCCTTGCGCAGCCACTGCGCCGCCAGAGCATGCTCGCCCTGCGCGAGAGCCAGCTCACCAAGTCGCCGGCACAGCGCGAAAGGCGGAACAAAATCGCTGATATGCGTCGCGAGCCGTTGCAATCCCCGCCCGATGTTTCCCTGCTCCATTTCGATCAGCGCCAGCAGGAATTGCCCGGGCTGCTCGCGCGGAGACTCCTTTACTCCCGCTTCGAGCAAGGATTGTGATTCGGCGAGCCTGCCCGCAAGGAATAGCCGGTAGGCTTGTTGCGTGTCGCTCAACGTGGTCATGATGGAGCGGGTGATGGGAATCGAACCCACGTTAGCAGCTTGGGAAGCTGCAGTTCTACCATTGAACTACACCCGCTTGTTCCGCGGGATTCCCGTTACTTCGTTACGAGAATCTTCTTGACCCAGCCGCCGCCCTTGCCGGACTCGACCTTCACGAATCCTTCCTGCTCTGCGCCCATGTAGATGAGCTCTTCGCCCTTGTCGAGCGTCGCGACCGCCTTGCCGGCCTCTGTTGGGCTTCCCATGATCTTCACACCCGCGATCTTGGGATAGAGCACGTCGCCTTCGTTGAACACGGCGCCCGCCTTGGTCGAGCCTCCCGCCGCCGCTTCCTGCGCCAGGGTTCCGACGTCGCGCTGCAGGTTCGGGTCATTGCGGATCACGCGCACGACATTGTTGTAGTTGTCGGCAAAACTCGCGGCGACGATCTTGCCTTCATTAGTATTGCCGTATCCGCCGATGCCGCCGGCAGCGCCGCCGCCCCAGATTGCCGCACCCAGCCTGAGATCCGCCTTCTTGGAACTGCCCTCTGCCGATGCAACCTGTACACCGGAACGGGCGTCCGCCATGAGCATGCTGGTCTGTGCTTCCTTGAACTTGAGACCGCCGAGCACGGCGCCAACTGCCCCGGCGTTGCCGCCGAGCAGCCCGCCGAGTGCACCGCCCATGCCGCCGGCATTGTTCTCCGAGAAGACGACTGCGGGCGTCAGGATGAAATCGGCCGCGACCATCTGGCCGCCGCCGATGTTGGAATTGGCGCGCATCTCGCCGCCGCCGGCGAGCGCCCGTTCCTGCATCATGTTCTGCATGCCCTGGCCGCGCTCGACGACGATGAAGCAGTTCGACTGCTGAATCATCATGCGGATGAGTCCTACGGGCGACTGCAGGTTGTAGCGCGCGAGCGCGCCCATCACGTAATCCTGCGGTTCGACGACCGCGACCGCTCCCATCGGCTTGTCGCAGCGCTCGAGATCCGCGGCCGCACCCTGTGCGCCTTGCGTGCCGGCCGCGCCTTGCACGTCCGAACCGCCCTGCCCTTTCTTCGTGTCCAGCACGCCCTGCGCCTGCACACTCATTGTCAAAACCAGACCGGTCAACAACGCCGCAATCGGGCGAAGCACGCGCGCAGTAGAATTCATGTTCTCCCCTCGGATCAGATTACGCGCGGAATATACTCCGTCATGATCCCCGACCGCCATTCGACCGACGTTGCTATTGCCGGCGCCGGGATCGCGGGAATTTCCGCTGCCATCGAGGCGCTGTCCCGGGGCCGGCGCGTTCTCCTGCTCGACCGCGACCTCGAGGAAAACCTCGGCGGCCAGGCGAAGGACGCGTTCGGCGGTCTCTGGTTTGCCGGCACGCCCCTGCAGCGCAAGCGCGGCATCAAGGACAGCATCGCCCTCGGACTGGCGGACTGGCACGCCTTCGGCGAGCTGGGCCCGGAGCACGAATGGCCAAGGGCCTGGGCGAGGACCTATGTCGAGCGCTGCATACCGGATGTCTATGAATGGCTGTCCGCGATCGGCGTGCAGTTCATGCCGATGCCGATGTGGGTTGAACGCGGCATGTACCTGCCCGGCAATTCCGTGCCGCGGTTCCATCTCGTCTGGGGCACGGGCCGCGCGCTGACGGATGCGTTGATCGGCATGCTCCGGAATCATCCTCGGCGCGACCTGCTCGAACTGCGTTTCGGGCACCGTGTCGATTCATTCCTCACACGCGCGGGCGCGGTTTGCGGGGTGCTGGGCGCGACCGAACCTGACGGCCGTCCGTTCGAGGTCTCCTGCGAGGCGGTTGTCGTCTCGGCCGGCGGCATCAACGGCGACATCGAGCGCGTGCGCCGGCACTGGCATGCGGACTGGGGAACACCGCCGCCTGTAATTTTGAATGGCTCGCATCGCTTCGCGAACGGCGCGCTGCACGATGCCGCGGCAAGCGTGGGTGCGAACGTGACCCACCTCGACTGGCAATGGAACTACGCCGCAGGCATCCGGCACTGGCGCCCGCGGAAGCCGGGGCATGGACTCTCGCTCGTCCCGCCGAAGTCGGCGCTCTGGCTCAACTCCCGCGGCGAGCGAATCGGGCCCATGCCGCTCGTGGCGGGTTACGACACGCATGAACTCGTCGCACGCATCTGCCATGAGCCCGGCGGCTACAGCTGGCAGCTACTCAATCGCCGCATCGCACTCAAGGAACTCGCGGTATCCGGCGCCGAGTTCAATCCTGCGATACGCGACCGCCGAAAGCTCCGTGTCGCGCTCGATCTTCTCTTCGGAAATCGCTGGCTGTACGACGAATTGACCCGGAACAGCGAGGACATCGTGCTCGCCGATACGCTGCCCGAACTCGTGAACCGGATGAATGCGCTAAACGGCGATGACGTCGTCGATCTCGCGACCATCGAGTCCGCGGTCGCGGGTTACGATGCGGCCATCCGCCGAGGGCCGCGCTATCACAATGACGAGCAGTTGCGGCGCATCGATTTCGCGCGCCGGTGGCCCGGAGACCGCTTGAGGACCTGCGCATTCCAGCCGATCCTCGATCCGCGCGCCGGCCCGCTGATGGCGATCCGGGAGTTCGTGATCAGCCGCAAGAGCATGGGCGGGCTCCAGACGGACCTCGAGAGCCGCGTCATTGGCGCGAATGGACGCGCTATCGCCGGCTTTTTCGCCGCGGGCGAAGCGGCGGGATTCGGCGGGGGCGGCATGAATGGCAAGCGCGGCCTCGAAGGCACCTTCCTCGGCGGTTGCCTGCTGACGGGCCGTGTCGCCGGGCGGAACGCTTAGAGGACTCCGATGCGCTACCAGGATGCGATCAACATCGAGGATCTGCGCGCAATTGCGAAGAAACGCCTGCCTCGCTTCGTATTCACCTACGTGGACGGCGGCGCGGAGGACGAAGTCACGCTCCGAGGCAATCGCGAAGCATTCCAACGCCTGCGCTGGCGGTCGCGCACGCTCGTCAACGTATCGAAACGCGATCTCTCGACCCGCGTGCTCGGCGCGCCGTCCTCGTTTCCCTTCGTGGTCGGGCCGACCGCACTCAACGGGCTCTCCTGGCCCGACGGCGACATGGAGCTCGCGCGGGCAGCCTCCACAGCCGGCGTGCCGTTTGCAATGTCCACGGTCTCAATGAACCTGCTCGAGGACGTCGCACGCGAAGCGCCGGGGCGGTTGTGGCTGCAGGCCTACGTCTTTTCGGAACGACGCATCACCGATGCCATCATCAAGCGCGCCGATGACGCCGGCTTCGAGTGCGTGGTGCTGACGAGCGACTTCCCCGTCGCCGGCAAACGGGAACGCGATCTGCGGACCGGCTTGCTGCCGGACCAGCGATTCAGACTGGCGACGAAGTTCGACATGCTCATGCATCCACGCTGGATCGCCACGATCGCCACCCGCCGCCCGCGTTTCGTCAATGTCGAGCGCGAACTCGAACCCGGCCGCAGCGTCAATTCCTTCGTCGGCCATAACATGTTCGATCCGTCGTTCTGCTGGGACGACGTCAAGCGTTTCCGCGACCTCTGGCCGCGGAAACTGATGCTGAAAGGCGTGCTTCGGGCGGACGATGCGGAGCGGGCTGTCGCGATCGGCGTCGACGGAATCGTGATCTCGAATCACGGGGGGCGTCAGCTCGACAGTGCGATCAGCGCCATCGATGCCCTGCCTGAGATCAAGCGCGCGGTCGGCGGGCGGGCATCGATACTCGTCGACGGCGGCATCCGCCGCGGAAGCGACATCGCGAAGGCAGTTGCGCTCGGCGCGGAGGGCGTGATCCTCGGCCGGGCCCCGGTCTATGGCCTCGCGGCAGGCGGCCGCGCGGGTGTCGCGCGCGCAATCGCGATCCTCGCGGATGAACTCGACCGGACGCTTGCGCTCACCGGCTGCCCGGACATCGCTGCGCTGTCGTCCGACCTGATCGCGTGAACACTCGGGCCATCCGAAGCTACGTACTGCGGGCCGGAAGAATCACGCAGGCGCAGCGTCGCGCGCTCGATGTGCTGCTGCCGCGCTGGGGCATCCCTTACTCCGCGCATCACTTCGATCTCGACTCGATTTTTGGGAGGCGGGCTCGACGCGTGATGGAAATCGGCTTCGGCAATGGCGACACGCTCGTCGATCTGGCTGAAGCGTCTCCCGAAACGGACTTCCTCGGGGTCGAGGTGCATCCACCCGGCGTCGGACGTTGCCTGCTCGCGATCGAGTCGCGGGCGCTCACGAACCTGCGCCTCATCGCACACGACGCGGTCGAAGTGCTCGCGAATCAGCTGGCGCCGGGTTCGCTCGACGAAGTGCTGCTCTACTTCCCGGATCCCTGGCCCAAGAAACGGCACCACAAGCGGCGCATCGTCCAGCCCGCCTTTGCATCCCTCGTCGCGAGCGCACTCGGTCCGGGCGGCAGGTTCAGGTTGGCGACGGACTGGGAGCCCTACGCCGAATGGATGCTCGAAGTGCTGAACGCCGCGCCCGATCTCGGGAATGCGGCCCCAGGCGGCG
Source organism: uncultured Gammaproteobacteria bacterium (assembly GCA_963775415.1). Classification (GTDB taxonomy): domain Bacteria; phylum Pseudomonadota; class Gammaproteobacteria; order Steroidobacterales; family Steroidobacteraceae; genus SCUD01. The sequence goes on from CAVZIO010000002.1 coordinate 505,947, forward strand.
GCTTCATCGAGCGGCCGGCTCGAGGCGCCACGCGATTCGAGGACCGCGGCCGACGTCTCGGCCATCGTGTCTTCGACCTCGAGTACCTCCGGCGCTAGCGGAACGCGACGCTTGCGCCGTCAATGATGAATTGGACGGCGAGTGCTGCGAGCACGACGCCCGAAAGCCGGTTGACTACGTTGCCGCCCGTGACGCCCATCGCGCGCATGACGAACGGCGTGAGGCGCATCAGCAAATAGGTGATCGCAAGCACGAGGACGACGACGCCAAAGAGACCGGCCGACAACGCGAGATCCTTGCGTGATGCCCCGAAGGTCAGGAGCACGATCGCGATTGCGCCCGGCCCCGAGATGAACGGAAAGGCGAGCGGGAAGACCGAGATGTCGGCGCGCTTCTTCGCCTCGACACGCTCCTTGGTCGTCTGGCGCGTGCCGGACTCGCGCGCAAACACCATTTCGAGGGCGATCAGGAACAACATGATGCCGCCCGCAATGCGAAACGCCTCGATGCTGATGCCCATGACGCGAAGGAACGCCGCGCCGCCTACAGCGAACAGCAGGAACACGACGCCTGACAGGAGCACCGCCTTCAGCGCCATGCGGCGGCGGAATTCATCGTCCGCGTCTTCGGTCAGCGCGGCGAAGAGCGGCACGAGCGTAATCGGCTCGACCACCACGAAGAGCAGCACGAAGAACTTCAGCAGGTCCTCGATCATGGGTTGCTCCGCCCCGCGGTGCCGAGCGCGCGGTCGATCATGCCCCGGCGCATCATGAACCAGAACAGCAGGATACCCGGCAGCGCGAGCACAGTCGTGAGCAGGTAGAAGTTCACGTAGCCCACCGCCTGGATCAGGCCGCCCGCGGTCGTGCCCGTCAGCACGCGGCCAAGGACGCTCGCCGCCGCGGAAATCAGCGCGTACTGCGTGGCGGTGAACTGCAGGTTGCAGAGCGCGGAGAAGTAGGCCACGACGACGACGCCGCCATAGCCGCTTGCCACGTTCTCGAAGGCGATCGCGGCCGCAAGGCCGGCATTGCTCTGGCCCGCCGCCGCGAGCATCGCGAAGCTCAGGTTCGACACGCACATCAGCACGAGCGCGATGAGGACGGACCGTTTCAGGCCGAGCTTCGTGTAGAGGACGCCGCCCACGAAGATGCCGGCGAGGTACGCCCAGAACCCGAAGACGACGTCGTAGAGGGCGATCTCGTCGTTCGAGTACCCGAGGTCGTTGAGAAGCAGGCGGAGCGTGAGGTTCGCAAGCGTGTCGCCGATCTTGTGCACGAGTATGAAAAGCAGCACGAGCCAGATGCCGGAGCGGCGCAGGAATTCGGCGAATGGCCCGATGATGGAATTCCAGACGGTGGCAATGCCCCGCTGCCCGGCCACGACGACATGACGCGCCGGTTCGCCGATTATCAGCCCCGTCAGCATCGCCGGAAGCGCGAAGGCCGCGCACGCGAGATAGGCGGCCGACCAGCCCATGCGTTCCGCGACGACGAGCGCGAGCGCCCCGGCGGCCGCCGAACCGATTCGCCATCCATACTGGGACATGCCCGAACCGACGCCGAGCTGAGTGGGCTTCAAGGTCTCGATACGGTAGGCGTCGATGACGATGTCGTAGGTAGCGCCCGCGATACCGACGAGCACGGCGGCGATGACGGTCGCCTGGATGCTGGCCGTCGGATCGACGAGCGCGAGGTTCACGACCGCCGCGATCACGGCGGCGCCCGCCAGCAGCAGCCAGGACACACGCTGGCCGAGACGGCCGAGCAGCGGGATACGGACGCCGTCGACGATCCAGGCCCAGAACACCTTGAGGTTGTAGACGAGGAACGCGAGCGTGAACGCCGTGATCGTCCGCTTGTCGATGCCGTCCTGCGCGAGGCGGGTCGTCAGCGTCGCGCCGATCATCGCGTACGGGAATCCGGAGGAGATGCCGACGAAAAATGCGGCCAGCGATTCGCGCTCGAGATACTGCCTGAACGGGCTCACAGCTCGTAGTCCATCGTGAGCGGCGCATGATCGGAGAACCAGTGGTCGCGATAGATCGAGGCCGCGCGCGCGCGGCCCGCAAGCAACCGGCTCGCGATCTGGTAATCGATGCGCCATCCGACGTTCTTAGCGCGCGCCTGCCCGCGGTTCGACCACCAGGTGTATTGCTCCGGCCGTGCGTCGACCTCGCGGAATGCGTCGACCCACTTGAGCTCGCCGAAGACCCGGTCGAGCCAGGCGCGCTCCTCCGGCAGGAATCCCGAGTTCTTCCGGTTCGATTTCCAGTTTTTCAGGTCGATCTCGCGATGCGCGATATTGATGTCGCCGCACAGCACGTAGTCGCGGTCACGCCGGTCCAGTTTCTTCAGGTACGGCAGGAAGGCATCGAGGAAACGGAACTTCGATGCCTGCCGCTCCGGGCCCGACGAACCCGAGGGCAGGTACAGTGAGACGACCGACAGCCTTCCGAACTGGAACTCGAGATAGCGCCCCTCGCGGTCGAACTCCGGCATGCCGAAACCCGTGATCACGCGGTCGGGCTTGCGCTTCGAATAAACGGCGACCCCGCTGTAACCCGGACGCTCGGCGTCGAAGTAACGGCAGTGATAGCCCGTCGGGCGAAAGGCCTCATCCCCGAGCTGGTGTTCCTGGGCCTTCGTTTCCTGGAGGCAGACGACGTCCGCGTCCTGCACGGGCAGCCACTGGAACAGGCCCTTCGAAGCCGCGGAGCGGACACCGTTGCAGTTGAGTGTGAGGATGCGCATGCTGGACCCGCGGCCGTCCCGCAATGATACGCATTGGAGCGCGTGACCTGCATGCGATCGCACCAGAAAGAGTTCATCGAGATGATCCTCGCGAAGCAGGTGCTTCGGTTCGGGGATTTCACGCTGAAGTCCGGCCGCACCAGTCCTTATTTCTTCAACGCGGGGCTCTTCAATGACGGCGGCTCGCTGGCGCGCCTTGGCGCCTGCTATGCGCAGGCGATCGTCGACTCGGGAACGTCCTTCGACATGCTCTTCGGTCCCGCCTACAAGGGCATTCCGCTCGCAACGGCGACCGCCGTCGCCTTCGCCGAGCAACATCGCCGGAACGTGCCCATCGCCTACAACCGCAAGGAGGCGAAGCAGCACGGCGAGGGAGGCACGCTGGTCGGCGCCCCGCTCGAGGGTCGTGTCCTGATCGTCGACGACGTCATCACCGCGGGCACGGCGGTACGCGAGTCGGTCGCGATGATCCGTGCGGGCGGCGCGACGCTTGCCGGCGTCGTGCTCGCGCTCGACCGGCAGGAGCGCGGCCTGGGCCAGCTTTCTGCGGTTCAGGAGGTTCAGACGGCGTTCAGCGTCCCCGTGATACGAATCATCACGCTGGATCACGTCATCGAGTACCTGGAAGCCGGCGAGCAGAGCGAGGAGCTTGCTTCGCTGCGGAATCACCGCAGGAGTTACTGTGTCGATAGCGAAGCGTGATGCAGTTACGGTCGACACCCACGGCTGAAACCGAGAATAATGTCGCCAGAGGTGCCCCGGATGAATGGCTGGTCGCTCAGGGCTCTGCTTCCCGTCCTGCTGCTCGCGCTGTTCGCGGGCACGGCTGTCGCTCAGTCCGATAAACAGAAAAAGACCTATCGCTGGGTCGACAAGAATGGCCAGGTCCATTACGGCGACAGCGTGCCGGCCGAGTACGCGGAACAGGATCGCGACGTATTGAACAAGCAGGGCGTGCCGATCGGCCGCGAAGAAGGCACGATCACGCCGGAGGAAGCCGCGGCCAAGGCGGCGACCGACAAGGCGGCGCGCGACGAGCAGAAGCGCAAGTTGCGCGACCGCGTCCTGCTCCAGACCTACCAGTCGGTCAAGGAGCTCGAGGTCCTGCGCGACAACCGGCTCGAGCTCGTGGATGCCCAGCTCACGATCCAGGAGCAATCGCTCTCGAACCTGCGCGCGCAACGCGCGCAGATCCAGCGCCAGTCCGCCCGCTATGCGCCGATCAATCAGGAAGCCGGCGCACCGCCCGTGCCCGATGAACTGGCCGCGGACATCGAAAGGTCGGCGAGTGACATCGTGACGCAGGAAGCGAACCTGTTGAAGCGGCGCGAAGAGCGCGAAAGCATCCGCCTCAACTTCGAGGCGGACATCAAGCGCTATGAGGAACTGCGCGCGATCAAGCCGCGCTAACCGGTACTTCCAAAGCCGCCGGCGCCTCGGGCGCTTTCCTCGAATTCCGCGACCACCTCGAAATCCACCTGCACGACCGGGACGACGACCATCTGCGCGATCCGGTCGCCGGGCGCGATGGTGAAGGGATGGTCACTTCGATTCCAGACCGAGACCATCACCTGGCCCTGGTAGTCCGAATCGATCAGCCCGACCAGGTTGCCGAGCACGATGCCGTGCTTGTGCCCGAGGCCCGATCGCGGCAGCAGGACCGCGGCAAGCGCCGGGTCATCGAGGTGGATCGCGATGCCGGTCGGCACGAGATGGGTCTGGCCGGGTTCCAGGACCATCGGCCCGTCGAGGCAGGCGCGGAGGTCGAGTCCTGCCGATCCGGTGGTCGCGCGCTTTGGCAGAGCGATTTCGCGACCGATACGCGGATCGAGAATCCGGACCTGAAGTTTCTTCATGCGCCGATTATCCCAGTACCGGCGCGATTTGCGACGGTCCTGCCGGCGGAAGAGCCTGCAGACTGCAGCCATGCAGATCAGGGACTGGCCGGTGGCCGAAAGGCCGCGAGAGAAACTCCTGGCGCTGGGCTCGGGCGCCTTGTCGGAAGCGGAACTGCTGGCGATCTGGCTGCGCCACGGCACCAGCGGCATGAACGCGCTCGATCTGGCGCGGTCGCTGCTGGTGCGCTTCGGCTCGCTTCGAAGCCTGCTGACTGCCGGGCGCAACGCGTTGTGCGGCCAGTCCGGTGTCGGACCCGCGCGCTGGGCCGAACTTCAGGCCGCGCTCGAGATCGTGCGGCGTCATCACCTGGAACGACTCCAGACGGGTCCGGTCCTTGCGAGCCCGCGCGCGGCCCGCGATTACCTGATCGCGCGCTTGCGGGATCTCGAACACGAGGTGTTCTGCTGCCTGTTCCTCGACAGCCGCCACCGGCTGACGAGCTGCGAAGAGCTCTTTCGCGGCACGATCGACGGCGCAAGCGTCCACCCAAGGGAAGTCGTCAAGCAGGCGCTCGCGCGCAATGCAACCGCGGTCATCCTTGCCCACAACCATCCCTCCGGGATTGCCGAGCCCAGTCAGGCCGACGAGATCATCACGACACGGCTCCGGGATGCCCTGGCGCTCGTCGAAATCCGCCTGCTGGACCACCTGATCATCGGCGACGGCACCTGCATTTCCCTCGCTGAAAAAGGCCTCATTTGAGCCGCAACACGCTGATTTGACTGCCAATGGCGAGGCTGGTCTAATACGCGGCCCCGCTGGAGCCACGAACATGTCCCGAGTCTGTCAAGTCACCGGCAAGCGCCCGCGCTCCGGTAACAAGGTCTCGCATTCGAACATCAAGAAGCGCCGCCGCTTCCTGCCGAATCTGCACACCCAGCGGTTCTGGCTCGAGAGCGAGGGACGCTGGGTCACGCTTCGCCTTTCGACCCGCGGCCTGCGTACGGTCGAGAAGCGCGGCCTTGAAACCGTGGTCGCGGAGCTTCGCGCCGCGGGCACGCACATCTGAGGTAGCTGCCATGCGCGACAAGATCAAGCTCGTATCCACGGCCGGCACCGGTCATTTCTACACCACGACCAAGAACAAGCGCCTGCATCCCGAGAAGATGGAGGTCAGCAAGTTCGACCCGGTCGTTCGCAAGCACGTGGCCTACAAGGAATCGAAGATCAAGTAAGGGCGGTCCTCCAGCGCGATACCGGCGCGGATGCCTGAACTGCCGGAAGTCGAGACGACGCGCCGGGGCATCGAGCCCTGGCTGGTCGGGCACCGCATCGAGAGCGTCGTCGTGCGGGATCGCCGGTTACGCTGGCCCGTACCGCGTTCATTGCCCGCCCGATTGCGCGGCACCACGGTCCGCGCAGTCGACAGGCGAGCCAAATATCTGCTGATTGCGACCGACGCGGGCACGCTGATCCTGCATCTCGGCATGTCCGGCAGCCTTCGCATCCTGGATGCAGCTGCGCCGCCGTTTGCGCATGATCACTTCGACATCGTGCTCGACTCCGGGCGCTGCCTGCGGTTCAACGATCCGCGCCGCTTTGGCTGCCTGCTGTTCACGTCCGGCGACCCGCTCAGGCACCGCCTGCTTTCCGGTCTTGCCGCAGAGCCCTTGTCCCGGGACTTCGACGGCGAGTCCTTGTGGCGCCGCGCCCGCGGCCGGCGGGTCTCGATCAAGGCCTTCGTCATGGACTCCCGGAATGTCGTGGGCGTCGGCAACATCTATGCGAGCGAGGCGCTGTTTCGCGCCGGTATCCGGCCCGGACTCGCGGCCGGCCGCGTCAGTCGCACCCGCATGACCGCTCTCGTCGCCGCAATCCGTGAGGTGCTGACCGAAGCCATCGGCGTCGGCGGCACGACGCTGCGCGACTATGTAGACCCTTCCGGCATGCCCGGTTACTTTCGCCAGAAGCTATTCGTGTATGAACGGCAGGGCCAGCCTTGCCGGCATTGCCGGACAGGCATTCGTCAGTTCACGCAGGGCCAGCGCAGCACCTACTGGTGCCCGCGCTGCCAGCGTTAGTCGGTGCGCCAGGCTTGCCGAGTGGATTCGCCGAACGGCTGGTGGCTATACTCGCCCGCGCGATTGCGATTACGCCGAAGCACATTTCCAAGGGGGCGTTCTTCATGACAACAGTACGTATGTCGCACCGGTCATCGGTGCGTGATTGTGTGACGGTAATTCTGGCCGCGTCCTTGACGACGGGTGCGGGGGCGGCATACGCGCAGGCGCAAGGGCCAATGTCACTCGGAGAAGTCATCGTAACCGCGCAAAAGCGCGAACAAAGCCTCGAGGATGTCCCTTCCGCGGTTTCTGCGATCAATGGTGATACCGTCCGCGATCTCCTGGGTTCAGCCGAGAATATCCGGGCGCTTGCCGGTCGCGTGCCGGGATTGCAGGTCGAGTCATCCAATGGCCGGACACAACCGCGGTTCTACCTGCGCGGTCAAGGAAACATCGACTTCGACAACAACGCCAGCCAGCCCGTGTCGATGGTCTTCGACGACATCGCGCTGGAAAGCAACGTACTGAGAAGCCTGCCGCTGTACGACATCGAACGTGTCGAGGTGCTGAAAGGCCCGCAGGGCACGCTGTTCGGGCGCAATACGAATGCCGGCATCATCAAGATCGACTCGGTCAGGCCGTCTGCCGATCAGGAAGGCTACGTGAGCGCCGCCTATGGGAGCCGGGACACGATCGCAATCGAGGGTGCGGGTGGCGGCCAGCTCGGTGACAATCTTTCAGCGCGCGTTTCCCTGAAATATCAGGAACGCGGTGACTGGATCGACAATGTCGCAAACGGGCCGGGCGATGATTACGGGGCATTCGATGAATTCGCCTATCGTGTGCAGTTTCTCTACGACACCGACAGTTTTCGCGGGCTCCTAAAACTGCACGGGTTCCAACAAGATGGCACCCAGCCGCAAGTGTTTTACGCCAACGCCATCGCGCTCGGATCGGAGGGACTGCGGCCGGGATTTGACGAGGAGATCGCAAGTCACGATGGCAGCGCCAGCATGGAGCTGGACCACTATGGTGCCGCCCTGACCCTGCAATGGGACTTCGGCGGAAGCACATTTACTTCCATCACGGGTTACGACACCGTCGAGAACTTCCAGAGCACGGATGTTGATGGTGGAGTGACCTCCTTCAATCCCCTGGATGCTGGCACGTTGGGCGTATCGGTGTTTGCGAATGTCGCGACCGGAGATGGCCTTGACGATCACTACCAGTTCACCCAGGAGTTCCGGCTCTCCAATCAGGTCGATAAGTTGTTCTATCAGGCCGGCGTGTACTACTTCGACGAGGATTTGGACGTACTCACCCGGGACATTGTGTCAGGTTCCTCCGAAATCACCAATCAGCAGACGGAATCGGTCGCCGCTTTCGGTCAGGTGGATTACGCGCTCAGTGACGCACTCTCGCTGATCGCCGGGGTGCGCTACACCTCAGACGACAAGACATTGGAGGTCATACCGGGACCCGGCTCAGGGGCCCCGCCAGGCACGATTGCCGTCGACGATGATTATTTCAACTGGGACCTCGCTTTTACCTACGACGTGAGCGATGACTGGAGCCTGTTCGGCCGGATCGCCAACGGATCCCGGGGTCCAGTGACGCTTGGCCGTTTCGGGTTCACCAGTTCCGCGGATACGGAGACGAGCACGGCGGTCGAATTCGGCTTCCGGAGCTCGCTGCTCGACGGCCGCGCGCGGTGGAACACATCCGTCTACGCATTCCAAAATGATGATCAGCAGCTGACGGCGACGGGCGGCGTGGCGAACGTCAACCAGTTATTGAACGCAGATCGGGTCAACGGCATGGGTTTTGAGACGGAATTCGACGTCCTGGTGACCGAAAACCTGCGTTTGACTACCAATTTGAGCTATACGGACACCGAGATAGACGACCCTGATCTGGAAGATGATTTGTGCGGATCGAATCCGCAGTGCACCGGGCTCGATCCGGTCGTCGGGTCGCGCGTCGGGCCGTTTGGGCCGGTCACAGAAGTATCCATTGACGGCAATCCGTTGCCTCGCACGCCGGAATGGCTGTTCAATTTCATAGTGCAATACACCGTGCCGCTTTCTTCCGGCAGCATCTACTTCAATACGGACTGGAACTTCCGCAGCGAATCCAACTTGTTCCTTCACGAATCGATTGAGTTCGTGGCGGAAGAACGCTGGCTTGGCGGGCTGCGGATTGGCTTCAGGAACGAGTCCGAAAATCTGGATATCGCCGCGGTGGGCAGAAACATCACGGATGAGATCGTTGTGGATGGCGGGATCAACTTCCTAAATCTCACGGCGTTCATCAATGAACCAGCATATTGGGGACTGGAAGTCAGATACGGTTTCTGAACCGGGCAAGCGCTTCCGCAACCAGCGGATGCACGAACTCCGACACGTCGCCGCCGAGGAGCGCGACTTCGCGCACGAGTGTCGATGAAATGAACGTGAACTGCTCCTGCGGCGTCAGGAACACGTAGTCGATGTCGCGCGCCAGGTGACGGCTCATGTTGGCGAGCTGGAACTCGAACTCGAAATCCGACATCGCGCGCAATCCGCGGATGACGACGCCGCAGCCCTGCTCGCGCGCGAAATCGACAGTGAGTCCCGGATAGCCGAAGACAGTCACGTTCGGGAGTTCCGCGAGCACCTGCCTCGAAAGCTCGACGCGTTCGTCGACCGAGAAGAGCGGCGCCTTGCCGGGATTCGCGGCAATGCCGATGACGACGCGATCGAAGATGCCGGCCGCACGCCGGATCAGGTCCTGGTGACCATTCGTGATCGGGTCAAATGTGCCTGGATAGACCGCGTTCCGCCTGGGATTCACGTGCTTGGCTCTCCGCCGTTTCGCCGCCGGGCCAGATGATAACCGACCGCTCCGGCACGGCCGGTCCGGTGGGCGTACCAGGCGTCCGGCAGCGCAGGAGCGCCCTGTTTCGCCGGCCTTTCGATATAGATGCTGGCCGCGGTCGCAAGCCAGCCCCGCGATTCGAGTAACTGCATCGTCTGGGCGAGGACGTCCGAGTCGAATGGCGGATCGAGGAAGACAATGTCGTGGGCCACAGGCGGCCCGGCCAGCCAGGCAAGCGCGTCTGCCTGGACGACAGCGCCGCGTTCCGGCGCGAGCAATCCCACGGTATCGCGCAGCCGACCGACGGACTCCCTCTCGCGCTCGACGAAAGTGACTTTCGCGGCCCCGCGCGATAGCGCCTCGAGGCCCAGGGCGCCGCTTCCCGCAAATAAGTCCAGGCAGCGGCTGCCCTCGATGACCGGCGCCAGCCAGTTGAACAGTGTCTCCCGCACCCGGTCGGGGGTGGGGCGAATTCCATGGGTGCCGGGGAAGCGGATCCGCCTGCCGCGCCATTCGCCGCCGATGATACGGAGGGTATTGAGCATTTTTTGCAGCGCACACGCTTAGACTTGCGCGATGATACGCGCCCGCGCCCCACACATTGCCGGAGCTTCCGACATGAGCATCCGTTTCGTCTTCGCCCTGCTGTTTGCCGGCCTCGTGCTCGGAGGTTGTTCCCAGTCGTCGTCCGATGGCATCGGCGCGACGAATCCGGAATCCGGAAATGGCAATCCGACGACTCCAAGCGCCGTCGGCGCGTTCAGGCCGAATTTCGTTCCGCTGTCGAACATCCTCCCATTCCCGACCGATCTCTATTTCCTTGGCAGCACGGACGGCACGCTGAACATCCCGCAGGCCGCATCCCTCCTGCCGGTTCACCGAATTCAATGCGCTGGACGGTTACTCGACGGTTGCGCCCGCGACCGTCCGCTTCTCGGCGCCGATCAATTCCGCGACGATCTTCCGCTGCCTCGGTGATCATGTTGCGGGTCGACGGTCGACAATCTGACAAAGGCGACGACTCCTCCACTCGCACCGCTGCTCTACGGCACGGACTACACCGCGCGCGTTTCGGCGACCGGCGACTCCGGCGGCTCCACGCTCGAGATCGTGCCGCTGCGCCCGCTCGCACCTTCGGCCGGCGGGCTGAATCCGGGCGTCGGCTACCTGATCATCCTGACGAACGACCTCGAGGACGTGAACGGCAATGCCGCGACGCCCGACACCGATTATCTCGCGATCAAGAATGCGCAGCCCAGCTGCGCGGCAATCACGAATCCTTCCCTGAACGGCCTCTGCCTGCTGACCGGCGCGCACCTGGCGATCGCGGGGGCGGTCGGCGTACCGGCCGCTGACGTCGTCCTGACATTCTCGTTCACGACGCAGGCGACGGGCGACACGATGAACTTCGCCGCCCTGCTCGCGCAGCCGACGCCGATCGGAGTCGTCGATACCACTTTTGATCTTTCGACGCTGGGCATCCCGGTTCTTCCGGCGAATGACGCGAGCATCTATGCGGGGACGCTCGAGATTCCGTACTACCTCGATTCCGCAGCGCCGCTTTCGGGTTCCTGGCAGGGCGCGCCGTTCACGGCCGTCCCCGGGGCCGCGACGACGACACACCTGACGCGCTTCAATCCGGTGCCGGTTCCACGGGAGTCACGCAACATACCGCTCTTCGTGACGGTTCCGAACGCCACGGCAAAGCCCGCCGCAGGCTGGCCGGTCGTGATTTTCCAGCATGGATTGACCGGGCAATCGCGCGCAGGCGGCCGCGATCGCCGGCGCCTATGCGGGCCAGGGCTTCGTCGTCGCGTCGATCGACATCCCGCTGCACGGCATCACGAACGACCCCAGCCCTTCGAATATCTTCCTGCCCTTGTACCAGGGCGGCTGGCCGAGCGCACTTTCAATCTCGATCTCATCAACAACGCGACAGGTGCGTCCGGTGCCGATGGCATCGACGATCCCTCAGGCGCGTACATCATCAATCTCTCCAGCCTCCTGACGAGCCGCGACAACCTGCGCCAGGGGGCCATCGACTTCGTGCAGCTCGCAACGTCCCTGCCGGGACTCGATCTCGACGGGGACACGGTCCCCGACATCGACGGCACGCGTATCCATTTTTCGGGGCTATCGCTCGGCGGAATCGTCGGTACGGTTGCGAACGCGCATGCCGACGATGCCCACGGTATCCGCCTACCTGAACGTCCCGGGCGGCGGCGTCGCGAACCTGCTCCGCGAATCCGCGGCGCTTTCGCGGCGAGGATCAACGCGGGACTCGCCGCCGCGAATGCGCTGCTGGTCCCAGGGCACGACGCTCTACGAGCAGTTCTTCCGCAATGCGCAGTCGATCGTCGATGCCGGCGATCCGATCAATTACATCGCTGCGACTGTCGCCGCGCGGCCGGTCGTGCTTACGCAGGTGACCGGTGACCTGGTCGTGCCGAACTCGGCGACGCAGCGGCTCATCAATGCGGCGACTTTCACCAAGGTCGAACCTGGCAGGGCCGACTCCGGTCGCAGCAGGCACCGGCACCTGGTTGAACTTCACGGCGGCATCGCAGGCATCACATGGTTCGCTGCTGAGTCCTGCGGCCAGTCCCGCGGCTACCCTTGCGGTGACGACCGAGATGCAGACGCACGCCGCTTCGTTCGCCGGCGTCGGTGGCGGCACGTTTTTCGTGATCACTCCCGCGGGCTCGGCCCTCCTGGAGCCTTGATCGAGGGGCCATCCACGAAGTCAGGCGGGTTCCTCGCCCGCCTGCGCGCGCGCGTCAATCGCGGCGCCTCCTGGGTCGGGGACCTGCTGCCGGGCCGGCAGATCGACGAGGCGCTCCTCGAGGAACTCGAAACCCGCCTGCTCGCGGCGGACATGGGCGTCGAAGTCACGCAGTCACTGCTTGCCGACCTCCAGGAAGCAGGTCGCGCGCGCGGAACTCGGCGACGCGAACGCACTCAGGCGCGCACTCGCCGCTTCGCTGACTTCGATCCTGAAACCGGTCGAACGGCCGCTCGCCATCGACCGGACACGCAAGCCCTTCGTCATCCTCGTCGTCGGCGTCAATGGCTCGGGCAAGACGACGACGATCGGCAAGCTCGCCCGGCGGCTGAAGGACGAGGGTCTCTCGGTGATGCTCGCGGCCGGCGATACGTTCCGGGCGGCGGCCGTCGAACAGCTCGCGGTCTGGGCCGAACGAAACGGCGTGCCGCTCGTTTCGCAGGCGGCGGGCGCGGATCCTGCGGCGGTCGTCTTCGACGCGATGCAATCCGCCAGGGCGCGCGGCGTCGACGTGCTGATCGCCGATACGGCCGGCCGCCTGCACACGCAGTCCCACCTCATGGACGAGCTCTCGAAGATCGCCCGCGTGATCAAGCGGCTCGATGCGGATGCCCCGCATGAAGTGCTTCTCGTACTGGACGCCGGCCTCGGCCAGAACGCGCTGCGCCAGGCCGAACAGTTCAGGAATGCGATCGGCGTCAGCGGTACTCGTCGTGACCAAGCTCGACGGCACGGCGAAAGGCGGCATCGTCGTCGCGATCGCGCGCCGCTTCGGGCTGCCGATCCGCTTCGTCGGCGTTGGCGAACAGGCCGAGGATTTCGGTATCTTCAACGCTAGGAGCCTACGTCGAAGGACTGCTCCGGCCGGCAGGTGACACGACTTGATCCGTTTCGACCGCGTATTCAAGCGTTACCCGAACGGGCGCGAGGCCCTTTCGGAGCTCAGCTTCGAGCTCGACACGGGCGAAATGGCGTTCCTGACCGGCCATTCGGGCGCGGGCAAAGAGCACGGTCCTCCGCCTCATTGCCCTCCTCGAGCGCCCGACGCGCGGCCAGGTCATCGTGAATGGGCGCAATACCGGAACGCTGCGCCGCTCCGCCATCCCGGCATTCCGCCGCCAGGTCGGGATCGTGTTCCAGGACCACCGGCTCCTCGACGATCGGCCGGTGTACGACAACGTGGCACTACCGCTCGCGATCGGCGGAGTCCCGCGCCGCGAGATGGACAAGCGCGTTCGCGCGGCGCTCGACCAGGTCGGGCTGCTCGGCCGCGAACGCTCCTTCCCGCTCGAGTTGTCCGCCGGGGAACAGCAGCGCGTCGGCATTGCGCGCGCCGTCATCACGAAGCCGCCCGTGCTGATCGCCGACGAACCGACCGGCAATCTCGATCCCGATCTCGCGCTCGAGGTCATGAATCTGTTCCAGCGATTCAACGCCGTCGGCGTCACGGTGCTGGTGGCGACTCACGACATCCACCTGCTCGAACGCTTCCGCGTTCGCCGCGTGCGCATCGAGCAGGGCAGGCTCGCAGGACTTCCGCATGCGGCTGTCTGACGCACTCTCCATCCTCTTCGAGCGGCATGCACAGGCGCTGCTCGGTTCGCTCGGGCGGCTCGCCCGCCAGCCCTTCGCGACCGCACTCACGATCGTGGTCATCGGCATCGCGCTCGCATTGCCCGCAGCGCTCTATGTCGTCGGTCTCCAACATGCGCACGGCGACCGCCGGGCTCGGCGAGACCGTGCAGCTCGCGGTCTACTTCCGCATGTCGACGACCGAGGCCGAGGCGAAGAAGGCCGCGGCCTCGATTGCGGCCCGAAGTGGCATCCAGGAAGCCCTGCTCGGTGAGTCCCGACGAAGGGCTCGCCGAGTTTCGCAGCCTGTCCGGCATCGGCGATGCCTTGAAGGCCCTCAACGAGAATCCGCTGCCCTGGCTCGTGAAAGTGCGGCCGGCGCCGCCCGATGACACGGCAGCAGAGGTCGAGGAACTCGCGGCGGAATTGCGCAAGTTCGAAGGCGTCGAACTGGTCGAGGCCGATACCGCCTGGGTGCGCCGGCTGCACGCGATCCAGGACACGATGGAGCGGCTCGTGCTGCTCGTGGCCATGGTGCTCGCGATCGGGGTACTCGCCGTCGTCGGCAACACGATTCGCCTCGAGATCAACGGCCGGCGCGCGGAGATCGAAGTCACCAAGCTCGTCGGCGGAAGCAATGCGTTCGTGCGCCGCCCATTCCTGTATTCGGGGCTATGGCAGGGACTCGGCGGAGGACTGCTTGCGATCGGACTGATCGCGGCGGGTCTGATGGCCCTCGAGCCCTATGTCGCGCACCTGGCCTCGGCTTACGGCGCGTCATTCACGCTTCAGGGACTCTCGATCCGCGAATGGCCGGCCGTCGTCGGGGGTGGTGCGGCGCTCGGATTCCTGGGCGCCTGGCTGGCCGCTGCGTATCACCTGCGGCGCATCGAACCCCGCGCCTAAGCTTCTGTTTGTATTAGGAATTAGCACTCGAATACCACGAGTGCTAATATCGGCTCACGGAGGTTTCAATCGAAATGACTGGCAAAGCGCTCGCACTGACCAATCCATCACTCGTCCTGTCCGGACCTGTCGGAAGCCTCGAGTCCTATATCGCGCAGGTGTCGGCGATCCCGATGCTCGGCCGCGAGGAAGAGTTCGCGCTCGCTCGCCGTTTCCAGGAGCACCAGGACCTCGACGCGGCGCGCGAACTCGTCGTATCGCACCTCCGGTTTGTCGTTCACATCGCACGCGGCTACATGGGCTATGGGCTGCCGGTCGGCGACCTGATCCAGGAAGGCAACGTCGGCCTGATGAAGGCGGTCAAGCGCTTCGATCCCGACATGGGCGTGCGGCTCGTGAGTTTTGCCGTGCACTGGATTCGCGCCGAGATCCACGAGTTCGTGATCCGCAACTGGCGGCTCGTCCGCGTTGCGACGACCAAGGCGCAGCGGAAGCTCTTCTTCAACCTCCGCCGCATGAAGAAGAACCTGGCCTGGCTGTCCGACGAGGAGACCCGGGCTGTCGCCGGAGAACTCGGCGTCGAGCCCGGCGAAGTGCGCGAGATGGAGCGCCGGCTTTCGGCGCGCGACCTGTCGTTCGATCCGGCGCCGGATACCGGCGACGAGGAAACGACGGCATCCCCGTCACTCTACCTGCCGTCGGCGGAGGGAGACCCCGCCGCCATCATCGAGCAGGATCAGTGGGACGGCGCGATGTCCGGTTCGCTCGCGGACGCGCTCGAGGGACTCGACGCGCGCAGCCGCGCCGTGATCAGGGCGCGCTGGCTCGCGGAATCCGAAGACAAGAAGACGCTGCAGGATCTTGCGGACGAATATGGCGTTTCGGCCGAGCGCATCCGCCAGATCGAGTCCGCGGCGATCCAGAAACTCAGGAAGCGCGATGAACAGTCAAAGGGGACGTTCACCTTTAGTCCGATAAAGGTGCGTCCCCTTTAGACTGCGCCGCGCTTGACCGCGGCCGCGACCGCCTGGTGGACGTCCAGGTCGAGCGCATCGGGCACCAGCTCGTCGCCTTGCGCGAGTTCCGCGATCTTCCTGCGCGCCGCGAGCAGCATCGCGTCGGTGAAGCGCGGGGCGCGCGACGGCGAGCGCGCCCTTGAACAATCCCGGGAACCCGAGCACGTTGTTGATTCCCTTGCCGTCCGCGGCGATCGCCGCGCCGTGCTGAAGCGCGATCGCGGGCTCGATTTCCGGGTCGGGGTTCGACAGCGCCATGACGATCTGGCCCTTTCCTCACGGATCTCGGGCTTGATCAGTCCGCGGACGCCGGTCGTCGCGATGACGATGTCGGATTTCCGCATGATCTCCTCGAGCGAAGCCGGTTGCCCGCCCATCGCGACCAGCCGGCGGCGGGCGCCGTCGTCGAGGTCCGTTCCGATCACGCTCGCCGCGCCCGCGCGCATCAGCAGCCGCACGATGCCGATACCCGCGGCGCCGAGGCCGATCTGGCCGATGACACAGCGACCCGAGGTCCCGGCCCGCCCGGCGCGTCGCGTTGATCGCGGCCGCCAGCACGACGACCGCCGTCCCATGCTGGTCGTCATGCAGGACCGGCTTGTTGCAGGCGCGCCCGCAAGCCCTCCTCGATCTCGAAGCAGGCCGGCGCCGCGAAATCCTCGAGTTGAATTGCCCCGAATCCCGACGCGATCGCCGCGATGTGGTCGATGCAGCGTTCAGGGTCCGTTTCGTCGAGCAGGATCGGCACGGCATTGATGCCGACCAGCGTCGAGAAGAGCGCCGCCTTGCCTTCCATGACCGGCAGTCCCGCAAGCGCGCCCACATTGCCGAGTCCGAGCACGGCCGTGCCATTCGTCACGATCGCGACCGTATTGCCGAGGCCGGTGTACTCGAAGGCCTGCGCAGGATCCTTCTGGATCGCGAGGCAGACCCGCGCGACACCCGGCGTATAGATGTCGCGCAGCACCTGCTGGGTCGTGATCGCGATCGCCGATTGGGTGCGGATCTTTCCGCCGCGGTGCCGATCGAAAACGCGATCCGATTTTCCGACGAACCGGGCGATCGGCAGCGCATCGATCCGGCCGTAAAGGCTGCGGTCCGCCTCCTCGTCCATCTCGAGCGTGATTTCCCAGAGCGTCCGGCCCTGCTCGCGGCGGAGCGCCTGGAGGTGATCGATCGTGAGCCCGGCGTCCGCGATGACCTGCAGCACCTTCGCGAGGCTGCCCGGCTGATGCACGGTCTCGATCATCAGGATCTCGGGTATCTTCACGCGCGGAATGGTACCCGAACGGTGGTACACTAAGCGGTCTGCATACGTGGGGGTATCGCAATGATCAATGGATTCAAGGGCCATTGCGCTGGCAGCGTTTGCCGCCGCCATTCTCGGCACTCGCCGGCTGCGCCAGCCAGAAGGAGCCGGCCGAACAGGCGCTCGCCGCAATCGAAAAGACGTTCGCGGAATCGGGCGCGGAGATCGAGAAGTACCTGCCGGAGCGCCATGCGGAAGTGAGCGCGGGCATCGCGTCGCTTCGCGAGGCGATGGCGAAAGAAGGATTTCGGCGACGTGGTCTCGGAGGCGGCATCCGTCGCAGGACGCGCTGCGCCGCGCGGTCGCCGAGAGCCGGATCCGCCAGGCCCAGATCCGGGTCGAGATGGAGTCCGAATGGACCGAACTCACGAAGAGCATGCCGGGCATGATCGATGCCGTCGACAAGAAGATCGCGGCCCAGGGCGCGCGGCCGCCGAAAGGCATGGAAAAGGACGCCTGGAAATCGACGATCGAGGCCTACGATGCCGCGCGGGACTCCTGGAGCAAGGCCGCGGCGGAAATCACGACCGCGAATTTCGAGGCCTCCGTGCTGGCCGCCCGCGACGCCAAGGTGAAGATCGCGGCCATCATGGAATCGCTCGGCCTCAAGGCCTCCTGAGGAGCAGCCGTGAAGAGCCTGAAAATCGTCGCTGCGCTTGCCGGCGTCCTCGCGCTCGCGGCCTGCTCGCAGAAGGACCCGGCGGCGGATGCGATTGCGGCTGCCGAGAATGCGCTGAACGCGGTCTATGAGGATGCGCAGAAATACGTCCCCGAGCGCTATGCGGAAGTGAAAGCGGAGCTCGAGGCCGCGCGCACTGCGTTCAATGAAGAGCGCTACGCGGACGCCATCACCGCGGTCAAGGACCTTCCCGCCCACGCAGAGCAGCTCGCGAAGGAAGCGGCGGCAGCGAAGGAGAAGCGCGTCTCCGAGATGAATGCGGATTGGGCGCGCCTGTCGGGCAGCCTGCCTGATCGCCTGGCCGGCATCGGCGCCCGGCTCGATGAACTCGGCGCGATGCGCCGTCTGCCGGAAGGCATGGACAAGCAGCTCCTGGATGAAACCAGGGCCGCGTATGCAAGCGCGCAGTCCGCCTGGGAAGAAGCCGGCGCCGCCTTCAGCGCTGGGGACCTCGAAAGCGCCGTCGGCAAGGCCCACGATGCGGAGGGCATGGCCCAGGATCTCGTCGCCCGTCTCGGAATGCAGGCCGGGTGAATCGCAGGCGGCACGGGAAGCGCTCGACGCCCTCGATCTCTTCGAGATCGGCGCATCCCTCTCCGAGGAGGAGCGAATGGTGCGCGACTCGGTCGCGCGTCTTGTCGACGAGACGGTCCTCCCCGTCATCCAGAAGCATTTCGAAGATCACACGTTTCCGCGCGATCTCATACCAGGGATCGCCGCGCTTGGTCTGCTCGGAAGTTCCCTGGAGGGTTACGGCTGCGCCGGCATGAACGCGGTCAGCTACGGCCTGATCTGCCAGGAACTCGAACGTGGCGATTCGGGCATCCGCAGCTTCGTGTCCGTGCAGTCGAGCCTCTGCATGTACCCGATTCATGCATACGGGAGTGACGCCCAGAAGGAGAAATACCTTCCGCGCATGGCGACCGGCGAACTGATCGGCTGCTTCGGCCTCACCGAACCGCAAGGCGGCTCGGATCCCTCGAACATGAAGACCCACGCGAAACGCCGCGGCCGCGACTGGGTGCTGAATGGCGCGAAGATGTGGATCACGAATGCGCCGATCGCGGATCTTGCGATCGTCTGGGCAAAAACCGAGGAAGGCATCCGGGGCTTCCTGATCGAAAAAGGCACGCGCGGATTCGCCGCGCCGGAGATCGAGCGGAAATTCTCGCTTCGCGCTTCGTCCACGGGCGCCCTCTATCTCGAGGATGTGGTCGTGCCGGAGGAAAACGTCCTTCCGGGCAGCACGATCGGCCTGAAGGCCCCGCTCTCCTGCCTGACGCAGGCGCGGTTCGGCATCACCTGGGGCGTGATCGGCGCGGCCCAGGCCTGTCTCGCACAGGTCCTCGATTACACGCAGTCGCGCGTGCTGTTCGGCCGCCCGCTGGCCGCCAACCAGGCGGTGCAGCTCCGGCTTGCAGCGATGGCACGCGGCATCACCTGCGCGCAGCTCCTTTCATTGCAGCTTGGCCGGCTGAAGGACTCCGGGCGCATGCATCCCTCGCAGGTCTCACTGGCCAAGTGGAACAACTGCCGCATGGCCATAGACGTCGCGCGCGATGCCCGCGACCTGCTGGGCGGCTCCGGAATCAGCGCCGAGTACGTGCCGATCCGCCACGCGCTCAACCTGGAAAGCGTGATCACCTACGAAGGCACGGAAACCATCCACCAGCTCACGATTGGACGCGAACTCACGGGTATCAACGCCTTCTGAGGGTCAGTTCACGCGGCGTTCGGCCGGCCAAGTGCCCTAAACTGGCGCAATGCAACTACATAAACTGCTCACCGCCGCGGCAACGACGCTGCTGGTCGCCGCCGCCACTCCATTGACCGCCCTTGCCGACCCGCCATCCCATGCGCCTGCGCACGGATGGCGCAAGAAGCACGACCCCTACTATGTCGGCTACACCGGCCACAAGTGGCCGGACGACTATGGCATTCGCGGAGGCCGGTGCGACCGCGATCGCGTGGGCGCAGTGCTCGGCGCCGTCGTCGGCGGCTCGATCGGCGCTGCGGTCAGCGACGATGACGACCGCCTGATTGCAATTCTGGCGGGCGCGACGATCGGCGCGATCATCGGTCACGAGATCGGTGACGAGATGGACGACAACGACCGCGCCTGCTTCGGTCATTCGCTCGAACTCATGGAAGACGGTCGCTACGTCGTCTGGGACGGCGCACGCGAGGGAATGCGCTATCGACTGACGCCCGAAGGCCGGTTCGAGCGCGATGGCCGTACCTGCCGGCATTTCACGCTGTTGCGCGATTTCGGCGGGCGGCAGGTCGTCAAGGCGAGCCAACGCCTGCCGCTTCGGCGAGGGCGACTGGCGCATGATCAGGAGCTGATCGCGCGGATAGGCTACGCTGCGCTCCACCGGGAGGCAGCATGCAGAAGACAGCGGCATCGCTCGCGCGCCACGCGCTCGAACAGCTCGGCATCCGGCACACCTTCGGCATTCCAGGCGTTCACAACACCGAGTTGTACGACGCCCTGGGCGCTTCGGAGTCGATCACGCCGGTTCTCGTCGCGCATGAGGGCGGCGGCGCTTTCATGGCGGACGCGGTCAGCCGCACGGGCGCAGGAGTCGGCGCACTCCTGATTGTGCCGGCGGCCGGCGTGACCCATGCAGCGAGCGGAATCGGCGAAGCCTTTCTCGACGGCATACCGATGCTCGTGATCGCGGGGGGCATCCGGCGCGACCTTGGCCGCGCCTACCAGCTCCACGACATGGATCAGCACGCGCTGCTCGCCCCGATCACGAAAGGCCGCTGGCGCGTCGACCGTCACGCCGATGTCGTGCCGGTCATTTACGAGGCGTATCGGCTTGCGACCAGCGGCGAGCCGGGGCCGGTGTTCGTGGAGATTCCCGTCAACCTGCAGCTGATGCCGGGCGACGCCGGCGACGTTCCCGATTTCGCGCAGCGGCCCCTTGCGGGCCATCGTGCGAGCGAGGCCGACATCGCGCGCGCGGCGGAACTGCTCAGGCGCGCGAAACGCCCGGGCATCTTTTGCGGCTGGGGCGCGGTGGACGCCGGGAAAGGGCTCCGCGCGATCGCCGAATCGATCGGCGCGCCCGTCGCGACGACGCTCCAGGGCCTGTCGTCATTCCCGGCGAATCATCCCCTGCATGCGGGATTTGCGCTTGGTCCCGCCGCGGTGCCAGCCTCGGAGAATGCGTTTCGCGATTGCGACTGCCTGCTCGCTGTCGGCACGCGATTTGCCGAGATTCCGACCGGCAGCTACGGCTACGAGCCGCCCGCGGACCTCATCCATGTGGACATCAATCCGCGCGTATTCGGCGCGAATTACCCGGCCGCAGTCGCACTCGAGGGCGATGCCAGCGCGGTGCTCGATGCGCTTCACAGCGCGCTCGGCGCCGTGCCCGGTGCCGCCGCCCGGAATGCCGCCGTGGCAGCGCAGATCGCGGCCGACAAGCTCCGCTATCGCGAAGAATGGCTCGCACACGACTCAAAGGGTCGTGTGAATCCGCAGCGTTTTTTCGATGCCTTGCGCCGCCGGCTGCCGGACGACGGGATCGTCGTCGCAGACGACGGCAATCACACCTTCCTGGTCGCGGAGCTGATGCCGATCCATGCGCCGCGGGCTTTCTTCTCACCGTCCGATTTCAACTCGATGGGCTACTGCATTCCGGCCGTGATCGGCAGCAAGCTCGCGCGACCGGATCGCACCGTCGTCGGCATCGTGGGCGACGGGGCCGTGCGCATGACGGGTCTCGAGATGGCGACTGCGGTCGCGCAGAAGACCGGAGTCGTGTGGTTTGTCTTCAATGACGGGGAACTGGCGCAGATCGCGCAGGCGCAGGAAACACCCTACAACCGCAAGACCTGCACCGTGCTGCCGGAACTCGACTTCGAGGGGCTTGCAAGGGCGAATCGCGTCGGATTCCGCCTGATGCGCGACGATTCGGACATCGATCGCGTGATCGGCGATGCCCTGGCGGCTGCCGCTGCCGGAGAACCGGTACTGGTCGACGTGCGCATCGATTATTCCCGGCGCACGCGCTTCACCGAAGGCGTCATACGCACGAACCTGAAGCGCTTCGGACTCGCCGACCAGGCACGCCTGGTCGGCCGGGCGCTATGGCGGCGGCTGACCGGCTGAACCGGCGACAACCGGCACGCAATCGACGCCACGTTCCCTGAGCCTCCCGCAGAGGTCACGCGCCTCGGTTTCCGCGAGCGGGCCGGTCCGCAATCGCCAGATGTCCGTTGCCGGATCGTCGGGCGACACGATCAGTAACTGCAGGCCGGCCAACTCCACCGCATGCTCGTTGGCGAACCGCGCGAGGTTCGCTTGCGTGGCCGCCTCGTTCGAGTAGGCGCCCAGTTGTACGGCGAAATCGCCGCGAACCGGCGCTGCGCTCGCCGGAATGAATGCGACGAGTTGCCGCCGCGCGAGCGCGGCGTGCCGGCCCTCCGGCCATTCGCCGAGGTAGCGCTGCCAGGCCTCCGGCGTCCTCAGTCGGTTTGCCCGCACCCAGGCCACTTCCTCCTGCAAGCCGACGACCCTCGCGCGTGCATCGGCCGCGTGCGTGCCGGCCGGGAACCGCTCGAGGTACTGCTCGTAGGCGGCAACCGAATTCTCGCGCGAAGCATCCTGCCAGCCCGCTTCCTGGCGACTGCAGGCGGATACGGCGCAGGCAGCGAGGATCCACATGACTATAATTCGCCGCATGCTGCCCACGATCGTCGCACACCGTGGCGACGCGGAACACTTCCCCGAAAACAGCCTGCCGGCCCTCGAAGCCGCCTGGCAACGGGGCTTGCGCCACGTCGAGTTCGACGTGCAGCTGTCGGCGGACGGCGTGCCCTATCTGATCCATGACGCCGATCTCGAACGCACGACAGGAATCACAGGTGATATCAGGCTCATGCAGTCGGGGCAACTCGACGGCACGATGCTCCCGCGACTTTCGGGTGCGGTCGAGCTCATGGCCGCGATGCCCGCGGCGAACGCATTCGTCGAGATCAAGCGCGCGAGCCTCGTGCTCCATGGGCACGCGCACTGCGTCGACAGGGTTCTTGCGGCGCTCGCGCCGGTCCTCGACCGCTGTTGCCTGATCTCGTTCGATGCGGAGGCCTGCAGGCTTGCCCGCACGGCGGCCGGCGTGCCGATCGGCTGGGTGCTGGACGACGATCCGGTCCTGTTGCAGGCAAGGCTCGAATCCCTGGGACCCGAATACGCCTTCTGCGATCACCGCCGGCTCCCGGCTGGCAGGCCGCTGCCCGCAGGCGCCTGGACCTGGGTTGTCTACGAAATCAACGACGCGGGGCTTGCGATTGATCTTCACGGGCGCGGCGTCGCGATGGTCGAATCGATGGCGCCATTCCGGCTTTCGCAGGCGCTGGCCGCCCGCGCCTGCCAGAACGCATGAGCGATACGCTCTACGTCGCGATCGACCAGGGCGGGCATGCGACCCGCGCGAGCGCTTACGACGAGACCGGGACCCTCGAGGGCGCTGCGTTCGTGACCATCGCGACGCAGCGGAACGCCCTGGGTCACATCGAGCACGACCCGGATGAGATCGTGGCAAGCGTCAGAACGGCCCTTGCCGAGCTTGCGCGGATTGTACCGGCGTCGCGCTGGACCGCCGCGGGGTTCGCCGTGCAACGCTCGAGCCTCGTCTGCTGGAACGCTGGCGACGGGCACGCGCTGACGCCGGTCATCTCCTGGCAGGACACCCGCAACGCCAAGTGGCTCAAGGGCATCTCGCGCAAGGCCGAGGATGTGCAGCGCCTGACGGGCTTGCCGCTGTCGCCGCATTACGGTGCGAGCAAGTTGCGCTGGTGTCTCGACCACCTGCCTGACGTGCGCACTGCAGCCGCGCAGAGCCGCCTGCATGCCGGTCCGCTCGCAAGCTACCTCCTGCATCGCCTGCTGCAGGAGCGGCCCTTCGTTGCCGACGCGTCGACGGCGGCACGCACGCTCCTGTGGTCGCCGTTCGAGCGCGGCTGGTCGGACGAACTTCTCGGACTCTTCGGCATACCGCGTGCCGTGCTGCCGCAGGCGACCGGAACGTCGGGCGAATTTGGCACGCTTGATTGCGACGGCAGGGAAATCCCCGTACGCGTCTGCAACGGCGACCAGTCCGTCGTCCCCTTCGCCTCGGGCCCGCTCGACCAGGACGCCGCCTACGTCAATCTTGGGACCGGCGCGTTCGTGCTTCGCCCGACCACCGACGCACTCCATGCGCCGCCGCTCCTGACCAGCGTGATCCGCGCCGATGCGGAAAATTTCGATTTCGCGCTCGAGGGCTCCGTCAACGGCGCCGGAGCGGCCCTCGAATGGTTCGAGCATCACCAGGGCGCGGCCGCCATTCGACTGCTTGCGCTCCTCGCCAACGAGCCCCTCACGGACGATGCGGCGCCTTTTTTCCTGAACGGCGTCGCAGGACTTGCCTCGCCGTTCTGGCGGCCCGACTTCGAATCCACATTCGTCGGCGAGGGCACGGATCTTCAGTTGTGCCGCGCAGTGCTCGAGAGCGTCGCTTTCCTGATCAAGGCGAATCTCGACGAGATGGACCGGCACCGGCCGCAGCCCACCCGGCTCGTCGTGAGCGGCGGCCTCGCGGAAAATCGCCTGCTCTGCCGGATGCTCGCCTGCCTTTCCGAATCGCCGGTGGACCGCGCCAGCGATCGCGAGGCCACATCGCGCGGTCTCGCATTCCTGGTCGCCGGCGAGCCGGCGGGTTTCACCGGCCCGCCGGTCGAGCGATTCGAACCCGACGCCGATCAAAGTCTCCTCGCGCGCTACCTCAAGTGGCTCGAGCTGATGCGCGCCGCCGCCGGCGCCTGACAGTCAGTCGCGTTCGAATTCCGAGAGAATGCGCCGGTCGATCCAGCTCGGACCCCGGATGGCGTCCATGTAGCCGCAATGCCCGCCGTGCGGCGTTACCGAGAGCGTGAGTGACGCGGGACGCGCCAGCCGGCCGAGATCGCGCGCGAGGATCATCGGATCGTCCTCGGACGTGATGAGGTGAGTCGGCGACTCGAGGCTCTCGAGCACGCCTTCCGTGATTGCATAGCCCCGCAGGTAAGTTGCGAGATCGGGGTAGTCCGTGTACTTCAGGACCATCTTCTCCGTCATCCCCGTGAGCGATGGATCTTCTATCAGGTCCCCGAAATCGTAGAAGGCAGGCCACGCCGCCTGCTTGGCCCGGAGCGACCGGCGCCACTTGTACATGAAGTAGCCTCGATAGATCGCGGGGCCGTGCTCAAGGGCCTCGAGCGTCGTCGCGGGATCAAGCACCGGGCAGACTGCGACGATGCGCGCGATGCGGATTCCCGCGCCGCGCGCGCGCGCGCCGACACGCAGGCAGAAATTCCCGCCGAGCGAGAAACCGGCGAGAAAGAGGCTGTGGCCGGGATAGAGCGACTGGAGCCGCGCGATCGCTCCCACGACCTCGGGTAACCGGCAGGAGTGGAACAGCTCGCGGTTGAGCGCATGGGTGCCGCCATGGTCGCGCAGGTTGAGCCGCAGCACCGAAAAGCCGCGCTGGTAAAGAAGCTCCGCGACCGACAGCAGGTAGAGCGACTCCGAGCTGCCCTCCCAGCCATGCAGCAGGACGGCAACCCGCCGCGGCGCACCTGCCGCCGCGGCGGGAGGCTCCGCATGCCAGCCCATCAGGCGCACGCCGTCGCCGCAGTCGAGGACGAGCTCCCGGCTCGCGGCGATCACCGCGGCCGCGCGCCTTTCGATCGACGCACGCCGGATTGGAAGGCTCGGCAGAACCGACTGCACATGACGGTTCGACAGCCAGCGCGGCGGACGGAACTCGGGTGTCAGCTCACTCAAGGCTTATCTGTGTCGCCCCGGGTAAACGCGTGACGAAGTCGCTTCCCATCAAGCGTGCCGGAGTCGTGAATCCTGCCGGCGCTTCGGACTCGAGCAGCCGGCGCGCGATGGCGACCGCGGCATCCATCGTCACCGTGTAGCCGTTCGGCACTCGCAGGCGCGCAACGACGATCCTCCCCGCTGCATCCTTTGCCTCGCCCCAGACGTAAACCGGCGTTTTTTCCCGCGCCGCCGCATCCGGCCCGGCTGCGCGCTGCCGGATGCGCCATTTCAGGAAGCCTTGAACCGCCTTGCGACGCAGGAGCCAGCCGAAGTAGCCGAGCCTGCGGAGTGCCGCGAGTGCCGAAGGCGACACCGGCACATAGACTTCGACATTGCCGATCCCGGTCGTGCGAAAAGCGGTGCTGACGTCGCCCCAGGGTATCGCGGTCGCGAGTTTCTCTCCGGCGCCGAAATCGATCCGGCGCGAGCGCGAACCGAGCGGGAATGCGCCGCAGCTCGCCGTTCTCGCGCACGCGGCTGCCATTGCCGAGGCCTTCGATGCTCGTCGAGGCAGTCCCCCGGCTAAGGGCGCTGCGGCTGTCGAATCCCAGGACAAGATGCGTCGCGCCTGGATGAGCCTTCGCGAGTGCGAGCGCGACGCAGTCCGTCGGCACGATGTCGAACCCGACGCCCGGGCAGACGAGGACTCCCGCCTTGCGCGCCGCGGCATCCTGGCGGAACGCATGCTCGAAGACGTCGATCTCGCCCGTGATGTCCGTGTAATGCACGCGCGCGGCGATGCAGGCCGCCATCATCGGCGCCGCCGTCGCGGAAAACGGCCCGGCGCAGTGAATTACGAGGCCGCAACCGGCGAGACCCGCCACCGTCTTCGCGGGATCCAGAAGGTCGAACAACCGGAATTCGCAGCCGAGCTCCCTGGCGAGGGCGGTAACGGCATTTTCCGTCCTGCCCGCCAGCACCGGCGAGAGCCCCGCCCGAACGGCGGCGCGCGCAATCATCTCGCCCGTGTAGCCGTTCGCGCCATAGATCAGCGGCCGCGGCTTCATCGTTCGACGATGCTGATCTCGATCCGGTTGTTGGACTGGGCCGCGGCATTCCACTGCCCGGCGGTCGCCTGCTCGATCGCGGGATACGAGACCGCGAGGCGCTCGCGCGGCCCCGGCACGAGTTCGAGCTCGATCGCGCTGCCGGTGCGCTGCCGCACCGACGCCGCAAGATTCGCAAAGCCGAGCGGCTGCCGTGAAGCGCCGCTGCGCGTGTCGTCGAACGGATTTCCGACCTGCTCGCACTGGGCGGCGGGCGAAGCCGGTGCGGCAAGCGTATAGCCATCGCTGCCCGCACTCGCGAGGCAGAAGCTGCCGGCGTAGGATTCGATCCTCACGACGCCGCTGATCGCGGCGCGCTCGAGTTGCGCGACGAGCGCACGTATCGATTCGAGCCGCGCGGGATTCAGGGCCTGTTCTCCGAATGGCACCGCGAGCACCATCGGGCGGAATCCCTCCTGCCCCGCGGCCTCGGCGGAGGCCTCGCCCGCGATCCGCCATTTTTCGATTGCCTGGGTCAGCGTTTCGTTCGATGCGGTGACCGCCTCGAAGGCTCGCTCCGCCTGCTGCGTCGCAACGCGGGCCTGCCAGTAGAGGATCGCGACGACAAGGAACGCCATCAAGGCGGAAGCTGCCGCGAGGATCCACGGCCAGGGCCGCGGCGGGGGTGGCGCTGCGGTCATTGCATCATCGGCCGCATCGTCGTCCGGAGTCTTCGGCCTGAGCTCGGCCACGATCCGATGAGTCCAGGTATCGAGCGTTGAAACGATGAATCGCCGGAGTTCGAGATTCTGCTCCTTGAGCAGCGTCTCGATGGGCGTGGCAGCGGCGGGCTCCGCACCCTCGCGGCGTGGCTCGCCGTCGACGGGTTCGAGTGCGGATGGCAAGTCGTCGCGCCGATCGGGCAGCAACTGAAGCTGGTAAAGCGCCTTCGTCACGTCGATCGGACGGATCGATTTCGGAAGCACGCCGACCGCGCCCGAGGCGCGCGCCTGCCCGCCGTAGATCTCCCCCTCCTGCGAGGTGTACATCATGATGGGGATCGAAGAGAGCCCGGGATTCGCCTTGATCTCGCGGACGGCCTGCAGGCCGTCCATGCCCGGCATCAGGTGATCCATGAAGATCACGTCCGGACGGCGGTCTTTCAGGTATTCGAGCGCCGATTCGGCCGACTCCGCGGAATCCACTTCGATGCCATAGCGTTCGAGCATGCGGGAGAGGACGACCCGCGCGGACTTGGAGTCGTCGACGACCAGCGCCCGCTTGCCCGGCATCATTGCGTTCTCCGCCCGCCCCGCGGCAGTGTATCCCAGGCCGTCACCGCAGGAATGTGCACTGCGGTCAATTTTTCAGCCTGTATCCGGTGCGGAAGATCCACGAGATCGCACCGAGGCAGAGCAGCATGAACACGAGCGTCATGCCGAGGCTCAGTTCGACCCCGACATCGGACCTGCCGAAGAAGCTCCAGCGAAACCCGCTGATCAGGTAGACGACGGGGTTGAAGTAGCGTGACCGTCTGCCAGGCCGGCGGCAGCATGGCGATGGAATAGAAGGCTCCGCCGAGGAAAGTCAGCGGCGTCACGATCAGCATCGGAATGAGCTGCATCTGCTCCCAGTTCTTCGCCCAGATGCCGACGATGAAGCCGAACAGGCTGAAGGTGACCGCCGTCAGCACCATGAACGCGATCATCCACAGCGGATGCTGGATCGTGATCGGCACGAAGAACGAAGCGGTCGCGAGGATGATGAGACCGAGCAGTACCGACTTGGTTGCGGCTGCCCCGACGTAGCCGAGGACGATTTCCCAGGCGGCGACGGGGGCCGACAGGATCTCGAAGATCGTGCCCGTGAACTTCGGGAAATGAATGCCGAACGAGGCATTCGAAATGCTCTCGGTAAAGAGCGACAGCATGATCAGGCCTGGCACGATGAACGCGCCATAGTTCACGCCGTCCACCACGCTCATCCGCGATCCGATCGCCGCGCCGAACACGACGACGAAGAGCGCGGTCGTGATGACGGGCGTCAGCACGCTCTGCAGCAGCGTGCGGAGGAATCGCGCCATTTCGAACCGGTAGATCGCCCAGACGCCGTAGCGATTGAACGATGGCGCGTTCATTGCCGCGCTCCCCGCCCGACCAGGCTCACAAAGATCTCCTCGAGCGAGCTCTCCTGAGTATTCAGATCGCGATAGCTGATACCGAGCTGCTCGAGACGCCTCAGGAGTGCCGCGACTCCTGTCTGCTCGAGCGCCGCGTCGAAGGTGAACTGAAGCTCGCAGCCGCGCGCGTTCAGCGCGAGCGGCCATGCGGCGAGCTCCGGCGGTATTGCCGCGAGCGGTTCCTGGAGCGTCAGGGTGAGCTGCCGCTTGCCGAGCTTCTTCATGAGGACCTGCTTGTCCTCGACGACGATCAGTTCGCCGTGATTGACGACCCCGATCCGGTCGGCCATTTCCTCGGCCTCGTCGATGTAGTGCGTCGTCAGGATGATCGTTACGCCCTGGTCACGAAGCCTCCGGACGAGCGCCCACATGTCGCGGCGTAATTCCACGTCGACGCCGGCCGTGGGCTCGTCCAGGAACAGGATGCGCGGCTCATGCGCCAGTGCCTTCGCGATCATCACGCGACGCTTCATGCCGCCGGAGAGCGTCATCAGCGTGTCGTCCCGGCGGTCCCAGAGGGAGAGATCCCGCAGCACGCGCTCGACGTAGGCCGCATCCGGCGGACGGCCGAAGAGCCCGCGGCTGAACGTGGCGGCCGCACGCACCGTCTCGAATGCCTCGATGGCGAGCTCCTGCGGAACCAGCCCGATGCGCGACCGGGCCATTCGGTAGTCGCGCTGGATGTCGTAGCCGTCGACCAGGACGCTGCCGGACGTCGGCCTGACGATTCCGCAGACGATGCTGATCAGCGTGGTCTTGCCGGCACCATTCGGGCCGAGCAGCGCAAAGATCTCGCCTTGCCTGATGTCGAGCGATACATTTTTCAGCGCGGACTGGCCGTTCGCATACGTCTTCGTGAGACTGGAGATCGAAATGGCGCCCGGCATCGGGGCATTCTACAGGCTGCCCGGCAGGCACTCAGCCAGCCGCTTTTCCAGGAACCGGCGCGCCGCGGCCTGCCGCGTCAGCTCAAGGGCGCGCCGGTAGGACCCGCTCGCCTCGGGCATGCGCCCGAGCCTGCGAAGCAGGTCCGCACGCGCCGCATGGGCCGGCTGGTAGTCGCGAAGATCGCCGCGCTCCAGGATCGTATCGATCAGCACGAGGCCCGCGGCCGGCCCGTCGCGCATGGCAATTGCGGCCGCCCGGTTGAGTTCGATGACGGGCGACGGTTCGACCCCGATCAGCAGGTCGTAGATTCCGACGATGCGGTTCCAGTCGGTCGCCGAGGCTGCCGGAGCTTCCGCATGCACACCCGCGATCGCAGCCTGCAACGTGTACGGGCCGAAGCGCCGTGAGCCCAGGGCGCGCCTCGCGAGCGCGAGCCCCTCCTCGATCTGCGCGCGATTCCAAAGCGACCGGTCCTGGTCGTCAAGCAGGATGATGTCTCCTGCCCTGGAGGCGCGTGCCGCGCGGCGGGAATCCTGAAGGAGCATGAGCGCGAGAAGTCCCGCAACCTCGGGCTCCGGCAGGAGCTCGAGCAGGAGCCGTCCGAGCCGGATTGCCTCGGCCGAAAGATCGGCGCGAGTCAGCGCGTCTCCGCTTGAGGCCGCATAACCTTCGTTGAAGACGAGGTAGACGACGCGAAGCACGGCATCGAGGCGTTCCGGCAGCTCGGCCGCCGCAGGAATTTCATAGGGGATGCGGGCGTCGCGGATCTTCGTTTTCGCCCGCACGATCCGCTGGGCGAGCGTCGGTGCGGGGACGAGGTAGGCGCTCGCGATTTCTTCAGTCGTGAGCCCGCAGACTTCGCGCAGCGTCATGGCAACCTGTGCATCGGGGGCGAGCGCCGGATGACAACAGGTGAAAACCAGGCGCAACCGGTCGTCTTCGACCGACTCATCCGCCGTGGCGGCCGGGTCCGCGGTTTCATTGGCCGTCAGGTCCTCGACCGTGTCGTAGGAGGCGTCGATGCGCGAACCCTTGCGGATCGCGTCGATGCCCTTGAAGCGGGCCGCCGATACCAGCCAGGCGCGCGGATTCTGCGGCACGCCATCCCTTGGCCACTGCTCGATCGCGGCCGCGAAAGCCTCGTGCATCGCCTCTTCCGCGCGGTCGAAGTCGCCCAGCAGGCGGATCAGCGTGGCGAGCACACGCCGGGAATCTTTCCTGTAGATCTCCTCGACCAGCTCCTTCAGGTGAGCGGCTCCACCGCGCGCACTTCGATGGTCCCGCCGACCCTGAGCGTCGGGATACGCGCGGCAATTGAGATGCGCCTCGTCCGAGTCGCGGCATTCGACGATATGAAAGCCGCCGAACTGTTCCTTCGTCTCGGCATAAGGGCCGTCAGTCACGATCCGCTTCCCGTCGCGGACCCTGAGCGTCTTCGCGGCCGGGCTCCAGGCAAGCTTTTCGCTTGCCCGGTGCTGGCCCGCGCGCTCGAGGCCGGCGATCCATTCGCCGTAATCCCTCATGACGGCGTCGCGCTCTGCGTCGGGAAGCGCAAGCCAGCGCTTCTCCTCGATGCAGCACATCAGCATGTATTTCATCTCAGAGCTCCACGATCGTCTTGAAGCCGCCCCAGAACATGCGCTTGCCGTCGAACGGCATGTTCTTCGGGTCCATGAACTTCTTCCACTTGGGATCGGACATGAACTTCTTCATGACCTTCTTGTTGATGCGGTCGCGTTGGCCCCGTGACCGGTAGACGATGAACGAGAACACGACGACCTCGCCGCGCTTCAGCTTCACGCTTCTCGGAAACGAGGTCCACTTGCCTTGCTTGACGTCGTCGGCCACCGACTCGACATACTGGAGCGCGCCGTATTCACGCCAGACCTTGCCGGCGTCCTTCGCCATGCGGCGATATGCCGCCAGGTTCCTGCGCGGAACCGGCAGGACGTATCCATCCACGTATTGCATGTGACTTCTCCTACAGTGATTTCAGGATCGGGTGATCAGCCATGAATGCCTCATCGGCGGGCCTGACCTCGAAGCCGCCCATGCGGACGCCCGGGTGCCGGCTCATGACCCGGATCGCCTCGTCCTTGTCTTTCGCCTCGAGGATGAGGATGCCGCCAAGCAGTTCCTTGGTCTCGGCGAACGGGCCATCGGTCTGCGACGCCTTGCCGTTCTTCCAGCGCAAGGTGGTCGCGGACTCCGCTCCCTGCAGCGCAATTCCGCCGCCGAAATGACCGTCTTTCTGCAGGCTCAGGTCGAAGGCGGTGCACTCGGCGACCATCGCCTGCTGCTCGGCCTCGTTCAGAGTCCCCCACCACTTCTCGTCGAAATAACCGAGGCAGACGAACTTCATGGTTTTTTCTCCTCGCCGCTCATGCCCATCTCGCGGAAGCGGTCGAGCGTCTCGCTCTCCCCGAAATCCTCGAGCTCGAACATCAGACGTACCTCGATTTCGCAGTCGGATCCATCAAGCGTCGGGTTCGGAAACCTGCGCGACCATTCGACGGCCTCGGCGCGGGTCTTCACCTGAATCATCGTGTAGCCCGCGATCAGTTCTTTCGTCTCTGCGAACGGCCCATCGATGACGCTTCGGCTTGCGCCGCGGTAGCGCACGCGCCAACCCTTCGAGGTTGCCTGCAGCCCGGAGCCGTCGATCAATACGCCGGCCTTCGCGAGCTCCTCATGATATGCCGCCATTTCGGCGAGGAGATGTTCCGGCGGCAGGACACCCGCCTCCGAATCCTTCGTTGC
This sequence comes from uncultured Gammaproteobacteria bacterium, assembly GCA_963775415.1. GTDB lineage: Bacteria > Pseudomonadota > Gammaproteobacteria > Steroidobacterales > Steroidobacteraceae > SCUD01. The sequence continues at coordinate 538,393 of CAVZIO010000002.1, forward strand.
CTTGACGATGATCATGTACCTCATGACGTCGATTCTCCGCTGCAATTGAACTCCACAACGGGCCGGACTTCGACTGCGCCGAAGCGGGCGCCCGGTATCCGCGAGGCGAGCTGGATCGCCTCGTTGAGGTCGCGGGCCTGAAGCAGGTAGTAGCCGCCCAGTTGCTCCTTCGTTTCCGCAAATGGCCCGTCGACGGTCGACACCCGGCCCTGCCGCACGCGCACGGTCGTTGCCGTGTGGGTCGGCTGAAGTCCGTTGCCGCCGAGATAATGACCGCTCTTCTTCACCAATTCGGTGTAGGAGGAGAACTCATGGATGATCCTGTCGGTCTCCGCCTTTGGCATCGCTTGCCACTGCTTCTCGTCTTCGTAGATCAGGCACAGATACTGCACGGCGCTCTCCTCTTCAGGGGCGGTTGGGGTTCTCTGTGCTGCCGCGATCACGGCAGCAACCATATAAGCCGGATTCATGAAGGTTAGTCGGTCGGACAATGCCGCGATCGACAGCCCGCTAGAAATATCCCCGCCGGAGGTTGATCCCGTACTCGAGGTGGGCCTTCAGACAGCCGAGCATCTGGGTCCAGCCGGAGCAATTGCCGTATGAGCTGCCGAGGCCCTTCTGGTCGGGCTTCCAGACGCCCTCCGCGATTCGCACGAGCGTTTGACCGGAATCCAGGGCTTCAAATGTCATGACGACTTGCGTCAGGTAAGTGTCCGCCTCCGCATCCCAGGTGAACTCGATGCGCTCATTCGGCACGAGCTTCGTGACCTGGACCGGGTACTCCCCTGGCGCATCGCCGAATTTCCACAGCACCCTTGCCCCCTCGCGGAGCGGGCCGCTCGACCCGCCAGTCGTGAAGTAAGACGACAGTTCGCCCGGGTCGGTGATGGCCCTGAACACGTCTGCGACCGGACGTGCGATCTTCACGTAGACATCGAACTTCAGTTCCATGTCGGCTTCCCTCGATTCTCAAGATGTTATAATCTTATAACATGATACGACGGCTCGACAATCAGGACCGCATCTTCCGGGCGCTCGGCCATGCGACCCGCCGCGAAATGCTCGACCTGTTGCGCCGCGCACCGCGAACGACGGGCGAGCTTTGCAGTCACTTCGACAGGCTGGACCGCTGCACGGTCATGCAGCACCTCGCCGTGCTCGAGCGCGCGGACCTGGTGGCCTTCCGAAGCGTGGGACGGCAACGCTGGAACTACCTGAACGTGCTGCCGATCAAGGAGATTCATGACCGCTGGATCGGCAGCTACGCATCGCGTGCCGTCGACCTGCTCGCGCGGCTGCGCCGCGACCTCGAAGAACCGGTCAAGGCGGAGAAAGCCGCCCCGGCGCGAGAGGCGGGTTGATGAAAAAACCACCCTTCCTGCGACTCGCCCTGCTCGCCGCCTGCTTCGGCTGCGCACCGCCTTCACTTTCCGCGGACAAGGTCGATATCAGCATCGGACAGGCTGAGTTCGAAGGACTGACGATCGAGGGTCTGAACCTCGGCTGGACGCCGGGCGCCGGCTCTGCGGGTGCGGTCACGATTCGAAGTGCCCGCGTGCGCGGAGTCGCCGCAACCGGACCGGTTTCGGCATTCGCACTCGATTGCCCTGCCCTGACGATTGACGGCGACGAGTTGAGCTGCGAGCGCGGACGGCTGTCGGGCTCGCTCGGCACGCTCGGCGTGCAAAACACCCGTTTCAAGGCGAAACGACTGGCCGACGGCGGCTTGCAGCTCCGGTTCGACTCATTTGCAATTGCGGAAGGCCGCGGCCGACTCGAGGTTTCGTTGCTTGGCTCGCGGTGGACGCTCGATGCCAACCTGACAGGCCTCGACATTGACCGGCTGGCGAAAGTCGCCAAGCCGTGGTTGGAACTGCCTGAGGACCTCACGGTTGCGGGCAAGGCATCGGGAGAATTCCGGGCGACCGGAAGCGGCGACCTGCTCGAAACGGCGCAGGCCGAAGTCGCGCTCGAATCGCTCGACTTCGCCGATGCGGCCGGCACGCTCGCCGGGGAGCGCGTCGCCGGAACGTTGGAAATCGATGCGACGGCGGGAAATTTGGGCGGCCTCACGACGAGGGGCAAGATCGCCCTGACCGGCGGCCAGGCCTACAGCGATCCCGTATTCCTCGATTTCGGCGCGCACGGCGCGCGAATCGAATTCTCCGGGGAGCTCGACACGGAGGCCGCGCGCCTCGTGGCCACGGAGTTCTCGCTCGATCACTCCGGCGTCCTCCAGGCGAGCGGTTCCGCAACGCTCGACTTCGCCGGCGAAACAATCCTGCCCGATGCGCGCGTCAGGATCGCCACGCTCGACGTCGGCACTGCGCTCCCGGCGTACGCGCAGCCGTTCCTGATCGAATCCGGATTCAAGGATATCGGGGGCAGCGGAATCATCCGCGGTGAAATCGACATCGGTGGCGGGGTCCCGACACGCGCCGCGCTCGACCTCGACGCGGTTGCGATCGAGAGCGCGACCGCTGCGATCTCGCTCGCCGGGCTCCGCGGCAAGCTCAACTGGTTCGATGACGCCTCGCGGAGCGCGCTTGCCGGCCAGGTCGATGACAGCCTGTTTCAATCCCGCCTTGCCTGGGACTCGGGACGCTTGTGGGGACTCGAACTGGGAGCCGCCGACCTGCCCTTCGCGACGACCGGCCGGCACTTCCGCCTGCTCGAATCCGCCGTGATTCCGATTTTCGACGGCGGGCTCGCGATCGATACGCTGCGCGTGCGTCACGCGGGCACGGACGAAATGTATGTTCGATTCGATGCGGTAATCCGCCCGATCAGCGTTGCCCTGCTCTCGCGCGCCTTTGGCTGGCCGGAATTCCAGGGCACGCTCGCCGGCAGCATTCCGGGCCTGCAGCTGCGCCAGGGCGTCGTGACCCTCGATGGCAATCTCGAGGCGACCGTGTTCGACGGCCAGGTCGTCGTGAGCAACCTGAGCCTCAGCGATCCGCTCGGCAAGTTTCCCGCGCATGCGCGCGACCATCGGCATCAACGGTCTCGACCTCGCCCTCGTCACGCAGACATTTTCCTTCGGCATGATCACCGGTCGGCTGTCGGGGTGGATCGCGGAACTCGAGACCTTCGGCTGGATGCCGGAAGCCTTCGACGCCTTCCTCTTCACGCCGACCGACGATCGCTCGAAGCATCGCATCAGCCAGCGCGCCGTCACGAACCTGTCGAGCATCGGCGGCGGCAGCGGGGGCAGCGTCGCCGCCGCGCTGCAGGGCGGCTTCCTGAAGTTCTTTGACGATTTCGGATACAAGCGACTCGGCCTGAGCTGCCGGCTCGCGAACGACGTCTGCATCATGGGCGGGGTCGAGAAGGCTGCCGGCGGCTATTACATCGTCAAGGGCGCGGGCCTGCCGCGCATCGACGTGATCGGCAGCCAGACACGGGTCGCGTGGACAACGCTCGTGCGCCAGCTCGGGATCCGTCATGGAGTCCGAAATCGTCATCGAGTAAGGCGAGTTCGCTGCGCTAGAATCGGTTCAGGAGTCGTTCAGCGCAGAGATCCGAAAATGAAGACTATGAATCGATGGATTGCCGCCAGCCTCGCTAGCTTCTGCCTCGCACTCGCGGCCTGCGTGACCATCAACGTCTACTTCCCGGCCGCCGCGGCGGAAAAAGCCGCCGACCGGATCATCGAGGACATCTGGGGACCGGACCAGGCCGCAAAGCCCGAGGGCAACGAACAGTCGTCGGCCGGGCATGAAGCCGGCGAACTCATGGTCGCGGCATTGCAGGGCGCACTCGATTTCGTCGTTTCCCCTGCGCAGGCCCAGGCCGACATCGACATCTCGAGCCCGGCAATTCGTGCGCTGACGGCCTCGATGAAGACCCGCAATGCCGATCTCGAACCATTCTTCGGTTCGGGCGCCATCGGCCTGACTTCCGACGGGCTCATCGAGATCCGCGACGCCAATGCCGTGCCGCTCGCCGACCGCAACCGCCTGAAGACGCTGGTCAGCGCCGACAACGCGGACCGCAATTCGCTGTACCGCGAGATCGCGAGTGCAAACGCCCACCCGGAATGGGAAGCCGATATCCGCAGCACCTTCGCGGAGCGCTGGATCGCCAATGCGCGCGCCGGCTGGTACTACAAGTCGAAGGCGGGCGCCTGGACCCAGAAGTGAGCTAGCGCTCCCTTGCGATCAGTTCCGGTCCCTGATTCTTCGGGGCGTTGACCTGACGGCTCACGGGCCATGCCTCGAGCGCTTTCGGCTCGAAGGGGCAGAGCAGCTCAGAAAGCTTGTCCGTATCCGAAAACGCCGTATCCAGCCAGCGATCCCAGTCCGCCTCCGCGAGCACGACCGGCATGCGCTCGTGGATCTTTTTAATCGATTCCGTGGCGTCGGTCGTCACGATGGTGCAGGACTCGAGTTGCCTGCCATCCGTCGGATCCTTCCATCGCTCCCATAGCCCGGCGAACGCGAGCGGCCGTGCTTCCTTCCGGCGGATGAACCACGGCTGCTTGCCGTCCGGGGTCACCTGCCACTCATACCAGCCGTCCGCGAGCACGAGGCAGCGCCGCTTGCGGAAAGCATCGCGGAATGACGGCTTCTCGGCAAGGCTCTCGGAGCGCGCATTGATCATGCGATTGCCGATCGCGCGCTCTTTCGCCCACTTCGGGATGAGCCCCCAGTGAAGCATGGCGAATGCGCGCGCGCCCTCCTCGCCAGCCCGGACCGACGCGACCGATTGGGTCGGTGCGATGTTGTAGCGCGGCTCGAGTTCCGGCGCGTCGTCGAGCGCGAAGATCCGCTTGACCGCCTCGGCCGGCGAGAAGAATGCGTAACGCCCGCACATGCGACTCTGCCTACTCCCGGATGCCGGTTCCGCGGTTCATCAGCACGACGACAATGGTGAACATCGCCATTGCGAAGGCCGCCATGATCACGAGCGCGAACGCCGGATCCACGTCGCTCTGCCCGAGGAACCCGTGCCGGAACGCATTGACCATGTACAGGATCGGGTTCACGTAGGAGAGCCGCTCCGCCCATTCGGGCAACAGCGAGACCGAATAGAACACGCCGCCGAGGTAGATGAGCGGCGTGAGGACGAAAGTGGGAAACCAGGAAATCTGGTCGAAGTTCTTCGCAAAGATCGCATTGAAGAGCCCGCCGAGGGAGAACACTACCGCGGTCAACAATACCGACCCGATGATCAGGAATGGATGCTCGACGGGGATGTGCGTGAAGAAAAGCGCGATGCCCGTGACGACGGCGCCGACGAGGATTCCCCGCATCACGCCGCCCGCGACATAGCCGGTCACGATCAGCCAGTTCGGCAGCGGGGCGACCAGGAGTTCCTCGATGTGCTTGCCGAACTTGGCGCCGAAGAAGCTCGAGACGACGTTGCCGTAAGAATTGCTGATGACGGCCATCATGATGAGGCCCGGGCGCGATGTACTGCATGTAGTCGAAACCGCCCATCTGCCCGATGCGACTGCCGATCAGGCTGCCGAAAATCACGAAATAGAGCGCGGCCGTGACCGCAGGCGGAACCAGTGTCTGGCCCCAGATGCGCATGATGCGCCCGTACTCGCGGCGCATGATCGTCTGGAAACCGATGCGACGGATCCGCGCGAGCGACTGTGCCTCCACTTCAGCGCGCCCCCGCGCCCGCGGCGCCCTTGGTCTCGACCAGGCGCATGAATAGCTCCTCGAGCCTGTTCACCTTGTTCCGCATGCTGACGACCTCGATAGCCCTGCTGCGACAGGCGGGCAAAGATGTCGTTCAGTCCCTGTTCCTTCGTGACCTCGACCTCGAGCGTGTGATCGTCGGTCATGCGGGACACGTAACCGGGAAGCAGCGGCGGCGCCGGCGTCGCGGCGCGGAAATTCAGCACGAAGGTTTCCTGGGAGAGCTTGCGGATGACGCCCGCCATCGTGTCGTTCTCGATGATGCGCCCGCCGTCGATGATCGCGATGTTGCGGCAGAGGCTTTCGGCCTCCTCCAGGTAATGCGTCGTCAGTATGATCGTCGTGCCCTGCTCGTTGATCGCGCGCAGGAAGGTCCACATGCTGCGGCGGATCTCGATGTCGACGCCCGCAGTCGGCTCGTCGAGGATCAGGAGCCTCGGCTCGTGCACCAGCGCCCGCGCGATCATCAGGCGCCGCTTCATGCCGCCCGAGAGCGACCGCGCGATCTGGTCGCGCTTGTCCCAGAGCTGGAGTTGCTTCAGGTAACGCTCCGAGCGCTCGACGGCGAGCTTGCGCGGAATGCCGTAGAAACCCGCCTGGTTCACGATGATCGTGAATACCTTCTCGAACTGGTTGAAGTTGATTTCCTGGGGCACGAGGCCGATGCAGGTCTTGGCGCGGTCGAGCTCGCGGTCGATGTCGTGGCCGAAAACCGAGACCGTGCCGCCGCTCTTCTCGACGAGCGACATGATGATGCCGATCGTCGTCGTCTTGCCGGCGCCGTTCGGCCCGAGCAGCGCGAAAAAATCGCCTTCCGCGACGTCGAGATCGATGCCGCGGAGCGCCTGGACGCCGTTCGCGTAGGTCTTGGTCAGTCCGCGGATCGACAGCGCCTTCATGAGGCGCGAAGCGTACCTCAGCCGGCTGCGCCCCGCCTGTGACGCCGCTGGAGCGACTGGCCGCGGGCGCTTTCCGCGCCCTGGATCTGAAGTCCGAGCTGCCGCAGCAGGTTGACCGAACGGTCGTCGGGCTGCACGGCGCAGCCCTCGAACTGCAGCCAGAATCGCGCGCGCGAGCCAAAGCGCGCAGTCAGCGCAGGCGCCACGCGGCGGGCAAGCCGGTCCGCGACGGCAATCGGCATCATGGCGAGCGCCGCGATGGTCGCCGGCGAAACGCCGAACACGAGCCGCGCGCCCGCGGTCCGCGTTTGCGCGAGATGCCAGACCAGCATGATCGCTGACCGCACGAAGGAGACGATGCGCCCGTCGGCGGTCGGGGCCGGATCTGCATCCTGCACACTGCCGGCCGCGGCGATCTCGCTCGCCCAGAAACTGCCGTCACAGAAGCGCAGATCAAAGAGTGCATAAGGCAAGCCGCTCGCAGAGCCTTCGCCCCGCATCCGGATCGATCAGCGAGTCAATGGCCCGTGGCGGCAAGCCCGAAATCAGCCGCAGGCGGCCCTCTTCGGCCAGCTCCATCGCAAGCTCCAGGAATGCGAGGTTGATCGAACCGAGCGCCCGGCGCGTAGCGCCGTCGAGAAGTGAGCGTTCGGCCCAGTCGGCGTCGCCCGCAGGCGGTGCCAGCGCAAGTGGCTGCTGACGGTTCATGGCATTTCTCCCCGATGACGTGCCATTTCGCGTTTGGCCGGCTCTGGGGCCAGCTTAGGATTGACTGGTACGAAACTACCAGTACTATTCCAGACCGTCAAGGCGAAAACATGCGCATCACCGACGACCGATACACGCGCGACCGGCTGCGGCTCGACCTGGCGCTCCGGCTGATCCGGCACGAGGCCCGCACCCGCACGATCCGGAGCTGGACCGGGCTCACGGACGACCGGATCCGCAAGCTCTACCGCTCCTACGTCGCGGACGCGGGCCGGCGCGATGTACGCCGGCATCGCGGCAAGAGCCCGCGCCAGAGCGCCTTCTTCATGCGCAATGCCGGGATCCGCCGCGAAGCGGCCGGGCTCGCCACCCTGCTCTGCATCCTGGGCCTGCTTCGCCGCGAATCGGCCGCGACGCCCGGCGCGGTCGAGCAGCTGCGCTGGGGCGAGAGCTTCTGCGAAGCCTACGAGACTTTCGCGAGCCTCTACGAGCATCCGGAAATTTCCTTCGAGCATGCCTGCCACCTGATGCGATCGCTCGAAAAGCAGAACGAGATCTGCCTCGACGACTGCGAAGGCTGCGGCAGCCTGCTCGTCGTCATGCGCTATGCCGAGCGGCCGAAAGCCTGCGAATTCTGCGCGGCCAGCCGGCCGCCCGCGCGCCCCGGCCTGTCGGTGGGCGACTGCTAGAATGTGCGATTCGCTTTTCAGGAACGGGTACCGATGCGCCCCAATGTATTCGCCGGGCCGCATGTCGATCGACTCAAGTTCGCAAACGCCGACGCCGAATCGGTCGCGCGCGCGATCGCGGAGGGTTCTGCCCGGCTGATCCCCGTCTGGAAATCGCGTTGCCCCGTCGTCCGCCTCCCGTCGCCTGCCGCCTACCTGCTGCCGTTCGAATGCGGCCCGTTCGCCGGCATCGACGTCCGGGAAATGATCCTACTCGGCGACTACCGCGGTCTCGCGATATTCACGACCGAGATCGAAGCCGCGGATCCGCCGCCGCTTCCGGACGGCGCCGAGTTCGCCGATCTCCGGCATCGCGGCAGCGCTGCTGCCGCACGACGAGGCGGGCCTCGTCGCCTACGCACGCGCGATGATTTCTTTCCGGCACCGGCACCGTTATTGCGGGAGCTGCGGTTCGCCGACCGAGCCTCAGAGCAACGGCCGCGTGATGACCTGCACGCGCGAGGGCTGCGCCACGGAGTTCTTCCCGCGAGTCGATCCGGCCATCATCGTGCTCGTGACCGACGGCGACCGCGTACTGCTCGGCCGGCAAGCCGGCTGGCCCGCCGGACGCTATTCGACAATTGCCGGATTCGTCGAGCCGGGCGAGAGCCTCGAGGATGCGGTGCGCCGCGAAGTACTCGAGGAAACAGGCATCGAGACCGGCGCAATGAGTTACCAGTCCTCGCAGCCCTGGCCATTCCCGCGCTCGCTGATGCTCGGATTCCGCGCCGAGGCGCGGACGACCGAGATCCGCCTCGCCGATCGTGAACTCGAGGACGCGCGATGGTTCCACCGCGACGAACTCGCCACGGGCTCGATGATGCCCTTCTCCCAGTCGATCGCTTACCGGCTCATCGAAGAATGGCTGAACCCGTAAGCGTCGCTGCTGTCGATTGCGACCGGTCTCGCGCTTGCCGCGGCCGCGGGCTTCCGCGCATTCGTTCCGCTGCTCGGCAGCCGGTCTCGCCATACATTTCGGTTACGTCGAGCCGGCGCCCGGCTTCTCCTGGCTCGGCGAGCCCGTCGTCCTGGTCGCGCTCATCGTCGCGACGCTCGCCGAGATCACGGCTTACTACATTCCGGGCGTCGATCACGTGCTCGACCTGATCGCGGCGCCCGTCGCCGTCACCGCGGGAATCGTCGCCGCGGCCGGCGTGATGGTCGGCCTGCCCGACTGGCTCCGCTGGTTCACCGCGATCGGCGCGGGCGGCGCCGTGAGCGACGGCAGGCCATGCATTGAACGCGCTCGGCCGCGCGAAAACGGGCCTCGCATCCGGCGGTCTCGGCAATCCCGTGTATTCGACGGCGGAACTCGCGGGCTCCGTCATTCTCGCGGGCCTCGCCTTCCTGCTGCCGTTTGATCGCCGTGGTCGCAGTTGTGGTGATCGTCGCCTGGTTGCTGCAACGCTGGCGCCGGCGCGCGGGTCTGAATTTGCATGCGGATCGCGGGAAGCCATCGTCGCTCTCTGCCTGGCGACTCTCGCCTGGATGCCTGCGGCCGGCGCAGTCGAGCTCTTCGGCAAGGACGACAAGGACGCGAAGCTTCAGGTCGAGTTCACCGGCGTCGAGGGCGCGCTCCTTGAAAACGTGAAGGCGCTGTCGAGCCTGCACCGCCTGTCGACCTCGGAGGAACTCGACGCAGAGATGGTCGGCCGCCTGGCGCAGCGCGCCCCCGGCGAGGCACGGACCGCATTGCGCCCGTTTGGCTATTACGCACCGATGGTCGAAACCGGGGTCGAAGGAGGTCGAGGGCGCCTGGAAAGTTCGCGTCGCGATCGATCCGGGCAGTCCCGTCATGCTGGCTCGAACAGCAGTTCGAGATCACGGGCACCGGGCGCGACGAGAAATTCATGCGCGAAGCGCTCGCACGATCGCGGCTTCGCACCGGCGAGAGGCTCAGTCACCTCGCCTACGACCAGCTGAAGGGGGAGCTGCTGCGCGCGGCGCTCGGGCAACGGCTACCTGGATGCCGGGTTCTCGCGCGCCGAGCTGCTCGTCGATCCGGCCACGCGCACTGCGCGCGCCTACGTGACGCTCGAAACCGGCGAGCGCTACCGCTTCGGGCCGACGACCATCGAGCAGATTCGTTGCGGGACGAGCTGGTCAGGCGGTACCTCCGCTATGACGAGGGGGACTGGTACAACGCGGAGGCGCTGCTGCGCACGCAGTTCGCGCTCGACGATTCGCAGTACTTCTCGCTCGTCGAGGTCCTGCCCGAGGAAAGGGACCGCAAGAACAAGATCGCCCCGGTCCGCATCAGCTCGGAACCGAATCGCCAGCATGTCTATACGATTGCCGCGGGCTACGCCACGGACACCGGCGCACGCGGCACGCTCGGCTGGCAGGACCGGCGCTTCAACCACGCCGGGCATCGCGTGCGGGCGCAGGTCCGCGCCTCGGAAATCGAAAGCTCCGTAGGAGTCGCCTACATCATTCCCTGGACGGACCCTGCGCTCGAGAAGCTTTCGTTCGAGCTGCGCGGGTTCAATGAACAGAACGGCGGACGTCGAAACGACCGGCGGCACGTTCAAGGTTGGCCTGACCCAGGTGCGCGGAAACTGGCAACGCGTGTTGTCCGTCACGGCGGACGATACCGAGGATGAAGTCACGACGGTCTCCGGCGGCTCGACGCTCGTCGATCGCAAGCGGAGCACGTTGCTCGTGCCCGGGCATCACCTACGCCCGGCTGCCGCCGGATTTCCTCGGCGTCAATGCGGTGCCGAAGGGATTCCAGGTCGAGCTTCTCGCCTCGACCGAGGCCATCGGGTCCGACACCAATTTCACGCGCATCCTCGTGAGCGACGAGCGGCGATTCCGGCTTGCGGACAAGTGGCGGCTGCAGATTCGCGCTGAAGATCGGCTCAAGCGTCGTCGGCGATTTCCAGGAACTGCCCGCGCAGTACCGGTTCTTTGCGGGCGGCGACCAGAGCGTCCGCGGCTACGGCTACAAGGAACTTTCGCCGGTCGACGCCAACGGCAACAAGATGGGCGGCCGGCATCTGATCACCGGCGAGCGTCGAACTCCAGAGGGACCTGCCCAGGAATCTCGTCGCCGCCGTTTTCGTGGACGCCGGGAATGCGGTCAACAAATTCGGCGATCCGCTCGAATATTCCGTCGGCATCGGCCTGCGCTATCGCCTGCCGTTCCTCAGCATCGGTCTCGACGTGGCGCAGTCGATTTCCGAAACCGGATCGGAGTCCGCGCCTGCACATCAACTTCACGCCGGAATTCTGAGATGCGCTGGCCCGCCCGAAAGACGCTCCGATGGCTGCTCGCGCCGCTCGCGGTCGCTACTCGTGCGTCTTCGCTGCGGGCGTCGCCTGGCTTGTGACGACGGAAGCCGGGCTTGCGGCGGCCGTCTCCGCGCTCGAGTCGCAGGACAGCGATCGGGATTCGCGTGGAGGGCGCGACCGGCCGGCTGATCGGGCCGCTCAAGATCGCGCGCATCGAGATCGACCATCCGCGCGCGACGATCCGCATCGCCGGCTTCGAGGCCGACTACGATCCGCTCGAGATTCTCGCGGGCAGGATTTCCGCCGACGGCGTGCGCATCGCAGAAGCGAGCCTGCGGCTGCAGCGCCGGCAGGGCCGCCGAAGCCGCCGTCATTCATGCCGGGCTGGCTCAAGGTCGTCGTCGACGATGCGCACGTCGCGCAGGCTGCTCATCGTCTCGCCGGCAGGCGCCGAGCTGCGGCTTTCGGATATCCGCGGCTCCGCGAAGCTTTCGAAGACACGAGATCGAGTTCGACGGCGTGGGTGTCAGATGCGCCGGCCTGGGCGATCGCCGGCGCGAGCGGCAGCCTTGTTCGCGCGAAGCCCGATCGCGATGAACGTGAACTCGGCCTGGTCGCTCACAGGCGATCGCCGCGATCGGCGGCATCGTGCATGCGGTCGGCGACCTCGAGCGGCTGATCGTGGATGCCCGCGTCGCTGCGCCCGGCATCGCGCGACTGTCCGCCGACCTGAGGGATCTCACCGGAGCCCCGCAATGGACCGGCAAGGCTGAAGTCGAAAAGCTCGATCTCGCGCAGTGGATCTCGAACCCGCCCGTTCGGGCCATTGCACGGCTCGCTCTCGCTGCAGGGCGATCGTTCGCGCTACGCGGCAACCGGCGTCGTCCACGGTGCCGGACTTCCGGAATCCGGCCTGCGCGTTGAGGGCCAACGCGGAATACGCGGAGGGCGTCGTCACGATTCCGGGGCTCGCTGCTCGAAGCGGACGCCATGTCGAGTCCGCGCCCAGGGCACGATGGCTGTCGCGAGGCGCCCCGGGTACGACGTGCAGGCGAGTTGGTCCGGCTTTCGCTGGCCGCTCACCGGGCGCTGCGGTGCTCGAACTCCGCTGCGCGGCAAGCTCGAGGCCCGCGGCTGGCGGGAATTCGGCTGGCGCGTGGACGGCGAATTCGAGCCCGCGGGGGCGCCGCCGTTCTCCGGCAACGCGACCGGGCACAGTTCACGACGGAACAGATCGTCGTCGAGGAGTCGGACTGGAAGGCGCTCGGCGGACGGGTCGCGCTCCAGGCGACGCTTGCCCGCGACGCCGCGCAGGCGTGGACGGTCGAGCGGCAGCGCGCGAGACATCGACCCATCGAAATTCCGCAAGAACCTGCCCGGCCGGCTCGCGTTTGATTTCGCCGGATCCGGCGCCGGATTCGACAAGGACTCGGACTGGGCGGCATCGGTCCGGAAACTCCGCGGCAAGTTCCGCGGGCAGCCGGTCAGCGGCGGCGGCGGCATTCGTCGAAGCGGCGATCAGCACGGAGTTCGAGGATGTTGCGCTCGCGCTCGGCCCGCGCGGCTCGCACTCGACGGCAGGCTCGGCCGCGATGCGAACCTCGATGCCCGCCTGGTCTCGGACGACCTGTCCGCCTTCCTTCCGGAGCTCGGCGGGCGGGTGGACGCGACACTCCTGGTCCGCGACCGGACGCTCGCAATCGCATTCACCGGCCATGACCTCGCCTGGCAATCGCATCGGGCGGTCATCCTTTCCGTCGAATGCGAACATCGATCGCGACGGGACGGAACATTCCTGGCTGCGCCTGCGTTCGAACGGCCTGACGGTCGCCGGATTTCCGCTGACTGATACGCGGCTTTCGCTCGACGGCCTGCCGCAGGACCACGCACTCGAGTTTCGCGTCGGCGCGGGCCAGGACGCGGTCATGCTCCGTGGCCGCGGTGCCTGGGTCGATGATCGCTTCACGCTCTCGCTCGACCGCATCGACGCGAGCGGACCACGGGTCGTGCCCTGGCGGCTGGAGTCGCCGACCCGGCTTTCCGCGGGTGCCGGACGAGGCCGGACTCGATCCCGCCTGTCTCGTCTACGAGACGCGCCGCTTCTGCTTCGAAGGCCGCTGGCAGCGCGACGGAAGCTGGTCCGCAAAGGCGACGACCGAATGCGTTCCCGCTCGAGGCGCTCGACATCGCAGGCGCCTGGCAAGCCGCGCTACCGGGGCCTGCTCGCCGCAGACGCGCGGGCATCGGGCCGCCCGGGCGAGCCCTGGACCGCCGAACTGCGCGCGGAAATCCGCGATGCCGCGCTGCTTTACAAGTCTGCGAGCGGTGCCGACCGCACGGTCGAGCTCGGCCTCACGCACTTGACGCTCCTCTCCGAGGCAGAGCGTCACAGGCTCGACCTGCGTGTCAGCGATGCCGCCGACATCGACTTCACGGTCGCGCTCGAGGCGGCGCGGATTGCCGGAGAAGTCGATTGGAGAACTGCCGGTCAGCGGCACCGTGCAAGGGCTCGACACGCCTGATCGGCCTGCTGCCGCTCCTCGTCGACGCCATCGACAACGCCGCGGGCGAGGTCGCGCTCGACTTCGCCGTCGCCGGGCGCGTCGGCGCGCCCCTGCTCGAGGGCGAGGCCCGGCTGTCGCAAGGGTTCGCTCGATTTCTACCAGGCAAACCTGCGCCTGCCGGCACTTCAGCTCGACAATCCGCCTGCGTGACAACTGGCTCACGCTCGAAGGCGGCAGGGAAGGCCGGCGACGGGACCCTCGACATCGACGGGCGCCTCGGCTGGCGAAACCGGCAGCTCAATGGCGAGCTCACGCTGAAAGGCGAGAACCTCCTGGTTGCGGACGTACCGGAGGCACGCGATTCATCGCCTCGCCGGATCTGCGAGTTCGTGCTCGACGGCAGGCAGATGAATGTCACCGGCAGCGTGGAGATACCGGAGGCGAGAATCGCGCCCGCCGACACCGCGGGTGCCGTGCTCGTATCGGCTGACGAACGGATCGTGAGGCCGGAAGATCAGGAAGGCGATTCCGGCCGATTCGAAGTGAGCACCGACGTGCGCGTGACACTCGGCAAGAAAGTGCATATCAGCGCCTACGGCCTGAGGGGCACGGTCGCGGGCACCGTGCGTGCGCGCACGGCACCGCGTCAGGCCACGGTTGCGAGCGGCGAGTTCGAGATCGTCGACGGCGCTGTACGAGCGCCTACGGCAAGGAGCTCGAAGTCGAACGCGGGCAAGCTCCTGTTCACCGGCGGCCCGATCACGGACCCGGGCGTGGACCTGCGCGCCACCCGCGAATTGCCGGGCTACGAGGTCGGCGTGATCGCGCGGGGACCGCTGCGCCGGCCGCAACTTACACTCTTCTCCGAGCCCGGCCTGCCACAGCACCAGATTGCATCGATGCTGCTCGTCGGGCGATCCAGCATCCAGGAAGACCCCGGCAGCGTCGACGAATCCGTGGGCATGACCGAGCAGGGAGGTGCAATGCTTGCCGGCCAGCTTGGCAAGTATGTCGGGCTCGACGACGTCGGACTCACGCAGGACGACGACACGGACACCGAACTCGTCATCGGCAAGTACCTCTCGCCGCGCTTCTATGTCAGCTACGGCATCTCCCTCGTCGAGGAGATCAATACGCTCAAGCTCCGTTATACGATCGGAGACCGCTGGACAATCTCGGCCGAATCCGGCGATGAGAACGCCACGGACATCGAATACCGGATAGAGGACTGACGCTACAATGCCGCGCAAACCCCCAATGATGAAATCGATCATCGTCGACAAGATCTCGTCGGTCACGCAGGCCTGCGGCCTGTCGCACGAGCTCCGCATCTCGACCGACATTCCCTGCGAGGAAGGCGTCGTGCTCGCGGTCGAGATCCTGACCGACAAGTCGCAGTACAACACGCTCGAGCTCACGAGCGGCCGCATGGCGAAGGTCGCGCGAGGCAACGTCGTCGTCGGCGCGCTCGGCCATCGCAAGGCCCTGTTCGGCTATTCGGGCCACCTGCCCGAAAAGCTCGCGGCGGGCGACGTGATACAGATGCTGAATATCGGCGGCGTGCTCGGCGTCTGCGACTCCGTGAATCCGGAGAAGGGCCGGCCGTTCGACTGCCGCGTCCTCGGGGCCGTGCTCCACTTCCCGTACTTCGGCGAGCGCATCGGCGTGCCCGCGCGCGTCGGCATGCGCAAGCTCGACTACGACAGCGTCCTCGCGACGAACGGCGTTCCGGTAGTCGCGCTTGCGGGCACCTGCATGGAAGCGGGCAAGACGGCGGCGGCCTGCGCGATGATCTCCCGCATGCGCCACCGCGGCCTCACGGTCGACGGATTCAAGGCGACGGGCGTATCGCTCCGCCGCGACATACTTGCCATGGAAGACTCGGGCGCCAGGCGCTCGATGATCTTCACGGATTTCGGAATCGTGACGACGACGCCGAAGACGGGCCCCGCGCTCACGCGCACGATGCTGACCGAGATGGCGGCCGGCAAGCCCGATGTGATCGTGTTCGAGCTCGGCGACGGCATACTCGGCGCTTACGGCGTCGAGGCCATTCTCGACGCGCCGGACATCCGCAAGTCGCTCACGGCAGTCGTGCTCTCCGCCAACGACCCGGTGGCGGCCTGGGGCGGCGTCAAGATCCTGCGCGAGCGATTCGGCATCGAGCCCGCTGCCGTGACGGGACCGTCGACCGACAACTCTGTCGGAGTCGACATCATCCGCGAGCAACTCGGCGTGCCGGCATTCAACGCGATGACGAACGGTGCCGCACTCGGCGACCATGTCATCTCGTGCGCGAAGCTGGAGCAGGTCGCGCTATCCCGCGAGATCGTGGAATGACCGGCCGCGTGCCGGCGGTCATCCTCGGAGGCACGGGCTATGTCGCCGGCGAGCTCCTGCGGCTCACGCTCGGCCACCCGCGTCTCGAACTCGTGGCCATCGCCTCCGACAGCCAGCCCGGCGAACCCGTCGCGAAGGCCTTTCCGCACCTTGCGTCCGCCTGCGGTGAGCTGCGCTATGTCTCCATCGAACAGGCCGTGGAAACGGTCGCAAGGCATCCGCGAAGCGGCGTGCTCGCGGCCGCGCCGCACGGCGTCTCGCACAGGCTGATCGACGGGCTGCTGAATCGCGCAGCCAGCGCGGGCGCGAAGCCCTCGGTCGTCGACATCTCTGCGGACTTCCGTTACGCGGATCTCGCGGAGTACGAGCGGGTCTACAAGCACCCGCATGGCGCCCCGGCACGCGCGCGGGAATTCACCTGTGCGGTGCCCGAGCATCTCGATCGCTCGCCGACGCCGCATGTTGCGCACCCGGGCTGCTTCTGCACGGCGACGCTCCTCGCCTCCGTTCCGCTGCTGTCGCTCGACCTGGCGGAACCGCCCATCTTCGTCTCGGCGGTCACGGGCAGTACCGGCGCCGGGCGCAGCCCGATTCCGGGCACGCACCACCCGCAGCGCCACAGCGACCTTTACGCCTACAACGCGCTCACCCACCGTCACCAGGCCGAGATCTCGGCGCTCGCGCGCGCAGCCACCCGCAAGGACGGCCGGATTCGCCTTCGTGCCGCATTCGGGACCCTTCGCGCGCGGCATTCATGCGACCGTGCAGGCGGTCCTGAAGAAACCGCTCGACACGCCGGCCGCGATCGAGGCGATTCGCGGTTTTTATGCGGGCCGGCCGTTCGTGCGCGTGCTTTCCGAGCCGCCACGGATGAAAGACGTGGTCGCGAGCAACTATGCTCACCTGTCGGCCGTGGCTGACGGCCGGACGATCGTCGTGATGTCGGTCGTCGACAACCTGGTCAAGGGTGCTGCCGGCGGCGCGATGCAGTGGATGAACCGCCTGCTCGGATTCGACGAAACGGACGGACTTACGGCTCCAGCCCCAGGGTGGACATGATGGTGACGCATCGCAACGACCAGACCGCCGTGATCGCCGCGCTCCGCGGCGCATCGCCCTACATCCGCCTGTACAAGGGCAAGATCTTCGTCATCAAGGCGGGCGGGGCCGTGTTCGGCGATCTCGCGGGAACCCGCGCGCTCGTCGAACAGATCGCGATCCTCCACCACCTCGGGATCCGGGTCGTGCTCGTGCACGGGGGCGGCCCGCAGCTGGACGAAATGCAGCGTTCGCTCGGCATCGAGCCGCGCATGGTGCGTGGGCGCCGAGTCACCGACGATCGGTCCATCGACGCGACAACGATGGTCCTGAATGGCCTTATCAACACGCGGATCCTCGCTACCTGCCGCGAGCTTGGCATCGACGCCGTGGGACTCTCCGGCGTGGATGCCGGTCTGGTGCGCGCCATCCGCCGCCCGCCGGTTCACGTGGAAGGCGAATCGGTGGACTACGGTTACGTGGGCGACATCGTGTCGATCGACACGACGGTGCTCCGCAAGCAGCTCGACGCCGGCCTGATGCCGGTGATCAGCCCGCTCTCGTCCGACGACACCGGAGTCGTCCTCAATATCAACGCCGATACGGTCGCCGCCGCAATCGGCGCCGCGCTCGGCGCCGAGAAGCTGATCCTCTGCACCGGTGCGCCAGGCATTCTCGAGCGAAAGGACGATCCGCGCTCGCTCGTCTCTTACACGGATCTCGCCGGCCTGAAGCGCCTCGAGAAATCCGGAAGCCTCGAGGACGGCATGCTGCCGAAAGCCTCGGCGATCGAGTCAGCGATCCGCGGCGGCGTGCGCCGCGTCCATGTCATCTCGTTCAACGCTCGCGACAGCGTCCTCGCCGAAGTGTTCACGAATGAAGGCACGGGCACGATGGTCGTCGCCGACGTCAAGGCATTGACGCCCGCCGAACAGCATCCCGAAGGAGCATCAAAGCCATGAAGAACTGGATCCTTGCCGTCATCGCTGCAATCCTGATCGCTGGCGGAATATACGGGTTGAGCAAGGGCAAGTTCAGCTATACCGAGGAGACGCACAAGGCCGACATCGCCGGCATGGAGTTGTCGGTCAAGGAAAAGGAGACCGTCGGCATTCCGAAATGGGTCGCGGGTGGCGCGATCGCGGTCGGCGCGCTTCTGCTCCTGTTCGGACGCGAGAAGCCCTGATGCTCGAGATGCGCGGGCGCTGCGAACGCTGCAACCGCGAATTGCCGGCCGACACCGTCGAGGCGGTGATCTGCTCATTTGAGTGCACGTTCTGCGCGGCCTGTGCCGCGACGCCGCTTGCGGGGAAGTGCCCGAACTGCGGCGGCGCTCTCGAGCGGCGTCCGACCCGGATCGCCCGCGGGCTGGTTGCTGCATCCTGCTAGTCGGACTGTTGCTCGCCTTCGTCGCGCGCCGGTCCGCGCTCGGGGGCGCGTCCTCGACGGATCTGTCGACCGATCCGACACCAGCCCCGACACCGGATCGCTCGCCGGAAACGTGCCGGCGAGCGCCGCATCCAGCAGGTCCTCGAGATGAGTCTTGTCGGCAGGTGTTATGAGCATTTGGCGCTTTCGTGCCCACGGGCGTATCCTTGACCGGTGCCACGCATAACCAGGGAGTCGACGTCATGAACGAGAGCACCGGCAAGCTGATTCTCCGCATCACGCTCGGATTCCTGATCCTGCTGCATGGAATTGGCAAGCTGATGCACGGCATCGACTGGCTCGATGGCGCGCTCGACCGCGGCCGGCCTGCCGGCATTCTTCAAGTTCGGCGTCTATGTCGGCGAGGTCGTCGCGCCCCTGCTCGTCATTGCGGGTTACTACTCGCGCATCGGCGCCTGGCTGATCGCCGTCAACATGCTGTTTGCGCTGGGCCTCGTGCACGGGGCCGAGCTGCTTGTCCATCGACGCGCAATCCGGCGGACTCGCGCTCGAGAAGCAGTACATGTTCATGTTCACGGCCATCGCCCTCGCCCTGATCGGGCCGGGACGGTACGCGTTCAACCAGAAATGAGATGCGCCACGGTGAACGACATGGCTCACGCCGCATCGGCTGGCTTCGCGCGGCGGTTCTCGGCGCCAACGACGGCATCGTCTCGACCGCGAGCCTCGTAATCGGCGTTGCGGCCGCGGGCGCCGACCGAGGCGCCGTGCTGATCGCAGGGCTCGCCGGCCTCGTGGCCGGCGCCATGTCCATGGCGGCCGGCGAGTACGTCTCGGTCAGTTCGCAGGCGGATACGGAACATTCGGACCTTGCGCGAGAGCGCAAGGAACTCGAAGCGGACGTCGACGCCGAGCACCGGGAACTGGCCGCGATCTACGTCGGGCGGGGACTCGATGCGAGGCTCGCTGCCGAAGTTGCAACCCAGCTGATGGCAAAGGATGCGCTTGGAGCGCATGCGCGGGACGAGCTCGGCATTTCCGAGTTTCGTGCGCGCGCGCCCGATTCAGGCGGCACTGGCCTCCGCCGCCTCTTTTGCGGTCGGCGCCGCCCTTCCGCTCGTGACTGCGATTGCCTCGCCCGAAGCGCAGGTCGTGCCGCTCGTGGCCGGCCTGTCGCTCGCGTTTCTTGCCGTGCTCGGAGCGATCGCCGCGCGGGTCGGCGCGCGCCTCAATCCTGAAAGGCACGCTTCGCGTGACATTCTGGGGCGCGATCGCGATGGCGCTGACGGCTGCGATCGGCCGCGCATTCGGCCTCGCAGCCTGAAGCGGTCGCGGATGGCGGCGCACGTGCTCGACAATCCGGTCTGGCATTCACTGAGGACCCAGCATTCGGGTCTCGCGCTGACCGCCGATGGCGCAGCCCGGTATCCGGCCGCGATCGTTCCGTTCGCCGCCGTCGAGGAGCCCTCCGCGCGGGCTGCGCACCAGTTGACGAGTCTCGTAGACGACGCGGAATCGGTATTCGTCGTCGGAATTGCGCCGGAGCCGCAGCCCGGATGGCAGCTCGAGTCGAAAAAGCCGGTGCTCCAGATGATCTGCACGGTGCGCGCCCCGGATGTGACCGGGCCGCCCGTGACCCCGATGACGGCCGCCCACGTGCCCGACATGCTCGCGCTCACTGATCTGGTGTTTCCCGGCTTCTTCCGGCCTCGAACGCTCGAAATGGGAAGCTATCTTGGAATTTACGACGGCCCAAGGCTCGCTGCGATGGCGGGCGAACGCATGCGCCTCGACGGCTATCAGGAGCTCTCCGCGGTCTGCACGCACCCGGATTACACCGGCCGTGGCTATGCGCGGCGCCTGCTCGCGATCCTGTGCAATTCCGCTTTCGATCGGGGGTTCACGCCATTCCTTCACGTCTATGCGGACAATGAGCGCGCGATCGGCGTTTACCGGAGACTCGACTTCGTCGACCGGGCGATGCTCCCGTTCTGGGCGTTGCATCAATGATCGCGATCGAGACCGAACGCCTGAGGCTCCGGGAATTCAATGGGGATGACGCAGCGTTCATCCTGCGGCTCGTCAACGAGCCCACTTTTCTTCGCTACATCGGCGACCGGGGCGTGCGCACGATCGACGATGCGCGCCGGTACATCGCGGACGGCCCGGTGTCCGGCTACACGCGTTACGGGCACGGGCTCATGTGCGCCATCCGCAAGTCCGACGGCGTCGCTGTCGGCATGTGCGGCGTGCTGAAACGCGACACGCTGCCGGAGCCGGATATCGGGTTTTCATTCTTCCCGGAACACTGGTCGCAGGGTTACGCCTTCGAATCGGCAAGTGCAGTCATGAATCATTCGCGCGAGGTGCTCAGGCTGGGCCGTATCCTGGCGATCACGACGATCGACAACGAGTCTTCCATCCGTTTGCTCGGCAAGCTCGGTTTCAGCTTCGACCGCCTGATCACGGTCGGTGACGACGCGACGGAACTCCGCCTTTTCGTTTCCGACCCATGAAGCGATGCGCCTGGGCACGCACGCCGCTCTCGATCGAATATCACGATCGCGAATGGGGCGTGCCCGTTCACGACGACCGTGTGCTGTTCGAGTTCATCACGCTGGAGGGCGCCCAGGCGGGGCTCAGCTGGGAGACCATACTCAAGAAGCGCGACGCCTACAGGAAAGCCTTCGCCGGCTTCGACCCGGCGAGGGTGGCGCGTTTTTCCGCAGCGCGGCGCGCACGCCTGATGCGCGACCCCGGGATCGTGCGCAACCGCCTGAAGATTGACAGCACGGTCACGAATGCCGCCGCTTTCCTCGAAGTCCAGCGCGAGTCCGGAAGTTTCGATGCCTTTCTTTGGGATTTTGTCAGCGGCAAGCCGCACGCGCCCGGCTCGCGCGATTCCCTCAGCAAGGAACTGAAGCGCCGGGGGTTCCGCTTCGTCGGCACGACGATCTGTTACGCATTCATGCAGGCCGTCGGCATCGTCAACGATCATGCGACCGATTGCTTCCGGTATCGGGCTTGCCGCGATGCTTGACTCCCAGGTCCTCGCCTTTGCGGTCGTCGCCGCACTCATGACGATGCTGCCCGGCGCGGATACGCTCCTCGTCGTGCGGAACTCGTTGCGCGGCGGCCGTCGCGACGGCTTCCTGACGGTCGCCGGCATCTGCAGCGGTCTCTTCGTGCACGCACTGCTCTCCGCGCTCGGGCTGTCGGTGATCCTCGCGCATTCGGCCACCGCCTTCACCGCGATGAAGATTGCCGGAGCCTGCTATCTCGCCTGGCTCGGCATCCAGTCGATTCGCTCTGCCCTGCGTGGCGCGCCGGTCAGGATGCCGGAACAGGCGGGGGCCGCGAGGGTTCCGCGCATCCGCAGTTTCAGCGAAGGCTTCCTGACCAACCTGCTGAATCCAAAGGTCGTCGTGTTCTACCTCGCGCTCCTGCCGCAGTTCATCGACCCGGGTGACGCCGTGCTCGCGAAATCGCTGATGCTTGCGGCCATTCACTTCATCGAAGGGATCATCTGGCTGGGCTTCGTCGCCTGGGCGGTCGACCGCTCCCGGCAGTTCTTCCTGCGGCCGGCATTGCGCCGCTGGATCGACTCGCTTTGCGGCACGATCCTGATCGCACTCGGACTTCGCCTCGCGTTCGAGCCGCGATGACACGCCGGATAGCACAGGTCGCATTGCTCGTTCACGACTATGACGAAGCGATCCACTTCTTCACGCAGGCCCTCGACTTCGAGCTGCTCGAAGACGAGCCGCGGCCCGGTGGAAAACGCTGGGTGCGCATCGGACCTCGCGGCGGCGAAGGCACGGCGATCCTGCTCGCCCGGGCCGCGACGCCGGAACAGCAGCGCGCAGTCGGGAACCAGAGCGGCGGGCGCGTCTTCATGTTCCTCGCCACCGATGACTTCGGCCGCGACTACGCGCGCATGAAATCGCTGGGCGTGCGGTTCACCGAGGAACCGCGTCATGAGAAGTACGGAACGGTCGTGGTCTTTCTCGATCTCTACGGCAACAAGTGGGATCTCATCGGATGAAAATGCCCGTCCTGTTCGTCGGCCATGGCAATCCGATGAATGCGATCGAGCACAACGAATTCCACCAGGCCTGGGCCGCGCTCGGTCGCCGCCTGCCAAGGCCGAAAGGCATTCTTTGCGTTTCGGCCCACTGGGAAACGCGAAACGCCTATGTCACGGCGACCGACACACCGGAAACCATTCACGATTTCTACGGCTTCCCCAGGGTTCTGTTCGACGTGCGCTATCCGGCGCCTGGTGACCCGGCGCTCGCGCGCCGCGTGACGACCCTCGTCACGTCGGAAAGAGTCCACCTCGATCCGGGCCGCGGGCTCGATCACGGCGCCTGGAGCGTGCTCATCGCCATGTACCCGGCGGCCGACATCCCGGTCGTGCAACTCAGCATGGATACCTCGCTGCCCGGACGGCATCACTTCGAACTCGCGCGGCAGCTCGCACCCCTGCGCGACGAGAATGTGCTCGTCCTCGCAAGCGGCAACATGGTCCACAACCTGCGGCTGTTCAGTTTCCACGATGCGAAGCCGCAGGCCTGGGCGCAGCATTGTGACGATGGGTTGCGCGAGCACATTGCGGCGCGGCAAATCGATGCGCTGATCGATTATCCGGACCGGGATGCCGATGCACGGCGGGCCGTGCCGACACCGGAACACTACCTGCCGCTCATCTATGCTCTCGCACTGCAGCAAACCGGCGAAACCGCCGAAATGTTCAATACAAAGGTCGTCAGCTCGATCTCGATGACCTCGGTGCTGATCGGCGATCCGTCACAGGCGTAAGATTCGCAGGTGGCCTTAAAAGGGGATTCGCGATGAACATCAAGTTTCTGATTGCGTGGCTGGTCATTTTTGTGCTCTGGATGCTCGGCGGCTTCGTGGTGCACGGTTGGTTGCTGCATGCGGACTACGCAGCGACGGGCTTTTTCCGGACGGATGAGCAGTCGATGCAGTTCTTCCACTTCATGATCATCGCTCACGTACTGATGGCAGGCGCATTTACCTGGATCTATGCGCGCGGTGTCGAAGCGAAGGAGTGGCTAGGTCAGGGGCTGCGTTTCGGACTGGCCGTCACCCTGCTCGCAGTCGTTCCGATCTACCTGATCTACTATTGCGTGTTGCCGATGCCAGGCTACCTGGTCGTGAAGCAGATCGTATTCGACACCATCGTGACGGTCATTCTCGGCCTGGTCGTCGCTTTCCTGTATCGCGGCCAGGGACGCGCTTGACCGCCGACGAGAAGTGGGTCGATGTCGGCGCAAGCGCCGAACTCGCGGCCAGATCCGTGCAGGAAGTTCGCGTGGGCGCGAAACGCATTGCGCTGACATTCAGGGACGGGCAGTTCGGCGCCATCTCCGGCGTCTGCAATCACGTCGGCGGGCCTCTCGGGCGCGGGCATCTCGAGGGCGACTTCGTCGTCTGCCCCTGGCATTACTACAAGTTCCACTGGCAATCGGGCGAAGGCGAACCCGGCTACGAAGCCGACCGCGTGCCGTCGCATGGCGTCAAGGTCGAGGACGGCCGCGTGCTCGTGTCCGAAGCGCAGCGCACGAAACGCGGTCGGCTTCCGCACGAGCCGCATCCGCTTGCGCGCGAGCCAGCGCGCGAGCCGGGGCCAATCCGCATCCTCGGCCTCTCGACGACGACAATGACGGCTGGCCAGCCCCGTTACAGCACCTCGGAAGACCTGTTGCAGCACGCGATCGCGAATGCCCGTGAAAGCGGCGATCGCGGGTGCGACACGCGGATGATCAGGGTCCGCGACCTGGCATTCCGCGCCTGCGAGGGTTTTTATTCGAAATCCGCGCGTGCCTGCACCTGGCCCTGTTCGATCACGCAGATGGACTCGAAGGACCAGATGGACCAGGTCTACGAAGGCGTCGTCCACTGGGCCGACGTCATCGTCGTTGCAACTCCGATCCGCTGGGGCGGCGCGAGCAGCCTCTACTACAAGATGATCGAGCGGATGAACTGCATACAGAACCAGGAGACGACCGCGAACCGGCACTTGCTCCGCAACAAGGTTGTCGCGCTCATCGTGACGGGCGGCCAGGACAACGTGCAGGCGGTCGTCGGCCAGGTGCTCACTTTCTTCGCCGAGCTCGGCTGCCAGTTCCCCCAGTTTCCGTTCGTCGCGCATTCGCGCGGCTGGAGCGCGGAGGACATGGAGAACAACGAGCAGTACGTGCGCGATTCGAAGTTCCTGCACGACGGCGCCACGGCACTCATCCGCCGCTCGGCCGACATGGCCCGCGTCATGATCGAAAGCGAGCTCGGCAAGGGCGCGCTCGTGCGCGGCGGCCGCAAGGGACATCAGCTGGATACCGACAGGAGAATCACATGACTTCCATCGCTGCGCTCTGGCTGCCGATACTTCTTTCTGCAGTCGTCGTGTTCATCGCGAGCTCGATCATCCACATGGCGCCGCTGTGGCATCGCGACGAGCTGCCGCCGCCTCCAGACTCAGATCGCATGCAGGACGCGTTGCGGCCATTTGCCATGCAGCCAGGCGAATACATGCTGCCGAAGGCGAAAGACATGAAGGACTGCAAGGCGCCGGAGTTTGTCGAAAAATTGAAGCGCGGGCCGGTCGTCATCATGACCGTAATCCCGAACGGGCAGGTCTCGATGACGAGGCCGCTCGTGCAATGGTTCATCTATACGGTCATTGTCTCGGGGCTTGCAGCCTACGTCGCAGGCGCGACGCTGCCGGCAGACGCGCCCTACCTCGCGGTATTCCGGGTCGCCGGCGCGGTGGCGTTCATGGCGTACGCCGTCGGGCTCTGGCAGCAATCCATCTGGTACAACCGGCCGTGGCCGACGACGCTGAAACTCACGTTCGATGGGCTGATCTACGGCCTGCTGACGGGCGGCACATTCGGGTGGCTCTGGTCGACGGCAGGATGATCCACCGGTTCTTCCGCATCCGCGTCGAAGTGCGCGTCTTGCCTGCGTACGTCCTGCTCGTTTGTGCAGGGAAGTATTCCCGCGCCGAAGCGTTCCGCGTCATCGAGCTGGCCTACCGCGAAGCGGGCGACGCGGACCGGAGGAACGTGCTGATCGACGTTCGCCGGGTCAGCGGTCTGCTGCCCACGCTGTTCGACCGCTTCGATGTCGGCGTGCGCGTTGCGACGCTGCACTTCGAGCAGCAGCCACGGGTGCGCCTGGCATTGCTGGGAGACGAGCCGATGATTCACCCGGAGCGGTTCGGCGAGATCGTCGCCAGGAACCGGGGGGCCGACGCGCGGGTTTTCATCGAGGAACACGAGGCCCTCAAGTGGCTGCTTGCGGCATAGGCGGGCACGTGCGAGACTCGAAAATTCCGGGGGTAAAACGATGAAATGCCTGTATTACGTCGCACCCGAGCTCGAGAGCACCTCGCGTGTCTCGGAAGATCTGCACGACGTGGGCATCGACGATTTCTTCGTCCACGTGATCGCGAAGGACGAATCCGGATTCAAGAAGCGGCACATTCACGCCGGCAATTACCTCGAGACGCTCGACTTCGTGCGTGAAGGTTTCCTCGGCGCCGCAATCGGGCTTTTCGCCGGCATCGTTGGCTGCGTGCTCCTCGATCAGTTCGGCCCATTCGCAAACATCCCGTGGTTCGTCTTCGTCGCCCTGTGCGGCGTCGCGACGCTGTTCGGCGCCTGGGAAGGCGGGCTGATCGGCGTCGAGAAGGAAAACAAGAAGCTCGAGCGTTTCCACGACGATATCGAGGCCGGCAAGTACCTGATACTGATCTATGCCCGCAAGGACCAGGAGTCGGTGGTCCGGCACACGATGAGCCGGCGGCATCCCGAGGCCGAGTTCGCCGGCATCGACAGTCATTTCGTCAATCCGTTCACCACCGTCAGGCGGCGACGGAACCCGGGCGATCGGGTGCGCGCTTAACAAGGGGGCTGGACGATGGCGATTGCAGTTGTTCTGGTCCTCCTCGTCATCGGCTCCATCATTTTCCATTTCCTGAGTCCATGGTGGTTCACGCCGATCGCGTCGAACTGGACCACCATGGACGACACCGTGATCCTCACATTCTGGGTCACGGGCGTCGTCTTCGTCGCGGTCAACCTGTTCCTCGCGTGGGTGGTGTGGCGCTATCGGCACCGCAAGGACCAGAAAGCGACCTACGACCCGGAGAACAAGAAACTCGAATGGTGGCTCACGATCGTGACCTCGATCGGTGTCGCCGCAATGCTTGCCCCAGGTCTTTTCGTCTGGGGCAAGTTCGTTATCGTCCCCAAGGACGCGGCGATCGTCGAGGCTGTCGGACAGCAGTGGCACTGGAGCTTCCGGTTCCCCGGCGATGACGGCGAGCTCGGCCACAGCGACGCCGCGCTCGTCACGCCTGACAACCCGTTCGGCGTCGATTCGGAAGACCCGAAGGGCCGCGACGACGTGCTGGTCGCGAGCCCCGAGCTCCACCTTCCGGTCGATCAGCCGGTCAAGGTCCTGTTGCGCTCCAAGGACGTGCTGCACAACTTCACGGTGACCCAGTTCAGGGTCAAGATGGATCTCGTCCCGGGCATGATCACCTACCTCTGGCTCACGCCGACCGTGCCCGGCGAGTTCGAGATTTTGTGCGAAGAGCTGTGCGGCGTCGGGCATTTTGCGATGCGCGGGCGCGTCGTCGTCACGCCGCGCGAGGAATTCGACACCTGGCTCGCCGCGATGCCGACGTTCAGCGAAACGCAGGCGCTCGCAAAGGCCGATCCGCTCGCAGGCGCCGCCCAGTACGCCGTGTGCATGGCGTGTCACGGGCCGACAGGCGAAGGGAATCCCGCGTTGAACGCACCGCGCCTCGCGGGGCAGGAGGCCTGGTACCTGCGGCGCCAGCTCCAGGCATACCGCAGCGGGCAGCGGGGTGCGCATGAGGGCGACACCTACGGGGCGCAGATGCGCGCATTCGCATCAATGCTCCCGGACGACACGGCGATCCGCAATCTCGCGGCGTACATCGAGACGCTGCCGGGTCAGTCGAAACAGGCGACGGTTGCCGGCAACGCCGCTCGTGGACGATCGCTGTACCAGACCTGCTCCGCCTGCCACGGCAGCAGGGGCGAGGGAATCTGGGCGCTCAATGCGCCGCGGCTTGCGGACATGTCGGACTGGTACCTGGCGCGCCAGCTCCACAATTTCCAGAAGCGCGTTCGCGGTGGCGACACGCATGATTACTACGGCTGGCAGATGGCGGTGATGGCCGATTCGCTCAAGAACGAGCGTTCCATCAATGACGTCGTCGCCTACATCAATACGCTCGATCCGAGGACGAACTGATGGCTTACGTCGCAATCGCGGATCGTGATGCTCCGATGCACGATCCCCACACCTTCATCGAAAAGTACATCTGGAGCCAGGATCACAAGGTCATCGCGATCCAGTACGCAATCGTCGCGATCTTCGTGGGGCTCATCGCGCTGGTGCTGTCCGGCCTGATGCGGCTCCAGCTCGGGTTTCCGGACCAGTTCCACTTCGTGGATCCGAACCAGTATTACCAGTTCATCACCATGCACGGGATGATCATGGTGATCTACCTGCTGACCGCGCTGTTCCTCGGCGGATTCGGCAACTACCTCATTCCGCTCATGTGCGGCGCGCGGGACATGGTGTTCCCGTACATGAACATGGTGAGCTTCTGGGTCTACCTGCTCGCCGTGCTCGTGCTGCTTGCGAGCTTCTTCGTGCCCGGCGGCCCGACAGGCGCCGGCTGGACGCTCTATCCTCCCCAGGCAGTGCTGCCCGGCACGCCGGGCGCCGGCCTCGGAATCATCCTGATGCTTGCATCGCTCGCGATCTTCATCGTCGCGTTCACGATGGGCGGCCTCAATTACGTGACGACAGTGCTCCAGGCGCGCTGCAAGGGCATGACGCTGATGCGCATGCCGCTTTCGGTCTGGGGCATCTTCATGGCGACGATCCTCGGCCTGCTGGCGTTCCCGGCGCTCCTCGTCTCGGCCGTGATGATGACGCTCGACGGCACGATCGGGACGAGCTTCTTCATGCCGGCGATCAGCTCGATGGGAGGAAACCCCGGCCATGACGGCGGCAGCCCGCTGCTGTTCCAGCATCTCTTCTGGTTCTTCGGGCACCCGGAGGTCTACATCGTCGCCCTGCCCGCGTTCGGCATCGTCTCGGATCTCCTCTCGACCCACGCACGCAAGAACATCTTTGGATACCGGATGATGGTCTGGGCGATCCTGGCGATCGGCGGACTCTCATTCGTCGTGTGGGCGCACCACATGTACGTCAGCGGCATGAACCCGTATTTCGGGTTCTTCTTCGCGACCACGACGCTCATCATCGCGGTGCCGACGGCCATCAAGGTCTACAACTGGGTGCTGACGCTCTGGAAGGGCGACATCCACCTGACGGTTCCGATGCTGTTCGCGATCGGCTTCATCTTCACGTTCGTCCACGGCGGCCTGACCGGCCTCTTCCTCGGCAACGTGACGGTCGATCTCCCGCTCTCCGACACGTATTTCGTGGTGGGTCACTTCCACATGGTCATGGGCGTCTCTCCGATCCTCGTTGTATTCGGCGCGATCTACCACTGGTACCCGAAGATCACGGGCCGCATGTACAACGAGACGCTCGGCAAGGCGCACTTCTGGCTGACGTTCCTCGGAACCTATGCGATCTACCTGCCGATGCACTACCTCGGAATCCTGGGCGTGCCGCGCCGCTACTACGCGCTCGGCGACACCGAATTCCTGCCGGACTCGGTGCACACGGTCAATGCGGCGATCACGATCGCGGCGCTCGTCGTCGCCGGCTCCGTCCTGATCTTCCTGTACAACATGATCGTGAGCCTGAAGAAGGGCCCGAAGGCACCGCCCAACCCGTGGAAGGCGACCACGCTCGAGTGGCAGACGCCTGACACGCCGCCAAAGCATGGCAACTGGGGCCCGAATCTGCCCGTGGTCCATCGCTGGGCCTACGACTACAGCGTGCCCGGCGCGAAAGATGACTTCATCCCGCAGAACGAGCCCGTCGACCCGAAGCTCGGCGGCGGGCGCGAACACGGGGTCCATCATTGAGCAATACCGCGATAGTCGTCGCGCTCCTCGTCGGCGTCGCCGTCTGGTTTGCGGTCGCGAGCCGCCTGACGGCGAAGCCCTGGGAGAATCGCGAGCAATCCGGCGACGTCGGCGCGATCCACGCATCGCCCGCGCGCATCGGCCTGTGGCTCTTCATGGCGGTCGTGACCTCGCTGTTCGCCCTGTTCCTCTCCGCCTATTCGATGCGCATGCACCAGAGCGTCGGCTGGTGCCACCTGACGATCCCGAACGTCCTGTGGATCAACTCATTCGTGCTGCTCGCCGCGAGCATCGCGATGCAACTCGCCGCGAGCGCCGCAAGCCGCGGCAACCGGCGGTTCGCGCAATGGGCGCTGATCGCGGGCGGCGCGCTGTCTGTCGGTTTCCTCGCGGGGCAGATGGCCGCCTGGCAGGCGGTCGGGCCGTCGCTCTATTTCATCCAGGGCAGCCCTGCGATCGCGTTCTTCTACATGCTGACGATCGCGCACGGCCTGCACCTGATTGGCGGCCTGTTTGTGCTCGGTCGCGCGACGATGCGCTTTGCAGGCGGCGCGGCCGTGATCGACTTGCGCCAGAGCCTCGCGCTCTGCGCGATCTACTGGCATTTCCTGCTGCTGGTGTGGCTCGCCGTATTCGCCGTGCTGCTGTTTCTCTGAGAGGAAGTCCTGCCAATGGCCCATGACGCCCAAGTCGCTTCACAAGGCCCGCTAGGCCAGGTCGCCGGCGACTTCTCTGCCGACAAGCAGGCGTTCGTCGTGCCCTGGGGCAAGGCGATGATGTGGATCTTCCTGCTCTCTGACACCTTCATCTTCACCTGCTTCCTGACGGCGTACATGAACGTCCGGATGTCGTCGCTGGACAGCTGGCCGAATCCGAGCGAGGTGTTCGCGCTGCATTTGTTCGGCCAGAACATCCCGCTGATCCTGATCGCGATCATGACCTTTGTGCTGATCACCTCGAGCGGCACGATGGCGCTCGCGGTGAACTACGGCTATCGCCGCGACAAGCGCCGCACCGTGCGGCTCCTGGTCGCGACCGCCGTGCTCGGCGCAACCTTCGTCAGCATGCAGGCCTTCGAGTGGACCAAGCTCATCATGGAAGGCGTCCGTCCCTGGGAAAATCCGTGGGGCGCGCCCCAGTTCGGGTCTGCGTTCTTCATGATCACCGGCTTTCACGGATGCCACGTGACTGCGGGCGTGATCTACCTGCTGGTCACGGCAAAGCGCGTCGCATCCGGCTTCTACGACAAGCGGGGCACGTACGAGACGGTCGAAGTCGCGGGCCTGTACTGGCACTTCGTCGACCTCGTCTGGGTATTCATCTTTGCGTTCTTCTACCTGTGGTGAGGCAGCATGTCTGAAGCGAAAGAAGGCCAGCAACACCCGCTCACGGTCTACCTGTGGATCTGGCTGCTGCTGTTCGTGCTCAGCACGTTTTCCTATCTCGTCGACTACTTCCACCTTCAGGGCTACCTGCGCTGGTCGCTGATCCTCCTCTTCATGTTCCTCAAGGCGGGCCTGATCGTCGCGATCTTCATGCACATGGCCTGGGAGCGCCTCGCGCTCAAGCTCGCGATCCTGGTTCCGCCGCTTTGCCTGATCATCCTGATCGGGTTCATGGCGATCGAGGGCGGCTACACTTTCCTCACGCGAGGCGCTGCATTCATACGCTGATCCGTGATGCCGATTTCGTACAGAGCGTCGCGGACGCGCTGCAGTTTATTTCCTACTACCACCCCGCCGACTACATCGCGCATCTCGCGCGCGCGCATGAGCGCGAGCAATCGCCGGCGGCGAAGGACGCGATCGCGCAGATCCTGACCAATTCGCGCATGTGCGCGGAAGGCAGGCGGCCGATCTGCCAGGACACCGGCATCGTCAACGTGTTCGTGAAGGCGGGCATCGGCGTCCATTGGGATTCGACGCGCTCGCTTCAGGAAATGGTCGACGAAGGCGTGCGGCGCGGCTACCTCGAGCCCGAGAACCGGTTGCGGCCCTCGATCGTCGCGGATCCCCTCTTCGCCAGGAGAAACACCGGCGACAACACTCCGGCCGTCGTGCATGTGGAACTCGTCGCCGGGAATACAGTGGAAGTTACCGTCGCCGCGAAAGGCGGCGGCTCCGAGAACAAGGCCATGTTCGCGATGCTGAATCCCTCGGATTCGATCGTGGACTGGGTCCTCGAGACGGTGCCCGGGATGGGCGCTGGCTGGTGCCCGCCCGGCATGCTCGGAATCGGCGTCGGCGGCACAGCCGACAAGGCGATGGTCCTCGCCAAGGAATCGCTGATGGAGCCGATCGACATGCACGAGCTGCTCGAGCGCGGGCCGACAAACAAGCTCGAGGAATTGCGTGTCGAGCTCTACGAAAAGGTGAATGCGCTCGGGATCGGCGCGCAGGGCCTCGGCGGCCTCACGACCGTCCTCGACGTGAAGATCCGGACTTTCCCGACGCACGCGGCCTCAAAGCCTGTCGCTATGATCCCGAACTGCGCTGCGACGCGGCATGCGCATTTCGTGCTGGATGGCAGGGGCCCCGTCGCGCTCGATCCGCCCTCCCTCGATCTCTGGCCGGACGTGCACTGGAAACCGTCGGCGGATTCTCGGCGCGTGGATCTCGACCGGCTGACGCGCGAGGAAGTCGCCGGATGGAAGCCGGGGCAGACGTTGCTGCTGTCCGGCCGGATGCTCACGGGTCGCGATGCCGCGCACAAGCGGCTGGCGGAATTGCTGAATTCAGGTCGTGGCCTGCCGCCGGGAGTGGACCTGAAAGGCCGCGCCATCTATTACGTCGGCCCGGTGGACGCCGTGCGCGACGAGGCCGTCGGACCTGCGGGACCGACGACGGCCACCCGCTTGGACAAGTTCACCGATCTCCTGCTCGAGAAGACCGGTCTCTTCGTGATGATTGGCAAGGCCGAGCGCGGGCCCGTCGGAATAGAAGCGATTCGCAAGCACAAGGCCGCCTACCTGATCGCGATCGGCGGCGCGGCATATCTCGTGTCGAAGGCGATCCGGAAGGCGCGCGTCGTAGCATTCGAAGACCTCGGCATGGAGGCGATCTACGAGTTCGAGGTCAAGGACATGCCGGTGACGGTCGCCGTCGATTCGCGAGGCGAGTCGGTGCATGAGACGGGGCCAAGGATCTGGGGCGAGAGAATCAAGAGTCTAAATATTCCGGTGCGCGTCGCCTGACGTTTCCGCAAAAACATCCTACTGCGGCAACTTCACCTCGAACTTGATCGCCGCCAGTTGCTCCGGCGTCTTGCCGAGCTTGCGCAGGAACGGCAGCCAGCGCCGGTCGTTGTGAAGATTGGTCAAAAACGGTTCATTCGGAAAATTCACCACGCCGGTGTCGTGATTGGCCACCGCCTTGTCCAACCATTCGAACGCGCGGTCAGCTTCGCCGCGAAACGCCAACACCCTGGCGATGGTGGACGACCAGCTTTTTTCGTGCTTCTTGATCAGCTCGGCGAGCGCCGCATCGGATTCCGACGCTTGCCCCAGCGCGTGGTAGGCCAGCGCTAAACCGGTTAGGCGCCAGCCTTCATTCGGTTCCTCCTGCATCGCTGCCAGGGCGGCTTTGTTATCTCCCTTTCGCAGCATCGCCACGCCGATGTCGTAATGCGAGCCGATAGCGTCCGGACTCAGCTTCAAACAGGTGCGATGACTGGTGATGGCCTCATCAAGGCGGCCGGCGACGAAGTAGAGCCAGCCGAGGATGCCATAGTTGACGGCGGCCATCGGGTCGCGAGCGGCAACATATTCCATGACTTCGATCGCGGTGTTTGGTCGACCGAGGTTTAGAGACAAAATTGCTGCTCGCTGCAATGTGTACAGATCAGCCGGGTCCAGCGCCAGTGCTTGCTCCATATGTCGCGCTGCGGCTGCCAGGTCGTCGTCGAAGGCCGATGCGATTTGACTGAGGATTACATGGGCCCATGCATGCTCCGGGTCAATCGCCAGCGCCTTGTTGGCCGCCTCGCGCGCTAGCCTGAAGCCCTCGTCGGCGGAGCGTGGGCCCAGGCCCAGGTTGGCCTGTTCAAAGTAGTTTTCCGCCAATCCATTCCAGGCCGCAGCGTAAGTGGAGTCGATTGCCAGCGCCTGTTGGTAGATTGCGATGGATTGCTCTAGTCCCGGGTGTGTGTACTGGCGGTCCAGCTGGCGGGCGTGAAGGAACAGTGCATACGCTTCGGGGCTGGTTTTCTGCACCTTCGGCGCCGCGCCGAGCAGCGTGACCTTAAGTTGCTTCACCACGGCTGCCGCAATTTCCTCCTGGATCGCAAAGATGTCTTCCTGCGTGCGGTCGTAGGTTTCCGACCACTTGTGATAACCGTCGGCTGCGCGGATCAACTGCGCAGTGATACGCACCCGGTTACCGGACTTGCGCACTGAGCCTTCAAGGAGATACGCGACGTGCAGTTCACGCGCGACGTCCGCCAGCTTGGGATCCTTGCCCTTGTAATAGAATGACGAGGTGCGTGCGGCGACTTGCAACTCGGGAATCTTGGCCAGCAGATTCAACAATTCTTCAGACAGGCCGTCGGCGAAGAATTCCTGTTCCTTGTCCGAGCTGATATTTACGAACGGCAGTACCGCAATCGACCTCTCCGAAATCGTGGGCGTCGCCTCCACCAATGACGGCTGCTCGGCGACGCGATTCGACAGCCAGAACCTATCGGCCACGACATATGCCAGAACGACCGCAATGATGACCGCCAAACCGACGAGCATGCGGCTCGGCCGGGGGTTTGCCCGGGTGATCACGGAAGAGTCTGGGTTGACGCGCGGCGCGGCAGAGGGCTGCGCTAACGCGTTTCGCACAGCATCAACGAGCCGGGGCAACGCCCGATCGACCCCCATGGCACTCGCATCGAGCCACTGGGATGTGTTCAGGAAGTACTCGAGACCATCCGGTAGTGGCGCAAGGTCAAGCCGGAATGGCACCACCGCGTGTCGCTTCGAACCGGCGCGTTCAACCTCCCTGAGCACGTGCAGTGAGGTCGCTGCGCTCTGCGAGAGAACTAGCACAATCACCTTGGCCGAATCGATGGCGTGAACGATCGATTCCGCATAGAACTCGCCGGGCGTCACGTCGCGTGGCGCGATCCAGCACGCCACTCCGGCGCTCTCGAGAGCCTCGCAGACCGCGTCGGCTACGGCCTTGTCTTGCGACGCATAGCTGATGAATACGTCGCTGGACGCTCTAGGGGTGACCGGCTGTCCGCCCTGGGAATCGCGTGCGTCTCCCGACATTCCGCACCCACGGGTTGTCGTTCTTGACGATAGGATGCGCCGGGGAAGGCTTCACCAGCAACTCGGCCCGCTAAGGAATTGGTAGCCAGGGGCGGCATCGAACCACCGACACGCGGATTCTCAGTCCGCTGCTCTACCAAGCGAGTTACCTCGGTGCTTTCGTGGCTCGGTACTATGAGAGACCAGCGGCGTAGGAATTTCGCGCCTGCGTTTGTCCATCAACGTGCTAATTGCGAGATCCTGGTCGAGCGCCTCTCCGTGCCAACCAGTGATCGCAGTGCGTGCAGTGATTCGAATGCTCTGCCGTTCCTGCGCGGCGACAAGCTCTGCCCAGTCCACCGGCGGCGGCGCAGGACCGTCGAAGGTTTCTCCGTTCGGTCGCACGAACCG
Source organism: uncultured Gammaproteobacteria bacterium (assembly GCA_963775415.1). GTDB lineage: Bacteria > Pseudomonadota > Gammaproteobacteria > Steroidobacterales > Steroidobacteraceae > SCUD01. The sequence goes on from CAVZIO010000002.1 coordinate 573,603, forward strand.
GAACGCCCCGTCGTCGAGGACCTGCACGAGCACCTGCGCTTCGTGCACCTGCCGATGGTGGAAGCGGCAGAGCGTGACGAGGTTCGAGAGCTTGGTCTCGCCGCCGTTAGCCCAGTGCTGCACATGATGACCGTCGACATAGCGCTTGAAGGCGCATCCCGGGAAGCGGCAGCCTTTATCTCGTGAGTTGAGCGCCCGGCGGATCGCCGGCGGGATGGTCCGAGTCTTGCGGCCCACATTGAGCGGTTCGCCCTGCTCGTTCTCAATGATTGCCACGAGGCTCGCGTCGCAGGACAGCCTTCTTGCGGTCTCCGCGGCGATCGAAGGCCCTTGTTCCAGTTCGCAACGACCGGCATGACTGTGTTTCAAGGTCTCGGCATCGACATGCACGACGATCTGCTGGCGGTCACCCCCGGCGAGGTCCTGTGGGCCAGACGCCAGGAAGCTCTCAGCCATAGTGGCGAGAGCCTCGACCCGGCGCTTGCGACTCCGGTGCAGATCGTCCGAAGACGTTCCGGCCGGAACGTTTTTGGGGATCGGCAGCGCATCCTCGGCCGCCTCGAGGGCCTTCCTGAACAGCGCCCCGATCTCGGCCGGCACCCGGCCCCGGATCACCAACGAGCCATCTGTATCCGTGTGCATCCACAGTGACTGGTCGCGCTGCTGGATCGCTTCACGACTCAGCTCCGCGGCATCTAATGCCCGGCGATAGCCACGTACCACCTGCTCGACATGGCTCGCGGTCCCGCAGAGCGCAATGTTGAGGAGGTAGTCCTCGTTCGTCGCATCGGCGACCCGCGTCAGTTCCCGGGCCTTGGCGTAACTGACCCGGCCCTCCGCCATCGCGTCCGTGATCCGCGGCAACTTCCCAAGCGCATGGGCGACTCGGACTTTCTCCCGCGCCGCTCCCAAGCCGGATCCCGCACTTCCAATTGAGCCAGTGGGCACAGGACTTCACGCCCCACTCCGCCCAGCCACGCCTTCGGTCGAGCTCGGCGATCAGTGCCAGGAATCGCGCGTTGGCAGCGTTCAGATGACCCGCGAGCGTCGTAATCTGATCGACCAGATCCGCGTCGAAACCGACGAAAACTCCCCTTCCATGGCGGTCTCCGATAGACTGTATTTATATACAGTATTCTATCAGAACCTGCATACCACGCAAGCACTTAGATGACGATTCATTTGAGCTTGCACATCAGCTCATATGAGCCGATAATGACTGCCACAGGAGCCGAACCATGGCCGTCCCCGCCGATCGCGTCGCAAGAATCCTCGGGCTCAAGCCCGCCATCCGTTCGATGGCCGCGATCGCCGATGCGGTCGAATCGGGCCTGCCGAAGCTGAGCCTCGAGCGCGTCGTCGAGCGCGCCGGCGTCGAGGGCCCTGCCCGCCTCAAGCTCATGCATCGCGTCGTCCCTGCGGCCACCTGGAAGCGGCGCCATCGCCTGAAGCTCGTCGAAAGCGAGAAGACCGAACGCCTTGCCCGCGTCATCGCGCTCGCCGAACTCCTGTGGGACGACGAGGCCGAGGCGAAGCGGTTCCTTGGCACGCCGCATCCGGAGCTCGGCCGCAGGAAGCCCATCGAAGCCGCGCTCACCGAGCTCGGCGCGCGCCAGGTCGAGGACGTCGTCATGCGCGCCCTCTACGGATTGCCTGTCTGATCCCACCGGATGCGGTTCTATCGCATCGCGGACTCCCGCCACTCGCCCGAGAGCGGCGAAGGCGCCCGCCTCCACGGCGGCCGCTGGAATTCCCCGGGCGCGGCCGTGATCTACGCCTGCGAAACGATGACCGGCGCGATGCTCGAGAAACTCGTGCACACGAATGGCCGCATGCCGAAACACCAGGTCGGCCGTGACCTACGAAGCGCCCAACGCCTTGAAGGCCGTCTCCATCGAGCCGGATGCGGTTCCCGGCTGGAACAAGCCCGACATGATCGCAAGCCGCGCGGCCGGCGATGCCTGGCTGGCATCCGGCAGAATCCGCAATCCTTCGCGTGCCGAGCGTCGTCTTCGGCGTCGAGCGCAATGTCCTGCTCAATCCCGGGCACGCGGACTTCAAGCGCATCAAGGTCGTCGGCACCGAACCGGTCCGTTGGGACGACCGGCTTTTCGAGGAAATGCCCTGCTAAATCGAAGTCCGGAGACTGATCAGCTCCGGGAAAAATCCGCGCTTCAAGCACGTGCTCGAGATACCCGACCCCGCTCGAGCCGCCCGTGCCGCGCTTGAACCCGATGATGCGCTCGACCGTCTTCATGTGCGCGAAGCGCCATTGCTGGAACCGGTATTCCAGGTCCACGAGCTTTTCGGCAAGCTCGTAGAGATCCCAATGCGCAGTCGAGTCGCGATAGACCGCGAGCCAGGCGGCCTCGACCGCCGGGTTCGCCTCATAGGGATGTGTCCAGTCGCGATCGGTGCACGCCTGAAGGGATGTCGAATCCGCGCCGCGAGAGCAGCCGCAACGATTCGTCGTAGAGCGACGGCGTCGACGAGTTCCTTCTTCAGGAGCGCATGCGCCGCCTTGTCCTTCGCATGCACCTCGATGAGCCGCGCATCCTTGTTGCCGAGCATGAATTCGAGCAGGCGGTACTGCCAGGACTGGAATCCCGAGCTCTGGCCGAGCGAATCGCGGAACCGCGTGTAGTCCGCGGGCGTCATCGTGCCGAGCACGTCCCAGGACTGGATCAGCTGCATCTGCACGCGCGCCACGCGCGACAGCATCTTGAATGCGGGCTCGAGGTCGTCGGAACGGATCTGCGCGCGCGTTGCCGGCAGCTCGTGCAGGCAGAGCTTCATCCACAACTCGCTCGCCTGGTGGATCAGGATGAACAGCATCTCGTCGTGCTGGCCCGAGAGCGGCTTCTGCGCCGTCGAGCACCTTGTCGAGCTGAAGGTACTGGCTGTAGCTGATCGAGCGCGTCGAGATCCCAGTGGATCCCGGCCATCGGGTCGGCGGGTTTCTGGTCACGCTTGTCGGTCATTCGGCGTCCGGTTGGGCCTCGGGCCGCGTCGTCGCGAAAGCGGGCAATGACATCAGGTGCGCGTCGATCGCGACGAGCGCCGGGTACGGCGTCAGGTCGCAATAGTAGCGCCGCGCGTTGTACATCTGCGGCACCAGGCACAGGTCCGCCATCGTGACGCTCGTCGCCATATAGATAATGTGTGCCGTCGCCGTGCCGGCGGGCCAGTTCCTCGAGCCCACGGAATCCCTGGCCGATCCAGTGCCGCACCCATTCCGCGACGGCCGCATCCTCCTGGCCGAGCGGTCCGCGCAGGTAGTTGAGCACGCGCAGATTCTGCAGCGGGTGGATGTCGCAGGCGATGCCGTATGCCATGGACCTCACGATCGCGCGGCCGGAGAAATCGGGCGGCAGCAGCGGCGGATCGGGATGGGTTTCCTCCAGGTACTCGATGATCGCGAGCGACTGGCCGAACACGCGATCGTCGTCGGCGAGCGCCGGCACCAGGCCCTGCGGATTCATCTCGCGATAGGACTCGCTGTGCTGCTGGCCGCCGTCGCGCACGAGGTGCACGGGCACCGTTCCGTGCGGATTCCCTTCCACGAGAGCGCGATGCGCACGCGCCAGGCCGCGGAACTCCGGAAATAGGAGAAGAGCTTCATCGCGCCGCCATCGTGTGGGTGAGCAGGCCGACGCCGTCGACGCCGCCGCGCACCCGATCGCCCGGATTCAACGGCCCGACACCGGCCGGCGTGCCCGTGAATATCAGGTCACCGGGCGCAAGTTCGAACCAGGTCGAGAGTTCGGCGATGATTTCCGGCACGGCCCAGATCATGTCGGCGATGTCGCCATTCTGCCGCGGTTCGCCATTGACCTCGAGCCAGATTCGCGCGCGCGTCGGATGACCGATGGCTTCGACAGGCGCGATCGGAGTGACCGGCGCGGAGTGGTCGAAGCCCTTCGCCGTGTCCCAGGGCTTCCCTTCCTGCTTCATCTTCATCTGGACGTCGCGCCGCGTGAGGTCGTTGCCGACCGCATAGCCGAATATGCCGCGCGCCGGCCGCCGAGCGCGACGACGAGTTCGATCTCGTGATGCAGGTTCGTCCGTGCGCGACGGAAACGGCACGACCGCTCCGCTCTCGACGACCGCATCGGCCGGCTTCGTGAAGAAGAACGGCGGCGCGCGGACGTCGCTCGCGCCCATCTCGCGCGCATGTTCCGGATAATTGCGGCCGACACAGAAGATCCGCCGCACCGGGAATCGCGATCGGGAGCCCGCGACCGCGACGGTCGGCCGGGGAGCGGCGGGAACGGCATGTTCGTCGGCGCATGCGGCGGGTACACTAACGGAAACGAGGATGGGCAGCCATGAGTATCTGGTTCCGGCAATTCACGCTCGACGAAGTCCGCAAATTCCAGCACGACACGATGGGCGAGCATCTCGGCATCGAGATCGTCGACATCGGGCCGGACCATCTCGAAGCGAAGATGCCGGTCGATCACCGCACGATGCAGCCGGATCGCATCCTGCACGGCGGCGCCTCGGTCGCGCTCGCGGAGACGCTCGGCAGCGTCGGCGGCTCGATGTGCGTGGATCGCGAGCGTTTCCAGATCGTCGGCCAGGAGATCAATGCGAATCACCTGCGGCCGGCGATCGGTGGTCACGTGACCGGCCGCGCGCCGGCCGATCCATCTCGGGCGCCGCAGCCAGGTGTGGAACATCGAGATCACCGACGACGACAAGCGGCTCATCTGCGTCTCGCGCCTGACGATCGCTATACTCGAACGATGAGAATCGCGTTGATTCTGGTGGCGCTCGCGTTCGCGGCGACGGCCTGCGGCCAGACCGGAGCGCTCTATCTGCCGGACGAATCCGTCGAGACGCCGGTCGAGATCCGCACGCGCACCCGCACGCCGGCCGGACGAAGAAGAGGAAAAGAAGGACACACCCGCCGCCGGGTGGCTGATCCCATGGGCAAGACCGGCAAGCTCTGGCTGGTGGACGGCTCGTCCTATCTCTATCGCGCGTTTTTCGCGCTGCCGCCGCTCACGACCTCGACGGGCATGCCGACCGGCGCCGTGCTCGGCGTGCTCAACATGCTGAACAAGCTCCTGAAGGAAGAGAACCCGGAGCTGATCGCCGTCGTGTTCGACGCGCCCGGCCGGACTTTCCGCGACGAGCTGTTCGAGGAATACAAGGCGCACCGCCCGCCGATGCCGGACGACCTGCGCTCGCAGATCGCGCCGCTGATCGAGGCGATCCCGGCGCTCGGCCTGCCGCTGCTTCGGATCGAGGGCGTCGAGGCCGACGATGTGATCGGCACGCTCGCCGAGCGCGCGGCCGCCGCGAGGGCTCGAGGTCGTCATCTCGACCGGCGACAAGGACATGGCGCAGCTCGTCAACGACCGCATCACCTGCGTCAACACGATGTTCGACACGAAGCTCGACCGCGCCGGCGTCAAGGCGAAGTTCGACGTGCTGCCGGAGCAGATCGTCGATTACCTCGCGCTCGTCGGCGACAGCTCGGACAACATTCCCGGCGTGCCGAAGGTCGGCCCGAAGACCGCCGCGAAATGGCTGAACGAGTACGGCAGCGTCGATGGCGATCGTCGCGCACGCGAAGGACATCGCGGGCAAGGTCGGCGAAAGCCTGCGCGAAAATCTCGAGACCCTCGAGCTGTCCCGCAAGCTCGCCACCATCCGCCGCGACCTGAACTGCCGCTCGCCCCGCTGAACTCGCCCGCAAGCCGCCCGACGTCGAAGCGCTGAGCGCGCTCTACCGGCGCCTCGAAATGAATTCGCTGCTGCGCCAGTTGACCGGCACTCCGCGCGCGCGGACGCCGGCGGCCGGGACCCGGCGAGCGAGCGCGTAAGTTCCGGCGGCGCGAGCGAGCCGGAGTCCCGGCCGCCGGCGCCCGCGCCGCGCTCGTACGAAACCATCCTGACGAGAAGCAACTCGACTCCTGGATCAAGGCACTCGAAAAGGCGCCACTTTTCGCCTTCGACACCGAAACGACCAGCCTCGACTACATGCAAGCCGAGATCGTCGGCCTGTCCTTCTGCATCGAGCCCGGGCAAGCAGCCTACCTGCCGCTCGCACACGATTACCCGGGCGCGCCGGACCAGCTCGACCGGAAAAAGACGCTCGCGAAACTGAAGCCGCTACTGCGAAGACCCGAAGCGGCCGAAGGTCGGCCACCACCTCAAGTACGACGCGCACGTGCTCGCCTGCGCGGGCATCGCGCTCGCGGGCATGCGCTTCGACTCGATGCTCGAGTCCTACGTGCTGAACTCGACCGCGACCCGGCACGACATGGATTCCTGCGCCAGGCTCTACCTCGGCATCGACACGATCAAGTACGAGGATGTCGCCGGCAAGGGCGCGAAGCAGATCACTTTCAACCAGGTCGCGCTCGATCAGGCCTCGAACTACGCGGCCGAGGATGCGGACGTCACGCTGCAGCTGCACCAGCTGCTGCACGCGAGACTCGAGAAGGTGCCGGCCCTGCTCGAGGTCTACGAGTCAGATCGAGCAGCCGCTCGTGCCGGTGCTGCTCGAGATGGAACACCGCGGCGTGCTGATCGACCGCGACCTCCTCAGGAAGCAGAGCGGCGAGATCGCGAAGCGCCTGGCCGAGCTCGAAGCCGATGCGCACCGCTCGGCCGGCCAGCCCTTCAATCTCGATTCGCCGAAGCAGCTCCAGGAAATCCTGTTCACCAAGCAGGGCCTGCCGGTCAGGCAGAAGACGCGCACCGGACAGCCCTCGACGGCCGAGGAAGTGCTCGAGGAACTCGCGGAAAAATACCCGCTGCCGCGCATCATCCTCGAGTACCGCGGGCTCGCGAAGCTGCGCTCGACCTACACCGAGAAGCTGCCCGAACAGATCGACGCGAAGACCGGCCGCGTTCACACCTCGTATCACCAGGCCGTCGCGGTGACCGGCCGGCTGTCATCGAGCGACCCGAACCTGCAGAACATCCCGATCCGCACGGCGGAAGGCCGGCGCATCCGCCAGGCCTTCATCGCACCGAAGGGCCATGTGCTCCTCGCGGCCGACTACTCGCAGATCGAGCTTCGGATCATGGCGCACCTTTCGGGCGACGAGAGCCTGCGCCGCGCCTTCGCGGAGGAAGGCGACATCCATCGCGCGACAGCCGCCGAAGTGTTCGACGGTCGCGCCCGACAAGGTGACGAACGACCAGCGCCGCGCCGCAAAGGCGATCAATTTCGGTTTGATCTACGGCATGTCGGCCTTCGGCCTCGCGCGCCAGCTCGGGATCGAGCGTCACGCCGCGCAGGATTACGTCGGCCGCTACTTCGGCCGCTATCCCGGTGTCCGCGAGTACATGGACCGGACCCGCGCGAGCGCCCGCGCCCAGGGTTACGTCGAGACCGTGTACGGCCGGCGCCTCTACCTGCCGGACATCCGCTCGCGCGACCGCAATCTCCAGCAGTATGCGGAGCGCAGCGCCATCAACGCGCCGATGCAGGGCACGGCCGCCGACATCATCAAGCGCGCCATGATCCGCGTGCACGCGCTGGCTGCACGATTCGAAGGTGCCCGCGCATCTCGTGATGCAGGTGCACGACGAGCTGGTGCTCGAAGTGGCAAAACCGGCAATCGACGAAGTGCGGGGCAAGGTCGTCGAACTCATGTGCGGGGCGGCCGAACTCGCTGTCGCGCTCAAGGTCGACACGCGGAATCGGCGCGAACTGGGACGACGCGCACTAGAGTCCTGTAGGGACTTGGAACTTGTCTCAAACGTCCCTATCTAAGTTTGCGAGCGCCGTGAGACGCTCCCCGCTTCCCTCCCTGAGCGGGTCGCCCGGATTGCATCCCCAAGCCGGGTATCCGCCCGGCGGTCCTCGCGGATCGCCGGGCATTTTTATGCGTTATCGCCTTTGCGCCAGCAGCGCGTCGAGCGCTCCCTGCGCCGTGTCGACCCCTTCCCCGGACTGAGCCGAAAAGAGCTGGACGTCCGCCCGCTCGCCGAGCGCACCCTGCACTGCCTGCGAGGTGCGGCGCGCCTCGTTGCGCGTGAGCTTGTCGCACTTGCTCAGAAGGACGTGCGCCGGCAGGCCTCGCGCCGACGCGAATTCGAGCATCGTCTGGTCGCTTTCGCCGAACCCGCGCCGCGAATCGACGATGATGAAGAGCCCCGCCAGGGACTCACGCCCCGCGAAATACGACTCGATCAACCGGCCCCAGGCCGCGCGCACCGCGGCCGGCACGTTGCGCATGGCCATAGCCGGGCAGGTCCGCCAGCCGTCGGCCCGGCTCGAGCTCGAAAAGGTTGACGAACTGCGTGCGGCCCGGAGTCCGGCTCGTGCGGGCGAGATCCTTGCGGCGGACGATCGCATTGAGTGCGCTCGATTTCCCGCTGTTCGAGCGGCCGGCGAACGCGACTTCCGCGCCCGAATCGTCGCCGAAAGCGTCCGTCGATGCGGCGCTTTTCAGGAATCGGGCCTTGGGATAACGGGACATATATAATTCTGGCATGAAGAACGCGTGGATCGGATGCGTACTTGCCTGTTCCGTCGCCGCGGGTGCGGCCACCGCCGGCGATGCCGCCCTGGGCGCACAGAAAGCGGCGGTTTGCGGCGCCTGCCACGGCATGACCGGCACGAGCGTCAATCCCGAATGGCCGAGCCTGGCGGGCCAGCACGAGTCCTATATCGTCGCGCAGCTCGCAGCAGTTCAAGCAGGGTGCGCGCGTCGATCCCGCTGATGACGCCGATGGCGGTCGATGCTCTCCGAGGCCGACATGCAGGACCTCGGCGCGCACTTCGCGCAGCAGACTCCGACCGGGCTCGAGGCCGATCCGTCGAACTGGAAGGCCGGCGAGAAACTCTACCGGGGCGGCGATGCGGCGCGGGGGATTCCGGCCTGCATCGCCTGCCACGGCCCCCAGGGCAAGGGCAACGCGCCGGCACGCTACCCGGCACTTCGCGCCCAGCATGCGGTCTACGCTTACGGGCAGCTTGTGGCGTTCGCGGACGGCAGGCGGACGACGCCTGGCAACGACATCATGCAGGTCATCGCCGAAAAGCTGACTGACGAAGAAATGCGCGCGCTCGTTTCCTATACACAGGGACTACGATGAACAACGATCAGCATTTGCATGCTCGCGGCCGCCCTCGCCTGCGCGGCCTGCGGCAAGGAAACGCCACCCGCTGCGACCGGATCGGCGGAGGCCGAGGCGCCGGCCGCGGCAGTCGCCGAAGCGCCGCCAGCCGAAAAGGCGCCCGAACCCGCAGCGCGTGAGCAGCGACGGCGAAACCGTCGAAGAAACGACGAGTTCGACCAGCCCGATCGCCGCTGCGGTCGCGGCCACGACGCCGGCGGCGGCTTCAGGCGACCTGGCGCGCTGGAAGGCGGGCGAGAATTTCATCGCCTATCCGGTTGCCCAGCCGGTCAGCACGCCGCCGGGCAGCGTCGAGGTCGTGGAAGGATTCTGGTATGGCTGCGGCCATTGCTATTCGCTCGAACCGCGCCTCGAGGCCTGGGACAAGGCGAACCCGGAATGGATCAAGCTGAAGCGCGTGCCGGTCATCTGGAACGAGGTGACGCGCGAGGACGCCCGCCTTTTCTATACGATCGAGTCGCTCGGCCTCCTCGACAAGCTGCATACCGAGGTCTTCCGGGAAATCCATGCGAAGAACCGCCCGCTGACCGTCATCCGGGGCGGGCGTGTCGATCGCGCCGCGACCGAGAAGGCCGCGCGCGAATTCCTGGCCAGGCACGGCGTTTCCGAAGAGGATTTCGCGAAGCACTACCGCACGTTTTCAGCCGAAAACAAGCTGCGGCAGGCCGAGAACCTGTCGCGGCGCTACCGCCTCGATCACACGCCGATGATGGTCGTCCATGGCAAGTACCTGACGGACGCCGAGATGGCGGGGGGACTCGACCAGCTGTTCCAGCTCATCAGCGATCTCGCGGCGCGCGAACGCGACGCGATCTGACCTCCTGCCTGAACTGACCGGCTGGCCGCGTGCTGAACTGTTTCGTACCCGGCAGTCAGGGACTGGATCGACTGGATCCGCCGCCCGCCGATATCCCCGAAAAGTGCGTCTGGGTCGATCTCCTCGAGCCGACGCTCGCCGAAGAACGCGCCGTCGAGCGCCTCCTCGCGATCGACGTGCCCTCGCGCGAGGAAATGCGCGAAATCGAAACGAGCAGCCGCCTCTACGAGGAAAACGGCTCGCTGTACATGACGGCGACCGTCGTGACCAAGATCGACACGGACCGCCCCGAGTCGGCCGCGATCACGTTCATCCTGTCGCGCAACCGCCTGATCACGAACCGCTATGTGGACCCTTTGCCGTTCCGGCGCTTCGTGGCGTATTCGGAGCGGCACCCTTCGGCGGCGACCAATGCCCCCGGAATCCTCGCGGGCCTGCTCGAGGCGATCATCGAGCGCACCGCCGACGTGCTCGAGCGGGTCGGCGTCGGCCTCGACGACCTGTCTGCCGGCGTGTTCGCAGCACCCGCCGCCAAGGGCGCCGCTCGCGCGCGCGACCTGCGCGGCGTGATGGAGCGGATCGGGCGCGACGGTGATCTCACCTCAAAGGCGAGGGAAAGCCTCGTGACGCTGGGCCGGCAGCTGACCTTCATCCAGCAGTCGCAGGCGATCCAGATCCCGAAGGAGCTGCTGCCCCGCTATCGCAGCATGTCCCGCGACGTGCTGGCGCTCTCGGATCACGCGTCCTTCCTTGCCAACAAGTCGAGCTTCATGCTCCAGGCGACGCTCGGCCTGATCAACATCGAGCAGAACAACATCATCAAGATCTTCTCGGTGGCGGCGGCCGTGTTCCTGCCGCCGACCCTGATCGCGAGCATCTACGGCATGAATTTCCACTTCATGCCGGAGCTCGACTTTCATCTCGGCTATCCGCTTGCGCTGTTCCTCATCCTGATCTCCGCCGTCCTGCCCTACCTCTATTTCCGGCGTCGCGGCTGGCTCTAGCCGGGCCTCAATCTGCGACTTGCGGCCTATACAGAACATTCTGTATAGTAAAAAAATGGGACGTTTACCGCTTGCCCCCGAAAAAATACTCGCCGCCGCCCGGCAGATCGTCGAGCGCGACGGCGCCGGGGCGCTGACCTTCGACGAACTCGTCAAGGAAAGCGGCATCACGCGCGGCGGCATCACCTACCACTTCCCGACCAAGGAAGACCTCCTGCGGAGCCTCCTGGAGGCCGATTCCCGCCGGTGGGGCGACGCCGAGGCCGCTCTCACGCCCGTCGACTGCGATCCGGAGACCGCCAGGCTGCTCGGGTTCATCCGCACGCTGACGGCACAGGACGAATCGCATCGGCGTTTTCTCTGCGGAATGCTGTCCGCGGCGACGCTCGACCCGTCGTTGATGGATCCCTGCCGGGCCGAGTTGCGCGAGCGGCTCGGTCGCAAGCAATGGACCGAACACGACCTGCGACTGCATCTCGTTCACCTCGCCGCCGAAGGACTGATGTGGCAGGAACTGTTCCAGATGTATTCGATGCCGGCAGCCGCCCGTACACGGCTCGTCGCCCTGATGGAAGAGCTCGCGCGCCAATGGGGCGCCGGGCAAGCCCCGAAGAAAGTCGCGAAGGAAGCCTGAGCCATGCGCAAGCTAGCTGCGATTGCGGTTGCGGTCCTGATCGTCGCCTGCGGCGGCGGCGAACCGCAGCAACCGCCGCCGCCTGACGTCAGCGTCGCCGCCGTCGTGCGGAAATCGGTCACCGAATGGGACGCCTACAGCGGCCACGTGGAGGCAATCGATTCCGCCGAAATCCGGCCGCGCGTGGCCGGACACCTGAACGGCATTCACTACCATGAAGGCGGCCTGGTCGAGAAAGGCCAGCTGCTTTTCACGATCGACAACCGCGAGTACAAGGCAGTCGCGGATGCCGCGCGCGCGGATGCGTCGCGCGCCGAGGCGCGGGCCGCCCTGGCCAAGCGGGAACTGTCCCGCGCCGAGACATTGATCTCTGACCGCGCCGTGTCGCAGGGCGAGCTCGACCAGGCGCGAATGGAAGCGCAGCAGGCGGAGGCGGACGTGCTTGCCGCGCGCGCCAACCTCGCGAAGGCGGAACTCGACCTCGGCTTCACGCGGATCAGATCGCCGGTCACCGGCCGCGCGGGCGAGGCTCGCATCAAGCCCGGCAATCTCGTCGCGCCGAATGAGTCGCTCCTGACGACCGTCGTCTCCGTGGATCCCGTCTACGTCACTTTCACCGGCGACGAGCGGGCCTACCTGCGCTACCAGGAGCTCGCGCGCGCTGGGAGCCGCGAAAGCTCCCGCGACGTGCGCAATCCGGTGCTGATCGGTCTCGCCAACGAGGAAGGCTTCCCGCATCGCGGCGAAGTGGATTTCGTCGACAACGCACTCAATCCGGCGACCGGCACGATCCGCGCGCGCGCCATCGTGCCGAACCCGGATGGAGTCTTCACGCCGGGACTGTTCGCGCGCGTGCGCCTGCTCGGCGCCTCACAGACAGACGCGCTCCTCATCAACGAGCAGGCGGTGCTGACCGACCAGGATCGCCGTTACGTCTATGTCGTCGGCAAGGACAATGCCGCCGAGCGCCGCGACGTGACGATTGGACCACGCGTCGAGGGCCTGATCGTCGTTGAGTCCGGGCTCAAGTCAGGCGACAAGGTGATCATCAACGGCATGCGCAAGATCTTCTTCCCGGGACAGCCCGTGAATCCGCGCGTCGTGCCGATGGACCAGCCGGATATGCCGGCAGCGAAGTAATGGCCAAGCACACCGATTTTTCGCGCATTTTCATCGACCGCCCGATCCTCGCGACGGTGCTGTCGGCGCTGATCCTGGTCTCGGGAATCATGGCGATCCCGAACCTGCCGATCAGCGAGTATCCCGACGTCGTGCCGCCATCCGTGCAGGTGACGGCGAACTATCCGGGCGCGAATCCGCGCACGATCGCCGACACCGTCGCCGGTCCGCTCGAAGAAGCGGTCAACGGCGTCGAGAACATGATCTACATGAAGTCGACGGCGAGCTCCGACGGCCAGATGCTGCTCACGGTCACCTTCAAGGGCGGCACCGACATCGACCTCGCGGCGGTGCAGGTGCAGAACCGGGTCGCCCAGGCGATTCCCCGCCTCCCGGAAGCCGTGCGCGCGCTCGGCGTGTCGACCGTCAAGGCCTCGTCGACGATCACGATGGTCGTGCACCTCGATTCGCCCAACAAGACGTACGACGCGCTGTATCTCTCCAATTTCGCGAATCTGCGCGTTCGCGACGAGCTCGCGCGACTGCCGGGCGTCGGCCAGGCGCTTGCATTCGGTATCGGCAACTACGCCATGCGCGTCTGGCTCGACCCGCAGCGCGTTTCGGCCCGCGGCCTGTCGGCGACCGATATCGTCGCCGCCATCCGTGAGCAGAACGTGGAAGTGTCTGCCGGCAGCATCGGCAGCCCGCCGACACCCACGGGGTCCGTGCTGCAAGTCTCGGTCAACGCCCAGGGCCGTCTCGCGTCGCCCGAGGCATTCGGCGAGATCGTGCTGAAGTCCGAAGGCAGCGAGCTCACCCGCCTGAAGGATGTCGCCCGCATCGAGCTCGGCGCGAACAGCTACGCGATCCGTTCGCTGCTCAACAACGAAGACGCGGCCGCGATCGTGATCTTCGAGGCCCCGGGCGCCAACAGCATCGCGCTCTCCCAGTCGATCCGCGACCGCATGGCCGAACTGGAAGGCGGATTTCCCGAGGACGTTCACTGGTCAGTCGTCTACGACCCGACGGTGTACGTCAGGGACTCGATCGCCTCGGTCATCGAAACGCTGCTGGAGGCAATCGCCCTCGTCGTCATCGTCGTCGTGCTGTTCCTCCAGACCTGGCGCGCTTCGCTGATTCCGCTGGTCGCGGTGCCCGTCTCGATCATCGGTTCGTTCGCGGTGCTCTGGCTGCTCGGGTTCTCCATCAACGTCCTGACGCTATTCGGCCTCGTGCTCGCGATCGGCATCGTGGTGGACGACGCGATCGTCGTCGTGGAGAACGTCGAACGACATATCCAGAATGGCAAGTCGCCCCGGGATGCGGCCCACCAGGCCATGAGCGAGGTCTCCGGCCCGATCGTCGCGATCACGCTCGTGCTGTCGTCCGTGTTCATACCGCTCGCCTTCCTCGGCGGCGTGACCGGGCAGTTCTACAAGCAGTTCGCGGTCACGATCGCTGCCGCCGTGATCATCTCGGGATTCAACTCGCTGACCTTGTCGCCGGCGCTCGCCGCCATGCTGCTCCAGCCGCATGGCGCGAAGAAGGATGCCCTGGGCCGCTGGATCGAGCGGATCTTCGGGCGGCCATTCGGCGCGTTCAACCGGATTTTCGGCCGCTTCGGCGAGCGCTATTCGGGCGGCATCGGCGGCACGATTTCCCGCGCACCGCGGCTGCTCGCAATCTATGCCGTGCTGGTCGTCGTGACTGTCATCGCGTTCCGCGCCGTGCAGGGCGGCTACATTCCGACCCAGGACAAGCAATACCTGTTCGCAATACTCCAGTTGCCCGAAGCGTCGACCATCGATCGAACGGATGCCGTGATACGCAGGATGGGCGACATCGCCATGGAGGTGCCGGGCGTCGAAAACGTGGTTCAGTTTCCCGGCCTGAATGCCATCCACTTCGTCGCGACGCCGAACACCGGCGTCATGTTCGTCGGACTCGAGGAGCCCGGCACTCGCGAGCTCGAAGCCGGCGAAATCGCGATGCGCATCAACATGGGCTACGGCCAGATCCAGGAGGGCATCGCTTTCGCGCTGCTGCCGCCGCCGGTGCTCGGTCTCGGCAACGCGAACGGGCTCGAGTTCTACGTGGAAGATCGCGGCGCCATCGGCTATGGAGAGCTCTACACGCAGACGATGGGACTCGTCGGCACGCTCGGCGCCACCGAAGGTTTCGACCCCTTCGCGACATTCACCTCCTATCAGTCGAACGTCCCGCAGCTCGATGCCACCGTCGACCGCACCAAGGTCAAGGAGCTGGGACTCGCGCTGACCGACGTCTTCAACACGCTGCAGATTTACCTCGGGTCCGCCTACGTAAACGACTTCAACCTCTTCGGGCGCACTTACTCCGTGTATGCGCAGGCTGATGCGCCCTTCCGCTCGACCGTGCAGGACATTCAGGGCCTGAAGGTGCGCAACAATCGCGGAGAAATGGTGCCGCTCGGAAGCGTCGTCGACATCAAGCCGAGCTATGGGCCCGACCCCGTCATCCGTTACAACGGCTATGCCGCGGCGGACATGTCGGCCGGTCTCAATCCCGCCATCCTTTCTTCGACCGATGCGCTCGAGAAAGTTAAGGCGATTTCCGACCAGCAACTGCCGCGCGGCATGGCAATCGAGTGGACCGGCCTGACTTACCAGCAGGTCACGCAGGGCAATACGGCGCTGTTCGTATTCCCGCTCTGCGTGCTGCTCGTGTACATGGTCCTTGCCGCGCTGTACGAGAGCTGGTCGCTGCCGCTTGCGATCATCCTGATCGTGCCGTTGTGCCTCCTGTCGGCGATCGGCGGCACCTGGCTCGTCAATTTCATCCACGGGCTGTGGCTCGCGGTCTCGCCGCCGGCATTCGCGCCGACATTCCTGGACAACAACATTTTCACGAAGATCGGACTGGCCGTCCTGATCGGACTCGCGTGCAAGAATGCGATCCTGATCGTCGAGTTCGCGCGCGACCTCGAAGAAGCCGGCAAGGGCATCGTCGAGGCTGCGATCGAGGCCTGTCGACTCCGGCTGCGTCCGATACTCATGACGAGTTTCGCGTTCATCGCGGGCGTCACGCCGCTCGTGTTCGCTTCCGGCGCCGGCGCCGAGGTGCGCTACGTCATGGGCATCACGGTGGTCGCCGGCATGCTGGGCGTCACGTTCTTCGGGCTCTTCTTTACGCCGGTCTTCTATGTCGTGCTGCGGAAGATGGTCGAGCGCCGGAAGGAGCGCCGTGCCGCACGCCTCGCCGCCGAGGGTGGCGGGCATGCGTAAGCTCGTCGCAGCGGCGATTCTTCCGCTACTGGCGGCCTGCACGGTCGGACCGCGTCACGAGGTCCCGGAGACGCCCCTGCCTGCGCGCTTCGACCAGGCGGGCGGCGAGGCGACGGCCGATGCCGCCGGCTCAACGCTCTGGGCGGGCTTTGGCAGCGCGGAACTCGACGGCCTGATCGCGCGCGCGCTCGAGGCGAATACGACGATCGCCCAGGCGGCGGCCCGTCTCGCGGAGACCCGCGCGCTTTCCGGACTTTCGGTCTATTACTGGTTCCCGACCGTCACGGCCGCCGCCGATCGCCAGCAAAGCCTCATCAGCAGCGACGATCCGTTCGCGCCACCGGGCGGACTGGAGACGGACGTCTACCGCGCGGGATTTGACGCGACCTGGGAGATCGACCTGTTCGGCAGCCTGCGCAATGAGAGCCGCGCGGTGGACCGGCGCACCGAGGCCGATGCCGCGTCGCTCGCCGACGCGCAGCTCTCGATCGTCGCCGAAACGGCGCAGGCCTGGTTTGCGATGATCGGCGCGCGCGAGCGGCTCGCTCTGCGGCGGCGCCAGCTCGCCAACCTCCGGGACAATGTCGCGATCCTGACCTCACGCTACAACGCGGGGTACTCGAGCGGGCTCGATCTCGCACAGTCCGAGGCCGAGATGCGGGCAGTGGCTGCGACGGTGCCGCAGGCCGAGGCCGACCTGGTGCGCGAGGAACAGCGCCTCGCGGTGCTGACTGCCTGGCCGATCGAGACCCTGCGCGCGCATGTTTCGCCGACGGCGTCGATACCCGAACTGCCTGCGCTCGTCGCGACCGGCACGCCGGAGGAATGGCTGAAGCGCCGGCCCGACGTCCGCGCGGCCGAGCGTGAGCTCGCCGCCAGCTATTCGGACGTCGGCGACGAAATCGCGGAGTATTTTCCCGAAGGTCACGCTGCTCGGGGCCTTCGGCTGGACCTCGGGGGACCTCGACCGGATCGGAGACGAGGAGACCGAACGCTGGTTCTACGGTCCGTCGATCACCTGGAGCTTTCTCGACTTCGGCCGCATCCACCAGCGCGTGAAGGCCGCGGAGGCCCGTCGCGACGGCGCCATCGCGCGCTACCAGGAAACGGTGCTGCTGGCCCTCGAGGAAACCGAGAACGCGCTTGCGGGGTTCCGGGCGGCAAACCAGTCGGAGATCGGAGCTCCGGGCGGGTGCCGCGGCCGCGACGGAAGCAGCGCGGCTCGCGCGCAAGCGCTACGCCGTCGGCTCGGGCGAGTATCTTGCGGTGCTCGTCGCGGAGCGCACGCAGATCGAACTCGAGGACCAGCACGTCCAGTCCGAAACTCGCCGGGCGACCACCCTTGCGGCCCTTTACAAGGCCCTCGCCGGCGATCCCTGAAAGGACCGGATGATCCACCACGTGGCAAGCGCCGCGAGCAGGTGCTTCAGGCTGTGCCCGCTGAATGATCCCGTTGCCGCAAATATCGCGGCGTCGAAGTGCTCGGCCAGCTTTGCCGCCGCATAGGCGCCGAACCCGAGCCAGAGCGGCCTGGTCGACAGGGCATTCTCCCGCCAGAGCAGGAGGATCATCGGCACGAGCAGCATCGGCAGGAACTGCACGATCGCATACGGCCTGAGGTCGCCCTGCCCCGCCGCCTCGGTGCGGACCCACCACGCGATGCTCGCGATGCCCGCCACCACGAGTGGCCAGAGCAACGCACGGCCGGCGACCCAGGACACGCGATCCGCAATGATCGCGGAGAAGAGCACCATGAAAGCGACCGTCATCGGCAGGCGGTCCCACACGAGCGTGGCATTCGATGGATCGTGGTGGTACCACGCCGAGCCGAACGCGACGAGCGCCACCGCACCATAAGCACGACGTCGTGCGTGCGGAGCGCAGGCGAGGCGAGCCTCGGCAGCCTGTGCGAGACCGAGCGCTCCCACGAACAGGAACGGCAGGTTCGTCACGACGTTCCAGAAATGCGGCACGCCGAAGAATCTCGCGCTGGTCCGCGAAATTCGTGATACGACGGATCCTGCGCAATGGGATCGATCAGAAACGCAGCGGTGATCGCCAGGGCAGCGACGATTCCGATCGCGAGCTTCCTGTAAAATGAGCCCATGAAATTCCTGCCTGCCATTGCGATTCTGCTGCCATTCCCGGCCGCAGGCGAACCCGCCTTCGAGCGGACCACGATCCGGCTGTTCGAACAGGCGGACGGACCCATTCTGCCCGTTGTAAGGCGACTCTATTCAACACACTTCGATGCGACGCGCATGCGGATGCTCGTCGTCGAAGTCCCGGCGACGGATCCGCTCACCTGCATGCTGACGGGGCCGGATGGCAGCCGGTCACTTCCTGAAGAAAAGACCGAGTCGCATGGCACCAATCTCCTCTGGGGCATTGCCGCGGACCCGGCGTGGAAGCCCGGCCGTTACGAAGTCGAATGCCTCGCCGGAGAAAAGTCCCTCGGCAAGGCGCCGTTCGAAATCGCCCTGAATCCACCCGAGCTCGAGGACGGCGCGATCAGGGTCGCAGCGATGCGCATCTTCCCGGTGGAAGAAAATCTTCCGCCGCGCATCGAGCGCAAGTACACGTCTACGCTCGCCGCGGAGTCGACCAAACGCATCGGCATCGAACTCGATTTCTCGCATCCCGCCCTGGAGCGCAGCGCCAGGGTGCCCGTCGAATGCTATTTCTTCTGGCCGGACGGACAGACCTCGCCGCCCGTCATCCTGAGTTACGAGCCGGAGCCGACCTGGGCCGGCGGGTATTCGGCCGGTGCAATGGGCTGGGAACAGCCCGGGAACTGGGCGAAGGGCGTCTACACGATCACCTGCGCGATTTACGGCCAGCCGGTCGCCGTCGAACGGATTGACCTGACCTGACACCGGCTCAGGAGCTGCCCACGACCTCATAGTGGACGACGCGCGGCTCGTACTCGAGCAGAAAGCCGGCATCTTCGGGATAGTACTTCGCCTTTTCGACATCGTCGCCCGCGAATGCACGGATCGCATCGAGGCTTTCCCAGAACGTCAGCGTGATGAAATGCGTGACGTCGCCTTCCTGCCGTTCCAGGACGTGCACGCTCAGGTTGCCAGGCACCGACTGGTAGTCCGGTATGGCGCGCCCGTTCGTGAATTCGCGATACGCGGCGGCCTTCGACGTCGGGACGCGGCCGTGCCACATGCGGACGATCTGCGATGTCGCCATCACTCGGCCCGGTCCATTCCCTTGATTTCACCGTCCACGATCGTGACGACCATCGCGAACAACTGGCTACCGCGTTCGTAAGTCCACTTCTCGACCGTCGACGTGCCGCGCTTGACGCGCCCCGCGCCCGAGACCGCCGGCCCGTAAATGTCGATTTGCTCGACCGTCTTGCTCGGCCGGCTCACCGCACTTCTCGAGCAGCTCTTCGACGGACATGTCGGGTGAGGCGATCCACTGGCCGCAGCGGAAGGTTTCCGCGATCGCGGGGTTGACGAATATCATGCAAGCCAGGGACAGCAATATCCGGATGGAATGATTCATCAGGCCTCCGTTCGGGCGAGCGCCCTTTCGATCCGCCGGTCGGGCACGAGCCAGATCAGCGCAACCAGCGCATAGATCGCCTGCGCAACGCCGTGGTGCCAGTATGCAGCGACGATTGCCACGACATAGAGCACTGGCGAGACTTTTCCCTTCCAGTCACCGCCCACCGCCTTTTTCAATACTGAGTTGGGGCCTTGTGACGCGATAATCACTGACTGAAGGATGTAATAGGCGATTGCGGCCATCAGCAGCACGACGCCGTAAAGCGCGGTCGGCGCCGCGGCAAAATGGTTTTCGCCCATCCAGCCGGTCGTCGCCGGTATCAGCGACAGCCAGAACAGCAGGTGCAGATTGGCCCAGAGGATCGGCCCGGTGACTGAGCGGACCGCATGAAGCATGTGGTGATGATTGTTCCAGAAGATCGCCAGGTAGACGAAACTCAGCACGT
Source organism: uncultured Gammaproteobacteria bacterium (assembly GCA_963775415.1). Taxonomy (GTDB): domain Bacteria; phylum Pseudomonadota; class Gammaproteobacteria; order Steroidobacterales; family Steroidobacteraceae; genus SCUD01. Next base: position 593,515 of record CAVZIO010000002.1, read on the forward strand.
AGCTCAGGAAGACCGGCAGGAGCGGCCTCAGAATCGCGAAATCGGTGCCATGCGGAACTTTCAGTTCGAGCACCATGATCGTGATGATGATCGCGATCACGCCGTCGCTGAATGCCTCGAGCCGGTTCTTGTTCATTGGCCTGGCAACGAAGTGTGCTCGGTAAAATGGCGCGCCCGGCGGGAGTCGAACCCACGACCTACGGCTTCGGAGACCGTCACTCTATCCAGCTGAGCTACGGGCGCATTTGACTGGTGCGCGATTTTAGCGGCCGCGGCGCCCGGACGCTATAATTCGCTCGTGGCGAAAACCGACCGGCATTTCAAGACTGTTTTCAGCGCCGTGCTCGGCGTCCTGATCGCGATCGCGCTCCTGCTGATCGGCGTTTCGCGCATGGTGGACAGCGGCCCGAAAGGAGCCCGGGACACCGACGATCCGCTCATGCAGGCATCAGCTCATGAGCGCATCAGGCCTTTCGGCCAGGTTGCCGTCGCCGGCGAGGACAATGCGGCGATGGCCATCCCCGTTGCCGCGATTTCGCCGGTTGCCACGCCGGGCCCGGGCGCGCCCGCCGCCGCGGCGCCGACCGATGGCAAGTCCGTCTACGAATCGGCGTGCATCGCCTGCCATGGTTCCGGACTGGCGGGCGCTCCGCGTATCGGCGACAAGGCCGCATGGGCGCCGCGCATCGCACAGGGAGTCGCGACTCTGGAGACGCACGCGATCAAGGGCTTTCAGGGTGGCGCAGGCTTCATGCCCGCCAAGGGCGGTCGGCTCGACCTTTCCGACGACGCCGTCAAGGCTGCGGTCGAGCACATGGTGGCGCAGAGCCGCTAACCGGTTGCCGCCTGGGGCTCGCGATCGAGCCGCCTGAACCCGATCGCTTCCGAAAGTTCCACGACGCTCAGGGCTTGCAGTGCCGCGAGGTCTGCGATCGTGCGGCCGACGCGCAGGATCCTGTGGCATGCGCGCGCCGAGAGTCCGAGGCGCCGCGAAGCGGCCTCGAGCAGGCTGTGCTCGCGCAGTCCGAGACCGCAGGCTTCGACGAGCGTCCTGGCATCGAGCGTCGCGTTCTGCGCGCCGCGATGCTGCTGACGAAGCCTGGCTTCACGAACGCGCGCCGCAACGGTCGAGCTCGACTCCGGCGCCGTTGCCATCGGACCGAGCGACGCATACTCGAGTCGGGGGACTTCGACATGAAGGTCGATGCGGTCGAGCAAGGGGCCGGAGACCCGTGACAGATAGCGACGCACCGAGCTCGCGGTGCAGCGGCAGCGGCCGTTCGGATCGCCCGCGTAGCCGCACTGGCAGGGATTCATGGCCGCCACGAGCTGAAAGCGCGCAGGAAACTGTCCGTGCCAGGCGGAGCGCGCGATGCTGACCGATCCGGTCTCGAGCGGCTCGCGCAATGCCTCGAGCACGTCGCGCCGGTATTCGGGCAGTTCATCCAGGAACAGGACTCCGTGATGCGCGAGGGAAATTTCCCCGGGACGCAGACGTCCTCCTCCGCCGACGACGGCGGCCGCGGACGCGCCGTGGTGCGGCGCACGGAATGGCCGGCGGCGCCATTCGGAAACCGGAGGCAGGGGAAATGCGAGCGAATGCAGCATCGCAGACTCGAGTGCCTCGTCGTCGTCGAGCGGCGGCAGCAGTCCCGGCAGGCGCTGCGCGAGCATGCTCTTGCCGGCGCCCGGCGGTCCGATCAGGAGCAGGCTGTGCCCTCCCGCGGCCGCGATCTCGAGCGCCCGCTTGGCACCCGCCTGCCCCCGGACATCCGCCAGGTCCGGACCGGCGCCCGCACAGAACGGCAGTTCGCCCGCCGTCGTGAAATCGAGTCCCGCGCCTCCGCGGAGCCCATTGCATACCGCGGTCAGTGAAACCGCGCCTGCCACGCGCGCATCCCGCGCGACCCGTGCTTCGTCTGCATTGGACGCAGGCACGACGAGCCGGCGGCCGTCACGCACTGCATGGACAGCGGCGGCCAGCGTGCCTCGCACCGTTCGCAGTTCGCCGGAAAGCGACAACTCACCATAGAACTCGGTGCCCTCGAGTCGCTCCGCCGGGAGTTGCTCCGACGCGGCGAGGATCCCGAGCGCAACCGCCAGGTCAAACCGGCCGCCTTCCTTGGGCAAATCGGCGGGCGCCAGGTTGACGGTGACGCGGCCGGCGGGAAACTCGCAGCCGCAATGCGCGAGTGCCGCGCGGACCCGTTCACGGCTTTCGCGCACAGCCGTCTCGGCGAGCCCGACGATCGTGAATTGCGGCAGCCCAGCACCGCAGTGCACCTCGACGCGCACGAGCGGCGCGTCGAGCCCGAACTGTGCGCGGGTCAGCGCCGTTGCGAGCGTCACGGACCGGCGTCCGCGGCGACTATTTTTTCGGGTTTTTCTCGAGAGCCGCGATCCGCTGCTCGAGTTCTTCGAGCCGCTCGCGGCTGCGCCGCAGCACTGCGGACTGGATGTCGAACTCCTGGCGCGTCACCAGGTCGAGTCTTGCGAGTCCGCTCTGCAATACGGCCTTGAAGTTCTGTTCGAGGTCGGCCCCGAGTGCGGCGAGGCCGGGCGGAACGGCATCCGCGAGCTTGCGCGCGAGTTCGTCGAGGGATTTCGGGTCGAAGGCCAAGTGGGTTCTCCGCTTTGCCCGCAGCATCCCGGCCACGGGCGCGTGCGTCAAGCGATGCACAGCAATAGGGCGAACCGCGGGAAGCGACGCACCAACCCGGTGCGGACAGCCGGGTCCGATGCGCTTCGACGGCCCGTAACACCTTGATTTGCGGATCCTTCCCCGTTGGCATGGATGCTGCACTGCTTCTGCAGACTAGCCGGTCCGGATCGCGGCCGCAGTCGCCCAAATTGGGGAAGACGCATTGAAAGAAGTCGTGCCAGCCATCGACAGCGGGGACACCGCCTGGATGATCGTCGCGACGGCGCTCGTCCTCCTGATGACCCTCCCCGGCCTCGCCCTGCTCTACGCCGGCATGGTGCGCATGAAGAACGCGCTGTCGGTCTTGATGCAGTGCTTTGCGATCACGGCACTCGTTACGGTGCTGTGGGTCATCTACGGTTACAGCCTCGCATTCGAGGCAACAGGAACATTCGTCGGAGGCTTCGGAAAGGCGTTCATGGCGGGCGTCACCGTGGACTCGGTCGTCTCGACGATCCCGGAGAGCCTGTTCGCGGCGTTTCAGCTGACGTTTGCGATCATCACGCCCGCCCTCATCGTCGGGGCCTTCGCCGAGCGAATGAAATTCGCGGCACTGCTTGCATTCACGGCACTGTGGCTCACTTTCGTCTATGCGCCGATGGCGCACATGGTCTGGAGCGGGCCGGGCGCGCTGATGTGGGACTGGGGCGTGCTCGATTTCGCGGGCGGCACCGTCGTGCATGTCAATGCGGGAATCGCCGGACTCACCGCCGCGCTCGTGATCGGCCGCCGCCAGGGCTACCCGACTGCCGTCACGCCGCCGCACAACGTGCCGTTCGCACTCATGGGCGCTGCGTTCCTCTGGGTCGGCTGGTTCGGCTTCAACGCGGGCAGCGCGCTTGCCGCGAATGGGACGGCAGGCATGGCAATCCTGGTGACGCAGGTTGCAACGGCGGCGGCGGCGCTTGCCTGGATGAGCTTCGAATGGGCGGCACACGGCAAGCCGAGCGCACTCGGCGTCGCTACCGGCGCCATTGCAGGTCTCGTCGCGATCACGCCCGCCTCCGGCACGGCAGGCCCGGCCGGCGCCCTCCTGATCGGCGTGATCGCGGGCGCGCTCTGCTTTCTGGCCGCCACCCGGCTCAAGCGATTGCTCGGCTACGACGATTCGCTCGACGTCTTCGGCGTCCACGCGGTTGGCGGCATCGTTGGCGCGCTCATGACCGGTGTCTGCGCAGGCACGCTCGGCGGCACGGGGCTCGCAGAAGGCATCACGATCGGTGCGCAGGTCCTGATTCAGCTGAAAAGCGTGCTGTTCACCATCGCCTGGAGCGGCATTGCCACGTACGTCATCCTGAAGCTCCTGGACGCGACGATTGGCCTGCGGGTGTCCTCCGAACAGGAAGTCGAGGGCCTCGACCTCGCGCTGCACGACGAGCGCGCCTATAACCACTGACCCCGGTTTTCGCTAAACTCCGGCACGGGTCGGGCTCCATTGTGACGGGCGTCAAGGGTTTTCGGGTCCCGGAAAGCCACACTGTGCAGCGTACTCGGGGGTTGAATATGTCCCGGATTCAAGTAGTCATAATGACCTTCGTGATGGCTGGCCTCGCCGCGGTCGCCACGGCGGAAACCGTCTACAAATGGGTGGATGGCTCAGGGCAGGTCCACTTCACCGACCTGCCGCCACGGCAGGGCGACGCGAAGATCCTGAGTGTCTATCAACGCGAATCGGGCCTCGCAGAGGAAGGCGAGCCCGACACCGGCGACTATACCGACGAAGGCGACGACAACGGGGCCGGACAGGGCGCCCAGACCGGTGCGCCGACCACGCCGGAACCGCCGGTGTCGGAAGACGCGATGGCGGAGGTTGAAGCCGACGCCGCAAAGGCCAAGGTCGAGCAATGCAAGGCGGCGCAGGATCGCTATCAGCGCTACATCGAATCGCGCCGGCTGTTCCGCGAAAAGGACGGAAAGCGCGAGTACCTGACGGACCAGGAGCTCACCGAGGCCCGCGCCCGCGCCAAGCAGGCGGTCTCCGAATTCTGCAGCTGATCCGCCGGAGCGGGCAAAATGGAGCCCGCCATGCCAACCGGATTCATTGGTCTCGGTGCCATGGGCCAGCACATGGCCCGCAACCTGCATCGCGCGGGACTCCTCTCGGGCGTCTGGAATCGCACCGCGTCGAAAGCCGCCGCGTTCGCGGCTGAAACCGGCCGCCGCGCCTACGCAACGGTGGCGGAACTCGCCGCCGCCTGCCCGATCGTCGTCGTCTGCGTTTCCGCCGATGACGACCTGCTCGCGGTCGTCGATTCGCTGCGCCCCACGCTCCAGAGGGATTCCATCGTCATCGACTGTTCGACCGTCGCCGCGGACACGGCACGTGAGGCGGCGCGGCGGCTCGCTGCAGTCGGCAGCGGCTTTCTCGACTGCCCTGTCAGCGGTGGCGTCGAAGGTGCGAAGAACGCGACGCTCGCGATCATGTGCGGCGGCGAGTCAGGCACGTTCGAGCGGGCGCGCGCCGTGCTCACGGCACTCGGCAAGACGATCGTGCTGATGGGGCCGTCCGGCGCCGGTCAGGCCACCAAGGCAACCAACCAGATCCTGTGTGCCGGCGCGATCCAGGTCGCTGCCGAGGCCATGGCATTTGCGCAGGCCGAGGGGCTACCGCTCGAACGAGTGATCGAGATCCTCGGCCAGGGCGCCGGGTCCTCCTGGTACTTCGTGCACCGCGCGCCATTCATGGCACGCGGCGCCTATCCCGCGGGATTCCGTGTCCGCCTGCACGACAAGGACCTGCGAATCTGCCGGGACATGGCCGCGCGGCATGGCGCCACACTCCCGGTCGTCGAATCGACGCTCGCGGATTACGCGCGCCTTCTCGCCGCGGGTCATGGCGAAGAGGACATTTCAACGATATTCCGCCTCAAGCAACCGCTCTTCTCCAGAAACGGCCCGGATGACTGAGCGTCCCGGCTTCTATCTGCCCGATTTCTGCCGCGCCCGGAGCGTGCTCGCGGTGATCCTGATCGCCGAGCTCGTGGCGCTCCTCTTCACGCTCGCCCGCCACGGCGTAACGGCCAGCTTCTGGCCCGACCTTGCCCAGATATCCCTTTTCCTGTTGTGGGCGGCACTGGGCACCGCGGCCGCCTGGTGTGCCGTGCGAAGCCTGCTGTCGAAGCTCGACGTACTTGCAGGCTCCGCCGTCGCGCTCGCCCTGATGCTCTTCGTCACAGCGGCCGTCACCGAAGGTGCCTGGTGGCTTGCCGCCTACTCCGACCGGCTGGTCGGCATCGAGGGCCGGACGTCCGTCCGCGATCACCTGGACCTCGTGCTGCGCAACCTCGCGATCTGCGCGATCGCGGGCGGACTGGCGCTCCGCTATTTCTATGTGGCGCACCAGTGGCGCAGCAACGTCGAAGCGGAGGCCCAGAGCCGCGTGCGGGCGCTGCAGGCGCGGATCCGCCCGCATTTCCTGTTCAACAGCATGAACACGATCGCGTCGCTCACGCGCACCAATCCGCGCGCCGCCGAGCAGGCGATCGCCGATCTCTCCGACTTGTTCCGCGCATCGCTTCGCGAGCACCGCGAACGCATTCCACTCGCGAGCGAAATCGAGATTGCGCGCGCCTACGAGCGCGTCGAGCGGCTTCGGCTCGGCGATCGCCTGAAGGTCGACTGGCAGATCGACGAGCTGCCGATGGACGCCTCGGTGCCCGCGCTGGTGCTGCAACCGCTGCTCGAGAATGCCGTCTATCACGGCATCGAGCCGCTCGAAAAGGGCGGCACCATCCGCGTGAGCGGCAAGTCGCGAGGGCTCGATGGCGGTCCTCACGATCGACAATCCGGTCGCGGCGAAGCTCGTCGCGCGCCGGCCCGGTCACCGGATCGGCCTCGACAACGTGCGGCAGCGATTTGAACTCATGTACCACGGCGACGCGCAGGTCGAAGTCTTCGAGGCGCCGGAACGGTTCGTCGTCACCCTCCGCTTTCCTGCCGGCAGCTCGCCCGCATGAACCTGCGCGTCCTGGTCGTCGACGACGAGCCGCTCGCGCGCGAGCGGCTCTCGCACCTCGTCGAGGAATTGGCGGGCGTCGAGCTTGCCGGCGTCGCAGCCAGCGGCGAGGAGGCCCTGCTGCTGGCGGGCAGGCTGCGGCCCGAAGTCGTGCTGCTCGATATCCGCATGCCGGGCATGGACGGACTCGAAACGGCTCATCACCTCGCGCGGATGCCGGAACCACCGGCGGTGATCTTCACGACGGCCTACGAGCAGCATGCGCTTGCGGCGTTCGACGCCCAGGCCGCGGGCTACCTGCTGAAACCGGTGCGGCCGGACAAGCTCAAGGAGGCGCTGGAACGCGCGCGTCGGCCGACCCGCGCCCAGCTCACGCGCATCGCGGAAGGCATGGGCGGACCGCGCACGCGAATCGCCGTGCGGGCGCGCGACGAACTGCGTCTGATCCCGGTGGAAAGCATCCTCTGCTTCATCGCCGAGCAGAAGTACACGACGCTCCGCCACAAGGACGGCGAGGAGCTGATCGAGGAACCGCTGAAGTCGCTCGAGGAGGAGTTCGCGGGACGATTTGTCCGCGTGCACCGCAATTCGCTGGTCGCGATCGGGCACATCCTCGGACTCGAGAAGAATGCCGAAGGCCAGCAGGTCGTGCGACTGCAGGGCGGCGGATCGCTCGCAGTCAGCCGCCGGCTCGCGGCGGACGTCGTCCGGACCTTGAGCTCTAAGCCGTCGCCGGATCGTTCCTGAATCCCTGCCAGCTGCGCATCGTGAATGCGCCGATGCCGGCCAGGAACAGGAGCACCCGTCGCGATGTCTCCGACGACGGGGACCTGCCGCAGGATCGCAATCGCGACGACAGCGAGCAGCAGGAACAAGGCCCGCCACCAGACCGAACCGAGTTTCGCCGCGTCGATGCGCTCGAGTGCCTGGTCGCCGACGAAGATCGCGCGCGATCAGGTAGCCGAGCATCAGGAGCGCGACGTAGGCGAATGCGAGCAGCAGCGCGAGCGGGATTCCGACCAGCGTGACGGCGAGGATCACAATCGTGACCGGTACGCCGATCAGCATCACGCATCCGAGGCCGAGGCTCTGCCAGGGCTTGCGCCGGATCGATGCCGCCGCTTCCCGGCTGAATCGCGGCATGCCGAGTATGAGCACCGCGCCGAGCAACAGCATACCGATCGCGGCAGTGATTCCACCCGCAATCGTCGCGCCGCGACCGAGCTTGCGGAGCCATTCGCGGTCCTTGCGGGATTTCGTGATTCCACCCGCCACCTGCGCAGCCGGGTCCACGACGATGTCGTCGCGGCTTCGATAGACGACCTTGCCAGCGATGCGCGCATCCGGCCCGAGCCGGATGTTCGCTCCGGCCAGATCCACATCGCCGCCGACATTCCCGTTGATGACGATCCGGTCGCCGTAAGCACGCAGTCTGCCGCCGATCCCGCCGTCGATGTCGATCGTGCCGCCCGCGAACGAGGCGTCTCCACCGATGCGTGCCCCGGGCGCCATGCGAACTGTGCCGCCCGCCACGCGCGCCCTGCCCTCGACTTCGCCTTCGAGCCGGAGATCGCCACCGGAGGCAAAAAGATTTCTGCCGATGGAACCTGCGACCGTGACGTCGCCGCCGCTGACGAAGGCGCTTCTTTCGATCCTCTCTCGGACCTCGACACGCCCGCCGGCGGCGAACGCGTTGCCGTCGATGGGTTCGTCGAGCACCGCAACGCCCCCCGCAATCAGCTCCGAGCCGCCGATCGATGCGCTCGCCGTGTCGTCGGCCCATGCCATGCCGGAGCCGCAAAACAGGAGGATCAGGCTTGCTATTGAGCGGTTCATTGGTCGAATCCTAGCCCTTTGGCGCTGCATGGCAAAATGAGGCCATGTCCCGACAGGTCCGCATCGCGACACGACGAAGCCGGCTCGCGCTCTGGCAGGCCGAGCACGTCGCCGCGCGCCTCGTGGCCGCCCACCCCGGCCTGGTCGTCAGCCTCGTGCCGATCATCACAACAGGCGACCGGATCCAGGACCGCAGCCTCGCGGCCGAGGGCGGCAAGGGCCTCTTCATCAAGGAGCTCGAAAGCGCGCTCCTGGAGGACCAGGCGGACATCGCCGTGCACTCGATGAAAGACATGCCGAGCGAGCTCGCGCCAGGATTCCTGATCGGAGCCGCGATCGAGCGTGGCGACCCCCGCGACGCGTTCATCTCTCCACACCATGAGTCTCTTGTCGCCCTGCCCCGTGGCGCGCGGATAGGCACCTCGAGCCTCAGGCGGCAGTGCCAGCTTCTCCATGCACGGCCCGACATTGAAATTGTCGTCCTTCGGGGAAATGTCGAGACACGCCTGCGAAAACTCGACGCCGGCGATTGCGATGCAACGATTCTCGCCGTCGCGGGCCTCCAACGCCTCGACCTCGGGGCGCGGGTTCGCGCAGTCCTCACTTCGCAGCAGATGCTGCCAGCCGTCGGGCAAGGCGTCATCGGAATCGAATGCGCTGTTGGAACGGACGAGATTCTCTCCCTGATCCGCCCGCTGGATCACGCGGATTCGCACTTCGCCCTCACCGCCGAGCGCGCGTTCTCCGCGCGGCTCGGCGGGAGCTGCACTTCGCCGATTGCGGCGCACGCCATGATTGACGGCCATACGCTGAATCTGCGCGGTCTCGTCGGATCACCCGACGGCCTGGCAATTTTCTCCGACGGCATCTCGGGTCCCGCGACCGATGCGATGAAGCTTGGTGCCGCACTTGCACAGCGGCTGCTCGATGCCGGCGCCGGGGAGTTGCTGTAGTGACCCGGCTGAAGGGAATCGGCGTGCTGGTGACTCGCCCGGAGCATCAGGCACATCACCTCTGCCAGCTGATCGAAGCCGAAGGCGGCGCTGCGGTCCGCTATCCCGCACTCGTGATCAAGGCGCGGCCGGATCGCGCCGCAGTGCGCGCGGCCATCGGGCCGGCCGACCGCTACGATCTGGTCATTTTCGTCAGCGCCAATGCCGCGCGCTTTGGGGCGGATTTTCTGGACAATCGGCGCGACGCGCCGGTCGCTGCCGTCGGCCAGGCGACGGCCGCCGCGCTGAATGCGGCCGGATACAGGGTCTCGCTGATGCCGGCGGAAGGCGCCGACAGCGAATCGCTGCTCGCCATGCCGCAGCTTGCGCACATGAACGGGCAGCGCGTGCTGATCGTGCGCGGCTCAGGCGGCCGCGAACTGATCGCGGAAGTCCTGACGGCGCGCGGCGCGCGGGTACAGTATGCTGAGGTCTATACGCGCGAGCCTGCGCGGCCCGTCGGCGCGAATTGCAGGCCGAAATCGAAGCAACTGTGGCGCCAGGGCGGCATCGACGCGTCTACGCCGCGACGAGCGTCGAACTCCTCGAGGCACTCGTCGGAATCGTCACGCCGCGCTGCCGCGAGCTGATGGATTCGACGGCACTCGTGACGGGTTCACGGCGCGTGGCGGAAGCTGCCGCCCGGCTCGGCCTGGGTTCGCCCATCGTGCTCGCAGATTCGCCAGACGACGCTCGCCCTCACCGGGGCATTGTTCCGATGGCATGGAGAAGTGCCCACATGAATTCGATGTTTCGTATTCCGGTAGCCGCCCTGTGCGCATTGGCTGCGCTGGCGTCACATGCAGCCGAGCCCGCGGAACGGCCGCGCATCGGCCTGGTACTGGCCGGCGGCGGCGCGAAGGGCGGCGCGCACGTCGGCGTGCTGAAGGTACTCGAAGAGATGAGGGTGCCGGTCGATTGCATTGCCGGCACCAGCATGGGCGCGCTGATCGGCGCCGGCTACGCCGCCGGCCAGCCGGCCGCCGACCTCGAGACTTTCATCAGCGGGATCGATTGGCCGTCGATCGTCGGGGGCAAGGGCCGCCGCGCGCTGAAGCCGGTAGAAGCCAATCGCCTCGCCTCCGATACGCAGTCCGAACTCAAGGTCGGTCTGAAGGAAGGCCGCATCGTCACGCCGGCCGGCTTCGTCGACACGAGCAGCATCGACGACCTGCTGCGCACCTATGTCGCCCAGGCGCGCATGGTGAATGTCTTCGACAAGCTGCCCATACCGTTTCGCGCCGTGGCGACCGACATGGTCACCGGCAACATGGTCGTGCTCGACCAGGGCGACCTCGCGACTGCCATGCGCGCCAGCATGGCGATTCCCGGCGCGTTTTCGCCGGTTCCCCTGAAGGGCATGGTGCTCGCGGACGGCGGCATGGTGCGGAACATTCCCGTCGACGTCGCGCGATCGATGTGTGCGCCGACGTCGTCATCGTCGTCAATCTGGTCGAGTCTCCCGCCTTGCCGGAGAACCTCGTGCAGGCGACGCAGCTGCTCACGCGCAGCATGGCGATCGGGATCATTGCGAACGAGGCCATCCAGCTCGCGATCGCTCGGCGAACGCGATGTCCGCATCGACGTGCCGATGGGCGATATCACGACCTCGGATTTCGAGCGCGTGCCCGAAACGATTCCACTCGGGGAAGCGGCGGCACGCGCCGCCGCCGACCGGCTCGCCGTTTATGCGTTGCCCGCCGCCGAATACGCGGCCTGGCGTCAACATCGCGACCGCCGCCAGGACGGGGAGCGACGCATCGCCGACGTCCGGTTTGAAGGCCTCAACTGGGTAAATGCGGACTACCTGGAATCGCTGTCGACCGTCCGGCACCGGTGACACTGTCGACATCGACGCCATTTCCAGGGACGCAAGGCAGATGGCCGCACTCGACGAGCTTGAGTCGGTCTCCTACCGCCTCGAAGGCGACGCCGACAAGACGACGCTCGTCTGGCTTCCGACCGAGGCCACGATCGGAAAGAACTATCTCAGCCCGAGCCTCGGCGTCTATGCGGACGGCGGGGGCGACCTGAAGTTCCAGGTGAGTCTGCAGCACGTGCGCCGCTGGCTGAACGAGCGCGGCGGCCAATGGCGCAACACGCTCGAGGTCGGCTACGAGACGTCGATCACCACGAGCCTGTACCTGCCCATCGACGTCGGCCAGCAATTCTTCGTCGAACCGGAGTTGTTCGCGGGCCAGACCCTGGAGAACCTGTTCATCGACGGCGATCACGTCGCCACCGTCGAGTTCCGGGATCTCGGGGGACGCCTGGATTTCGGCTGGAACCTGCACCACGCGGCACAGCTGCGCCTGGGCTACTGGGCGAGCGACCGGCGCGCCAGCGTCCAGACCGGGCCACCGGACGTGGCCTCGGCCGATGAAGTCGATGCCGGCCTTGCGTTCGCCGCGCGTTACGACTCGCGCGACACCGCAAGCTTCTCGACCACCGGCATGTCGGCGGCGGTCGAGTATTACCAGTCGGACGAAAGCCTCGGCGCCGGTCGCGAATGGGAACGCGTCGAGGCGGCAGTGAGCAAAGCGGTTCCCTTCGGCAGGAACCTCATGTGGGTCAGCCTTGCGGGCGGGACCGGCTTCGGCGACGACCTGCCCGGCGATCGCGGGTTTTCGCTGGGCGGCCCGCGAACGCTTGCGGGATACCAGTTCGACGAGATCCGGGTCGAAAGCTACTGGCTGGCCCAGGGCAGCTTCCTGTGGAGAGTCAAGGACCTCGTGACGATCAAGAACCAGGCGATCTTTGCCGGATTCGGCGTGTACGCGGCAGGCCTCTACGATCGATTCGATCTTACTGAAGACGACGAGATTTATGGCGCTTCCGCCTATCTCGCCGGCTCGACGCCGATCGGCCCGATCAGCCTGGGTGTCGGATATACATCCGACAATACGGCCATCTGGCTCTCGATCGGCAAGCCGGTCGGCCGCGGCTCGATCCTGGACGACGGCCTGTTCCGGTAGCCGTCAGGCGGGCGCGTACTCGAAGGAATCGATGTAGATCCGGTCGGGGTCTGCGCCCTGCGCAGGAAGCGCCGCGCGAACGGCGTCGATCATGGCGGGCGGACCGGCTGCGTAGATGTCGAATGCGGCAAGTCCGGCTTGGTGCCGGACGACTGCCTCGTGGACCAGGCCGGACTCGTGCGGTGTCGAGGCCTGCTGGTTCGACAGCACGGAGACATAGCGGAAGTTCGGATGTCGCGCACCGAGCTCGCGCAGCCATGTGTCCTCATAGAGATCCGTCGTCGTGCGTGCGCCCCAGAAGAGCGTCAGGTTGCGCCGGGCATCGGTCTCCAGCACCTGGCGGATCATCGCCTTGAGCGGCGCATAGCCGGTGCCGCCCCCGATCAGCAACAGCGGTCGATCGCCCGCGCGGTAGATGAACTGCCCGAGCGGGCCTTCCAGGCGCAGGAGCGATCCTTCTTGTAGCGTCGTGAAGACCTGCTCGCTGAAGACGCCGCCCGGCGCGCGGCGCACATGCAACTCCAGCAGCGCCGAGTCATGCGGCGGGTTTGCCAGCGAAAAGCTGCGGCGGCGCTCGCCGGGCAGCATCACGTCCACATACTGGCCGCATTGCCAGGTGAACGGTTCAACGGCAGGAAGCCGCAGCCAGACACCCATCACGTCGGGCGCGAGCCGGCGCATCCTCTCGATGCGGCAAGGGAGGCTCCTGATCTCGACGTCGGTGACGAAGCGGACCTCGCGGATCTCGACGACAAGGTCCTCGAGCGCGCGCGCCTGGCAGATCAACGCGTGGCCCGCTGCCTCCTCCGCGGCACTGAGTGCCGGGCGGCCTGCCGTGCGGATAGGCGATGCGGCCGGAGAGAAGTCTCACGCGGCAGGTCCCGCAGGAACCGCCCTTGCAGCTGTGCGGAAGGTTGAGGTGCTGACGCAGGGCGGCGCCCAGCACGGGCTCATCGCCTCGCGCCTGGAATTCCTTCCCCGATGGCAAAACCCTGACGTGCACGATTTGTCCTAGACTCTACACGCAAACAGAGGGCTCTCAGATGAACACATCGACATCATTCCTGGGCGTGATCGCAGGCCTGTCAGGCTGCTTCGTCATCACAGTTGCCATTGGCCAGAGCACTCCGCCACCGGGCAAGAGCCTGGCTGCTTCGGCCGGTGTGTTCGCGTATCCGGCCATGGGCCAGACCGCCGAGAAACAGACGCTGGATGAAGGCGAGTGCTACAACTGGGCGAAAGAGCAGTCCGGCTACGATCCTCTGTCGCCGCCACCGCCGCCGGCACCCGCCCAGGCTGCCGCGCCTGCACAGCCCGCGCAGGGTGGCCAGCGTGCCCGGGGCGCGGTCCGCGGCGCCGCCGCAGGCGCAGTCATCGGCGAGGTCGCCGACAACGATGCCGGCAAGGGCGCAGCGGTCGGTGCGACGGTCGGCGTGGTGGCTGGCGGCCGCCAAGCCCGTCAGGCCGAGGCGCAACAGCAGCAGCAGGCGGAGGCGCAGGCGCAAGCCAGCACAGAGCAGGCCAAGGCGGCGCAGCAGGAGCTCGCCGCATCGTTCAAGCGCGGCATGTCGGCCTGCCTCGAATCGCGGGGATACACCGTCAAGTAATCTGTGCGGCCGCGAGACACGACCCGGATCGTCCGATCCTCATTGGCCGTCTGCCTTGACCCTTTCGATCGCCGTTTTCCTGGCTGCCTGTTGTTCAATCACCAGCCGGTAGGCGATGTAGTACTTGTAGATGTTGGCGACGTAAGTCACCGTTTCCTGGCCCACCCTTTCGGCTGCGATGTACTCCACGTTGTGGAACCAGACGTTGGGGTCGAGTCCCCGTTTTTCGGCCTCGGCCCGCAGTTTCCTGACGCGCGCAGGGCCCGCGTTGTATGAGGCGAATGCGAACAGCGCCTTGTTCAGGTCCGTCATCGGTTCCTTCTCGTAGTACTGGTCCATCATGTAGCGCATGTACTTGATGCCGGCATGGATGTTTGCCTCCACTTTCGTTACATCGCCGACATTCATCTCCTTGGCCGTCGCCGGCATCAATTGCATGACCCCGATCGCTCCCACCGCGCTCTTCGCATTCTGATTGAGTTGCGATTCCTGGTAGGCCTGCGCGCCCATCAGGATCCAGTCCACGTCGTATTGGTCGCCGTACTTCTTGAAGTAGTCGATCAGGGCCAGGAACTTCTTGCGTTCCTCCTCCGAGGCCGCATTCTTCACGTACTTGAGGTCTTTCAGATAGCGCGTCAGGAGCTGATTGCCGATCGAAGTTCCGACCTTGTTGCGCCCGGCAAAATCGTCGAGCCTTGCCTTGAGCTGCGGGCTGTTCTTGCGGATTGCCCAGGCGATTTCGCCGCCGGTGCCGATTGCAACGTCCGCGTGCACGGTGATGTGCGGGAATACCTGCTTCCACAGGTCCGCGACATGTTTGTCGACGACGACGAGCGGTATCAGCCCCGCGTCAAGCATCTCGAGCAGATCCTCGTCCTCCAGCATTTCGGGGGCTTCCTCGAGCTTCACCGGCGGTTTCCTGCCGGCCGCGAACTTCCTGTTGAGCGCGACGAGATTCTCGTGGTAACTCGACGACTTGCGCACGAAGACGGACTTGCCGGAAAGATCGTCAAGACTCGCGATTTTCGGTGAGGCGGGACCGGAAACGACGACCTGGCTTACGTCGCTCATGCCAGCCGTCGTGAAGTCGACCCGCTTGCGGCGCTCCGGGCGTGATCGTCAGGTTTGCGGCAGCGATATCACCCTTGCCGGCAACCAGTGCTGGCAGCAACTCATCGCGCTGCATGGGAATGAACACGACGCGCACTTTCAGGTTCTTGTTCTTGAGCTTTTTTTCCGCGAGCAGCTTCTTGTTGAGCTCCTCCTCGAACAAGCGGGCGTATTCAACGGCGGTTCCGCGCAGGACGCCCTTGTCGACGAAATAGATCGTCTTGCTGTTGACGGTCAGCACGCGGATGAGGCGGCGCTCGATCATCCCATCCAGGTCGCCGATCCACGGCTTCTGAATCGCCGCGATGATCGATCGTGAGCGTGCCGTCGGCCGCGTCCGGCGCAGCCGTCGCGGGCGTGACGGCAGGTTCAGTGGTGGGTGTCGGCTCCTGCGCTTCTCGCCGCAACCGCCGACGCTCAATAGAAGGAGCGCCACGGCCGCATGGCGCAGATACTCAGTCGCCAGTCGGGTGCCAACTCTCATCGGGATCGTAGGCATTGATCGCGGAGACCACAGCAGTCGTATCGTCTCCGAGGTCCTTCTGGAAGACGAGGCCCTGGTGGCTGATCTGGAAGGACATGACACCCGAGTTGCCGTATTTCGCGGGCCAGGCGACGGCCGCAAAGCCGCGCGTCATGAGGCCCTTCTTGTCCAGGTAGCTGCGCTCGCCGCCAGGCGCGCTCTTGCCCTGGCCTTCGAGAATGCGGAAATTGTAGCCGTGATAGGGCTGCGGGCCGGCGTCCAGTTGCGTTGCATCAATCCCGGCCTCCGCATAGAGCGGCCCCAGCGGACTTTCGTCGTCGCCCTCTTCCACCGGCCAGAAGAGGCCGTCGTGCTTGCCCTCGCTGCTCCGGAAGCGTCGCGCATACGACGGCGGCTTGCCATCGCGGCCCTGAGCTAATGTACTCGCGCTGCGCGTCCACGAAAGCATGAAGGCTCGCGAGCGCGTGCAATTCATTACGGCCGATGCGCCGATTCAGCAGCTCTTCCCGCCCGGTGGCTACATCGAAGCGCCAGCGGTCGTCTTCCAGGACCAAAGGAATCGGAAACGACCACTCGACATTCCCGATCAGGGCAGCCTTGGTCGTCTCGTCGAGATCCTCGAATGCGACCTTCTCGAGAATCATCGCCTTGACGCGCAGCGCGTCCTCACGGTCGGCAGCTTCATCGCCCGATTGCAGCAATTCCACTCCATCGGCACCGAACATTTCTTCGGCCTTTTTCGAATCGCCCGAACCAACAAGATCTGAGAGTGCCTGCACTGCCTCCTCGGGCGTCGAGTAAGTGCCGGGAGGCGCGGGTGAGCACGCAACGAGCGTTGCCAGGACCGCTGCCTGGGCGAGAATCAGGCGAAAACTGACTCAGCTCATGAGCCGTGATCATGGTCTCTCTCCCTGATTCCTAGCGCCGCCGTCCGCCGCCGCCGCCGCGGCTCATTCCGCCGCCGCGACTCATGCCGCCGCCGTGGCTCATGCCTCCGCGGCTGCTTGCCGAACGGTCCATGCCCGAGTTGCGCGAACCGCTGTACGCGCTGCTGCCACCGCTGCCGCGTGATTTAGACCCGGCATCGCGGGTCGAAGCGCCGGCGTCGCGGGTCGAAGCCCCTGCGTCGCGGGTCGAAGCCCCGAGGTCGCGGCTTCCTGTCGCTCCGGTCGACGCGCTGGGGCGACTCTGGCCGGCCGACCGGTCGCTCGTGCCTGCGCGGTCATAGCCACGCGCCTGGTCGCGCGAGACACGGTTTGACCCGGCATTCGCTCCGTGCTGCTGCGCCGTCTTGTTGTCGCGGTAATTGACGCCGCCCCGGTGCGAGGCGTCGTGCTGCCAAGACTGCTTGCCCCCGGCCCTGGTGCTGGCCTGGTTCCTGCCGCCGTCGATGTTCGTGTTGCGATTGAAGTTGTTCTGGCGGTTGATGTCGATATCGACGTCGCTGCTACCCCACCCCCAGTTGCAGCCACCCCAGATCGCCGCGCCCCACACCACGCCCGCGGTGAACGCCATCGCGCCATAGCCGTACGCCGGCGGGTAATACATCGGCGGGTAGTAGTAGTAGGGATAAGACCAACCGCCGTAAACAACCGTCGGCGAGTAAGTCGGAACGTAAATTACCTCGGGATCGGCGGGCTGCACGACGATGATCTTGTCCGGCTGCTGTGTGACAACCTGCTGCTCCGTCGTTTTCAGGTTGCCGGAGTCATAGGCCTTGCCACGCATGCGCTGGATCGTGTCCATCAATTCCGTCTTTTGCGCGAGGAATGCGTCGCCGAGGTCCTGGGTCCAGTCCAGGTTCTCGTCCATCTGTTTCAGCACGTCCGGAAAACCGCAGAGCGACTTGACGCTCGCGTCCCAGTCCTGCTTCTTGAGCCCCTCCTCGAGCGCCTTGTCCTTGAGGCCGGGATTTGCCTTGACCCAGCGCGCGGCTTCGACGATCTCGAGCGGATAGGTCGCCGCCATCAGCATCTGCGACACCAACGGATCAGGATGCAGCGCAATCGGTGCCACGATCTGTTCGAGCTGTTCCTTGGTGAAGGCAGCTGCGGCCGCCGGAGCGGCAGTGGCCGGCGTCTGGGCGGCCGGTGTCTGGGCGGCCGGTGTCTGCGTCACGGCGACTGGTGCGAATACCCATGCAATTGACGCCAGACCGAAAATCCACCGCTGTGCGTGTGTTTTCATTGCATCTTCCCGTGCGCCGCAACTGACGCGCGGCGAATGGCAGAACGGCCGCGATCAGAATGAAACGTTGAAGAAAGCCTGTGGGCCCTCGTAGGTCCAGTCCAGGGAGCCCTCAAACCTCGGCTTACTTACGTCCAGATCGATAGTGAAAACATCGTAGCCGACACCTAAGCCGATGAACTTTTTCGGCTGCCAGATAACGGCTGCTCGGTAGTTGATAATGCTGCCGTCGTTGTCGTCCCAGGACACCTGGAAGTACTGGGCGTGTGCGTCGAGATAAAAGTTCCCGCCCATTCGCCACATACCATGCGCGCCAATCACTGGCAGCGGAGCGGCAACGGTCGCCGGTCCACCGATCGACACCGTGCCGCCGCCGCCAGGCGCGGTAACGTCCGCGGTGAGTTTTGCGGTGAAAGTGGTGTAGTGCAGGCCAAAGCTGCCGGCCAGCTCATACTTTTCCGTGTGTATGAATGCGTATTCGTAGGCTGCTTCAATGATCTCGAAACTGCTCTTGCCTCTGACCTCTGCACCGACGGGAAACGTTTCATCATCCCAGACAATTTCCTCGTCAATGATCGTGGTCTTGTCGCGCGTGTAATCGGTGTACATAAACCGCATGTGATGGCGGTTATTGATGCGCCAGAGACCATCCAGGCGGAAGCGCGTCACGTCTTTGTCGCCGAAGGTGCTGTCCCAGTCGACGTTGGATCCGGTGGATGTTTCCCCGTCCAGGCGGACCTCAATATCGGAGTTGTTCAAGAAGGTGCCAAGGGAGACCTGGCCCCGAGCTTTCAGGAGGTTGAAATCCTCCGCCTCTGCTGCGGGCACACCTGCGACGAAAAGCAACGCAGTGGATGCGGCCAAGATCGGGCTGGTGCTGCTCATCGTTGATCCCCTGTTATTCGCCGAAACCCGGTGCAAGTCGGCTGCGTATGGCCCGGAATTCTAGCACTTATGCCGCAACCCGCCGAAGCGGGTTGGCCAGGAGCCCCCCCTGCGGGCAGGCGCCTATAGCGTCAGCCGCGCCTTCCGTACAGTGGCCTCCGGTGAGTCGCGCACTGTCATTAGACGTAATTCGCCGGGTTTTCATTCGAAAATTCGGCTCTGGCGCGCGGGTCCGTGTCAGGGAATCAAGACCAGGCTGCCGGTCGTGCGGCGCGACTCGAGGTCACGATGCGCCTCTGCGGCTTGCGCGAGGGGGTAAATCTTACCGATCCGCACTTTGACCCGCCCGCTCCCGAAGACATCGAACAGCTCGCGGGCGCCGCGCGCCAGCTCAGAGGCTTTTGCGACGTAGTGGAAGAGCGTCGGCCGGGTCAGGAAGAGCGAACCACGCCGTGTCAGTTCGAGCGGCGAAATCGGCGGCACGGCGCCAGAGGCATTGCCGTAGCTGACCATCAATCCGCGCGGCGACAGGCAATCGAGCGACGCCGTCCAGGTGTCCTTGCCGACGCCGTCATACACGACCGGCACGCCCTTCTTCTTCGTGATCGCTTGCACGCGCCCGACGATGTCTTCACGCGAACTCACGACCACCTCCGCCGCACCGTGTTCGCGCACGAGCGCCGCCTTCTCATCGCTGCCGACGACCGCGATCACTTTCGCCCCGAGTGCCGCCGCCCATTGCAGCGCGATCAGGCCGACGCCGCCCGCCGCCGCGTGCAGCAGTACGAATTCATTGCGGCGCACGCGGTGGCAACGGCGCAGCAGGAACCAGGCGGTGAGGCCTTTCAGCATCAGGGCAGCGGCTTCCCGGTCAGAAATGGAATCCGGCACCTTGACCACGCGGGCTGCGTCCATGACGCGCTCCTCGGCGTAGGCGCCCGATGTTTCGCCGGCATAGGCCACGCGATCGCCTGGCTTGAAAGCCGTGACACTCCGGCCCGCTTCCACGACGACGCCGGCCGCCTCCCGTCCGAGGACCCCCGGCAGCTGCATCGGATAGAGGCCGGTGCGGTTGTAGGTGTCGATGAAATTGACGCCGACCGCCGTCTGCCGGATGCGGAGCTGGCGGGCGCCGACCGGTTCCGGATCGGTCGGCTCGAAGCGCATGACCTCCGGCCCGCCGTATTCGTGTATTCGGATCGACTGCGGCATGGGTTCCGGCTAGAGCGGATTCGACGCGAAAGCGAGTTCCGCGACGGGCTTTCCGCCGATCAGGTGCTCCTGGATGATCCGCTCGATGTTCTCGGGCGTCGCGTGCCGGTACCAGGTGCCTTCCGGGTAGACCAGCATGATCGGCCCTTCGCGGCAGATCCGCAGGCAGTCCGCGCGCGTGCGAAGCACGCCGCCCTCGACGTCGGCGAGGCCGACTTCGCGCAGCCGACGCTTCAGGTATTTCCAGGACGCGTCGCCGATTTCCTTCGGCGCGCAGTCACCGTGGGTGCAGAAGAAGACGTGACGTCGCGCGCCGCTCAAGGCGATCTTGGCAACCGCTGCCTCGATCGTCGGTGACTTCGGGTTTTCGACGGGTTCCGTCAAAGCGCCGCCTCGTCCATCTCGCTGGTGCGGATCCGGATCACGCGCTCGATCGTCGTAACGAAGATCTTTCCGTCGCCGACCTTGCCGGTCTTCGCCGCATTGATGATCGCCTCCGTCACCTGCTCGACCAGATCGTCGCGCACCGCGACTTCGATTCGCGTCTTCGGCACGAAGTCGACGACGTACTCCGCGCCGCGATAGAGCTCGGTGTGGCCGCGCTGACGGCCGAAGCCCTTCACCTCGGTGACAGTCATGCCGGAGATGCCGATTTCCGAGAGTGCCGCGCGCACGTCGTCGAGCTTAAACGGCTTGATGATGGCGGTGACGAGTTTCATCGAGGCTCCTGGGGCTTTCGGCACAACGGCGGGTCCGGAATCAGATTCTACGGATTTGCCGCACATAAGTGGCGGGCCGCTGCCTGGTCGAACAGCTAGCTTGTCTGCAGCCGGCAGGACGCCGGCTCCATCGGAGAAAAGGCAATGGATCTGCCCGCCGCAAGGCGCCAAGTCGGCATCTTTTTCGGATTCGTCCTTCTGATGACCGCGTTGAATGCCAGGGCTGGGATCGGCCGGACTCCGGGCTTCGCCTCCGTTTCCCAGGAGGGCGAAGCGGAGTACACGATCCCGATCGCCCTGCCTGCCGGCACGAACGGGTTGACTCCAGTCGTCACGCTGGACTACCGGCATCGTACAAAGAACGGTCTGCTCGGAATCGGCTGGTCGATTGGCGGTCTTTCGCAGATCGTACGATGCCCCAAGACGCTCGCACAGGATGGTTACTCGGCGACCTCGGCGCTGGCATTTCACGATCGCTTCTGTCTCGATGGCCAGCGTCTCGTGGTCCTGAGTCAGCTGGTCTATGACGCGCCGGGCGCCGAGTACCGGACGGAAATCGAATCGTTCGCACGAATTCGCGCGGTTCCCGGGGCAACCAACGGACCCCATTACTTCGTGGTCGAGGCCTCCGATGGCCGCATCTACGAGTACGGCGCCACAGCCGATTCGCGGATTGACGGACAAGCGAGCACCACTTCGATCGGCGCGCGCACCTGGGCGCTCAATCGCATTCGCGACCGGGCCGGCAATGTCGTCGATTACGAATATTTCGAAGAACGACCGGGCTCGAGTTTCCGCATCTCGAGGATCCGCTACAACGCCAATCCCGCGGCGGGCGTCTCTTCGTCGCACCAAGTTGCGTTCTTCTACGAGAATCGCCCGAACAAGGACGTCGACGCCGGCTACATTGCAGGCAGTGCGGTCCGCCAGGTCGTGCGGCTCGATCGCATCGACGTCCTGCACAACGGCGCACTCTTGCGGCGTTACGAACTGGGCTACGAGCCGGCACTCTCGGCGGGTGGCCGCAGCCGGATTGCGTCCATCCAGCAATGCGCCGCCGGCGGCTTCGATTGCCTGGCGGCCAGCACCTTCGACTGGCAGGACCCGACGCCGGGATTCGCGGTGGCCACGACCGTGACCGCGGCCATTCCTGGTCCCGCGCTATCTGTGAGCCCCTCATTGTTTGCCGACATCAACGGCGATGGGCGCCTTGACTACCTGTGGGCCGGTGGCAGTGCAATGTCGTCCGCAACGATCCGCTATCGCCTCGGCACGCCGGACGGCGTTCTCGGACCGGAGATCAATTCCGGCATTCCCTGTCCCCATGGAATCGGAAAGATCTTCGACAGCAATGGCGATGGCCGCGCTGATCTGCTTATTTCCACTCCTTCGCTCAATTTCGCGATCGTCAGGGGGAGCGCAACAGGGCTGGCAACCGTGGTTCCCACCAGCATCCCGATCCCGAACTATTTGCGGGACGTACGCGGTCTTGACCTCAATGGCGACGGGCTGGGTGACATCGCCTGGTCCGAGACCGATCCCAATTACAGCAGCATGATCGTTCGCGCACGTTACGCGCTGCCAAACGGCGGTTTCGCGGCTCCCGTCATTCTGTACTCGCAGGAGGAGTCCGCCGGATATACGGGTGCCCAGGGCGGGGATTTCCTTGGACGCGCGGGCCGCGTCGACCTGAATGGCGACGGCGCCGAGGACCTGTTGATGAACGAGAACGTCGCCGTCGTCGGAATCTCGCATGCCGGTCACACGACGACGAACTTCGACAGCACTTATCAGAGCAGTGCCGGTGTCGTGTTCGACTTCAATGACGACGGGTGCGGCGATTTTGCCTACAAGCATATTTCCGGAACCCTGCGAGTCCGAGTCGGCGGCTGTGGAACTTCATGGAACAACACCGAGCTGCTGGGACCATCGTTGACCGGTGGTTCGGGGCTTCACGCACATGACTGGAATGGCGACGGACGCGAGGACATCCTGCTTGCCGGCGCGACGAACTGGCTTGTCGCAATCTCGAACGGCGATTCGTTCTCCGCGGTCGCGGACACCGGAATTGCCCACGAGGGCGGGTTGCCAGTCACCGGCCGGGATTTCGATGGCGACGGACTTCAGGATCTCGCTACGCGTGTCGGCTCGCAGCTTCGCGTGCGCCTCAAGAATGGCGATCGGCCGGATCTCCTGCTCGCGGCGAAAGACGGTTTCGGCGTTTCCGCCGAGTTTGCGTACAGCCCGCTGACGGACAACGCCGTCTATGTCCGTGGCGAAGGTGCTGCCTATCCGGCACAGGACATGCAGACTTCGGCACAAGTCGTTTCGAGACTCAGGACGACCGACGGCAGCGGGCGAGGCTCGAAGAAATCGACTGGCTTCCAGTATGCGGGGCTTCGCCGGGACCTGCGCGGCCGCGGTTCACTCGGCTTCCGCAAGCAGACGCTGACCGATCTCACACCTGAACGCCTACTGAGCGTGGAAACCCTGCGCCGCCAGGATTTTCCGTTCACCGGGCTTCCCGAGTCGATCTCCGTCCGCCAGAAGTCAGGAAAGCCGGTGTCGCACACGGCGATCCAGTGGTCGGCGCTCTCCAGCGGCCTGTTGTTCGGACGTCATTTTCCGTACGAGTCGACGACCACGTCGCGGCGCTACGAAGTGGGCGGGCCCTACGACGGCGCGGAAATCGCGCGATTCGTCCGTGTTGCCGGCTCGATCGATGCGAAGTCCGGCCTTGTCACCGATGAAACCACGACCGTCACCGAGATCGCGGGCGGCGCGAATGTTGGCTCCGTTGCAAGTCTCCGGAGCCTGCGCACGAATCTGTTGAACGATTCGACCAGCTGGTGTCTCGGGCGGCCGCAATCGGTTCAAATCACGGCAGGCCACACCCTGGCGGGTGGCGCCGCGGTCACGCGCGAGGCCAGCCAGTCCTGGGATGCCACCAAGTGCCGGCCTGTGCGAAGGATCATTGAGCCTGGCGACAGCCAGTGGCAGGTCGCTTACGACCTCGCCTACGATGCCTTTGGCAATCTCGCGAGCGAGAAAGTAACCGGCGCAGGCATGATCGCGCGCGGCATGGCGCTCAGCTGGGGTCCGCGCGGTCAGCACCCCATCGAGATCAGCAATCCACTCGCGCAAAAAACACGATTCACCTGGGATGAGGCCAGTGGATTGCCGTTGACGATGACTGATCCCAACGGTTCGGTCGTGAGATGGAACTACGACGCTTACGGCCGCCTGACACAGGAGATCCAGCCCGACAATACCCGCACCGTGTGGAATTTCGAGGCCTGCAAGTCCGGATGCAACGCGCGAACAATATACCGGCTCCTGGAGGAGGAGCGCGACAGCACCGGCGCCGTTCGTGTCGTAGCGCGGCTCGATATGGACCAGAACGAACGTGGATTTCTCCTGAGATCCCAGCGACCCGGCGGCGGCACCGCGCTCGTGACGGTCGACAGGGACGACCGGGGACTGCCGACACAGCAGTCCCTGCCGTACTGGGAAGGTGATCTCCCTGCCGGCTACTGGCAGCTGAGTCATGACCTGCTCGGCCGGCAGACGTCGGCGCAATTGCTTGCGGGTGGGAGCAACGTCGTCCGATCAATGTCGACCCGGTACGACGGACATGCGGTCGTGCAGACGGATTCGCTCGGCCATGCGACGACTGGCACGCGAACAGCATGGGGTAGATTGACAGGTGTCGTTGACAGCCTCGGCGGCAATACGCGTTACGAATACGACGCATTCGGCAGGCTGCTTCGCGTTCAGGACGCCGCGAACAACACGATCGCAACGATCGGCTTACAACCCGCGCGGGATGAAGCTGACCCAGGCCGACGCCGACATGGGCACCTGGACCTGGACCCGCAATGCGCTGGGTGAAACCACGGCCTTGCGCGACGCGAAAGGACAACTCATCCGTTTCGAGCATGACGCGCTCGGTCAAATCACGAAACGCATTGCACCCGAAGGCAGTTTCACCTGGACCTGGGGCAACGCGGCAGCAAACCGGAATATCGGCCGGATCACCGGCATCGCCGGCCCGGGCTATAGCGAAAAATTCAGCTATGACAGCATCGGACGGCCTGCGATCCGCACCATCGCCGCGGACGCGAGCTATCGGTACGACTACACCTACAACTCGCTCGGACTCCTCGACTCGATCACCTACCCTGCTGGCGGCGCAGGCAATCCCTTCAGGATCCGTCACGACTACGATGCAGGCCGCATCTCGCGCATCCGGAACGGCGATGCGTCGGGCGAATCGTACTGGGCGCTGAATGCCGCGGATGCCTCCGGAAACCTGCTCGACGAATCGCTCGGCTCTGCGGTCCGAGTCGTCAGCGGATTCACGCCGGTGGACGGGATGCTCGGTTACCGCCAGACCACGGCCGGTGGAACCACGATCCAGGATCTCGCGTACGACTGGGACGCAAACGGCAACCTCACCCGCCGCGCGGACTTGAAACGGAGCCTTGTCGAGGACTTCCGCTATGACACACTCGATCGCCTGCACGAATCGCGCAGGAACGGTGTCGTCAACCTCGAAATCAGTTACGACGCGATCGGCAATATCCGCCGCAAGTCCGACGTCTGCCCGACGACGTTGGCCTGTTACACCTACCACGGAACGCGCAAGCACGCCGTCGCTTCGGCCGCCGGCCAGAACTTTACCTACGACGCCAATGGAAACATGACGGCCCGGGCCGGGGCGGCCATCACATGGTCAAGCAACAACCTGCCCGCCTCCATCGCCCATTCAAACGGCAACAGCAGCCAGTTCTCATATGGGCCTGACGGCAACCGCTGGAGACAGGTCGCAAGGCACGGCGCCGTGACTGAGACGACGATCTACGCGGGCGAGTACTTTGAAAAAGTCACGCGCTCGGGTGTGACGACCTGGCGTCATTACGTTCCGACACCCTCCGGCGTCGCCGCGATCCATCTGCGATTCGCCAATGGAACAGCACCCGCCGTCCGGTACTTCGCACAAGACCACCTCGGCAGCACGGACCTGATTCTCGACGCCACGGGCAAGGCCGTCGTCGCCGAAAGTTTTGCTGCCCACGGCCGGCGCCGCGGGGCGAGCTGGACCGGAGTGCCGAGCGCCGCAGAGCTCGCAAAGATGGCGGCAAACACGCGCGATGGATTTACCGGCCACGAGCACCTGGACAACCTCGAACTCATTCATATGAATGGCCGCGTCTACGACCCGCAACTCGGGCGTTTCATCAGCGCGGATCCCTACGTCACGCTGCCTTTCGATGGGCAGGGCTTCAATCGCTACGCTTATGCGCTGAACAATCCGCTGACGTTCACTGACCCAAGCGGCTTCGATCCCCCGCCGTGCCTGGAATCGTCCTCCGGAAATTGCGCCCAGATCACGGTGGTTGGAGTCAGCTGGGCCGACTGGATCCGCTATTCCGGCGGAGGCGCGGCGCAGGTCGGAAGCGCCATGGAGCGCGACCCCTGCGGCCAGAACGGCGACGCGTTCACCTGTTCCATGCTTGCCGTCTATTTCGTGTCGCCGTCGAGCATCGTGCTGACGGTCGGTACGCGCGTCGACTCGACGCTTTCTCGCAGTCGCGTCCTGGACGGCGCACAGGGCTTTGCTGCGCGTGTTGGCAATCTGATGATCAGCTCGTCGCCGATTGCGATACTTTTCGGGGGCGATCCGGACTTTCAGTACTTCAACGAGCCCGACAGCGACGCAGGGCGCACGGGTGCCGGGTACGGAGATGTCGGGTATCTCCTCGGCGGAGCGGCAGGGATCATCCGCAAGGGTGGATCGCAGATGGTGGCCGGAGCGCCGAGTCAGATTGCACGGTCCTTCCAGGGCAATCCGAGGTATCCCGGAATTGATCGTTTCAAGGACATCACGCTCAAGAAAGGGACAATCCTTTACAGCGGATTTCCAGGGCAAACCGCGTTCTATACGACTGCGAGCGCATTGCGCAGATCCGGCAATAGTGCAGAAGCGCTGTTCCGCGGATTGCAGCTTCGAAAGCACGAGAGACTCGGGTTTCGCACGCGCGTTGCGGCATACGAAGTCATGGCCGATTCGCCAGCTGCGTTCGGGCTTGCAATCGCAAATACGGATCATGGTGCTGGCTGGCTGCCACAGGTCGTAGTACCTTCATTCCAGACCAGTCTGCGCTTCCTGGAAGAGCTGCCGATCGGGCCATAATGTGAAGATCAACATTTCCGATGGTTCGATCTCGTTTGAAGGTGGCGCGATTCAGCGGTCGCAAGACCGAGCTCATTTTCTCGGAACGATGCTCGGCAGGTACTCGAAGGAGGACCAGGTCAATGAGGAATGGCGCCACTATCGGATCGAGCCAGAAGCCGGCATTGTTGGCACACTCTTTTTCAAAGGTGCGCGGCTTGACCGGGTATTTCTCCTGCTGGAGATTCCCAGCGACAAGGGAAAGGATTGGACTGAGGCGCTGGAGCTCGAAAGGAAGGCAATGCACGATTCGTGGTTGCGCTCTGAGCTCGGCATGCCACCTTATGATTATGGTTGGGGCAGCGTGACATCCGACTTCGATCCGCGTGCCTGTGTCAGTGAGATAATTGTTACCTATGCCGACTGACAAGGAACGTGCAGTCACCCACGACGGCGACATCGTCAGGATCGACGGCAAGCCGGTGCGGATGGAATACATAGTCCGCGACGCGTTCTGGGCGGACGGTCGCGCAATCGTTCTACTGGATCCCAATGCCTACCTGGACGACATCGCTTTCGGCAAGGCAAGGCTCCGCAGCCGAGACCCGGTACAGAACCTGCGAGCGTACGCACCTTCCGGGGAACTGCTTTGGCAGGCAGAGCAGCCGGAAGTGGACGACCACTACTATCGGATCGAGAGCCACGAACCGCTTGTCGCCCTCTCTTTCTCGGCCTACCGCTGCGATCTCGACCTCGCGAACGGCCGCATACTTAACAAGAAAAGCCTGAAGTAGCCGCTCAGGCGATCAGCGGAATCACGATCATCGAGACCGCGGTCACGACCACGATCGCGGCCAGGTTCACGCGCCAGCCGGAGCGGATCATGTCCTGCATCGAGAGCCGGCCCGTGCCGAACACGATCGCATTCGGCGGCGTGCCAACCGGTAGCATGAATCCGCAGGTGGCTGCGAGCGCCGCCGGCACCACGAGTTGCAATACCGGGTAGTTCGAAGCGGCAGCAATCGCTGCGAGTATCGGCATGAAGGTCGCCGCGGTCGCGACGTTCGAATTGAGCTCGGTCCAGAACACGATCAGCGTCACGACAGCGGCAATCAGCACGACCAACGGCCAGGTGCCGATGCCGGCGAGCGCCTCGCCCATGTATGCGGAGAGGCCGCTGCCCTGGATCGCCTCTGCAAGCGCAAGGCCACCACCGAACAACAACAGCACTTCCCAGGGAACGCGCCGCAAGTCCGCTCCGACCAGCAATCCGCCGCCTTCCTTCGTGCCATTGGAGACCAGGAACAATGACAACCCGGCAAGCAGCGCGATCGTCGTGTCGTTGAATTCGGCAAGGCCGGGAAGCTCGCGCAGGAGCGGACCCGTGATCCACGCCACCGCCGTCAGCACGAAGACTGTGGTCACGCGCCGTTCCGCGCCTGACATCGGACCGAGCGCCGTGCGCGCCTCGATGAGCCGGTCGCGCGCGATCGCCTGCGATCCGAGCTTGAACGGGAATGCGACCTTCACCAGCACGAGCCAGGCGGCCGGCATCAGGAGCAGCACGGTCGGGATCCCGAACGCGAGCCACTGGGTAAAGCTGATCGTCTGGCCGTAGTTCTGCTGCATGAATCCGACCACGAGCGCATTCGTCGCCGTGCCGACCAGCGTGCCGAGGCCGCCGATGTTCGCCGCATAGGCGACACAGAGAATGATCGCGCTCGCAAAATTCCTGGCATCGCGATCGCCCGTGGCGGCTGTCCGGCGCCACGATCGTCGCGACCGACAGAGCGACCGGCAGCATCATCAGCGTCGTCGAGGTGTTCTGCACCCACAGGCTGACGAAGCCGGTGGCGCACATCATGCCGAGCACCAGTCCCTGCGCATGGCCGCCTGCGCGCGCAACGATCGCATAGGCGATCCGGCGATGCAGGTTGCAGCGTTCCATCGCGAGCCCCAGCAGGAAGCCGCCGAGGATCAGGAACAGCGTCGTGTTTCCGTAACCGCCCGCAAGATCCTCGGCGGATGAAGCGCCGAGCGGCGGCAGCACGGCAAGCGGCACGAGCGCCGTGACTGCAAACGGGAGTGCCTCCGTGGCCCACCACAGCGCCATCAGCGCCATCGTGCCCGCCACCTGCCAGCCCGCGACGCTCAATCCGTCGGGCGGTTCGGTGAAAAGCGACGTCGCGAACGCGATAACGCCGAGCGCGAGCCCCGCGTTCTGCACTCCCGTCCTGCCGCCGGCAGCCGACATTGCCTCTCCCTGCCGCATCGCGGCGCGCCAGTATAAAGTGACGGGCTTCCGGGGGTGCTCGCGCATGCAGGATACGATCGTCGTCGCGGGAGGCGGCCATGCCGCAGCGCAGGTTGTCGACAGCCTGCGCCGCGACGGTTTCCAGGGCCGGCTCGTGATGGTCGCGGGCGAGCCGATGCTGCCGTACCAGCGCCCTCCACTATCGAAGAAATTCCTCGCCGGCGAACTCGAGGCGGATCGCCTCCCGATCCGCCCTGCAAGTTTCTACGAGAGCATTCACTGCGAACTGATGCTCGGCAATCCGCTCGTCGCGATCGACGCCAGGGCAAGGCAGCTTCGCCTCGCCGATGGCGGCACTCTCGCCTATGACAAGCTCGTACTCGCGATCGGCGGGCACGCACGGCCGATACCGGTTCCCGGCGCCGACCTTCCGGGCGTGCACGTGCTGCGCACGATGGCGGACGTCGAGGCCATCCGCGCGCGGATCGGTCCCGGCGTGCGTGTCGCGGTCGTCGGCGCCGGTTACATCGGACTCGAGTGCGCCGCGACCTTCCGCAAGCACGGACTCGATGTGACCGTCATCGAGATGATGGACCGCGTGATGAACCGCGTGGTCGCGCCGGAAATGAGCCGCTTCTACCATTCGGAGCATTGCTCGCACGGCGTCAATATCCTGACGGATCGCAAGGTCGCCGCCTTTCTGGGGCGACGGCGGCGTCTCCGCCGTCGAATGCACGGACGGCACCCAGGTGCCCGCCGATCTCGTGATCGTCGGCATCGGCCTGGTCCCGAACACGGCGCTCGCCGAGGCCGCGGGTCTCAAGTGCGAGGACGGAATCGCGGTTGACGCGAACTGCCGAACGAGCGACCCGGATATCTACGCAATCGGCGACTGTTGCAGCCACCCGAGCCCGCGATACGGCCGGCGCATCCGCCTCGAATCGGTGGACAACGCCTTCGAGCAGGCAAAGTCCGCCGCCGCGAACATCTGCGGCAAGACCATCGTTCACGACAAGACGCCGTGGTTCTGGTCGGATCAATACGAACTGAAGCTTCAGATCGTCGGGCTCAGTCAGGGTTATGACAAGGTCGTGCTGCGCGGCGATCCGTCGGCGCGCTCGTTCAGTTGCTGCTACCTGCGCGACGGCGAACTGATCGCGCTCGATGCCGTGAACCACGGCAAGGACTTCATGGCGGCCCGCAAGCTGATCGCCGAGCGCGCGAAACCGGATCCGGCGCGCCTAGCCGACGACAGCGTTCCGCTGAAAGAAACCGTTACCTGAACTGGGGTTCCGCGAAACCAGGTTCCGCGAGCATTTGCTGCGCCGCCTCGCGGACGCTTTCATCGGCATCCAGGAGCGACTGTTGCAACAGCAATTCCGCGGTGTCGCCGCCGATCTGCCCGAGTGCCTCAACCGCCGTTCGTCGGATGCGCGGCTCGGGATCGCCGAGCGCAATCAGCATCCAGTCCGCGGAACCCTCGCCGCCAATGCCCGTCAGCGCTTCAACCGCTGCCATGCGGACCTTGCTATCCGGATCGTAGAGCGATTGTCCGATGAGCGCGGCGTCTTGCGACTCGCCCGCATCGGCGATCAGGTAGAGCGCCTCGCGACGAACTGCCGGATTGCTCGCCTCGTTCAGCAGCATCTCGAGCTGCGATACCGTTGCCGGCACTTCTTCTGCCGGCTTGTCGATCGATCGCCGCGCCATGGCACTCTGAGCCACGGATTCCGCCATCGCTGCCGCCGGCGTTTCGTGCCGGGGTGCCACCTCCTGGAAGCACCCCGACACCAGCAGAACTGAGATCAGCAGTTTCGATTTGCCAGTCGGCTTCATCGCTATTCGAGCTCGAAGCAGCTCTCAATGGCGGTCTGGTTGTTGTTGTTGAGCTTCGTGATGATTTCGTATTTCACTTCACCATCGATCGACAGTGCCGTGAATTCCGCCGGACACGTGAATTGAGTCCTGTTCCGGGGCAAATCGACGGAAAATACGATCTCCTCCGGCACCCGCCCATCGCGCTCGATCTCGCAAACGAACTGGTATTGCATCACAGTGACCGCGACATTGGGCTTGCCGATGGTTGGATGAGACATCGTCACAGGCGCCCAGTCGATCGTCACCGGCGCGCTCACAACCGGTAGATTCCCGTCGCAGTTCGACGCGCCGGGCTTCCCATTGACCTTGATATTCTTGGGCGGCCCGGCCAGCACATGCGAGAGCCTGACCGTCCTCTTCGAACTCTACGCCGTCGAGTGTCGTCGCTTCGATTTCGTAGATGCCACTCTTGAATCGATTGAGAAACGCGGCTGGCGACAGCTCGTCGAAGGGTGGCTCTGCGCTTTCGAAGAAGAACTCCGTCAAGCCCTGTTGCCGCAGTCTGGTGCGGAGCCAGACATTCATCAGCTCCAGCTCACCCGGACCTTCGATCTCCAGGCTCTTCCAGGCCTCGCCGTCGATCAGCCCATGGATGCCCAGGTCGCCGTCGGTATCGTTCAGTTCGAGGTAGATCTGCGCCACCTCAAACTCGGGTCCATTCTGGGTCAATCCCGCCTGGCTGGATAACGCGATCGCCGTGCCGCTGACCGCAAGCGACACCAGCCTCCTCAATTTTGGATTGCTGTGCATCTTCAAACCTCCTGAAGGTTCCTGTGACAATGAGACGCCCGTCACAGCGAAATCCTTCGCGACACGAAGCCCTTTCTTGGTTTTGACAGTAATCAATTGATCTCAAAGCAACTTTCAAAGGCCGTCTGATTGCCGTTGGTGAGCTTCGTGACGATCTCGAACTTCATCTCGCCATCCGCCAGATTCGTGAAGCTTTCCGGGAACTCGAAAGCTGTCACGTTCCGAGGCAAATCGGCCTTGAACACGAGCACATCGGGATTCTGCCCTTCGCGCTCGATCTCGCCGACCACCTCGTATTTCAGGACTGTGACGTTCACATTCGGCGTGCCAACCGTCGGATGCGATTTCGTAACGGCATTCCAGTCAAGCGTCACTGGCTCGCCGACGACCGGCAATACCGCGTCGCAGTTCTTCGCGGCGGCCTTGCCGTTGACCTTGATGCTTCCCGGAGGCCCGGCCAGTACGTGGGAGAGCTTCACTTCGCCTTCCATTTCCTCGCCGTCCACCGTGATGGCTTCGATTTCGTAGATGCCTTGCGGGAATCGCTTGAAAAAGGCCGCAGGCGGCAATTCGTCGAACGACGGCTCCGCGCTCTCGAAGAAGATCTCCGACATGCCGTGGAGGCGCAGGTTGTTGCGAACCCAGACATTCATCAGCAATTGCTCGTTTGGAGCCTCGATTTCCAGGCTTTTCCAGGTATCCCCGTCGATCAGCCCATGGATTCCGAGGTCGCCATCCGTGTGGTTCAGCTCGAGATAGAGTTGCGCCTCGCTGAACGGGAGCTCGCCCGCGTCCTGTCCGAGCCCGACCTGGGCCG
Source organism: uncultured Gammaproteobacteria bacterium (assembly GCA_963775415.1). Lineage (GTDB taxonomy): Bacteria > Pseudomonadota > Gammaproteobacteria > Steroidobacterales > Steroidobacteraceae > SCUD01. The sequence continues at coordinate 626,052 of CAVZIO010000002.1, forward strand.
ACATCGCCATCACGCCCGTGCCAACCGCGAGCGGAATCAGCTTTCTGCCATTCATGATCCTGTTCATTTGCATGCCTCCAGAACTTGCTTCTGTGACATGAGACGCGGCGGCAGCCGGAAACCTTCGCGGACGGCCGCTTCTTTCTGCGCACGCAAGGACGGATAATGGCGGGATGACTGAAGAAAGCACGAAGCTCGACAATGTCGAGCGAGAGTTCCGCGCCATGCTCGCGAAGATGACCGGGGGCGTCGCGACCCAGGATTACGGCACGGCTTTCTGGGACTGGTGGCTCAATCTCGCGAAATCGCCCGAGAAGCAGGCCCAGTTGCATCAGACCGCGCTCAAGCAGGGGATGGATCTGTGGCGCTTCAACATGGAGGCGGCACAGGGCAAGCCGCTCGCCCCCACCGACAATGGCGACCGGCGCTTCGCAAGCCCGGCCTGGCAGCAGTATCCGTTCAACGTCTGGGCGCAGGCCTTCCAGAACGGCCTGTCGCTCATGGAACAGTCCACACGTGATGTGCCGGGAGTCGAGACCAGGAACGCCCGACTGATGGAATTCGCGGCGCGCCAGGCGGCGGAGCCGCTCTCGCCCGCCAACAACCCGTTGACCAATCCCGAAGTGCTGCAGCAGACCGTTGCGGAACGCGGCCAGAATCTCGCGCGCGGCTACAAGAACTTCCTCGACGACATGGAGCGCACACTGCATGGCGGCGAGACGCCGGGCACCGAGGATTTCCGCGTTGGAGAAACGGTTGCCGTCACCGAAGGCCAGGTCATCTTCAGAAACGATCTCATCGAGCTGATCCAGTATTCGCCGACGACGCCGGATGTCCATGCCGAGCCGGTCCTGGTCGTGCCGGCCTGGATCATGAAGTACTACATCCTCGACCTGTCGCCGAAGAACTCGCTCGTCGCCTGGCTCGTGGACCAGGGATACACCGTATTCATGATGTCGTGGAAGAACCCGACCGCCGCCGATCGCGAACTCGGCATGGACGACTACCTGAGAAAAGGCGTGTATGCGGCACTCGATGCCGTCGCAACCGTCGTACCCGACCGCGAAATCCACGCCGTCGGCTATTGCATCGGCGGGACATTGCTTTCGATCGCGGCCGCTGCGCTCGCCGAATGGGGCGACACGCGCATCCGCGACATCACGCTGTTCGCCGCGCAGACGGATTTCAGTGAGCCCGGCGAGCTCTCCCTCTACATCAGCCCCGCGCAGGTCGAGATGCTCGAGGCGCTCATGTACAAGGAAGGCGTGCTCGACTCGAAGCAGATGGGCGGCGCATTCACGATGCTCCGCGCGCACGACCTGCTCTGGCAGCCGGCCGTGAAGTCGTACCTGAAGGGCGAGCGCGACGGCATGATCGACCTGATGGCCTGGAATGCCGATGGCACGCGCATGCCCTGGAAGATGCACACCGAGTACCTGATCGGGCTCTACCTCCAGAACGACCTCGCCGAGGGCCGATTCAAGGTCGAGGACGAAACCATCAGCCTCAAGGACATCCGCGTGCCGATGTTCGTCGTCGGCACCGAGACCGATCACGTCGCGCCCTGGAAGTCGGTCTACAAGGTGAGTGGGCTTACTTCCTCGCCCGAGTTCACCTTCCTGCTGACGAGCGGCGGGCACAACGCCGGCATCGTCAGCGGGCCGGTGCATCCGAAGCGGCGCCATCGCGTGCGCACGCAGAAATCGGGCGAGACGGCTTTGCCTGCGGACGAATGGTTTTCGCAGACCGATGCGAAGCCGGGTTCCTGGTGGCCCGTCTGGGCCGACTGGCTCAAGTCACATTCGACGCCCCAGCGCGTCGCGCCGCCCGACAATGGGCGCGCCGGACGAAGGTTACGCGCCGCTCGACGACGCGCCGGGCGAGTACGTGCGCCAGCGCTGAATCAGGAATCCCTGACCGGCGTCCACCGCGCCGAGCGGCGGGCGTTGCGATCACCGCTCGATTCGCCGTCGTAGGACATCGGCTGTGCCGCCGGCAGGCCGTCCGGCCGCGGATCGAACGAACGCGTATTGATGACCATGAGCGTCTGACCGCCCTCTTCAGTCACCGCGCCCAGATAGCCGCCGCAACGACCACAGAACACGAAGTCCGCGGTCTTGTGACCGAAGCGGTAGCGCGAGAGCTGCGAGGCGTCCGAGTGAGTCCAGCGCAGGGCGCCGGCCGGGTCCGACGTATAGACCGCGCCGTGCTTCTGGCAAAAGCTGCACTGGCAGGCGCGCATCGGCCAGTCGGCGGACGCGATGGCCGTCTCATACTCGTAGCCGACAGCGCCGCAATGGCATCCGCCGCGATAGATGCTCATTTCCGGATGCTCGATGGCAGCACCTCGAACTCGGCGGCGTGCGGCATCTTGTTGAGTGCGGCCAGCAGGTCGGCAGGCGGCACGATCAGCTTGCGCGCCACGAGATCGAGCCAGCCGCCTTCGCTCCTGATCCTCGCTGCGAGCCTTCCCTCGGCATTCGAGCACCTCATTGACGAGCCGGAAGCGCGAACCGTCCGCCGCCATGCCGGCAAGCGCCAGCGTGATCGTGAGCGGCTCGTGGAGCGCGATCTCGCGGAAATACTCGAGTTCGTCCCGCCGCACGACCGGCCCGATCTTCCGCTTCGCGAACTCGGTCACCGGGAAGCCGTTCTGGTTGAAGAACGCCATGCGCGAATCCACGCACTTGCTGACATAGGCGAAGTTCGCCATGTGCGCGTTCGCGTCCATGTCCGCCCAGCCGGCAATGGTGGAGATCGAGAATGCCTTCCCGGTCATGTCCAGCAGTGGAAGTTCAGCTTGTTGCCGTCGAGGTCGCGGAAGTAGGCGCCGTAATAGTTGTCGCCACGATCGCCCGGCGGCCCTTCGTCGGCCGCGCCGAGCGCCATCGCCTTCTTGTAGAGCGCGTCCACCTGCTCGGGCTAGTCGACCTGGAAGGCGACCATCGAGCCGTTTCCGACCGTCGCCGCTTCTTGTTGTACGGCTGCGGCCAGCGCGAATCCGGGCTTGCCCTTGCCTTGGCTCCACGCGACGAAGGTCTCGTAGTCCATGACGCGCTTCGCGCCGAACTCGGCCATCAGCTTGTCGTAGAACGCCGTGGCGCGCTTGAAGTCATTGGTGCCGACGGACACGTATCCGATCATGGGGGTTCTCCGTGATTTTCAGTGGAAGGGCGCTGAAGAAGTCCCGAAGCTTTCCGGCGTCCAGGCGCCCATTGAGCCTCAGTCCGCTGCAGACGTCGAGTCCGGCCGGCTCGACCTGCGCCATCGCGGCACGGGCATTGCCGGGATGCAGGCCGCCGGCCAGCAGAACCGGGACGCGGACGGTGTCGCAGATTCGCCGGCTTTGCTCCCAGTCATGCACGCGCCCGGTGCCGCCCAGCTCCTTGACGGCGAGGCGCGGATTGCCGGAGTCGAGCAGGAGCGTATCGACCAGCGCGCGCCGCGGCCTGCGCCTCGTCCACCGATTCCGGGCCGGCGACATGAATCACCTGGACGAGCCGTGTCGAGGGCAACAACTTACGCAGGCGGCGCAACTCCGGCTCGTCGACATGATCGACGAGCTGCACGGCCGTCGTACTGCAACGACGGTGCTGGGCCGCAATAGCTTCCGCGTCGACGAGCGCCGTCGAGCAGGAAGGTTTCGGTCGGCGCCGGCACGGCCGCATGCGATGCGGGCGATCTGCCCTTCGTCGATCGGGCCGGGCCCGCTCGGCATGGCGGAGACGAGCCCGATCGCGGACGCGCCGGCCGATATCGCCAGCCGCGCCTCGTCGAGATCCTGGATGCAGCAGACCTTCACGAACAAGCGATTCTTCTCCGTCGCTACTTCCAGGTTCTCGCCGTCTTCTTGAAACCCTCACTCTTGCCGAGCACGACGCAGAATCTCTGTCCGGTCGGGGCCTCCATGACGACCCAGGTCTGAATCTTCGCGACACGCTTCGCACCGAGCTCCTCGAGTCTACTTACTTCGGCCTCGATATCATCGGACGCGATGTCGAGATGCACGCGGCTTTCGTGCCTGACTGCCTGCACTTCGATGTGCAGCCGGTCCTCTTCGTCGAGAAGGCGGATGTAGTTCTCGCCCTCGTCGCCCGGCAATGCGCGTGTCTTCATGCCGAGTGCCGCTGACCAGAACCTGGCGGCCCCATCGAGATCGTCCGTCTTGCAGTCGATGATGAAACCCGCGAGCTTGCTCTTGTGCATGGGCCCCTTAACCTCCGCTTTGGTCGATGGACAGTTCCATGTAGACATCCGCCCGCGCGTAGTCGGACGGATGCGGATCGACGGCGTGACGGAAACCCAGCCGTTCATACAGGCGGATCGCGTTCCCTAGCCGGCTGTTGGTCTCCAGGAAGACCGTTTTCACGCCCTTTTTCGCCGCCCAGTCCTTGCAGGCCAGGCCGAGCAGCTCGCCAATGCCTCGGCGCTGATGGCTCGTCGCCACCGCCATCTTGGCGAGTTCATGGCGCGCATCGTCGATGCGGATCATGGCAACCGTTCCGACGACAGTATCGCCGTCGAGCGCAAAGAAGATCATCCCGCCTTTCGCGATGATCGCCTGTTCCGGGTCGTCCAGCACCTTGCGGTCCGGTTCCTCGACTGCGAACAGCCGTTCGATCCAGTCGAGATTCAGCCTGCGGAATTCGCCGGCGAGCTCACGACGAAATGGCACGACGGTGAGGCCGCTCATCTTCCGGTTCCGTCACGCCACTCCTTCGCGAGCAGGCCGAGGAAGGTCGTGTCCTGGATTTCTCCCCCGACATTCCAGCGCTCTCTCAGCAGGCCCTCGCGCGTGAATCCGAGCTTGTCGAGAATCCGGAGTGAACTTTCGTTACGGGGATCAATGTCGGCCTCGAGCCGCCGGAGCCTGAGCGTCCCGAACGAAAAATCGAGCAGCACCGTCAGCGCCTCGCGCATGTAACCCTGGCTCCAGTACGCGCTGGCGAGGCAATAACCGAGCTCGGCACGCATGTTACTCGCGTCGATATGAAACAGCGTGCAGGTGCCCAGCAACTGCCCATCGTTCTTGCGCTCGACGCCCCACTGGAAGCCGAACTTACTGCCGAATTGCTCGTGTATGCGATTGATAAGTGCTTCTGCCTCAGCACGCTCGGTCATCGCCGGCGTCGACCAGTAACGCATCATCCGCGGATCGGAAAACACGGCAAACACCCCGTTGACATCCTCAGGCGTCAGCCACCGGAGCCGGACGCGCGGCGCATCGAGCGTCGGAAGCGAATCGCCGTCGATCATGGCTTGAGCAGCTCCCGGTAGATCGCGAGGTCCGCCGCGGAAAAACAGCAGAACACGACTTCATGCAGTTTCAACGCCCGGGGTCCGAACTCCCTGGCGGTCGCGATCGCGATGCGGGCTGCGGGCAGCGCGGGATAACCGTAGACACCCGTACTGATCGACGGAAACGCGATGGTTTCGAGACCCTCGGCATCTGCGATTTCGAGCGAGCGGCGATAGCAGGATGCGAGGAGCGCTGGTTCGTTCGCATCGCCGCCGCGCCACACGGGCCCCACGGTGTGGATCACATGACGCGACGGCAGGCAATAGCCCGCGGTGATCTTCGCCTCGCCCGTCTCGCAGCCGCCGAGCCGCCGGCATTCTGCAAGCAGTCCCGGTCCCGCCGCGCGGTGAATCGCCCCGTCGACGCCGCCGCCGCCCAGCAGTGTCTCATTGGCGGCATTCACGATCGCATCGACCGCAAGCGTCGTGATATCCGCACGAATGGCGCGCAAGCGGAAGGATTCCGGATTCATTCACGCAAGCCTGGCTTCGAGGTCGTAATCGGATGCCTTGGTGATCTTCACGTCCGCGAACTCGCCGACCGGCAGTCCCGCAGCGCCCTTGCCTTTGATCCGCACGACGCCATCGATTTCCGGTGCATCGGCTTCGCTCCGCGCGATTGCGACCTCGCCCTCGATCGTGTCCACGAGCACGCGCATCTGCCTGCCGACGCGCGCGGCGAGCCTTCGCGCGCTGATCTTCTGCTGCGCCTGCATGAAGCGATGCCAGCGCTCTTCCTTGACCGCATCCGGCACCGGATCCGGCAAGGCATTCGCCGCGGCGCCTTCGACCGGCGAATACCTGAAGCAGCCGACCCGGTCGAGTTCGGCCTCCTCGAGCCAGTCGAGCAGGATGCGGAAGTCTTCCTCGGTCTCGCCCGGAAATCCGACGATGAAGGTGCTGCGGATCGTCATATGCGGGAGCTGCTCGCGCCAGCCCTTGATGCGGGCAAGCGTATTCACGGCATGCGCGGGCCTGCGCATCAGCTTCAGCACGCGCGGGCTGCCGTGCTGGAACGGCACGTCGAGGTAGGGCAGCACTTTCCCCTCCACCATCAACGGGATCACGTCGTCCACATGCGGATAGGGATAGACATAGTGCAGACGTACCCACGGGCCGAGCTCGCCGAGTTCACGCGCAAGATCGATGAAACGGCTCGGGATTTCGCGGCTGCCCCAGGCCGCAGCGCGGTACTTCAGGTCAGCTCCATAGGCGCTCGTGTCCTGCGAGATCACCAGGAGCTCGCGCACGCCGGCATTACGGAGCCGGATGGCCTCGTTCAAGACCTGGTCAATCGGGCGGCTCGCAAGGTCGCCCCGCATCGACGGGATGATGCAGAAGCGGCAGCGGTGATTGCAGCCTTCCGAGATCTTGAGATAGGCGTAATGCCGGGGCGTCAGGCGCACGCCCTGCGGCGGCACCAGGTCCATGAATGGATCGTGCTTCGGCGGCAGGAACTCGTGCACGGCGCCGACCACTTCCTCGTAGGCCTGCGGCCCGGTCACACGAAGCACCGACGGGTGGCGCTCCGTGATCTTCTCCGGTTTTGCACCGAGGCAACCGGTCACGATGACTCGCCCGTTCCGGGCGAGCGCCTCGCCGATCGCATCGAGCGACTCGTGCACGGCCTCGTCGATGAAGCCGCAGGTATTGACGACTACCAGGTCGGCCGACTCGTAAGTGGGCGCGACGTCGTACCCCTCGGCACGCAGCTGCGTGAGGATGCGCTCGGAATCCACGAGCGCCTTGGGGCAGCCGAGGCTGACGAAACCGACGCGGTGAGTACGGGTGGCCACGCGGCATTTTACCGAGATCCCGGGAACCTCGAATTCACTCGCGCATGGGCGCGACCGTGTGCGATTTTGCCCGCAAGGAGCGAGGAGTGATGTGTATCGTGATACATGAGCGACGAGCGACGCCGTCGGGTCCCAGGCCTTGGCGCGAGTAGAATCGAGGTTCCAATGCGTTTCACGAAGATGCATGGGCTCGGCAACGATTTCATCCTCTTCGACGCCCCCGCCGCCGGCGCCCCTGGCGCCGATGTGATCCGGCGCCTCGCCGACCGTTTTACGGGCATCGGCTTCGACCAGGCCCTCATGCTCGAGCCGCCGAGGCGGCCGGGGACTGCCGTCTACTACCGCATCTACAATGCCGACGGCCGCGAGGTTGAACAATGCGGCAATGGCGCGCGTTGCATCGCGCGTTTCTTGCGCGAGCGCGGTGGCGCCGCGAAGGCTGACCTCGTGCTCGACAGCCCGGGCGGCCTGGTTCAGACCCGGATGAACGGTGATCAGGTCTCGGTGACGATGGGGATTCCGGATTTCGAGCCGGCTTCACTGCCATTTGAGGCGAGCGGCGAGGCTTATGTCTACCCGCTCAGCGTCGGCGCGAGTGATGTCGATGTCGGAGCTGTTTCGGTCGGCAACCCGCACGCCGTGATCCGCGTGCCGTCTGTCGCCGACGCGCCGGTCGCCCGCCTCGGCCCCGCGATCGAGAATCACCCGCGCTTCCCGAAACGCACCAATGTCGGTTTCATGGAGGTCGTCGATCGGGGCCACATTCGTCTCCGAGTCCACGAGCGCGGCACGGGCGAGACCCGGGCCTGCGGCACCGGCGCCTGCGCCGCCGTCGCCGTCGGCCGCCGCCATGGCCTGCTCGACGAAAATGTGCGAGTCGACCTACCCGGGGGCCGTCTCGACATACAATGGAAGGGACCCGGAGAGCTGATCTGGATGACCGGGCCCGCTGAGCGGGCATTCGAGGGGGAAGTCACGATATGACGACACGACCGGTTCGCGGAGTCGAGATTGCCGAGGTCGACGAGGCGGCGGTCGCTTCCTACCTCGCTGCGACGCCCGAGTTCTTCGACCGCCACGCGCAGCTCCTCGCGAAGATCCGCCTGCCGGATGCGCGCAGCGGCGCAACGATGGTTTCCCTGGTCGAACGTCAGGTCGAAGTGCTCCGCGAGCGCAACCGCCAGCTCGAACGCAAGGTCAAGGATTTCGTCGATGTCGCGCGCGAGAACGATGCGCTCGGCTCTCGCGTGCTCGCGATGGCGCGGCGACTCATCGCTGCGCGCGACCGGCCCGCGGTCATCGCCGCGATCGAGGCCGCGCTCCGCGAGGATTTCGGCGCCGGCCAATCGGTCCTGGTCCTGACGGCCGCCCGCGCGCCCCAGGGCATCGAGGAAAGCCGTTTTCTCCGGATCGTCCCCGCCGATGCAGCGGAGCTGCGCTCCTTCGAAACGCTGTTCAGCGCCGGCAAACCCCGCTGCGGGCAGTTGCGGGACTCGCAGCGCGAGTTCCTGTTCGGCGCGGACGCCCCGGAAGTCGGGTCGGTGGCGCTCGTGCCGCTCGGCGCCAAGGGAAGCGTAGGTCTCCTCGCCTGCGGCTCGAACGACAGCCAGCGTTTCAATCCCACCATGAGCACGGATTTCCTCGCCCACATCGGGGACCTGATCACCGCCGCACTCGCCGGGGACTGATGCAGGGCAAGGCCGCCGCGTGGATCGGGCGCTACCTGGCCCACCTGCGGACCGAGCGCCGGCTTTCGCCCCACACCGAAGCCGCCTATCACCGCGACCTCGATGCGCTCGTCGCGTATTGCGATTCCGAGCGGATTGCCGGCTGGAAACAGATCGACAATTTCCACGTGCGCACTTTTGCCGCGCGCGAGCACCGCGACGGCCTGGGACCGCGCAGCGTGCAGCGCCGCCTGTCCGCGGTGCGCGGCTTCTTCAATTTCCTGATCCGCGAGAAGGTCATCGAGGCGAATCCCGCCGCCGACATTCGCGCGCCCAAAGCCGCGAAACGCCTGCCCAAGACGCTCGATGCGGACCAGGTCGCGAGCCTGCTCGAGCGGAAGCCGACCGATGCGCTGACGCGACGTGATCACGCGATGCTGGAACTCCTGTACTCCTCCGGCCTGCGCCTTGCGGAACTCGCCGGGCTCGACGTGACCGACCTCGACCTGGCCGACCGCACCGTCCGCGTGCTCGGCAAGGGTTCGAAGACCCGGATACTGCCGGTCGGCAAGAAGGCTGCCACGGCGCTTCGCACCTGGCTCCCGGACCGGGCGGCACTCGTGAAGGGCGACGGCAGCGCGCTTTTCGTCGGACAGAACGGGCGGCGACTGGGCGCGCGCGCGATCCAGCGGCGCATCGGACGCTGGGCGACTCAGACCGGCCTGAATGTGCCCGTCTACCCGCATCTGCTGCGTCATTCCTTCGCAACGCACCTGCTCGAGTCGAGCCGGGATCTGCGCGGCGTGCAGGAACTTCTCGGTCATGCCGACATCAGTACGACGCAGGTGTACACGCACCTTGATTTCCAGCACCTGGCGCGCGTCTACGACGAGGCCCACCCTCGTGCAAGGCGGCGAAAGTAAATGCAGGCGCCGACCGGCATCACCGTCAGGAAGAAGGTCCGGGTCGTCGAAGTGATCTGGGAGGACGGCACGCAGTACGCGCTGCCCTTCGAGTACCTGCGCGTCTATTCACCCTCGGCCGAAGTGCGCGGCCATGGCGGCGGCGAAGGCAAGCTCGAGCTCGCCAAGGAATCGGTCCAGGTCACGCAGGTGGAGCAGGTCGGCATTTACGCCGTGCGGATCCATTTCGACGACGGCCACAATACCGGGCTCTACAGCTGGGCGTATCTGCGCGAGCTCGGCGAGCAGTACGACACGAAGTGGGCCCGCTACCTCGAGCGCTGCGAAAAACTGGGCTACGAGCGCAAACCGCCCGCCTGATGGCTTCCAGCCTGCTTCTGCTGCTCGACGACATCGCCACGATCCTCGACGACGTGTCGGTGATGACCAAGGTCGCGGCGAAGAAGACCGCCGGCGTGCTGGGCGACGACCTTGCATTGAATGCAGAACAGGTCAGCGGCGTGCGCGCGGACAGAGAACTGCCCGTGGTGTGGGCAGTGATGAAGGGCTCTGCGCGCAACAAACTGATCCTGGTGCCCGCTGCGCTCGCGATCAGCGCGGTCTTGCCTTGGGCGGTCACGCCGCTGCTGATGATCGGCGGGCTGTTCCTGTGCTACGAGGGTGTCGAGAAAATTGCGCACAAGTGGCTGTACCGGAGAGAAGAGGACGACGCCCACCGCGCCGCGCATATCGCCGCCCTGGTGCGGCCGGACGGTGACTTGCTCGCCGTCGAGAAGGACAAGATCAAGGGTGCGATCCGCACCGACTTCATCCTGTCCGCCGAAATCATCGTCATCGCTCTGGGTGCGGTGGCCGACCGCGACTTCGCGGTGCAGCTCGGCGTGCTGGTCGGCATCGCCGCGCTGATGACCGTCGGCGTTTACGGCCTCGTCGCCGGCATCGTGAAGCTCGACGACGCCGGCCTGCACATGAGCCGCATGCCGAACAACGCGCTTCGAGGATTGGGCCGCGGCATCCTGCGTGTGGCGCCGTGGCTGATGAAGACGCTGGCAGTTGCGGGCACGGCGGCGATGTTCCTGGTCGGCGGCGGCATCCTCACCCACGGTGTACACGCCGTCGGTGAATGGATAAGAGACGCGGCCGTCGATGCGGCGCAGCTCCCCGGCGCCGGCACGGTGCTCGGCGCAGCGACGCCGATGCTGGCCAACGCGGTCGCCGGCATCGTCGCGGGCCTGCTCGTCACACTTGCGGTAAAGCTGTTTCAGCGCCTTCGAGCGAAGCCTTTGGCGAACCCGTAGAATCGGATTCCCGTGAAAACCGTCGATTTCGGCTACGAACAGGTCACGCCCGCGGAGAAAACCGCGCGCGTGCGCGGCGTTTTCGATTCGGTCGCCGGCAACTACGACCTGATGAACGACCTGATGTCCGCCGGCATGCATCGCCTGTGGAAGCGCTTCGCGCTGTCACAGACCGGTCTTCGTCCCGGGCAGCGCGCGCTCGATGTCGCCTCCGGCACCGGCGATCTCGGCGCCGGTCTCGCGCGCCAGGTCGGCGCTTCGGGGCTCGCCGTCCTCACCGACATCAACCGCGAGATGCTCTCGCGTGGCCGCGACCGGCTCATCGATCGCGGATACACGACTCAAGTGGCGTTCGTGATCGCGAATGCCGAGTCCCTGCCCTTCCCCGACCGCAGCTTCGATTGCGTGACGATCGGGTTCGGCTTGCGGAATGTCACGAACAAGCCGGCGGCGCTCGCCTCGATGCGCCGCGTATTGCGGCCCGGCGGCCGCCTGCTCGTGCTGGAGTTCTCGAAGCCGAAGCATGCAAGCCTGCAACCGGCGTACGACGCGTACTCATTCAAGGTACTGCCGCGACTCGGCGCGCTGGTCGCCGGCGACGAAGCGAGTTACCGCTATCTCGCCGAGTCCATCCGCATGCATCCGGACCAGGAGACGCTCGCTGCCATGATTCGCGCGGCCGGCTTCGACGATTGCCGCTGGCACAATCTCGCGGGCGGCATCGTCGCCCTGCACCTCGGCGTCGTCTACTAGGCTCCAGATGACCCCCGAGCTGCTGCGGCCATTCGAAAAACTCGTGAACCGCCACATCGCGGCTTCGAGTCGCGCACGCGGATTGCTCGCGGAGCTTTCCGGGCGATCGATGGAGCTGCGGTTTGCCGCGACACCCTTGCGGCTTCGGCTCACCGCGACAGCCGACGGCCTGACGATTCGCCCCGCAGCCGAAGAGCCATCCGATGCGGTCATCGAGGGTACGCCGCTTTCCTTCCTGCGCCTGGCGACCGGTAACGCCGCGCAGTCGATCCGCGCCGGCGGAACGGAAGTCCACGGCGATGCCGAAATCGCGGACGGTTTCCGGAATCTGCTTGAGGCGGCCCGGCCGGACCTGGAAGAGGAACTCTCGCGCCTGACGGGCGACGTCGCCGCGCACTATCTCGCGGGCTTCGCGCGCGATGCGATCGATTTCGGCAGGCGCGCCCGCGACGCCTTCGCGCGTGACGCCGCCGAGTACCTGACCGAGGAAAGCCGCGACTTGCCGGCCCGTGTCGAAGTCGAGGAATTCCTCGCGGACGTGGACCGCCTGCGCGAGGCGGTCGATCGCCTCGACGCGCGCCTCGCCGCCGCCGAGCGCCCGGGCACCGCACGATGATCTCGGGTCGAGTCGCCCGCCGGCTCCTGACCATTCACCGCGTGCTGGTGCGCTACGGGCTCGACGACTTCGTCCGGGCGACGCACCTTTACCGACCGCTCCGTTTCGTCTTCTGGCTGTCGCCCTGGACCTGGTTCAGGCGCCGGCGCGGTACGCGCGGCGAGCGCCTGCGCCGCGCGCTCGAGGATCTCGGGCCGATCTTCGTGAAATTCGGCCAGGTGGTTTCGACGCGTCGCGACCTGCTGCCGACCGACATCGCCGATGAGCTCGCGAAACTCCAGGACCGCGTTCCGCCGTTTCCGGGCCGGGTCGCGAAGTCGCGAATCGAGGAAGCGCTCGGCCGGCCCATTGGCGAACTGTTTCGCGACTTCGATGTAACGCCGCTTGCGGCCGCGTCGATCGCGCAGGTTCACGTGGCGACGCTGAACGACGGCCGCGAAGTCGTCGTCAAGGTGCTCAGGCCCGGAATGCGCGAGGTGATCGGTCGCGACCTCGAGGTCCTGCATGCCCTCGCCGGGCTTGCCGAGGAGTACTGGCCGGATTCGCGGCGCCTCCGGCCGCGTGAGGTTGTCGTCGAGTACGAGAAGACGATCCTGAACGAGCTCGACCTGATGCGCGAGGCCGGGAATGCCTCGCAGCTCAAGCGCAATTTCGCCGGCTCTCCGCTGCTGCACGTGCCGGAGGTCCACTGGGAACTCTGCCGGCGCGAAGTCATGGTGATGGAGCGGATTCACGGCATCCCGATCTCGGAAGTCGCCCGCCTTCGCGAGCTCGGCGCCGACATTCCGAAGCTCGCCGAGAACGGCGTGACGATCTTCTTCACGCAGGTGTTCCGGCACAATTTTTTCCATGCCGACATGCATCCCGGCAACATCTTCGTCGACGTGAGCGACCCGGCAAATCCGCGCTATGCGGCCGTCGATTTCGGCATCGTCGGCACGCTCGACCCGCGGGACCAGCTCTATCTCGCCGGCAATTTCCTGGCGTTCTTCGAGCGCGACTACCGGCGGGTCGCGGTACTGCACCTCGAAAGCGGCTGGGTGCCCCCCGGCACCCGCGTCGACGAGCTCGAGTCCGCCGTGCGGACCGTCTGCGAGCCGATCTTCGACAAGCCGCTCAAGGACATCTCCTTCGGCGTCGTGCTCCTGCATCTCTTCGAGGTCGCGCGCCAGTTCCAGATGCAGATCCAGCCGCAGCTCATCCTGCTCCAGAAGACGCTGCTCAATATCGAGGGCCTCGGCCGGCAGCTCTATCCGGAGCTCGACCTGTGGAAGACGGCGCTGCCGATCCTCCGCGAATGGATGCAGGAGCGGAGCGGGCCGCGCGCCGTGCTCGGGAGCCTCCGTGAGCACTGGCCGGACATCGCCGAGGCGATCAAGGTACTGCCGGTCATCGCGCGCCGCGCCATCCGCCGGGCCTATGACGGCGAGCTTGTCGTTCGCACGGAGTCGGAATCACTCGAAGCCCTGCGAATCGAGTTGCGGCGGCAACGCCGTCGCAGCGACGCGATCATTGCGACCGGCGTCGTGTTCCTGGGCGGCGTGATCTGGGTCGCGCTTGCGACTCAACCCGCCTGGATCGGCTGGGCCCTCACCGCGGGAGCCGCACTGTCGCTCGTGCGCATTTTCACCCGGCGCTGAGGGCGAGCGAGGACCCCAGGCGGTTGACCAGGCGGACGAGGTGCTCCACGTCACTTTCGTCATTCTCGTAATGCAGGAAACAAGCGCGAAGCGATGTCTTGCCGTGCACGCGCGTGGTCGGCAGATGTGCCTCGCCACTTTCGCTGATCGCTTTCGAGATCTGCTCATTGAGCGCATCGATCGCCGCAGCGTCGAGATTTCGTCCCGCTGGCCGATAACGGAAATTCACGACCGACAGCGACGCGGGTGCAAGCATCTCGAAATCCGGCATCGTGCGCACGCGCGCTTCCAGCTGCCCGGCGAGCCGGTTGCAGCGGGTCACCAGCTCGGCGACGCCCCTGCGTCCCAGTCGTGCGATGGCGGCCCAGACCTTCAGGGCGCGATTGCCATAGGTGAGCTGGAACATGTACTCGCAGGGCCAGGGTGCCTCGCTGTGGCCGGAAACGAGGTAGTCGGGGGTGAGCGAGAACGCCGCGCGATGCACCTCCGGGTGCCGGGTCAGCAGCGCGCCGCAATCAAGCGGCACCTGCAGCCACTTGTGCGGATTGAGGGTGACGGAATCGGCCCGCGCAAGCGCCTTGAACTGACCGGCATACGCGGGATCGACCGCCGCCCAGGCGCCAAAGGCTCCGTCGACATGCAGCCAGATGCCGAATTCGGCGGCGATGTCGGCGATCTCGTCCAGCGGATCGATTGCGCCGGTGTTGGTTGCGCCACCGCAGGCGACGATGGCAACTGGCAGATGCCCCGCCTTCAGGTCGTCCTCGATCGCGAGACGCAGGACGTCGGGCCGCATGCGGAAGTCCGCATCGGCCTGGATTTCGCGCAGATTATTCGTGCCGATTCCGAGTTGCTCGATGCATTTCTGGATCGAGGAATGGCTTTCCGCACTCGCGTAGACGACGAGCCGCTTGCGGCCGCCCTGCAGGCCCTCGGCGCGCAGGTTCCATCCGTCGCGATGGGCGGCGCGATGGCGCGCCGCGGTCAATGCATTGAGGTTTGCTGCAGAGCCGCCGCTCAGCAACAGGCACAGGCTGCCTTCTACGGGGAATCCGACCAGCTCCATCACCCAGCGCCCGACGCTCACCGCCAGGAAAATGGCGGAGTGGTCATAGCCGTCGAGCCCGCAGTTCATGGTGCTGGAGACCGCATCGGCCAGGATGGAGATCGGCGCCGGCGGCGAATTGACCCAGCCATAGGAGCGCTTGTGCCCGATCGCGACCGGCCAGGGAATCAGTTCGCGGTCGAGGAAATCGAGGATCTCCTCCGGAGCCAGACCCTCTTCGGGCAACGGCAGAGACATCAGGCGATGGCGGACATCGGTGGGCACGACGCGATCGACCGGCTGGGCGGGCAGGCTGCGGAGGTATCCTCCGAGCATCCCGATGGTGCGCCCGCCGAGGTGATCGAAATCCGCCCGGTCCTTCACGAAGGGATGCAGTGTTTGCTGGCTCATGCGTCATTATCGCGTTCGAGGTAGTCATCATGCGACGGGATCTCGTTTTGACTCTCGCGCTCTTCCTGGCGATGGCCGCCGGCGCCGCGGCTCAGGATGCGCCGAGCCGGCCCGGCATTGACGCGCCGGAGCTTGCACGGCTTGGCCATTTTGATGTCGGCGTCAGGACTCTCGCGCTCGTCGACTCGGCACAGGTCGACGTCCTCAGGTTTGACCCCGCCACCGGCGTCGCTCCAAGGCGCGATCGGGCAATGACGGTCGATCTCTGGTATCCGGCGGAGGTTGCGGCCGGCGCGACGCCCGAAACGTACTCCGGCAGCCTCCCGGCCGAGCCGCCGGCGCCGCCGACGCGATTCACGATTCGTGGAATCGCGGTGCGCGATGCGGAGCCCGCCGAGGGACGTTTTCCGCTCGTGGTCGTGTCCCACGGCTACAGCAACGAATCGGTCGCGATGAGCTGGCTGACAGAGAATCTCGCGTCGAAAGGCTATGTCGTTGCGGCGATTCGCCACGCAGACCCGCCGCTCACGGACCGCAGCAAGTTGCCGGAGCCGCTGCTTCGCCGCCCGCTCGACATTGCGTTCGTCACCCGGACACTGCAACGCCGGCTCGCCGACGGAGGCAACGTCGATCCGTCACGCGTCGCGCTGATCGGCTATTCGATGGGCGGCTACGGCGTACTCACGGCAGCCGGCGGCGAACTGGACCCGGAAAGTCCGCTGGCCAGATTGATTCCGGGTGATCTCCTCGCGCCTTATGCGCGGGGCGGCGCCTCGCACGCAGCGTTGCTCGTCGGCGGCGTCAAGGCGGTCGTCGCTTTCTCTCCGGGCGGCGGATCCCTGCAGGCCTGGGGCTCCGAGGGGCTTCGCGCCATCACGGCACCGCTTTTGCTGATCTCGGGCGACCGCGACTGGACCGTGGACTACCAGACGGGCGCGCGGGCCTTCTTCGATAGGGCGACGAACTCCAATCGCTACCTGCTGACATTCAAGGGCGCCGGGCACCGCATCGCCCTCGGGCCGGCTCCCGTCGAAATGCAGGAGCGCCTGTGGGACTTCGACTGGTTCGAAGACCCCGTCTGGCGCCAGGAGCGGATCGTCGGCGTCAACCTGCACATGATTACCGCCTTCCTCGATCGCTACGTGAAGGACGATGTCAGCCGCGCGGCGTACCTCGACGGGATGACCCGCGAGTCCGTTGCGGGCGAGTGGCCGGCCTCAGCAGGTCGCGCGTACGACGCCTACAGTCCGGGGGCGGACGGCATCACCGTATGGAAAGGATTCCAGCGGCAGCACGCGGAAGGGCTCGAGTTGCGGCACGAGATCCCGCGCTAGGGCTGCCGCGGCTCGATCCAGGTCGCGATCGCACGGCCGCAGAGTTCGCCGGATCCGTCGAAGATCGCCGTGCCGGTGTAGTGCTTGCGTCCGTCGTGGCCGAGCGACCACCCGATGACGACGCAGGATGCGTCAACATGAACGCAGCGATCGATGCGGGCCGCGTACTGGCCGAGCAAGGGCCCGCGCGAAGCCGCGCCGCAGGCAAAGAAACCGGGACAATCGAGCGCCGCCCACATGAACTCCGGCAGCACCTTGCCATCCGCATCGGCAAGCGATGGATCCGGCAGCCAGGCCGCCGCGCACAGATCCATCCCTTCGATCGGCGATGCGAAGATGCGCATGCCGTCGCCGCGCGCCCGCGCCGGCCCGCAGACGAAACAGCCGGGATAGCTGTGGTCGTGAAATCCTTCGTAGCCGCTCACCGCCGCGAGTGCGCGCGCATAGGACGGCGGCTTTGGCACTTCGAGCTCGAAGGTCCTGGGCCTCGCGCTCGCGACCGATTGTTCGCCGAGCTTCAGCAGCAAGCCGGACGTCTCCGGGTCGTCGAGGATCGCAAGCGGCGTATCGAGCGGCGGCGGCTGCATGAGCCGAACTTCGACCGGTCTTGCCGCGGCCGCGGCCAGCATGCCGGCCGTGTAACCGCCGTTGCCCGAGGCCGGCGGACCACAGAATCGTCGTCCGATCACGAGCACGCGATTGACTGTCATCGTGCGCCGAATCCTAGCCGATCAGGGGTGGATGCGGGCGCCATCGGAAGTTAAGCTGGCCGCCCATCGTCAGGGTCGACGGAAATCCGACATGAAATTCGCCGCGGTTTGTATCGGCCTCTCCACGCTCGCCACCGCCGCCGGTGCGGCCGAATCAGGCGACGGCATGCGCCAGTTTCTGGCGAAGCGCGAAACGCGCGACGCCGAAATGGCCCGCTCGATCTGGGACTGGGCAGAGGTCGGTTACCAGGAAGTGAAGAGCTCGGCCCTGCTCCGGAAAGAACTGTCCGATGCGGGATTCAAGGTCGAGACCGGCGTTGCCGGCATACCGACCGCATTCGTTGCGACCGCGGGCAGCGGCAGGCCGGTGATCGGCATCCTGGCCGAGTTCGACGCGCTACCTGGCATCAACCAGGACGCGGTTCCCGAACGCAATCCGGTCGAGGGCAAGCAGTCAGGCCATGCCTGCGGTCATCACCTCTTCGGCACAGCGTCGGTGTCCGCCGGAATCGCCATCGCCAACTGGCTCAAGACGAGCGGTACCGGCGGCACGATCCGCGTCTACGGCACGCCCGCCGAAGAGGGCGGTTCAGGCAAGGTCTACATGGTGCGCGCCGGCCTGTTCAATGACGTCGACACCGTGCTGCATTGGCATCCGTCCGACGTCAACTTCGCGGGTATCGATCGCGCGCTTGCGAACAAGACCGCGAAGTTCCGGTTTCACGGCGTATCCTCGCATGCGTCTGGCGCCCCGGAACGCGGGCATTCAGCGCTCGATGGCGTCGAAGCCATGAACCACATGGCGAACCTGCTGCGCGAGCACGTGCCATCCGATGCGCGCATGCACTATGTGATAACCAACGGCGGCTCGGCGCCGAACGTCGTGCCCGACTTCGCAGAGTCCTATCACTATGTGCGTCACATCGATCCACGCGTGGTGGAGGACATCTTCGACCGGCTCGTCAAGACCGGCGAAGGCGCCGCACTCGGTACCGGTACGCGGATGGAATACGAGATCATCGGCGGCGTATACAACCTGCTCGCCAACGAGACGCTCGCGCGCGTGATGAACGAGAAATTGAATGAAGTCGGCGGCGTCGCGTACACGCCTGGGGAACAGGCCTTCGCGACTTCAGTTTATGCGACGCTTACTGCGCCGAGTGTGGCCCTGGGCTCGGAGGCGACGGTCCAGGCCTTCGATTTCGAGCGTCCCGGCCTCGGCTCGACCGATGTTGGCGACGTGAGCTGGACGGTGCCGACCGTGGGCCTCCGGACCGCGACCTGGGTTCCGGGCACCCCGGCGCACAGCTGGCAGGCGACGGCCGCGGGCGGGATGAGCATCGGATACAAGGGCATGAACGTCGCGTCACAGACCCTCGCCCTCATGGGCCGCGAGTTGTTCACGCGTCCGGAACTGATCACGAAAGCGCGTGCCGAATTCGAAGAGCGCCGCGGGCCGGACTTCAAGTATCGCGCCCTGCTCGGCGGACGCGAGCCGGCACTGGACTATCGCCGCGGCGTGCCGGGCGGCGGCGAGAAATAGCCACGCGCCCGGTCGCGGCTGCCGGGCGGTTCGTCGAGTGATTTGCGCCGGCTGCCGCGCGCCGGCCTAGAGTTGCCTTCAACGCCAGCCTGGCTGGCCGGGAGATCTCCATGCGCCATTTCGCACTCACGCTAGCCTGCCTTCTTTTCGCCGCGCCGCTCCAGGCTGCGGACATTCCGGCCCACATCGCGGCCGCTGTGGCCGCGCCAGAGCGAAGCGCCAAGGATCGCGAGCGCGATGCCCGCGACAAGCCGGCCGAGCTCCTGTCGTTCGCCGGGCTCAAGCCCGGCATGAAGATCGCTGACGTGTTCGGCGGCGGCGGTTACTGGAGCGAAATCGTCGTGCGCGCGGTCGGGCCTGACGGCAGCGTCACGCTGGTGAACAACGCGCCCTACTTCAACTACGGGCAGGAGGACCTGAAGACGCGCTTCGGCGACGGCCGCCTGAAGGAAGTCACGCGTCGCGTGGTCGAGACGGCGAACATGGATCTCGGCCGCGACAAGTTCGACCTCATCCTGATCTACCTGTCGTACCACGATATCTACTGGGTGGAAGAGGAATCCGGCTGGCCTAAGATCGACACGGACCGCTTCCTGACGCAGCTGCACGACGCGCTGAGGCCCGGCGGCCACCTGCTGATCGTCGACCACGCCGCGGTGGCGGGAACCGGCAGCAGCGCTGCCTCGACCTTGCACCGGATCGACGAGGCCTTCACGAAGAAGGATTTCGCGGGCCACGGCTTCCTGCTCGAGAAATCCTGGCATGGCCTGCGCAACTCCGCCGACGACCACACCAAGGGCGTCTTCGACGAGGCGATCCGCGGGAAGACGGACCGATTCACGCACTTGTATCGCAAGCGCTGAACATCTGCCTCAAGCGGCGCGGCCTGCGTCCACCTCAGCGCTGCCGGCGCGCTGCCCACGCAGCTTGTCCAATGAGAGCGTCGCCCCATCGACGAGCGTGAAGTATCCCTCCCGCTCCGACAACTGCAGTTCGATCCAGACCGTCACCGATCGGGCGTCATCGGGATAGCGGGCGAGTCTGGGAACCACCCGGATCGCAACGTCCTGTGCGCGGCCCTTCCCGACAAATTCCTGCAGTTCCCTGAAACTGCCTTTCGACGAATCCCTGAGCCGAAGGACATATTCGGTCGCCACAATATCCGCAGAGAAAATCCCCGGCGAGGCTTTGGTGGCCTGGGTTCGTTCCTGATCCAGATCGAATCTCGACGCGTGCGAACCCGCCGACGAGGCGATCTCGACGCCCAGCCAGCTGGCCTCCGAATCAAGCTCAAATTCCCGTGGCAGTGTGATCTTGATCCGGACAACCTCGGCATCGAGCCTTGCAAATTCCTGCTCGTCAAATGCAGCCATTCGAGCCATCGCGGCCAGCGGCACGGACGCGCAGCTACAGAGGAAGATGCACGACGACAGGAACGAAGCGCGCATGATTCGGCGTAGAAGCACGATCAACCCCGCCCGCTTGCTTTTCCGAGAAACGCCGCGAGCAGTTGCGGCCCGTCCGGCGTCAGGATGCTTTCCGGGTGGAACTGCACGCCCTCGATCGAGAGCGTCTTGTGCCGCACGCCCATGACCTCCCCTTCCGCAGTCCAGGCCGTGACCTCGAACTGCTCCGGAATTTTGTCGCGCTCGGCGATGAGTGAGTGGTAGCGGCCCGCCTCGAATGGATTGGGCAGCCCCGCAAAGATTCCTCGCCCATCGTGCAGCACAGGCGAAGTCTTGCCATGCATGAGCCGTTCCGCGCGGACGATGGCTCCGCCGTAGGCCTCGATGAGTGCCTGGTGCCCAAGGCAGACCCCGAGTACCGGCACCCGCCCGGAAAATTCACGGATCATCGCTATCGAAACGCCCGCATCCGCCGGCACGCCCGGACCGGGTGAAACGCAGAGATGCGTGGGTTCGAGGGCCCGCGCTTCGTCGATCGTGATCTCGTCGTTGCGGTGCACGCGCACATCCGCGCCGAGGACGAGGAAGGCCTGCACCAGGTTGTAGGTGAAGGAATCGTAATTGTCGATCAGCAGGAGTCGCGGCGGCGCGCGCCCCGCCGCGGCATTCATGACTCCGGTCCCGAGAGCGGCAGTTTCAGGTAGCTCCGGCCATTCGACTCGGCGGGCGGCGGACGGCCGCCCCGGATGTTGAACTGAACCGCGGGATAAAGCAGCGCCGGGAGGTCGAGGCCCGCATCGCGACCACGCCGCATCTCGGTGAACTCCTCCTCGCTGACACCGTCCCGCAGGTGAATGTTGGCCTCGCGCTGTTCGGCGATCGTCGTTTCGCAGCGAGCCTCGCGACCACCCGGCTTGTAGTCGTGACAGACGAACACCCGAGTCGACTCAGGCAGGTCATAAAGCCTGCGGATCGAGGCATAAAGCAGCTTCGGGTCGCCGCCCGGAAAGTCGCAACGCGCCGTGCCGCTGTCCGGCATGAAAATCGAGTCGCCGACAAAGACCGCGTCGCCGATCAGGTAGCTCAGGCTGTCGCTCGTGTGTCCCGGAGTGGCAATCGCGCGCGCGGTGAGCGATCCGATCGAAAACTCGTCGCCGTCCGTGAGCAGCCTGTCGAACTGGCGGCCATCGACCGGAAACTCCCGCCCGAGGTTCAGGATGTCGCGGAATGCTTTCTGCACATCGCGTATCCCCTGGCCGATCGCGATCTGGCCGCCGACGGCCGCCTGGAGATACGGCGCCGCACTCAGGTGATCCGCATGCGCATGCGTCTCGAGGACCCACAGGTTGGTCAGCGACTGGCCGCGCACGAAGGCCGCGACGGCGTCGGCCGCGACGGTCGAGCTCTTCCCGGACTTCGCGTCGAAATCGAGCACCGGGTCGACGATCGCGGACATGCGCGTGCGCGGATCCGCGACGAGGTAGGTCCACGTCCCCGTGGGTTCGTGTCGGAACGGATTGACGTCTGGCCGCACGCCCGCCCTCAGCCTCGCCGGCCGTCGATCCAGCGCTGGACCTCGGATTCGAGCACCGTCAGCGGCACGCCTCCGGTCCGCAGCACGAGATCGTGGAACTCGCGCCGGTCGAAACGTGGCCCGAGCGCCGCGGTCGCGTGCGCGCGCAATTCCACGATCTTCAGCATGCCGATCATGTAGGCGGTCGCCTGGCCGGGATTGAGGATGTAGCGCTCCGTCGCGCGGATCGCCGCGTCCTCGCCGGTCGGGCTGTTTTCGACGTGATAGCGGATCGTCTGCTCGCGCGTCCAGCGCTTCGCGTGCAGTCCCGTGTCAACGACGAGGCGTACCGCGCGGTGTAGCTCGAGGGCAAGACGCCCGAGTTCCGACCAGGGATCGGCGTAGAAGCCGACTTCCTTGCCGAGGCGCTCGCTGTAGAGGCCCCAGCCCTCGGAGTAAGCCGTAAATCCGCCGAGACGCCGGAAACGCGGCAACGCCGTTTCTTCGAGGGCGACCGCATTCTGCATGTGGTGGCCCGGGATGGCCTCGTGATACACGAGCGCTTCGAGTTCGTACTTCGGCATCTCCTTCATCTGGTAGAGGTTGCCGTAGAACACGCCGGGCCGGCTCCCATCGAGAGATGGCCGCTGATAGAACGCCTTGCCGGCCGATTTCTCGCGAAACGGCTCCACCGCTTTCACGACGACTTCCGCCTTGGGCAGCGTGACAAACAGCTCAGGCAGTTTTGCCCGCATCGCGGCGATGTGCCCGTTCGCCGCGGCCAGCCAGGCCGCACGCCCCTGCTCCGTATCCGGATAGTAGAACTGCGTGTCCGTGCGCATGAATTCGAAGAACGCCGGCAGGTCGCCCTTGAAACCGACCTGCTTCATGATGCCGCGCATCTCGCCGTGCAGGCGCGCCACTTCGCGAAGCCCGATCTCGTGGATCTCCGCCGCCGTCAGGCTGGTCGTCGTGAAGTTCCTGAGCAGATAGTCGTAGTACGCGGCGCCGTCCGGCAGTTTCCAGACACCGTCATCGGCCGTGGCCGTCTTTTCCGTGTCGCGCGCCCAGGAGATCACCGACTCGTAGGCCGGCCTGACCGACGCCAGCAGCGCGCGCTCCGCCTGTGCGAGCAGCGACTCACGCCGCGCCTCGTCGATCTGGAGTTTTCCGAGCTTGTCCCGGAAATCCGCAAGCAGCGGGCTGTCCTCCGGCCGATTTGTCAAACGGCCGGCCCCTGATGATGTTGCCCGCGTCTTCGATCACGTACGGATAAACGAAGCGTGGCGGTGCGATACCTTGTTTCGCAGCCAGCGTCGCGCGCTCGAGCTGCTGGTCGAAGAGTGCCCGCACGCCCTCGAGGCGCCGCACATAGGCAATTGCATCCGCCTCCGTCTCGATTCGATGGGTATTGATCAGGAAAGCCGGAAGCGACACATGGGCGCCGTCCTTGTCGAACTGGTAGCTGTGGTTGCGCCAGCGATATCGGGCGATGCGCCGATCCTCGGAAGCCTCGAAGACCTTCCACGACAGCCGCGTGCTGTCGTCGAGCTTCGCGGGATCGATCGACTTCAGCTCCGCGAGCTGATGTTCCGCGAGCGCCAGCCGTTCGCTCTCGCCGCGCTCGGAAGCGTCCTGCCACCGGTCGTAGCCGGTCCGGAGCCCAAGCGAGGTCGCCTGCGTCGGCTCGAGCACAAGGCGTTCGTCGAGCGCCCGCTCGAAGAAGGCGTTCGCGGCCGCATTCGGGTCGCCTGCCGCCGTATCCGCCGCCTGCGAAAGGCCCGCCACGAAGATCGTGCCCGCGGCAACCAGGCCGCAAATCCACTGGTTCATCCGTTTCATGTCGCGCGATTACTCCCCCGCCCCGCTGCGGGCGGCCAAAGTAGCACGGATCTTCCCTGCGTATAATCCGGGCGTGGCCGACTTCGAAAAACTGGGTGCCTTCTACATCGGTCGCGGCTACGACGCGGCGAAAGACGCGCTGGCCGCGGAGCCCCTGATGTACGACTCGCGCGATCTCACGACACACGCGGTCTGCGTCGGCATGACGGGCAGCGGCAAGACGGGCCTCTGCATATCGCTGCTCGAAGAGGCCGCGCTCGACGGCATCCCCTCGCTCGTGATCGACCCGAAGGGCGACATCGCCAACCTGATGCTCACCTTTCCCGATCTCTCGCCCGCGGAATTCCTGCCCTGGATCGATCCGGCCGAGGCCGGGCGCAAGGGCACGACGCCGGAGGACCTCGCGAAGAAGACCGCCGAGACCTGGAAAACCGGGCCTTGCCGAATGGGGTCAGGACGGCGAGCGCATCCGGCGCTTCCGCGATGCCGCCGACATCGCGATCTATACGCCCGGGAGCACCGCGGGCCTGCCGCTGTCGATTCTCCGTTCCTTTGCGCCGCCGCCCGAGGGCAGCGATACCGGCGCCACGCGCGACCGCATCTCCGCGGCGGTCGCGGGATTGCTCGGTCTCGTCGGCGTCGCCGCCGATCCGCTGAAGAGCCGCGAGCACATCCTGCTCTCCGCGATCGTCGATGCGGCCTGGAGCAAGGGCCATGCGCTCGACCTCGCCGGTCTCATCGGCGCGATCCAGAAACCGCCCTTCGACAAGGTCGGCGTCTTCGACGTCGAAACCTTCTATCCGGCGAAAGAGCGCCTGGATCTCGCGATGTCGATCAACAACCTCCTCGCCTCGCCGGGATTCGGCGTGTGGCTGGAGGGCGAGGCGCTCGATATCCAGCGACTGCTCTTCACGGCCGAAGGCAAGCCGCGGATCTCGATCATTTCGGTCGCCCATTTGACCGATGCCGAACGGATGTTCGTCGTGACGCTCATCGCGAATGAACTGGTCGCCTGGATGCGCCGGCAACCGGGCACGGCCGCGCTCCGCGCACTCTTTTATATGGACGAGATCTTCGGCTATTTCCCGCCGACTGCGATGCCGCCGTCAAAGCTGCCGCTCCTCACGCTCATGAAGCAGGCGCGCGCCTTCGGGCTCGGGGTCGTGCTCGCGACACAGAACCCGGTCGACCTCGATTACAAGGGACTGTCGAACGCGGGCACCTGGTTCATCGGGAGGCTGCAGACCGAACGCGACCAGGCGCGCGTCATCGAGGGCCTCATGAGCGCGCAGGCGGGCGCCGGCTTCGATCGTGGCGCGCTCGAGAAGCTGATGGCCGGCATCGCGCCGCGCGTGTTCCTGATGCGAAATGTCAACGACGACGCGCCGATTCTCTTCCGCACGCGCTGGGCGATGAGCTGGCTGCGCGGACCGCTGACGCTCCCCGAAATCACGCGCCTCATGTCGGGACGGAAGGCTTCCGAGCCTGCGAAGCCGGCCGCCACCACTGCTGCGCCAAAACCCGCCGCACGTCCCACGATGCCGAACGGCGTCGGGGAGATCTTCCTGGCGGCCAGGCCCGGGACGGGCGATCTCGTGTACCGCCCGCGCATCGTCGCGACGGCCGAGTTGCACTACGCCGACAAGGCCGCTGCGGTGGACAGCTGGACGCGCGGCGCCTGGCTCGCCCCGCTGGCGGATGGAGACGGCGCGCCGGCCTGGAGTGAGGCGGTCGCCGTACCCAACCTCGAGGCCGTCTCTGCTGCGGGACCGGTCGAGGACGCAGGTTTCGCGGAGCTTCCGGCCGCCGCGCTCGCAGCCAGGAACTTCGAGACCTGGGGCAAGGCGCTCGCGGCCACGCTCTATCAAAACGGCGCCGTCGAGCTCCTTGCCGCGAAGTCGCTGAAGCTCACCTCGAATCCCGGCGAGAGCGAGGGCGATTTCCGCACGCGCCTTTCGCAGGCCCTGCGCGAGCATCGCGACCGCGAAGTCGCCAGACTCCGGGAAAAGCACGCGGCAAAGCTCAAGTCCCTCGAAGACCGGCTGCAGCGCGCATCCGATCGCGTCGAGCGCGAGAAATCGCAGTACACGCAACGCAAGCTCGACACGGCGATTTCGATCGGCACCTCGGTACTCGGGGCGATCTTTGGCGGGCGCAGCGCCGCGACCACCCGCGCGGGCTCGGCCGCACGATCCGCCGGCCGCGTATTCAGCGAGCGCGGTGACGTCGCCCGCGCCGGCGAGAGTCTCGAATCGCTCGGTGCAGAACGCGACGAACTCCTGAAACGCATCGAGCAGGAAGCGACTGCACTGACCGCAACACTCGACCCGGCGAGCATCGCGCTCGAAAAGCTCCGCATCGCGCCGCGCAAATCCGACATCTCGATCGGCCGCATCGCCATCGCCTGGGAACCCTGGCGCAACGGCGCGGACGGCTTTCCGCGCCCCGCGTCGACCCTGTGATGGCAGCCGGAATTCAATCCGCTTCGCCCGGCCGGATGGCCGCGCTCGCCCTCTTCTTCTGCGCCCTCATCGCCTGCGCCGGTGACAGCAATGGGCCGCCGCTCGGGACCTATCGCGGCGTGCTCTCGGTCGCGGGCGGCGACCTGCCCTTTGGGCTCGAGCTCGCCCGCGAAGATGGCAAGGTCGTCGCCTATCTGATCAACGGCCCTGAACGGGTGCGCGCGACGAACGTACAGCTCGACGGCGATCAGCTGACGATCCAGATGCCGGGATACCCGCACAGCCTCGAGGCAAAGTTCACTGACGGACGGTTCGAGGGCGCGGTGCATCTTCTCCGCCCGCGCGGCGTGATCCGCGACGTGCGCTTCGTCGGCATGCCCGGAGAGGACTGGCGCTTCTTCCCGAAGCCCGATGCAGCACCGGCAGATTTTTCCGGCCGCTGGGCGCTCACTTTCCGCGACAACGAAGGCGGCGAAGGCGCCGCAATCGCCGAACTGACGCAGCATGGCCACGAAGTCACGGGCACGGTGCTGAGGCCGAGCGGCGATGACCGGTACATCGCCGGTGAAGTGCGGGGCGACACGCTGTTCCTGTCGCGTTTCGATGGCGGCAGCGCCTATCTCTATCTCGCCCGCCTGCGCGCCGACGGAATCCTCTCGGGCGATTTTCATACCGGTGGCGGCTCCCATGAGACGTTCTCCGGCCGGCGCGATCCTGCGGCAAAGTTCGATGACCCGGCCACGCGAACCGCATTGAAGGCGGGCTCGGACCGGTTCGAGTTCAGTTTTCCGGACATCGACGGCGAAACGCACGCGTTTCCAGGCGCGCGCTATGACGGCAAGGTCGTACTCATCACGGTCGGCGGCAGCTGGTGCCCGAACTGCCACGACGAAGCGGTTTTCCTGAAGGAACTGCTCGCCAGCCGCGGCGGGCGCGGACTCGAGGTCATCCAGCTCATGTTCGAGCACACGCCCGATTTCGCGAGCTCCGCGGCGGCTGCGCGCGCCTTCGCCGAGAAGTACTCCATCGACTACCCGGTGCTGATCGCGGGCACGACCACGGATGACGACGTGCTGAAGAAACTGCCGCAGATCTCCGCGTTCCGGGCCTACCCCACGCTCTTCGTCATCGATCGCAAGGGCGTCGTGCGGACGGTTCATACCGGCTTCAGCGGCCCCGCGACCGGCATCCATTACGAGGAACAGAATCGCGAGCTCACCGCGCTCGTCGACGAGCTCCTGCAGGAACAGGGCTAGCATGCCGTCGTTCGACGTCGTTTCCGAGATCGATTCGCACGAACTGGCGAACGCGGTGGACCAGGCGAATCGGGAGGTGTCCCAGCGATTCGACTTCCGGGACACGGGCGCCAACTTCGAACTCGCCGACCACCTGATCATCCTGCACGCCCAGGTTGATTTCCAGCTCAAGCAGATGCTCGACATCCTGAAGCTGAAGCTCTCGAAGCGCGGCATCGACGTCGTCTGTCTCGAGCCCGGCGAACCGGAGGTTGCCTTGAACGCCGCGAAGCAGAATCTCGTGCTGCGCCACGGCATCGACGCCGAGAGCGGCCGCAAGCTCCAGCGCCTGATCAAGGACTCGAAGCTGAAGGTCCAGGCGTCCATCCAGGGCGAGCAGCTCCGGGTGACGGGCAAGCAGCGTGACGACTTGCAGAGCGCGATGGCCCTGATCCGGAAAGCCGACCTCGACCGGCCGCTGCAGTTCAAGAATTTCCGCGACTGAACACTGCATGCGCGCGGTGTTCCTGGATTTCGGCACGGTCAGCAGCGGCGACCTCGACACGGGGCCGCTCGAGCGCGTCGTGCCTGGAATCGCGATCCACGATCAGACCGCGCAAGCGGACGTCCCGGCGCGCGTCGCGGGCTTCGAGGCCATCCTGGCGAACAAGTCGGTCATCGATCGCGAAACGATGGCCGCCAATCCGCAGCTTCGCCTCGTCGCGCTCACCGCGACCGGCGTGGACAACGTGGATCTCGTGGCCGCCCGCGAGCGCGGCGTCGCCGTCTGCAACCTGCGCGATTACTGCACGCCGTCGGTCGTGCAGCACGTCTTCGCGATGCTCCTCGCCCTGACCCATCGCGTCGCCGACTATCACGCGCTCGTCGCAAGCGGCCGCTGGCAACAGGCCGGGCAGTTCTCGGTATTTCCCTACCCGATCCGTGAACTGCGGGGCCGCGTATTTGGCATCGTCGGACTCGGCGCGCTCGGTCGCGCCGTGACGGAGGTCGCGCGCAGCTTCGGCATGCGCGTCGAGATCGCCAATCGCCCGGGCGGCGCAGCCGAGGCCGGACGCCGGGACCTCGACGACCTGCTGCCCGAACTCGACGTGCTGTCCTTGCACTGCCCGCTCAACCAGGCGACCTACGCGACCTCATCAGCCGCGAGCGCCTCGCGCGCATGAAGCCTGATGCCGTGCTGATCAACACGGCCCGCGGCGCGCTCGTCGATACCAAGGCACTCGCGGAGGCACTGAAAGCACATCGTCTCGGCGGTGCCGGCATCGATGTGCTCGAGCGCGAACCGCCGCCGATCGATCACCCGCTGCTTGACCCATCGATTCCCAATCTGATCATCACTCCGCACATTGCCTGGGCAGCGCGCGAGTCACGCCAGCGCTGTATCGACGAGCTCGCCCTGAACATCGAGTCGTTTCTCTCCGGCGGCAACCGCAACCGGATCTGCTGACGATCCGGCGGTAAAAGGCGCAGGCGCTGCCGTTGCGTCGGGCGGGCTGGCTCGCTCGCTCAGCCGGAACTATTCGCTCGCTCGCCACCCGCCCGCCGCTCGGCACGCGCCTGCGCATGGCGCCGATCGTCGCGGGCGCGGCAGCGCCGGCCGGGATCCCGAGCGAGCGAATGTCCGTTCTTCTGAGCTCGCGAGGGTGTCCCGGCCGGCGCTCAGACCGCGCCCGAGCGTATCGTTGTACATATGTACATCAATTGACATCGTGTCAATACGCAGGTAGTCTCGCCGTGTGTCGTATGTCGCCGTCCGCCGTGAGGAAGAGAAAGAGCGCCGCCGCGCCGAAATGGTCGATGCGGCCGAAGAGCTGTATGCGGAGTTTGGCTGGGACGCCGTCACCATGGACCGCGTCGCCAAGAGCGCCCGCCTCTCGCGCGCGCTCCTCTACGTCTATTTCCGCGACAAGAACGACCTCCTCCATGCGATCACTGAACGCGCGCTCCTCGAGCTGCGCGAACGCTTCGTCGCGGCCGCAGCCGCGCACCAGCTCGGCATCGACAAGGTGCAGGCCATCGGCCGCGCGTACGTGCTGTTCCAGCAGGAAAAGCCCTACCGTTTCGATGCCTGCACACGCTTTCACGCGCACCAGGCCGCGGGCCAGCCGGCCGAGCAGGCCTGCGCCGCCGCAGGCGACGCGGTCATCGCCGTGATCGTGAAAGCGCTGATGCAGGGCCAGGCCGACGGCTCGGTCCGCAAGGATCTCGGCAACCCGGTCCAGGTCTGCGTGATGCTCTGGGCGTTCACCCACGGCCTGATCCAGATCGCTTCCAACAAGACGGTCGAGATTGCGCGCCAGGGCGTCGACATCCCCCAGCTGATGGAAGGCTCGTTCGCGATGCTCCGTTACATGCTCGCCGCGAAGCCCGGCGGCTGATTTTTTTCGCCCATGAATTGACACATGTCCAGTCACTCGACAGTTGCATTTTTCGCCACGCTGCTGCTCTCGACAGCCGTCGCGGCGGATGAGATTCCCGAGATCGCGCGCGTCACCGATGCGCTCGTCGCGGAAGCGCTCGATTCAAGTCTCGGTCTCGACCAGGCCGAATCCAACGTCGAGCGGCGCCTGGCGCTCCTCGACCAGGCGCGCGCGCAGTATCTGCCGCAGATCGACCTGAGCCTTCGTTATTCCGAAGCGGACGGGGGCCGGGAGATCGAGATTCCCGAGCTCGACCTCAGTTTCCAGTTCCTGCGCGACCGCGAACAGGAATCGTTTGTTCGCCTGACGCAGCCGATCTACGACGCGCGCATCGCCGCCGACCGGCGCGGCGCGCAACATGTCTACGACGCCTCGCGCCACGGCCTCGAGGCCTATCAGCTTCGCCTGGCTCGCGACGTGCGGCAGGCCTATTACCGCTGGCTCGCGACCCGCGAATCGGTCGGCGTCCTCGAAGCGACCGCGGCGCTCGCCGCGGAAAACGAGCGCGTCAACGACAGCCTTTATCGAAACGGCAAGGTGACCCGCGATCTGCTCCTGCGCGCCGAGGCCGAGCACCTCGAGATCACGCAGCAACTGCTGCGGGCACGCGCGGCGGAGGACATCGCACGCCGCTACCTGAACCTGCTCTGCAATGCGCCGATCGAACGCGAGCCCGAGGCCGTCGCGGTCAGCGACACGGACCTGCCGCGACTTGCGCTGCGGATGCCGCGTGGCCGCGAGTCCGCCCTGGAGGAGCTGGCGGTCGACCGGCGCGCGGAACTGCGCGAACTCGAGTCCGGCGTCGCTGCGGCGGGCGAGTCCGAGGCCGCGGCGCGCGCTGCCTTCAAGCCGCAGTTTGCTTTCGCCGTCGATGCCGGAACCCAGGGCCGGGAATGGAACTATTCCGACGAGGACCCCTTCGTGCTCGCCTCCTTCATCGTGCGGTTCAACCTGTTCAACGGTGGCGGCGATCGCGCCGCGATCCGGGCTGCCCGCGCCCAGACGGCGGAACTCACCGCCGGACGCGAGCTGGCGGAGCAGCAGATCCGCATCGAGGTGCAGGAAGCGATCACCGATCTCGAGGTCGCCGAGGCCTCGCTCGACACGGCCGCCCGGCGTGTCGAGGCGGCTGCAGCGGCCTATGCCATCGTCGCGAAGAAGCGCGATCTCGGCCAGGTGTCGCCGGCCGAATACCTGGATTCACAACGCGCCCTGACACAGGCGCGCCTCAATGGAAACGTCACGCGCTTCCAGGCCCTCGGCGCGCTGGCGCAGGTCGAGTACGCGATTGGCGGAATGGAGCAGCAACCATGAAGAAAGGATTCCTCACCCTGACGCTCGCCGCTGGCCTCGCGCTCTCCGCCTGCGGAAATGACGGAGATGTCACTGCCGCCAGGGGCGCAGCACCCGTGCGGGTCGCCATCGTCGAGAATGCGCCGGCCGCGGAACCACTCCGCGCAATCGGCGTGCTCGCGCCGGCGGACGAAGTCCGCCTGGCCTTCAAGACCGGCGGTGTCATCCACACGCTCACCGTCGAACAGGGCGCGCCGGTGAAGCAGGGCCAGCTGCTCGCGACGCTTGCCGACGATGAAGTCGCCTCGGCCGTCACCCAGGCCCGCGCGGTCGCTGATCAGGCGACACGCGACCTCGAGCGCGGCCGCGCGCTGCTCGCGGATGAAGTCGCGACGCGCGAGCAGGTCGAAGACCTCGCGACTGCGAATGCGGTCGCGAACGCCCAATTGCGCTCGGCGCTCTTCAATGCGCGTCACGCGCGCATCGAGGCGCCGGCCGACGGTGTCGTGCTGCGCCGGCTCGCGGAGCCCGACGAACAAGTGGCCGCCGGCCAGCCCGTTCTCGTCGTAGGCAACACGACGGGCGGGTGGATCGTGCGCGCCGCGCTCTCGGACCGCGATATCGTCCGCGTGCAGTCGGGCGGCGCCGCGGAAGTCATGCTCGACGCTTATCCCGGGCGCCGGTTTGCGGCCGAAGTCGTCGAAATCGCGGCCGCCGCGGATCCCGAGACC
Source organism: uncultured Gammaproteobacteria bacterium (assembly GCA_963775415.1). Classification (GTDB taxonomy): domain Bacteria; phylum Pseudomonadota; class Gammaproteobacteria; order Steroidobacterales; family Steroidobacteraceae; genus SCUD01. The sequence goes on from CAVZIO010000002.1 coordinate 658,009, forward strand.
GGCACCTATGAAATGAAGGTATCCGTCGATCCGGCAGGCGCGCGCTTCATCCAGGGCCTGGTCGCCAAGGTCACGATTGCCGACCCCGACGCGGAGAGCGTCGCCGTCGTGCCGATCACGTCGCTGCTCGAGGCCGACGGCGGGATCGCCACCGTGTTCGTCGTCGCGAAGGGCGGTGTCGCGAAGAAGGTCTCCGTCCAGACCGGCCGCCTGCTCGGCGAGCGCATCGAGGTGATCGCGGGGCTCGCGCCCGGAGACCAGGTCGTGACCGAGGGCGCCGCCTGGCTCGACGACAACGATCCCATCCGTGTGCTCGGCGGAGCCTGAGCAACCCCGACCATGAGCCTCTGGTCCTTCTCGGTCAAGCGCTGGCAGTTCACGCTGGTCGTGTTCGCGCTCCTGATCGCGACCGGCCTGTGGGCCCTGTCTTCGATCCCGCGCGCGGAAGATCCGACGCTCAAGTTCCCGGGCTCGCTCATCGTCGTCCAGTATCCGGGTGCCGATCCCGAGGACGTCGAGCGTCTCGTCGTCGATCCGATCGAGGACGCACTGGCCGAACTCGAGGACATCAAGCGCCTCAACAGCACGGCGCTCGACGGCCTCGCGCTGGTGGAGATCGAGTTCGTCTACGGCAACGATCCGGACCGCAAGCACGACGAGGTCGTGCGCGAAGTGAACGTCGTCCGGCCCACGCTGCCCGCGGATGTGTTCTCGATCGATATCCGCCAGTTCACGCCGGGCACGGTGAACATCGTGCAGCTCGCGCTCGTGAGCGTGGACGCCGACTGGCGCGAGCTCGCCAAGCAGGCTGAGAACCTCGAGGAGCTGATCGAAACGGCGCCCGGCGTGCGCCGCGCCGAAACCTGGGCCTACCCGGAACCCGAGGTGCGGGTCGCGATCGACCTCGAGCGCCTCGCCGCGGCGCGCGTGACGCTTGGCCAGGTCATCGCGGCCGTGCAGGGCGAGAACGCCAGCATTCCGGGGGGCGCCGTCGACGTCGGCCTCCGGCGCTACAACCTGAAGACATCGGGCAGCTACGAATCCATCGACGAGATCGGCAGCACGGTCGTCAGCGCCCGCGGCGAGCGCGTCGTGCGGCTCCGCGACCTCGCGGACATTTCCTGGAGCGCCGAAGAGGAGCGTTACCTCGGCCGCTTCAAGGGCGAGCGCGCCGTGTTCGTCACGGCGAGCATGAAAGACAACCAGAACGTCTTCGACGTGCGGAACGCAATCTACGAGCGGCTGCCGCAGTTCGAGGAGTCACTGCCTTCGCTGATCCGCCTCGAACGGGGTTTCGACCAGTCTTCGAACGTCGACCGGCGATTGTCGCGGCTCCAGTTCGACTTCACGATCGCAATCGGGCTCGTGATCCTGACCCTGTTGCCGCTCGGACTCCGCGCCGCCGGCATCGTGATGATCTCGATACCGCTTTCGCTCGCGATGGGCCTCGCGGCGCTCTATCTCGCCGGCTTCTCGCTGAACCAGCTCTCGATTGCCGGATTCGTGGTCGCGCTCGGCCTTCTCGTCGACGACTCGATTGTCGTCGTCGAGAACATCGCCCGGAATATCCGGCAGGGCATGCCACGCCGCGAAGCCGCCATCAAGGCGACAGACCAGATCTGGCTGGCCGTGCTCGGTTGTACCGCAACCCTGCTGCTCGCCTTCGTGCCGCTCCTGTTCCTGCCCGAAGGCGCCGGGGATTTCGTCCGTTCGCTTCCGGCCGCCGTGCTCTTCACGATCATCGCCTCGTTCTTCGTGTCCTTGTCGATCATTCCGTTCCTTGCGAGCCGGCTGCTTCGCGGCGGCAAGCCGCGCGAGCCGCGCCAACCCTGGCTCGCGGCGTTCCATGGCCGGGTGCGCACGATCGTCGATCGCTCGGATGAAGTGGCGGATCGCCTGCTCGGCGCCCTGATGCGCGGCATCCATCGCATCTACGGGCCGGCGCTGCGCTGGGGCCTCGCCCGGCCACGCACCACGCTCGCGGCCGCCCTCGGCGTTTTCGTGCTCTCGCTTGCGCTGGTTCCGGCCATCGGATTCAGCCTGTTCCCGACCGCGGATATTCCGCAGTTTCGCGTCAAGATCGAGGCGCCCGACGGCGCGAGCCTTGCGGAGACCGACCGTGCGCTGCGCTTCGTCGAGGAGCAACTGGCCGCTACACCCGGTGTCCGCTGGTGGTTCTCGAATCTCGGCCAGGAGAACCCGCGCATCTACTACAACGTGCTGTCGCGGAACTCCGCCGCGAACATCGCCGAAGTCTTCGCGGAGTTCGCGGATTACGACGCTGCCGAGTCAAACCGGGTACTCGACCGGCTACGCGTGGCCTTCGAGAGCTATCCTGCGGCCCGCATCACCGTGCACCAGTTCGAGAACGGGCCCCCGGTCGCGGCACCGATAGAAATTCGCGTGATCGGCCCGGACATCGAGACGCTCAGGCTCCTCGCCGGTGAAGTCGAGAAGCTGATCGCCAGCATTCCGGGCACGCGCGACGTCGTCAACCTCATGCGCGTGCAGCGCACCGACCTCGACCTCAATGTCGACACCGAGAAGGCTGCGCTCTTTGGCGTCCAGGCGGCGGAAGCCGACCGGACCGTCCGGCTCGCGGTCGCCGGGCTCGCGGCCGGCCGCTTCCGTGAACCGGACGGCGATGAATACGACATCACGCTCCGGCTCCCGATCGTGGGGCGGCCGACGCTCGACCTGCTGCGCTCGATCCAGGTCTCATCGATCTCCGGGCAGCAGGTGCCGCTCACGCAATTCACCGACTCGCAGTTCCGCACCGCCGCGCCGCTCATCAAGCGCTACAACCGCGAACGCGCCGTGACCGTCACCGCGCATCCCGCGACCGGCCACGCGACGGATGAACTGACCCGCAAGGTGATCGCCGGGCTCGAGGACATCGCCTGGCCGCCCGGATACCGCTATATCGCGGCCGGCGAAGTCGAGGCGCGCAGCGAGAGTTTCTCCGGCCTCGGCGTAGCGATGCTGGTCGCCGTGTTCGGAATCCTCGCCGTGCTGGTGCTCGAGTTCGGAAGCTTCCGCTCGATGCTGATCGTGTTCGGCGTGGTTCCGCTCGGCATCACCGGCGGTCTCGTCGCCCTGTTCCTGACGGGCTACACGCTGTCGTTCACGTCGATGATCGGCATGATCGCGCTCGTCGGCATCGAGATTAAGAACTCCATCCTGCTCGTGGACTTCACGAACCGCCTGCGCGAGAAAGGCATGGCGCTCGACGACGCAATCGCGGAAGCCGGCGAAGTGCGCTTCCTGCCAATCCTGCTGACGTCCCTGACCGCGATCGGCGGCCTGACGCCGCTCGCGATCCAGGGTTCGGGTCTCTACTCGCCGCTCGCAATCGTGATCATCGGCGGCCTGATCAGCTCGACGCTGCTCGCGCGACTCGTGACGCCCGTGATGTACAAGCTGTTGCCGCCGACGATCGACGAAGCCGCTGCTCCTGCGATCGCGCCTGCATCCGCCGCGATGCCGGCCTGATCGTCAATCACTGGCCCGGCGGCGGCTCCCACAGCTCGATCTTGTTTCCCTCCGGGTCGATGACCCAGCCGAACTTGCCGTATTCGGAGTCATCGGTCTTGTCCATGACGTTGCAGCCTTCCGCACGCAAGGCTGTGAGCAGGGCCTTCAGATCCGCGACGCGGTAGTTGATCATGAAGGGCGCGGTGCTCGGGGCAAAATAGTCGCCGCCGAAATCCGCAACATTCCAGATCGTCGTCCCGCCGCTGGGCTTGCCCTCATCGTCGGTCCACTTGAAGGCGGCCCCACCCCAGACCTGGACGTCGATGCCGAGGTGTTTCTGGTACCACGTCCTGAGCGCGGCGGCATCTTTTGCCTTGAAGAAGATTCCGCCGATTCCGGTAACTCTTTTCATGTGTGCAAGTCCAGGCTGGATGGGTGAATGGTACCCTCTCGTCCCGTCATCAGGAGTACGAGAACTTGTGCCGCCAGCCAGCATGGCTCGCCGTTGCCACCTGCGCCCTGTTTCTCGGTTCCTGCGCGTCCGGGGGCCCGGCGATCGAACAGCTGTATCCCGCCCACTCCGCAAGTCTCGAACGCGTTCCTGTCATCCTGATCCCGGGACTCCTGGGTTCGCGGCTTGCCCGCGCCGATGACGGCCAGGAACTATGGCCCGGCAGCACGCGGAAACTCCTGACCAGCGACTATCAGGACCTCGCGCTTCGCATTGACCCGTACACGCTCGAACCGATCGACGACGGCCTGGTCGCGACCGGTCTCTTCGACGGCGCGGTCGGTCTCGACTTCTATCGCCGGATCGTCAAGGAATTGCGCGAGGCCGGCGGCTATCGCCTGAGCCGCCCGGGCAGCAAGGTCGTCCAGCAGAAAGCGCGGCTGTACCTGTTTTCCTACGACTGGCGGCAGGACAATGTCGCGACCGTGCGCAAGCTCGACGAACTGATCGAGCAGATCCGGCGCGACTACAACGATCCCTACCTCCGCGTTGACGTAGTCGCCCACAGCATGGGCGGCCTGATCGTCCGTTACTTCGAACGCTATGGGACCGTGGACGTACTGAACGGCAACACGTTCCCCGTGACCGGGCTTGGCCTCGCGAAGCTCCGGCGAGTCGTGCTGCTCGGTACGCCCAATCAAGGCACGGTCACCTCCCTGCACAAGTTCCTGAACGGCTATCGCGTCGGAATCTCCGCGCTGCCGACCGAAGGCGTCGCGACGATGCCCGCCACGTACCAGCTATTCCCGCACCCGCTGGTCGACTGGGTCGTGAACATCAATGGCAAGCCGCTCGATTTCAACGTGTTCGACGTGGAGTTCTGGCGTCGCTACGAATGGTCGATCTTCGACCACCGGATCCAGCGCCGCATCAGCGCTCAACCCGACTTCTGGCCCGCGCCGGAAGTCTTCGAGCGCTGGTTCGAAAAGCGCCTCGACCGTGCACGGCGCTTCGTCTGGTCGCTCATGGTGCCATCGGGCGGCGTGCCGCTGATCGAGCCCCTGCTCCTCGGCGCCGACTGCGTGCCGACGCCCCGGCGGCTCGTGTTCGAAAACGTCGGCGGACAGTCCGTCGCGCGGCTTCGGCCGGAGCAGATCCAGCAGCCGGCGCCGGGCGTCGACTATGAAACGCTGATGTTCGCGCCCGGCGACGGAAGCGTCACGAAGTCATCCCTGCTCGCCCGCGAGGAGCTCAGTCCCCCTGTCGCGCACCGCGTACAGCAGAGCCTCGACACGCATCGGGAACTCTTCGTCTGCGCCGAGCACGACGAGCTGACGAGCAACGATGCGCTGCTCGATGCCTTGATCGAGCACCTGCTCGCGCCGGAACCCGCGGAGCCGCGGTAGGTTCAGGGCACGGGCCGGGACGCGCTCGTGACGTACTCGCAGAATTCGCATTCCGCGCCGGAAGCCGGAAGAGTGTTGCTCTCGATCGCTGCGACCGCTTGCCGGAACGTGTCGAGCACCCAGCCATCGTTGCCGTCGTAAGGCACCATCGACGTCGTGAAGCAGAGCTTGTCGCCGAACCCGCCCGCGCGGCCGTTGCCATTCGTGTATACGAACCAGCCGCGGTCGCTGACCTCGAATCCCTGGCGCCGCACCAGATACTGGTAGACATCCATCTGCCGCCGGTAGGATGGATAAAGGTTCTTCGCCGTCGGCATTTCCGCGCGTGCGGTCGCCTTGTAGTCGGCGACGATCAGCTCACCCGTGCGCGCTTTCCACAGGTCGTCGATCGCGCCGAAGAGCGTCCAGCCCGTTTCATCGTCCTTCCAGCGCACACCCGTGAAATTGTGCCGCCAGCGGTCGAGCTCGGGATGCGGGAACGGCACCGCATCCAGGCCTGCGGACTCGAACAGCGGATGCGGCTCGCCGGCCGCCCGGTAGCGGTCGAACTCCGCCTTCATCAGGGAATCGACGGCGTTGTTGAGCGTGAACGGTGGGCCGCTCGGCCGCGGGATGCCGCGGGCGACGTCCAGATAGAGGCAGCGCGGGCATTCGACGAAGAGGTCGATCTTGCGTCCGGCTCAGTTGTTTGCGCTGCAACGAACGGCTGGGCATGGCGGAATTCTACCGGCGCGACGAAGCGAGCTGTCCTGCGGGATTGAACGCCCGGGCCGCGCGCCTGTCCGAGCCTAAGATGATCGGCCGGGCGCCAATCGAGGGAAGCCCGGGGGAGACGGGGTCATGAAGCGTGCTGCCGCCTTGCTGTCATTTCTGGTTCTTCCATTTGCGGAGGCTTCGCGAAACGCCGCCGCTGGGATTCCCGGCGCCGTTGAGCAACTGCGCGCCGCGGTCGGTGTCTGGGACGTCGAGACCACGCAATTCGGCGAGGACGGCGCCATCGCCCGCGTTGCCTGCGGTACCTACCGCTTTGAATGGGTCGTTCCGGACCGAGTGCTGGCCGGCCGTTCCAGCATCCCGGACTGGAAGCAGTCCTCCGGCCTCCTGTTCTACGTGAACGAGCGCCGCTCGACGATCGAGATGGCCTCCGTCGGCGCCGACGGCCAACTCTGGTCATGACCGGTCCCGCAGGGAGCGAGACGCGAACCACGCCGCCGGTCCCGATGAGCGACGGCAGCACGATGCTGCTGCGATTCACGCGATTCAATATCATGCCCAACCGCTTCGAGTCGCGTATGGAAGTGAGCATGGACGGCGGCGGCAGCTGGAAACCCGGCAATCACCAGGTTTTCAAGCGTGCGGCGCCGGACAGCGGCGGCTCAGCGGGCGGGCTCCAGTTCAGGCGGCGGCCGCAGCCTTACGTCCCGCTCACGTAACACGCCGACATAGGCGCGCGTGAAGCGCGTCGCCGAATCCCGCGGACAGATGCGACCACTCGGGCACTTCGAGGCCCCGCATCGCGGGATAGTCCTCGAAGTGGATACCGAAGGCGCCGGTCTCGGCCAGCAACCGGTCCCAGGTCCTGGCGCGCGGCGCAAAATGCTGTTCGCTCTCGTAATAGAGCCCGTCCGATGGCGAGCGGATGAACACGACTTCGCCGCCGCGGGCCCGGATCATCGCAACCGCTTTTTGCGACTCTTCGATCGCACGAGTGACGGACTCCGGTGCAGGCCCGCTGCCGTCGAAAGGTCCCCAGACCAGCCGTGCGTGATCACGCAGGCGAAGGTCCGTCTCGAGCCGCGGCCACAGTCGATGCTGCCGATCCGCCGAAGTCTCCGCCAGTTTCCACACATCGAGGTAGGGGCGCCGCATGCCGGGTCGGTCGGGAATGTCGATGCGTTCGATCAAGGGCGCCAGCCGATAGGCTTCGTCCAGGAACGCGAGATGCCGGGAGAGGAACAGCCCGATCTGGTGACCGGCACGCTCAGAAGGAGATTCCTGCTGCCAGAAGTCCAGCACTTTGTCGTACTGCGGGATGTAGCTGAAGCGGTCCATGAAATACAGGTCGGGGGTGACGCCGACGACGAGCAGCCCGTTGAATTCCGATTCCTCGGCCAGCCGCAGCAGGACCGGCCTGCGGATTGGTGCCCGCCAGCGCCAACTGGAGCGGGCGGCGGCCGGTCATCTCTTCCCAGACGTCGAGATCCGTATCGAACAGGATTCGCGAGGAGCCGATGATCACGACGCCGTCGTGGTCGCCTGCTTCCAGCCTGCGCCGCTCGACCGCCCAGTGCCATTTGCTGTCGTCGAGGTCGCCCGCCCGCAGGCCGAGCGCGCGCATGCGCCATTCCCAGGCGGCGGTTGCGGCGACCACCAGCACGAGCACCAGCCAGCCGATGGCGACGAAGCGTGCGGTCGGGATCTCGCCTCACTGTCACGTCATCCTGTTCGTGCACGTGTTTCATCGGCGTAGCCATTCGTACCGCTGCACGCAGAACGTCGACATAGGCGCGCGTGAAGTGCGTTGCCGATTCGCGTGTCAGGTGCGACCATCTCCGGAAGTTCCAGGCCCTGCATCTCCGGGTAGTCCTCGAAGTGGATGCCGAACGCGCCAGTCTCCGCGCAGCAGCCGGTCCCAGGTCGTGGCTCGCGGCATGCTTCGCGATTCACGCTCGTAATAGAGCGCCGATGGATGGCGCGCGCACGAAAACGACTTCGCCGCCGCGCGCGCGGATCTTCCGGACCGCCGCTTTCGATTCGTCAATCGCGCGTGTCACGAGTTCATCGTCCGGCTTCGCCGCGCGTCCACGTGCCATCCAGACCCTGATCGCATGATCCTGAAGCCGTCGATCGGTTTCGAGCCGCGGCCACATGCGGTACTGCCGGTCGGCGAAGGACTCTGCCAGCTTCCAGACACTCAGGTACAGGCCCGAGCACTCCCTTCCGATCGGGTATCTCGACCTGCTCGATGAAGTCGCGCCGAGCGTGTACCTGTCGTCCAGGAAGGCGAGATACTCCGACAGCCACAATGCCGATCCGGTGGCCGACGCGCTTTGACGGCGACTCGTCGTGCCAAACGTCCTGGACGGTCCTGGAACTGCGGCAGCCGAGCTCACGATCGCCGAAAAATAGAGGTCCGGCGTGACGCCGACGACGACCAGGCCGTCGAATGCGAGATTCCTCCGCAAGCCGCACCAGGAACGGCCGCGAATTCGTGCCGGGCAGCGCGAGCTGGATCGGCCGGCGGCCGGTCATTTCCTCCCAGACATCGAGGTCGGTATCGAACAGGATGCGCGATGAGCCGATGATCACGACATCGTCGTGGGCGCCCGACTCCACCTTGCGTCGCTCCACGGCCCAGTGCGAACGGACTGTCGTCCAGGTCGCCCGCGCGCAGCCCGAGCGAACGCATGCGCCATTCCCAGGGCCGCGGTCGCCGCGACCACGCAGCACGAGCACCAGCCAGCCGATCGCGACAAGGCGCGCCGCCGGGAATCTCGCCGCACCGTCACATCGTCCTGCTCGTGAACGTGCTTCATGGGCGCCGCCTAGAACTGGAAGTAGATGAACGCTTCGCCCGAGCCCTGCGCGATGATCACCGCGAACAGCATCGCGGCGGTCGACGAGCCCGGTCACCCACCACGGTGTCGCGCGCGACGACGTCCTCCAGTGCGACGTTGCGCATCAGCCACTGGACGACGACGATGCCGGCGACGATGACGCCGGCCTTGATCATGTAGATCGTCGGCAGCACGGCCGGCGCCCCGCCAGCCAGGCCGAACATGCCCGCGAGGATCCGTGCCGCGCCGCCGAAGTCCGCCGCGCGGAAGAACACCCAGGTGATGTTGACGAGGAAATACGTGAGCAGCGCGAGCGCGAGGCGGTTCCAGGCGCCCGCCGGATCGCCGGCGACGCCGGTCTTGCGTGCGGATCCAGCGTTCGGCCGCGAGGTAGAGGCCGTGCAGGCCGCCCCAGACGACGAAGGTCCAGTTCGCGCCATGCCAGAGGCCGCCGAGCAGCATCGTCAGCATCAGGTTGACGTAGGTGCGCGCCTCGCTGCCGCGGTTGCCGCCGAGCGGGATGTACAGGTAGTCGCGCAGCCACGTGGAGAGCGAGATGTGCCAGCGCCGCCAGAAATCGGAGAAGCCGATCGCCGCGTACGGCATGCGGAAGTTGTCGGGCAGCGCGAATCCGAGGCAGAGCGAGACGCCGATCGCGATGGTCGAGTAGCCGGCGAAGTCGCAGAAGATCTGGCCGGAGAATGCGAGCGTTCCGAGCCAGGCGTCCGCGAAGCCGACCGGTCCCGGTGCGCCGAACACGCGATCGGCGACGTTCGCGAGCCCGGCGTCCGCGATGACGACTTTCTCGAACAGGCCGAGCACGATCAGGAGCCCGAGCCCCCAGAGCAACTGGTCGCGCGTCGCCTGCCGCGGCGTCTCGAACTGCGGCACGAGCTGCGTCGGCCGCACGATCGGGCCCGCGACCAGGTGCGGGAAGTAGGTGACGAACAGCGCGTAGTCGAGGAACGAATCGGGATCGGCTTCGGCCGCCCGAGGTAGACGTCGAGCGTGTACGACAGCGTCACGAACGTATAGAACGAGATGCCGACCGGCAGCACGATGTCCCAGCCGGCGGCACGCAGGTGATGCCGAACGACGGCCATCAGCGCCTGCCAGTTCTGCAGCAGGAACTCGCCGTACTTGAAGAAGCCGATGAAGCCGATGTTCACCGCGACCGAAATCACGAGCCAGGAGCGGCGCGCGGCGCGGCTCTTGTCGCGCGACGCGTAGATGCCGCGCGCGATGAACCAGTCGACGATCGGTCGAGGCCCAGAGCAGCAGGATGAACGGCGGATTCCAGGCCGCGTAGAAGACGTAGCTCGCGATCAGCAGGTTGACCTTCTTCGTGGTCCACGAAAACGGCATCCGGTGCAGCACGAGCACCACCGCGAAGAACACGAGGAAAGTCAGCGAGTTGAAGACCACACGGACGGCCTTTCTTCTGATTCTTCGCGGCGTTGCCGTCGCGCGCGTATACTACCGCGGCCAATAACGAACCGGGGAGGCCCCATGTCCACACGCACATTGCATCGCTGATGACCCTTGCGCAGCCGCACTGCTTGCGACCGGCTTGCGCGAAGAAGGAAGAACCCAAGGCCGAAGCCGCTGCCGAACCGGCTGCACCGGCGGTCGACCTGGCCGCCGAGGAGCAGGCGATCCGCACCCGCTCGGGCGAGTGGATGAACTACGCCAACTCCAAGGACGCCGCATCGATCGCGAACCAAGATCTATCGCGCCCGACGGCATCCTGATTTCCGACGACAAGGCCACAAGGGCTCGGCCGCGATCCAGGCCGGCACTGAGAAGCGGACTTCAAGGCCAGCGCCGGATGGGGTCGATCAGCTGGACGTCGGACCAGAGTCCGCGTCGCCGCGTCGGCGACCTGGCCGTCGAGACTGGGCAGCTTCACGCTCGACCCGGACGGCGACGGCAAGAAGCCGGCGATCCAGGGCTCGTTCGCGACGATCTGGGCGAAGGCCGACGGCGAATGGCGCGTGCTGTCCGGATGCGGGCAGAGAGAACGTCGCAGCCGCGACGCCCTGATCCGGCGGCGACCGCGACTTGAGTCCTGGCGATCCGTCGGATCGCCCGGGCTGCATCGCGGCCTCGGGCGGTTCGACGTCGTCGCGCTCTGCGTCAATTCGATCGTCGGCGCCGGCGTGTTCGCGCTGCCGGGCACGGCTCGCGATCGACGCGGGCCGCTACAGCCTCGCCGTCATCTTCGTCGCCTTCGTCGTCGTCGGCACTGCTCGCGCTGTCGCATGGCCGAGGTGGCGAGCCGCTTCGACGTGACCGGCGGGCCGCAGGTCTACGCGCAGCACACCTTCGGGCCCGCTGCCGGCTTCACCGTGGGCTGGCTGTTCGCCGTATCGAGGTTGGCGTCCTTTGCGCTGATCGCACAGGTGATGCTCGACTACGCGGCCGTGTTCTGGCCGGCTGCTGGCGGCGCCCTGGCCCCGCGCAGCCGCTCTCACCCTTTTCACGCTGGTGCTCGCCGTCATCAACGTGCGCGGCGTCACCCGTGGCGCCTGGGTCGGAAACCTGCTCACGATCGCGAAGATGCTGCCGCTCGGCCTGATCGCCCTCGCAGGGCTCTGGTTCGCCGGCTGGAACAACCTGCCGGTCACCGAGCCGCGCGCGCCGGACGGCCTCATGGACGCACTGCTGCTCGCCCTCTTCGCCTGCGTCGGCTTCGACGTCGCCGCCGTCGTCGCCGGCGAGATGCGCGATCCGCGCCGCGACCTGCCGGTCAGCATCCTCGGCGGGCTTGCGATCTCCTGCCTGCTTTACCTGCTGCTGATGCTCGCGTGCTTCGGCGTGCTGCCGGACACCGCCGCATCGAAATTGCCGCTCACCGACGTCGCCTCCGCTTTCATCGGCCCGGTGGGCGGCGACGCTGATGGCGATCGCGGCGGTCATTTCGACCGCCGGCGGAAATTCCGTGCAGATGCTGGTTTCGCCGCGCGGCATCTTCGCCCTCTCCGAAGCCGGGGACCTGCCCGGCGTATTTGCCGCGGTGCATACGGCCTGGCGCACGCCCTACGTCGCGATCATCGTCTATGCACGATCGCCTGGCTCCTCGCGGTCACGGGCACGTTCAAGTACCTGCTCGCGATCTTCGTCATTTCACGCATGCTGGCCTATGGCTCGACCGCGGCCGCGCTCATCGTGCTGCGGCGCCGCGAGGGCCCCGCGCCGGTGCACGTACCCTGTGGAATCGCGATCTCGGTGATCGCGCTCATGGCCTGCGCCGCCTTGTTGTTCACGGTTTCGCGCCAGGCAGTGCGCGACGTCTTCATCGTCGTCCTGATCGGATTTGCGATCCGCGCGATCGTGCGTTGGCGCGCATCTGGGAGTACAGTCCGGCCTCGGAGGGAAACCGCCATGAAACGACGCGAGTTCGTTGGCGCGGGTCTTGCACTGAGCGCCGCCTGGCCGATTACGGGCTGGTCGCGCGATTCTCAAGGATGTCGGGACAAATCGCCGCGAAGTCGCTCGACGGCGCGAGCCTCACAATACCCGGTTCATCGGTCGAAGCCTTCGCTGCAAGCCTGCGTGGCGATGTGTTGCTGCCAGAGCAACCCGGACTACGAGCGGACACGCCACGTCTGGAATGCCGCGTTCGACCGAAAGCCGGCGCTGATTGCGCGCTGCACCGGGGCGAGCGACGTCCGGCATGCCGTCGATTTCGCGCGTGAACATCAATTGCTGACCGCGGTGCGGGCCGGCGGCCACAGCTTCTCGGGCAAGTCCACCTGCGACGGAGGGCTCGTCATCGACCTGCAGCAGATGCAGGGCGTGCGCGTGGATCCCGAAGCCCAGCGCGCCTATCTGGAGTCCGGCTCTCTGCTCGGACAGCTCGATCACGAATGCGCCGCCTTCGGTCTCGCGACGACCGCCGGCACCGTGTCGCACACAGGTGCCGCCGGCCTCACGCTCGGCGGCGGATTTGGAAGGCTCGGACGGCGCTTCGGGCTCGCCTGCGACAACGTCGCCTCATTCGATGTCGTCACCGCCAATGGACATTTCGTCCAAGCGAGCGACGAAGAGAACATGGACCTTTTCTGGGGCCTGCGCGGCGGCGGCGGCAACTTCGGCGTCGTGACCGCGATCGAGTATCGCGTCCACCCGATGGATCCAACGATCCTCGGCGGAATGGTCATGTGGCCAATCGAACAGGCGCGCGACGTGATGCGTTACTACCGCGACAACGCGGCCGGCGCGCCCGATGTGGCCAATCTCGAGTTCATGCTGTTGCCGGGCGAAAAGGGTCCCGTTTGCGGCGTCGAAGTCTGCTGGTCCGGCGACAAAAGCGAAGGCGAGACCTGGCTCAAGCCGCTGCGCTCTTTTGGGAAGCCAGTGCATGACGACATCGCGCCGATGCCCTACGTCAAATTACAGACGATCAACGACGAGTTCCTTGCACCGGGCAAATACTATTACGCCAAGAACGGATTCCTGCCCGGACTCGACGACGCCGGAATCGACCGGGTACTCGATGTCTACCGACGAGCGCCGGTCTATGCATTGCTTTTCGACCAGTCCGATGCCGCCTACCGTCGCGTGGCGCCGGATGCCACCGCGTTTCCGAATCGCGACGCGATGTACTGGCTCGGCGCGATCGGGATCTCGCCGACTTCGCAAGGAATGGACGATCTGGTTGCGAAGATGCGGGCCGCCTGGCGAGAACTCGAACCGTTGACCAAGGGCTTCTACACGAACCTGAGCGATGCGGATGCAACGGCGGCGGTCTACCAGCAGAACTATGGCTCCAACTTCAAGCGACTGGTCGCGCTCAAGGCCAAATACGACCCGATGAACCTGTTCCGCCTGAACGCGAACGTGCCGCCGAAGATCTGAGCGCCGTCAGTCCGGCCAGGCGCGGTCCCCGAGCATGCAGGCGCTCGAAGATGCTCTCCATCGACTCGATCGTCGCGCGCGTTTCGGCGACGGCCGGCGCGAGTGCCGTACCTTCGGCGAGTCGCGTGGCGCGCACGACCTGGCGTCTTGCCTCGTCAGCGCATCCTGCATCCGCGAGTAGCTGCGCGAGGTTGTTGCGGGCGGCTGCATCCTCGGGTGCCAGCAGGATCGGCGCGCAGATACGCATCCGCCGCCGCATTCCGGTCGCCCTCCGCGTAGGCGACATTGCCGCGGCCAAGCCAGGCACGGGATGCATTCGGCCAGCGCGTGATGGCTGCGTCGTAGGCGGCCGCCGCAGAACGAAATTCCCCTGCCGCCTCCAGCCCGGCCGCGGCCTCGACATAGCGCGCAGGCCTCCGCATGCGGCGGAATCTCGCCCGGCACGAGAGTCGTGAAAGCAAAGCGGCCGCCGCGATGCCAGGTTTTCGCAAAGCGCTGCCAATGCACTTCCAGTCGCTCCGTTCGGCCGGAGCGCAGGATTGCCACGTTACTCCCCGCGTCGTAGCCGATGAGCACGGCGTAATGCCAGACCGGCAGGCTCTCCGCGCCGAGATTCTGGAGCACCAGCACCGGGCGGCCGGCGGCAAGCTCCGCCACCATTTCGTCGGCCGTGGTCGAGAGCACATACGGCAGCCGTCCGTGCCGGCGCGTCGCGCCGATCAGCTCGAGCTGGAGGCTGCCGCGCCGGCCCGGAAGGAAGACTTCCGGCGCGATGCTCTCGGGCGCGACGTCGACGCCGCTGGCGCGCAGCAGCGTTGCGAGCGCCGCCGGCCCGCACTGGTAGTCGTCCTGTGGAAAGAACGGCGTCGCGCTGAGTTCGATCGAGGCCGGTGCGGCGGCCGGAAGGCCATCGGCGAGCGGCGGCGAGGACGCGCAACCGGCAAGCGCGACCGCGAGCGCCGCGACCGCCGGTGCGCCTCGCTTCACGTCTTCTTGAAGATGTCGATGACGCCCGTCAGCTCGAGGATGATCAGCACCACGAACACGATGCCGATCACGGCGAGTGCGTCGCCGCCGGCGGGCGCCTGCCCGATCTGATCCGCGAGCATCGCGAGTTCCGCTTCCGAGAGCGCCGCGACACGGCCCTCGATCTGCGGCGACATCGACTCCGAGCTCGGCGAACTTCGCGCGCACATCGTCGCGTGCAAGCGCCGCGTCAACCGTGCCGTGGGCATCGTCGCTCCGGCCGGCCGCGATGGCCTCGGACGTACCGACGACGCCGGCGACCGCCGGCGACTGCATGCCGAGCGAAAGCAGGCTCAAGCTGAGGAGCGCGACAAAGGCGCGGCGAAAACCTTCAATGCGCATCGGACACCTATCGTTTAACCAGGTTGTCAGCAAAGTACCACGGGACGCGGCCTATTCACCGCCTTCAGGCCCGTAGAAGAATACCCACGTCGCAAAATCCGCGCTGAAGTTGACGAATCTGTGCTCCACGCCCGCCCGCACGAAGAGCGTGTCGCCCTCGTGGAATGGCGTACGCTCCTCGCCGTGCACGAACGTGCCCGTGCCATTGATGATCACATATAGCTCGTCTTTCTGGTGCGGCTTCTGGCGGTCGACGCCTACAGGGCGATAGATCTCGATCTCGAGCGTGCCCTGGCGGAAGAGCGTCGTGAATTCGCCGCCCGCCTTCGCAAGCGCGGCGCCCGCTTCGGCGATGGTGAACGTGATGCTGTCCCGTCTTGTCATGGCCGCTGCATGCTTTCCTTCGCGCGGCGGATGTTGCTGCGCACGAGGGCTGCGGCCTTGTTCTCGCCGTAACGGCCCTTGTGGACGTGACGGATGCGATGCACGCCCGGCACGTCGAGGCCGACGCCGTCCGTGCCGAACAGCCAGCGAAACGCGCTGTCCTCGTAGGTCTTCGCCCAGCGCGGCGCCGGCCGCTGGTACACCGGAATCTGCTCGCAGTAGCCGCACTGGCGCGCCGCGTCGCCGTGCACGATGTGGTAGGCGCCCTTCGCTTTCGGCGGATTTGCCGCGAGCGTGAACTGGCTGGTGTCGATGTCGACGACCCGCGGGCGGTCGCGCTCGGCGGCAAGCACCGGATCGCTTTCCTCGAGCATCGGCGTGATCCGCTCGAACTTCGGGTAGGCGAGCACGTCGCGCCGGCCCTGGAGTTGCGCTGCAAGCGTGTCGAGGCAGTCGCGATGGAAGACGATGTCGCAGTCGGTGAACCAGACCCAGTCCGCCTGGGTCGAACGCGCCGCGCGATTCCGGCCGATCGCGCGACGGAAGAGTTCCGGCGGCGACAGCGACCTGCCAGTTCCAGCTGACATTCGGCACCTCGATGCCGCCGAAGAACTCGAGCATCGCCCGCGTGCGCGTGTCCTCGAGCGCATGGAAAACCGTCATCCGCACGCGCGCCTGCGTCGGCGGGAAATTCACGAGCGAACTCAGCTGATAGGCGAGCAGGTGCGCGTACTGCCAGCAATGGCTCACGATCTCGATGTCGAGGATTCCCGTTCGCGCCGTCGATGTTCGCCGGATCCGGCGGCTTCAGGAACCAGCGCGCCGGCACGAGGCCCGTCGTCGCGATGCGGACCAGTGACTGCGCGATGTCGTCGCGGAGGCTCAATCGGGCGGCCGCCTTTCGCCGGTCCACGGATACCGCTCCACGATCGCGCCGCAGTCGCGCCAGTAAACGTAGCCGGGATTCGGCTTGCGCCAGTCGCCGTAGATACGCGTCAGCACATCGTCGGCGACGTTCGGGATCAGCCAGCGGCAGCCCGTAGAGCTCGAAGGGCGTGAAGCCGTGCGCAGGCACTTCGTTGACCAGCTCCATCGGCGGCCTGCGTTGATGGAAATACCACCGGATGTTCGCACCGTGGCGGTCGAAGAGAAAGAAGTCGTACTTGACCGCCTCGTACTTGAGCGTCCACATCGTCGTGCGCCCGTCGTTGTTGACCTGCGGCGGGCGCAGGTTGTAACCCGCCGCGCGCAGCTTCCTCAGCGGCGGAGAGGAACTGCGGCAGGTCGCGGTCCATGAATCCGAAATCGGAATCGCGGTCCCAGGCGATCGGCGCGCCGTCCCGCATGCAGCCGAGCAGCAGGCCCATGATCATCCAGTACTTGTCCGCGAACGGCGTGCGGGAGAGCTGTTCGTGCAGGCGGATCAGGCCGCGCCGGCGCCGCTCCTCGAGCCTGCCCCAGCGCAGCCGGTAGAAGTACTCGTTGAGCCTGCGCACGCGGCGCAGTATAGCCGCCGGCCCGCGGCGGTCTTGCGCGCGTGGCGGTGTCCCGTGCCACACTTGGTTGAATGATCAATCAAGCCCCGGTCGACACCCGCTGGCGCATCCTCGAGGCGGCCATGCACCTGTTCTGGGAGAAAGGCTACGGCTCGACCTCGGTCGCCGACATCCTCGGCCGCGCGGGTGTCAACAGCGGAAGCCTCTACCACTACTTTCCCGGGAAACAGGAACTGCTGATCGCGGTGCTCGACACCTATATCGGCGGCATCCACCAGATGCTGCTCGAACCTGCCTGGCGCGGCGTCCCCGACCCGATCGAGAAGATCTGGAAACTGATGGATGCCTATCGCGACGCCCTGGTCCAGACCGAATGCACCTACGGCTGCCCGATCGGCAGCCTCGCGCTCGAACTGCACGAACCCGATCCGCCGGTGCGCGAGCGGCTCGCGAAGAATTTCTCGAACTGGACCGCCGCCATCGAGGACTGCCTGAAAGCCGCGGGCGATCGCGTGCCGGCCGACGTCGACCGGCGCGCGCTCGCCGAATTCGTGCTGACGACCATGGAGGGCGGCGTGATGCTCGCCCGCAGCTACCGCGACATCGGCTATTTCGACCGCGCGATCGGGGAGCTCAAGACGTATTTCAACCGCCTGCTGCGACCGGCGAAGGCGCCGGCCCGCCGCAGGCCACAACGACGCAAGAAGGGGAAATCACATGCCTGACATCAACTGGCTCGCCGTGCTCGCCGCGGCGATTTCGACATTCGTACTCGGCGGGTTGTGGTACTCGCCGGCGATGTTCTTCAAGGCCTGGCAGCGCGGCGCCGGACTCACCGACGAGCAGCTCCAGAAGGGCGGTCACCCGGCAAAAATCTACGGCGGCGCCTTCGTTCTCTCGCTGATCGCGGCCGCGGTTTTTGCGATGTTCATTGGCCCGAATCCCGACGTCGGCTTTGCGACTGCCGCGGGCTTTGCCGCCGGGCTCTGCTGGGTCGCGGCGAGCTTCGGCATCAACTACCTGTTCGAGCGCAAGACCTTCACGCTCTTCCTCGTGAATGCCGGCTATCACACGGTGCAGTTCACCCTGTTCGGCCTGATCCTCGGCCTGTGGCATTGAACATGACTGCCAGAACCATCTTCTCTGTACTGGCGGCACTGGTGATCCTGCCAGCGGGTCAAGCTCTCGCCCAGCAGGTCCAGACGCGCGAGCAATTCATCTACATCCTGCAGGTCGCGCCTCAATTCCAGCAGGAGGCGTCGTGGACAGACGCCGAAAATGCCGTGGTCGCACAGCACTTCGAGCGCCTGGTGCAGGCGACCAAAGCGGGCCAGGTCATCCTGGCCGGGCGCACGAATGAGCCCCTGGACAAGACCTTCGGCATCGTGATTTTCGAAGCGGACAACGAGGCCGCCGCAAGAGAGTTCATGCAGTCGGATCCGGTCGTCATCGCGGGATTGATGACCGCCGCGCTGCATCCCTATTCGGTCGCCTTGCAGCGCCAGTAACTCAAACTCTCATTGCGTGACTGGCGCAGTGGCGTAGAGCGGCGGCAGCGGACAGTGCAGCACGGCGCAGATCATGCGCAGCAGCTCGGATTCCGCGACCGCCATGCGCTGGTCATGCGAGATCGTGCGCACCAGCGCCTTGACCAGCTGCTCCTTCGCCGCCGGTTGCAAGCCGATCCAGGCGCGTCAGTGCGCGGTCGAGCTGCGGCGGCCAGTGGCCTAGCCGCGCGAAGGGCGGATGAATGCCCGGCAGCATGTCACTCATGCCGGCCTCGTACGCGCGCCGCGCTTCCTGCTCGTCCTCGCTGCCGTGCATCGCGAGCGCGGAGAAAAGAACCTGCAACTCGTCGCGCGCTCCGGCCGCGCTCAGGTAGCCGGCCGCGCGCCGCCGCGGATCGAGCGCGTCCTGGACCTGAATCTGGGCGAGTTTCCTGAGCGCATACGCGAAGACCGAAGCGCGGTTCTCGCGCGCCAGGAGTCCGTTCAGGCATTTCAGGAGTTCGACACGTTCGGGGCGGCGCGAGCTGGTTCAGGGCCGCGAAGACCTGCAGCAGTGCCGGCATGCGTTGCACCGCCGTCAGCCCATCGACCTGCGTGAGCATCTCCTTGATCAGCTCATGAAACTCGCCGCCGTATTGCTGGTGAATGAACGCGAGCTGGCGGCCGCGGGCGTCCGGGGCGGCGTCGAGCGCAAGCGCGAGGAAGAGTGCCTTGGCCTGCTCCGGGTCGCGCGCCGCGCGCTGGAACGAGGCCGGCAGGGATTCCAGCATCTCCTGCGCCTGCAGCACGTGCTCGGTCCCCGGATTCGCGACCAGGCCTGCGACCGCCGCCGGCGCGAGCACGACCGCGCCTTCCAGCAGGCCGCCCATGCGGACCGCCGCGGTCGGCGTGGTCCGCGCGGCCTCCTCCTCCGCGCTCGCGCGCTCCTCGTTCATCCGGCGCCGGACCCGATCGAATTCCTCGGGCTGGAATCGCGGGTCGATCTCCCGGATACGCTCGATGAGCGGCGGATGGGTCGCGAACGCGCGACCGATTCCCTCGGCAAACAGGAGGTGCGCGACCTCTTCCGCATCCGCGTCCGCGAAGCGCGAACCGGTGCCGAGCGCGCCGATCTTGACGAGCGCCCCGCGCAGGCCCTGCGGATCGCGCGTGAACTGGATGGCGGAGGCGTCGGCAAGCGACTCGCGATTGCGCGATACCGCGGCCTGGATCAGGCGGCCGAAGAAGAGGCCGATCCAGCCGAGCACCAGCACGACGAGCGCCGCGACATAGATCACGGCGATTGCGGCGCCGCCCTTGCGGCCGCTGCTGCGCGGCGCATGGCGGAGCACGGTTCGCGCGATCATCGCGATGACCGTCAGCCCGAACAGCAGCCCGATCAGCCGCGTGCTGAGCCGCATGTCGCCATTCAGCACATGGCTGAATTCGTGGGCGATCACGCCCTGGAGTTCATCGCGATTGAGATTGACGAGGGCGCCGCGCGTAACGGCGACGGCGGCATTTGCCGTATTGTGACCCGCGGCAAAGGCGTTGATGCCCGCCTCGCGCTCGAGCACGTAAACCTGCGGCACGGGCACGCCGGAGGCGATCGCCATCTCCTCGACGACGTTCAGGAGACGCCGGTGGAGCGGGTCCGCGGTATTTGCGCTGACCCGCGTCCCGCCGAGCTGTTCCGCCACCTTGCTGCCGCCGGCCGAGAGCGTGACCGTGCGCACCAGGCTCGAGATGCCGATCGTTCCGATGCACGACGATCGACGTCACGACGATGACCAGCGGAAAGCGCGAAAGGGACATGTCCGGCGTCGCAAGCAGGCCGCCGTCCTCGACGGTGAGGATCGCGACCGCGATGACGACGACGAGATCGATCGCGATCACGATCGCGACGACCGCGATGATGAAGAGGAATACCATCCAGCGCGACAGCCGCCGGGTCGCGGCCTGTCGCGCGAAGAAATCCATGGCCGGCTCAGCCCGTCGCGGGTCAGGTGAAGGCGACCTTCGGCACTTCGCGCTTCTGCGGCGATTCGATCTCGAGCAGCTGCGCCGGCAGGAAGTTGAACATCCCGGCGACGATGCTCGACGGGAATACTTCGCGGCGGTTGTTGTAGCCCATCACCGAGTCGTTGTACGACTGGCGCGCGAAGGCGACCTTGTTCTCGGTCGTCGTCAGCTCTTCGGAGAGCTGCATCATGTTCTTGTTCGCCTTGAGGTCGGGATAGGCCTCGGCGAGCGCGAACAGGCGGCCGAGCGCGCCGGAGAGCGCGTTTTCGGCGCCAGCGAGTTGCTGTACCGCAGCGGGATCACCCGGATTCGCGGCGGCAGCCTTCAGGCCGGAGACGGCGGCGTTTCGCGCGGTGATCACGGCTTCGAGCGTATTGCGCTCATGCGCGAGATAGCCCTTGACCGTCTCGACCAGGTTCGGGATCAGGTCATGGCGGCGCGTGAGCTGCACGTCGATCTGCGCGAACGCATTCTTATAGGCGTTGCGCGCCGTGACCAGGCCGTTGTACAGGCCGATCGCGAAGAACGCGAGCAGGACGATGATTGCAAGAATGATCCAAGCCATGGCAGTCCTCCCCTGAAGACTGGCGGATGATACTCCATCAGCCCGCGGTTCCCGCGGCCAGGCGCGTGCCGAGCCATTTGGAAATGTCCTGAATTTCCGGCTGGCAAACCTGGTGCTGCATCGGGTATTCCTTCCACTCGACCCGGTAGCCGCAGGTGCGGAGCCAGTTGCAGGCCATGACGCCGAGCGCCATCGGCAGCACGGGATCGAACTGGCCGTGGCACATCAGGAGCGGTGTCTTGCGATTGGCGTCCGCAAGCTCGTTCTCGAGAATCGCCTGCAAGGGCAGGTAACAGGACAGGACGAGAATCCCGCCGAGCGGTTCAGGATGACGCAACGCGCCGTGCAGCGCGACCGCGCCGCCCTGCGAAAACCCGGCGACCACGATTCGCTCCGATGCGATTCCTGCGGCTCGCTCCGCGGCAATGAACCGCCCGAGCACGCCGACCGATTCGCGGATGCCCACCTCGTCCGCGCGGCCTTCCGCCGTCAGCGTCTTGATGTCGTACCAGGCGCGCATGGCCATGCCCATGTTGAGCGTCACCGGTCGCACGCGCGCATGCGGAAACACGAATCGAACGGACAAAGCGGCCGGTAACTTCAGCTCCGGCACGATCGGCACGAAATCATGGCCGTCGGCGCCGAGGCCGTGCAGCCAGATGACGCTGGCCGAGGCCGGCGCTGCGGGCGCGAGCACGACGGCGTCCGCGGATTCCTGCAGGCGGTGGCTCATGGCGTCAGCAGTTCTGGTACTTCCAGTTGAGCCGCTTGCCTTCGGCGAGCCACTCGATCGTCGTCGCAAGGCGCCTTTCACGCGTGGCCGCCTGCTTCGCGTCCGTCAGCCACTTGACGTATTCGCGCCGCTGCGATGGCGTGAAACCCGCGAACGTCTTCTTGGCCCCGGCGTTTTTCCGGAGCGCCGCGGTGAGATACGGCGGCACCTTCAAGGGCGGCTTCTTCTTCAGCTCACGCTTTGGCCGGACGCCCTCCTCGTTCAGCGCAACCGCGGCCTTGATGGCGCGGATCAGCAGTGCGTCGGGCGGAAGTTCGGAAAGCGACCTGAACTTGCGGCCTCCCATGCCCCGTTCGGCATTTTTCGGAAACAGCCTCTCGGCATCTTTCCCCAGCTTCTCCTTCAGAAGTCGCTGGCTCCAGAATCCGAATGCGGCGTGCTGCTTGAATGCCGCCATGCCCGCGACGATGCCCTTATGTTCGAAGTGCGGCACGCCCCATTTCAGAGTTTCCCGGATCGGCGGGTGTGCCTTGTGCATCAGCGAACGCAGGTGCGTGAGGATCGGCCGTGCGAACACGGCGGACTTCGCGATGTAGGCATCGACAGCAGGGCTCTTCATGGCCCGATTCTATCGGGCCCAAAGGGGACGCTCACCTTTAAAGGTGAGCGTCCCCTTTAGACGAGGTCAGCCGGCCTTACTGCCGACGCCGCCCAGGAGTCTTTCGAGGATTTCGCGACGGGCGCGGCCCATGGGCAGGGCCTGCCCGCCATGCAGATAGATGTTGTAGCGGCCGTCGCCATTCGAACGAACCTCGCGCACGTGCGCCGCATTCACGATCGCCGAGCGATGAATGCGGAAAAAACGCTTCGGGTCGAGTTCGCATTCGAGTGAAGCCAGCGTTCGCGAAAGCAGGTATTCGCCGTGCTTGGTGTGCAGGCGGCTGTACTGGCTCGCGCCCTGGATCCAGCAGATGTCGCTGACATCGAGCGAGAACATGCGCCGGCGGACGCGAATCGTCATTTGATCCAGGTAGCGCGCGGCCGGTGCCGGCGTCGCCGCAGCCGACGTCGCACTTTCGCCATTCAAACCGACAGCGCTCGCGAGCCGCATCGCGAGCCCCGCCACGCGCCGCTCCGAGATGCGCCGCTTGGCACGCAGTACGCTCCCGGCGAATCGTTTCTGCTCGACCGGTTTGACCAGGTAGTCGACCGCCTGCAACTCAAATGCCGGCAGCGCGAATTCCGGATGCGCGGTCACGAAGATGATGTAGGGCAGCGGCTCGTCGAGGCCCCGGACCAGCTCGATGCCATTGCCACCCGGCATCTCGATGTCCATGAACACGAGGTCGGGTTGCTGCTCGCTGATTCTTTGACGGGCTTCGGACGCGGATCCGGCTTCGCCGACGATTTCCACGTCCTCGTCGGTCGCAAGCAATGTGCGGAGCATGCGCCGGCCGAGCTCTTCGTCGTCGACGATGAGCGCTCGCAGCCTGTTCGCGCCACTCTCCGCCATGCCGCGCTCGCCCGTAAAGGCCGTTGGTATTCTGCAACATGAGATGCGGCGACACGGCAGTTCGTTCCGCAAAACTTGCGAACGGACGGAATCTTTTGCAGCTCCCCGTCTTCTCGTGGTCATCGCAGTATCGATCGAGCCGAAAGCGCAGCATTCTGGCCGGCCATTGTTGCTCCTGAGCCACAATATTGAATCCACCGCCTACAGGTTGCCGCGCTCCCAAGGACCCCAGATGGCAAAGGTGATGCCGGGGCGCTGCATGTTCACGAAGAGCACGTCGCCGCCCTGGTCGAAGCAGACGCCGGCCCACTCCGAGGTGACGTACCAGTCGGGGAAGATGCGCTTTCCGGCGCCGACGATTTCTTCGAGCTCCACCGACATGATGTTTTTCGCAAACGTGTAAGAGTCGCCTGCTTCGGTGAGGCCGATGAGGCGCGTGCCCGCTCCGTAGATGTCCGTCACCGGATCTCCGTCCTCGCAGAGCAGGATGCCGCCGCGGGGACTCACGGCAATATTGTCGATGTTGTCGCCGACCTGCGGGTTGCCAGCGACAAACAGCGCGCGGATCGTGTTCTCCTCCGGGTCGAACTCCCAGACGGCGCCATCGCCCTCGCCCGGACGGCCCGCGGCATTCACGCCTGCCTCGGTATCGACGAAATAGAATTTGTCGCCGTGATGGCAGATGCCCTCGAGCGCGGCTCATGCGCAGGCCGCCCTGCGCCCAGGCCTGCAGGAAAGGGCCGCTCGCCGACATCGGTGTCGCGGAGATCGCGGGCGGCGCCACACCCGGATCGGCATCCGGATTGTCGATGTCCACCCAGTCGATGCGATGGACGTCGCCGACCGCGGGATTGCGCAGGTCCGCATTCGCGCGGCCAACGACACGCGCCGCCTGCAAGCGCCCGCCGGCTTCGTAGCTCCCCGCGCCGCCTTTCGAGTCCTTCGGCAGGAAACGATAAAAACCGGAATGATACGGATGGTCTTCCGTCAGGTACGCGATGTGCGTGCGCGGATCGACGGCGACGGCCTCGTGCAGCATCCGTCCCATGTCCACGATCGGCCGTCCGGTCGTCTGCTTCGCATCTTCCCGGACCTCGAATACGTAGCCGTGACGCCGCCCGCCTTTCGCGCTCAAATCAATGACGGTCTCTTCGCAAGTGAGCCAGGTGCCCCAGGGCGTCACGCCGCCCGCGCAGTTGTAGATCGTGCCGCCAAGCGAAGGCTCGGCGCTGACCCACCGGCGGCCTCGAAAACGGAGCGTCGTCGTGCCGCCTGCGGGGGCGAAGACCTGCCCCGGCGGCGTCGCGGTGTCGTAACGCGCGGGCGCAAGAATCGGGTTTGCAATCGCGCGCTCGTGATTGCGCACGAGGACGACTTCGCGCTCCGCGCCGCGGCCACGGGCCGCGATCACGCCCATGCCGTCATGCGCGTCGGGCGTCGGCTCGCCGTTTGACATCGGGTCGCCGGCCCAGGAATACGTGCGGTATTCGAATCCTTCCGGCAGCCCGATGAGCGGCAATCCCGGTCTCGAGATCCTTGACCGGGACGAGCGGCCCATAAGGCCCGGCGACGGTTTGCGATGCCCGCGGGGCCGCCAACGACCGGCGCGCCTGCAATGCGCCGATGACGGCGACGAGCGAAGCAGAACCCGCGAGGAATTTCCGGCGGCTGACGCCTGAAGTCATCCCGCATTCTAAAGGGGACGCTCACCTTTGAGGGGGACGTCACGGCTTTAAAGGTGAGCGTCCCCTTTAGGAGATGCGGTCGACGCGGCAGGCGAAGCAGCCGCGGCGCGCGAAATGCACGTGCAGGTAGCTCACGTCCTCGCGTTCCAGGTACTGCTACGATGAGCGGCGTCGCGGCGGCGCCATCCACGATGTCCGCTTCGACCATGTTGTCCGCGGCGTCATAGGCCCGGACCGACAAGGGCCGGAGCGTCAGGTAGCTCGGCAGTTCATTCACGATGCGCGCGGCCTGCGTACGTCCGCGCCGCACGAAGATCGGGCCCGAGGCCCGGTACGGCGAATTTCCGTCCTGGTGCGCGAATGGCAGGAGCAGCACCGGTTCGCCCACCGGCGCGTCCTCGAGGCTGATGCGGCAGGGAAACCCGACCGGCTTGTCGGCCCGCATCCAGCGCATGCCGCGCGCCGCGAGCGCCTCGTCGTCGAGGCCGAACAGGCCCTCGAACTGGGCGGGTTCGAGTCCGCGTAATTGAAACTTCATGGGGCGCAGGATTGCGCTTCGGCAACTGGCCGGCAACCCGGTTTTTGCTCTGACTCCGGCGGCCGCTTGATGGCCTCCAACAGGTCGTCGCGCGGCCCAAACCGGATTGACGGAAGCCAGTATCCTGTTAAATCAACAGCTTATGTCGACAGTTAAAGCTTCATTTTTGCCGATTTGCCTCGCCAAGCGTAGGATCGCGCGAGCGGTACCTGGCTGACAGGGCCGCGTCCATAACAAGCTCAGGGGGGATGACAGTGAATCCATTCAAGATCATTGGTTGGGTCGGCCTCGCCATTGCGGTCGTTGGCGCCTTTACGGAGATCCCGTACGCGGGAATGCTCCTGGTGCTGCTCGGCCTGGCAGGCGGTTACGCCATCGCAGCCGAGGACCATGTCCGGGTGCTGGTCTCCGCACTCGTACTGACCTCGCTGTCCGGCGTGTTGATGAACATTCCGGAAATCGGCCAATACCTGACGAGCATCTTCAGCGCATTGGGCACCTTCGCGGCCGGCGCTGCGTTGATGATCGTCGGGCGCAATGTCTGGAAGCGTTACAAGCCCTGAACCAAGTCCGCAGGACGCGGCCAACAAAAGGCCCGCCGCAAGGCGGGCCTTTTTTCTTTTCAGTGGGGAACCGCGCCGCCGGCTCTCCGCTCAGCGCGGCAGGATGTTGAAGTGCAGCCGCGTGTCCTGGTAACGGTCGTCGCGCTTCGCGGCGCCCGTCGCGACCAGCACATAGAGAATGTTGAGTGCCTGCAAGCGCGTCGCGCACACCCGCGCCACGGGACCGGATCGAGAGCTGCTTCGCCGTCACGTCCTGTTTTCCCGCGTAGCTCTTGCGGATGCGGTCGACCGCCTTTCGGCTCACGAGGTTGAAATATCCGCTCGCGCGCTTGCGTGCGCGACACCGACATGACGACGTAGCCCGCGCCGCTTTCGAACACGTAATAAGTCTGTCGCTTGCCCGTGGTTTCGCCGCAGAACTTGAGGCCCTTCGCCAGACTACGGATGTTCATAGACATCCCCTTCTCAATTAATCGCGTTCGTTCGCGATGGGTAACCCTGATGTGAAAATCCCGGCCGCCGCCCATTCGCGGAACCAGGCGCCGAGCTTTGCGGCGAGTCGATCGGCGCTGCCCGAACGCCCGCCGATGCTCGCGCGCACCGCCGCCGCCGAGCACGCGACCGGAGGCGAGCGCCGCGAGCAACTTGAATTGCTCCGGTTCCTGGTCGCGCCGGAACACCGAGTACCCGCGACGGTAGACGATGGCAAACGTCGACCGCGGTCGCGGGATCCGCGGCTTGCGCCCCGTCCGCACCGCATTCATGTAGTCGTTCGATGGATAGCGGAGCTTCAGCAGGCGAAGCGCTGGACTGACGGCCAGGCGAACCCGATCCCACTGGTCCGCGCCGATCGCCGCGAACTCCCCGGCCGTCATCGGCTCGGCGCGCCGCGCGTCGAACACGTCCTCCATCGCGCGCTCGATTCGCGCGACGTCGACGGCAAGTCCGTTGCGGTGCCCGCTCGGCAGGGTCCGCGCGAGGAAATCCGGAAGCTTCGCGCTCAGGCTGCCGAGCGTGCGCGAGCGGGAAGGATTGCGTGTCGATGAACCGGCGGCAGGCGACTGCGAACGCATGGGACCCCAGGATCTGCCGCGTCGTCGGGTACTCCGCCTCCATGACCTCGATGAGCCGCGCGTAATACATGTGCGCGTAGATGTCGAGACGCTCGACGGAGGTCAACGCCTTCGAAGGCAACACCACGGATGCGGGATCGGCGGCGGCCGCGGCCACCAGCCGCCGCGCCGGCCGCGAACGGAGTCCCGCCTCCGCGCCCTCCGGATGCATGACGACCGCCTGCATCCAGCGCTCGAGCGTCTGCAGGTCCGCCCCAGCGGCCTTCATGCCGCCACCCGCTTCGCGGTCCCGTTCCGGAACCGCGCGGCCTTCCTAACCTCTTGTTGCAGAACGGAAAACTTGGGGATATTGGCATCCCACTCCAGAAGCGTCGCGCGTCCGCCGGTGCGCTCGTGCACGCGCGCATAGAGCTGCCAGACCTCATCGATCACCCGCCCGTCGTGGGTGTCGATGCAGTGCGTGCCGTTGTCGGTGTGGCCCGCCAGATGCACCTGCACGACATGTTCATAAGGAATGGCATCGAGATAGGCGACCGGGTCGAGGTCGTGGTTCCGGCAGGTCACGTAGACGTTGTTCACGTCCAGCAGCAAGGCGCAGTCCGCCTCGACGGCGAGCCGCGCGATGAATTCCTCTTCCGGCATCGAGGACGCCGCGAAGGTGAGGTAAGTCGACGGGTTCTCGAGGACGAGCGGCTGCTCGAGATAGTCCTGGATGATCCGGACCCGGCGAACCATGTGCCGCAGGCCCTCCTCCGTGTACGGCACCGGGATAGAGATCGTGGCCGTTCAGGCCGTTCACGCCCGTCCAGCAGATGTGATCGCCGAGCCACTTCGCGCGCACGCGCTTCGAAAGCGCCTTGAGCTTGTCGAGGAACCCGAAATCGACCGGATCGGTGCTGCCGACCGAGAGACAGACCCCGTGCATCACGATCGGATAACGCTCGGCGATCTGGTCGAGGAAATAGAGCGGCCGGCCCTCGGTGTCGATGAAGTTCTCGGAGACGATCTCGAACCAGTCCATCGCCGGCCAGCGTTCGGTGATGTGCCGGAAATGCTGCGTGCGCAGCCCGACCCCGAGGCCGAGGTCCGGCAGCTTCCAGCGATTGGGAAGATTGGTCATTCAATCGGCCGCCACCCGGGTCGAGCGACCCGGGTGACGGCATCGGGCCTTCAGCCGCCCATGTGCGCCGGATCGACCGGCACGCTGCAGCCGCCCTTGCCTTTGCAGGAGTTCTTGCCGGCGCAGCCGTTGTCGCCGCCCTTGCAGCCGCCCTGGCCCTTGCAGGCGTTCTTGCCCGCGCACTCGTGCTTGGCCTTCGTGGCGCAACCGCCCTTGCCCTTGCAGGAGTTCTTGCCGGCGCAGCCGCCGTCGCCGCCCTTGCAGCCGCCCTTGCCTTTACACGCGTTATGGCCTTTACAGACGTGGTTTTCGCCGCCGGCTTCTTCACCGGCGATCGCGACATTCGCGAACTGCGCACCGGCGACCAGGCCACCCGCCACGCCCATCATCACCTTGCCGAAATCACGACGATTCATAGCCATTTCATTCCCCTCTGGTGTGAGTCACTCCGTTGAGACAGCCCAACGGTCAGTCAATAGACCGTGCCGACTGGCCGAAATACTACGCCGCGCAGGCAAGATCGGATGCGGCTTTTGCGCCGCAACACCCAAGGGGACGCTCACCTTTAAAGGTGAGCGTCCCCTTTGGGTACTAGACTGGTAAAGCCATGTTCACCCACGCACTGCTGCGACTGCCCGGCGATAACTTCGCCGCCGGGCTCACCCAGGCCGGCGAAGGCGCGCCGGACCCGGAACTCGCGCTCGAGCAACACCAGCGCTACTGCGAAGCGCTCGGGGACTGCGGCCTGTCGCTCACGGTGCTGCCGGCCGACCCGCGGCATCCGGACGGCTGCTTCGTCGAGGACACGGCGGTCCTGACCGAGCGCGGCGCAATCGTCATTCGCCCCGGCGCACCCTCGCGCCGCGGCGAGGTCGAGGTCATCGAAGCAGCGCTCAAGGGTCTCTACCTGGAGATTCCACGAATCCACGCCCCCGGCACCGTCGATGCAGGCGACGTCTGCGAGGCGGACGGGCATTTCCTGATCGGCCTGTCGGCGCGCACGAATGAGGCCGGCGCGGAGGAACTTGCAAGCCTGCTCGGCGATCTCGGCTATCCGGCCACGGTGCTCGACATCCGAAACGCCCGGGAGCTCCTGCACCTCAAGACCGGCCTCTCCTACCTCGGCGACGGACGCATGCTCGCGACCGCCGGCGTCCCGCGCGTACCGCAACTGCGCGCCTATGAACTCATCGACGTGCCGGGCCGCGAGGGTTACGCCGCCAATGCGCTTCGCGTGAACGATCACGTCCTGCTCGCCGCGGGCTATCCGGAGACGCACACAAGCCGTCGCAGCACTCGGCTACGACGTCATCGCGCTCGAGATGTCGGAGTTCCGCAAGCTCGACGGCGGCCTCAGCTGCCTCTCACTGCGCTGGTAATAAGGATCTTGTAGGCGCTGCCCTACGACCGACCCGGCGGGCCGCCTATCCCGTCGCGAGCCGTCGCCGACTTAGCGTGGTCCATGCTCCGATACGCCCTCATATTTTTCATCATCGCGCTCATCGCAGCACTCCTCGGCTTCACCGGTGATCGCGGCGGGTGCCGCGTCGATCGCGAAGATCCTGTTCTTCGTGTTCCTGGTCGTCGCCGGCGTGGCGCTGCTCATGGGCCTGCTCCGCAGGGGCTGACGCCCTATTGAGGACGTTGTCCGATCCCGCGCGGGGTCGTTCTCCTACTTTGCGAGCAACTGCTGCGACTCACACTCGCTGCGCGAGACCTGAACCGACAAGGAGAGTCATTCATGAACTACGGGAAGTACGGGATTCTTGCCGCCATCATTGTGACAGGCGTGATCGCGGCCTGCGACGCCAACGCCCAGATCATCGACAATGAGGCGGGCTTCTACGCCGGCGGCGGTGTCGGCCAGTTCAACCTCGAGATCGACAACTTCGACGACGTCGTCACGACCGCCGACGATTACGACAGCGACGACACGGCGTACAAGGTCTTCGGCGGCTGGCGCGCGAACCAGTGGCTTGCGCTCGAGCTCGCCTATGTCAATCTCGGCAGCCCGGAAGACGAAATCCTGCCCGACACCTTCGTGACGGTGGAAACGGACGGCTTTGCGCCCTACGTCGTCGGCACGTTCCCGATGGGATTCTTCGAGGCCTTCGCCAAGGCCGGCTATTACTGGTATGACATCGAGGGCCGCTTCGATTCTCCGCTCGGCAATGCCAGTTCCTCGGAAAGCGGCAGCGACTTCACCTGGAGCGCGGGCCTCGGGCTCAACTTCCTCGAGCGCTTCAATGTCCGCCTCGAATACGAGCAGTTCGATTTCGAGAACGCCGACGACACGAACGCCCTCTGGCTCACGGGTGCGTTCCGCTTCTGATGAGCCGTGGGGCCGGATGTCGTTGTCAGAAGACGTAGGAGTCTCTCCGACATCCGGCCGCGTCGCCTACCGACATTCAGCGGAATTGCGTCACAGCAGACTCACCCTGCCACTTAGGGGAACGAGATCCAGGAGATCCACACATGAACCGTGTACTAGTAATGCTGATTGCGGGTGCGTTTGCCGCCTCGCTGGGTGCCTGCAACAAGGCAGAAGACCCGGCCGAAGTTCAGGCAGACGTGGCCGAGGCACAGGCAGATGCCACTGAAAATCTGGCCGAAGCCCAGGCCGACTTGAACCAGAACACGATGGAAGGCCAGGAAGGGACGGCACTGGCGAAGGCCGAGGGCGAACACAAGATCGCCGTCGAACGCTGCGAGGCGCTAACGGGCGCCGACCAGGAAGCCTGCAAGAGCGAGGCCGACGCAACACTTGAAGCCGCCAAAGCGGCTGCCGACCTGCCCGGTCCGTCATAAAGGAGCTTTCACAGATGAGAAAAACAGCAGTAACCCTGGTCGCCGTAACAGCCTTGCTCGGCATGGCTGCCTGTTCGGCGACGCGGACCCAAAGAGCGCCGGGTGAGCAGGTCGACGATGCGGCCCTCCTCACGAGCGTCAAGTCCGCGCTGGCTTCCGACCCGATCACCGAGGCGGGCGAGATCAACGTCGACGTGAATCGCGGGATCGTCAAGCTCTCCGGCTTCGTGGACTCTTCGCAAGAACAGGCCCAGGCCGTACAGGTTGCCCGCAGCGTCGAAGGCGTGAAGGATGTCCGGAACGACATCACCGTCCAGAAGGCCAACGAATCGACGGGTGAAGTGATCGACGACTCGGTCCTGACCGCCAAGGTGAAGACGGCGCTGATCACGAGCCCGGAAACGAAGGCTCACCAGATCAACGTTGAAACCAAGGCCGGCGTCGTCCAGATGAGTGGCTTCGTCGACACCGCAGCGGCAAAGACCGCGGCGACGACGGTTGCCAGGTCAGTCACCGGTGTGAAGGATGTCAAGAACGAGCTGAGCGTCAAGGCGTACTGACCCCCCTCGTACCCACGCAAAGTTCACTCTCATTCTTCATAACCCAGGGCCCGCGTCGGAAGGCGCGGGCCCTATCTTTTTCAAAGGGGAACCCCCGTACTGCGGCGGGAACCAGCTCCTGGATGAGCTGCGGCAGCCGTTCGTAGTCCCTCGACTTGTTGAGGAAATACTCGACACCCAGCGAATCGGCGAGCCGCTGGTATTCGGGCAGCATGTAATTCGTGAACACGATGACCTTTGGGCGGTCCTTGCCGAGACGCTGCACGACGCCGAAGCCCGTGCCCTGCTTGAGTTGAAGGTCGAGGATGATGACGTCGACGCGCTTCGATTTCGCGGCCGCGACAGCGGACGACTCATCGGTCACGGCATCGACCACCTCGACGTTCTCGAGCGCATCGAGCGCCTCGCGGAGGCGCTCGGCCAGAACCGGCGAATCCTCGACCAGCAGTACACGCAGTGCCACCATAGGGTTCTACTGGATCAGTCCGTTGCGCAGGGCGTATGACGTAATGTCCGCATTCGTCTTGAAATGCAGCTTCTCCAGCACGCGGCTGCGATAGGTGCTCACGGTCTTCACGCTGAGGCAGAGCTCCTTCGCGATCTCCGAGACGGAACTGCCGCTCGCGAGCTTGGTGAAGATCTGGAACTCGCGCTTCGAGAGCTGCTGGTGGATCGGGCGGTCGCTGCCGCCATTGTCGATCTCGGAGATCAGCAGCTCCGACATCGTGGGACTCAGGTAGCGCCGGCCCGCGAGGATCACGTGCACGGCTTTCAGCAGGTCGTCCGCGGCGCTCTCCTTGCCGAGGAAGCCGTGCGCGCCGGCGCGCAGCATGTTGATCGCGTACTGGCGCTCCGGGAAAACCGGAAAGGATCAGGACACGCGTCTCCGGATAGCCGGAACGCACGTGCCGGAGGATGTCCATCCCGCTGCGGTCGGGCATGCCGATGTCGAGGATCAGCAGCTCCCAGGGGCTTTCCCGGAGCCGCTCGAGCGTCTGCTGGCCGGTCGCGGCCTCGCCGATCTCGCCGACGGTGTTGTCCTCTCCGAGCAATTGCCGGAGACCCGCGCGAACGACCGCATGGTCGTCGGCAATCAGAACTCGCGCTGTCACCATGAGGGTCTCATCTCCCTGAAAGATAACCCTAAATCGCACATGTGGACCGTCAGCGGGAGCCGGATATGCCTACGCCGGCTGTAGGTGAAGTCTGACATAGGCACAAGTGCTCATGACAACAGGCCACCACTTGGCGATATCTTTGGCTATGCAAGATCCGCCCAGCAGCCGTCTGACGTCCGCGCCGATCCTGCTCGGGGTCGCATTCATTGCGACCCTTTTCGTGGTGTCCGAGTCGGGATACAAGCGCATACAGGAATCGAGCCTCGCCATCTCGGCTGCGGAAGAGCGGATGGAGCTGTTGCCGCGCTACCTGCGGCTCGTGCTCGATGCCGAAAGCGCACAGCGCGGGTTCCTGCTGACCGAGGACAAGCGTTATCTCGAGAACTTCGATCCCGCCGTCCGGGCGCTCGATCCGCTGCTCGAGCGCATCGTCGAGGGGCTCAACGAGTCGGGCCTGACCGAAGATGCGGCCAAGGCGCAAGGCCTCCGCTCGACGACCGGCCGGAAGATCGGCGAGATGCAGGCGTCATTGCGGCTGTACGGAGAAGCGGGCCGCGACTCCGCGCTCACGCTTCTCGACACCGATTTCGGGCAGAAGGCCATGTCCGACCTGCGGCGCCAGATCCGTGAGCTGTACGACCAGGAAACGATGCGGCTGGTGGCGGCGCGGGCCGCCTCGGAAAGGGATCTGCGCACCTCGAGGATCCTGCTCGGCGTTGCGGCGGCGCTCAGCCTGATCCTCGTCATCATGCTGGGCGCGCTCCTCACGCGGGACATGCGCCGGCGCGAGCTGGAGGCAGAAGAGCTCGAAGACCGCAACCGCGAACTCGACCGCACCGTCAGGCAGCGCACGGCGATGCTGTTCCACCTCTCGAGCAGCCTCCAGAAAGTCGCAGAGCGCGAGAAGGCCGCACTTGCGCGCGAGCTGCACGACGAACTCGGCGGCCTCCTCGTCGCCACGAAAATAGACGTCTCCTGGCTGCGAAAGCGTGTCGACGACGGCAGCGAGGAGAGCAAGCTCCGCTGGGAACGCGTCCTGCGCTGCATGGACGAGGGCCTGACGCTCAAGCGCCGGATCATCGAGAGCCTGCGGCCCACGCTCCTCGACAATGTCGGCCTGATCGCCGCGCTCCGCTGGCTCGTGGACGAAACCCTGCGCCGGTCAGGAATCGCTTGCGATGAAAAATATCCGGAGACGATTCCGGAGCTTTCCGCGGATTCCCGCATCGCCGTCTATCGCGTGGTTCAGGAGTGCCTGTTGAACATCATCAAGCACTCGAAGGCCAAATCGGTCCTGCTGCTCGTGACCGCGAACCAGGATGAATTGTCCGTTGTCATACGGGATGACGGCGTCGGCATCGACGAGAAGCGGATCGAGACGCCACAATCGCACGGCCTGCTCGGCATGCGCCACCGCATCGAGTCGCTCGACGGCAAGCTCGAGATCCGCTCGCTCGGCGCCGGGGTCGGCACGGAATGCTCGTTCACATTCCCGCTCGAGCGGGTACGGGACACAGGAGTGGCATCATGAAATCCACGGAAAGGCGAATGCGGCTCCTGCAGGCAGGCTCACTCGCTGCACTCGATGCTGCTCGGCGCCTGCGACAGAGCACCGGACGTCGCCCCAGTCGCGAAGGAAAAGGCTGCGGTGCCGCCTGCAATCATTGCGCCCTCAGAAGCCTTGGACTTGCGCCTCGCCGCCGAGCTACGAAGTCGGCATCGCAAGCGCCGCCGCTGATCGCAATCGCGCCTGGGAGAAGTGCGCGGAAAAAACCGAGCGCCTGCGCGCGCTATGCGAAGCCGAGGCCGACGAGGCCTTTTTGCAGGCCGAAGTCGGACCTCGAGGACTTACGCGGCAATCAGCCGTAGTCCTACAGAGGCTCGCGATCCCGATCGCCCATGCTCCTTGGGAGCGCCGCGGATGGGCCGCCGCGCTTTCCATACCTCAAGGAGCAGAGCTATGAACTGGGATCGTATCGAAGGGAATTGGAAACAGCTTTCGGGCAAGGTCCGCCAGCAGTGGGGCAAGCTCACGGACGACGACCTTGACGTGATCGATGGCCGTCGCGAGCAACTCGCGGGCCGGATCCAGGAAGTTTACGGAATCTCGAAGGACGAGGCGGAAAAGCAGATCGAGCGTTTCTCCGGGACACTCGATGCCGGCAGGCATGACGATCTCGGAATGAAGTCGCGCGAGACCGGGAAAAGGCATCAAGGAAACTGAGATCGAAAACGGGCACGCTCGCCTTTGAATGTGAGCGTCCCGTTTGGCAGTGGCAGGGCCATGAGCAAGCATCCGCAGTTCGAATTCCCGGCGCTCGGCTACGGCTACAACGCGCTCGAGCCCGCATACTCCGCGGAACTGCTCGAGTTGCATTACGCGAGCCATCACCTCGCCTACGTCGACGGGCTCAACCGCACGCTCGACGCGCTCGCCGAGATTCGCGGCAAGGGCGATTTCGCGCGGATCAACCAGCTCGAGAAAGACCTGGCATTCCACTACTCGGGCCACCTGCTGCATTCCATCTTCTGGCGTAACCTCGAGCCGAACGAGGGTACACCGCCGTCGGGCCAGCTCGAATCCCGCATCCAGGCAGCCTTCGGCAGCACGGATGCGTTTCGGCGGCAGTTCGGCGCCGCAGGCGCCGCACTGCAGGGTTCGGGCTGGGTCGCGCTGTCCTGGGAATTGACCCGCGGCACGCTCCTGATCGAACAGATCCACGATCACCAGGGAAACAGCGCCCTCGGCACCATGCCACTCCTCGTCATGGACATGTGGGAGCACGCGTACTACCTCCAGTACAGGAACAAGAAAGAGCGCTGGATCGTCAGCTTCTGGGAGTTGATCAACTGGGCCGACGTCGCGCGGCGCCTCGACAACGCCGAATGCGCCGACCTCGCGCTCGTCCCCGATCTCCCGAAAATCAGGAGATTTGGCAAGAGATCTGGTGCCGGGTCGTAGACTCGGAGATTCAGCCTAAAGGGGACGTTCACCTTCAAAGGTGAACGTCCCCTTCAGGGAATTTGCTACGCTCCGCTCTGGAGGGCGGGGCATGCGGATTTTTATCGGCGTGATGGCGGCTTGTCTGCTTCTCGGCGCCTGCGGCGGCGATGCAGAGAAGCAAGCGACGCAAAACAGGACGGGCAGATCGGCAGCGACGACCGACATGGTCGCGGGTGTACCCGCCGTCAAGACAAAGCGCCTCGACGTCGCCTCCTGTTTCGCGGACGACCTCACGGATGAAACGGCGAATGCCAGCCGCTGCCCTTCCTTCGCGCTGCTCGCACTCGACTACATGAGCACGGCGTGTTCAGGAGCCGGCGGGACGCTCCGGCCGCGCGCGGAATCCATCGCCTGGTCGCTCGACGTCGACGGCGACGCCAGTGCCGAAATGCTCGTCGACCTCGCCGAAAACCTCGACTGCGAGGGCGCACCGGGAGTTTTCTCCTGCGGCAGCCTCGGCTGCCCGTTCCTGCTCTACAAGAAGCGCGACGACACCTGGGTGGAACTCGGCGCCATCAATGCCGACGACGCGCCCAGCATCGAAGTGCTGCCCACCACCGAGGGCAAGTACGCGACCCTGCGTGGCGGTTGCACCGGCCTCCAGCCCTGCAGCGAATACAGCCACTACGAATGGAACGGAAGCGCCTACGAGCGCACCTGGATCGACTTCAAGGGACACACCGTCGATTTCGCGCCGGGCGGGCTCATGACGCTCAAGCAAGCCGCCCCGGTGCTCGACGCACCGGGTAAAAGGGGACAGGTGCTCGACGAATACCCGATCGGAACGGCGATGGTCGTGATCGGCAAGGCGCGGGATGCGCCGTACACCTTCGTGTCGCCCTGCAATGCCTGCCGGCGCGGCTTCGTCGAGACGGCGGTGCTGACGAAATAACCCAAATCGGCGCCACTCGCGACCTTCGACCCAAAGCTCCTGCGAGACTTTCCTGACATTGCCAGGCAGCCTCGATAGCTAGTGAGCCAGTACCGACCCGTTGTTCATCAAGCTGAAACATCCGCGGCCTATCCTTAGTCGCGAGGCGGCGATCGCAACCCCCCCCGCGCGATCGCCGCCTGGGGCCGGTGAATCATCGGCCTCGAATTCCAACGCTCAGTGCAGCCGCGAGTCGACGAGCTTCGTGGCCGTCATCCGCCCCAGGAAACTGGATACGCCCTCGGCGCAAATCGCGTGTATCGCCAGCTCGTCGCCTCGCACCGCGAGCGGATACGGCCGCACCTCGAGGTCGAGCCCGTAACCGGGCAGCGACAAGCCCTGGGCCTGGAGGCTCTGATTGTCTGGCCGTTTGCAACGCCCGTTCATGCGTAGATCGCCGCGCGCTCGAGGCACATGGCGGTCGTGCCGCCGACGACGAGAACGACCACGACGCGTGAACATGAGTCCCGTGACCGCCTCGCCGAGGCCTGCACGGAACGTGTCGAATTTGCCTTTCTTGAACATGACTATCTCCTTTCCCACGTGCAGCCGGGAACACCCCGCCCGTGGTGGAGATGATCGCGTGAGGGAAGTCGATTGGCTGTCAGGCAGTTGACACTGCGGGCTCGATCTCGGGCTAGCGCGATCGAACGACGAGCGTCCCCGCCAGCTTGTCGTGCCAACCCTGCTTCTTCGCGTCGAACGCAACCCAGATGAATCCCAGCAGGAGCGGAATCGTCGACACGTAGTACGCGAGATAGCGCCCGATCAGCTGGCCGGTGCTCGGCTTGCCGCCGGTTTTCGCATCCACGATCTTTGCCGCGATCATCATCTTGCCGGGCGTCGCCTGGCGGTAGATCCAGAAGAGCAGCACGGCCACGGCCGGCAGCACCCAGGTGATCAGGAAATCCGCCGGGCCGGCAATGATCCTCTGCGACACCCAGTACTCCGCGCCGTAGACCCAGGTCACGAGCGGCAGGCACACGATCAGCATCAGGATCGTGTCGATGATCGACGCGCCGACGCGCGGCCAGAATCCCACGTACTCGAATTGCGGTTCGTTCATGCGTTTATTCCCCCTGAAAGTTCAGGATACACCGACACCGCGGTGGTCGTGGCATCCTAAGCCGGATGGCCGAATCACCATGCTGAGCCTGATCGCGAAGATGCTTGCCTGGCTCGCCCGCAAGCTGGGCCTGCTGATCGTCATCGTCGCCCTGCTGGTGGCCGCTGCCTGGCTCAAGGCGGAACGCGACAGCGTCGAGGAGGAACGGCAGATCATCCTCGACCAGGAAAGGCTGCTCGACAGCTGGAACACGGAGCTGAAATCGCTCGAGGCCAGGGGCCAGGCGGCCGAGTCGTACTGGAACGAAGCGCAACGCCAGTTTGAGACGGTCAAGCAGGCGGCTGCGGAGACGCGAGCCACCGCAGATAATTTCAAGCGAGAACTCGCAGCGCTCGAGCGCGCGAGTCACTGGTACGACCCGTATCTCAATCCCGCGCAATGGGCCGAACTCGAGCTGAAGCGAAAGACGTATGCCGCCTGGGCCCAGGCCGCGGCGAAAGCCGAGCGGGCGCGAAACCGGACGGCGCTCATGCTCGCGCGATCACCGATTCCCGAGACCCTCGAGGACCGGGATCGCAAGGCCCAGGAGATCAGGAGCCTCGAAGGCCGCATTCACGCGCAGCGAGAACGCCTCGCGGAAAAACCTGCCGAGCGGCTCTCCGCCGCGATAAAGTCGAATTTGCCCGCGGCGCTCCTGATTCTCGTCGGCATCCTGATCCTGCCGATCGTCATCAAGGCGTTCCTGTATTTCGTGCTCGCCCCGGCCGCGAGCCGGCTCGCGCCGATTTGCATCCTCCCCGATCCGAAGGCGCCGCCGCTTCCGCAGCCGCCACCGTCGGCCGTGTCGACGCCGATCGAAGTGGGCCAGGAGGATGAACTGCTGGTGCAGGCGAACTTCCTTCAGAGCAGCAGCCGGCCCGCGCGGAAGCAGACCGTCTGGCTCATGAACTGGGGAATCCCTTTGTCCAGCATCGCGTCGGGCATGTACGCACTCACCTCGATTCGCCCGGAGGGTGCGGCGCCGACACGCGTTGTCGTTTCTGCCCAGGACGATCCTTTCGGTGAAGTCGGCCTCATCGAGATTCCCGCGGGCGCTGCGATGGTGATCCAGCCGCGGTCACTCGCCGGTGTCGTGAAGCCGGCGCGATCCGCCGTCGTGATCACCCGCCATTGGCGCTTGCTGAGCCTGCACGCCTGGCTGACGCTGCAATTTCGTTACCTCGTGTTTCACGGGCCCTGCAAAGTCATCCTGAAAGGCTGCCGCGGCGTGCGCACCGAAGAGCCGCAACCAAACCAGGCGCGGCTCATCAATCAGGCGGCCACGCTCGGGTTCAGCGCGAATCTCGACTACCGCACGACGCGCTGCGAGACCTTCATTTCTTATTTGCGCGGACAGGAAGACTTGTTCAATGACCTGTTCGGCGGCGGGCCGGGCCGATTCGTGTACGAGGAAATTCCGGATAATCGCCGCCGAACGGGAATTGCGGGCCGCGGGCTCGAGGGATTCCTGGACGCCGTGCTGAAAGCGTTCGGGATCTAGCCGCCTCGCCTTCCCGGCCGCCTTGGGCTGGCGCAGAGATCCTGCAATGACATCGAGCAGCTCGTCATTCCGGTCCTGGCTCAACTCCCAGAACATGATCCCGCCCAGGCTTTTCTCGCGCACATAGTCCGCCTTCGTACGGATCGACTGCGGGTCGTCGTAGGTGATGAAGGTCTTCGTCGCCTCGTTCCAGAGATAAGGCGCCCTGGCGCGTTCGTCCCAGTGCCGGACGAAGCCTTCCCGGTCGATGAATTTCTCCAGCAGCTCGGCGTAGCTGTGATCGCCCTCGTAGCGCGCGTACGGCTGATGAAGCCCGTTGTTCAATGGATTCACGCCGGCGAAGCCGCGGCCGTAGAACGCGACGCCGAGCACGAGCTTGTGCGCCGGAATACCCGCCGCAATGTGCTGCCGGACGGAGGCGTCGGCATTGCGATCCCCGGGCGCGGCAAGTTCCGAGGCATGCAAGCCCGCGTGATGCCCGGTAGTCGACGTCAGGCTGTTGAAGAAGTCATAGCTCATGACGTTGATCCAGTCGAGAAACACGTGCAGCCGGCTCATCTCCGTGTGTTCGAAGTACTCGCGGTCCGCCGATGCGATCGTGAGCAGATAGCGGTCGCGGCCGCTGCGGCCCGCCGCGGCGCTCGCCGCATCCAGCTGCGCTGCGCAGGGTCTTCAGCAGCAGCGTGAAATTCTGCTTGTCCTCGGCTCGATACTTGATCCCGGCGACACCTTGCCCGGGGTACTCCCAGTCGAGATCGATCCCGTCCGCCCCGTGCGCGCGCAGCAGCTCGACCGCGCTCTCGGCGAAAGCATTCCGGGAGGCATCGGTCAGCGCGGCATCGGAGAAGCCGTCGGCCTCCCAGCCGCCGACCGAGATGATGATTTTCAGCTGCGGATTCTGCTGCTTCAGGGCCAGCAGCGACTTCAGGGCCGGCGCGAAATCCGGATTCTCGAAGACGACCCTGCCACCCTTGTCGATTCGCGCGAATGCGAAATTGATGTGCGTCAGTTTCTCGGGGTGTATGACCGCCGGCATCGACCAGCCGGCGACGTAGGCGATGATGCGGGGTTGTTGAGGTTCTGTCGCAGCCGAAATCGCCGCGATGCCAAGCAGGCATGCCAGTGCGCCCAACCGTGCGGCAGTCAACCGCCGGCTTTCCCGATATCCCCCGGTTTACGCAACATCTTGTCCACTTCGCCGAGATGCTGCTCTTCCTGGTAGATCATCTGGCGCGCGTACTCTTCGATCAGGATCGACTGCCCCTCCGCCATCTTGAGCAACTCGTGATAGAGCGCGAGCGTGTCGCGCTCGTGCTGCAGCGCCTCGCGCAGGATGTCGCCGATGTCGTGCTTGTGCGTCTCGAGCAGCGGCCCGATCGCGAGCGAAGGATGCTCGCCAATCTGCGTGATCAATTCGCCCGCCTGCTGCGCATGCGTCAGGGCTTCCGTGGCCTGCGCGCGCAACCAGCCGACGATCGGAATCCGGTTGTAGCCAAAGGCCATCAGCGAATAGTGCGTGTAACGCACCATGCCGGCGAGTTCAAATTCGAGGATCTTGTTGAGTTTCGCAGCTAAAGCTTTGGAGTCGAGTTTCATAGGGCCTCCTGGCTGGGCGCCATGATGCGCCACTGTCATTTCCATTGCACATTGGGCGCATAATGATGCGAATGAAAAGAGCAATCGTTTACATCATCAGTGGCGTGCTCATCGTGGTATCTGCATTTACCGCCTT
Organism: uncultured Gammaproteobacteria bacterium; assembly: GCA_963775415.1. Taxonomy (GTDB): domain Bacteria; phylum Pseudomonadota; class Gammaproteobacteria; order Steroidobacterales; family Steroidobacteraceae; genus SCUD01. The sequence continues at coordinate 699,063 of CAVZIO010000002.1, forward strand.
TACCCTGGCCTATACGTACGCCGAGGGCGAGCGCGCGGGTTACGTGCAGAAGCTCTCGAAGAAGGGCTGGATCTGCAAAACCTGGGAGGGCGAGATGGCGATGGTGACGATGCCGGGGACCGTGGCGGAGAAGTTCTACTTCACCGTGCGGGATGACGACGTCGCCGCCAAGATCAACGCGAACATCGGAAAGCGCGTCTCACTGCACTATGAAGAGCACAAGTGGATTCCGTTCTCCTGCTTCGGAGACACGGGCTACTTCGTGAATGACGTCCGGGAGACGACCGAATTTCCGATGCAGGCGCAGTAGCCTGAGCTTCAGGGCGCCGTCACGAGGTCGCCCGTGAGAATGATCTCCACGCGCCGGTTACGCGCGCGCCCTTGACTCGTCGCGTTGTCAGCAACCGGTCGGTCCGGACCAAGGCCCTCGACCTTGATCGATCTGGCATCGACGCCCTGCCCGATCAGGTAGTCGCGCACGGTCGTCGCGCGCTTCAAGGACAGGTTCCGGTTGGTCTCGTCGCTGCCGGTGGTATCGGTGTGGCCCTCGACCTTGAAGCGGAGCGAGGGATACACGCCGACAATCCCCGCGAAGCGCGCGAGCGCCTCGCGCGCGTTCGGATTCAGCGTCGCGGCCCCGGTCGCAAACTCTACGCCGGCGATCTCCGCGACGATGCCGCGGTCCGTCTGGCGTGTCGGCAGTGCGCGGTTCAGCCGCGCGGTGAGGTCGGCGCGTGCCCGCTTTTCGGCTTCAAGACCCGCGGCCTCCGCGGCCAACCCTTCGCGGCGCTTGGCTTCCTCGGCCGCAATCGTGGCTTCGCCTGCCGCCTTCTTCTCGGCTTCCTCGCGCGCGGCGCGGGCCGCTGCGTCACGTCGCTCGGTAATCCCGGCCAGTACGGCCTTGAAGCGCGCATCTTCCGCCTGCTGCACGGCCTCGCGCGCAAGCTGCGGTGCGGTATTCCTCACGCTCGATTTCTTGTCGGCCTGCGCGGTCTCGGCCTGGGCGAGGAGCTGTTCCGCGTGCGTGAACTCACGGGCCGCCAACCGGCCCGCATCCGCAGCCTCGGCGATGTCGAGCGCGTAACGTGCCTGCACGAGGTCATGCGGCGTATCGGCGGTTGCCGCGCGCGACTGCGCGATCAGCGTCGAGTAGTCCATGCGCATCTTGAGCGCCGCAATGTTTATTTTCCCGCCCTGGACCCGCGTTCCGAGGTTCTGGAGCACGACCGCGCGGCTCGGCGCGCTCACCGCGAAGTGTGGCTCCGCGGTCACAATCAGCGCGAACTGCGAAAGTGGCGTGCTGGCCTTTAGCGAACCGCGACCATTCTCCACCTCCAGGGAACCAAGATTGTTGCCGCGGCCATCGACGGAGACAGCCCACAGCACATAGGTCGAGAACGGCCCCAGGCTCGCAGGATCCGGAAGCTTGCGCACCGAGACAGCGACACGTGCCCGTCCATCCTGGAATTCGACTTCGGCATCGCCGTCGGCGGCAAGCGCAATTGACGTGCCGCGAAACTCGAGATGCGACTCCGGCCCTTCTCTGTAGCTGTAGCCCTCAAGCCGGCCCGTAATCTCGTCGCTCAGAACCGGAACGTCCTGCTCAAGCTGCTGGGCGAGTGCTTGCGATGAAAAGGCGATCGCCAGTGCGGTCGCGGTGCAGGCCACGAAGCGTGAGGTGTTCATGACCGCAAGAATAGCGCAACCGGCCCGCCTGTCGGCCCCCTCAGCAAGTCGGACGTCGCCTACATTGCGTTTGAACTGCTCCCCCTGAACGCATTCACGTCCAACCTCCTGGCGGGGGTTAGTGAACTCGCGCGCCCTACTTCGCCGACTCCCGATCGAGATCGGCCGTAAACCCTATCGGCCGTGACTTTGTTGCCGCCGGCGCCATAAGCGCGCGAATGGCCGCGTAGACGTCCTCGAACTGGCGCCGAGTCCTGGCGTCGAGCGATGCGACGGTTTTTTCCAGCGTGGCGAGCTTACCGGCCAGCTCAGTGTTCGACGCCAGGACCTCGCGGAGTTTCACGAAAGCGCGAACGACATAAACCGACATCTCCACGGCGCGCGGGCTGTTCAAAATCGTCGCCGCCATGATTGCCCCGTGCTCGGTAAAGGCCAGTGGTGGACGGCTAGGCCCGCGGTATTTCCGGGAACTGCTTGCAATTTGCAAGCAGTTACTACGTAACTCACTGATTTTCAAGAGAAACACAAAATCGCCTGGAAACCTGTTCCAGTTCCGACGCACCTGTTGATTCAATCGTTCGGTCCGTACTCCATAGAGTTCAGCCAAGTCCGAATCCAACAATACCCTCTGCCCACGCAACACCAAGATTCGCTGCGCTATTCCCGCTGCTTTAGCATTGCGACCTGGCGACGTCATCGACCCCGATCATTCCAGAGGGCCGCCCTGCGCGGCCCTCATGAAACACCCGCATTCCCTGCGAAATCACCGCACCTTCAGGCGCGCGCACCGCCCTCCGTCGCGTCGACGCTCAACTTTCCCGCCCCGAACGCCGCCACCTGCAAGCAGCCCGCCGACGATCGCGACGTTCTTCAGGAAGTGGATGAAGTGGTTCTGGTCGCCGAAGTTGCTGTGGAACGCAATCGCCGCAACGAGCGTGAACGCCGCCAGCGCGAGCGCCACGAGCCGCGTCTGATAGCCCGCGATCAGCAGCAGGCCGCCGCCGATCTCGAGGATCACGGCAAGCGCATACCCGACCTCCGGCAACGGCAGGCCGACGGCGCTGATGTAGCCGATGGTGCCCGCGGGATCCGCCAGCTTGCCGAAGCCGCTGATCAAAAAGATCGCCGCGAGCAGGAACCGACCGACGGTCGGTGCATAGGACAGTGACGTATTCATCTCGAATTCTCCTTGGATGTCTGTTTCAAAATCGGGTCTACGCGGCGAGCCGCCCGGCGCGGAAGTCCGCCACCGCCTGCTCGATCTCCTCGCGCGTGTTCATCACGAAGGGCCCGTACTGGACGACCGGCTCGTCAATCGGCTTGCCCGCCACCAGCACGAAGCGCGCGCCCGCGGCGCCCGCGGTCACGGTGACGCGATCGCCATCGCTCAGCACCGCGGCGTTGTGCTTGCCGACGCTCGCGCCCGCGATCGTGACCTCGCCCTCGAACGGGTAGACGAACGCGTGGTGACCCGCGCTCACCGGAAGCTGGAACATCCGGCCCGCGGGCAGCGTCACGTCCACATAGAGCGGATCGGTCGCCATCGCGTCCGGCGTCGCATTGATCGGACCGGCGAGGTCCTGGCCCTCGATCGACAGGCGCCCGGCGATCAGCTTGAGCTCGCCGCCGCCCGTGAGCGCGACCACGGGAATCTCCGCGGCCGGCACGTCGCGATAGCGGGCGGGCTGCATCTTGTCGCGCGCCGGCAGGTTGATCCACAGCTGGAAGCCGCGCATGCGGCCGCGATCCTGCTGCGGCATCTCCGAATGGATGATCCCGCGCCCGGCCGTCATCCACTGCACGCCGCCGCTCTTGAGCTCGCCGACATGGCCGAGGTGATCCTCGTGCCGCATGTGGCCGTCGATCATGTAGGTGACCGTCTCGAACCCGCGGTGCGGGTGCGGCGGAAAGCCGGCGATGTAGTCCTCCGGGTTGTCGGTGCCGAACTCGTCGAACAGCAGGAAGGGATCGAGCCGGAGCGCCGCGGCCGAGCCGAAGCTGCGGCGCAGGCGCACGCCGGCGCCGTCCGAGGTCTCGGTGCTGAGGACGATGTGGTTGACGATGCGGGGGTTCATGGCGGTCCTCCTGGGTGTTCCTTTGCGGTCCCAGGTATTTAAGTATTTGTACAATCGATAAAAAAGCGGATAAATTCGGGTCTATCTATCGATTGGATCGATATGACGACACCCCGAATCAGCCTCGAGCAATGGCGCGCCCTGGTCGCGGTCGTGGAGGCCGGCGGCTATGCGCAGGCGGCCGAGCAGATCCACAAGACCCAGTCGACCGTCAGCTACGCGGTGCAGAAGATCGAGCAGCAGCTCGACGTGAAGCTCTTCGAGATCCGCGGCCGCAAGGCGGAACTCACGCCGCCCGGGCAGGTGCTCTACCGGCGCGCGCAACTCCTGCTGGAACGCGCCGCGTCGCTCGAGCGCGGTGCCGCGAGCTTCGCCGCCGGCTGGGAGCCGGAAGTGCGGATCGCCATCGAGATCGTGTTTCCGACCTGGGTGTTGTTGCGCTCGCTCGAACGCTTCGCGAAGGAGCGCCCGGAAATCCGCGTGCAGCTCTACGAGACCGTGCTCGGCGGCACCGACGAGGCCTTGCAGGAGCGGCGCGTGGATTTCGCGGTGAGCCCGTTCATTCCGCAAGGGTTCTCAGGGGATTCGCTGATGCCGCTGCGCCTGGTCCCCGCCGCCCACCCGGATCATCCGCTGCATCACCTCGGCCGGCCGGCGACGCTCGATGATCTCCGCGAGCATCGCCAGCTCGTGATCCGCGACACGGCGCAGCAGCGCGCGCGGGAATCCGGCGGCTGGCTCGGCGCCGAGCAGCGCTGGACGGTGTCGCACAAGGCGACGCAGATCGCCGCCGCCTGCATGGGGCTCGGCTTCGCGTGGTTTGCGGAGGAGACGATTCAGCGCGAGATGGAGGCGGGTCAGCTCAAGCGGCTGGCGATCGAGGGCGGTGGCGAGCGGTTCGGGCAGCTCTACCTGGTGTTTGCGGATCCGGAGAATCCGGGGAAGGCGGCGGGGAGGTTGGCGGAGATCCTGCGGGAGGATGTCGCGAGGTTTTGCCGGGAGCAACAGAAGCCGTAATCCGGCCCGCGCCCGATGCGATCACACCCAGAGCCGCAAGGGCGGCGATCGTCAGGCCGAAGCCGACGAAAATCATCGAGCCACGCCGTACGGTCATCCGCAACTCAGCGGTCCTTGTCCAGACCGCCGTAAAGCCAATCGGTCGCGACTTGTTACAAGCGGCGCCATCAGCGCTCGAATTGCAGCGTAGACCTCCTCGAACTGTTGGCGCGTCGTGGCATCCAGCGTCGCAGACCGATTTCTCCAGCGCATCGAGCTTGCGGCGCGAGCTCCGTGTTCGAGGCCAAAATCCCGCAACTTTACGAAGGCGCGGACAATATAGACCGACATCTCCACGGCACGCGGGCTGTTCAAGACCATTGCGGCCATGATGGCGCCGTGTTCGGTAAAGGCCAGCGGCGGGTATTTACTATGGCGTCCCCGACCCGTGTCTATGGTCGCAAATTGCGACCTTAGAAAGCGTATCTCATTGATTTCTGGCTGAAACACGAAATCGCCCGGAAACCTGGCGCGATTCCGTTTGACCTGCTCGTTCAACCGCTTCACGGAAACGCCGTACAAGGCCGCCAGATCCGCATCCAGCAGCACCCGCTGTCCACGCAGCACCAGAATGCGCTGTGCGATTCCACTCGGATCGTCCGCGCGAGTCGATGAAGGCATTAGCGGCCATCATTCTGGAGAGATCGCCGCTCTGGTCATTTCGAAACTGGCGGCTTCTTCGCAATATCGAAGGGAGCGTTCGCCAACGCCAATCGGCGCCGGCTACGACAGCGCGTGTCGCGCCTTCACGAATGCCCTGAACTCCGCGTAGTCCCAGTCGGGCCACAGCGCGATGGGCTTTCCGTCCATGACATAGAAATCGGTCTCGCCGTCGTCGGGGTCGATCATCAGGGTGGTCATGCGTCGGCCACCGGGTGAAATTCACATTTGCCTTGCGGCCGTGTGCTCCGTTTGCGGGAGGTACCACCGTGCCCATCAGGTCGGTTGGCGGGAGCGGAAGCTCCTCTCTTCACAAGCCGAATTATAGCAAATTGGGCGGGAACATAGGCCCGATCCACCCGTCGAAATCATTGTTATTCAGCCTGTATTCACCTGCCAGAGGCCTATGATGGAACCGCCATGAAGCTGCCTCGCACCCTGCTGGTACTGGCGCTCTCGGCATCGAGCCTCGCCTGGGGCGAGCCGCTCGATTCGCCGGAACGCATCGCGCGCCTGGGCTATGTCGAAGGCGAGGTGGCGTTCCATGCCGCGCAGGAATCGGCGCCCTCCGCCCTTCCCGACCGCCCGTTGATTCCGGGTGATCGCCTCGTCACGAAAGACCGGCGGACGGGCGGAGCTCACGCTCGGCACCGCGACTGTCCGGCTCGATGAAGGCACCGAGCTTTCCATCGCCACGCTCGACGCGACGACCGTTCGGGTCGAGTTGAACCACGGCACGGCGAGCGTGACACTGCGGGAGCTATTCGACGACGAGACCTTCGAGGTCGCGACGTCCAATACCACCCTTACACTCCGCGAGCCAGGCGAATATCGCATCGCAGTGCCCACGGAAGGCATCACCGATCTCACCGTGCGCGGTGGCGCCGCGGAAGCAATGACCGCAGGCGGGCCGGTGCGAATTGCCGACGGCCAGCGCGTCCGGCTCGAGGGGCACCAGGCGCTCGCGAGTCTTGCGACGCCGCGATCGGCCGATGCCTTCGACGACTGGGTTCTCGAGCGTGAGGTACAGCTCGCCGACCTGGAGCCGTCACCGGAGTCGATGGCGAGCGGCGACGAGTACGAAGAACTCGACCGCTACGGCGAGTGGTACGACGAGCCCAGTTACGGTCGCGTGTGGATGCCATCCACTGCGTACGGCGGCTACGATCCTTTCCGTTACGGCCATTGGCAGCACTTCGGCACGAGATTCACCTGGGTCAACTCGATGCCCTGGGGCTACCAAACGTTTCATTCGGGCCGATGGGCGTATCTGGATCACAGGAATCGCTGGTGCTGGGTACCCGCGAGGCGCACCCCTCCCAGGGAGCGCGTCGTACGCGACACCGCGCCGCGCAGACCCGTCGACCGCGATGGGCTTCCGATCGATCGCGGAGCGGACAGCCCGCCTGTTATCCGCCCGCGCAGGGACGATGACCGACCCGAACCGGTCGCGACGACTCAAGAAAGGCCGCGCCGCATCGACGCCGACGGAGTACCGATGTCGCGGAGCGAGAGTCCCGCACCGCCAGTGAACCGGGATCAAAGTCCGCCGGCGCGGCCTGCGTCTGCACCGCAGGGCGGTACGACGACGATGCGGCCGTCGCGGCCTGCGGAGTCGAAGACAGAAGTTCCATCGCAGTCCCGCGCCCGCGACCGGTCGTGCGTCTGGGACGATTCAAACGCCCTGACGATTCAGCGTCAGCGCGAGCGCGTTGCGACAGTCGACCGTTGACCGTTGACCGTTGACCCTAGTCGCGCCGCACCCTCGCCTCCAGAAATACCAACCCGCGGTGATACTCCAAGTATCGCCGCTGCCCCTCCGAAAACGCTCCCACATTGCGCCGCTCGTCCAGCGGTATGCCCATGCGCTTCATTCAAGGCAGGAGCCGCAAATCGATCCCGCATTAGGCGCATCCTGAGGGCTGTGACTCAACTACAGATCGAAACTCTTGGTCTCCCCCGCCATGACCATTCTGGCCAAGTGATACGAGATGAGCGATACGTCCGAGTCGTCGATGCTCGTGGACTCGTTCTCAATCCACTTCGCGAGCGCCTTTGGTTCCAGTACCCACACTGGCGCGCCGCGAGCTTCTAGTGGAGTTTCAACAAACCAGCCTGGATAGACGACCACCGGACGAACCCAAAAACGCTTCCCCGTCGAATCTGCAATTTGTGTGCTTAACCACTTCGCTGCAGCCGTGACTTGCTTGATTGGATCGCGGTCTGGAGCTCTGCCGTCTACGAGTACCCTCAGGCCGTCGTAGTGGACGATGGCATCCGGGCGACGTTTTGTAATCGTTTTCGTCTCAATGCAGTAGATTCCTCGGCTGGAAACGACGACATGATCAACATTGAAGTCGTCTCCTTGAATGTCGTGCAGTATGCGCGCGCCACCAATACGCAGACCCTCCAGAAACTGACCGACGGCTCGTTCCCCAGCCAGTCCAAGCTTCAGCGCTTTGACACGGACTCGTGCGCGATAGATGCGCTTCACGCCTATCACGGTCACGATCAATGCTGCGGCTGCGAATACCCACGGCTGCCGACCGATGTCATTGGCCTTGGCCCACCATTCCAGGGCAGCAACAGCCCATAGTTGAAGTGGCAACAGAATCCATAGGGTCGTGACACTGTCTACTACTCGATGAATGGCCGCCTCGAGTGACTGGCCTGGCACTCGGAGGGGCGGTGCTTTCAGCGGTGGCCGCGATTTCGATCTCTTAAACATCAGGCGAGTCCTTCACTATGCGATGCAATTGAAACGTCCTCAGCGGGAGTGCCCCGTTCTTCAGCAGGCCGTCAGGATCACACTAAGCTCTAAGTCTTCACTCTCGCCGCCAAAAACACCGCCTCCCGGTGAAACTCCAGATACGTCCTCTGCCCCTCCGTAAACCCGCCGACATTGCGCCGCTCGTCCGGCGGGATGCCCATGCGCCGCAGCGACTCGCGATGCACGACCGGCGATACCAGCAGATCGCCATCGTTCTCGAACGAGATGAACCCGCGATCAAACAGGTGATCGACCGTCGGCGTAAGCAGCAGCCCGTTCTCGCCGTCCAGGCGTTCGTCGTTGGATTCGCAGTCGCGCCAAGGCTTGCAGTGGCTCGCGATCAGGTGCTCCGGCCGATTGACGCCGGTGATCCGGCAGGCGTGCTCGATCTTGGAGACGCGCTCGCGGAACTTGCCTTGCCCTCGGCGCGCCAAGATCACCTGCCGCTTCTCGGTGACCGGGATCCGCGTGTCCTGTTCCACGCTCCGGGCGAGATCCTCTTCCCACTCGGCCTGCGCCTGCGCCGGCGATCGCGGATCGGACGACATCCGACACCCAGCGATCCGCGCGAGCTGCTCGCGTCTCGGCGGCCTCGCGGCCCATGAGCTGAATCAGCGCATCCGCCAAGCTCGGCGGCACGTTCCGTCAGGTAGATGCTCTGGAGACCATCGCCTGTCGTCTGAAGCGGTGAGTACTTCGCCGGCAGAAAGGGCGAGCAGCAACTCCATGTGGATCTTTCGGCCTGATCCGGAGCATGCAGCTCGCGCCAGCGCACATCGACACGCCAGCCTGCATCGCCCCAGACGCGGCCGGCCGCACCAAACTCCGGCGGCTTGGGGCAGTCGTAACACGGAGGATAGTCGCGATCCCAATGGCCTTGATGCGCGTGTCGGCGAACGAGAAGATCAGATCGCCGGGCGCGACCTCGCGCATGAACTCATAGAACGGATTGAGGTTGCCGTTCTTGCTGACTTTGGGCGACCACATGTAGCCGCCGTCGATTTCCTGGCGGTAGGTCTGGTTTTGGTTGACCCACCAGTAGCGCATCTAAAGCGTGACCGCTGCCGAATGCGAACGATGTGATTTGAAATTGAGTCGTGCTGGCCTACAGCCGTACTTCAGTCTCCGCAGCCTTACGGCCTGCCGCGGTTATCCTCCACTCCAATCCCCCACGTTTCTCAACAAAGCCTTCCTTGACCAGACCGGCGCGAGCCTTGCGTGCTGAACTAAGCCACCGCGGTTTACCCTTTCGCATCACCAAATCGCCGGGCACCGGTTGAAAGACAGAACTGGACCCGAGGCCTTTCTCAACCGCTTTCCATGTCATCGTACCGCCATTGCCAATCAGCATTTTCAGAATAGGTGAATACAGTTTCCAAGGCGCAGTGGGCTCCAAATCCCCGTTGGGCTGATCACCAACCGCTCCCCTAAGCTGACGCCAAGAAATAGCCAACTCGGCCAACTGACTTCCGAACTCTCTCACGCGGCGACCAAGATCCACCACGACTTCGGCACCTTCATAGTCGCCACGTGCCAATAATTTCGCCGCTTTCTGATTGACGCGATTGGAAGCATTCTTAACCTCGCGCTGTGCCGCTTTGAGCGCCCGATTAACTCGACCCTTGCCAGGTACGCTTGCCATGTGTATTGCGCGACTAACTACTGAATCATTCGCGTCAAGTCTAGCGGCTGCGCAAGCACGCGAACCCCGGTCGGCGTCGTGCCAGTTTTGAAGACACGCTGCCAATAGTCAAGATTCTGCTTGGCGCCAAATACAGTGTTGCTTAAATTCCGGTCTACCCAGCACGGCAACGTCGCTACGTTACGTAGGAAGCGATCAACACGCCGCCACAGCTCCTCCGGAAAACCGTGATGTAGAAGCCGCTCGCGGTCAACTACTTGACCCGTCCAGGCAAAGTAATTCTCGATCACAGTTCGCACCCACATCAGTATGTTGCCCAGAATTTCCTCGCGCGAAATACGCCACGCCCGCAAATGATTTTCCGGAAACGCCTCGCCTTTCTGAATCTGGTTCTCAAGGCGTCGACCGCCAACGTCCGGATCCCATTGTCCGACGAAGAACACGTCGGCAAACAAACCCATCAGTCGAACAAGTTGCTCGCGCTCCAACACGCGTGAGTTGTCGCCACTTTCAAGGCCATCATCGATATTCTGTTCGAGTGCCTTCTTGTATAGAAACTCTTTGAAAAACGTTCTCTCGAGCGTGCTATACGCGAGCGGACGGTCTGCCGACTTGCCCGACCACTCCACGAACTCCATCAGTCGATTGTTCTTGTTATGTGTCACGGAGTCTCTGACTGCGTCTACGATGTAGCGAAGCATCTCTCTGTGCTCGCCCTTGAAGAAGCCGACCAGATCTTTCTCGCTGAATGAGTAGTCCGCCTCGCCCAACGCCTTCATCGACTGATACTGTCGCAGACGCTCCATGAACAGCGAGCTGCCCAGGTGTCGAAGCACCGCTGTGTCAAAGGCGACCTGCTTCAGTTTGTCTCCAGCGTTTGTATTCGCGACAAGGAGCACGTTGGTGTCCGGATCGACAAAGACACGAACAGGCAACTGTCGAACTCCGAGGAGAATCTGCGCAGCAGCTTTGTGTTGTCCGTCGAATACTTTGATGGATCCCCGGCCATCGGCATCGGGCGTCCACCAGGCGAGGGCGACGTGAAGCTGTGGCCTCCCTCTCATGAACTCTTCGATGAGTCCTCGAATGTTAAATCCGATGCTTCTTGGATTGATGCGGTCGTCGTGATGCAAGTACTCGAGTGGCAAGAGCGCGAAAAAGTAGTTCATTCCGCTTAGCGGATCGTTATGCAGCGGTACGACATGAATTGAGTTATCGCCGATCTCCGGCAACGAATATTCCACGTCCTTTGCGCTGCGCTTTACGCGAAATTGCGCGGATGCTCCCTTATGACGCTGCAAGGACATGTCCAAGATGCGCTCCACGAGCCCCGCTAATCGGGCTTCCTCCTGCAATCTATCGAATTCCGCCATTCGGCGCGCCACTCGCAAATCCGAGGCGCTCTTGGAACGATTGCACGTCGCATGAACTAAAGCGAAGTTGTTCTCTTCATCGGGCCCATTCGACACGACCGGAACAATGTGGTCGACATCCAATTGGCCTTGGTGAAGGACCAGATCAATGACGTCGTCACAGATAAAGCAACGACCTGATTGCCGGTCCAAAAGTCGTCGCTCAATGCTCGCCCTATCCTCTTTGGTTAGCGCTGCAAGAAATGCGGAATGTACCGACATCGCAAACCCTCACTTACGGTATGCTGCCGCTCAATATCGGAGAGTGGCATCCAGTAACGCGCACGATTCTTTCTCGTGACATTACACCGCCGCCAAAGACTCCGGTAGCAATTCCGCATGTTCTAATACCATCTGCGTCGCCTTCTTCTGCTTATCCGGTGGCTAGCCGGGCGTGCGCAGCGGTGCGATTGACTAGCTGGAGCGAATAGTTCGGTTGAGTCACTTCAGCACGACACCGATCTCTTTGGCGGCGGCGTTGACCTCGCCAACGACTTCGTGCAGGAACTGGTTGCGATCCGGCGAAGGCGTGACATCCGGGATCGGCGCTGCCGGCGCATAGATATCGTTTGCGATGATCCTGGCGCGCACAAAGGTCGAGCCCTTGCCACTCTTGTCGTATGCGTTCTGCCACTCGGAGGCGTGTTCCGACCAGACCCGCTGCGTGGCGAGACGTAGCGCGCGCTTAGCAAGATTGTCCGCCAGAGTGTCGTAGATCTGCTGGCGTTCGTCGTCGCTCGCCTCAGGTCCTTCCCAACTCACCGGGTTCTGGATAAGAGACATACATCCGCTCCACCAGCTCCTTGCGCAGGTCCGCGACCGGCCGCAGAGTATCGTATTCGTCCGCCATCCCCGTCGCCAGGCGGCGGCTGAGCGCCTTGACGCGCGTCCAATGCTCCTTCGGGATTTCGGGCTTGTGCGCGAGGCCAAGCCGCGGTTGCCATCCGTTCTGGAAAGCCTCCGCAGCGCCGCGCACCGCGAGCACCAGGTTCATCCGGTCGTAGACTGGCCGCGCCTTCGTCGGCACCGGACGTTCAATCACGCGGTCGACGGCGTGGAGCAGCTTGCGCAGCTCGTCCACCGTGCGCCGCTGCGCGGCCGTGTCATTCGTCAGGGGCTTGTCGATGCCTGCCAGGAAAAATCTGGCTTCCTCCAGTCGTTTGCGCAGCGCGCGCTCAGCGAACGGGCCTAGTTCCTCGCCAAAAGTGGCGAGAACATTCTCGGCCGATGCGAGAACGTGCTGGATCTTTGCGGCGCGGGCCAGGAAGGTTGTCGCCTTTTACTTCGTCGAAATGCGTGAACGTGATTATCAGTTTGCGCGCATTGCCGGTGGCGATGGCTTCGCGCATGGCGGCAAGCGGCGCCGCCTGCATTGGCTGTATCGCGTTATCAACGAGCACGATTGCGTCCGCCGACTCCATGCGGCGGCTGACGCTGGTCGACACCGAGGACGAGGACTTGGGCGTATGGCCCAAGCCTTCGCCGTCGAGCAGGACCAGCTTGGGCGGCGCGCCATTCACCCATGTCGGCACAAAGGGCCCGGCGACGCGTACGCCGTTCACCAGAGGCGTGAGCAGTCTGCCGAAGAACGGCGCGTAGTTGCTGGAAAAGCGCGAGATCGCCTTCAAAAAGTACTTCACGCTCCTCGGACGGCCAGGTTCCGTGCCAACTGAGAGGCCATCCCTGCTTCGTCTTGCTGGTATCGCCATCCGGAAGAAGCTCAAAGCGCTTCTCGATCTCCTCCATGAGGGAATCCGCGACCTCCTGGAACTCCTCCTCGTCCCGCAGCAGATCGTCGAGCACTTCCTCGAAGATCTCCTCGATCACCCGCTCGTCCTCGCCGTCGCGCGCCTGCAGTTCCTCGCGCAGCTGCTTTCCGAGCCGGGTGGCGAGCTTGCGCACGCGCGCGACAGAACTGGCCAGCAGCTTGTTCGTCTCTTCCAGATCAATTTCGCCGAGCTCCTCCGGGGAAAAGAGTTCCGGGGTCCTGCTCATCTCGTTTTCCTCGTCGTCCTCGTCGGCGGTGGCAAGTCCGGCGGCACCGTTGCCGAGCACGTAGCTGAACCGGAAACGCTGATTGACGTGATTGAGCAAGCGCTGGAGGATCGACCTGTCGCCGGCATTCCTCGCCGCGGCGAGTACTGCTGCCGAAATGCACTCGCACAAGTACTCCCTCACCTCTTCTGCGGACGCGAATGTGATCACGGCGCGCCAAGGGCCTTCGGCGACCACAATTTCCGTGTCGTGGATGGTCGTCTTCGCCGTCGAGGTTGAAGGGAACCGCTCCTTAATCGGATCTGTGCCGACGAGTTGCCGGACCAGGGTCGTCTTGCCAGCGCCTGTCGTACCAAGGAACAGCACCCGTCGATAGCCATCCGGCTCCGTGGGCGGCAACGGAATTTCCTGCTCGCGCAGCGCGAGGTAGTCCACCTCTTCCGGGACCATCTTGTCGTAGAAGATGTCCACGACCCTTGAGTCGAATCGACGCTCGGCGTCGGCTCTTGCCGCAACGTGGTGGAACTGCGGATCGGCCAACAGAGTGTCGAGCTCCTTGCAAAGGCGCTCCGCCTCACGCTCATCGCGCGTTCCGAGACCCCTCCGGATTCGGAGCCCCGGCTTGCCAGTCGACTCGTCCTGGCGTACGGGGTGCCGGAAGATCACTGAGTATCCGGTGCGACCCTGCGTCTGACTCAGACTGGCTGTGTAGGTGCGGCTATTCATCGCGGTAACTCCGTTGTTCCGATGTTGTGCCGCGCATATTAAGTGGCGCAGACCTAAAAGTCAAGAACAATCGGAACAACACTGGAACAACCGCTATTACTCCGCCGTCGCCGTAACGAGCACAGGATTTAGCGTGCGGCATGCGGGAGGGTCCGTTGCAATCTATTGAAAAAATAGAAGTTTTTCGCCCTAGTCTGATCGAGCCCGCGCCCGTGGCACTAAGGCCTGTCCTTTCGAGGGTTCAAGACTGAGCGGCGCTTCCCCGCGTCGACGACGGCGTCGAGCTGCGCTCATTTTGTCTTGAGCTTCCCCTTGTGCTCGACCACTTTCGCCCTCGGTGGGCTCCTCGAACTCCGGGTCGATCTTTGTCCGCGCGGAATCATCGAGCGAGAGCTTCGCCAGCCGGCTCTCGTCGGCGATCGGTACCGTAGCGTCGTCCTGCATGGCGCGCCGGATGTGGTACACGCTGATGTATTCGCCGAACACTGCGTGCGCGTTGGCGTCGGCCAGCTCGATCGGCGTACCGGTGAAGCCGATGAACGAGGCAAGCGGCAGCGCGTCGCGCATTTGGCACTCGTCAGACGTTCAGCATCACGCGAACGTAGCTGTCCCGGTCTTCCTCCTGGAACAGGATGTTCCGCTTCTGCATCTCGCCTTCTCCATGCTGCCACAGCATCCGCATCGTGTGCGACGGCGTGTTGGAGACGATGAAGGACTGCAGCGCAAGTCGGATCTCCGAGGCGCTCCTCGATCTCCTTGATCGTCTCGTGGAACTGAATCTTGGGATCGGTCGGCCCCGAGGTTCCGGATGCCCTTCGGGATCGACGAAGATGACGTGCTGCTGGCCGCCCGCGAGCAGCCAGAGGATGAAGTCTGGATGAAAGTTGCCGGCCTCGAAGAAGCCCACGCCGCGGCCCTTGCTCAGGTTGCGCAGCAGGTAGAGCTCCTTGGTCTTGAAGAACTCGGGGTGGCCGTCGTGGAACGCCTTGAGGTCCTCGACGAACTGGCGCTCGCCCTTGTTCAGCGGCGCGGGGCTGATCTCGACGATGTTCGTGTCGAGATAGAGCAGCGGCTGGTACAGGTGCTTGCCAAACCAGATGGCCTTCATGCCCTGGAACTCCCAAGGCTTGAGGTCGCCCTTCTCGATCGCGGCCTTGAGCTCCCCGAGCTTGGCGACGATCTCCTCCTGCGACTTGTCGATCAGGATGCGGTAGTAGCCCTCGTCCGGTGATTCCTTCACGCCAAGGAAGTTCGGGTCGTCGCCTTCCAGGTCGCGGTACTCGAGGTGCGGCAGCTCCCACTCCCGCTTGCGGAAGGTGTAGTAGCGCTCGGTGTACTTCTTGAGCAGCGCGAAGGCGATCTCCTCCCAGAGCCGCACCTTCTCGAACGAATCGACCGAGCTAGCTCCTCTGCGGGAATCTGCAGGCGGTACCAGCTCTGGTCAGCGAGCAGCGCTTCGATTCCCTGCCGCGTCAGGTTCAGGTTGTACCAGCCGCGCTCGGCCTTGAAGCGCTCCAGCTCGAAGTAGAGGCGGTCGAGGTCGAGGAAGGCCACATGCCGGGCGGTCAGATGGGTCTCGTTCGGCGCGGCGTCCGCGTCACCGCCCACCAAGCCGCCCGATTTCATCGCCTGGATCTTGGGGTACCAGTTGAGCACGAGGCTGGTTCTGCTGCAGTTGCTTGGCCTCGTTCTGATCGTCCAGGATTGGGCGGCGCCACAGTGGGAATCGGCCCGAGCTTGCGGAACGCATCGCCGAACTCGGTGCTGACGCCGTTGATCGTCTTCTTGAGGCGGATCGTCTTGAGCTTCTGCGTGCCGAGGTTCTTGATCACCGGCAGCAGGAACTCGATGCGGTCGTCGTTGGTGGGCAGGCCCTCCTCTTCGAGGAAGTCGCGGAACTGCGCCATGTAGTCGGCATGGATGCCGAAGATGCCGAGTGTCTCGAGCACGCCGATGTGCTTGGGCCGCTCGACGCCTTCCGGTAGATCCGTCTTGCCGCTGCGCTTGAGGCTCAGGTCGTAGCCCTTGAGCCGCACGCCGCGCCCGAAGAGCTGGATGATCTGCGCGCCTTCTCCCTTGCCCACGTTCATCAGGCCCATCGTCGAGACGCGCCAACTGCTCCAGCCCTCGGTGAACTTCTTCGAGCCGATCAGCAGGTTCACCGTTGAGTGCGGCTTGTTGATCTCGTGGAAGAGCGACCCCGAGAACTCGCGCTCGCCCGTGGCAAGGCCGTTCTCCTCGCACAGCTTCACCAGCTTGGCGTCGTCGCCCACGTTGATGACGCCGAAGGGCTCGTTCTCGGCGCCCAGCCGCAGCGCCACTTCGCCGGTCGCGCCCTTCAGGTTCTCGACATAGAGCTGCCCGCCGCCCGGCGCATTGAAAAGCGTCGCAAGCGTCTCGTCGAAGACCTGCGCCGGGGAGAGTCCGCAAGTATTGAGATACGCAAAGCGCCCGGCGAACAGGTTCCTGCCCGTCGCCGTGATCGAGGCCCTGCGTTCAGCACGCGCTCGATGCGCTGAATGCTGCCCGCTCGGTCTGCCACGTAGCGGCGCAAGGAACTGCAGGATCTCCACGATGTCCGAAGCATCCCGCGTCGCCAGCGTCGCCGTCACGCTGCCGCCAACGAAGATCCACAGCGGCTTTTCGATGTTGAACGGCCGGAAGTCGCGCTCGCGCTCGCGGTAGAGCCGCTGCTGCTGGAAGAACGAGAGCAGGCAGGCCACCAGATACAGCTCCAGGTGGTTCTGCTGCGTTCCCTCGTCGAGGTTGAGGATCTGGTAGTCCTTGCCGAAGCCGTCGCCGTAGAAGTAGCGGTACGAGTAGTCGAACAGCGTGCTCTTGGCGTACAGCTCGGTGAGCCTGGGCTGCCCTTGACCGCCTGCCCGAAGGTGGCCGAGTACTCGAAGGAGAAGCCCTTCTCGCACAGCGCATTGCGAAAGCGCATCCACGCGCCTTCCTCGCCGCCGCTGGCGCCGCGGTGCCCTTCATCCACCAGCACCAGATTGTTGCCCTCGAAGGCGTCGATGGCGATGGTCTTGTCGCCCATCTCGTCGCGCAGTCGGGTCACTTCGAGGATCTCGACCGCCTGCCCGCTGAACAGCCCGCGCCCGTCCTTGTTGAACAGCTCCGCGTCGATGCCCGCCGCCTCGAACTCGCGCAGGTGCTGCTGCGAGAGCCCCTCGTTGGGCGTGAGCAGGAGGATACGGTTCAGCTCGCGCCGCCGGCCGTGCTGGGTCAGGGCGTGCTGGTACTGGAGGATGTTGGCGTGCATCAGCAGCGTCTTGCCGCTGCCGGTGGCCATCCAGAAGGCGAGCTTGTTGAGCTGCGGCCAGGCCTCGGCGGCCTCGTCGAAGGGCGCGATCTGGTCGGCCTCGGGCTTGTCCGCGTTGTAGATGGCTACCTGCGCGTTCAGCGCCGCGAGCAGCGCCTTGGGGTCGCGGAAGTAGCGGTCGAGATAGATCTCGGTGAAGAGCAGGGCTAGGTACTGGAAGTACTTCCAGACGATCGGCTCCTCGCCGCGCGTGATACGTCGTTCGTTCAGCCGCTGCGTGTGCTTGACGATGTTCTGGTCGTACTCCAGCAGCAGCTCGGTGGGCAATTGCGTCAGATTGAAGAGCTGGGCGGTGAGCGCGTGGTGGAAGTGATGGACGTTGTTCTCATCCAGCCCTTCCAGCGCCTCGTTGCGCAGGTGCTCGGCCAGGTCCTCGAAGCGCTTCACGTTGAACAGCGAAAGCAGCCACTGGTTGAGCACCAGCTTGTAGGCGAACGGCACCTGCGGCCGATTGTTGGCGCGGTGCTCGGTGCGGAGGGCGGCGTGCGCGTGGCGGTTCTCGGGCGTCCGTGCCATCACGCCCCCTCCATCTCGAACATCAGGCGATGGAAGTCCTCTTCGATGAGCCGCACCTTCCACAGGTCATCGGGGGTCTTGAGGTTCTCGAGATTGTTGCCGCCGTTGACGTAGATGAGGTCGAACTCGCTGTCCTTGGCCGAGTAGCCCTGCTTGGTGAACCACTCGTCGAGCACCAGGTTGTCCTGCTCCGGCTCGCCGGTGAGCTTGCGCCAGATGATGAGCGTCCTGCGGCCGTCGGGCGTGGTGCCGGTGACGGTGCGGAACCAGTACGGGCCGCCCGCCTCCTGCTTGAGGCGGCCCTTCAGGCGCAGGCGCTTCTCGCTGTCGCGCTCGAACGCGGCGCTGAAGGTCTGCGGCGCGGCGATGTGCCGGACCGTGAGACCGATCAGCCAGTTGAACGTCTCCAGCAGATCGACGTTGACCTCGCGGCTCTCGTCCGATCCGGGACGCTTGACCTTGAGCTTGTAGGCCGTGGGGTCGGTGAAGGCCTGCACGTTGAGCAGCGACTGGCTGCCGCGCGTCTCGACATCGAGCATGTAGCGCAGGATGTATTGCTCCTTGAGGCCGTCCGCGCCTTGCGCCTCGGCAGCGCCGAGCAGCAGTTGCTGCTTGTCGGTGCGGCGGGTCTCCAGGTTGTTGAGCGCGTCCTCGTAGGATTCGAGACGGACGACCTTGACGATGCGCGGGCTGCGCTCGGCTTCCTCGGGCGTGGCGAGGCGCTTGGGCTTGCCGTCCTTCCACTCCGGCGTGAAGGTGACCTTCTTGATGCGCGGCAGGAGCACCGTGTCGAAGTAGTCGCCCATCTCGACGAGGATGAACTTGCGTCGGCCGCCGTCCTCGCGGTTCAGGTTGATGACGGCGTGGCCGGTGGTGCCGGAGCCAGCGAAAAAGTCGAGAACATTGCGCACGTATCATCTCAAGGCTGGCAGCGAAGATAGCATCTGCGACTAGTATTAATTGATTTCGGGATACGAGAATGGGTTCTGCGCACCAATATATACTCTCGCAGCAGATTCGCGCCAAATGTCGCCGGCGTTGTAGCGTGGATCCACCCAGTTGCTGAAGTCAGAGCCGCCGTGCGCTCCTCTCGCTTCAATTCGACTGATAGATCGTGTTCCCTTCGGTGCACGGTCAGCTTGCCCTGCGCCACCAACTGAAGGCACGATTCATACGACCGACGCCAAACTCGTTCGTCCCCGTCAGCGCTAAGCGGATAGATCCTGGCGCGCCCTTCTGCAGTCGATTCAGTCGGATAAGTCCTGCCTAGAGGCGTGCGGCTCCATTCCGACGACTTTCCGCGATTCGGGATCAATCAATACTGCATTAGAAACTGTTCGGCCGACCGTAGCGGAAATTGCTCTCCGCTGTTCCGCTGCGCTTCGAACGGTCTTAGCTCGAACACCGTCGTTACTCATTCTGTCCGACAAGGGTACGGTCGGACGCTTGACTCGTACGCAAGCGAGCATGTACTCATGGGTGTGCGCTAGCGTCTTCGCCTTTCCACCTTGAGGATGATGATTGACAACGATCATCTCGCGCCGCATGAAGGATGTCGGTATCGATGAGCTTCGAGAGGTTGACCATTCTCGAAGTCGTCAATTGCAATAAACAGCACCGGATCTGACCAAACAGCTCGGTACCAATGCGAGCCGACTTGCCATCAGCGTCAGCCATGATGAGTGGTGGTATGTGTTCTTGTATGGAATCTCCGAGTCCCAGTGTTGTACGGCGGGTCGATGTAGATGCAATCACTTGCCCGCGATATCGCGCTCTGCATCAGCGACAGTGCCTGGAAGTTCTCGCCGTGGAACAGCACGCCGTCGGTCTGCTCGTCCACGTCGCCGATCGCTTCGAGTAGCCGCGCAGTGAAGTCCGCATCGAAGTGCCGCGTGTCCACCACGAGCGTCGGATGCGCCTTCAGGAACTCGGGCTTGAGCTGCTTGCTGTAGCCCGGCGTCGTCAGGTCGCCCTTGATCTCGTCGATCGCAAAGAGCTTCACCCACTCCTCGCGCTGCGCCTCATTCGCCGCGATCTCCGCGTAGAACGCCTCCGGGATGCAGCCGACGCGTGATGCAGTACTGCGTCTCGACCACAAACTTCTTCTTCAGCCACAGCTTCTTCTGGAAGTCTTCGAGCTGCGCGAGGAAGTCGATGATCTTGCCCGCGATCTTGCGGATGACCTTGATCTTGGAGAGGTACTGCTCGACGCGCGGCGCGGACTCGTTCTCCACGTCGTCCAGGTGCATGACTTCGTTCTTGATGTAGAAGTCCAGCTCCCGGCGGAGGAAGGTCCCGAGGTCCTTGTGGATGAAGTAGTCGAAGGTGTTGCGCGCGGTGTAGCGCTTGAGGTGCGCCTCCAGCCGCGTGTAGTCGGCTTTCTCGCCGCTCGCCGTGACGTGCGGCTTGCCCAGCTCCGCGATCCACGGCGCCAGTGCGGCGTCGGTCACGGCCAGCACGCGTTTCGCGGCGAGCGCGCTCAGGTCCTTCTGGGCCGGTGGCTTGCTCTTGCCCGCGCGGGCGTCCTCGGGCCAGTCGGTGAGCGTCGCCGGGCGGTACTCGAAGCGGATGACGAGCTCCTTGCCCTGCTCGCCATCCTCCTCGGCGATGAAGTCGCGGCCGGATTCTCCGGGCGCCGCCAGGATGAACACGCGGTCCTTGCCCTCGGCGGCCTTCACGTTGCCGTGCTCGCCCTCGGCGGCGTCCGCCAGCCGGAAGTGCACGCGCATCGGCTTCTTGTCGTCGTCCGGCCGCAGGCGGAAAGCGTAGTCGCGCAGGTACTCGCTGGTCTTGATGTAGTACTGGTCCTTGTTGGCCCAGTGGAGCGTGACCTCCTCGCCCTCGTAGGGGATGGCGTAGACGCCCGGCTTGTAGACGCGCTTGGCGAGGAAGTCGCCCTCGGAGTAGTAGCGGCGGAAGAAGCTGAACAGGTGGTCGTAGACCTCGCTCTCCAGCGCGCCCACGTCCACGGCGTCGCTCTTGAGCCGGGCGCGCAGGTCCTTGACCTTGGGCGACTGTCGCGGGGTCCATGCCCGCCGCCTCGATGCCCGCGATGACCTTGGCCAGCTCCTTCTCGATCTCAGCCTTGTCGGCGGTCTTGTATTGGCCGAACGCCGCCTGCACCTGCGGCAGCAGGTCCTTGTCGAGGAACTGCGACACCTCGGCGCTCTTGGCGTGCATGACGCGGTAAAGGCCGAAGTCCAGGTCGGGCTGGTCGAGCTGGAACAGCTCTTCCAACAGTCCCACCAGACGTTTAAATTTCTCTTGGTTATTCATCCGATCCTTCACGACTGTGGTCGTTAGTACGAGCGCACTTGAGTTATGCAGCTCATTAGGTTACAGATCCGTCGAGCCGAGAACAGGCCGCAACAACGAGAACAGTTGATCGCCGAGCCGATCCCAATGTAGTACCGACGTCGTCGCGTGTATCTGGCTGCTGGCCGTACTTGCTTAGCAGTCGATTCACGAATGACGATAGTTTGCCGTCTGCCGTGGAACGACTGCAACCGCAAATTGCCGCCGTGTAAGTCGCAAGAAGATGGCGGCAGTGGTCGCGCCCTCCCTGGCTATTTGCGGCATCTCCAACCGTCGCATAAGCCGCGTGTTGGTGCTTCCCGCTCGATTTCACAATCTGTCGCTCAATCGGCGTGCGTGATGTGACCGGATCGAATTTGGCTGAGCTCGAATCTGACCCTCTTCCTCCCGTCCCATCCCAAAGAAGTCTTCTACAACGCCAAGGGCAACTGCATTTGGGTTTCGCGAGTCTCTGTCAACACATCAATAATCAGAAACGCATAGAACACTTTGTCTTTGGCACACGGACGGCCTTCTGAAGCGGGCCTACTGCGAGGCAGAGGAACTGTTGAAATTGGCCTCCAGAGGGCTGCAACACCATTTCGGATGTTTGGCCCCTCAATTCGAGAAAGATAGGGCAGCTTGTTTATGAGTTCGCGCGCGTAATCCTTCGTCAAGATCCGAAGAAAGCGATGTGCTATTGGTCGGCGTGGACGCGCGAACATGCTCCATGCATTGAGCAGTTGCTTCGCTTCGCTCGATCGCACCGAGATGTCTCGGTAGACGAAATAGACTCTCGAAGTTGTGCCCCAAGCCCCAAGCGTCAGATTCCCTGATCCGACTATCGCTGATAGCCGGCTGCCGGCCGATACAAATAGAGCTTCGGGTGAAAGATAGCGACTGCTGGCTGCATGGAATACGCGACTTCTGAGCCGCTCGGGTACGCGTGCTGTAGGTCATAAAGACGGGTGATCGCTTCGCGAGTGGTTCCGTTGCGATCGACCCGACGATGATGTCGACGATAAAGTTCGCCATCTGAGAGGAACACATCGAAGAAGGGTTCCAGCGCCTCGACGGCTGGGCCGGAAGCGAAGGCGGACATGATCTGTAGGACGTGGCGCCTTCGGCCCGCGCCATTCTTGCACCACTGCTGCAAGCTCAAGAAATAGGGACTCTCCAGTAATGGCCTGCCGGATCTGTTGCATATCGACTCTCGCTCTATAACCGAAGCATGCCGACAATAAGCAGACTCTACTCGACCGCCCAGCGGATCGTGAAGAGTGCCTCGGTCGCGGTGCTGCTGCGCCAGCCGCCGTTCCAGCGATTCGATCAGCGGGTCGCGCTTCTCCATGATCTCGTCCTCGGCCTTGAAGATGTCCTGCCGCTGGCGGCGCTGCTGCTTCTCCAGCTTCTGCAGCTGCTGCTGAATCTCGTGCTGCTCTTCGAGCGTGACCGCCTGCCGCGCCTGGCGCCGCAGCGCCTTGATCTGTTCCTTGGTGTCCGCGAGCGCTTTCTCCGCCGAGAGCACCATGTCGTCGGCCCACTTCTCCAGCTTCTCGCGCGCCGCATTGAAGTGCACGCTGTTCTGTTCGAGCGAGCGGCTCACCGTGGCCTTGGCGTGGCGCTCCGACTCGGCATCCAGGCGTTGCTGCTCGGCGGCGGAATCGACGCGTCGCCCTGCCACACGGCCGCGCACAGCCGAAGAGCTTCTCCATCGTCTCCTGGTCGAGCGAGGCGCCGGCTGTCGTCGAAGCCGGAGAAGAGCAGGTACTCCTCGCGCTCGTAGGACTCGACCACGAGGCGCGTGAGCGTGAGGAAGCCGCTCTTGCCGCGCAGCGCTTCGACGCGTGGATGCGGGCCGGATGATGCGACACATCGAAGACGATCTGCGCCGGCGGCGTCGCGAGCGCCTTCGCGCTCTCCACGACATGCTCGCCCAGCGGGTGCGACAGGCGATAGAGAAACTGGCTGCGCTCCTCGCCGTCGCATCTCTCCTGCGCCGCCTTGGGGGAGGACTTCGAGATCAGGTGGTACCGGCCGGTCGCGATCTCCGCGCTCGGCGGGTGCTCAAGGTCGAAGGCCAGCGCGGCGTCGTCGAAGCGGGCGCGGTCGTCGAGCATGAAGCGGGTCAGCGACCAGAAGCGCTGGCCGAAGCGATCGAGCTGGGCCTTCGCATCGTCGAGCTGCAGCCGCAGGCGTTGATGCACGTCCTCGTCGAAGTGCTCGAACAGTGTTCGGCGCGTGTCGTCCATGCGCGTGCGGATGCTCTCGTCCATCTCCGCCTGCAGCGTGCGGAAGGCGGCGTCGATCTCCTCGGGCGTGCGGCACTGCTGGTAGATGGCGAGGATGCGCTTCTCGAAGTCCACGCCGGACTCGATCGCTGCCCAGCACCTCGTCGGAGGCGCCGAAGACGCCGTTGAAGAGGCTGAACTTCTCGCCCAGCAGCTCGAGCACGCGGCGGTCGGCCTCGTTGCGCTCGTTCAGGAAGTTGATCACGACCACGTCGTGCTTCTGGCCGTAGCGGTGGCAGCGGCCGATGCGCTGCTCGATGCGCTGCGGGTTCCAGGGCAGGTCGTAGTTGATGACCAGCGAGCAGAACTGCAGGTTGATGCCTTCCGCCGCCGCCTCGGTGGCGAGCAGGATCGTGCCTTCATCGCGAAAGTGCTCGATGAGCGCGGTGCGCACGTCCACGGCGCGCGAACCCGAGGCACGGCCGGTGTCGCGGTTCTTCTCTACCCAGCGCTCGTAGATCGCGGTGGCTTCCGGCCCGCCGTTGGTGCCGTTGAAGAGCACGACCTGGCCGCTGTAGCCGTGCGACTTCGAGAAAGGTCTTCAGGTAGTCCTGCGTGCGGCGCGACTCGGTGAAGATCAGCGCCTTGCGCGCCGCGCCCGTCGTCGCCATCTGCTCGAAGCCAATGTCCAGCGCGGTGAGCAGCGTCTTGGTCTTGGTGTCGGTGCCGATGCTGCGCGCCCAGTCGGCGAGCCGCTGCAGGATGTCGATCTCCTCGCGCAGCTTCTGCCGGTCGATGGTGCGCGGCGCGTCGGTCTCGGCTCCGGCTTCGTCCGGCTCCGCGAGGATCTCGTCGAGCAAGTCGTCTTCGAGTCTCCTCGGCCTCGATGAGTCGCCTCGGTGAACTCCGCGTCGTCCTGCACCTTCTCATCGCGCAGCGTTTCGAGACGAGTCCGCAGCGTGTCCAGCGTGGCGGCGATGGCCTGCGACGACGATGCCAGCAGCTTGCGCAGGATGAGCGCGGTCAGGTGGCGCTGGCGTTGGGGCAGCGCGTAGCTGTCCTCGCGCTGCAGGAACCCGGACACCGCCTCGTAGAGCGCGTGCTCGTCGTCGCTCGGCGTGAACGGCCGCGTGATCGGCCGCCGCTCGGTGTAGCGGATGTACTCGGTGACCTGATTGCGCAGCGTGCGCTTGCAGAAGCCCGAGAGACGCTGCCGCAGACTCGCTGATGCTGCTGCCGGCGCTGGCATATTGGGAGCGGAAGGAGTTGAGGTCGCCGAACAGGTGGTCGTCGATGAGGGTCGAGAGGCCATACAGTTCGAGCAGTGAGTTCTGCAGCGGCGTGGCGGTGAGCAAGAGCTTGCGGCAATCCTCGGTCGCCCAGCGAATGCCCTGGCCGACCTTGTTGCTCGGCCGATAGGCGTTGCGCAGCTTGTGGGCTTCGTCGATGACGACGAGATCCCAGGCGATGCTCTTCAGTTCCTCGCGCAACGCGTTCGCGTAGTTCATGGACAGGATGAGCACGGCCTTCTCGTTCAAAGGCGCGCGTCCACTCCGTTGCGCCTCGCGGTAGGCCTTGGCGTCGAGCACCCGCGTGCGGCAGGTTGAACTTCTCCTCCAGCTCCATCGCCCACTGCTTGCGCAGCGATGCCGGGCAGATCACCAGCAACCGGCGCTTGCGCTCCGCCCAGAACTGGCACAGCACGATGCCCGCCTCGATCGTCTTTCCGAGGCCGACCTCGTCGGCCAGGATCACGCCCTTGGAGAGCGGGGACTGCAGCGCGAAGAGCGCCGCCTCGATCTGGTGCGGGTTGAGGTCGACGGCCGCGTCGAACAAGCGCCATGGACAGCCGATCCATGCCGCTCGTGGCCCGGCGGGTCAGGTCGTGGGCGAAGTACTTTGCGTGGTGAGGGGTCAGGCTCATCGTGCTTGCTGCACCCACGGGAAGTTGGGGTTGCCCGAGGACGGCGCGCCGTATTGCCAGCGCGCCTCCTTTGGGACGCAGAAGATGCTGGCGGCGCGGTTCTCGTCGCGGTCTTCGGGGTCGGCGTTTTTTTTTGCGATCGTTGTTCGGCGTGCTTGGCCTCGAAGGCGTCGGAGATGTACTTGAGGAAGATCAGGCCGAGGACGACGTGCTTGTACTCGGCCGCGTCCATGTTGTTGCGTAGCGCGTCTGCGGCGGCCGAGAGCTTGGCCTCGAAACCGAGGCTGGCGGTGCTGGCTTTGCCCCGACCTGGCTTCTTTGCTGCGCCCTTTACCATTACATCCCCTTATTGATCGCCATTTTCCCGAGCTGCCTACTGCAATCGTTCGCTACAACAGCGCTGCCGAGCCCCCTGACTCGTCAGAACTGGTAGGTCAGCGCCGCATCCGTCCCCGCGATGAGCTTGGCCTTGAACAGCTGATCGATAGCTCCAGTCACCTGTTCTGCCGACATTTTCTTCTTGAAACGGTTGACCACATGATTAATCAGCGCATTGCGCTTGCTTGGTCGCTTAGACATTTCAGTCTGGCCAAGGAATTCGACGACCTGCATTGCGATTGCATCCAAATCATGCTTCTCAACAGATTTTGCTCGAGAACTCGG
>CAVZIO010000003.1:0-209059 GCA_963775415.1 uncultured Gammaproteobacteria bacterium
GGCGGTAATGGCCAAGCGGCGCATCGCGCCGGCGACAATTTCGCAAGCCGACGGGCGGCGTGTCACGAACTGCGTTGAGACCGCCGATCGGCTTTGTCGCGATACATGGCAGCGTCGGCGCGGTTCAGCAGTACATCGTAGCTTTGGCCGTCCGCGGGATACATGGCCAGGCCAATGGAAGCGGTGATGTGAATCTCCACGCCATCGATCGAATAGCTCTCGCCAATGTGCTTGCGGATCTTTTCAGCAACATTGCTGGCGATCGCTGCGTCGTCGAGGTTCGAGAGAAGCGCAATGAATTCATCGCCGCCGTAGCGACAGGCGAGGTCTTCTGCCCGGACTCCGGCCGCGATTCGCGCTCCGACGGCCGACAGCAATCGGTCAGCGACCGCGTGCCCATATCGGTCATTCACGATCTTGAAGCCGTCGAGATCGATGAATAACAACGCCAACTGGCGCTGCCGGCTGGAGGCGTTCCTGATCGCCAGTTGCAGCCGTTTGATCAGAACAGCCGGTTTGGCAGCCCGGTCAGTCTGTCATGATGGGCGACGCGCTGGGCGGCCACGGCCCGCCGCGAGGTTGCATCGAGCGCCTTCATCAGGTTCTCGCTGGTCGTTTTCAGTTTTTCATTTTCGCGCAGGACGTCAATGAGCCGCTTTTCGGCAATAGCCATGCGCATCAATGCATCATCGAGCGACCGGGCGGCGGCGTGCGCCGGAGTGTGTCGCCTTGCGCCCATTCCATCGCTGTGCCGGCAAGGCTACGGTTGGTTCGCTGCTGATTCAGGCTCGAAAGTCCGATTTTCCAGCTGCACTTGAAGGGACGATGCAGAAATCTACTCAGGAGCCGATATGACAGTCTGTTCGGCACCGTACACTGGGCTTGCCGCGGCTGCACCGAATTGGGATCTACTTCACATTCCGGTAATTCGCCATGACAGGCGCCGCAACTCCACATAGTCATTGACGATGTGCTCATGGACCCGGCCCGCTATCAACTGTTTCCCCGGCTACAGGGCCGGGGACCATCGGATTTATCACGTCAACGAGTGGGATTCGTCCTGCATGTGATTGCGTACGTAGACCCACAGATGGCAAGCATGCCGCGCCTATTTTTCAAGCCAACAACCGACACGGAGCAAGATCATCATGCAGACCAATTCAGAAGCTGTGGTTGCAGCCGGGGTGACAGGCGAAACCCCTGCCTCGCGCGAATTTCACGGTTTCATTTCGGACATCGAGCATCTCATTACGTCGATGACTCCGCTCTCCGGCGAAGATCTCGCGCGCGCCAAGGTCAAGCTCAGTGAGCGGGTTACGGCGGCCAAGCAATCGCTTTCCGAAGCGAATGACGAAATTGCCGATCGCGCGCGCAAGACCGCGCGTCACACTGACCGCTACGTTCATGAGTATCCGTGGCAGGCGATCGGCGTCGGCGCTGCGCTGGGCCTGCTGATCGGAATTGCGGTCACGCGCCGCAATTGATGTCGACGACGCCAGACTCGGCCGCATTCAATCCGCTGGACGTGATTCGCTTGCTGGGCGCCGCAGGCGGAGCGCTATTCCAGCAGGCCGCCTTGCACGGAGAACTGGCTCGGGTCGAGTGGGCCGAGGAAAAACCCCGTCTGGTCAAAATGCTCGTAGTCGGGCTGCTCGGCTTTGCGAGCCTGCTGTGCGTCCTGCTGGCGATCGGGGCGCTGCTTATCGCGCTCAGCTGGAATACGAACCTGCGCATCCCAGTCGCGATCTCATTGATCGCCGCCTATCTGCTGGCAATCGGAATCGCCTGGAGCCGACTGAGGGCGCTATCAGCCAAAAGCACCCAGGCCTTTGCGGCGACACGCGAAGAGCTTGCCGCGGATCTGGCGTTGCTGAAGAGCAAACTATGATGTCGCCGGAACATCTCCCGCTTGTCGAACAGCGTCAGGCACTGCGCAAGAAAATGCGGGTGCAACGCGAACGGATTGCGAGGGAACTCAGTCATGTGCCTGCGGCAAATACTGGCTACCCTCGCAGCAAGACGATGCGATTCCTGACCCGGCAGCGAGGCGTTGCGGTCACGCTGCTTGCAGAGAGTGCGGCGCTGCTGCTCGGCGCGCGCTATGCCAAGTCGATGACCGCGGTCATGGCAATTGCCCGGATCATGCGATCGGCCGGAGCCCGCAAGCGTGCCGGTCCGACCACCCTGACCTAGACGCCCGGCGGATCCTTGAGACTCGTCGTTTGCGGCCTATGAGGTACCCGAACCTTGCCTCGGCGGAGCCAGACCGGAGTTCCAGTCCGCAAGTCGCGGTGAACCGTGAGCTTTCGCGAAGAAATGAGCGTTCGCGCTGCTGTTACCTCGGCAGCTCCTGCAGCAGATCGGCGAGTTCGTCGGCATGTTCTTCTTCAACTGCCAGGATGCCCTTCAGCAATTCGCTGGTCGTCGGATCCTGACTGCCGATGTACTCGATCATTCCGCGATAACTGTCGATCGCGATTCGCTCTGCCACCAGGTCTTCCTTGATCATGCCGATGAGCGTCTTGCCGGTGACGTATTCAGCATGGCTGCGGCCCGTCAGGCTGTCCGGCGCAAAGTCCGGCTCACCGCCCAGTTGCACGATTCGCTCCGCGATCTGGTCGGCATGGCCAAGTTCTTCATTGGAGTGCGTCAGGAACTCTTCGGCAATGCCTTTTGAGTGAATTCCGCGTGCCATGAAGTAGTGCCGCCGATAGCGAAGCACGCAGACGATTTCCGTCGCCAGGGCTTCATTCAGCAGCCTGAGCACTGCTTTGCGATCGGCCGCATAGCCGGCCGTGACAGCCCCTTCTTCGATGTGCTTGCGCGCTTGCTTGCGCAAGGTCGCGACATCGGTCAATCCAGACTTCGGTTGCATGCACAAATACTAGCGTCATGCTTTGCAGTGCCGTGTAAGACAACGTGCCACGTCATCCTTCAGGCAAGCCTACAATTGAAACGAACCCCCGCATGTAATATCCGTTGGACGAGAGTCCGGACCACTAAGTCCACAGTAGTTTTCAGGGAGCAAAAAATCATGAGCGGAAATCGCCTGGCGGCTGTCATCCTGATCATCGGCGGCATTCTCGGCCTGGCGTATGGTGGATTTACCTACACCAAGGACACGCACACGGCGGACCTGGGGCCGATCGAGCTGTCGGTCGAGGAAAAAGAGACCGTCAACATTCCCGTTTGGCTGGGCGCAGGCGCGCTCGCCGTGGGTGTGCTATTGCTGGCGATGCGACGCCAATGAATTGACCTCGGCACATTCACTGCTTACCTGTGCGTGCTACAGGGACAGCAGACGAGGTCCGTCACCTGCCCCCGTGATTGAGGATCATCAGCGGCAATCCGGATGAGCCGGCCCTGCGGCCGCAATTCCGCCCCACCGGGGTGAGTTCAGCGGTTATCGTAGGCGAACGATGATTCGCGACATCCTCTTCAGGTCATTCGGCCGTATTTCCACCGTTCTGCCGGGCAGTCGCGAGCGCAACGGCCACGACGGGATCGACGCTCAACCGCCGCTGCGCGCGGAACTCTTCAGTGCCGACCAGATGGAGCAGCACGGCAAGTCGCTGGCGGCTCTGCACACGCTCAGCAAGTCCCGTCCACAAAACAGGCTGTTGCGGCGGCTCGACGAGAATGAACAGGTCCTCATTGAGACCTGCGAACTGCTGACCGACGCGGTCAAGTCGAAACGGCGCATCGCGCCGGCCGGTGAATGGCTGCTCGACAACTTCTACCTGATCGAAGAGCAGATCCGGACCGCAAGACAGCACCTGCCGGTCGGATACAGCCGCGGACTCCCGCGACTGGCGCAAGGACCCTCTGGTGGCTTACCGCGCGTGTATGACCTTGCGTTGCAGGCAATCTCGCATGGCGACGGACGGGTGGACTCCGTGACGCTCGGCCGTTTCATTGCCGCATACCAGTCGATCCAGCCGCTCACGCTCGGGGAACTGTGGGCGATCCCGATCATGCTCCGCCTCGCGCTGATCGAGAACCTGCGCCGCGTGGGCGCGCGGATCATGGCGTCCCGGGTACACGTCAACGAGGCGCAGGATTGGGCCAACAAGATGATGGAGATCGCCGAGAGCGATCCGAAAAGCCTGATCCTCGTGATCGCGGACATGGCGCGCTCGAACCCGCCGATGGAAGGTTCGTTCGTCGCGGAGCTTGCGCGCCGCCTGCAAGGGCATGGGCCCGCGCTCGCCCTGCCCCTCACCTGGATCGAGCAACGCCTCGCCGAATCGAGCCGGACCATCGAGCAACTGGTGCGGTCGGAGACCCGCCAACAGGCAGCGGATCAGGTCTCCATCAGCAATACGATCGGCAGCCTGCGTCATCTCGGCGCCATGGACTGGCGCGTGTTCGTCGAGTCGATGAGCCTGGTCGAACAGGTGCTCCGCGAGGATATCGACGGCGCGTACGGCCGCATGGACTTCGCGACCCGGGATCGCTACCGGCATGTCATCGCCAGGCTTGCGAAGCGGAGCCGCCTCTCGGAAGCCGAGGTCGCGCGGGCGGCCATCACGCTTGCGCGGCAGGACGCCGCCGCCGGTGGGGACCGCAACCATCAGGCGCATGTCGGCTTTTACCTGATCGATCGCGGCCTGCCCCTGCTCGAGCAGGCGATCGCGTTCCGCCTTTCGCCGATTACCCGGGTGAGACGCACGATCAAGAGGTCGGCGCTCTTCGTCTATCTCAGCGCCATCGCCTCGATGACGGCGGTCTTCACATCCGTTCCGCTGTCGCTCGCAGTCGGCGCCGGCATCGACGGCTGGCGATTCGCTGCACTGGGAATCATGACGGTGCTCGCTGCGAGCCAGCTCGCGTCTGCGCTCGCGAACTGGCTCGCGGCATTGCTGACGACTCCGCAGCCGCTGCCGAGGATGGATTTTTCGCACGGGCTTCCGCCGGAATTCCGCAGCCTGGTCGTGATACCGACACTCCTGTCGTCCGCGGACCGGATCGAAGAACTCCTCGAGTCGCTCGAAGTCCGCTTTCTCGGCAATCGCGATGAGCAGCTTCACTTCGCCCTGCTGACCGACTTCTGCGATGCGACCGAGGAAACGCTGCCCGGAGACGAGCCGCTTCTGCGTCGCGCCCGCAACGGGATCGAGCAGCTGAACGGAAGATACGCGTCGCAGGGGTCCGATCGGTTCTTCCTTCTCCATCGGCCGCGCCGCTGGAACCCGGCGGAACGCGTCTGGATGGGATATGAGCGCAAACGGGGCAAGCTCGCGGATCTCAATGCGCTGCTGCGCGGCAAGGGCCGCGACCGCTTTTCGCTCGTGGTCGGCGATGTCGTCGCGTTGTCCGACGTCCTGTATGTCATCACGCTCGATACCGACACGCAGCTGCCGCGCGAATCGGCGCGGCAGTTTGTCGGCGACCATGGCGCACCCGCTCAATCGTCCGCGCTACGACGACGAAGAGGCGGCGCGTCACCGGCGGTTACGGGATTCTGCAGCCGCGCATGGGCGCGAGCCTTTCCGGAACGCAGCGCTCGCGTTATGCGCAGCTCTTCGGCAGCGAGCCCGGCATCGATCCGTACACGCGCACGGTCTCCGACGTCTACCAGGACCTGTTCGGCGAGGGTTCATTCATCGGCAAGGGCATCTACGAAGTGGATGCCTTCGAGCGCGCGCTCGACGCACGCTTTCCCGAAAATCGCATTCTCAGCCACGACCTGCTCGAAGGCTGCTACGCGCGCTCCGGTCTGTTGAGCGACGTACACCTGTACGAGGACTACCCGGCCCGATACGAGGCGGACATGAGCCGCCAGGAACGCTGGATCCGCGGCGACTGGCAGATCGCGCACTGGCTGCTGCCTCGCGTTCCCGGTCCCGGCAGGCAGAGCCTCCGGAATCCGCTGTCGGTGCTGTCGCGCTGGAAAATTCTGGACAATCTGCGCCGGAGCCTCGTACCCGCCGCATTGCTGCTCCTGTTCCTGTTCGGCTGGTTTGCTTCGCCCAACGCCTGCTACTGGACGCTCGCGGTCGCAGGCGTCGTGCTGATTCCACCCTTGTCGATCGGCATCGTGGCCGTGTTGCGCAGGCGCGAGAGCGCACTGCTGAGTCGCCACCTCGCCGAAGCGATCCGCTCGATTGGACGCAGCCTGGCACAGGCCGGCTTCAGGATTGCCTGTCTGCCGCACGAGGCGATCGTCAGCGCGGCGGCAGTCCTGCGCACCGCGTTCGGATGTTGATCATGCGGCGGCAACTGCTGGAATGGAGCGCCTACGACGATCGCCAGGCGGCACCCGATCTCGCCGGTTCGATTCGCTCGATGTGGTCCGCGACGTTCTTCGCATGCCTTGCCGCGATCGGACTCGCAGTCTGGAAGCCGGCCGCGCTGCCTGCCGCCCTGCCCGTTCTCCTGCTCTGGCTCGCCGCGCCGGTCCTCGCCTGGTGGATCAGCCGGCCGCTGGTGCGCCGCGCGGCGGAACTGACGCGGGAGCAGACGGTTTTCCTCCGGCGGATCGCCCGCAAGACCTGGGCGTATTTCGAGCAGTTCGTGGTCGCGGAAGACCACTGGCTGCCGCCCGACAACTTTCAGGAGCATCCCGGGCCCGCCATTGCACATCGCACTTCACCGACCAACATCGGTCTCGCGCAGCTTGCGTGCCTGGCCGCGGCGGATTTCGGCTACATCTCGACCGGCTCGCTGATTGAACGCACGTCAAATGCATTCCAGTCCATGGCCTCGCTCCAACGCCACCACGGGCATTTCTACAATTGGTACGACACGCAGACGCTGCAACCGCTTGCACCCCGTTACATCTCATCGGTGGACAGCGGCAATCTGGCGGCGCACCTCCTGACTCTGCGAGCAGGTCTCCTCGCCCTCCCCGACCAGAGAATCGTCAGTGCGCGGGTTTTCGAGGGCCTCGCCGATACGCTCGCTCTGCTCCCGGACGTCACACCGGAACCTGATCAGGAAGCGGTTCGCGGGCTGCGGTCATTGCTTTACGCAGTCTCGGCATCGCCGGGCACGAAGCTGCCGGCGATCAGGCAACAACTTGCGACCGTTGCAGATGCAACGACGGCCCTGGCCGTCGCGTGGAGTGGCGCCGCAGAGGATGAAGCGACTGCCTGGATCGCCGCGCTCGCGCGGCAATCCCGGGATGCGCTCGATGACCTGCGCTTCCTGGCGCCATGGCTCGAGGAACCCGCAACGCCGGCGAACGCGCTCGCGGAACTCGACGGCATTCCGACGCTCCGGCAACTGGCAGCTGCCGGAATCGAACGCGCGGTTGCGCGCATTTCAGAACTGGAAAAGCTGGCACAACAGGCCTCGGAGTTCGCAACGGCCAACTACGAGTTCCTGTACGACAGGACTCGCCACCTGCTCGCCATCGGCTACAACGTCGACGATCACCGCCGCGACACCAGCTACTATGACCTGCTCGCTTCCGAAGCGAGGCTTTGCACGTTCGTCGCGATCGCCCAGGGGCAACTGCCTCAGGAAAGCTGGTTTGCGCTTGGGCGGCTCCTGACAACGGCGGGCGGCGAACCCGTGCTCGTGTCGTGGAGCGGTTCGATGTTCGAGTACCTCATGCCGCTCCTGGTGATGCCCACCTACCAAGGCACGCTGCTCGACCAGACCTGCCGGGCCGCGGTTGCGCGGCAGATCGCCTACGGTCACCAGCGCTCCCTGCCCTGGGGCGTTTCCGAGTCCGGTTACAACACCGTCGACGCGAACCTCAACTACCAGTACCACGCGTTCGGCGTGCCCGGTCTCGGCCTGACCCGCGGCCTCGCGGAGGATCTGGTCGTCGCTCCCTATGCGTCGGCACTTGCATTGATGGTCGAGCCCGAAGCCGCGTGCCAGAACCTGGCGCGCCTGGCGCGAACTCGGGCTCGAGGGCCGCTTCGGATTCTATGAGGCCGTCGACTACACCGCGTCCCGGGTCGAACGCGGCCAGTCGAGCGCGATCGTGCGGTCATTCATGGCACATCACCAGGGCATGAACCTGCTCTCGCTCGCGCACCTGATCCTCGACCGGCCAATGCAGCGACGCTTCGAATCGGATCCCCTGTTCAAGGCCACACTGCTGCTCCTGCAGGAACGCATCCCGAAAGCATCGGCATTCCACAAGCACGTCGCCGAGCACTCCGAAGGCAGCGCCTTCATCGACGCGCCCGAGAAATCGCCGCAGACGCCGATCGACGCGAATACGCCGACCCCCGAAGTCCAGCTCCTGTCCAACGGCCGCTACCACGTCATGGTCACGAATGCGGGCGGCGGTTACAGCCGCTGGCGGGATTTCGCGGTTACCCGGTGGCGCGAAGACAGCACTTGCGACAACTGGGGCAGCTTTCTCTACCTGCGTGACGTCGAAAGCGGTCAATTCTGGTCCGCAGCCCACCAGCCGACGGTCGCGCGGGCAGATTCCTACGAAGCGATGTTCTCGGAAGGACGCGCGGAGTTCCGCCGGCGCGACCACGACTACGAGACCTATTCCGAGATCGTCGTCTCGCCGGAGGACGATATCGAGTTGCGCCGGGTGCGCATCACCAATCACTCGCGTGCGCGCCGCACGATCGAAGTTGACGAGTTACTCGGAAGTCGTGCTGGCGCACGCCTGTCGCAGACGCGATCCAGCCGTCATTCGGAAAGCTGTTCGTGCAGACCGAGATCATCCATGCGCGACGCGCGATCCTCTGCACGCGGCGACCGCGATCGGCAGGCGAGCAGTCGCCCTGGTCATTCCAGCTCCTTGCCGCGCGTGACGCAGGCGTCACCGGGATCTCGTACGAGACGGATCGCATGCGGTTCATCGGTCGCGGCCGCACGCTTGCCTCGCCCCTTGCGCTCGACGATGACGCGCGCGCTTTCCGGCACCGAGGGCTCGGTGCTGGATCCGATCGTCGCGATCCGCTGCCGCGTCGCGCTCGAACCGGGAGAGTCGGCGACATTCGACTTCGTGTCAGGCGCTGGCGGCAGCCGCGAGGCCTGCCTCGGGCTGATCGAGAAATACCAGGATCGCCACCTGGCCGACCGGGTGTTCGACGTCGCGTGGACTCACAACAACGTCATGCTCGCCCAGATCAATGCGACTCCCGGCGATGCACATCTGTTCCGGCACCTGGCGAGCTCCGTCCTGTATGGCAACGCTGCGCTTCGCGCCGATTCCAGCGTGCTGATGCAGAACCGCCGCGGCCAGTCCGGCCTCTGGGGTTACGCGATTTCCGGCGACCTGCCGATCGTGCTGCTGAAGATCGCGGATGCCTCGCACATCGACCTGGCGCGCCAGGTGATCCGCTGCTACACGTACTGGCGCCTGAAGGGTCTCGTCGTCGATCTCGTGATCTGGCACGAGGATCATGTCAGCTACCGCCAGCGCCTCCAGGACCAGATCATGGGCCTGATCGCGACCGGCATCGAAGCGAACACGATCGACCGGCCCGGCGGCATTTTCGTGCGCTCCGCGGAGCAGATTTCATTCGAGGACCGCACGCTGCTGCAGGCGGTCGCGCGGGTCATCATCAGCGACAGCCGCGGAAGCCTGCTCGAACAGGTCGACCGCCGCGGGCTTGCGGACAAGAGCGTTCCGCGGCTCGCGACCACGCGCACGCATCGCGCCGAGACCTGCGGCCGAGCCGGACAAGCCGCGGCCGGAACTCATCCTCGGAAATCATCTGGGCGGATTCACGCCGGACGGCTGCGAGTACGTGATCACCACGGCCCAGTCGCGGCAAACCCCGACGCCGTGGGTCAACGTGCTCGCCAATCCGGACTTCGGGACGGTCGTCTCGGAAAGCGGCCTTGCTTACACCTGGAGCGAGAACGCCCACGAGTTCCGGCTGACACCCTGGAGCGACGATGCGGTCGGCGGGCCGACCGGCGAAGCCATTTATCTGCGCGACGAGGAAAGCGGGCACTACTGGTCGCCGACGCCGTTGCCGCGCGGCGGAGCGATGCCGTACGTCACGCGCCATGGATTCGGCTATAGCGTGTTCGAGCACACGGCGGGCGGCATCCATTCGGAATTGTGGATCTACGTGGACCTGGAGGATGCGGTCAAGTTCTCGGTGCTGAAAGTGCGGAACGCGTTCAGGCCGGGCGCGGCGGCTGTCGGCGACCGGCTATGTCGAGTGGGTGCTCGGCGACCTGCGATCGAAGTCCGCCATGCACGTCGTCACCGAGATCGACCCCACGAGCGGGGCGCTATTTGCGCGCAATGCCTACAACACGGAGTTTTCCGGCCGCGTCGCATTCTTCGATGTCGACGATCTGTCCCGCACGCTGACCGGCGACCGCACCGAATTCCTCGGGCGAAACGGTACGCTCGCAAGTCCCGAGGCGATGACGCCGATCGCGGCTCTCAGGGAGGCTCGGCGCGGCGCTCGATCCCTGCGGCGCGATTCAGGTGCCCTTCGACCTGGCGGACGGACAGGAGCGCGAGATCATCTTCCGCCTTGGCGCGGGCCGGGATGTCGAGCGGGCGCGCGAACTGGCGCAACGATTGCGGAGAGCCGGCACGGCGCGCGCCGCGCTCGAGCGCGTACGGCAGTACTGGACAGCACACGCTTGGCGCCGTGCAGGTCGCAACGCCCGATCCGGCCGTGAACGTGCTGGCAAATGGCTGGCTGCTCTACCAGACGCTGGCCTGCCGTCTCTGGGCACGCAGCGGTTACTACCAGTCGGGTGGCGCTTTCGGTTTCCGCGACCAGCTCCAGGACGGCATGGCGCTGGTGCACGCAAAGCCGCAGATCGTGCGCGAGCACCTGCTGCGTTGCGCGGAGCACCAGTTCCCGGAAGGCGACGTGCAGCACTGGTGGCATCCGCCGGCGGGCCGCGGCGTGCGCACGCGCTGCTCGGACGACTACCTGTGGCTGCCGCTGGCGGCCTGCCGCTACGTTTCAGTGACCGGCGACGAAAGCGTGCTTGACGAGAACGTGCACTTCCTCGCGGGCCGCGCCGCTCGGCGCGGACGAAGAATCCTATTACGACCTGCCGTGGCGGTCCGCCGAAGTCGGCAAGCCTGTACGAGCATTGCGTGCGCGCAATCCGTCACGGCCTGCGATTCGGCGGGCATGGCCTGCCCCTGATGGGATCCGGTGACTGGAATGACGGCATGAATCTCGTCGGAATTCACGGCAAGCGGCGAAAGCGTGTGGCTGGGATTCTTCCTGCACGAAGTCCTGACCCGGTTCGCCGAGGTCGCGCGCCGACGCGACGATCCGCCCTTGCCGAACGCTGCGCCGAGGAAGCGGAGCAGCTTGCGACGGAACATCGACCAGCACGCCTGGGACGGAAACTGGTATCTGCGCGCCTGGTTCGACGACGGCTCGCCGCTCGGCTCGTCGGCCAATGCCGAGTGCGCAATCGATTCGATCTCGCAGAGCTGGTCGGTGCTTTCCCGCGCGGGCGACAGGGAACGCTCGCGACAGGCGATGGATGCGGTCGATCGGCACCTGGTCCGCCGCGATCACGGACTGATCCAGCTGCTCGATCCGCCATTCGACAAGTCGACGTTGAATCCGGGCTACATCAAGGGTTATGTCCCCGGCGTGCGCGAGAACGGCGGCCAGTACACGCATGCCGCGGTCTGGGCGTCGATGGCGTTCGCCGAACTGGGCGACAGCCGTCGCGCCTGGGAATTGCTGTCGCTGATCAACCCGGTCAGCCATTCGCAGACGCGAGGAAGCGGTCGCCGTCTACAAGGCCGAGCCGTACGTCGTCGCCGCCGATGTCTACGCCGTCGCGCCGCATACCGGCCGCGGCGGCTGGACCTGGTACACGGGATCGGCGGGATGGCTGTACCGGCTGATCGTGGAATCGCTGCTGGGCCTGAACCGGGAGGGCGATCGGCTGCACATCAGGCCGTGCATGCCGGAAGAATGGAAAACCTTCTCGCTCAGCTATCGTTTCGGCGACACCGTCATATCGTATCGCCGTCGTGCGCACGTCCGAGGCCGGGGCGGCCGGAAATTCGCGCCACACTCGACGGCGCCCGGCTTGCCGAACCGGGCATTCCGCTGGTCGACGACCAGCGCGAACACGTCGTCGAAGTCAGGATCAACCGTGTCCCCTAGCTGCGCCTGACCTGGCCGATTTGAGAGGCAGGTCACAGTTGGTGGGGCACGGTACGGGCTGTACCGTGATGCACTGCACGAACTGCCCAACCGCACACATCGTGCGGCGGCTCCCGACCCATATTCAGGCCCCCATGACTCTGGCTGTCGCATGCCCGATGTACAGGCTTTGGCAAACCTTCGATTCGCAGATGGCTGCGAGCCCAATCGGCATTGCGCCGGTTTTTCCGGCGGGCGCCGCATGAATCGCGACTCGGTATTGCCCCCGGCTCTCCATCGCTTTCGGTGCCGTCGCGATACTGACGGTAGGCGCGAACAAGATCTCGGAAGATGGCAGCTCGCTGATCCGCGCGATGGAGCGTGCGCCGCTGTCGCGCGCCCGAGGCTCGCGGAAGACCGGAAGCGCCGGAGGTGCTTCCGGCCGCACTGGATGAATTCCAGCGTGCCGTGCTTGCCCGGGCGGACTCGCCGAATCCCGGAAAGCTGCACGCGTACGACGAGTGCGGTCGCCGCACTCGATGCCGCGCGCAGGAACCTACTTCGAGACGCTCACGCCGACGCTCGATGCGGCGACGCTCCTCGGCCTCGACAGCCAGGTAACGACCCACAGCCAGCTCGGAGCCCAGCTCGTCAAGTCGGCCGATTCGCGCGCCGCCTGCTCAAGGAATTCAACATCGAACTCGACGGCGCTGGACGGCGCGGATAAAAGCATCCCTCGACCGGGTCTGGGCGGTCTTCGGCAGGGTCGTCGGCAGGGAATACGTGCTCGAGGCGAACCGGATCCTGGACAGCTCGGCGGGCACGCCGCCGAATTCTCCGCGCTCGAAGGATACGGTCCGGGGACGGTGCGCGCGGTCCGTGCCAGCGAGCAGGCATTCGCGGCCGTGTTCAAGGACAACGAGGACAGAATCACTCGCGCGTTCGGTGCGGAGTGGCTCGCCAAGACACGCGCCAGTTTCGAGCGGGTCGTATGGCTTCGCGGACTTCTGGTCCGAACGGACGCCAAGCGCAAATCGACGATCGAAGGCTTTTCTCAAAGTCATTCAGCACTCTCTACGCAGATTCGCAAGACCAACTCGCAATTTGAGGCCAGCCGCGCAATTGCGACCGCAAGACACCAGTCTGCGGTGGCCCTGATCGCCGCGTCGGCCGAGGAACGGCGTCAGCGCACTTTGCTCGCCTGGCTCAGCGCATGCGTGCTGCTGCTGCTGCTCGCGACTACCGTGAACACGGTCACTCAGCGTCGTGAAGCCGGTCCGCCGGCTGGTCCAGGCGACAAGGCGACTGGCGCAGGGCGAGACCGCCGTCATCGTCCCGCGCGGCGGCATCAAGGAGCTCGACACGCTGGCCGTTTCGTTCAACCAGATGGCCGAGCAATTGTCGGCCGCGCAGGAACTCGCGCGCCAGTACCACGGACAACTCGAGGCCAAAGTCGAGGAGCGCACGCGCCAGCTGCAGCATCTCGCGGCGCACGACCCCCTGACGCGACTGCCGAATCGCCGCCAGTTCCTAACGCAACTGCAGGCGACGCTGCGCGCGCGCAGACGGGGTCGGTGAACCCGCCGGCGTGTTCTTCCTGGATCTCGATAATTTCAAGAACGTCAACGACAGCATGGGGCACGTATTCGGCGACCGGGTGCTGCAGGCCGTCGCGGAGCGGCTTGCGCGGCGCGGTACAGGATTTCGGCTTATTGCGCACGACTGGGAGGCGACGAATTCACGGTCGTCGTGCGAACACGCCGCTAGCGAGAATGAGATCGAGCGCGCCGCCGACGCGCTCGTTCTGAGCTTCCAGGAGCCGCTCGTGGTTGACGGCCGTGAGCTGCTGATGGGGCTCAGCCTGGGTGCGAGCGTCTACCCCCGCGACGGGCAGGATCCGGAGACCCTGCTCCGCGCGGCCGACGCGGCACTGTTCCACGCCAAGGCGCAGGGCCGCAGCCGGATCCGGATGTTCAGCCCGGAACTACTTGAAGTCGCTGCTGCGAAGTTCGCGACGGAACAGGGCCTGCGCCGCGCCGTCGAGCGAGGCGAATTCGAACTGCACTTCCAGCCCGAGGTCGACCTCGCGACCGGTGAGGCGGGTTTGGTGGAAGCGCTCCTGCGCTGGCGCTTGCCGGACGGAACCCTCGTGATGCCGCACGACTTCCTGCCGGTGGCTGAGGACAGCGGACTGATCCGTGAAATCGGCGACTGGGTCATCCAGTCGACCGTCGAACACGCCGCGCGCTGGCATGGTGCGGCCTGGCCCACGGTCCGCGTGGCGGTCAATGTGTCCTCGCTCCAGCTGCTCGACAGCCGGTTCGTCGAAAGCCTGAGCCACGCCCTGCAAAGGCATCACGTGCCGCCGCAACTCATCGAGGTGGAGTTGACCGAGAACGTGCTGCAGACCGGTCGTCATACGAGCGAGGCGCTGAAGGAATTGCGCGCGCTCGGAGTCGGCGTCGCGCTGGACGATTTCGGCACCGGCTATTCGTCGCTGGTCTCGCTCCAGCAATTGCCGCTGACCCGCGTCAAGCTGGACCGCAGCCTGATCGCAACGATCGACACGAGCACGCGATCGCAGGCGATCACGCGGGCGATCATCTCGCTCTGCCAGAGCCTGGAGCTCGAAGTCACCGCCGAGGGCGTCGAGCGCAAGGAACAGCTCGCCTGGCTGCTCGGCTATCCAGCCATGCATCTCCAGGGCTATCTGCTGTCCCGGCCGGTCGCGGAGGCCGATCTCCTGACGGCGCTCACAGGGATGCCGGCCCGGATCGAAGAATTGCTCGGTTCGGTGTTTCCGGAGAACGCGGTGCCGATCGCGAGGCTGGGCCACTCACGGGTGCGCCAGATCCGTTGACGGCCGGAACCGCGATAGCGGAATCGATCCGCTATGCGTCGCCCTGAATCGTGACAAGGATGCGGTGCATCAACCCGAGTTCTGCGCCCGTCGAAGCGTCAGTCAGCTCGACAGTGAACGTACGGTCGTTTGTCACGCGGCCACCCGTCATGATCGGCACGTAGATAATCCGAAACGTGTGCCCTTCAGCGAATTTCGCCATGCCGGACGGCGGGCCACCGTAGTCGCGGCCCGCCACGGCGCTGCCATCGGTTACACGCCAGCCGACCTTCGCGCCGCGCCTCTCACGGGAAAAATGCCGTACCGGAATCGCGGCGACGACGGCCCGGCCGCTGACGATCATCGACGCGCCTTCGAAAGCAATCAGCCCGGCCGGCATGGCTTCCTGTGACTCAATCGGAACTGGCAGTGGTGCCGGGGACTGCGGACGCGCCGCAGGGGACACGGCATCCGCATTCAAAACCTTTGGAGGACCCATGGCTGTCGGAGCGATCGGCACCGGCGAACCCCGCCTTTCCGATTGCGGTTCAATTGCCGAATCGAATGCGAAGCGGCCAATCAGCACGCCCAGCACGATGGCGATCGCGATGACTGCCGGGCCGCGCCAGTTCCAGCGTGACCGCCTCAAGAGCTCGCTGGCAGACAATACGGGCGGGCAGTAATGCAACCTCCTGCACCGGAGCCGGATCCGGCACATCGTTGCTCAAGACCCGCATCAGTTCGCGCATCCCTGGCCGGAGCTCCCGGTTCCAGGCAAGGCCAGCCGCGAGCGCTTGCCATTGCCGCGTGGACAGACCGGGCAGTCGCTCGATCGTAAGGCGGGCGTCGCGTGCCTCGTTTGCGCCACGTCGCCCGTACGGATGTCGCCCCGCCAGAATCTCGTAGATCACGCAGGCCAGACTGAACACGTCATCACGCGGTTCTGGCGCCTGACCCGACAATACCTCCGGGCTTGCATAGGCACGCGTCGCCGCGGCCATCACCGGGTCTCCGATTGCGGGGTCCGCGGATGTCGTCTGACGAACTGTATCCGGCACAACGCCGAAGTCGAGCACGCGTACTTCGTCGGTCGCCGTGAGGAACACGTTGTCCGGTTTCACGTCCCCATGCGTCACGCCATGATCGTGCGCATACGCAAGCGCGTCGCCGCAGGCAACCGAAATGCGGAGCGCCTCCGCTGCCGGTAAGCCCGCCGGGCAGGCACGCCGCAAGCACCTGCCGAGCGACTCGCCGGTGAGCAGTTCCATCGCAATGAACCAGGCACCGTGATCGCAATCGAGGTCGTAGAACCGCACGACATTCGGGTGTGCGACGGATTGCGTCTGGTGGAATTCCCGCCGGAGCCGCGCTATGCATTGAGGCTTGTCGCGGAACTCCGGTCGAAGCAACTTGATTGCAACGTCCGGACTCTGGTCGGCGCCGTCGGCGCGCCGCAAGTCACGTGCCCGCATGACCACCGACGTGCCGCCATAACCGAGCGGTTGCTCGAGAACGTAGCGATCACGAAGCACCGCGCTGTTCGTTGCCACCGCTGCGCTGCCAGCGGCCTCGGCGTCAGCAACACCACTTTCGGAGCCGATCACATTCGGGGGCACCACGCGCAGGCGCTTGCCAGGGTCAGGCAACTCACTCGTGACGTCGTTCGCAAGGTCTTCGGTCGGATCCGCGACTTCATCCAGCTCAGCCGACTCGTCGTCCCGGAAAGGCTGACCGAGTCTCGACGCCTCGTCGGTGTGTCTACTTTGTGCGTCGTGGCTTGTTGAATTCATGCCCGATCGGTGCCCGCTCATCGCGCCGGCCGAAGTGGCTTTCGGCGGTCGTCCCGGCGAGCATGCGGCGTGCCTGCTCCGTGTGCAAGGTGAAGTAACGTCGATCCCATTCACTTCACATAACCTGTTCAATTCGTCTTGTCTGCCGCCTCTTCCACCTCGTCGGCCGCACTCTGCGCGCGCTTTTCACTTTTCAAGGCCCTGTCATAGGCCTCGCCAAACAGGACCTCGAACCCGACGGTAGCGCCGACGCAGGCATCGCAGCGGTCGCTCGGTTCCGGGCCATCGGCCCAGAACAACGATCCCCCAAATTCGATGAACAGCCAGTCACGCAGCACGGAGCGGCGGTGAGTCACGCGCAGGCCGTACAAGTCAGGTTGCGTACCATCAGTCTCACCGCGTGCGGCGACCTCGTAACGCATCGCCCGCTTGTAATCGATCGCCTGGTAGAGCACCACGCGACTGCGCCAGCGCACGCCATCGGTCGCCTCGGAAAGCCGCGCAGAGTTTCCAAAGCGCAGCAGATAGTCACGGCTCAGGATGTGGTCGACGTCAAAGGCCTGCGTGATACCAAACCCCTCGTCGTTTTCGACGAACGCGGTCGTGCGCAATGTCAGGAGCGTCTCCGGACCGGCATGGATGTAATAGCGGTAGCGGGCATTGGCATAGGGGTTCAGCGGCGATTCGAGCTTGATGCCGGCGCCGAGATCGAATCGGCTGTTGCGACCCCGCAGGACGCGGTAGCCGACGCCCGCAAACCATTCCGCCGGCTGATCATCGGAGAATGTGCCGACTGACGGACCGACCGTCGTCAGTTCGTCGGCGACAAACTCATCGCGGCTCGCACGCCCGATCGTCGCATTGAAGCGCTCGTTGATCTGCGGGAGATTGACACTTACGCGAAAGCGGGTGTCTACCTGGAACTCGTCCAGCTCGTTCCAGCCGAGAGTCGCGCTTGCGCGTCCGTTGG
This sequence comes from uncultured Gammaproteobacteria bacterium, assembly GCA_963775415.1. Lineage (GTDB taxonomy): Bacteria > Pseudomonadota > Gammaproteobacteria > Steroidobacterales > Steroidobacteraceae > SCUD01. The sequence continues at coordinate 17,623 of CAVZIO010000003.1, forward strand.
AGTCGTCTTCGTATTCCGAGTACTCGTGCTCGCGGCCAAACAAGCGGTCGACGAAACGGGCCGTGCTGCAGACGCCGCGCTCCAGGCCCTTGCGCATGGCGTCGAGGGCCTTGTCGTCTTCTATCGTCGGCTCGTCGCAGGGATCCGGTTCTTCGCCCCCGTTCGTGCCCTCCTCCGCATCGCCTGCAGACACCCAAAGCATCAGCAGCGTCAGACCCGCAATGCGCCGGCAGGGCCCGCGGCCCATCGTCATGGTCGGCCCGGGCCGCCGGTCGCTTCGAAGTAGTGTCGCCGGCACAAAGACAGGTAACGCTCGTTGCCGCCGATCTCGACCTGTTCCCCGTCGCGCTCGACCGCCCCGTCTGCTCCCACCCGAACGACCATGGTCGCCTTCCGGCCGCAATGGCAGATTGTCTTCAATTCAGTCAACTCGTCCGCAAGAGCCAGCAGCCGCGCGCTGCCGGGAAACAGTTCACCGCGAAAATCAGTCCTGAGGCCATAGCAAAGCACGGGAATTGAGACGCGATCCACAACGGTAGCAAGCTGCTCAACCTGTTGTCGTGTCAGGAACTGCGCCTCATCGAGTAGGACGCAACTGACGTGCTGCCGGGCGTGCTCCGCGGAAATTTCTCCGAAGAGGTCCGTATCGTTCGTAAAATGACGCGCCTCGCTCGAAAGGCCTATCCGGGAATGCACCCTGCCGCCTCCCCGCTGATCGAACTCTGCCGTATAGACCAGCGTGCGCATGCCGCGTTCCCGGTAGTTGTGGCTCGACTGCAGCAGCGAGGTTGACTTGCCGGCATTCATCGTCGAGTAATAGAAATAGAGCTTGGCCACCGGGGAACCTAGTAAAGCAGCTTGATCTCGCGCAGCCGTTCGCGGAGGTAGTCATCGGCGAGAATCGGCTCCGGATAGCGGTTAGGCCGGTCCGGCGTGATGCAGCCCGGGAGCGTCGCAATCGGAAAGTCAGAATTGAAGTGGAGGAAGAACGGCATCGAATAGCGTGGCCGGTTCAGGCGCGCACCTGTCGGATTCACGACACGGTGGGTCGTCGAGGGCAGCACGTGATTCGTCAGCCGCTGCAGCATGTCGCCGACATTGCACACGAGCGTTCCCGGCGGTGGATTGATCGGCAGCCAGCGGCCGTTGCGGTCGAGCAGCTCGAGTCCACCCTCTTCGGCCCCGAGCAGCAGCGTGATCACGTTGATGTCCTCGTGCGCTCCCGCGCGCACACCGGTCGCGCCCTCCTTGAGCGGCGGGTAATGAATCACGCGCAATACGCTGTTGCCTTCGCCGACCTTGTCGTCGAACCAGTGCTGATCGAGCCGCAGGTAGGTCGCGATGGCCTCCAGGAGTTTCCGGCCCATGTGATCGAAGGCCTCCCAGAGTTCGAGCGCCGCGCGCCTGAATTCCGGATCGCCCTCGATCCAGATGTTGTCCGGCATCGACGACCGGTAGCGGTGCCCGGGCGGCAACTCGCGACCGATCTGCCAGAACTCCTTCAGGTCGTGATGCGTGGCGCCTTTCGCGGTTTCGACGCCGAAGGGCGTGTAGCCGCGTGCGCCACCGATGCCTGGAACGCGAAATCGCTCCTTGGCGGCGGGATCCCGGGCGAAGAATTCCTTGAACCGGTCGAGACAACCGTCGATCGACGATTGCGGCAGTTCGTGGTCGCCGACCACCGCGAATCCGTAGCGCTCGAAGCTGCCCGCAAAGTGGCTTACGAACGCGGCGGGATCGCGCGTCGCAAGCTTGTAGCTGACAGGGACGATCGCGTCGGGCATGCCTGCACATTATGGCTCATGATGGCGCCGATGATCGACCCGGCCCGGTGGTTCATCGTCGTCAATCCGGCAAGCGGCGGAGGACGCGCTTTGCGTTTCCGGCCGCGCCTCACGGCGGCCCTCGAGCGATCGGGCCTGCCGTATCGCTGCGTCGAGAGTGCGGCGCCTGGTGACGCCACACGGCTGTTCGCCCGCGCGGCCGACGAGGGTTACCGGCGACTGCTCGCAGTTGGGGGCGACGGGACATTCAATGAGCTGGTCAACGGGCTGCGCGCCTCCACCATTCCGCCGGAGGCCTGCCTTGTCGCGGCCGCCGCGGGCGGTACCGGTAATGACTGGTCACGCGCCATGCAGACACCGGACGATCCCGAGCGTCTCGCGGCTTGCATGGCGCGAGCGCGAGCGCGTGCGGCGGATGTCGGCATTGCGGCGCGTGAGGGCGGCGAGCCAGTTGCGTTTCACAACGTCGCGGGTGCGGGCCTCGACGCCGAGGTGCTCGGCAGGACGCCGCAATCTGGACCGCGCGCGCTCGCCTATCTCGCCGGTCTCGCCCGGACGCTTGCGAGCTTTCGCGCGCCGGAATTCGAGATCGCGGTGGACGGCCGGATCATGCGTGGACGATTCCTGCTCGCGCTTGCCTCGATCGGTCCGCGTTGCGGCGGCGGGATGCGCCTCACGCCCGGCGCCATTGTCGACGACGGCTGGCTCGACCTGCTGACGGTCGACCCGCTGACGTTCATGGGCGCGATGGCGAAATTGCCGAAACTCTTCGATGGCCGGCTCGCCGGAGATCCCGCGTTTCGCGTCGTGCGCTGCCGTTCTGCAACGATCCGCTCGCAGCCGCCCTGCGGCGTGGAACTGGACGGGCAGCTGTTTGGAGCAACGCCGGTGACGGTTACCGTGGAGGCTGGGGCGTTGCGCGCGCTCGACTGCCGCGAATCAGCGGAATGAAGCGAGGATGCGGTCGAGCTTCGCCGAACCCGGGCAGAGTCGCGAGTAAGGCACGGCATTGAGCGCCTCATCGGCCGTCCCGTGCTGCGCGTGGAAATCGCGCCGCGTCTGGTCGACGTAGATGAGGCCGGTAACGTACTCGTTCCGCATCGCGCGCTCCTGGACGTAGGCGGCTGCATGCGCGCGATCGGTCGGGTCGTAAGCCGGATCCAGCTTGCGCAGCACGACGCTGCTGCCGTCGTGCATCGGCACGGATACGGTCTCGCCCGGCGCGTACTGCACGCGGATCTCCTGCTTCGGCGCGATGTAATCGGCGGAGACCGGCGTTTCACTGTGCTCGCGCACGTAGGCGTAGCTCTTGGTCGACCCCTCGTGGTCGTTGAAGGTCACGCAGGGCGACAGCACGTCGATGATTGCGAAGCCCCGGTGCGCGAGGCCCGCCTGGATCAGCGGAACCAGCTGTTCCTTGTCCCCGGAGAAGCTCCGCGCGACGAATGAGGCCCCGAGCGCGAGTGCCAGCAGGACAGGATCGATCGGCTGCTGTTCGTTGGCCTCGCCTTTCTTCGACTTCGAGCCGATGTCGGCGGAGGCCGAGAACTGGCCCTTGGTCAGTCCGTATACGCCGTTGTTCTCGAGGATGTACACCATATCGAGGTTTCGCCGGATCGCATGCGCGAGCTGGCCCAGGCCGATCGACAGCGAATCGCCGTCGCCGGACACGCCGATGTAGCGCAGGTGACGATTCGCCGCGTTCGCCCCGGTCGCAATCGAGGGCATGCGGCCGTGCACGGCATTGAACCCGTGCGCACCGGCAACGAAGTAGGCCGTCGTCTTCGACGAGCAGCCGATGCCGGATAGCTTCACGACGCTCTGCGGCGGCAGGGCGAGCTCGAAGCAGGCCTGCACGATCGCGGCCGTGACGGAGTCGTGGCCGCAGCCGGCGCAGAGCGTCGACATGGCGCCTTCGTAGTCGCGCCGGTTCAGCCCGAGCTCGTTCCTCGGTAAGCCCGGATTCGCGACCTTCGGCTTGGCGATGAAGCTCATGCGGCGACTTCCTTGTCGAGCGCCTTGTTGACGCCGTCGACGATCGTGACGGCCGACATCGGCAGCCCGTTGTAATGAAGGATCGAGCGAAGCTTGTTCTTGTCCACTGCCGTTTCCAGCGTCAGCAGCGCGCGCAACTGCGCATCGCGATTCTGCTCGACGACGAATATGGCCTGGTGCGAGGCGAGGAACTCCTCGACCTCGGCGCCGAATGGAAAGCCGCGCACGCGCAGGTAGTCGATCGCGATTCCGGACTTGCGAAGCGCGGCGAGCGCCTCCCGCACCGGCGCGTCGCAGGACCCGAGGCTCACGATCCCGGCCGCAGAGCCGCGGCCGTCCGTGATCGCGACGGGAACATGCTTCGCCGCCGTCTTGAACTTCCGCGAGAGCCGGTCGAGCACGTCCTGGTACTCGGCAGAATCCTCCGTATAGGCACCGAAGCGGCTGTGGCCGGAACCCCGCGTGAAGTAGGAGGCCTTCGGGCTGATGCCCGGCAGCGTCCGGTACGGGATGCCGTCACCGTCTGGATCCAGGTAACGCTGGAACTTTTCGATGCCGGCGACCTGCTCGGGCGTCAGCATCTTGCCGCGGTCGGGACGGTAGGCGTCGTCCCAGTGGAATTCGGGCGACATCCAGTCGTTCATGCCGATATCGAGATCGAGAAGCACGAATATCGGCGTCTGCAGACGCTCCGCGAGGTCGAATGCCTGCACCGCCATCTGGAAACACTCCTCCGGCGAGTCGGGGAAGAGCAGCACGTGCCGCGTGTCGCCGTGCGAGGCGTAGGCGCAGGCCATCAGGTCGCATTGCTGGGTGCGCGTCGGCATGCCGGTCGAAGGCCCGACGCGCTGCACGTCGAAAATCACGGCCGGCACTTCCGCGTAATACGCGAGGCCGATGAACTCCTCCATCAGCGAGATGCCGGGGCCGGATGTCGGCGTAAAGGCCCGGGCGCCATTCCACATGGCCCCGATGACGATGCCGATCGCCGCGAGCTCGTCCTCGGCCTGCACGATCATGTAGTCGCGCCTGCCGGTCTTCGCATCGGTGCGATGGCGCCCGCAGAAAGATCGGAAAGCGTCCATCAGCGAGGTCGACGGCGTGATCGGATACCAGGCTCCGACGGTTGCGCCCGCATACAGGCAACCGAGCGCTGCGGCCGTGTTGCCGTCGATCATCACGTGCCCGGCGGTCGCATTCATCCGCTCGACGCGGGCCGGCAGCGGGCATTCGAAATGTTCCTTCGCACGCCGATACCCGATCTCGATCGCCTTCATGTTCGAATCGACGAGCGCCGGCTTCTTCGCGAAGGTCTCCGCCAGCAGTGCACGAATCACCTCCAGGTCCAGGTCGATGAGCGCCGCGACCGTGCCGACGTACATGATGTTCTTCATCAATGTGCGGGCCCGCGCGCCCTCGAAGTTCTCGTTGCAGAGCTGCGCGAAGGGCACGCCGAAAGTCCTGATGTCGTCGCGTGAAAGCAGCGAGCTTCGCGGCCAGGTCGAGTCGTAGACCAGGAACCCGCCCGCCGCGATTTCGCGCACGTCGCGAGCGTAGGTTTCCGAGTTCATGGCGACCATCAGGTCGATCCGGCCCGAACGCGCGCGCCAGCCGTCGCGCGTGACGCGGATTTCATACCAGGTCGGGAGTCCCTGGATGTTCGACGGAAAGAAGTTCTTCCCGACCACGGGCACGCCCATGCGGAAAATCGTCTTCATGACCAGCGCATTCGCACTCGCTGAGCCCGAGCCATTGACGTTTGCGAACTTGAGCGTGAAGTCGTTTACGCGCGGCGCAGCGTTTTTGCGCTCTGGCATCGTGCCTCATCCTCGGCAAGTGGAATCTTGATCCAGGACTTCTGCATGTCCCAGGCGTCCGTCGGGCATCGCTCGGCGCACAAACCGCAATGAACGCAGAGGTCCTCGTCCTTGACCATCACGCGCCCGGTCTGGACCAGAGGCTCCGACACCATCATCGGCTGGTCCGGGTTGCGGCGCGGCGCTTTGAGCCGTGTGACCAGTTCCGCCTCCTCGCCGTTCTCCGTGATCGTCAGGCAGTCGGTCGGACAGATGTCGATGCAGGCGTCGCATTCGATGCAGAGCTTGGCGTGGAATACGGTCTGGATGTCGCAATTCATGCAGCGCGAGACTTCCTCGGCGGCGCGCTCGGCGTCGAAGCCGAGTTCGACCTCGATGTTCAGGCGCTTGAATCGTTCCTTGAGGCTCACGTGCGGCATGAGCTTGCGCGCCGCGGCGTCGTAGTCGTTCTTGTACGACCACTCGTGCATGCCGACCTTGCGGCTCTGCAGGTTGACGCCGCGCGGCATGCGATCCGTGAGCGCTGCACCCTGGCAGTGCTTGTGAATCGAAATCGCGGCCTGGTGACCGTGCTCCACGGCCCAGATGATGTTCTTCGGCCCGAATGCGGCGTCGCCGCCAAAGAAGACGCCCCGACGCGTGGACTCGAAAGTGATCTTGTCGAGCTTCGGCACGTCCCACTTGTCGAATTCGATGCCGAGGTCGCGCTCGATCCAGGGAAACGCGTTCTCCTGGCCGATTGCGAGGATCACGTCGTCACAGGGAATGAAGACTTCCTCGGCGACGCGCTGGCTCCTGATCTCGGCGCCGTCCATCTCGTACTCGAGCCTCTCGAAGGTCATGCCTGTCAGTTTGCCGGCTTCGACGACGAAAGCCTTCGGGGCGTGATTCACGATGATCTCGACGTGCTCTTCCTCCGCGTCCTCGAGCTCCCACTCGGAGGCCTTGAAGAAGCCGCGAGGCTTGCGCGCCATGACCTTCACGCTCTTCGCGCCGAGCCTGAGCGAAGTGCGGCAACAATCCATTGCGGTATTGCCGACGCCGATGATCAGCACCCGCTCGCCGATCCTGTCGACATGTTCGAAAGCCACCGATTCGAGCCAGGCAATGCCGATGTGGATCCGGTCAGAGTCCATTCGGCCCGGAAGGCTCAGTTCCTTCCCTTTCGGAGCGCCGGTGCCGACGAATACGGCATCGAACCCGCCGGACTCCAGCAGTTTGCGCAGGCTTTCGACGGGCGTGCCGAGCCGGAGGTCGGCTCCCATGCCGACGACATAGCCTATCTCCTCATCGAGCACCTGCGCCGGCAGGCGGAATGCCGGGATGTTGGTGCGCATGAGGCCGCCGGCCGTCGCGTACTGCTCGAAGATCACGACTTCGTAACCGATCGGGACCAGGTCATTGGCGACAGTGAGTGTCGCGGGACCGGCGCCGATGCAGGCGATGCGCTTGCCGTTCGTCTGCGCTGGCCTTCGCGGGAGCCGCGGCGTGATGTCGTCCCGAAGGTCTGCCGCGACGCGCTTCAGCCGGCAGATGGCGACCGGCTTCTCCTCGACGCGCCGCCGCCGGCAGGCGGGCTCGCAGGGCCGGTCACAGACGCGCCCCAGGATCCCCGGAAAAACGTTCGACTCGCGATTGACCATGTAAGCGTCCGAGTAACGGCCCTGAGCGATCAGCCGGATGTACTCGGGGACGTCGGTATGCGCCGGGCACGCCCACTGGCAGTCGACCACCTTATGGTAGTAATCCGGATCCGCCGTGTTGGTCGGTTGCATGCAGTGCCAGTCTCGCCGCTTCTCAGCCTTTCAGTATAACGGGCGGCGCGGTGACGGCAGGTCCACTTCCCGCCGCCTGGGCGCTGTTGACGAGTTCCGCAATACGCGTCGCCGTTTCGAGCGCGCGCAGTCCGTCTTCCCCGGTTACGGCCGGCGCAATGCCCCGATCCGCCGCGTCAAGGAAGGCCAGGATCTCCGCCAGCAGGGCGTCGCCGGGATCGAAACTTCGTTCCTGCATCTCGACCTTCGGCATCCCGTGCTCCTCCACGACGGCCGGTTTCCGGACGACTGCGAGCAACTTCTGCTGCAGGTCGATCGAGAGATAGGCGTCCGCCTGGAAGATCCGGAGCTTCCGCTCCGACTTCAGGCTGATGCGGCTCGCCGTGACGTCGGCGACGCAGCCGTTGACAAAGCGGATGCGGGCGTTTGCGATGTCGATCTCGTCCGTGAACACCGGCGCCCCGACGGCGTCGATCGACGCGATCGGAGAGCGGACGATGTGCTCGATCAGGTCGATGTCATGGATCATCAGGTCGAGGACGACCGACACGTCGGTCCCGCGCGGCTTGAACGGCGCAAGGCGGTTGGATTCGATGAAGCGCGGATTCTGGAGCTCGCCAAGCACGGCGACGATCACCGGGTTGAATCGCTCGAGATGGCCGACCTGCAGCACCCGCCCGGCCGCCGCCGCAAGCGCAATCAACTCGCGCGCCTCGAAAGCCGTGGCAGTGATCGGCTTTTCAACCAGGACGTGTGCCCCCGCCAGCAGGAAATCGCGCGCGACCGCGTGATGCATGGCGGTCGGCGTCGCAATGCTGACGGCGTCCACGCGGCCGAGCAGTTCGCGATGATCGGCAAAAGTCGTAACACCGAGTTCGGCCTGCAGTTGATCGCGCGCCGCCTCCGACGGGTCGGCGATGCCGACGAGCTCGCAATGGGCGATGCTCGCGTATTTCTGGGCGTGGAAGCGGCCGAGGTAGCCGGCGCCGACGACGGCGCAGCGCAGTCGCGTCATGTCATGGACAGTATAGCCCTGCGGACCATCAGCTTGCCGCCGCTTCGCCTGCGGCTCAGACTGACGGCAATGGCCGGCAGCAACGCGTTTGTCAGGTGGTACGAGAGCCTGTCGCCAGCCTGGCGGCGGGAACTACGCATTGCGGCCCTCTGGTTCGGATTCGGCCTGCTCGTCATGCCGTTCCTCATTTATCTTGCGGGTGTGCTGACGCTCGGCCCCTACGAAGGCGGCCTGCTGTCGTTCCTGGGCTCGCTGCTAGCCGCTTTCTTCACGGCAACGCCCACGGCCTGGCTTCTGGTTGCCGGCCCCTACCTGCTTTTCAGCGCGGTGCGCCTGCTGACGCGGCCGCTTCGAAGGCAGGATTAGTCCGCGTCATCCTCCGCGGGCTCACGGCTCTTCGCGCTCTTCTCGCGCGCGGCCCGGAACTCGTTGCCTTCATACCAGGCCGGCCAGGTCTGGGCGTTCGCCACGCGCGCGCCGACCTCGAACAGCAGGCGCAGGTCCTCGACGGACCCGCCCACTTCCCAGGACTCGGCATATTCGTCGGTCGGCTTGTGGTAGCGCTGGGTGTCGTATTCCTTCTTCCGGACCTGCCCCGTCCCCGGCGGCTGATCGCGCAGGTCCGTGCCTGACTTGATGTAAAGCGCGGGTACGCCCGCTTTCGCAAAGTTGAAATGGTCCGACCGGTAGAAGTATCCGGCTTCGGGCCGGCCATCGGGCATGAGTGCGCGTTTCTGCGTCTTCGCGGCGCCGGCCAGCAGGTCTTCCAGATCCGATGCGCCAAAACCGATCACTTCGAGGTCCTTCGCCCGGCCCAACGGATACAGGGCGTCGATATTGATGACGGCCGCAGTCTTTTCGAGCGGCACGAGCGGATGTTCGGCGTAGTACTCGGAACCGATCAGGCCGGATTCCTCTGCCGTGACCGCGAGGAACAGCACCGACCGCGAGGCGCCGGGCAGCATGTCGCGGTACGCGCGCGCAATCGTGAGGATCCCGGCGACGCCCGTCGCATTGTCCACGGCGCCGTTGTAGATGCGGTCCTCGCCCTCCTCCTCGGCGACGCCCAGGTGATCCCAGTGTGCGACATAAATGACGTACTCGTCCGGACGGTCCTTGCCCGGCATGACGCCCGCGACGATTCGGCGAGCGCTTGTGGCGGATCGTGTTCTTCACGCCGCCGGTCGCCGTGACGCCGAGCGGAACCGGCTTGAATCCGCGCTTCACCGCAGCAGCTTTCAACGCTTCCAGGTCTTCGCCGGCGAGTTCCATGAGCTGACGCGCGCGGTCCTGCGTGATCCAGCCCTCGAGCGCCGTGCGCCCGGCATTGCCATCCGCGCGATCGAGATGGAACTGCGGGCCCGACCAGCCGTTCCTGACCACGCCCCAGTCATAGGCCGCCGGCGCCGTGTCATGGATGATGATCGCGGCTGCCGCGCCCTGGCGCGCGGCTTCCTCGAACTTGTAGGTCCAGCGCCCGTGGTAGGTCATGGCCTTGCCGCGAAACAGCGTCTCCTCGCCGGTCACGAATCCCGGGTCGTTGACCAGGATCAGCGCGGTCTTGCCGCGCATGTCGATTCCGGCGTAATCGTTCCAGCCGTATTCGGGCGCGACGATGCCATAGCCGACAAATACGACTTCGCTGCCCGCGATCGAGGATTCCGGGCGCACGCGGCGCGTGGCGATCACCATGTCGTCGCCGAAGGCCAGCGTCATGCCACCCGCGCCCTTGTTGGAACGAGAGCTTCTGATCGGAGGCGTGATCTCCACGAGCGCCACGTCCTGGCGGAAGCCGCCGCCGCTCACCGGCTGGAGGCCCAGTTCGAGGAACTCCTTTTCGAGGTATTCGATGGTCTTGCGCTCCCCGTCCGATCCGGGCGCGCGCCCTGCCAACTCGTCGGCGGCCAGCCCTTCGACCTGGGAACGATAGGCCTTCCCATTGATCGCCTCCGCGGCTTTCCTGAGCATCTTGTCGTCGGCATTGAAGGCGCCGAGCGAGAGCGCAGCGGCCGCCGCGATGAACAGCAGCCGCGGAACGAATGTCGAAAGGCCCCATGCGATCCCCCTTACTGGCCGGAAGCCGGCCAGTAATACCAGCCAATGAACGCCATGGCGAGCCACATTGCGACCTGGGCAAGCCAGCGCCAGGGTCGTTCCCGCTGCAGTCCTACGAAGGCGGTGGCGGCCGCGGCCGCAAGAACGCGCGAAAAGGCCTGCGGAGACCAGGAGCCCCGGGCACTTCGCGGCCGACGGCCGGCTTGCTGGTTCCCGGTGAGGGCGAATATGACAATGACCATGCCGAGAACGAGCGCGATGGACGCCGCGGAACCCAGGACGACGCCGGTCAGAAAGCCGAGTGGCCGCATGCGCAAGTTCCTCCCGGGCGTGAAGCCGGTACTTGATACCGCGCCCGCGCGCCCCTAGCCTGTCCAGACCGGGTGCGGCCCCTGGGGGCCGCCAAGGAGCAGTTTAGCAGCCATGACACCCTGGCTCAGAATGCCCACGTCTTCCCGGCTGCGCGCCATCTTCGCGCTGTTCGGTCGGCGCCGGCGTTTTTGTACTGGCCGGCTCCGGCCCGACGCGGCCGCGCGGCAATCGCTCCCGCCGTGGCCTCGTCCGGCGAACTGGTCGCGAGCGAACGGCATCGTCGCGTCATGCGCCTGGTATCCGAAGTGGTCGAGCGCCAGCACTACCGGCAGGCGGCGCTCGACGACGACATGTCGTCGCAGATCTTCGAGCGCTACCTCGAGGCTCTGGACGGCAGCCGCAGCTACCTGCTCGCCTCCGACATCGCGGAGTTCGAGCGGTTCAGGTATCAGCTCGACGATGCAATCGAGCGCGCCGACGCGGGGCCCGCATTCGAGATCTTCACACGCTACCAGGAACGCAATCGCGAGGTGCTGCGCCACGCGATCGCGCTACTCGACGTCGAGCCCGATTTCACGCTCGACGAATAGCTTCCGATTCGACCGCACGGACGAAGGCTGGCCGTCATCGCACGGAGGAACTGCAGGAGCTGTGGCGCAAGCGCGTGAAGAACGACGCGCTATCGCTGGTGCTCGCCGGCAAGACCTGGCCCGAGGCCAGCGACATCGCTGCGCAAGCGCTATGAGCGCGTCGCGAAGCGCATCGAGCAGATCACGGCCGACGACGTGTTCGAGACTTTCATGAACGCGTACTCGCACGTCTACGATCCGCATTCGAACTACCTGTCGCCGCGGAATTCCGAGGAATACAACATCGCGATGAGCCTGTCGTACGAGGGCATCGGCGCCTCGTTGCAGCTCGTCGACGACCACGTGACGATCATGAACGTGCTGCCGGGCGGCTCCGCGGCGGCCTCGACCGAGATCAAGGTCGGCGACCGCATCACCGCGGTCGGCCAGGGCGAGTCTGGCGCGCTGACCGACGTGGTCGGATGGCGCCTCGACGACGTCGTGCAGCTGATCCGCGGGTCCCGCTGGATACGGTGGTCCGGCTGCAGATTCTCCCTGCCGCCGCCTCGCCCGGCGCAACGGAGAATCTGCTGTCCGCTCAAGCGCTCGAAGATCACGCTCGAATCGCAGGCAGCGAAGAAGGAAGTGCATACGCTGCAGCGCGGCGACCGGGAAGTGCGCATCGGCGTCATTTCCGTCCCGAGCTTCTACCAGGATTTCCAGGCGCGCGTGAAAGGCGACGCAGAATATCCGCAGCACGACGCGCGACGTTCGCCGGCTGATCGAAGAACTGCGGGCCGAAGGCATCGAATCCCTCGTCGTCGACCTGCGCGGACAACGGCGGCGGGCACCTCTCGGAAGCGACCAGCCTCGTCGGGCTCTTCGTCGAACGCGGACCGGTCGTCCAGTTGCGTGAAACCGGCGGTCGAATCGAAGTGCTCGACGATCCGGAGCCGGGCGTGGCCTGGCACGGGCCGCTGGTCGTCCTCGTCAATCGCGCGAGTGCATCGGCCTCGGAAATCTTCGCCGGCGCGATCCAGGACTACCATCGCGGGCTCGTCGTCGGCCAGCAGACCTACGGCAAGGGCTCGGTGCAGAACCTCTATCCGCTCGATCGCTATGCGCTCGGGCCGAAGGCCGGGTTCGGGCAGCTGACCGTGACGATCGGCAAGTACTATCGCGTGACCGGTGACAGCACGCAGCATCGCGGCGTCGAGCCGGACATCTCGCTGCCCTCGCTGCTGAATACCGACGACATCGGCGAAAGCACGCGCGAGAGCGCGTTGCCCTGGGACCGCATCAATGCGGCGCGCTTCACGCCAGAGCCGTCGGAGCTTCCCGTGGTTTCGGAGCTCTCGCGCGTACATGCGGAGCGTATCGCCCACAATCCGGATTTCGTCGCGCTGCAGGGCGACGTGGACGCGCTCGAGCAGCTCCGCACGCAGCAAGATGTCTCCCTGAACCTTGCGAAGCGCCGGATCGAGCGCGACGCTATCGACGCCGAGCGCCTCAAGCGCGAAAATGCGCGCCGTGCGGCCCGAGGACTGGAGCCGCTTGCGGATATCGGCGCGCTGGAAAATGCCGAGGCACCGGATGCCGTCCTGGATGAAGCCGTTGAAATCGCCGCCGATGCCGCGGAACTGCCCGCGACTCAGGATCCTGCCCGCCTCAGCTGATCCAGCGTCGGTTCTCGCTCTTTCCTCAATACATTCAAGCGCTTACACGCAGCAGCGTTCCTTTAGTGTTATACTTGACTACAACACTAAGGAACCGTAACATAGCGCCAACCGATCGCCTGGAGCTGACCGCGATGCGCAGCGAATCCCGACTCGAGACTGAATTCACCGCACCGGCACGGGTGCTGCCCGCAGCACTCGTCCTGGCGGCCGCGCTGGTCCTCGCCGCCTGCGGCGACGCCAACGGCGACAGCGCGGGCAAAGACGGCAAAGAGGGAGTCCCGGCGGTGCCGGTCGAAGTCGCGGCCACCCAGCGGGCTGAAATGGCCGCGCTCTACACCGGCACGGCGCCCGTCGAAAGCGAGCGCAAGGCTTTCGTGATGCCGAAGGTCCAGGGCGAGATCAGGCAGGTCCTGGCGGACGAGGGCCACCGCGTGCGCGCGGGCCAGTCACTCGCGCGGCTCGACGGCGACAAGCTCAGGCTTGAGGTGGCGCTGCATGAGGCGACCATGAACAAGCTCGACCGCGACTACAAGCGCAACCTCGAGTTGCAGCAGAAGGGCCTCGTGAGCGCGACGGCGCTCGACAACCTCAAGTACGAGCTGGAGGCCGCTAAGGCCAACTGGGACCTCGCCCGGCTGCAACTTTCGTACACCGACATCCGCTCGCCGATTGCAGGCACGGTCACACAGCGACTCGACGTCGTGAAGGTCGGCAACACGGTGACACCGGTCGGCGGCGTCATCGAGAGCGCCGACAGCTCGCTGTTCGTCGTCGAGGACCTCGATACGCTGATCCTCAAGGTCAACGTGCCCGAACGCGAACTCGCCAAGTTGACGGTCGGCCAGATCGCCGAACTCTCGTTCGATGCCGTTCCGGACCGCACGTTTGCGGGCCGGATCGATCTGATCAGCCCCTATGTCAACCCGGAGACTGCAACCTTCGGAGTCCGGATCCGCGTCACCGACACCGGCGGCCTACTGCGACCCGGCATGTTCGCGCGCGTCGCGATCGTCTATGAACGCAAGCCCGAAGCATTGCAGATCCCGCGCACCGCGCTCCTGGATGGCGACGGACCTCCCAAGGTTTTCGTCGTCGTGGGCGGCAAGGCGATGGAGCGCGCCGTCAAGCTCGGTCTTTCGAATGGCGCCTGGATCGAGGTCACGGACGGCCTCAAGGACGGAGAGCAGGTAGTCGTCGTCGGCCAGGGCGCAGTGAAGCCCGGCGCGACGGTCCGGATCGTCAATTCACCGGCACGTCCTGCGGCGCGCACCGAGCCTGCCGCCGCGGCCGGCTGACTGGCGCGGGACCGCCATGAAAATCGTCGAGTTCGCCACGCGCCGCCGCGTGACCATCCTGATGGTCACGGTCGCCATCGTCTTGTTCGGCTTCGTGTCGCTCTCGCGGCTCAAGCTCAACCTGCTTCCGGACCTGTCGTATCCGACTCTCACGGTGCGCACGGACCTTCCTGGCGCCGCGCCACTCGAACTGGAGACCCTGATCACGCGGCCGATCGAGGAATCGGTCGGCATCATCCGCAATGTCCGCTCGGTCAGGTCGGTTTCGCGCGCCGGCCAGGCGGACGTGATCCTGGAATTCGCCTGGGGCACGGACATGGATCTCGCGGGCATCGACGTGCGCGAGAAGATCGACCTGATTCAGCTCCCGCTCGAAGCGAGCCGGCCGATCCTGCTGCGCTTCGACCCGTCGACAGAGCCCGTAATGCGCTACGCCTTCGTCGATACCGACGAGTTCGCCAAGGCGTCGCCTGCGGAGGCCGGCGGTGTCGAACGCCTCAAGAGCCTGCGCCGGTTCGCCGACGACCGGCTGAAACCCGACCTGGAGTCGGTAGACGGCTCGGCCGCAGTCAAGATCAGCGGCGGCTATGAGGACGAGATCCAGATCTTCGTGGACCAGGGCAAACTCGCCCAGCTCAGCCTTTCGATCGACCTGATCGCGCGGCGGCTCGGCGAGGAGAACGTCAACCTGTCAGGTGGCCGGCTCGAGCAGGGCACCCAGCGCTTCCTCGTCCGCACCCTGAACGAATTCAGCTCGGTGCAGCAAATGGCGGACTCGATCATCGCGAACGTCGAGGGCAAGCCCGTTTACCTGCGCGATGTTGCGAGCGTCACCAGCGGCTACAGGGACCGCGAAGCGATTACGCGCGTCGACGGGCGGGAGTCCGTTGAGCTTGCGATCTACAAGGAGGGCGACGCCAACACCGTGCAGCTCGCCGCCGGCATCCGCGCGCGCATCGAGGAACTCGGGAAGGCGCTGCCGCCGGGCAGCGAACTCGTCCTCGTCTACGACCAGTCGAAGTTCATCTCATCCGCGATCGGCGAGGTCCGCGAAGCGGCGCTGATCGGCGGCCTGCTTGCGATCCTGGTCCTGTACCTGTTCCTCCGCGACGCGCGCGCGACCTTCATTACCGGCCTCGCGATCCCGGTCTCGGTCATCGGCACCTTCGTCGCGATGTACATGTTCGACCTGTCGCTCAATATCATGTCGCTCGGCGGCATTGCGCTCGCGGTCGGCATGCTCGTGGACAACGCAGTCGTCGTTCTCGAGAACATCGTGCGTCATCGCGAGGAGGGCCGCTCGCGGATCGAGGCGGCGACCCGCGGCACGAGCGAGGTCGGCACGGCGATCACGGCTGCCACGCTCACCTCGGTGGCGGTGTTCTTTCCCATGGTCTTCATCACGGGCATCGCGGGCCAGCTGTTCCGCGACCAGGCACTGACCGTCAGCTTTTCGCTGCTCTTCTCGCTGGTCGTCGCCATGACGCTGGTGCCGATGCTCGCGGCCGGCAAGCCCGAGTACCAGGTGCCGGATCCCGAGCGGCCGCCGGGACGCCTGGGTCGCGGCATCGCGCGCTTGCTTCTGGTCAAACGCCAGCTTGCGACGCGGATCTCTGACGGAATGGCATGGCTCCTCGGCTGGGCCGCGCGCCCGACGCAATCCGGATTTGCCACGGTCGCGAAAGCCTACCTGCCGGCACTGCGCTGGTCGCTCGAGCACCGCGGACGCGTCGTGCTGATCTCGGTCGCTGTGCTGCTCGTGACCGCGGCCCTGGTTCCGCGTCTCGGCAGCGAACTGATTCCGCAGCTCTCCCAGGGCGAGTTCCTGGCCGATCTGCGACTCGCGCCAGGAACCCCGCTGGAACAGACCGATCGCGCGATGGCTGCGGCACAGGCACAGGCCATGGAACTCGAGAACGTCGAGCTGTCATATGCGGTCACCGGCACCGGAAACCGGCTCGACGCGAGCCCGACCGACGCCGGTGAAAATACCGGGCGGCTTGCGGTGACGCTCAAGCCCGGCACCGACCCGGACGAGGAATCACAGGCGATCGAGACACTGCGCGGAAGTTTCGACTCGCTCGCCGGGGTCCAGTACCAGTTCAGCCGGCCCGCGCTCTTCAGCTTCGCCTCCCCGCTCGAGGTCACGATCACGGGCTACGAGCTCGACCGGTTGCGGGCGGTCGCCGAACAGGTGCGCCTCGGCATGCAGGCGAGCCCGACATTCAGCGACATCAAGTCCACCGTCGAGTCCGGAAATCCGGAAATCCAGATCGTTTTCGACCAGGAACGCGCCGCCCAGCTGGGGGTCACCGTGCGCGAGCTCGCCGATCGCGTGGTCGCCAGCGTCCGCGGCAGCGTCGCGACGCGTTACAAGCTTCGCGAGAAGAAGATCGACGTGCTGGTCAGGAGCATCGATACGCGCGCATCGTCGGTCGATGAAATACGCTCGCTGATCATCAACCCGGGCAGCGACCGTCCCCTGCCGCTTTCCGCCGTCGCGGACGTGACGGTCGCGACCGGGCCCGCCGAGATCCGCCGCATCCGCCAGCAGCGCGTGGCGGTCGTGACGGCGAATCTCTCGTCGGGCGACCTGGGATCGGCGGTTACGGAACTCGGCCGGATCGTCGACGCCGTCGAACTGCCGGTCGGCATTACAGCTGCCGTCAGCGGGCAGAGCGACGACATGAAGGAATCATTCCGCTCGCTGCAATTCACGATGCTGCTGGCCGTTTTCCTCGTTTACCTCGTGATGGCGTCGCAGTTCGAATCGCTGTTGCACCCCTTCGTGATCCTGCTGACCATCCCGCTCGCGCTGGTCGGTTCGGTGTGGGCGATGTTCCTGACCGGCACGACGGTAAACGTCGTCGCGTACATCGGCCTCATCATGCTGGCCGGCATCGTCGTGAACCAGTCCATCGTGCTGATCGACGCGGTCAACCAGGCGCGTGAACGCGGCCTCGAGAAGCACGACGCGATCATCGAGGCCGCACGGCTCCGGCTGCGTCCCATCGTGATCACGAAGCTGACCACGATACTCGGCCTGCTGCCGATGGCGATCGGCCTCGGCGAAGGCGCCGAGATCAGGAAGCCCATGGCCATCACGGTGATCGGCGGCGTCGCGGTCGCGAGTTTCTTCACGCTGCTCGTCATTCCCGTCGTCTACTCGCTGCTCGATCGCAAGCGGTTCCAGCCGACCGGCGCCGGCGTGATGCCGCGCGTCGCGACGGAGTCCGGCGGAGGCTGAGTCATGCTGCATACCCGGTTCGCGCTGCGCAGGCCCGTCACCACGCTGATGACGTTCATCGCCGTCTCGCTCATCGGGCTCATCGCGATGACCCTGCTGCCGCTCGAGTTGTTCCCGGACATCCGCTTCCCGGGCATCCAGATCACCATTCCGTACGAGGGCTCGACGCCGGAGGAAGTCGAGCAGCTCATCGCGCGGCCGTCCGAGGAAGCCATCTCGACGCTGTCGGGCATCAAGGAAATCCGCTCCACTTCGTCGGAGAACGGGGCGGAACTGGTCGTCTTCTTCGAGTGGGACCGCGACCCGGCCGCGGTCGGATTCGAGGTCCGGACCAAGCTCGAGTCGATCCGCCATGAGTTTCCGGAGAGCGCCAACCGCATCCTGACCCAGATGTTCGCAGCCGGCGACGACCGGGTGCTCGCCGTGCGCATCTCGAGCCAGGAGGACCTGACCCGCCAGTACGACACGCTGGATCGCTATCTGAAGAAGCCGATCGAGCGGCTCGATGGCGTGGCGCGCGTCTCGCTCGAAGGCGTCGAACCGCTCGAACTCCGGATCCTGGTCGACCCGGTGCGCCTGGCCGCCCACGGGGTGGACATCGCGCGCCTGCGCGAGGCGCTGCAGGGCGCCAATTTCTCGGTCAGTGCGGGCGAAGTCACCGGCGGCCAGCAGCGCTTTCTCGTGCGCCCGATCGGCGAGTTCCAGGACCTCGAAGACGTGCGTGAGTTCATCGTCGCGGGGAACGTGCGATTGCGCGACATCGCGGACGTTCGTCTGGCTACGCCCGCCCTCTCGGTCGGCCGTCACCTCAATGGCAGGCCGGGCGTCGGCCTCGACGTCTTCAAGTCGACCGGCGCGAACATCGTCGATGTGGCGGACCGGGTGATGGCCGTCGTCGAGGATCAGCGCAAGCTGCCGCAGTTGCAGGGTATCGACGTCATCGTTCTGCAGAATCAGTCCGAGAACATCCGCAGTTCGCTGACCGAACTGCGCAATGCGGGCCTGATCGGCGCCGGTTTTGCGCTGATCGTGCTGTTCCTGTTCCTGCGTCACTGGCCGACGACGCTGATCGTCGCACTGGCCGTGCCCTTCTCGCTCCTGATCACGGTCGCCGCAATGTACTTCCTCGGGTTCTCGCTCAACATTCTGACGATGATGGGCATGCTGCTCGCGATCGGCCTGCTCGTTGACAACGCGGTCGTCGTGACGGAAAGCATTTTCCGGCACCGTCAGATGGGCGGCGCCGAGGCGATTGCATCGACGCTTTCCGGCGTGAGCGAGGTCGGCCTCGCCGTGCTCGCCGGGACGCTTTCAACCGTCATCGTGTTCCTGCCGATCATCTTCGGCGAAGAAAGCGAGATCTCGGTCTTCATGGTGCACGTCGCCGTACCCATCGTCGTCGCGATGCTGGCCTCGCTCCTGGTGGCGCAGACGATCATACCGACGCTGACCGCCCGCTTCCCGCCGCCGCCTGCAATCAAGGCCGGCTCCTATTTCGCGAGGATCCAGGACTGGTATCTGCGCAGGCTCGACTGGCTGTTCCGCCACAAGTGGTGGAGCGCGCTGTTCGTCGTGCTGACGGTGGCATCGCCTGCACCGCTGTTCATCACCGAACTCGTCAAGTTCGACATGTTCCCGCAGGACGCCTCTGATCGCGTGTTTCTGCCCTACCACATCGAGGGAACCTACCCGCTCGCTCGCATCGAAGAGGCGGTCACGCGCGTCGAGGCGTACCTCGATGAGAACAAGGAGCGCTTCGGCATCGACCTGGTTTACAGCTATTTCACGCCCGACGATGCCTCGAGCGTCATCCGACTGAAGCCGCGCGACGAGCTGCCGATGGAACCGCGCGAACTGATGAAGGAGATCGAGAAGAACCTGCCGGAGATCATCATCGGCAAGCCGAGCTTCCGCTTCGACGAAGACCAGGGCAATACGGGCGCATTCAGCATGCGGCTCACCGGGGAATCGACCGAACAGCTCGTGGGCGTGGCCCGGACCTTGGTCCAGCGGTTGCGCGACGTGAAGGGGCTCGACTCGGTACGCTCGACGGCAAAGGCAGGCGAGCACGAGGTCCAGGTGGTCGTCGACCGCGACCGCGCGGCCAATCTCGGCCTGACACCGCAGGCGGTCGCACAGACTCTCGCAGTTGCGATGCGCGGAGATCCGCTCAAGGAGTTCCGTGCAGACGACCGCGAGATACAGATGCGGCTCGCATTCCGCGCGGACGACCGTCAGACGCTCGAGGACCTTGCGGCAACGCCGCTGTACCTGCCGGACGGAACGCGAAGCACCCTGGGCGCCGTGGCGAGCTTCCGCATCAGCCAGACAGCCCGCACGATCGACCGCGTCGACCGGCTCACCTCGGTCGTGATCGAAGGCATCGTTTCCCAGGAATCGTCGCTGGACGAGGTGAAGAAGGGCGTGGAGGCGGCTATGGAGCAGTTCCCCCTGCCCCCGGGTGTCGGCTGGAAGTATGGCCGGAGCGTCGAGGACAGCGACGACACCGCGGCGACGATGCAGATGAACATCCTGCTCGCGATCGCGCTGATCTTCCTCGTCATGGCGTCGCTCTTCGAGTCCCTGCTCTATCCGGTCTCGATCATCACGTCGATCGTGTTCGCGATCGTCGGCGTGTTCTGGGGACTCGCGATCACCCGGACGCCGGTGTCATTCATGGCGATGCTAGGGATCATGATCCTGATCGGCGTGATCGTGAACATCGGCATCGTGCTGATCGCCCACGTGATCGACCTGCGCAAGGAAGGCTTGAACCGGCACGATGCGATACTCGAGGCCGCGCGTCACCGGCTGCGGCCGATCCTCATGACGACAGTCGTGACCTTGCTCGCAATGCTGCCGCTCGCCGTTGGCGACACGCAGATCGGGGGTGACGGGCCCGCGTACTATCCAATGGCGCGCGCGCTGATGTCGGGCCTGTTCTTCGGCAGCGTGACCTCGATCTTCTTCGTGCCGCTCTTCTATGTCTGGCTCGACGACATGAATATCTGGCGCCAGCGCGTCAGGCTGCACTCACGGGGCGGTGAGGCGGCTGCGGACGCGTCCTGAGCGGAAGGCGGCCGCAGAGGATCAGCGCAGCAGGACCTTGTAGACGTCCCAGTAGTCGTCGACCAGCACATTGGCATCCGGCACGCCGCCAGTCGCCGCGGGCGGCAGCGATGCCGGCTGCGGCACGGTCTCATTTGCATTGCGCCACGTGGCCGTAGCCGCCATCTTCTCGCCACGCTTCTTGATCTCGGCCGACAGCCCGTCCTGGGCATTTACGAGTGCAAGCGCCTGTGCGATCTCGCGGATGCGCGCGAGACAGGCATCGAGGCTGCCGTACTTGGCGCTCTCGACACTGCGGTTGTTCGCAAGCCTGGAGTCCATCGCGAGGCCCGAGACGGCGAGCCGCGCAAACAGGTGCTGCGCATAGGCGATCACCGCGAGGTTCACCAGCCGCCGGCCCTCGATCGTCAGCCCCGGAAATTCCGGCCAGGGTTCTTTCTCGATCGTGCGGTGCGCCTCCTGCATGTCGGCGAGCTGCCGCTCCGAGACGACGCAGCGCTGGCGCTGTTCCACGATCTCGGCGGCAAGGGTACGCCGCTTGAAATAGTGCCAGAACTGCTTGAGCTGCTTCATCAGCTCTTCGCGCTGCCGGAGCCTCTCGCGCTCCGCATCGGCGACTTCCTGCGCCTGCCTCAGGCGCTCATCGGCGACCTTCAGCCGCTCCGCGCGATCCTGCTGGAATTCCGCGAGCTGCTGCTTGCGCTGCGCGTCCTGGCGCTCGCGTTTGAGCTCGGCCGAGAATTTCTCGAGCTGCTCGCGGCAACCGCGCCAGAGCGCCTTCAAGCCGAAATGCACCAGCGCGTCGAGGCCGCGCTGCGGGTTTCCGAGCAGCACTTCGAGCTGCTCGAGCTGCTGCTGGAGCCGCGCGTTCGCGTTCTCCTGCTGCTTCAGCTTGTTTCGCAGATTGTGGAGCTGGTCGTCGAGTCCCTGGAGCTCCTTCTTGAGCTCGGCCCGGTTCCAGAAAAGCTTGAGCAAGCCGCTCCTGTTCCGCCGGATCGGCACGGCCGATCGAGGGCAGCTTGAGCTGCGACCACTTGTCGGGAAGCATCACGGCCATGAATATCGCTCAGGCTGCCGGAGTCGCGAAGCGATGTCCGTTGCCCACGCAATACTCCAGCCATTTGTTCAGCAGCATGTTGCAGGACCAGCGTTCACCGTGGTTGCGCGCAACGTCCCCCACGATCTGCCGAAGTCTCGAATGTGACGGTGTCGCGCCGGTTCCGCATGCCTCGGCGAGGCGTGCGTCGTGATATACGCGGATCTCGAGTCCGGGTTCGCGCGCCGCCAGCGGCGCCGTCGCCGAACAGGTAGCTCATCTGAAGCGCTGTCGTGTAGCGGCACTGCTCGACGACCGAAAGTTCGAGCGCGGGTTCTCCCGCGATCTCCGACGTCAGTGAACCCCGCAGGCACTTCAGATCCGGCACCAGCCAGCCGAGCCGGATGAAGTTGCTCTCGTACAGCGTCATCAGGCTCACGAATGATCGCGGCCTTGCGCGCCAGGAGACAGTGCAGAGGTCGTCCGTCACCATGGATTTGACTATATCACAGGGATATTCGGCGATTTCCCGCGCGAATCGTGCTGCTTGTCACGAAACGTCAAGGCCGCACGCGGCGCGGGATCGCGAGCCGCTCGAGCACGCGGCTTGCGATCTCCTCGATCGACGTGTCGGTCGTTTCGAGATACGGAATGCCGTGACGCTCGAACAACTGCTCCGCCGCGCGCACCTCGAATGCGCACTGCTGCGCAGATGCGTAGCGGCTGTCGGGTCGGCGCTCCTGCCGTATCTGCTGCAGGCGGCCCGGTTCGATGGTCAGGCCGAACAGCTTGCGGCGGTATGGCTCGACGATCGCCGGCAGGCGCGCGCCGTCGAGGTCGTCCTCGGTCAGTGGGTAATTTGCGGCGAATGCCCCATATTGAAGCGCCATGTACACGCAGGTTGGCGTCTTTCCCGAGCGGGAAACTCCGACCAGGATCACATCCGCGCGGTCGTAATCGCGCGTCTGTGCGCCGTCATCGTTCGCAAGTGCGAAGTTCGTCGCATTGATGCGCATCGTATAGGCCGTGAGGTCGGCCATGCCGTGCGCCCGCCCGAGCACGTGTGCGGACTGCTGCCCCAGCTCCCGCTCGAGCGGACCGAGAAATGCGTCAAAGAAATCGAGAAACAGGCAGCGCGCCTGCTTGAGCGCGTCGCGCACCTCGTTGTTCACGAGCGTCGCGAACACGATGGGTCGCGCCGCTTCCTCCCGGCCGGCCTGGTCGATCTTCGCGACCGCTTCGCGCGCCTTGTCAACGGTGGTGATGAATGGCAAAGTGACCGGTCTGAAATCCATGCCGTCGAACTGCGTCAGCAGGCTGTGTCCCATCGTTTCGGCCGTGACGCCGGTCTGGTCGGACACGAAAAAGACGGTTCGTCGCTGTTTCATGGCGGATCATCCATTGGCCGACGCGGCCACGCTTGCCTGCCGCCGCGCGATTGATCGTATCAGGTGCTGGCGGAGCGAGGACGAGGCGTGACCGGTTACACAGTTCCGTTCGGTCGGCTTCGCATGAAGGACATCGAGTCGGTCGGCGGCAAGAACGCTTCGCTCGGCGAGATGATCGGCCGTCTCGCCGAAGCGGGCGTGCGAGTGCCCGACGGTTTCGCGACGACGGCGCAGGCCTATCGCGACTTTCTGGCGCAGGACGGGCTCGGCGCCCGCATCGCGGCGGAACTTGCCGGTCTCGACGTCAATGACGTCGCGCGGCTCGCGCAGGCGGGCGGCCGAATCCGCGAATGGGTGCTCGAAACGCCATTCCAGCAGCAACTCGAAAATGACGTCCTCGCCGCCACCGCCGCGCTCGGAAAAAGCGGCGCCGCGCTCGCGGTCCGGTCTTCGGCGACTGCGGAAGATCTTCCCGGGGCCTCCTTCGCGGGCCAGCAGGAAACGATACTCAATGTCCGCGGCGAGAAATCGGTGCTCGAGGCCATGCGCCAGGTTTACGCTTCCCTCTACAACGACCGGGCCATCTCATACCGCGTTCACCAGGGATTCGACCACGGACAGGTTGCCATCTCGGTCGGCGTCCAGCACATGGTGCGCAGCGACGTAGGCGCGAGCGGCGTCATGTTCACTCTCGATACGGAGTCCGGCTTCCGCGACGCCGTGTTCATCACGGCATCGTGGGGCCTGGGCGAGCTCGTCGTGCAGGGGGCCGTGAATCCGGACGAGTTCTACGTCTACAAACCGGCGCTCCGCGCGGGCAGGCAGGCAATCATTCGCCGCAACCTCGGTTCAAAGGCCTCGCAAATGGTGTACGCGGCCGACCCGGCTCCCGGCCGCTGGGTCGAGACCGTCGAGGTCGCGGCGGCGGATCGCGCGCGCTTCTGCATCGACGACCGCGACGTCCACGAACTCGCCCGCCAGGCGCTCGTCATCGAATCCCACTATGACTGCCCGATGGACATCGAATGGGGCAAGGATGGGGAGACCGGCGAGATCTACGTGCTGCAGGCGCGGCCGGAAACCGTGCAGAGCCGCGCCGGACGCTCGATCCTGCGCTACACGCTGAAACAGCGCTCGCGCACCCTCGCCCAGGGCCGCGCGATCGGGCAGCGCATCGGCGCCGGAACGGCGCGCGTGGTTGCCGGTGCGCGCGAGATGTCGCGCATTCAGCCGGGAGACGTGATCGTATCGGACATGACCGACCCGGATTGGGAGCCGGTCATGAAGCGGGCCGCGGCGATCGTCACGAATCGCGGCGGGCGCACCTGTCATGCCGCGATCATCGCGCGCGAGCTCGGCATACCGGCGGTCGTCGGTTGCGGCGACGCGACCACGAAGATCCGCGACGGCGAACCCGTGACGGTGTCGTGCGCAGAAGGCGACACCGGGACCATTTACGAGGGCCGGCTCGATTTCGAGCAGCAGCGAATCGAACTCGACGCGCTGCCGACTCCGCCCGTCCGCATCATGATGAACGTCGGGAATCCGGACCGCGCATTCGACTTCGCCTCGATACCGAACCACGGCGTCGGTCTTGCCCGCCTTGAATTCATCATAAATCGCATGATCGGCGTGCATCCGCGCGCCCTTCTCGAATTCGCCACGCTCGATACCGGCGTGCAGGACCAGGTCCGCCGGCAGATGGCGGGCTATGACGATCCCGTCGGATTTTTCGTCGAGAAGCTGGCCGAGGGAATTGCGAGCATCGCGGCCGCGTTCGCACCGCAGCCGGTGATCGTCCGCCTCTCGGACTTCAAGTCGAACGAGTATGCAAACCTCATCGGCGGCCGGCAGTACGAACCGCACGAGGAGAATCCGATGCTCGGGTTCCGGGGCGCGTCCCGTTACACCGATCCCGCGTTCCGGCCGTGCTTCGAGCTCGAGTGTCGTGCGCTATGCCGGGTGCGCGACGACATGGGACTCACGAACGTCCAGGTCATGGTCCCGTTCGTGCGCACCGTCGACGAAGGCCGGCGCGTGGTGGAGCTGCTCGCCGAGAACGGGCTCCGCCGCGGCGTCGACGGGCTGAAAGTCATCATGATGTGCGAGCTGCCGGCCAACGCCCTGCTCGCCCGCGAGTTCGTAGAGCACTTCGACGGCATGTCGATCGGCTCGAACGATATGACGCAGCTCGCACTCGGCCTCGACCGCGACTCGGCGATCGTCGCTCCGCTCTTCGACGAGCGAGATCCCGCGGTCAAGGCACTGCTGTCGATGGCTATTCGTGCCTGCAAGGACGCCGGCAAGTACATCGGCATCTGCGGTCAAGGGCCTTCGGATCACCCGGACCTTGCGCGCTGGCTTGTCGACCAGGGCATTGACAGCCTCTCGCTCAATCCGGATACCGTCGTCGAGACCTGGCTGTACCTGGCCAACGCTGCGAAGCCTTAGGACGCACGCGAGCGTGCCCGGCGGGGTCCCGAGCGAGCGAATGTCCGTTCTTCTGAGCGAGCGAGGGAACCCCGCCCGGCCCGTTAGCGCGCGTCCAAATCACTCCGCGCGTTTTCCCAGTGACGGCCGTCGAAAGGCCGGATCCGCATTGACGTTATCTTTGCCGGGTCGAGGCAGCGGGCGTTGACGCTGTAGCCGCCGGGGTGGGAACGCGGGACATAGAATGTCTTGACACCACAGTGGCGGCAGAAGAGATGGCGGGCGACACCCGAGCCAAAGCAATACTCGATCAGCGCGTCTGCGCCCGCGAGCAGCCTGAACTGGTCGGCGGCAACGATGAGGTGAAGATAGCTCGAGCGGTCGCACATCGAGCAGTTGCATTCGAGCAGGTCGAGATCGGCGGGCGCGTAGGCCTCGATTCGAACGCGGCCGCAATGGCAGCTGCCCGCATGCCAGAACGGGGCGCCGGCCTTCAGTTCCGCGGAGCGTTCCATGGTGCGGCGAAGAGACTGGCGCGATAGTGCCGGAGCTCGGCAATTGATTCATGGACATCCGCGAGCGCAGTGTGGCGCGATTCCTTCTCGATGCCGGCGGCAACCTCCGGCGCCCATCGCCTTGCGATCTCTTTCAATGTGCTGACGTCGAGGTTGCGGTAATGGAAGAATCGCTCCAGTTCCGGCATCCAGCGCGCGAGAAAGCGCCGGTCCTGGCAGACGCTGTTGCCGCACATCGGCGAGCGTCCCGCGGCCGCCTGCTGTCCGAGGAATGCGAGTGTCTCGCGTTCGGCCGCCGCGTCGTCGGCCGTACTCGCGCGTACACGCGCCACCAGGCCGCTTGCCGTGTGCGTGCGTGTGTTCCACTCATCCATCGCGGCGAGCGTCGTGTCCTGCTGGCGCACCGCGATGACAGGACCCTCGGCGATGACTATGAGGTCGGCATCGGTCACGACGGTCGCGATTTCGATGATGCGGTCGGTCTCGGGCACGAGGCCGGTCATCTCGAGGTCGATCCAGACAAGCCGGTCATCGCGCGTCATGTTGCCGCTGATCTTACCAGAGGCTAGAGTCTGCCCTCCCCCGCACCATGCACGTCTTTACCGCCCTCTTTGCCGCAGCACTTCTCGCCGGTCTCGCGCTGCAACTGTGGATGATCCGGCGCCAGATCCGCGCCGTGCGCGCCCATCGCGATCGCGTGCCCGCGCCCTTCGCGAACTCGATATCCGCCGGCGAACATGCGCGCGCGGCGGACTATACGGTCGCGCAGGCCAAGCTCGCCGCGCTCGAACGCACGGCCGGGTCGGCGATCCTCGCGCTCCTGACGCTCGGTGGCGGTCTCGCCGCCGTCGACGCATCGATCGCGGCGGCCGGCCTCGATGGGTTGCCCCGCCAGGTCGTCTTCGTCGCGACCGTATCACTCCTGGCGGTGCTGGCGGGCCTGCCATTCGATGCCTGGCGCACCTTCCGGATCGAGGCGCGGTTCGGGTTCAACCGCACGACGCCACTCCTGTTCACCCTCGACTTCGCCAAGGGCCTCGCAATCGGAAGCAGCTTGCTGCTGCCGCTCGCCGCGCTCCTGCTCTGGCTGATGCCACGGGCGGGCGCCGGCTGGTGGCTCTGGGCATGGGCCGCGTGGGCGCTCGTTTCGCTACTGATCGGCTGGGCCTGGCCGCGACTCATCGCGCCCTGGTTCAACCGGTTCCGTGAACTCGAGGCAGGAGTGCTGCGCGCCGGTGTCGAGGCGCTCGCGCGGCGCTGCGGATTCGAGCCGCGCGGCGTCATGGTCATGGACGGCTCGAAGCGCAGCTCCCACGGTAACGCCTACTTCACCGGCATCGGCCGTACGAAGCGCATCGTGTTTTTCGACACCCTCCTCGAGTCGCTCACGCCCGACGAGGTCCAGGCCGTGCTCGCGCACGAGCTCGGTCATTTCCGCCTGCATCACGTCGCGCTGCGGATCGCCGGGTCGCTCGCGGCCGCATTCGCCGGATTTGCGCTCCTTGCCTGGCTCGGCCGGCAAGCCTGGTTCCAGCCGGCGCTCGGCGTTCCGAACGGCGGGCCGCACACGCTGCTCCTGCTGTTCGTCCTTGCGGCGCCCGTTTTCCTGGTGCCCGTCGGCCCGCTGTCCGCCTGGCTGTCGCGCCGCCACGAATTTGCGGCGGATCGCTATGCCGCGCGGCACGCGGATGCACGGTCGCTCGCGAGCGCGCTCGTCAAGCTCTATCGCGACAACGCGACGACCCTCACGCCGGATCCGGTCTACACCGCATTCCATGCCTCGCATCCGCCCGCGCTCCTGCGCATTGCGAGGCTCACGGCAGCGCAAGCCGAATGAGCCCGCGGCCGCAGACCGGCGATTCCCAGGACGGTCGCGTCGTCGCGAGCCACGGGCGGGACGCCGCTGTTCTCGACACGTCCGGCCGTCGCATTCACTGCCGCCTGCAGGGACGCCGCCTGACGGTCGTCTGCGGCGATCGCGTGCGCTGGATCCCGGCAACCACCGAAGGCGGCGATGGCCACATCGTCGACGTCATGCCGCGCTCGAACCTGCTCGCGCGACTGACCCTGCGTGGCGATGCGGAACCGGTTGCGGCGAATCTGACGCAGCTCGTCGTCGTTCTGGCACCCATACCAGCACCGGATTCCGGTCTTTGCGACCGCTACCTCGCGGCGGCGGAATGGAACGGACTCCGCGCCTGCATCGTCGCCAACAAGAGCGACCTCGCAGGACAGCAGCCGGCGATCGCGGCCGCGCTCGATGAATACTCGCGGATCGGATACCCGGTCCTGCATACGAGCAAGCGCCTCGAAGACGGCATTGCGGCGCTTCGCGACCAGCTCCTAGGCGAGACGAGCGTGCTGGTCGGTCAATCGGGCGTCGGCAAAAGCTCGCTGACCAACCTGCTGGTTCCCGGCGTCGAAGCAGCGGTCGACGAAGTGACGCGCGCGAGCGAAAGTGGTCGTCACACGACCAGCACGTCGTCACTGTATGCATTGCCGTCCGGCGGAGAGCTGATTGACTCGCCCGGCGTGCGGGATTTCTCGCCGCCGTTACCGGCGCCGCGCGACATCGCGGGAGGCTTTCGCGAGATCTCCGGCATTCCGGCCCGATGCCGCTTCCGCGATTGCCTGCACTGCCGGGAGCCAGGCTGCGCCGTGGCCGCGGCCTGCAACGAAGGCCGGATCACCCCGAGGCGGCTCGACAGTTACCGGCGACTCCTCGAGCTCGCCGAGGAGATGTCCGGGCGACAGCCGCGCGTCAGGCGATAGTCTGGCGTCCCGCGAGTGCGTGCGCGAGCGTGCCGCCGTCGACGTATTCGAGTTCGCCGCCGACCGGAACGCCGTGTGCGATACGGGATGCGCGGATACCGCGGCGGGAAACGAGCTCGCCGATGAAGTGTGCCGTCGCCTCGCCCTCCACCGTCGGGTTGGTCGCAAGGATGACTTCGCGTACACCGCCCTCGTCAAGCAGGGCCACGAGCCGATCGAGGCCAAGCTGCTCCGGACCGATGCCGTCAAGCGGCGACAGGTGGCCCATCAGCACGAAGTAACGCCCGCCATAACCGCCGGATTGCTCGACCGCGACCACGTCGGCGGGTGACTCGACGATGCAGAGCGAGGTCGCATCACGGCGCGGCGCCGAGCAGATTTCGCATAATTCGCCATCGGTCAGCATCCGGCAGCGCCGGCAGTGGACGACGTTCGAGGTCGCCTCTTCGAGCGCGCGCGCAAGCGCGCGGCCGCCGTCGCGATTCCGCTCGAGCAGGTGGAAGGCCATGCGTTGCGCCGATTTCGGCCCGACGCCCGGCAGTACGCGCAATGCCTCGATGAGGCGCGAGAGACCGGGGGAGTACTTCACGGTCTGCGATCAGAAGGGCAATTTCATGCCCGGCGGCAGCTGCATTCCGCCCATCGCACCGGCCATCTGCTGCTGGACCACTTCGCCGACGCGCCGCACCGCATCATTGCAGGCCGCTGCGATCAGGTCCTCGAGCATTTCGCGATCCGAAGTGGCGACCGCCGGGTCGATCTGCACGCGCCGAACCTCGTGACGGCCATTCATGACGACCTTGACCATGCCGCCGCCCGACTCGCCAGTCACTTCGAGGGCGCCGAGCTGCTCCTGCGCCTTCTGCATGTTCGCCTGGAGCTGCTGGGCCTGGCGCATCAGTTGTCCGAGATTCGGCTTCATGGCTTCATTCTACCCGACCGGCTTGACCGAATCCGGCTGCAACACGGCGCCGAAACGGTCGCGCAATGCCTGCACGTTAGGGTCGCTCTCAAGCGCCGCGCGGGCCTTCTCGAGGCGCTCGTCGCGGGCCTGTTCCTCGCGCCGGGCCGGCGTGTCGCCGGCTCCGCCCTGCTCGATCTCGATCGTGACCGGTGCGCCGACCAGGCGGCCGAGCGCCTGCACGAGGCGTTCCTCCTGCTGGCGCGTATGAAGCGACTGCGCACGCGCATCGAGAAGGAACCGGAAGTGATTGCCATCGCGTTCGAGCAGCTGGCAATTGCCCGCAAGCTGTCGCGCAGCTCCCTGCAGTTCCAGCCTCGAGAGTAGTTCGGGCCATTCGCCGGTTGACCCCGGGGCTGGATCGGCGGCTGTACGGACGTCTGCCTCCCGCGATGGCGTGACCGGGCGGACTTCGCCGGCGGACGTCGAGTTTCCGGTGGCATCGGCCGCCCTGAATGCGAGCATGCGCAAGAGCGTCATTTCGATACCGGTGCGCGGATCGGGTGCCAGCTCCAGGTCGCGCCGGCCCAGGATCGCAATCTGGAAGGCGAGCTGGAGTTCGTCCGCCGGCAACCTGGCTGCAAGCGCCGTCAGGGTTTCGGTCGCATGAATCTCGTCGTCCGGCAGGCCGGGTACAGCCTGGCGCAGGGCAACCTTCTGGAGCAGCGCCGCGATCTCGTCGAGAAGCTGCGCATAATCCGGAGCGAATTCGTCGATGGCCGCGATGCACTCGAAGAGCCCGCGCGCGTCGCGTTCGGCCAGGCGCTCCACCAGGCGGACGACCTGCTGCCGGTCCACGGTGCCGAGCATCGCGCGCGCGTCCGTCTCCGTGACTCGCCCCGCCCCGAAGGCAAGCATCTGGTCCAGGAGCGACAGCGCATCGCGCAGGCTGCCGTCCGCCGATCGCGCGAGCAGCGCGACGGCCGCCGGCTCCGCCGCGACACCTTCGGACCCGAGTATCACCTGCAGCCGTTCTGCGATCAGCGCCGCCGGCAGGCGCTTGAGGTTGAACTGAAGGCAGCGAGACAGCACGGTCACCGGCAACTTCTGCGGATCGGTGGTCGCCAGCAGGAACTTCACGTGCGGCGGCGGCTCTTCGAGTGTCTTCAGAAGCGCGTTGAACGAGTGGGTCGACAGCATGTGCACTTCGTCGATCAGGTAGACCTTGTAGCGGCCACGCGTGGGCAGGTATTGCACGTTATCGAGAAGTTCGCGCGTGTCGTCGACCTTGGTGCGCGAGGCGGCGTCGACCTCGATCAGGTCCACGAAGCGGCCCTCGTCGATTTCACGGCAGGCCCCGCACTCGCCGCAGGGCGCCGACGTCACGCCGCGCTCACAATTGAGCGACTTGGCCAGGATCCGGGCGATGGTCGTCTTGCCGACGCCGCGCGTGCCGGTGAAAAGAAATGCGTGGTGGACCCGGCCGGAATCCAGCGCATTCACGAGGGCCTGGCGGACGTGCTCCTGGCCGACGAGTTCGGTGAAGTTGCGTGGACGCCATTTGCGCGCGAGTACGAGGTAACTCATCGATTCCGTTTCAGACAGCCTGCAGTCATCGCGTATCCCCGGTTCCCGATGGAGGCAGCCCGCGCCAGCACCCCTCCGGCACCCGATGCCGCCGCTACCGTTGCTCCCTTCCGGGCCTGGCGGGGTTCACGGCTGATCGTCGCGGAGGAACCGGCGCGAGCCACCATGGAAATCGCCGGGCCGGGCATCGTAAGGTTGGTCTCCGGAAGCGTCAACCGCGCGGCGCGGCGCGCTGCAACCATAATGTCACGGTCGTTCCTTCGTGCGCCACGCTCGCAATTTCGATCCGCCCGCCGTGGATGTCCAGTATCTCCTTGACGATGCTCATCCCGAGGCCGGTACCAGCGACTCCGGCGGCCGATTCGGCGCGAAAGAAGGGGTCGAAGATCCGGCGTTGCGTTTCCTCGTCCATGCCCCCGCCGCGATCGCTGCACTTCGACGCCAACTTCCGCGTCGCTGCCCACGAGCCGCACGCTGACCGGCGTACCGGCAGGCGAGTACTTGCAGGCGTTCGCCAGCACATTGCCGAGCGCCTGGCAGAACTTGTCGGCGTCCATGAAAACCTCCGCGTCGCCGATGTCTCCGCAAATGCTCGGCACCCGCGCATCATCGGCCATCACGAATGACTCAATGAATCGCCGCACCGCCGCGGCGAGAGGCTGGCGGATCATCGTGAAGTCGCGCCCGGCGCGCGCCTCGATCCGGGCCAAATCGAGAAGCTCCGACACGATGCCCGCGATCTGGTCGCCATGCCGCCGCATGGTCGCCAGGATCTCGACTCGCTCGCCTGCAGGCGGGTCCCGGGCCTGCAGGAATTCGGTGTAGCCCGAGATGACGGCGATGGGCGTGCGAAGCTCGTGCGCGGCGGTCGCCAGGAAGCGGCTCTTGGTCCTGTCGAGCTCGTCCGCCCGCGTAATGTCGCGGAAGTAGGCGACCTGGGCACCCGCCGGCGCACCCACGACCCGGCATTCGAGCGCGACGGGCCGCGGACGCAGCAGCCTCAGGATTGGCTCGACGAGCGCCTGTTGACTACCTGCCGAACTCTGCCCGCGGAGCCGCGCCCAGAAATCGGTCCACGAGCGGCCGATCAGTTCGTCGCGGGTCCAGCCGGTCATCGACAGGAAGGCCGGATTCGTTTCAGTCACGATGCCGCTTGCGTCGAATGAAACGAGGCCATCCGGCGAAAGGCTGAGTATCGTGGACAACTCCTCGTTGCGCTCGGTCAGCCGCGCTTCCGCTGTCTCGCGCGCGCGGTTGGAATCCCCGAGCAGCCGGCCCATCTGCTGCAACTCGCCGACCGTATGGCGAAACTCGCTGACGCCGAACGCAGGCAATGCCTGTTCGTACTCGCCGACCGCGATGCGGTGGGCCATGCGCTCGATCTGGGCGAGCGGCTGCGAGATCGAGCGGCTGACGAAGCGCGCGCGCCGGTAAAGGAAAGTGAAAAAGATCAGGTAGAAACCGGCCAGGCCGCCGAGCATGACCCAGCCGACGTCCGCCAGATCCTCGTTCAGCGCACGCGACGGGGCCGAATACCGCCTGTTCCGGCACGAGGCTCATCAGCTTCCAGCCAACGGACGGAATCGTCTGCCAGGCAACCAGGTGCGGCTCGTCCCCGTCGAGTCGTCCGCTGCCCGACGGCTGGGTGCGCAGGAGCTTCCCGATCTCCGCGAAATCCCCGCGGTGGTAGACGTTGAATTCCCCTGGCTTGAACGTGTCAGCCCGGATCGCCTCGACGTAATCGTGGGCGGTGAGCTCCTTCAGCGCGAACAGCCGTTCGCCCGGTGGCGGCAGTGCAAGCAGCGTGCCCGATTTGCCGATCAGCAGCAGGAACCCCTGCCAGGGAATCTTCTTGTTGAGCACGTCCGCGACGACGCGATCGATCGTGACGTCGGCACCCACCACGGCCTCGAGGAAATCGCCGCGATACACCGGCGCGATTGCGGAGACGAGCCAGCCCTGCCCCGCCGGATCCACGTAGGCGTCCGTCCAGACGACGGCACGTGATGGATTGTGGATGGCGTCCGCTTCGTAGTAGAAATTGAAGTCGGGTATCCGCATCTGCGGATCGAACAGGGTCGCCGAATCGATCCACGGCCAGATGCGGTTCATCGAATCGTGGGTGTTGATGTAGGCCTGCACGATGAGCGGATTGGCGAACGTGATGTCACGCAGGAGTCCGTCGAGCGTCGCGAGGCGCTCCAGCCTGTCGAATTCGCTCGGGACCCTTCCGCGGTCGCAGCCGAATAGAAGACTGCCGCACCCCCGTCATCGCGATGCGTAGTCAGGGCGCCCGATGGCTGCTCGTGCAATCGCGCGCGATCCGGCCGGCCTTTTGCCGGCGATTCGAGCGCGGCCAGGGTCTGCCGGCGCAGAACGTCCGTCAGCGCAGCAACCTGGCCGAGCTGCTGCTCGATGACAGCCGATTCATCAACCGCGATTCTCGACAGCTCCTGGCGCGCGACTTCGGTGAGGGCGGCCACGTTCTTGCGCAGCGACCAGGCGTGGCTCGTCAGGTAAACGGCGACCAGCAGGAGCTCGACCACGAGCAGCGGGATCAGCGCATTGCGGACGTAGGAGCGCCAGACCCAGCGCAACAGCGATGTTTCACGCAGCCGTGGGGCGGTTTCCGCGGACTGCTGGGCGGGTGGATCGGCCATGAACCAGTGTAGCGGCGGAGAAACTGGCGGAGAGGGTGGGATTCGAACCCACGTAGGGCGTAATGCCCTCAACCGATTTCGAGTCGGTGCCGTTATGACCGCTTCGGTACCTCTCCGTTCTGGAATCCGGCGGCCGTCATAGCGGCCCATTCCGGAGCGGCTATTCTACAACAATGCTCCCGGAACCCGAGCAGGCCGCCAGACCCAGGCCGCGACTTCGCAGCCGTTTCGGCGTCGCGGCGATCGTCGCCTGCTGTCTCATGCTCGGCACCTGCTCGCGGCTCCCGGGCAGCCTCGAGCAGGTGCGCCTGCTTGGCGCGCTCAAGATCGTCACGCGAAACAGTCCCCTGGCCTATTACGAGGGCGCCGCCGGGCCGGAAGGCCCGGAGTACGAGCTTGCCCGTGACTTTGCCCGGATGCTCGGCGTCAGGCTCGAATTGTCGTTCGCGCGGATCGGCGGCGGCCGCGCTCGAGTCGGTCGCGCGAAACCAGGCGCATGTCGCCGCAGCAGGCATCGTCGCCGAACGACTCGCGCTGGGAGCGCGTGATGTTCGGACCGGTATTCCAGCGAATCGACCAGCACGTCATTTACCGCGTGCAGGACCGGTTGCCTGCGGACCCCGGCGGATCTGGTCGGCAGGCGGATCGTCGTGAGCGCGGAATTCGACGCCATGCCGCGAGCTTGCGGCGCCTCGCGAAAAGACTGGCCGGCGCTCGAGTGGACCGAGGTCGACGACACCGATTCACTCGATCTGCTTGCGCGGGTAGCGAGCGGCAAGGCGGACCTGACGATCGCAGACTCGACCGAGTTCTCCCTTGGCCGGCATTTTCACCCGGATCTGCGACCGGCCTTCAAGCTGGCCGAATCTGAAGCCGTCGCCTGGGCGCTTTCGCCGACCGGCGGCGACCTGCTGCCGGAAGTCGAACGCTTCTTTGCCGAGATCGAGGCCACCGGCGCGCTTGCCGACATCCTGGAGCGCAACCGACGCGCCCTCGTGCGATTCGACCGCGTGGACGCCGCGAATTTCGTCACCGGCGTGCGCGAGCGGTTGCCGCAGTACCAGGCGTGGTTCCAGGAGGCCGCAGTCGAAACAGGCCTCGACTGGCGACTGCTCGCCGCCATCGGCTACCAGGAATCTCGCTGGGACGAGCATGCGGTATCGCCGACCGGCGTGCAGGGCGTGATGATGCTGACCGCGGAAACGGCAGCCGCGTGTCGGGGTTGGCGACCGCAACGATGCGCGCGATAGCATACTGGGCGGCGCGCGCTACTGCCGCCTCGTCGAGCGCACGATTCCGAATCGCATCCAGGATCCGGACCGGACCTGGCTTGCGCTTGCCGCATACAACGTCGGCTACGGGCATCTCGAGGACGCGCGCGTGCTGACGCAGCGACGCGGCCAGGATCCCGACAGCTGGCCTGACGTGCGCGCCAATCTGCCGCTGCTCGCGAAGGAACGTTACTTTTCGAAACTGAAACGAGGCTATGCCCGGGGCTGGGAGCCGGTCGGCTTCGTGCGCAACGTGCAGACCTACGCGGAACTCCTGCGCTGGATGATCGCGGACGAGCCGGCCTCAGCGCCGGCCGGCGAAGAAGCGGCGAAGTAACGCGCCGCATTCGTCCGACAGCACGCCGCCAAACGCATCCACGCGATGATTCATCGCGTCGGAGGCGACCAGGTTGAAGGCACTGCCTGCCGCGCCCTGCCGCGGATCCCACGCTCCGAAGACGAGGCGCGCGATGCGCGCATGCGCCATGGCGGCCGCGCACATCGGGCAAGGCTCGAGCGTCACGTAGAGCGTCGCGCCGCCAAGGCGGTAGTCGGCCACTGTTGCCGACGCGGCTCGCAGGGCCAGGATCTCGGCGTGCGCCGTCGGGATCGTGCATGGCGATCGGCCGGTTCCAGCCCTCGCCCAGCACAAGGCCGTCGCGCACGACGAGCGCGCCGACCGGCACCTCGCCCTCCGCCTCGGCTCGCGCAGCCAGCTCGAGTGCAAGCGCATCCAGCGCTCATCCTGATTCACGCCTGCCGTACGATCTGGCTCGGAGTCGGGGCCGGCCAGCCGGCTTCGCGGCACACGCGGACGATGGCCTCGTTGGTGTCGAAATACACCTGCCAGTAGTGGTCGGTGTGCGTATACGGCCGCACGGCGATCACCGCACCGACGAGATTCATGTCGAGCAGGCTGACTTCGGGCGCGGGCGTGATCGCGACATTCGGAATTTTTGCGACTGCGGCCCGGAACCGGGTGACCGCGTCGATCGGATCGACCGTACCTGCGAGTTGTGCCGTGCGGTCGACGCGGCGAACCGGGAGCGCCGAGAAGTTCTGGATCGTGTCGGCAAAGATCTTGCCGTTGCCGATCAGGGTCATCACGTTGTCCGGGGTGACAAGGGTCGTGCCAAAGAGGCCGAGTTCGTGAATGGTTCCCGTGATGCCGCCAAAAGCGACGAAGTCGCCGACCTTGAACGGGCGGAGCACGAGCATGAATGCGCCGGCGGCAAAATTGCCGAGCATGCCGCCCCAGGCCGCGCCGATGGCAAGGCCCGCGCCGGCGAGCAGTGCCGCAAACGAGGTCGTCTCGATGCCGAAGAAACCGAGGATCCCCAGAACCAGCGCAATGTTGAGGGCGATGGCCACGATCGAGCCGAGGTACTTCGTGAGCGTCGGGTCGACGTTGTTTCGCCCAAGCGCGGCGCGAATCAGCGCGATCACGCGGCCGATCAGCCAGCGGCCGATGAACCAGAAGGCGAGCGCGGCGAGCACCTTGAGCCCGAGGTCGAGGGCAGTCGTACTCAGGAATTGCCGGACGGATTCGGTGTTCACGATCTCACTCCCATTCAATGGTTGCGGGCGGCTTGCCTGAGACGTCGTACACGACGCGCGACACGCCCTTCACTTCGTTGACGATTCGCCTCGCGACCTGGTCGAGGAACTCGTAGGGCAGCCGTGACCAGTGCGCGGTCATGAAATCCACGGTTTCGACGGCACGGAGCGCAATAACCCAGTCGTAGCGGCGGCCGTCGCCCATCACCGCCACGGAGCGGACCGGAAGGAAGATCGCCATCGCCTGGCTTACGCGGTCATAGAGGTCGTGCGCGCGAAGCTCCTCGATGTAGATCGCGTCGGCCAGACGCAGCAGGTCCGCCGACTCACGCGACACGCGGCCGAGAATCCGGACCCCAAGTCCGGGTCCCGGGAACGGATGGCGAAATACCATCTCGCGCGGCAGCCCAAGCTCGAGGCCGATGCGCCGCACTTCGTCCTTGAACAACTCACGCAGGGGCTCGAGCAGGCTCATGTGCATGCGTTCCGGCAGCCCGCCGACGTTGTGATGCGACTTGATGACCTGCGCCTTGCCGGTCTTGCTGCCAGCCGACTCGATGACGTCCGGATAGATCGTGCCCTGCGCGAGCCAGCGAATGTTCTCGAGCCGCTTCGCTTCTTCCTCGAAGACCTCGATGAACAGCCGCCCGATGATCTTGCGCTTGCCCTCAGGGTCTTCCTCATCGCCGAGCGCGGCAAAGAAGCGATCCGCGGCGTCGACCCGGATCACGCGGATGCCGAGGTGACTCGCGAAGGTCTGCCATGACCTGGTCGCCCTCGCCCTGGCGGAGCAGGCCGTGGTCCACGAATACGCAGACAAGCTGATCTCCGATCGCACGATGCAGCAGCGCCGCGACGACTGACGAGTCGACGCCGCCCGACAGGGCGAGGAGCACGCCGTTCGCTGCCGACCTGTTCGCGCACGCGCGAGATGGCATCAAGAACGATGTTGCCCGCGTCCCAGAGTGCATCGCAGCCGCAGATCTCGCGGACAAATCGCCGAGGATTGCGGCACCGGATCGCGTGTGCGTGACTTCCGGATGGAACTGTACGCCATAGAACTGCGCGCGGTCGTTCGCCATGGCGGCGAGGGGCGCATTCGAAGTTGCCGCGATCGCCGTGAATCCAGGTGGCAGCGACTCGACCCGGTCCCCGTGGCTCATCCAGACGTCGAGGAGCCCCACTTCGCCGCTGCCTTCGTCGGCAATCCCGTCGAGCAGTCGCGAAGACCCGATCCGCCGCACTTTCGCATAGCCGAATTCGCGATGGGTCGACGGCGCGACCCGGCCCCCGAGTTGCGCCGCCATCGTCTGCATGCCGTAGCAGATGCCGAGCACGGGAACACCCAGCGTGAAGACCGCGTCCGGCGCGCGCGGTGGCGCGGCATCGGTGACTGATTCTGGCCCGCCCGACAGGATGATTCCGCGTGCGCCGAAACTGCGGACGGCGTCGTCGCCTGCGTCCCAGGGCAGGATTTCGCAGTAGACGCCGAGTTCGCGCACGCGCCGCGCAATGAGCTGGGTGTATTGCGCGCCGAAGTCGAGGATCAGGATCCGGTGGGCATGGATGTCGGCCGCCGCGGCCTGCATGCGGGCTGCCATCATCCGATCCGGTAGTTGGGCGCTTCTTTCGTGATGTTCACGTCGTGGACGTGACTCTCGCGTACGCCCGCACCCGTGATGCGGACAAACACGGGCCGGGTACGCATCTGCTCGATGTCGGCGCTTCCGGTATAGCCCATCGCGGCGCGGATGCCGCCCGCGAGCTGATGCAGGATCGCCACGAGGCTGCCTTTATAAGGAACCCTGCCCTCCACGCCCTCCGGCACCAGCTTTTCGAGTTCTTCGACGGTGTCCTGAAAGTACCGATCGCTCGAGCCGTCGCGCTGTGCCATCGCGCCGAGCGAGCCCATTCCGCGATAGGACTTGTAAGAAGCGCCCTGGTAGAGCTCGATTTCTCCCGGCGATTCCTCGGTGCCTGCGAAGAGGCCGCCGATCATGACTGAATGGGCGCCGGCCGCGATCGCCTTGGCGACATCGCCCGAATAGCGGATGCCACCGTCGGAGATCAACGGCACCTTGCTCTTCGCGAGCGCCTCCGCAACCGTCGCGACCGCCGTGATCTGTGGCACGCCGACGCCCGCGACGACCCGAGTCGTGCAGATTGAGCCCGGTCCGATGCCGACCTTGACGGCGTCGGCGCCGGCATCGACCAGCGCCTTGGCGCCGTCCGCCGTCACGATGTTGCCGGCGATCACCTGCAGGAGCGGATGCGCCTTCTTGATACGGCTCACCATCGCAATCACGCCTTTCGAATGCCCGTGCGACGTGTCGACGATTACGAGGTCGACCGCCGCATCCACGAGCGCGCCGACACGTTCGAGCGTGTCCGGTGCCGTGCCGACCGCGGCCCCGACCCGGAGCCGCCCGTGTTCGTCCTTGCAGGCGCGCGGGAAGTCGCGGGCCTTCTGAATGTCCCGCACCGTGATCATGCCACGCAGGCGCCCGCCCTCGTCGACCACCAGCACTTTCTCGATGCGATGACGATGGAGAAGTTGCAGGACTTCCTCGCGCGGCGTGTTCTCGCGGACGGTAATGAGCTTGTCGCGCGGCGTCATGACTTTCGAAACCGGCAGGTCGAGCTGTTCCTGGAAGCGGATGTCGCGATGCGTGACGATGCCGACCACCTGGTTGCCGTCGTCCGTGACCGGCAGCCCCGAAATCCCCTTGGCTCGTGTCAGCGCAATCACCTCGCGGATCGTCGCATCGGGCCGGATCGTGATCGGGTCCTTGATGACCCCGCTTTCGTGCTTCTTGACGCGGCCGACTTCGCGCGCCTGGTCGGCCGACTGCATGTTCTTGTGGATGATGCCTATTCCGCCTTCCTGGGCGATCGTGATCGCGAGCCGCGCCTCCGTGACCGTGTCCATGGCCGCGGACAGGAAAGGCAGGTTGAGACGGATATTGCGCGTGAGGTGCGTCGAGAGATCGACCTCGCGCGGCAGCACGTCCGAGTATGCCGGGACGAGAAGGACGTCGTCGAAGGTGAGTGCTTCCTGGACGATGCGCATCGGCGTTCCCGGGGCGGTCCGAATGAAGCGGCGCATTGTACGACGCCGCCGCCCCGGTTGTAAGTGGCGTTTACGTGAATAGCTCGCTTAGCATGGTTATGTGGACGCGCTGCGCGACATTTATACGGTCAGCCGCCTGAACCGCGAGGCCCGTGGCCTCCTGGAAGGCGCGCTGCCGTCGCTCTGGATCACGGGCGAGCTTTCGAATCTCTCGCGCCCGGCGTCCGGCCACTGGTATTTCACGCTGAAGGACGAAGACGCCCAGGTGCGCTGCGCCATGTTCCGCCAGCGGAACCTCGCCGTAAGCTTCGCGCCCCGCGACGGCATGCAGGTGCTGCTCCGGGCCCGCGTGGGTCTCTACGAAGCGCGCGGCGAATTCCAGCTCGTGGCCGACCACCTCGAGGAAGCCGGCGAAGGCGAATTGCGACGACGCTTCGAGGCGCTCAAGCAGAAGCTCGCCGCGGAAGGGCTGTTCGACGCCGCTCGAAAGCGCGCCCCGCCCCGCTTCCCGCGCCGCATCGGACATCGTGACCTCGACGACCGGCGCCGCGCTTCGCGACGTCCTGCAGGTCCTGCGGCGGCGTTGCCGCGGGGTCCCGGTATTGATCTATCCGGTGCCGGTCCAGGGCGCCGGGGCGGCCCGCGAGATCGCCTCACAGCTCGCGCTCGCGGATCGCCGCTCGGAGGTCGACGTCCTTCTCCTGGTGCGAGGCGGCGGGTCGCTCGAGGACCTCTGGGCGTTCAACGAGGAGATTCTTGCCCGTGCGCTGGCGGCGGTGACGCTTCCCGTCATCACCGGAATCGGCCACGAAATCGACTTCACAATTGCCGACTTCGTGGCCGACGTGCGGGCGCCGACACCATCCGCAGCCGCCGAACTTGCGGTCCCCGAGGCGGGCGCGTGGATCGAAGCGCTCGAAGTCACGGCAAGACGGCTCACGGCCGCCATCGTGCGCTCAGTCCGGGAGCGGCGCGAAGCCGTCACGCGAAGCGCGCGGCGCCTGACCGCGCTTCATCCCGCGCAAGCCATCGCCCAGCGCGCACAGCGACTCGATGAACTGCAGTCACGTGCATTGGCTGCGGCGCGCCGCGCAATCATCGGGCGCGAGCAGCAGGTGTTGCGCATTCGGGCGGAACTCGAGACTCATTCGCCGGCCTCGCGGGTGGCGACCCTGCTGCAGCGGGCGGCTCATGCGCGCGCGCGACTCGCTCCGGCGATCAGGCATGCGATCGCGAACTGCGCGGGAAGACTCCAGTCGGCTGCGCGCGGACTCCAGGCGACCAGCCCGCTTGCCACGCTTGATCGCGGCTATTCGATCGTGACGCTCGCGACGACCCGCACCGTCGTGACCGATGCCGGCCAGGCGCCGGTTGGCGCGGAAATCGAGGCGCGGCTTTCGCGCGGGCGACTGCACGCACGCGTGACCGGGCGCAGCGGCTAGCGGAGCGGCCCATCGCGCCGCGTATCGCGCTGGCGTGTGCGCCGCTGTCGCGGTGTCAATTTTTCGCGTCGCCCGGCAAACGGATTGTCCTCGCTCTTGAAATCGACGCGCACGGGCGTGCCTTTCAATTTGAATGCTTCCCGGTAGCAGTTGACGAGAAAGCGGCGGTAGTCCTCGGGTGTGCGCTCGGCCTGGGCGCCGTGGATCACGATCACGGGCGGGTTCCGGCCGCCCTGGTGCGCATAGCGCAGGCGAATGCGCCGGCCCCGGACGAGCGGCGGCTGGTGCTGCTTGATCGCCGCCTCGAGAACACGCGTCAATTCCGGCGTCGGCATCTCGCGCACCGCCGCCGCATGGGCGGCGCGGACCGCGTCCATCAGCTCGCCCACGCCGCTGCCGTGCAGCGCCGAGATGAAGTGCACCGGTGCGAAGTCGAGGAATCGCAGGCGTTGCGCGAGCTGGCCCCGGATCTCGTCGCGCTGACCCGGCGCAACGTGGTCCCACTTGTTGACCGCGATCGCGAGCGCCCGGCCGCGCTCGGCGACCAGACCGAAAAGCGTCGCATCCTGCTCGGCGACCGCGTCCCGGCGCATCGACGACGCCGATCACGACATGAGCGTCGTCGATGGCCTGCAATGTCTTGATTACGCTCCATTTTTCGACGCCCTCGTCGACGCGCGACCGGCGCCGCACGCCCGCCGTGTCGATCAGGACATAGGCGCGGCCGTCCCGTTCGAAGGGTACTTCGACGGCATCCCGCGTGGTGCCGGGCTCATCGAAGGTGATGAGGCGTTCGTCGCCGAGGAGGCGGTTGATCAGCGTCGACTTGCCGACATTCGGCCGACCAACGACACAGACTCGAATCGCGCGATCGATGTCCACGGCAGGATCCGCGACGTGCGGCGGAATTCCCGCCAGCGCCGTCTCGATCAGGTCATCGATTCCCTGGCGGTGCGCGGCGGACACGGCCTGCGGCTCGCCGAACCCGAAGCCATGGAACTCGGCGATCACGACCGAGGCATCGCGGCCCTCGCTCTTGTTGACCGCGACCGTCACCGGCTTGCCGCTCCGGCGAAGCACATCGGCAACGAAGCGGTCCGACGCATCGAGTCCGCTCTGACCGTCGACCAGAAATACGATGCGATCGGCCTCCTCGATCGCACGCCGGGTCTGCTGCGCCATCAGTTCCTGCACGCCGCGCGGCGTTTCGACGAGTCCGCCGGTGTCGACGACGATGAACTGATGCGGCTCGCTCCGGCCGTAGCCGTACTTGCGATCGCGCGTGACGCCCGGAATGTCGGCGACGAGCGCGTCGCGCGTGCCGGTCAGGGCATTGAAGAGCGTCGACTTGCCGACATTCGGCCGGCCGACGAGGGCGACGACTGGAAGCATGGCATGCGCTAGCCGCGGGGTGCCGCGCGCCAGGCCTGGACTTCGCCGGAGTCCGTCTGAAGCAGGAGCAGGTCGCCGGCAGCGATCGGCGAATTGCTGACGCGCCCCTTGCCCGATTTTCCGCGCGCAAGCAACTGGCCGCTGGCCGCGTCGAGCCAGTGCAGATAGCCGTCGAAGTCCGCCACGACCAGCGCACCGCCCGAAAGCGCTGGCGCGGTCACCGAACGTCGCAGCAGGCTGTCCTGGGTCCAGACGGGCGTGCCATCGCGGCGACTGAGCGCAACGACTGAACTGTCGGCGGTCGTGACGTAGAGCGTGTCATCGTCCGTCGCGAGACCGCGATTGCTCGACAGTTCACGCCCCCACCAGATCTGGCCGGAGTCGAGCGCGAGCATCGCGATACGTCCCTGGTAGCTGACGACGAACACGTCGTTGCCGCTGACACGCACCTGCGAATCGATGTCCACGAGGCGCTCGATTTCCGTCTTCCCCTGTGCGGGCGCAACCGTCGCGGTCCAGAGCAACTCGCCGGTCGTGAGTGAGAGCGCGACGACCTTTCCGTTGTCGAGGCCAGCGAGCACCATGTCTCCGCTGACGACAGGCGCTCCATTGCCTCGCAAGGTCAGTCTCGGGACCGGTTGTTCGAAGATCCAGACTTCCGAACCGTCCGCCGCGCGCAGCCCGCGAAGGCGCCCGTCCACGGTTCGCACGACGACGAGGCCGCTCGATACCAGGGGCGCAGTCA
This sequence comes from uncultured Gammaproteobacteria bacterium, assembly GCA_963775415.1. Classification (GTDB taxonomy): domain Bacteria; phylum Pseudomonadota; class Gammaproteobacteria; order Steroidobacterales; family Steroidobacteraceae; genus SCUD01. The sequence continues at coordinate 61,001 of CAVZIO010000003.1, forward strand.
GCACCTCGCCGCCGGTCGGGACCTGCCAGCGCTTTGTGCCGGTTTCCGAATCGAGTGCGACGAGCTGTCCGTCAGAACTGCCCACGACCACGAGCCCCTCGCCCACGGCGGGACCGCCCGCGAGCTCGAGTTCCGTGTCCGCGCTCCAGATGTCGCGTCCGGTCGCGAGTTCGAGCGCCTGGACGTCACCGCCATGTCCCGCCACGTAAACCCGCTCGCCCGCCACCGCAGGCCGCAGGCCGAGACGGAGTACATCGTCGCCGCCCTTGGTGCTGACGCTCCACACGCGGTCGATGCTGACGAGCGGATCGAAATCGACGAGTTCGGCGGGCGGCGCGACTTCCTTGTCCTTGCTGCAGGCGGCCACCAGGAGCGTGAGCCCCACCAATACCACGATCCGCTTGAAGCCCATGCCTTACTCCGTCGCCTGCGCCGCGGCCAGTTCGTCGATCTTGAGCTGCAGGAGTTCCGCATCGAGTTGCGCGGCGCCGTCCGGGCTTGCCGCCGCCGCAGCCTGCGCCCTGCGCCAGCTCTCGAGCGCAGCCACCTTGTCCCCCTGCGCCAGTCTGAGGTCGCCCTTGAGTTCAAGCACGCGCGGCCCTGCCGAGGGCTCTGCGATGCCGTCGAGGGTCGCCAGGGCATCGTCATAGCGCCCCTGCACCAGCTGGACCCGCGCCAGCCGCAAGCCGGCAACGAGCCGGAGGTCCGGATCCCTCGAGCCGCTGGCGATCGTCGCGAGCCGGGTCTCGGCGCTCGTGAAATTGCCGGAATCCACATCGAGCCGTGCGAGCACCAGCGCCGCCTGGTCGGCGTAAGGCGTGTCGGCGTACTCGCCGGTGAGCTCACCCGCGATGCGAAGCCCCTCGTCACGCTTGTCGCTGCCGATGGCATCCAGCATTGCCGCAAAACGCTGTCCGGCCTCGAGCGAACGTGAGGTCTGGCGCGATTCCCACCAGCGATAGCCGTAGTAACCGCCCAGGGTCAGGGCAACGCCCGCGACCAGCCAGATCCAGTTCTCGCGCAGCCATTGCCGCAGTTGCTCGGCTTGTTCCCGTTCCGAAAGGTATTCATCCACCATCGTCATTCCCCGACTTCTCGTCCGGACGCAGTGCCGCCGCGAGGCGCCGCGGCAATTCGCCCCAGGCCCATTCCACCTGCGCTGTTTCCCTGCGCAGCCACTTGACCGCCGCGACCTTTTTCGCCGCCTCGTCGTCGCCGATGATGAGCGCGAGCGAGGCGCCGCTCTTGTCGGCGCGTTTCAGCTGCGCCTTGAAGCTGCCGCCTTCCAGGTTGACCATCACGCCCGCACCCGGCAGGGCATCCCGCAGCCGCTCGGCGAGCGCGAGGCCGGCGCGTTCCGAGGCCTCGCCGGAAAGGACCATGTAGACGGCAGGAAGAACGTCCGGCGCCGGCAGGCCGGAAGCCTGCATGAGGCTCACGATCCGCTCGATGCCGAGGGCCCAGCCGATTGCCGGCGTGGGCTCTCCGCCCAGCAATTCGACCAGCCCATCATAGCGGCCGCCGGAACAGACGGCATCCTGAGAACCGAGCGCGCCGGTACGCCACTCGAAAACGGTGCGCGAATAGTAATCGAGGCCGCGTACCAGGCTTGGATCGGCTTCCGCGGCGATCCCGCATCCGGCAAGCAGTTCCAGGAAACGGTCGAAATGCTGCCGTGAGCCGGAATCGAGATGATCGACGAGCCGCGGTGCCTCGGCGATCACCTCGCGCATCGCCGGATTCTTCGAATCGAGAATCCTGAGCGGATTCGTTTCGAGCCGACGCAGGGTGTCCGCGTCGAGATCCGCGCGCCGGCCCTCGAGATACTCGACGAGGCGCGCGCGGTAGGTTCTGCGCGATTCCGGCGTCCCGAGCGAGTTTACCGAAAGCCGCACGTCGGAGATCCCCAGTTTGCGCCAGAGGCGCGCCGAAAGGAGGATCACTTCGACGTCGATGTCCGGGCCAGGATAGCCGAACGCCTCGCAATCGATCTGGTGGAATTGCCGGTAACGACCCTGCTGCGGGCGCTCGTGCCGGAACATCGGGCCCGCGGTCCACAGACGCTGCTTCTGGTTGTGCAGCAGTCCGTGCTCGATCGCCGCCCTGACGAGTCCCGCGGTCGCTTCCGGCCGGAGGCTCAGCCGGTCGCCGCCGCGGTCCTCGAAGCTGTACATCTCCTTCTCGACGATGTCCGTATGCTCGCCGATCGAACGCTGGAAGAGTTCTGCATGCTCGACCAGCGGCAACCGCATCTCGCGATAGCCGTAGTCCGCGAATAGTTCACGCGCCGCGCGTTCGATCCGGTGCCAATAGGGCAACTGGTCCGCGAGCAGGTCATTCATTCCGCGGACGGCCTGGAGTTTGCTGGTCATGATTTCAGGCCCGGGACATCCACCACCAGACGGCGGCTGCGGCACCGATCGCGAGTATCACGGCCGCGGCAGGCCAGATCCATCGGCCGCGGCCCGAAGGCAACGGGCGCCGGTCGAGGGCCGGAAGGAACGTCGGTTCTGGCACATCTGCCGGATCGCAGGCGGCCATGACTTCCTTTTCCGAAGCGCCGACCAGCACCGCGTAATTGCGCAGGTGGCCGCGCGCGAATACCGGCGCACCGAGGAGCGCGAGCCGGTCCTGCTCCATCGCCAATACGAGCGCCGCATTGAGCCGAAGCCTGTCGGCGACTTCCTCGATCGAGAGACCGCGTGCTTCGCGCGCCGCGCGAAGCCGCGCGCCCGGCGAACTGCCGGCGGTCCGCGCGTTCATCCGCGATTCCGGCGTTCCAGATCCGCGAGCGCGCGCGCCTGCTCCGAATTCGGGAATTCCTTGCGGAGCCGCGTACTGAATGTTTCTGCGGCATCTGCGTCCTTGAGCGCCTGCTCGATGTTGTGCCCGAGCAGCAGCATGTCGGGATTCGCCGGCGCAATCGCCAGGAAGCGCTCGACGAACGCTCGAGCCTGGAGGTCGTTGCCGCGTTCGTGCAGGACGCCCGCCAGTTGCGCATAGGTTTCAGGGTAGTCCACCTGTGACGTCAGTGCGCGCCGCAGGTACTGCTCGGCCCGCTCGAGGTTGCCGGCGCTGCGCGCGCAGACGCCTGCGTTCGTGTACGCAACGTAGGGGGTGCGGTAGATCGGGTTCTGGGCCGCCTTGTAGGAACATCTCTTCGCCTTTCTTGTGCTCGTTGTTGCGGCAGAGAAAGGCCCCGAGCGCGTTCTGTGCCTCGGGACTGGAGGCGTCGGCGCGTACCGCCTGGCGGAAATGCTTTTCGGCGCGCTGCATTTCGTGCAGCCGCTCGTAGACCAGTCCGGCCGCCAGCTGGACGTTGACGTCCTTCGGATTCTGGGCGAGCGCCTTTTCGATTTTCTCTTGCGCGACCTGGAGCTGATCGCGTTTCAAGTACTCCATCGCGAGCCGCGCATTGATCTTGCCGGCCTCCATGATCGGATCGGGTGCCTCCGACTGGGTCTGCGGCTGTGCCGTCGCGGATACGATCAATGCGAGCGCGAGCGCCGCAAGCCGGGAAGTCATGCGCGCACCGCAAGGCTGAACCGCTTGCTCCCGAGCCTGACCTGAGTCCGATCGAGCACCTGCCCGCGCAGTTGACCGCAGGCTGCATCGATTTCGTCGCCGCGGGTTCGCCGAATCGTCGCCATGAGGCCTCCCTGCACCAGCAGGTCGCGAAACCGGCGGATGGTTTCCGCCGGCGAGCGACGATACTTCGTGCCCGGAAAAGTGTTGAACGGTATGAGATTGACCTTTGCATCATGACCGCGAAGCAGCGTGGCGAGTTCCCGCGCATGTTCCGGCCGGTCGTTGACGCCATCCAGCATCGTGTACTCGAAAGTGACGCTGCGTCCGTTCTGCCGCTCGAGGTAATGCCAGCAGGCCTCAAGCAGGCCTGCGATCGGGTGTTTGCGGTTGATCGGCACCAGTTCGTCCCGCAGGCGGTCATTCGGCGCATGAAGCGAAACCGCGAGCGCGACATTGCAGTCCTCGGCGAGCCGGTAGATCTGCGGCACGAGACCCGAGGTCGAGAGCGTCACGCGGCGGCGCGACAGGTCGTACCCGAAGTCGTCCATCATGAGTTGCATCGCCGGCAGGACATTGCGGTAGTTCGCGAGCGGCTCGCCCATCCCCATCAGCACGACATTCGTGACGATGCGCTCGCCGTCCGGGTCGTAGCCCATCTCGCGATTGGCGAGCCAGACCTGGCCGATGATCTCCGCTGCCGTCAGGTTCCGGTTGAATCCCTGCTGGCCGGTCGCACAGAAAGAACAGTCGAGCGCGCAACCGATCTGGCTCGAGATGCAGAGTGTTCCCCGCCCCGGCTCCGGTATGAAAACGGTCTCGATGACCTGTTCCGCGGCATTTGCTCCAGGCATCCGCAGAAGCCACTTGCGCGTGCCATCCGCGGCCGTGCGATCGCTCACGATCTCCGGCACGCTGACGCATGCAACATGCGCGAGAGTTGCACGAAAATCCCTCGCCAGATCGGTCATGCGCTCGAACTGCGACTCGCCGCGGCGATAGATCCACTTCAGCAGCTGGCGGGCGCGAAACGGCTTGGCGCCGTGCAAGCCGACGAATGCCTCGAGTTCGGCTCGCGGCAGTCCGAGCAGGTTCATGCGCTCTTCAGCCACGCGTGCGTGCGCAAAGCGCGATTTCGGAGAAGAAATAGGCGATCTCGCGCAAGGCGTTCTCGGCGCTGTCCGAGCCGTGCACCACGTTTTCCTCGATGCTCGTCGCGAGGTCCGCCCGTATCGTGCCGGCGGCGGCCTTCTTCGGATCGGTCGCGCCCATGATCTCGCGATTCCGGGCGACGGCCGACTCTCCTTCCAGGACCTGCACCATCACGGGACCGGAGGTCATGTAGGCACAAAGGTCGTGAAAGAACGGCCGTTCCCGGTGGACTGCGTAGAAACCCTCGGCCTGGGGTTGCGTCAGATGCAGCATCCGCGCCCCGACGATGCGAAGGCCCGCCTTCTCGAAGCGGTGGTAAACGTCGCCGATCAGGTTACGGGCGACTCCGTCGGGCTTGACGATGGACAGGGTTCGCTCGAAAGCCATGGGATCCTCAGTCTTCAGGGGCGACGAAACGAGCCGCGTATTCTAGCCCCGGCACCGTCCTACGGCAATCGCGACGAGCACGGAAGTGCCCGAATTGAAAGGAAAAATCAGACGCTGAAGCTCTCGCCGCATCCGCATTCGCCGCGTACGTTCGGATTGCGGAAACGGAAGGCCTCGTTGAGCCCGTGCCGCACAAAGTCGACCTCGGTGCCGTCGATCAGCTCAAAGCTCCGGGCGTCGACAAGCACCTGCACGCCCTGGCTGTCGAACACGCGGTCGCCCGGCTCCACTTCGTCCGCGTAATTGACGACGTAGGCAAAGCCCGAGCAACCCGTCTTGCGCACGCCAAGCCGCAGCCCGACGCCGTGCCCGCGCTCGGCGATGAAGTGACGGACGCGATCGGCGGCGGCGGGTGTCAGGGTGATAGCCATCAGCTGCCCCTATTGTACTGCACGCGCTCGTTCGAGCAGCGCCCGGAACGCATCCTCGACGACCAGCATTCGCCCCATTTTTTCCGCCGGCGCGTCGAGTTCCCGGGCAAGGCGAGAAGCATCGAAAGACGCGCTGTCCGCGATCGCGCGTGCCCGCGCTTCCGAGGCAACCCAGGCCGCCGCCGCAAGCACGTGCGGGCAACCCCATGCGCGGAAAACGCATTCCGCGATGCGCCCCGCTTCGACGCGCGCCTCGAAGCGGACCCAGGCCCCGCGCTCGACGGCGATCGCCTCGCCTGCGATTTGCATGCCCGGACCCGCTGACAGTCGCGCCGCGCCGGGCAATCGCGCGAACAAGTCGAGCACGCGCGGAGAATAATGGGCCGTCTCGCGAGTCACGCGATACGTTCCAGAGCGCCCGCGGGCAGCACGTCCCGCAGTCGCCGGACGCCGTCGACGATCAGGCGCGCCGCACGGTCGACTTCCACGCTGCCCGTCCCGCGGCCGAGACTGAAGCGGAGCGACGCCTGGATCGCTGCATCGGAGCGTCCAAGTGCGCGCAACACGTAGGACGGTTCGCCCGTCGCGGAGCTGCAGGCTGCTCCACTCGACACCGTGATCCTGCCGTCCAGCTCCAGCAACAGGCTTTCGCCTTCGATGCCGGCGAACCCTACGTTCAGGATTCCGGGCACAGACGGCTCGGGCGCGCCATTTCGCCAGAGCGGTCCAGCTGCCTGCAGCCCGAGCCAAAGGCGCTCGCGCAGCGCCCGGATTCGCGTGGAATCCTCCACAATCGCGGCGGCGGCAAACGCGCAGGCTGAACCGAAGCCGATGATCTGGTGCGTCGCCTGCGTGCCTGAGCGAAGTCCCCGCTCGTGGCCGCCGCCAAAGACCAGGGGTTGAATTGCCGGCCGGGGCCGCCCGCGCACGTAAAGGGCGCCGACGCCCTTCGGACCACCAAGCTTGTGGGCGCAAAAACTGAGGAGCGCGACACCCGTTGCGGCAACGTCGATCGGCACCTTGCCAGCGCTTTGCGCTGCGTCGGAGTGAAATGGGACGCCGCGTTCGCGACAACTGGCAGCCACGGCTTCGATGTCCATCAATACGCCCGTTTCATTGTTTGCGTGCATCAGGGACACGAGCGCAGTGTCGGACTGGATCGCAGCCGCAACATCTGCAGGACCGATCCGGCCTTCGCTATCGGGTTTCAGCCAGGTCACGTGGAATCCTTCGCGTTCGAGCTGACGGCAGGCGTCCTGGCCGGCGCGATGTTCAACTCGCGAGGTGACCACGTGGCGCCGGCCCTGGCCGGCCGCGCGTGCGGCACCCAGAATCGCGAGGTTGACGCTCTCGGTCGCTCCCGACGTGAACACGATCGATTCCGGTGGCGCATTGATCAGCCGGGCGACCTGCAGGCGCGCCGTCTCGATGCGAAGCGCGGCCGCGCGTCCCGGCCCATGGGCAGACGCCGCGTTTCCCTGAAGCGCCGGGTCGTACAGGCACTGGCCCATGACAGCGGCAACACGAGGGTCGAGCGGCGCGGTCGCCGCATGGTCCAGGTAAATCGGTTCCGTGAGGGTCACCGGATTCATTCCGCGGCCCGCTGACCGCGCTCGATCGCGGCGAGCATCCCGCGCAGGATGCGCACCTCGCCGTCATCCGGCAGCGCGCGCGCGAACAGGCGCTCGAGCCGCGCGGCGAGCTGGGCAGCGTTGCCCTCGTGCATGAACCCGGCCGACCGGAGCACGCGGCTGAGATGGGCATGCAGGGCCTGCATTTCGTCCGCCGTCGCGAGGTCCGCCCTGCCGGCCGCGGCCGGCAGTGCGTCGGCTCGCGTCCTTGCCATCAGGATCTCGTAGCAGACGATCTGCACCGCCTGCGCAAGATTCAGCGATTCATATTCCGGTGCGGCCGGTATCCGTATCAATCCATGGCAGCGCGCGATTTCCTCGTTGGCGAGGCCGTTCCGTTCGCCGCCAAACAGCACGGCTGCCGGACGCGATGCCGTTCCGGCGACGAGCGCCGCCGCGCCGCCGCGCGCATCCGTCACGCGCCAGTTCGCGCTCCTCGCGCGCGCGGTCGTGCCGAGCACGAGACCGCAATCCTGGATCGCTTCGTCGATGTTCGTGACGACGCGCGCCCGCGCCAGCAGTTCGCCGGCGCCAGACGCACGCGCGATGGACTCCGGATCCGGATGCGAATGCGGTCGGACAAGCACCAGGGTATCGAGGCCCATGTTTTTCATCGCACGCGCGCTCGCACCGATGTTGCCCGGGTGGCTGGTGTCGACGAGCACGATACGGATGGCGGAGGACATCGCGATTCCGGGATGGTTGCTGGTATTCTAAGTCATGCACCCCCTGGTAAACATCGCGGTCGGCGCCGCGCGGCGCGCGGGCGAAACGATCGTCCGCAACCTTGACCGTGCAGGCGGCGTCACGGTCAGCGAGAAGAGCCGCAATGATTTCGTGAGCGAGGTCGATCGCGCGGCGGAGCAGGTGCTGATCGCGACGATCAGGAAGGCCTATCCCTCTCACGGCTTCCTTGCGGAGGAAAGCGGCGAGCAGCGCGGCGACGATTACACCTGGATCATCGATCCGCTCGATGGCACGACGAATTTCCTGCATGCGTTTCCGCAGTTTGCCGTGTCGATCGCCTGCCGCCACCGCGGCCGTCCGGAAATCGGAGTGGTGCTCGACCCATTGCGCGGCGAGCTCTTCACGGCCGCGCGCGGTGAAGGTGCGCAGCTCGATGGTCGCCGCCTGCGGGTTTCACAGCGCCCGGGACTCGAGGGCGCGTTGATCGGCACGGGATTTCCGTTTCGCGAGAACCGGCGCTGGCTCAAACCTTATCTCGGGATGCTCGAGCGCGTCATGGACACGACCGCCGGCGTGCGGCGCCCCGGTGCCGCGTCGCTCGACCTCGCTTACGTCGCCGCGGGACGGCTCGACGGTTTCTGGGAAGTCGGCCTCGCGCCGTGGGACACGGCCGCCGGCAATCTGCTCATCAGCGAGGCCGGCGGACGGATCGGCACCCTTGCGGGCGGCGACTACCTGGACGGCGGCAATCTGGTGACTGGTTCGCCGAAAGTTTACGCGGCGCTCATCGATTTGTTCGCGCCCTATCTTGACGACGACCTTCGCAAATGAGCGGCGGGAGCGCGCTCGCAATCAACAGGGGCCTGGGTTAGAGTCGCCTACGGTTTTCGAGGGGGATTGCGCATGAGCCTGTTTCGCACCCAGCCCGTCGCTACTGCATTGGAAGCCGAAACCGCGATGGCGGGCGAGCACACGCTGAAGCGCGTGCTGACTGCGCGTCACCTGATCATGCTCGGAATCGGCGCCGTGATCGGCGCAGGCATATTCGTGATGACCGGCAATGCCGCCGCGAACTACGCCGGTCCCGCGATCATCCTGAGTTTCGTGATGGCAGGCATCGCCTGCGCCTTTGCCGGCCTCTGCTACGCGGAATTCGCGGCGATGCTGCCGGTCTCCGGCAGCGCCTATTCCTATGCCTACGCGACGCTCGGCGAAGCCGTCGCCTGGTTCATCGGCTGGATGCTGATACTCGAATACACATTCGCGGCGGCAACCGTCGCGGTGGGCTGGTCCGGATACTTCGTCGGATTGCTCGAATCGATCGGCAGCGCGCTGGGCGTCACGCTTGCGCTGCCGGAACAGCTGACAAATGCGCCTCTCAATGTCGTCCAGGGCCGGCTCGTGCCGACGGGCGCGCTCATCAACCTCCCTGCGGTCGCGATCGTCACCGCAGTCGCGGCGCTCTGCTATCGCGGCATCACGCAGTCGGCGACGGTCAACGCAGTCATCGTGCTGGTCAAGGTTGGCGTCATCCTGCTGTTCATGGCCGTCACGCTGCAGTACGTGAATCCCGACAACTGGACGCCGTTCATCCCGGAGCCGGAAGGTCCGGGCCGCTTCGGTTTCGACGGCGTGGTGCGTGGCGCGAGCGTCGTGTTCTTCGCATACATCGGGTTCGACGCAGTCTCGACCGCGGCGCAGGAGGCAAAAAACCCGCAACGCGATATGCCGATCGGCATCCTGGGGTCGCTCTTCATCTGCACGCTGATCTACATCGCGATGTCTGCGATCATGACCGGCATCATGCCGTTCAACCTGCTCGGCACGCCGAGGCCTGTCGCGACCGCCCTCGAGACCTATCCGAACCTGCTCTGGCTCAAGTCCATCGTCGAAATCGGCGCGATCGCGGGACTGACTTCCGTGATCCTCGTCATGACGCTCGGACAGCCCCGCATCTTCTATTCGATGGCGCGTGACGGCCTGATTCCGCCGATGTTCGGGCGCATCCACCCCGAGTACCGCACGCCGCACGTTGGCACCGTGATCGTCGGCGTAACCGCGGTGATTCTCGCGGGCCTGCTGCCGATCGGCGTGCTGGGCGACCTGGTCTCGATGGGCACGCTGCTTGCATTCGCGACGGTCTGCATCGGCGTGCTGATCCTTCGCCGCACGCGGCCCGACCTGCCGCGGGCGTTTCGAGTGCCGGCGGCACCCGTCGTCTGCATCCTCGGCGCGGCGGCCTGCCTCTACCTGTTCTTCCCGGCATTCATGGCCAACTGGCACTGGATGACGATCTGGCTCGCGATCGGCTTCGCGATCTACTTCGGCTACAGCCGCAGGCACAGCAAGCTCCACAAGTAGTCGGCCCGCTCGCGCCCTCAGCGCTTCTCCGGTTTCTCGGCCGGCATTTCCGGCCCGTGCAGGTCGACCGGCTTGCCGCGCCTGCGCAGGCGGATGTTGATCATCTCGACGCCGACCGAGAACGCCATCGCGAAGTACAGGTAGCCCTTCGGAATCTCGAAATCGAAGGATTCCCCGATCAGCGCGACGCCGATCAGGATCAGGAACGAAAGCGCCAGCATCTTGATCGTCGGATGCCGGTCGATGAACTCGTTGATCGGTCGCGCCAGGAACATCATGACGACCACGGCGACCACAATCGCAGCAACCATGATTTCGACATGCTTGGCGAGACCCACGGCGGTGAACACGGAATCGAGCGAAAACACGATGTCGACCAGGCCGATCTGGATGACCACGCCCAGGATCTTCGTGCGCAAGCGGACGTTGTGGGTAGCGCCATCTTCAGCGCCCTCGAGCGCACCATGGATTTCGCTGACGCTCTTGACGAGCAGGAACAGGCCGCCGGCGAACAGGATCATGTCCCGCCCGGAGAAATCCTCGGTGAAAAACGTGACAAGCGGCTGCCTCAGGCTGATGAGCCAGGTGATCGAGAACAGGAGCCCGATGCGCGTGAGCATCGCGAAGGCAAGGCCGAGGACCCGTCCGCGCTGCTGCAGCTCGGGCGGCAGCTTCGAGACGAGGATCGACAGGAAGATGATGTTGTCGATGCCGAGAACGATCTCGAGCAGCGCAAGTGTCAGGAAGGAGATCCAGACCGCGGGATCGGAAAAACTCGATCACGTGACCTCCAGGCCCCGCGACTCAGGGCAACTCGTCGACTTCACCACGCTTTTCCGGCGGCATGAAGTCCCGACCCGAAGCGCCAAGGTCGAGCGCAATTGCGCCTGCGACGTAAACCGATGAGTAGGTGCCGATGACGATTCCGATCGCAAGTGCCACCGCGAATCCGCGCAGCGTCTCGCCGCCGAACACCGCAAGGATAATCACCGATGAAAGGGCGCTGCCCGACACGATGATCGTCCGTCCGAGTGTCTCGTTGATCGCACGGTCGATCACTTCCGCCGGCTCGGCCTTGCGCATCGACTTGAACCGCTCGCGGATGCGGTCGAAGATCACGACCGTGTCGTTGACCGAATAGCCAAGAATCGTCAGCAGCGCTGCCACGACATTCAGGTCGAACGGTATGCCGAGCAGCGCGATTGCCCCGACCGCGACGATCGGATCGTGAAGCGACGCCACGAGCGAGCCGACGCCGAATCGCCAGCGAAACCTGAGCGCGATGTACACGAGCACGAGCAGCAGGGTCATCAGCACGGCGAGCGCCGCCTGCTCACCCATCTGCTGACTGACCTGCGGCCCGACCGATTCGGTGCGATTGAGGTTGACCGCAGGGTCGAGCGACTTGAGCGCGGCGACTACGCGTTCGGTATCCGCCCCGGCCGCGCCGGTTTCCGCAGGCGGAAGGCGCACCTCGAGCTCGGTCGCCGTGCCGTAGGTCCGGACCTGGAAGTCCTCGACTCCGCCTTCACCGAGGGCGTTGCGCACGCGCTCGAGATCGACCGGCTGCGAGAATCCGAGTTCGAGCACCAGGCCGCCGGTGAAGTCGACCGTCAGGTTCAATCCGCGCACCAGCACCAGCGCTATCGAAGCGACGACGACAGCTGCCGACAGGAAGTACCAGTATCGGCGCAGTGCCATGAAGCGGATCGAGGGGACTTTCTTGAGGAATTCCATGGTCCGGTCTCAGATTGCGAGCCGCTCGAGCGCGGCGACGACCATAGAACAGGTGAATCAATGCGCGGCTGCCGATCAAGCGCCGTGAACATCGAAGTCGCGATGCCGATGCAGAGCGTCATCGCGAACCCGCGGACCGGCCCCGATCCGAACAGGAAGAGCACGCCGCCGGACATCAGCATCGTGACGTTCGAATCGGCGATCGCCGAAAATGCCTTGTCGAAGCCTGCGTTGATCGCCGCCCAGGGCGATGCGCCGTTCGGCGAGCTCCTCGCGGATCCGCTCGTAGATCAGGATGTTCGCGTCGACCGCCGTGCCGACGGTCAGCACGATGCCGGCGAGGCCCGGGAGCGTGAGCGCGGCATCGAAGAGCCCGAGCACCGCGATGATGAAGATGACGTTCGTCAGCAGCACGATGTTGGCGATCAGGCCGAACACCTTGTAGTACAAGATCATGAATGCGAACAGGAAGAAACCGGCGATGAGGAGGGCCCGCGTGCCCGCCTCGATGTTGTCCTGGCCGACGCTCGGCCCGATCACGCGCTGCTCGACGATGATGATCGGCGCCGCAAGCGCGCCGGCCCGCAGCAGCTTCGCGAGTTCGGTCCCCTCGGCCGCCGACAGCCCGGTGATCTGGAAATTGTTGGAGAAGACGCCGCGGATCGTCGCGACGCTGATGACCTCCTCCTTCGAGCGGTCGATGGCGACTTCCTGCCCGCCGCGCTCGACCATTTCGCGTTCTTTTTCGATGAAGACGACCGCCATCGGCCGATTCAGGTTCTCGCGCGTCGTGCGGAGCATCTCGTCGCCGCCGCGACTGTCGAGCTTGACGCTCACCGCGGGCTCGCCCTGCGAAGGCGCGAACGACGCGTCGATCAGCTGCTCGCCGGTCGCGATCACGTCGCGCTTCAGGAGTACCGGCGTGCCGTCGCGCTGCCTGTAGAGCTTCGTGCCGAGCGGCGCGCGGCCGGTGCGTTCGGCCTCGAGCGGGCTATTGACGGGATCGACGAGCCGGAATTCGAGCGTCGCAACCTTGCCGAGCAGGCGCACGACCTCGGACGCGTCCTGTACGCCCGGCACCTGCACCGCGATGCGGTTCTGGCCCTGCCGCTGCACGACGGTCTCGGCGACGCCGAGCGCATTGACGCGGTTCTCGAGCGCCGTGACGTTCTGCTGGATCGCGAATGCCTGCCGGTCCTTGACCGTCGCCTCGCTCAGGGTCGCCGTCAGCGTGCCGGCGACTGCGTCGGCCGCGAGCGTCGAGCTGCGGGTCGTAGGCGAGCAGCGCCTTGCGGGCCGCTTCGACCTGGCCCGCGTCGCGCAGCGTGACGTGAACCGACATGCCGGCGACGGCGACTTCCTCGTACGGGTATTCGCGCATCGCGCAGCTACCTTGCGGAAATCGCGCTCCATCCGCTGCAGCAACTGCGCGACGGCGCCCTCGGTGTCGACTTCGTAGACGAGCAGCATGCCGCCGCGCAGGTCGAGGCCGAGGCTCATCGGCTCGAGGCCGAGCGCGATCAGCCAGTCCGGCGCGCGCGAGGCGTTCGTCAGTGCGATCGCGTACTGGCCTTCGAACCGGCGCTGGATCAGGTCGCGCGCCTTGAGCTGGTCGTCGACCTGGGCGAAGCGGGCCCAGAGCCGGCCGTCGCCGTCGATGTAGATCTCTTCGCGCGGGATTCCGGCTTCCTTCAGGACGCCGCCGATCTCGCCGATCGACGAGGCGTCGAACGCGCGCGCGATCACGCCGCGACAGCTGCAGCGCCGGCGACTCGCCGTAGTAATTCGGCAGCGCGAACAGGATCCCGGCCAGCAGCAAGGCCGCCAGCAAGGCTCCCTTCCAGAGGGGATAACGCTGCACGCCGACTGCCTTCGAGGGCGCTCAGGCGCCCTTGAACGTGCCTTTGGGCACCAATTGCGCGATCTGGACCCTCTGCACCCGGATCGCGACCTGGGGCGCGACTTCGAGCGTGACGAAATGCTCGCCGACTTCGCTGATGCGGCCGAGGATGCCGCCATTGGTCACGACCTCGTCGCCCGCCGCGAGCTTGCCGACCATCTCGCGATGTTCTTTCGCGCGCTTCGTCTGCGGCCGGATCAGCAGGAAATAGAAGACGACGAAGATGAGCACCAGCGGCAGGATCGTGCCGAGCGTGCCGGCGGTCGATCCGGCGGCCTGGGCCCAGGCGGGCGTGATGAAAAAGTCCATGTCCTTCCTCTACGGGGGCCGGCAGTACCGGCCCGGTTGGGGCGCGCGATTATGGCACAGGGTTCGCGGCGAGCCTCGCCGGCGGCCTGCGCGGCTGACCGCCCGGCAGTCGCCCCCACCCGGAGGCCGGGTGATAGCTGCGTCACAATTTTACGGGTCTCCGGAGGTATTTATGTCAACATGAGTTGAACGGCGGTATGGGCTCGCGATATTCTCGCCGACGACCGGTGGCGGACCCCGAGGCCGCGAGCCGCCGGCGACGAATAACGATCGAGGGGATGATACGTGCGCAGGAGCGCAGTTGGGTGTATTTGTAGATGGTTTTGATTCGCGTCTCGCTTTCTGCCGCCCTCCTGGCGACCGCTGTCCCGCTGCCGCAAACAACACAGTCGGCGCCTGGTCCACCGTTCATTCCTGGCCGCTCATCGCGGTTCACGCCGTGCTGATGCCGGACGGCCGGGTGCTGAGTTACGGCACGACGGCGAGCGGCCAGCAGACCGGCAATTCCATCTACGCCGTGTGGGATCCCTCAGAAGGACTCGACGCCGGCCACATGACGCTTGCCAACACCACGGGCACGGACATCTTCTGCAGCTCGCAGGTCCTGGTGCCGCAGGGCAACCAGGTCTTCATCGCGGGTGGCGACAACTGGACCGGTACCGGGACGACGAACACCGGCAACAACAACAGCAACACGTTCAACTACGGCAACGACACGCTGACCCGCAACGCCAACATGAACCGGCCGCGCTGGTACTCCTCGTCCATCGCGCTGCTGAACGGCGAGATCTACATCCAGGGCGGATCGGGCGGCACGGACCGGCCGGAGATCCGCGATGTCGAAGGCGCGTTCCGGCTTCTCTCCGGCGCGAACACGAGCGACTCGACTTCATGTTTCCGCGCAACTTCATCGCACCCGACGGCCGGGTGTTCGGCTTCGACAGCGCCGGCCGCATGTACTACGTCAATACGAGCGGCTCGGGCTCGGTGACTTCCGCCGGCCAGTTCAGCGGTCCGACCGGTTCGGATTCGAGTGCCGCGATGTTCCGGCCCGGCCGGATCCTCCAGTTCGGCGGCAGCGCGAGCACCGCACTCGTGATCGACATCACGAGCGGTGCGCCGGTCGTTTCAAACACCCAGTCGCTCTCATCGCAACGCCGGCTGGTTAACGCGACCGTGCATGGCGGACGGCCGGGTGCTCGCGACCGGCGGCAGCACGGTCTGGAACGAGATGACCGGCGTCAACTACAACGCCGAAATCTGGAATCCCACGACCGGCCAATGGCTCGTTGGGCCGGCACAGGCCAAGGCGCGCCTGTATCACTCGACGGCAGTGCTCTTGCCGGACGCGAGCGTGCTGGTGCGCCGGCGGCGGAGCGCCCGGGCCCGCAGATCAACACCAACATGGAGATCTACTATCCGCCCTACCTCTACAGCTCAGCGGGCGGGTTTCGCGACGCGGCCGGTCATCGAGGCCGCACCGGGCACGATCGAGATCGGCGAGACATTTGGCGTCGATATCGAGCGGCACGGCGCCATCAGCCGCATCGCCCTGGTCAAGAGCGCTTCGGTTTCGCATAGCTGGAATATGGAGCAGCGGTTCGTCGAGCTGACATTCCAGCAGAACGGCGGTCAGCTGACGATCCAGGCGCCGACGAGGGCCGGCGACGCGCCGCCAGGCTACTACCTGCTGTTCGCACTCAATGCGGCGGGCACGCCCTCCGTCGCGAAGATCGTGAAGATTCGAGGTCGCGGCGAATCCCAATCCGGCGATCACGCCGAACCTCGCGAATCCCGGGCAACCAGTCGGGCGAGGCCGGCACGGCGGACAGCCTGCAACTCTCGGCCACGGATCCGAATGGCGATGCGCTCACGTTCAGTGCGAGCGGCCTGCCGCCTGGCCTCTTCCTGGACCCCCAGACCGGCGCGATCAGCGGCACGCCGACGGCCGCGGGCACTTTCAACGTCATCGCGACTGCGAGCGACGGCGTGAACAACGACAGCGAGAGCTTCATCTGGACCGTCAACGCGGGTCCGCCCTTCGTCCTGAATACGCCGCCGCCGCCCAGCCCCGCTGTAGCTGGCGCGGGCGTCACGTTCGAGGCGAGCATCACGGGCGGCGTTGGCGTCCAGTTCCAGTGGGATTTCGACGATGGCACGCCGGTCACGCCGTTCTCGTCGTCGCCGACGATCACGCACCAGTTCACGGAGCCGGGCATTCACTACGTCACGGTGACCGCGCGCGATGCCTCGGGAAACGAGCAGTCGACGACCATCGTGCAGACCGTGCATTACCCGTTGACGGCCAACCGGCCCGCGATCTTCCGGCAATGTCGCGCTGCGAGGACCGACCGACGGGCGCCGACCGGTTGTGGGTCGTGAACCAGGACAACAATTCGGTCAGCGTCTTCGATACGTCAACGGCGCCCGGCTGGCGCAGTCAATGTCGGCATCGCGCCGCGGTCGGTCGCGATTGCGCGCGAACGGCGAAGTCTGGGTGACCAACAAGCTGTCAGCGAACCGATCAGCGTGATCGACGCACGACGGCGCTCGCGGTGACGCGCACGATCGCGCTGCCCGCCGGCTCGCAGCCCTTCGGCATCGTCGCCGCACCGACGGGTACTTACATGTATGTCGCGCTCGAGGGAACCGGCCGACTCCTCAAGATCGACGGCTCGGAGTCGCAACGATCTCGCGAGCCTCGATGTGGGACCGAACCCGCGCCACTTACGGTGACTGGCGACGGCAACCGGTGTCACGTGTCGCGATTCATCACGCGCCCGCTGCCCGGCGAAGGGCACGGCGACCGTGCAGACGAGTCCGCGGGCCAACCGGTCGGCGGCGAGATCGTCGTGGTGAACGGCCCCGCGATGTCGACAGAGCGGACGATCGTGCTGCGTCACTAGCGACAAGCCGGACTTTGAGAATCAGGGCCGCGGCGTCCCGAACTACCTCGGCGCGGCCGCAATCTCGCCGGATGGACGCTCGGCCTGGGTTCCGTCCAAGCAGGACAACGTCAAGCGCGGCATGCGGCGCGACGGGCTCGGCGCTCAATTTCCAGAACACCGTCCGCGCGATCAGTTCGCGCATCGACCTGCCAGACCGGCGGCCGAGGACTATGCCGGAGCGCATCGACCATGACAATGCCGGCGTCGCGAGCGCCGCCTTGCATGACCGGCTCGGCGTCTACCTGTTCGTCGCACTCGAAACGAGCCGCATGGTCGCGGTCGTCGACGCTTACGGCGGCGGAAGCATATTCCGCCTCGCCGTCGGTCGCGCGCCGCAGGGTCTTGCGCTCTCCGCGGACGGGAACCGGCTCTACGTCAGCAATTTCATGGACCGCACGGTGGGCGTCTTCGACATCTCGAGGCTGCTGGCGGAAGGCATCGCGGACGTGCCGCTGGATCGCGACCTGGACCCCGGTCGTCATCGAGAAACTCGTCCGCCAGGTATTGCAGGGCAAGCAGTTCTTCTACGACGCGCAGGACACGCGCCTGGCGCTGCACGGGTACATCAGTTGCGCGTCCTGCCACAACGACGGCGGCCAGGACGGGCGCGTCTGGGACCTGACGGGATTCGGCGAAGGACTCAGCAACACCACGAGCCTGCGCGGCCGCGCCGGAGCGCAGGGCTTCCTGCACTGGAGCAACAATTTCGACGAGGTCCAGGACTTCGAAGGGCAGATCCGCGAACCTCGCGGGCGGCTCCGGGACTGATGACGGACGAGCAGTTCAACACCGGCACGCGCAGCCAGCCGCTTGGCGACCCGAAAGCGGGCGTGTGCGCCGAGCTCGACGCGCTCGCGGCCTATGCGGCCTCGCTGACCAGCTTTGCGCCGAGCCCGCTCCGGAATCCGGACGGCACGCTGACCGCGGCGGCGATCGCGGGCCGCCAGCTGTTCCAGGCGAAGAGATTGCGCGAGCTGCCACGGCGGCAACGCATTCACGAAGAGCGGCGAGCAACAACCCGGAGGACATCGGCACGATCGACGCCGACAGCGGAAATCGCCTCGGCGGGCCGCTGACGGGCATCGACATTCCGACGCTGCGCGACGTCTGGGCGACGGCGCCGTACCTGCATCGCGGCTCGGCCGCGACGATCGGCGACGCGATACCGCGCCCACGCGGGCATCACCGTGACCGGACCCGGAGCTCGCAAACCTCGTCGCCTACGTCGCACAGATCGGCAGCCAGGAGGCCGACCAGCGGCCGCGGGGCGCGCACGCCGAACACGGGCACGGGACTTCAGCGGCCAGCTACTTCAACAACATGACGTTGGCCGGCGCACCCGTGCTGGACCGCATCGAGAAGGTGAATTTCACCTGGACCGGCGTCGCCGGGAACCAGGCGTCAACGCAAGACCAGTTCTCCGTGCGCTGGACCGGCTTCGTCGAGGCAGACGGCCAGCGGCAACTTCCAGTTCCGACGCGCTCCAACGACGGCGTGCGGCTCTGGATCAACGGCACGCTCGTCGATCGACAACTGGACGGCACACGCGACGGCCGAGGACAACACGACGGCTGCAATCGCCCTCGACGAAGAACCAGCGTTATGCGGTGACGATGGAGTTCTACGACAACGCGCGGCACCGCAGTCGCGCGCCTCTATTGGAAGCGTCCGGGCGAGACCGCTTCGCCATCGATCCCGATCACGCGGCTCTATGCGAATTAGCGCGCCGCTCGCCGCCGTCATCGCGCTCGCTTCGGCGATCGCGGCGGCGGGCGAGCGCGCTGCCCTGCCCGCGCTCGATCGCGTGAACGTGATCCCGGCGCCCGCGGCGGTGGCCGACTTCACGCTCACCGACCATCCGGCAAGCCGCGGAGCTTCTCGAGCCTCAGAGGCGAGCCCGTCGCTCGTGTTCTTCGGCTTCACGCATTGCCCGAACGTGTGCCCGACCGCGCTCGGCCCGCCTCAAGCTGCTGCACGAAGCCCGGGACGGCGCGCTGAAGGCCGCGCGCATCGTGCTGATCAGCGTGGACGGCGAACGCGACACGCCGGCGCGGCTCAAGGCATATCTCGCGCCGCTGTCCGCCGATTTCATCGGCCTGACCGGCGACCCGAAGGCGACGCCGCACGGATCGCCGCCGGGTTTGCCGCCGTGTTCTTCAAGGAACCGGCCGGCAAGGACGGCAACTACAACGTGATGCACTCGTCCCAGGTATTTGCCGTCGACAAGGCGGGTCGGCTGCGCGCCTCATTCGTCGATGCCTCGATCGAGGACATGGCGACGATCACCTCGCTCCTGATCCAGGAATCCGGCTGAGACGAACCGGGCGGCGCCCGCCCTAGCCTTCGGAAGCTTCGTCCGCGCGCCGCGCGGCGTGGAACGCGGCCCGGAACGCCCCGAACTCCCCGCGCTCGATTGCCTCCCGCATGCGCGACATCAGCGCCAGGTAGTAGTGCAGGTTGTGCAGCGTCGCCAGGCGCGGGCCCAGCATTTCACCGCAACGGTCGAGGTGCCGGAGGTAGGCGCGGCTGTAGTGCCGGCAGGTATAGCAGCCGCAATCCGGATCGATCGGCCCGGTGTCGGCGGCATGGCGCGCATTGCGGATGTTCATGACGCCCCAGGGCACGAACAGGTGGCCGTTCCGCGCATGGCGCGTCGGCATCACGCAGTCGAACAGGTCGACGCCCGCGGCCACGGCCTCGACGAGGTCCTCCGGGCGGCCGACGCCCATCAGGTAGCGCGGCTTGCCGGCGGGCATCGCGGGCAGCAGCGCTCCGAGCACGCGCTCGCGTTCCTCGAGCCGGTTCGCCGACCGACAGGCCGCCGATGGCGAGACCCTGCGAAGCCGATGTCCTCGAGGCCCTCGAGCGAAGCGCTGCGCAGCGGCGTCGTGCATGCCGCCCTGGATGATGCCGAAGAGCACGCCCGGGCCCGGCTCCGCGTCGAAGGCGCGGCGGCTGCGCTCCGACCAGCGCAGCGACAGCTCCATGGATTCGCGCGCCTCGTCTTCCGTCGCCGGGTACGGCGTGCATTCGTCGAACACCATCGCGACATCCGAACCGAGCGCGCGCTGCACCTGCATCGCGCGCTCGGGGTCGAGGAAGACCTCCGCCCCATCGACGGGCGAACGGAATCGCACGCCCTCCTCCGTCAGCTTCCGCATCGTGGCCAGGCTGAACACCTGGTAGCCGCCGGAGTCGGTCAGGATCGGCCGATCCCAGTGCATCATGCCGTGCAGGCCGCCGTGCGCGCGCACGACCTCCGGGCCCGGGCCGCAGCATCAGGTGGAAGGTGTTCGCGAGGATGATCTCCGCGCCGCAGGCGACGAGTTCCTCGGGCGTCACGCCCTTGACCGTGCCGTACGTGCCGACCGGCATGAATGCCGGTGTTTCGACGGGCCGCGCGCGAATTGGAGGCGGCCACGGCGCGCGGCGCCATCCTGCGCGAAGCAGCCGGAATTTCACGCGCGATGCCCCGCGCGCAGCGAGCGCCGCGGGATCCGGCGTGACGAACATCGCAGTCCCCGTAGCTGAAGAACCGGTAACGCCCGGCGATCGCGTGATGATAAGCGTCGAGCACGTGCTCGCGCCCGGCGAAGGCGGACGACGAGCACGAGCAGCGTCGACTCCGGCAGGTGGAAATTCGTCAGCAGCGCGTCGACGACCCGGAATCGGTGGCCCGGCCGGATGAAGATATCGGTCTCGCCGTCGCTGCGCCTCGAGCGCCCGCTCGCGGCCGCCGCCTCGAGCGCCCGGACGACCGTCGTGCCGACCGCAACGACGCGGCCGCCGCGCGCGCCTGCCGCCCCGATCGCGGCGACGGTCGCCGCCGGCACGCGAATGCGTTCCGCGTGCATGCGATGGTCCTCGACGTCGTCGGCGCGCATCGGCTTGAACGTGCCGGCGCCGACGTGCAGCGTCAGCCGCTCGACCGCGATACCGCGACGCGTCGAGCGCCTGCGAGCGCTCGCCGGTCGAAGTGCAGGCCGGCGGTCGGCGCGGCGACGGCGCCGGCACTGTCGGCATAGACCGTCTGGTAACGCTCGCGGTCCGAGGGCGTCCGCGGCGCGCGCGACATAGGGCGGCAGCGGCACGCTGCCATGCGCCTCGAAGTACGGCAGCGCGCTGCGGTCGAGCTCGAGCTCGTACAGGTCGCCGTGGCGCGCGCCAGCGAACGCGCCACGGCGCCGCCGGGCAGCTCGATGCGCGCACCCGGCCTTAGTCCCTTGCTCGCGCGCGCCTGCGCGAGGATGCGCCGCTCGTCCAGGACGCGCTCGAGCAGGATCTCGCAGGCGCCGCCGCTCGCCTTGCGGCCGCGCAGTCGCGCGGGCAGCACGCGCGTGTCGTTCAGCACCAGGAGGTCGCCGGCATTCAGCAGGCCGGCAGGTCTCGAACTGCAGGTCGCGGAGTCGCGCCCGTCGCGCCGTCGAGCGCGAGCAGGCGGCTCGCGCCGCGCCGCGGCAGCGGCCGGACGGCGATCAGTTCCTGCGGCAGCGGATAGGAAAAGTCGGCGCGGCGCATGGGCCGCGCAGACTAGCACAGCGGGTCGAGCTCAGCCCGCGCGCTCGCGCGCCGGCGCAGGCGGCGCGGCGGCGCCGGCGCCCGGAGGCGGCGTCACCCGGCGCATCACGTCGCGCGGCGCACGCTCGGGAATCTTCGCCGCAAGCGTCTGGCGCGGCGATCCCGCAGGATCTTGAGCTCGACCGAACTCGCCCGGCTGGTACGAACGCAGGATCCGCATGGCATGCCGGCCGTTCTGCGGCTCGCGGCCGCCGATCGCCACGATCACGTCGCCGTCCTGCAGCCCGAGCGACGAGGTCTTCCGGCGCGCGCGCGACCAGCACGCCCTTGTCGGCGCCGAAGTAACGGCCGAGGCCGGGCGTCAGCGTGACGAACTCCGCATCGCCCCATCCGTCGAGCAGCCAATGCGCATCGCCTTCGAACGGCAGCGCCGGCGACCGCGCGGCATCGCGGGCAGCGCGCGAATGCGCGGGCCGCGCGGCCGGGGCCCGCGATGAAGACCCGGTCGAGCGGCCGCGCTTCGACCGCGAGCTTCAGCGGCTTGCCGTCGCGCTGCAGGCCGAGTTCGACCTTCTCGCCCGGCTCGATGGCTTCCATCGCCCGCACCAGCTCGCGCCCGGTCGTGACGGGCTTCGCCTCGATCGCGACGATGACGTCGCCGGCCTTGACCCCGGCCTCCGCCGCGGGGCCGCCGGGGCTCACGCTCTCGACGCGAACGCCGCCGCCACTCGGCTCCGCGCCGCCGATATTCACGCCGAGCATCGCGCGCCGCGGTCCGGGCAGGAAATACTCGAACTGGCGGAACGCGCCGGGGCCCGCGGCCTCGCCGCAGAGTTCCGCGACTTCGCGTGCCGCATCCTCGAGCCGGCGCTGCGCGTCCTGCCAGGCGCTTCTCGACCGCTGGTCCTCGCCCTCGGCGCGCGCCGCAGACCGGTGTCGCCGCAAGCGCGAGCGCTGCCGTCGAGCACTCGCGATCATCCAGCGTTTCATCGTGTCCTCCGTCGAATCAGAAATGTGCCGACCGCGTCCGCGTAGCGGACCCGGACCAGCGAATGCATGACGTCGACGCGCTCCCGCCACAGCTTCTCCGCGCGCTCCGGCGCGTTCGGCTCGAGCGCGACGAGGCTCAGGCGATCGTCGAGGAGCGCGAGGCGGTCCTCGAGCTCGGCCACCGTGAAGGCGGTGCTGCCGCGCATCGCGTGACGCTCGGGCAGGGTCGCGAGCAGCCGTTCGAGCCGGTCGTTCTCGGCGCGTGCTCGGCGGCGACCGGCACGCCACCGCTTCGACGGCATCACCGGACGCCGTCAACACGCGCTGCGCCGACTGCAGCCACCAGCCGAGACCCGACGGTTGCGACAAGGACTGCCGCCGCAAGCAGCGACGGCCAGGCCGCAGGCATTGCCGCGCGTCGCGATCTTCGCGGCGCCGACGACTACAGCCTGTCCAGCCGCGCGGCGGGCGGTTCGAAACCGGCAAGCGCGCCGAGGCGCCCGCTCCAGTCATTCATGTCGGGGTGCATGGCGCGCCCTCCACGAGTGTCCGTCGCCGCGCCAAGCAGGTCGCGCAGCCGCCGGTGCGCCCGCGAAAGCTGGGATTTCGAAAAACTCGGCGTGCGCCCGAGCGCAAAGCCGATGTCGGCGTGCGTGAATCCCTCGACGTCGTGCAGCCAGACCACGGCGCGGGTCAGCGCCGGGAGCGTCATGAGCGCGCGTTCGAGCCCGGTGTCGAGTGGCTCCGTCGCGGCCGCGCTGGCTGCCGGCAACCGATCCGCGCCGCCCGGATCCTTGTCCAGCCATTCGAGGCCGCGATGCCAGGGCGAGCGCAGGTACATGAGCGCGCGATTGACCGCGATCGCGCGGATCCAGGCCGGCAGCGGGCAGCGTCCCTCGAACGCGCCGATGTGCTCGAGCACGTCGACGAAAGTCTCCTGCAGCAGTTCCTCGGCGATGGCCGGCCGCCGCACAAGGCGCCGCAAGCAGCGTGTAGATCGGCCCGGCGGTCGCGGCATAGACGGCCTCGAGCGCCGCGCGTCGCCGGACTGCGCCGCGGCGACCACGGGCGTCCGGCATCTCGATATCGGAAATGCGGGTCATCGGACGCTTAGATGCCCGGGCGCGGGAAAAGGTCGCAGGTGGGCCGGAAAATGTCTCCGGCGATGGAGCGGGATCGAACTGGATGCCCGGAGAGGTGGGTCGAACCCACACGTCCTTTCGGATACCAGATTTTGAGTCTG
Source organism: uncultured Gammaproteobacteria bacterium (assembly GCA_963775415.1). Classification (GTDB taxonomy): domain Bacteria; phylum Pseudomonadota; class Gammaproteobacteria; order Steroidobacterales; family Steroidobacteraceae; genus SCUD01. The sequence goes on from CAVZIO010000003.1 coordinate 84,820, forward strand.
GCTGCGTCTGCCAATTCCGCCATCCCGGCCGACAGGCCGCCTGCGAGTATACAATCGAACCGATGAACTTCTGCCCGAGTTGCGCCGCGCCGGTCGCGCGGCGCATTCCCGATGGCGATCACCTGCCGCGCTCCGTCTGCACGGGCTGCGGCGCGATTCACTACGCAATCCCAAGCTCGATTGCCGGCTGCGTGCCCGAGTTCGACAGGCCGCGTCCTGATCTGCCGCCGCGCCATCGAGCCGCGCCGCGGCTACTGGACGATTCCCGCCGGATTCATGGAGGTCGGCGAGACCCTGCAGCAGGCCGCGGCGCGCGAATGCCATGAGGAGGCGCTCGCGCGGGTCGAGATCGGCAGTCTCTGCGCGATCGTGCACGTGCTGCACGCCGAGCAGGTGCACGTGATGTTCCGCGCCACGCTCGCCGAGCCGGCATTCGGCGTCGGCGCCGAGAGCCTCGAAGTCGGGCTGTGCGACGAGCGCGAGATGCCCTGGGCGGAACTCGCGTTCCAGAGCGTCGAGTTCACGCTGCGCCGCTATTTCGAGGACCGCGCCGCGGCCGAGAACGGGCTGCACTACCACACGATCGAATGACCGCCGCGCGGCAGGCGCTGTGGCACAATGCGCGGCTGAAAATCCGGGCCGGGAGCTCAGTCGATGACGTTCGTCGTCACCGAAACCTGCATCAAGTGCAAGTACATGGACTGCGTCGAGGTCTGCCCGGTGGACTGCTTCCACGAGGGACCGAATTTCCTCGTGATCGACCCGGAAGAATGCATCGACTGCACGCTCTGCGAGCCCGAATGCCCGGTGGAGGCGATCTATTCCGAGGAGGAGGTCCCTGCCGGCCAGGAGTCGTTCCTCGCGCTCAATGCCGAGCTCGCAAAGGAATGGCCGGTGATCACGCAGCGCGGCGAGCCGCCGGCCGACGCGGACGCCTGGAAGGACGTCCCGGAAAAGCTGCCGCTGCTCGAGCGGTGACGCCTCAGTTCTTCGCGGCGGCCGCGCGGTTCCGACAGGTACTCGGCCATGCTCGCCGGCGGCATGTAGCCCGCGAGGTATTCGCCCGTGTCGGTGAAGATGCCGGGCGTGCCGTGGATTCCGAGCTTGCGGCCGAGCTCGTACTGCGCGGCGACCGGCGTTTCGCAGTTGCGCGGACTTCGAGCGGTCTCGCCGCGCTTGGCGCGCGTCAGCGCCTCCTGCCGGTCGGCGCTGCACCAGACCGCCTCGGCCTTGCGCCAGGCGTCGGTATCCGGGCCGTTCCGCGGGAAACATCAGGTAGCGCACGCGGAAACCGAGGCGGTTGAACTCGGCGATCTCCTGGTGCATGCGGCGGCAGTACGTGCAGTCGACGTCGGTGAAGACCGTGAGCGTGTGCCGCGACGGGCCGGTCGGCGCGAACACGATCGCATCTGCGTCCTTGATCGCCGCACAGGAGCGCCAGGCGGCCCTGCTTGCGGCGGTCCTCGGTGAGATTGTGCTTGGACGTCATGTCGAAAACGTCGCCGTCGACGTAGAAGCGGCCGTCCTCGGAGACGTAGCCGACCTCCGCGCCGGACTGGACCTCGTAGAGGCCGGCGATCGGCGACGGACGCACGTCCTCGAGCTTGATGTCGAGCCGGCGCGCGATTTCGGCGCGCACGTCGGGCTTTGCCGGCGGCGGCGGCGCATGCGCGCCGGCGTGCCAGCAGCGCGACGCGGCGAGAACGGCGTCGGATCGTCACGCGGGCCTCAAGGTCGGAGGGTCGGCTTGACCGCGGCGGTCGCCGCGGTTCGGGCCGCCGAGTCTATCAGCCGCGCGGGTGGTGCTGCGCGTGCAGCTCTTTCATGCGCTCGCGCGCGACGTGCGTGTAGATCTGCGTCGTCGACAGGTCGCTGTGGCCGAGCAGCATCTGCACGACGCGCAGGTCCGCGCCGTGATTCAGCAGGTGCGTCGCGAACGCGTGGCGCAGCGTGTGCGGCGAGAGATCCTTCTCGACGCCGCCCTTCTTCGCGTAGCGCTTGATGATGTGCCAGAAAGCCTGGCGCGTCATGCGGTCGCCGCGGCGCGTCGGGAACAGGTGGTCGGTCTGGCGGTCGAGCAGGATCTCGCCGCGCGCGCCGCGCACGAAATCGTTCAGCCAGCGCACGGCTTCCTCGCCGAGCGGGATCAGGCGCTCGCGGTTGCCCTTGCCGACGATGCGCAGCACGCCCTGGTTCAGGTTGACCTGGCTGTGCCGCAGGCTGACGAGCTCGGAGACGCGCAGCCCCGTCGCATACAGCACCTCGAGCATCGTGCGGTCGCGATGGCCGAGCGGGTCGCGTGGTCTGCGGCGCCGCGAGCAGCGCCTCGACCTGGGCCTCGGTCAGCGACTGCGGCAGGGATGCGGCCGATCTTCGGCATCGCGATCTGGGCGGTCGGGTCTTCCTTGATCGCGCCCTCGCGCACGAGGTAGCGGAAGAAGCGGCGGAAGCTCGACAGCTGGCGCGCCGTCGAGCGCGGGCGCGCGCCGGTCTCCACGCGCCAGGCGATGAATGCGAGCAGGTCGTTGCGCGTCGTGCGCTCGAGCGTCGTGCCGCGCTGGCGGAGCCAGCGCGACAGCGCCGTCAGGTCGGCGCGATAGGCGGCGAGCGTGTTCGGCGACAGGCCGCGCTCCATCCAGACCGCGTCGAGGAAACGCACGATCATCGGTTCGACGGCCTCGTCGGCCGCGCCGGCAGTCGCGAGTGTCGCCGCACGCACCGAAGTCGAAGATTTCATTGCTGCGCTCATGGAGCCTGCCCTGCTTCCCGTCGCGGACGGCCGCGCCGTCGCGGGATCGCGCACGGCGGGCTGGTGCGACAGAATGCAGACGCAGTATGGTTTGCCGCTGACGGGGTCGAACGTGACCCGTCTCACAGACCCCCATGACCATTAACATAACCGGAACCAGTTCACAGTACCCGCGGCCGCAGGACGGCCGCCGCGATGACCTGGAATCCGTTCCGCCTGATCTGGGGCCTCTGGGTCTGGCTGCTGACGATTCCGCTGCTGCTCGTCGCCGCCCTGCCGATCCTCGCCCTGCCGAGGCTCGAGTCGCGCCGCGCCGCCGCGGGCGCTGCCTGCCGCGTGTATTTCCGGCTGTGCGGCCTGCCGGTCCGGACGCTTGGGCCTCGAACGGCTGCCTGAGGCGGCCTGCATCATCGTCGCGAATCACGCGAGCTACATCGACGGCCCGCTGCTGTTTGCGCTGCCTGCCGCCGCGCTTCGGCTTCGTGATCAAGAAGGAGGCCTCGCGCCTGCCGCTCGCCGGCCCCTGCTGCTCGGCGCCTCGGGCCATCATTTCGTCGAGCGGCGCAATCGCCATGAGGGCGGCAGCGACGCGCGGCGCATCCTGCGCTCGGTCGAGCAGGGCCAGGCGATCGCGTTCTTCCCCGAAGGCACGTTCAGCCCCGAGCCCGGGCTCGCGCGCTTCCACAGCGGCGCATTCGCGCGCCGCGGCGCGCGCCGGCGTTCCGGTCGCGCCCGTCGTGATCCGCGGCACGCGCGCGCGTGCTCGGCGCAGGCAGTCGTCTTGCCGCGCTGGGGCCGCATCGAGGTCGAGGTGCTCGAGCCGCTGCCCGCGACGACGGGCGCCGGCGATGCCGCGGTGAGGCTCCGGGACGAGGCGCGGGACCGGATCGGCGCCGCCGCTGCGACGAGCCCGCTGCTCTGAGTCGCTGTCGTCCCGTTGCTACATGTTGCGGCGGTACTGGCCGCCGACGGCGTAGAGCGCGCGCGAGATCCGCCCGAGCGACGCCGACTTCACCGTCTCCATCAGCTCCGCGAACACGTTGCCTTCGGCCGCCGCCGCCGCCTGGAGCTTCAGCAGCGCCGGCTCCTGCGCCATCGCATGCACGTCGTTGTAGGCGCGGACCGCGGCGACCTGGGCCTGCTTCTCCTCCTCGGTCGAGCGGATCAGCTCGGCATTCCGGTTGTCGTCGCCGCCGCCGTGCTCCGGCAGGAAGGTGTTGACGCCGACGATCGGCAAGCTGCCGTCGTGCTTCTTGTGCTCGTAGTAGAGCGATTCTTCCTGGATCTTGCCGCGCTGGTACATCGTCTCCATCGCGCCCAGCACGCCGCCGCGCTCCGAGAGGCTCTCGAACTCGGCGTAGACCGCCTCCTCGACCATTTCGGTCAGGCGCTCGATCGCGAACGAGCCCTGCCAGGGATTCTGGTTCTGGTTGAGCCCGAGCTCGCGCGCGATGATGAGCTGGATCGCGACCGCCCGGCGCACGCTCTCCTCGGTCGGCGTCGTGATCGCCTCGTCGTAGGCGTTCGTGTGCAGGCTGTTGCAGCTGTCGAACAGCGCATACATCGCCTGCAGCGTCGTGCGGATGTCGTTGAACTGGATCTCGCGCGCGTGCAGCGAGCGGCCCGAGGTCTGCACGTGGTACTTCAGCATCTGGCTGCGCGGCGAGGCGCCGTAGCGCTCGCGCATCGCGCGCGCCCAGATCCGGCGCGCGACGCGGCCGATCACCGCGTACTCCGGGTCCATGCCGTTCGAGAAGAAGAAGGACAGGTTCGGCGCGAAGTCGTCGACCTTCATGCCGCGCGACAGGTAGTACTCGACGATCGTGAATCCGTTCGCGAGCGTGAAGGCGAGCTGCGAGACCGGGATTCGCGCCCGCCTCCGCGATGTGATAGCCGGAGATCGACACTGAATAGAAGTTCCGCACGCGGTTCTCGCTGAAGAACTGCTGGACGTCGCCCATCATCCGGAGCGCGAACTCGGTCGAGAAGATGCAGGTGTTCTGCGCCTGGTCCTCCTTGAGGATGTCGGCCTGCACCGTGCCGCGCACGCGCGCGAGCGCGTCCGCGCGGATCCTCGCGTAGGTCTCGGCGTCGACGACCTGGTCGCCGCTGACGCCGAGAAGGCCGAGCCCGCTGCCGTCGTGGCCGGCGGGCAGCTCGCCGCGGTAGCGCGGCCGTTCGCGGCCCGCGAACAGCTTCGCGATCTTCGCCTCCGCCTCCGCCCAGCCGCCGCTCTCGCGCAGGTGCCGCTCGACCTGCTGGTCGACGGCGGTATTCATGAACATCGCGAGGATCATCGGCGCGGGCCCGTTGATCGTCATCGACACCGAGGTCGACGGCGCGCACAGGTCGAAGCCGGAATACAGCCGCTTCATGTCGTCGAGCGACGCGATCGAGACGCCCGAGTTGCCGATGCGGCCGTAGATGTCCGGCCGCTCGTCCGGGTCTTCGCCGTAGAGCGTCGTCGAGTCGAAGGCGGTCGACAGCCGCGTCGCCTGGTGGCCGCGCGCGAGGTAATGGAACCGGCGGTTGGTCCGCTCGGGCATGCCCTCGCCCGCGAACATGCGCGTCGGGTCCTCGTCCTCGCGCCGGTACGGGATAGATGCCGCCGGTGTACGGATAGGCGCCCGGCAGGTTCTCGGTCAGCAGGAAGGCGAGCTGCGCGCCCCAGTCGTCGAAGCGCGGCGTCGCGATCTTGGGCAGCCGCAGGTGCGAGAGCGACTCGCTGTAGTTCGGGCCGCGCACTTCGCGGTCGCGCACGCGGTAGCTGAACTCGTCGGCCGCCGCCGCCGCCCGGCGCGCCGGCCACTCCTTGAGGAGCGCGATTCCTTCGGCGCCGACGGCGTCCAGCGCCGCGTTGTATTCGCGGCGCAGGCGTTCGAGGGTCGGGTCGCCTCCCGCGACCGGGTCGTCGCCATAGCGCTCGAGCGGCGCCGGCAAGTGCGGCGTCGCCGAGCGCGGCGAGCGCGCGGTGCAGGCCGTGCGCGCGGCCCGCCGCCTCGGCAGCGCGCATAGGCCGCGCGCTGCGCGCCGCGCCCGCCGGCCGCGATCTCGGCGAGATAGCGGACTCTCGATCCGGGAATGATGGCCTGGCGCTTCGGAGGTCCGAGCGGCGTCAGGCCCTCGGGCCGCCAGGGACGCAGGCGTCCCCACTGCTCCTGCAGCCGCGCGCAGAGCGCGCCGAAGAGCGCATTGACGCCGGCATCGTTGAACTGGCTCGCGATCGTCGGATAGACCGGCAGTTCCTCCGGCGGCGTCTTGAAGAGCTTGCGGTTGCGGGCGACCTGCTTGCGCACGTCGCGCAGCGCGTCCTCTGCGCCGCGCTTCTCGAACTTGTTGAGCGCGATGAAATCGGCGAAATCCAGCATGTCGATCTTCTCGAGCTGGCTCGCGGCGCCGTAATCGGCGGTCATGACGTACATCGAGAGGTCGACGAGATCGACGATCTCCGTGTCGCTCTGGCCGATGCCCGCCGTCTCGACGACGATCAGGTCGAAGCCCGCCGACTTCAGCAGCTGGACCGTGTCGGCGAGCACGGCGGAGGTCGCGAGATGCTGGCGCCGGGTCGCGAGCGAGCGCATGAAGAGCTGCTCGTGCGCGAGCGAATTCATGCGGATGCGGTCGCCGAGCAGCGCGCCGCCGGAGCGGCGTCGCGTCGGGTCCATCGCGACCACGGCGACGCGCCGGTCCGGGAAGAACCGCACGATGCGATTCAGGATCTCGTCGGTCAGCGAGGACTTGCCGGCGCCGCCCGTGCCCGTGATGCCGAGGACCGGCGGCCGGTTGCAGGGTCTTCGCCGCGAGGCTCCGGACGCGCGAAACCGCGGCTTCGTCGCCGCCCTGCTCGAGGAGCGTGATCGCGCGCGCGAGGTTCACCGGGTCGTCCGCGGAGACCGCGCCGCCCTCGAACGGCGGCCGCGGCGTCTCGCGCACGCGGCGGAACACGTCCTCGATCATGCCGTCGAGGCCGAGCCTCAGGCCGTCGTCCGGCGTGTAGATCTTCGCGACGCCGTAGGCCTCGAGCTCCTCGACTTCGTGCGGCGCGATCGTGCCGCCGCCGCCGACGACGACCTTCACGTGGCCGGCGCCCTGCTCGCGCAGCATGTCCACCATGTAGCGGAAATACTCGTTGTGTCCGCCCTGGTAGCTGCTGACGGCGACGCCGTCGGCGTCCTCCTGGATCGCCGCGCGCACGATGTCGGCGACGCTGCGGTTGTGCCCGAGGTGCACGACTTCGGCCCCGTGCGACTGGAGGATGCGGCGGATGATGTTGATCGCGGCGTCGTGGCCGTCGAAGAGCGAAGCGGCGCTCACGAAGCGCAAGGGGCCGCGCGCGGCGTCCGCGGCTTTGTCGATCCGTTCGGCCGGGCTGCTCATCGGGAATCTCCAGCGCGCCGGAGCGACAGTTTAGCGTTGCAATCCCGGACCTGCGATGCTGTCATTCCGCCCGTTGGGGAACGGCATCGGGAAAGCACGTGGTCGAGACCGGGCAGGAAGTCTGTTCGACGCGGGAAGCCGCCGACCGCCTCGGCGTTTCGCTGCGTACGGTCCAGCTCTGGTCCGAAGCGGGCCTGCTGCGCGCCTGGAAGACGCCGGGCGGGCACCGCCGCATCCTGACGGCCTCGGTCGACGAACTGCTGCAGCGCCGCGCCGGCGATATCTCGCGCCGCGCGCCCAGCGGCAATTACCAGGTCCTGATCGTCGAGGACGAGCCGGATTTCCGGCATCTCTTCGAATTGCATCTGCGCTCCTGGGGCCTGCCGATCCACCTGCAATGCGTGCCGAGCGGATTCGACGCGCTGTTGCAGATCGGCGCGTCGCGGCCGGATCTGCTGATCACGGACCTGCGCATGCCGGGCATCGACGGCTTCGAAATGCTCCGCGCACTCCGCGCCAGCGGCGCGATCAGCGAACTCGAGATCATCGTCGTCACGGCGCTCACCGAGCACACGATCAGCGAGCGCGGCGGACTGCCCCCCGGCGTCACCGTGCTCTACAAGCCCCTGCGTTTCGCCGAACTTCGGCTGCGTCTCGGCCAGTTGCTCGAACACCGGCAGCGCGCCGCTGCCGGTTGAGCCGCCGACGCTGCCGGCGCGACATCCGCCCTTTTGCAGGGCAAAATAGCCCCCATCCAGCCGTTCAGGACGCAACCCATGGCCAGTGATCCCGTCGTCATCCTCGGCGCCCGCCGCACGCCCATCGGGGCGATGCTCGGCGTGTTTCGCAAGCGTTCCCGGTCACGCGCTCGGCGCGGCGTCGATCCGCGCGGCGCTGCAGAGCGCCGGCGCCGATCCCGGCATCGCCAATGAAGTCGTCATGGGCTGTGTCCTGCCCGCGGGTCAGGGCCAGGCGCCCGCCCGCCAGGCCGCGCTCGCCGCCGGCGTGCCGCAGTCGGTCCCGGCGACGACCGTCAACAAGATGTGCGGATCCGGCATGCGCGCCGTGATGTACGGCGCCGACCAGATCGCCGCCGGCAGCGCCGATTTCGTGATCGCCGGCGGGCTCGAGTCGATGACGAACGCGCCCTACCTGCTGCCGAAGGCCCGCGCCGGCTATCGCATGGGTCACGGCGAGATCATCGACCACATGTTCTACGACGGCTTGCAGAGTCCCTGGGACGGCAAGCTGATGGGCTGCTTCGCCGATGCGACCGCCGCGAAATACGGCTTCACGCGCGCCGACCAGGACGCCTTCGCCGCGGAATCCGTGCGCCGCGCCGTCGCCGCCGTCGAGTCGGGCGCGTTCGAGGCGGAAATCGCGCCGGTCACGATCAGCGACCGCAAGGGCGAGCGCGTGGTCGCCCGCGACGAAACGCCGTTCACCGTGTCCCTCGAGAAGATTCCGAATCTCAAGCCCGCGTTCGGCAAGGACGGCACCGTCACCGCCGCGAGTTCCTCGTCGATCGCCGACGGCGCCTCGGCCCTGCTGCTCGCGCGGGCGAGCGCCGCGGCCAAGGCCGGCCTCACGCCGATCGCGACGATCGTCGCCCATGCGAGCCACGCGCACGCGCCGGAGTGGTTCACGACCGCCCCGGGCGGCGCGATCAAGACGGTGCTGAAGCGCGCCGGCTGGAAGGCCGCGGACGTCGACCTGTACGAGATCAACGAGGCGTTCGCCGTCGTCACGATGGCGGCCATGAAGGACATCGGCATCCCGCACGACCGCGTCAACATTCACGGCGGCGCCTGCGCGCTCGGCCACCCGATCGGCGCGACCGGCGCCCGCATCCTGACGACGCTGATTCATGCGCTGAAGCGGCACGGCAAGAAACGCGGGCTGGCCGCGCTCTGCATCGGCGGCGGCGAGGCGACGGCGGTCGCGATCGAACTCAGCTGAGCCTGAGGCGCGGCCATCGAGTTCCTCGCCGACCTCGGTCGAGAGCGGAATTCCCGCGACTTCGTAGCCGCGCCGGAAGTCGCGCACATGGCGCGTCATCCATTCGGCCGCCGCCTTCGCATCGCGCGCCTTGACCGCCGCGACGATCTGCTTCTGCGCCGACTCGATGCGCGAGCGCGCCTGCGGCACGCGGTCGATGATCACCGCGAGGCTCGGCTTCAGGAGCCGCAGCAGCGGCTCGTTCAGCAGCGTGAAAACCGGATTGGCGCCCGCTTCGCCGAGCGCATCGAAGAAACCCGCGACGTCGCCGACCGCCAGCTCGCGCTCGCCCTTGCGCGCCGCAAACCGCTCTGCACGTCGCTTCGAGATTCGCGAGCGCCGCGGTCGCTACGCCGTTCCGCGGCCGCCGCCGCGATGCCCGGCTGCACGGCCTGCAGGGCCTCCCAGACATCCACGACGCGCGCGCGGTGCAGCGCAAACGCCTGCGACAGTCCGCCGCCGACGGATCTCGCGCGTCGGGCGCGTCACGAAGAGCCGCTTGCCCCCACGGCGCCGGCCCAGCAGCCCGTTGCTCTCGAGCTTGCGGAGCGCCTCCCGCACGGTCGAGCGGTTGACCTCGAATTGCCGCGCGAGCTCGGTTTCGGTCGGCAGCGGCTCGCCCTCCGGGAGTTCGCGGCGCAGGATCCGGGACCGGATCGCCTCCGAAACCCGCAGATAGGCCGGCGCATAACCGAGCGGTTCGAACATGGATCACCTTTCCGGGCAGGGGTCTTGCTTGTCGGATTGTCGGACAATATGATGCCACTGGCAAGCCTGACCTGGCCAAACGGAGGCTGCGATGTTCCCGATCGATTTCGATTTCGAACTGGGTCCGCGGGTCGACGAACTGCGCCAGGCGGTGCGCGAATTCGCGCTCCGCCGCATCGCGCCGCAGGCCGACGAGATCGACCGCAGCAACCGGTTTCCGCGCGAACTGTGGCCCGAGATGGGCGCCATGGGCCTGCTCGGCATGACGGTGCCCGAGGAATACGGCGGGCTCGGCTTCGGCTACCTCGAGCACGTCGTCGCCATGGAGGAGATCAGCCGCGCCTCGGGCTCGATCGGCCTCTCCTACGGCGCGCATTCGAATCTCTGCGTGAACCAGCTGCGCCGCTTCGGCACCGACGACGCAGAAGCGGCGTTACCTGCCCGCGCCTCGTGAGCGGCGAGGACGTCGGTGCGCTCGCGATGAGCGAGCCCGGTTCCGGCTCCGACGTCGTCTCGATGCGCACGCGCGCCGATCGCAAGCCCGGCGGCTGGCTCCTGAACGGCAGCAAGATGTGGATCACGAACGGACCGGAAGCGGACACGGCCGTGATCTATGCGACGACGGACCCGGGCAGCGGCGCGCGCGGCATCACCGCGTTCATCGTCGAACGAGGAATGAAAGGCTTTCGCGCCGCGCAGAAACTCGACAAGCTCGGCATGCGCGGCTCCGACACTTGCGAACTCGTGCTCGAGGACTGCTTCGTGCCGGATGGCAACTTGCTCGGGCAAGCCGGCGGCGGCGCAGAAATCCTGATGTCCGGCCTCGACTATGAACGCCTGGTGTTGACGGGGGGCCCGCTCGGCCTGATGCGCGCCGCGCTCGACCTCATCGTCCCCTACCTGCACGATCGCGAGCAGTTCGGGCGCCCGATCGGAAGCTTCCAGCTGATGCAGGCAAAGCTCGCGGACCTCTATGCCGCCTGCAACGCCTCGCGCGCCTACGCCTATGCGGTTGCGCGCGCCTGCGACGCCGGGCGTACGACGCGCTACGACGCGGCAGCCTGCCTGCTCGGCGCGTCGGAGAACGCGACCCGCGCCGGGCTCGAGGCGATCCAGGTCCTCGGCGGCAACGGCTACATCAACGAGTATCCCGCGGGCCGGATCCTGCGCGACGCGAAGCTCTACGAGATCGGCGCGGGAACCAACGAAATCCGCCGGATGCTGATCGGCCGCGAACTGCTCCGGGCAACGGCGCCATGACCCGTATCGCATCCCGTGTCGACGCCGGCAGCGCCGACTTTCGCGACAACGCCGCGCACATGGAAACGCTCGTCGCCGAATTGCGCCGGCGGCAAGACGAAGCCGCGGCCGGCGGCGGAGAAGAGGCCCGCGCTAAACACCTCGCGCGCGGCAAGCTGCTACCGCGCGAGCGCATCGAGGCCCTGCTCGATCCGGGCAGCCCATTCCTCGAGATCGCGCCGCTCGCCGCCGGCGGCATGTATGGCAACGATGCGCCGGCCGCGGGACTCGTCGCCGGCATCGGGCGCATTCACGGCAACGAACACATGGTCGTCGCGAACGACGCGACCGTGAAGGGCGGCACTTACTACCCGTCACGGTCAAGAAGCATCTGCGCGCCCAGGAGATCGCGCTCGAGAATCACCTGCCGTGCGTGTATCTCGTCGACTCGGGCGGCGCATTCCTGCCGCTGCAGGACGAGGTCTTTCCGGACCGCGAGCATTTCGGGCGGATCTTCTTCAACCAGGCGCGCCTCTCGGCGGCCGGCATTCCGCAGGTGGCGGTCGTCATGGGTTCCTGCACCGCCGGCGGCGCCTATGTGCCCGCGATGTGCGACGAATCGATCATCGTCCGGAACCAGGGCACGATTTTTCTCGGCGGGCCGCCGCTCGTGAAAGCGGCGACCGGCGAGATCGTCGACGCAGAAACGCTCGGCGGCGGCGACGTCCATGCGCGCACGTCCGGCGTCGTCGATCACCTCGCCGACAACGACGCGCATGCGCTCGCGATGGCGCGCGAGATCGCGGGTAGCCTCAATCACCGCCCGTCCGCCTGGCTCGGCCGCCGCGAGGCGGTCGATCCCGCCTTCGCTGGCGACCAGCTCTACGGCCTCGTGCCGCGCGACCTGCGCCAGCCCTACGATGTCCGCGAAGTGATCGCGCGCCTCGTCGACGGCTCGGAGTTCCACGAGTTCAAGGCGCTCTACGGCAAGACGCTGGTCTGCGGCTTCGCCCATCTCTGGGGCTTTCCGGTCGCGATCCTCGCCAATAACGGCATCCTCTTCTCCGAATCCGCGCTGAAGGGCGCGCATTTCGTGCAGCTCGCCAACCGCAGGAAGGTGCCGCTCCTGTTCCTGCAGAACATCACGGGCTTCATGGTCGGCAAGCGCTACGAGAGCGGCGGGATCGCGCGCGACGGCGCGAAGATGGTCACGGCCGTCGCCTGCTCCACCGTGCCGAAACTCACCGTCGTGATCGGCGGCTCATTCGGCGCCGGAAACTACGCGATGTGCGGGCGCGCCTACGGCGGGCGGTTCCTGTGGACCTGGCCGAACGCCCGCATTTCCGTCATGGGCGGCGAACAGGCCGCGAGCGTGCTCGCGACCGTGCGCCGCGACGGCGTCGAAGCCCGGGGCGGGTCCTGGCCCGAAGCCGAGCAGAAGGAATTCATGGCGGGCATCCGCGATCAGTACGAGCGCCAGGGCAATCCCTATTACGCGACGGCGCGGCTGTGGGACGACGGCGTCATCGATCCGCTCGACACGCGCCGCGTGCTCGGGCTCGCGCTCGAAGTCGTGGCGCGCGGACCCGCGCCGCTGCCGGAATCCTACGGCGTGTTCCGGATGTAATGCCGATGCTGCGCATCGAACGGGACGCCCGCGGCGTCGCCACGCTCACACTCGATCGCGAGGATGCGCGAAACGCGCTCTCCGCGGAGCTCGTCCCGCGTCTCACCGAGGCGCTCGCCGCGCTCGCAGGCGACCACGCCGTGCGGGTCGTGAAGCTGACCGGCGCGGGAAAAGTATTTTGCGCCGGCGCGGACATCGGCGAGATGCGCGCGGCGGGCGCCGCACCGGCCGAACAGAACGAAGCGGATTCCCGCCGGTTCGCGTTGATGCTCGAAAGCCTCGAGAGGCTGCCGCAACCGACCGTCGCGGTCGTGAACGGCGCCGCCTACGGCGGCGCGGTGGGGCTCATCGCGGCCTGCGACATCGCGATTGCGGGCGGGAGCGCGCGATTCGCGCTCTCCGAAGTCCGCCTCGGACTGGTCCCCGCAATGATTTCGCCCTACGTGATCCGCGCGATCGGACAGCGCCAGGCGCATCGCTGGTTCCTGACCGGCGAGGCGATGGACGCGGCGACCGCGATGCGCATCGGACTCGTGCACGAGGCCGTGGACGACGCGGCGCTTGCCGGATGCGACGAGGGCATTGGAAAGCGCGCTGCTCGCCGGCGGCCCGAAGGCGCAGGCCGAGATCAAGCTGCTGCTGCGCCGCGTGACGGGCCGCAAGTCCGCCGGCGACGAATCCATGATCATCGACACGACGCGCTGGATCGCGCGCGTCCGCGCGGGCGAGGAAGCCCGGGAAGGACTCACGGCTTTCCTCGAGCGGCGCAAGCCCGGCTGGATTCGCGACGCATGAAGATCGGGCGGCTCCTGATCGCGAACCGCGGCGAGATCGCCTGCCGCGTGATCCGCACCTGCCGCCGGCTCGGCATCCACGCGATCGCCGTGCATTCGGAAGCCGATCGCGGCGCCCTGCACGTGCGTCTCGCGGACGAGGCGCATTGCATCGGGCCCGCACCCGCGCGCGACTCGTACCTGAATTCGGCGGCAGTCCTCGATGCCGCGCGGAAGTCGCGCGCCGACGCGATTCATCCCGGCTACGGTTTCCTGTCCGAGAACGCGGCCTTCGCCGAGGCCTGCGAGAAGGCCGGAGTCCTTTTCGTCGGTCCGCCGGCCTCCGCGATGCGCGCGATGGGCCTGAAGCACGAGGCGAAAGCCATCGTGTCCGCGGCGGGCGTGCCGGTCGTTCCCGGCTACATGGGCGAGGACCAGTCCCCGGCTCGGCTCGCTGCGGAGGCGAGCCGCGTGGGCTTCCCGCTGCTCGTCAAGGCGGTCGCCGGCGGCGGCGGCAAGGGCATGCGCGTGGTGAGGGATGCATCCGCGCTCGACGAGGCGATTCGCGGCGCGCGCGGCGAAGCGGAAAACGCATTCGGCGACGGGCGCCTGATGCTCGAGCGGTTTCTCGAGCGGCCGCGGCATATCGAAGTGCAGGTGTTCGGTGACACGCACGGCAACTGCCTGCATCTGTTCGAGCGCGAGTGTTCGGTTCAGCGCCGCTACCAGAAGATCATCGAAGAGTCGCCCTCGCCCTTCATCGACGAGGCGAAGCGCGCGGCAATGACCGCTGCGGCGGTGCGCGCCGCGAAAGCTGTCGGCTATGTCAATGCCGGCACGATCGAATTCATCGTCGACTCTGACGGCAGCCATTATTTCATGGAGATGAATACGCGCCTCCAGGTCGAACATCCGGTCACCGAGGCCGTGACCGGCCTCGACCTGGTCGAGTGGCAGCTTCGCGTGACTTCGGGCGAGCGCCTGCCGCTTGCGCAGGCGGACATTCCGCGGCACGGCCATGCGATCGAGGCGCGTCTCTACAGCGAGGACCCGCGGCGGGGATTCCTGCCGTCGGTCGGGCGCATCGATCGATTCGTGCATCCGGCCGAAGACGGCACATGGCGCGTGGACAGCGGCGTCGCGGACGGCGATTGGATCACGGTGCACTACGACCCGATGATTGCGAAGGTCATCGCCTTCGGGCGCGACCGCGCGCAGGCCATCACCAACCTGAGAGAGCGGCTCGACCGCACGGCGATCTTCGGCGTCGCGAACAACCTGCCTCTCCTGCGGGCTATTGCCGCGCATCCGGACTTTGCCGCGGGCGACGTGGACACGGGATTCGTCGATCGTGAACTTGCCGCACTCACGCGGGAACCTGCGCAGCAGGCCGAAGCGCTCCTGCTGGCGGCGTCCCTTGCGCTCGAGGATCGCTCGCCGCGGGCGGGAATCGATGCATCGCCCTGGGCGCAGGGCGACGGCTGGCGTGCCGGCGGATCCGCGGCGCAATCGCTCGGCCTGCGTACGCCTTCATTTGTTCGCCTGCGCGCACGGCGGCACGGAACATCGGTCGAGATCGACGATGGCAAGCAGAGGAAACGCGGCAGCGTCATGGCACTTTCCGCGGACCGATTCGCGGTCGATGCGGGTGACGGACCGCGGGAACTCGAGCTGATTCGCGAAGGCGACCGATTGCAGGTCATCGGCGACGGCGCAACGGAGATCGCGCTCGCCGCCGCGTGGCCATATGAAAGGAGCGCCGAGGATGCAGACGCACATCCTGCCTCGCCGCTCCCGGGCCGGGTCGTGGAGCTTCGCGTGAAGAGCGGCGACGCGGTTGCCAAGGGCGACGTGCTCGCGATCGTCGAGGGTATGAAGATGCAGCACGCGATCCGCGCCGGCCGCGCAGGACGCGTCGCCGAGGTTTTTGCTCGCGCCGGAGAATTGGTCGAAGCCGAGACGGTCCTGTTTGACATAGCGCCGGCCTGACGGTTGTCTTGCGCCGCAATAATCGCTAAGGTCCTGACCCAATAAAGTTTTCTGCACCTTAAATCGCAGTGCAGTAAAGGGACTGATGCAGCTTTCAAAGAAAGTCGTGGCCATCACGGGCGCGGGCCGCGGCATCGGGCGTGCCATCGCCCTCGCCTTCGCAGAGCGCGGCGCCGACATTGCGGCACTCGATCTCGACGGTACGGCGGCGCGCGAAACCTGTGCCCAGTGCGAGGCGAAGGGCGTGCGCGCCCGGACCTATGAAACCGACGTGGTTGACGAGGCCCGGGTCGTGCTCAGCCTCGACGCCGCCGTCGCAGACCTGGGCCGGCTCGACGTGCTCGTCAACAATGCCGGCATCACGCGGGATGCGCTGCTCGTCAAGGCGCAGGATGGCGCGATCCATTCCAAGATGTCGCTGGCGCAATGGAAGGCCGTCCTCGACGTCAACCTGACAGGCGTATTCCTCTGCGGGCGCGAAGGCGCCGAACGGATGATCGCGCTTGGCAATGGCGGCGTGATCATCAACATCTCGTCGATCTCGCGCGAGGGAAATCCAGGTCAGACCAACTATTCGGCAGCCAAGGCGGGCGTCGCCGCGATGACCGTGGTGTGGGCCAAGGAACTCGCCCGCTACGGCATTCGAAGCGCCGCAATCGCGCCGGGATTCTGCGCGACCGAGATACTGGCGGCGATGAAGCCGGAAATGCTGGCGCGGGTCAAGGCGGCCATCCCGCTCCGCCGGCTTGGCGAACCCGCCGAAATTGCTGCAACCGCCGTATTCATCGCCGAAAACGACTTTGTCACGGGCCGCGTGATCGAGGTGGATGGGGGCCTCAGGCTGTAGACTGTCGCCCGGAGGAACCCCATGAATCTCGATCGGGTGCGGGCAGTCATCAGCGGCGGCGCATCGGGCCTTGGCCTCGCGACGGCCGTGCGTCTCGTCGCCGGCGGCGGCCAGGTCGCCCTGCTCGACGTGCAGGATGAACCGGGCCGCAAGGCGGCCGCGGGTCTTGGCGAGGCCGCGAGCTATCACCGCTGCGACGTGACGAATGAAGCGGGCGTCGACGCAGCCGTCCAGGCGGCGGCTGCACGAATGGGCGGCCTCAACCTGGCTGTTGCCTGTGCCGGCGTTGCGACGCCGGGCAAACTGCTCGGCAAGGACGGCCCCCTGGCCGCCTCGGCATTCCAGCGCGTGCTCAACATCAATACGCTCGGCACCTTTCTGCTCGATCGCGCGGCTGCGGCGATCATGCAGAACAACGCGCCCGATGCGGACGGTGAACGCGGCCTGCTGATCCACACGGCCTCCGTCGCAGCTTTCGAAGGCCAGATCGGTCAGGTGGCCTATGCCACGTCGAAAGCGGCCGTCGCCGGCATGGTGCTGCCGCTCGCGCGTGAACTCGCGCGCTTCGGCATTCGCGTCATGGGCATCGCGCCCGGAATATTCGGCACGCCGATGATGGCCGGCCTGCCTCAGGAAGCGCAGGACTCGCTCGGCAAGCAGGTGCCGTTCCCTCCCCGCCTCGGACGGCCGGACGAGTATGCAGAACTGGTCGTCGCGATCTGCCTCAATCGCATGCTGAACGGTGAGACGATACGACTGGATGGAGCGATTCGGATGGCCCCACGATGAGAGAGAAATGCTGGCGCCATTGGGGCGGACTGGTGTTCGCAGTGGCGTTGGCCGGATGCGCCACGCAGCCGCCCGATATCGCGAAAGCAGCCGCCCTACCGCCCGCCGGTAACGCGCCGAGCGGCATCAACATTCCGGTCGAGTATTACAAGCTCGACAATGGGCTGAAAGTCGTGCTGTCGCGCGACGCGACGGCGCCGACGGTGACGGTCGGTCTCTACTACCACATCGGCTTCCGCATCGAACCGCGCGGGCGCACGGGATTCGCCCACCTGTTCGAGCACCTGATGTTCCAGGGCTCCGGAAACCTCGGAAAGATGGAGTTCATCCGGCTCGTCGAGGGCAATGGCGGGGTCGTGAACGGCTCGACCCGCTTCGACTTCACCAACTACTTCCAGGTCGTGCCGGCCCACACGCTCGAGTCCGTACTGTGGGCGGAAGCGGATCGCATGAAGGCGCTCGCGATCACGCAGGCCAATCTCGAGAATCAGCAGGGTGTCGTGAAGAACGAAGTGCGCGACAACGTGATCAACCAGCCTTACGGCGGATTCCCCTGGCTCACGATGCCGCAGGTTGCGAACGAGAACTGGTACAACGCGCACAACTTCTACGGCGACCTCGCGGACCTCGACGCCGCGACGCTCGAGGATGCGCGGGCTTTCTTCGACACGTACTATGCGCCGAACAACGCGGTGCTGGTCATTGCCGGAGATTTCGATCCGGCGACCGCGCGCGCCTGGGTCGAGAAGTATTTCGCGTCGATCCCGGCCCGCGCCCAGCCGGTGCGGCCGGATCTCACGGAGCCCGTGCAGGCCGCCGAAAAGCGGGACACCTACACCGACCGCCTCGCGCCACGGCCGGCGCTCGCGCTCGCCTGGCAGGTGCCGGAGCGCGGCACGCCGGAACA
The DNA here is from genome assembly GCA_963775415.1 of uncultured Gammaproteobacteria bacterium. Lineage (GTDB taxonomy): Bacteria > Pseudomonadota > Gammaproteobacteria > Steroidobacterales > Steroidobacteraceae > SCUD01. The sequence goes on from CAVZIO010000003.1 coordinate 102,823, forward strand.
TGCCGCCTTCGGCCTGCTGGACCAGATCCTGTTGCAGGGCGAGGACAGCGTCCTGTGGCAGCGGCTCGTGCAGCAGCGCGGTTACGCGAGCGGCGTTGGCGGCGGCATCAACCTGCTCGGGAACCGGTTCACTTACGACGGACCGATGCTCTGGATGCTCTATCTCGTGCACGATCCCGGCGTGGCGCCCGAAGCGATCATCGCGGACATCGACTGCGGAAATCGCCCGGATCCAGAATGCGCCGCCGACGGCCGAGGAAGTCGAGCGCGCGCTGACCAAGTTCCGCGCATCGCTATATGACATCGCAGGCTCGAGCACGCGATTCGGGCAGCTCGACCTGCTTGCCTCCTTCGCCCTCTTCGACGACGACCCCGGCCGCATCAACCGGATCGAGGCCGAGTTCCGCGCCGTGCCGCCCGAACTCATCAGTGAAGTCGCGCGCCGCTACCTGACGCCGGCCCGCCGAACGGTCCAGGTCGTCGTGCCCGGAAAAGCTGGCGCGGGAACCGCGCCATGAAGCGCTCTGCGGTACTGCTTGCCTGTCTCCTCGCGGCGTCCGCATTCGGGCAGGCGCGCGAGTCGCCGCCGCAGCCCGGAACGCCGCACGAGTTCAGGCTCCCGTCCAAGGAAACGGTCCGCCTCGACAACGGCCTCGCGCTGACCTTCATCGACTACGGCAGCGTTCCGAAGGTGACGGTGCTCGCCGTGGTTCGCACCGGAAACATCGACGAGGGCCGGGACACGTGGCTGCCGGATGTCGCGGTCGAGTTGCTGAAGGAAGGCACGACGACGCGAAGCGCCGCCGATATCGCGCGTGCCGCGGCCGGCATGGGTGGCGAACTGGGTATCGGCGTCGGGGCGGAACAGACGACGGCGGGCATTTCCGTGCTTTCGGACCATGCCGTCGCAGCAGTCGAACTCCTCGCCGACGTACTCCGGAATCCGCGGTTCCCGGAGTCCGAATTGCCGCGCGTGCTGGCCAACTTCGAGCGGAACCTCGCGGTTGCGCGCTCCGATCCGCAATCGCTCGCCGACGAGGCACTCGCCAGGCTCGTGTTCGGCGACCATCCCTTCGGCCGACTGCTCCCGGCGGACGGCCAGCTCGCGGGCTACGGGATCGACAAGCTGCGCGATTTCTACGAGCGCAATTTCGGCGCGCGGCGCACCCACGTCTATGTCGCCGGGCGCTACGATCGCCCCGCCCTCGAGGCGGCACTGCGCAAGGCCTTTGGGGGCTGGCGCGAAGGTCCGCCGCCCAGCGATCTGCCGGCGCGTGCAGCGGAAACAATGCAGCTTGCGCTCGTCGACAGCCCCGGGGCGCCGCAGTCTTCGGTGAGGATTGCAGTGCCGGTCCCTGATCCTTCGCACGCGCTCTACTTCCCGACGACGTTGATGAACAGCCTGCTCGGCGGCACGTTCGGGTCGCGCATCACGACAAACATCCGCGAGGACAAGGGTTACAGCTATTCACCGGATTCGTCGATAAGCGCGCGCCGCGGAGGAGCGCTCTGGATCCTGAGCGCCGAAGTGACTTCCGAGCACACGGCCGCCGCAATCACCGAAATACTCCGCGAGATCGACCGGCTCCAGCGCGAGGAACCATCGGCCGCCGAACTCGATCAGGTGAAAAGATACCGGTCGGGGATCTTCGTCATCTCGAATTCCTCGCCGAACGGCGTCCTCGGGCAACTCGCGTTCATGAATCTGCACGGCTTGCCCGACGATTTCCTGACGCACTGGGTTGCCAACATCCATGCCGTCACGCCCGCACAGGTGAGCGGGATGGCGCGGCAGTTCATCCGCCCTGAGCGCATGACGGTCGTGGTTGCCGGCGATCTTGCGACGATCGGTGACAGCGTGCGGAAGCTGCCGCAACTCGAGAGGGCCGCAATGCCGTGACGGATCGCGACGTCATGGAATACGACGTCGTCATCGTCGGCGGCGGACCTGCCGGCCTCGCCTGCGCGATCCGCCTGAAACAGCTCGATCCAGGCCGCAGCGTCTGCGTGCTGGAGAAGGCCTCGGCGATCGGCGCGCACATGATTTCAGGCTGCGCGCTGGAACCCGGGCCGCTCGATGCGCTGCTTCCGGGCTGGCGCGATTCGCCGCCCGCCATCTTCGTGCCCGCGACGCGCGACGAATTCTGGTACTTCACGAAGACCGGCGCCGTGCGATTGCCCAATCCGCCGCAGATGCACAATCGCGGCAATTTCATCGTCTCGCTTGGACAGATTGCACCCCTGATGTCTGCGCGGGCCGAGACACTCGGTGTCGACGTCTTTCCGGGTTTTGCCGTGTCCGAAGCCTTGCTCGATGGCGATGGCCGGGTCACCGGCGTGCGCATCGGCGACATGGGTCTCGACCGCGGGCGCAAGCCGGGCCCGAATTACGTGCCGGGCGCCGACATCCGTGCCGGCACGACGATTCTCGCCGAAGGCTGCCGCGGCAGCGTCACCAAGCAGCTCGTCGCGCGGCTCGGCCTCGCCGATGGACGCGGGCCCCAGACCTACGGGCTCGGCATCAAGGAGCTGTGGCAGCTTCCGCCCGGGCGCGTCGAGCCCGGCCTGATCCAGCATTCCGTCGGCTGGCCCGTGGATTCCGGCACTTATGGCGGGAGCTTTCTTTATCACCTCGATCGCGACCGCGTGTACGTCGGCTACGTCGTCGGGCTCGACTACGCCGACCCGCGTTTCAAACCGTTCGAAGCGTTCCAGCAGTTCAAGCACCATCCCAGGATTCACGCGCTGCTCGAGGGCGGTGAACTCGTCTCTTACGGCGCGCGGTCAATCGCCGCCGGCGGCTGGCAGGCGCTGCCGCGCATGGAAGCGCCGGGCCTGATGCTGATCGGCGACGCCGCAGGCACGCTGAACGTGCCGAAAATCAAGGGCGTGCACCAGGCGATTCGTTGCGGCGCGCTCGCCGCGGAACACCTGGCCGGGACCGGCGGCACGGATGGATTCGAAGCGCGCTGGCGGAAGTCGCCGGGCGGGCGCGAACTGAAGCGCGTGCGCAACATCAAGCCCGGTTTCCATCGCGGCCTGTGGTGGGGCCTCGCCAATGCCGCGTTCGAGACTGCGACCGCAGGCATGACGCCCTGGACGCTTTCGCATCGCGAGAATCACCTCGCCCTGCACCGCCTGGAGACCGCGCCCGCAGTCGACCGGTTCTGGGTCGATCGCGATCTCGCGCCGCGCGACCGCCTTGCGGCCGTATTCCACGCCGGCAACGTGCACGACGAAGACCAGCCCGTGCACCTGGTCGTCGCGGACACCACGATCTGCGCCACGCGCTGCATCGAGGAATTCGGCAATCCCTGCCAGAACTTCTGCCCTGCCAACGTCTATGAAATGGTGGACGACGGCGCAGGCGGAAGGCGGCTTCAGATCAACGCAGCAAACTGCGTGCACTGCAAGGCCTGCGACATCAAGGATCCCTACGGAATCATCACGTGGACGACACCTGAGGGCGGCTCGGGACCGAATTACCAGAGTCTTTAGATGAGCGCCGAGCAGCCGATCTGGACACCCTCGCTGTTTCGCATCGCCGATGCAAACCTCACGCGGTTCATGGCCTATGCGGGGAAGCGCGGCGCGCCGACGCCGGACTACGATGCGTTCTACGGCTGGTCGGTCGCGAAACCCGGTGAATTCTGGGACGCGCTCTGGGAGTTTTCCGGTGTTGTCGGTGAACGCGGCGAAGGGCCTGCGCTCGAAGCCGGCGATCGCATGCCCGGCGCGCGCTGGTTTCCGCGCGCGAGACTCAACTTCGCGGAGAACCTCCTCCGCGGCCCGGACGATGAACCTGCGATCGTCTTCCGGAACGAGCGCGGCTTTCGTCGCGAGGTCACCTGGAAGGAACTGCGCGGCGAGGTCGCCCGCGTGGCCGCCGGTCTTCGCGCCGATGGCGTGGTTCACGGCGACGTCGTCGCCGGCTTCCTGCCAAACCTGCCGGAGGCGGCGATCGCAATGCTCGCGACCGCGAGTATCGGCGCCACCTGGACGTCCTGCTCGCCCGACTTCGGAATCCAGGGTGTGCTCGACCGCTTCGGCCAGGTAAAGCCGAAGGTCCTGTTCACCGCGGACGGATATTTCTACGCGGGAAAGGCGATCGACTCGATGGCGCCGATCGAGGGCGTCCTGGCCCGACTGCCATCCGTGCAGCGCGTCGTGGTCGTGCCCTACGCCGCATCCACGGCTGCCAGCCTTCCGCGGTCGGTCGGCTTCGCGGACTACGGCGACCGGGCGGCACCGCTGCGGTTCGACCGGCTGCCGTTCGACCATCCGCTGTACGTTCTGTATTCAAGCGGCACGACGGGCATGCCGAAATGCATCGTCCACGGCGCCGGCGGCACGCTGCTCCAGCACCTGAAGGAACACCGCCTTCACACCGACCTGAAGCCCGGCGACCGGCTCTTCTTCTTCACGACCTGCGGCTGGATGATGTGGAACTGGCTCGCGAGCGCGCTCGCCGCCGAGGCGACGATCGTGCTGTACGACGGTTCACCGCTGCATCCGGGCCCTGAAGTGCTCTGGAAGATGGCGGCGGACGAAGGCGTCACCCTCTTCGGCACGAGCCCGAAGTACCTGGCGGCAATCGAGAAGTCGGGTTACCGGCCGCGCGAGCGCCATGGTCTCGCCGTATTGCGGACTATGCTCTCCACTGGCTCGCCGATCGCGCCGGAGCAGTTCGACTTCGTCGCAGGCGCCATCGGGCCGGATGTCCAGCTCGCATCGATCTCCGGCGGCACTGACATCGTCTCCTGCTTTGCGCTCGGCAATCCGCTGCTGCCGGTCTATCGCGGCGAGCTGCAATGCCGCGGGCTTGGCATGAAAGTCGAGGTCTGGGATGACGCCGGCCGGCCGGTGACCTCCGCAAAGGGTGAACTCGTGTGCACCGCGCCGTTTCCCTCGATGCCGATCGGATTCTGGAACGATGCGGACGGCGCTCGCTATCGCGCGGCTTACTTCGAACGTTTCCCCGGGGTCTGGCATCACGGCGACTACGCGCTGCTGACGCCGCGCGGCGGGCTCGTGATCCTGGGCCGCTCCGATGCGGTCCTGAATCCGGGCGGCGTGCGCATCGGCACGGCCGAAATTTACCGGCAGGTCGAGCAGCTCGATGAAGTCCTCGAAAGCGTCGTCGTCGGCCAGGACGTCGGCGGCGACGTGCGTGTCGTGCTCTTTGTGCGCCTGCGCGATGGCATCGCGCTCGACGAGGCGCTCCGCGATCGCATCCGCCGGCAGATCCGCACCAATACGACGCCGAGGCACGTGCCGGCAAGGATCCTTCAGGTTCCGGAGATACCGCGGACACTGAGCGGAAAGATCGTCGAACTCGCCGTGCGCGAGACTATTCACGGCCGGCCGGTCAAGAACACGGACGCGATCGCGAATCCGGCGGCACTCGAGCATTTCCGCGACAGGCCGGAGCTGCGCTGAATCGCGCTGCGGAAAAATCGCCGGTCACGGCGCGGGTCGAAGCCGCCCTCGCCGCCCACGGCCACGTCCTCGACGAACCGCAGCGCGCCGTGCTCGGGAGACTCGAAGACTTGCGGCGGCGCGTGCTCGCGCGAAACTCCGTGCTGGGGCGCGGACTCAGCCTCCTGCCCCGTGCCCGCGCGCCGTTGCGCGGACTCTACCTCTGGGGCGGTGTCGGTCGCGGCAAGACATTCCTGGTCGATGAGTTCTTCGCGGAAATCCCGGTGCGCGAAAAGCGGCGCGAGCACTTTCACCGCTTCATGCAGGACGTGCATGCGCGACTCCGGCGGCACCGGGATCTCGAGAACCCGCTCGCGCGGGCCGCCGCCGACATCGCATCAAGAACCCGAATACTCTGCGTCGACGAATTCGTGGTCGGCGACGTCGCCGACGCGATGATCCTGGGCACCCTGCTCGATGAGATTTTCCGGCGCGGCGTCACGCTCGTCGCGACCTCGAATCTCGCGCCGTCCGGCCTTTACCGCGGCGGACTGCAAAGGGCGCGCTTCCTGCCCGCAATCGCATTGATCGAGAAGCATTGCCGCACGATGGAGCTCGACGCGGGCGTCGACTACCGCCTGCGTCAACTCGAGCGCGCGACGCTCTACCTGGGGCCGGAGTTTGCTGACGCGGAAGGGCTGATGGCCTCCGAGTTTGCCCGGCTCGCCGACGGGCGTGGCGACAAGGACGTGCGCGTCCAGGTCGAGGGCCGTCCGGTTCGCGCGCGGCGCGAGGCGGAGGACGTGGTCTGGTTCGATTTCCGCGAGCTTTGCGAAGGACCGCGTTCCGCCGCCGACTACATCGAGATCGCGCGCTGTTACCAGACGGTCTTCCTGAGCGGCGTCCCGGTGATGGGCGGTGCCGACGACGACGCCGCGCGCCGCTTCATCACGCTGGTCGACGAGTTCTATGACCGCGGCGTAAAGCTGGTCCTTTCGGCCGCCGCTGAAACGCCCGAGGCGCTCTACGGGGCGAGCGGCTGCATTCGAGTTCCGCCGGACGGCGAGCCGGCTGCATGAAATGCAGGGGCGGAAGTACCTCGCGCGGCCGCACCGTCCCTGAGCGGCCGGACTGTCGCGCCGACTTGATCATGCTCGGAAACGCCCTGGTTCAGCGCCCGGCTTGCCATGTCGCGATGGTAGCGGCCCGTCATCAGCCGGCATGGGCGCTACGAAGTTCGTCGCGGCGTCAGCGCGAATGGCGAAGCCGCAACGGCGTCGAGCGACGTCGCATGGGAAAAGAGGAATCCCTGGGCGGCGACGCAGCCGAGCTGGATCAGCTGCGTCACCTGGTCTTCGAACTCGACGCCCTCCGCCACGGTCTCGAGTCCAAGCGTCTCGCCGAGCATGACGACCGCGCGCGCGAGCTTCGGGCCCTCGCTTGAATCGGTCAGCCGGCTGATGAACGAGCGGTCGATCTTGAGGATGTCGATCGGGAAGCGGTGCAGGTAGGAGAGCGACGAATAGCCCGTCCCGAAGTCGTCGATCGCAAGCCGCACGCCCAGCGACTTGAGTTCCTTCAGCCGCACGAGGTTGCTCTCCGAGTTGTGCATCATCGTGCTTTCGGTCAGCTCGATCAGCAGGCTCTCCGGCTCGAGGCCCGAGACCTCGAGCGCGTGCCGGACGTCCGCGACAAGATCGCCCTGCTGCAGGTGACGGCCGGAAATGTTGACGGCGACGCGCAGTCCGCTGCCGGCGGCGATCGTCTCGCGCCACTGTCGCACGCGGCAGCAGGCGTCGAGCAGGACCCAGCGGCCGAGCTCGACGATCTGCCCGGTCTCCTCGGCCATCGGGATGAACTGTCCCGGTAGCAGCCGGCCCTGCTCGGGATGCTGCCAGCGGACCAGGGCCTCGACGCCCAGCAGCTCCGTCGTCTTCAGGTCGACGATCGGCTGGAACTCGAGGAAGAACTCGTTCCGCGCGAACGCCTGGTTCAGGTCGTCCTCGAGGCGCAGCCGTTCGCGCAGCTGCTCCTGCATGCGCGCATGGAACACGACGTGGCGGCCCTTGCCGGCGGACTTGGCGTGGTACATCGCGATATCGGCATTGCGCATCACGTGCTCGGTCTCGTGGCCCGGCTCCGACAGCGCGACTCCGATGCTGGTCGTGACGAGCAGGTCGCCGCCGTCGATCTGCAGCGGTGCCTGGAATGCGTCGGTGATTGCGGCGGCGATGCGCTCCGCCTGCTCGGCGGTCGCGATGCCCTCGAGCAGGACGGCGAACTCGTCGCCGCCGAGCCGCGCAACCGTGTCGGCCGCGCGGGTGCATTTCACGAGCCGCTGTGCGGCTGTCTGGAGCAGCCGGTCCCCGATGTCGTGGCCGAGCGAGTCGTTGACGTTCTTGAAGTTGTCGAGGTCGATCATCAGCACGGCAATCCGGTCGTTCGAGCGCCGCGCCAGGGCGATCGCGTGCTCGACCCGGTTCCGGAACAGGCTGCGATTGGCGAGCAGCGTCAGCGGATCATGGAACGCGAGCTCGCGGAGCTGGTCCTCGAGGGCCTTGCGCTCCGTGACGTCGCGCAGGTTGAGCGCGAGGCCCTGGACCGCCGGATCGTCCAGCAGGTTGCTGCCGACGCACTCGAGGATGAACCGCTTCGATGTGGTGCCGACCGACAGCTCGATCGGCCCGACCGCTGCGCCGCGGGTCGCAGTGACTTCCGCCAGGAATGCGGCCAGGCGCTCGCGGTCCGTCTCGCGCCAGATCTCGGGCAGCTTGCGCCCGACCAGGTCGTCCTGGCGCAGCGAAAATGTCCGTTGCACGGCCGGCGATGCGTACTCGATCCGCCCATCGGCGCTCACGATCATGATCACGTCGGACGCGTTCCGGATCAGTGAGGCAAAACGCGCCTCGACGAGGTCGACGGCCCGCCGCTGCCGGGCCTGGGCATCGTCCTTGACGATCACGCTTTGACGCGCCATCACGAGGATCGCCAGCACGAAGATCGCAACCGTCATGACGGTGGCCGGGTTGCTGCCGCTGCCGGCCGCGAAATACACGAGCACAAAGAACGAAAGCGCCAGACCCAGGTAGGGCGCGGCCTGTGTCAGGGCCGTGCTGCGCTGCGGCCGATCCTCGCTCCGGCCGCGACCGGTCGCGGATCTGAACCTGAGCCGCACCGGCGAGGCCGATGTAGCAGGCGAGGTAAAGAACGTCGGAGAAATCTCCGGGCAGGTAACTGCCGGTCACGACCGACGTGGCCCAGACAATGTCCGCAAGGAACATCATCCCGAAGCCGCACGCAAGCATCACCAGCGTGGTCCTTCGCAGCGGACAGCTCGAACTGTTCATCAGCAGCACGCCGATCGCCATCAACATCAGGCAATCGAGCGCGATGTAGACCTGCGTAAGGATGAACCGGGCGAACTCCTCCTCGCTCGCCGCGGCGGCGGGGCTGATGACGAAGAACCAGAAGAACGTTCCGAATCCGAGGACCAGGATCAGCGAATCGAGCAGGAGCCGGCCCCAGGAAACCCGCAGCGAGCTCGCGCGCACCGCGACCGTGAAGCCCGCGAACAGGACAGGAGAGAACGCCAGGTAGGCGACATCGGCGATCGACGGGAACGGATCGAGGCCCATGAAGCGGAAGTCCGCGTCGATCAGGTTGCCAACGACGTAGATGACGAGTGCCGCCGCAAGAAATCGCCAGGTGCGCCGTGCCGCAGGCTGCATCGCCTTGCGCGCGGCAACGATCGCGAGCAGCGCCGCCGCGAGACTCGATGGCAGGTCGGAAACGAGCAGATAGAAAGTGAGCGCGGGGCTCGGCTCGAAATGCGCGACGGTGAGGAAAATGGCGGCGGCGGTGTAGACGATCACGCCGATTGCGAGGGCGCCGGTCCAGCCGTCCGCGAAGCCGACACGCGTGATGCGGGTCGTGACCCCGAAATGCCCTGTCGCCGTGCCGACGCTCATGCCACGACCTGCCGCCATCTGTAAAATGGAAGTCTCCCGCGTCGGGGCACCCGCTCGCACGAGGAAACTGCCCAAGCTGTGAACTGGATCGACAATCGCGCGGAATGGCAGTGTGAGCGAATCGTCACTTCACGCGAAAGCGGCGATCCCGTTGATCGCATTGCTGGCTCGTCCCGTCGCAGCTGCCGTTGAATGTCCCGGCGTCACGATTAGGGTAGTCGAAGGCGAATCATGTCAGGGGCGCAGGATGGTCAAGTCGACTTTCTGGTTCAAATCTATTTCGGTGCTGGCGGGCTTCTCGCTCGCCGCCGGGTGTGGCCCGCCTTCGGTGTCGGTAGAGGAAACGGTGCCACAGGTTCGGCTTGAACCTGTATGGATTACGCAGGGGCTCGCAAACCCGGAGAGCGTCGCACTCTCCGCAGATGAGACCTTCCTCTACGTGACGAATGTGAATGGCGAGGGCGACGCGAAAGACGGCAATGGCTTCATCGCCCGCGTCAGCGTGGATGGGCGCATCCTTGAGCGCGAATGGGCACGCGGACTCAATGCGCCTAAGGGCATCATGCGGGGCGGCGATGCACTCTATGTCGCCGACATCGACGAAATGGTCGTAGTAGACGCTCGCAGCGGCGCCGTCAGGCGGCGCGTTCCGGCTCCTGGCGCGCTGTTCATGAATGATCTGACATTTGCGCCGGATGGATGCGTGTTGATCGCGGATTCGCAGAATGCGCGCATCTATGCCATTTGTTCCGACACTGCGGAAGTCTGGGCCGAGAACGCACTCCTGGACTCGGTCAACGGACTGCTTGCGGAGCCTGATCGGCTCATCGTGACAACGATGGCCGGCCGGCTGCTTGCCATCGACTATCAATCGCGTGCGATCAGCGTACTTGCAGAGGGTCTCGGCAATGCAGACGGCGTCGCGCACCTGGGCGATGGCGAATACCTGGTGAGCGAATGGCCCGGCCTGATGCACGTCGTCGCGGTGGACGGCACACATCGTACGATCATCGATAGCCGAAAGAAGAATATCTACCTGAACGACTTCCTGCTGTCGGGCAATTTGCTCTATCAGCCGAATTGGGAGCCCAGCACGATTACGGCCTATCGCGTGGTCCGCTAGGCATGCGATCAGAGGATTCTGTTCTGCAATGCACGCACCGCAACGGATGCCGTGACACCCGGTAGCAGCCGGTCATCGTCCTGCAGGCATTTCAGTTGCGATGTCAGCGGCAAAATGCCCGCCCAGACCGGGATGGCGTAGTCATCGGCTTCATCGGCCGGCATTCCCGCAGAGACCTTGGCGGATGCGGTGTCGATTCTTACCGCGATCACGCCGGTCATCCTGACTTCGTTTTCATGGGGTGCCCGGAGCTCGTCCCAGCGGCCCGGCATCAGGTGTTCGCTGATGATCCTCATTGCGCGCAGTTTCTCCGCATTGCTTTCGACCAGGCCAGGTGTGCCGAAGACGGTTACCGAGCGATAGTTCATCGAGGAATTGAACGCGGAGCGGGCCAGCACGATGCCATCCAGCAGGGTCACGTTCAGGCAGATTTTTTCGCTTGCTTCAACCATGCGGATTACCCGGGCTTTGCGCGCGCCGTGCAGATAAACGGTTTCGCCATCACGGCCATAGATCATGGGTACGACGACCGGATTTCCGCCTTCCACGAATGCAACCTGCGCTACGAGTCCGGCATCCAGGATCCGATGTACGCTTTGCCTGTCATAGCGGCCCTTCTCCTGAAGTTGCCTGACCTTGTTCAACCTGCTTACCGGGTACTCGGCTGTCATGCGGATTTCAGCCTGCGCCCCGCAGGTACGCGTCTGTCTTGTTCAGCCAGTCCTCGCGCGGCGGCGAAAAAACGTCCAGGTCGACCGTGTCTTCGAGCGCAAGGGCGGAATGTGGCAGGTTCGGCGGGATCACCAGAACTTCGCCCGCAGCCAGGACGACTTCGTGCTCACCGCGCTCACCGAGCCGCAGGAGAAGTTTGCCGCTGACGATCCAGGTCAGCTGCTCATTGTGATGAGAATGTTTCGGTACATCGTCGCCTTTCTTCAGCAGCACCTGCGCGATCATCACGCGTTCGCCCGAGATCATCCGCCGGGTGATCGTGCCCTTCAACGTTTCCTCTGGAATGTCGTCCCAGCAGTGAAGCTGGAATACCGGCCCTTCAGTCATTGGTCGACCTCATTCAGATCACTCCGCGCCGTTCCTGGTCGAGCTCGATCGATTCGAACAGCGCCTTGAAATTGCCTTCGCCGAAGCCCTCGTTGCCCTTGCGCTGGATGATCTCGAAGAAGATCGGACCGATGACGTTCTTCGTGAAGATCTGCAGCAGGATGCCGTCCTTCGGCGCTGCCGTCGATCAGGATGCCGCGCTCCTGCATTCGTTCGAGCGACTCGCGGTGGCCGGTGACGCGCGCGTCGACGCCCTCATAATAGGTGTCGGGCGTGTCCTGGAACTCAACGCCGTTGCGCGCGCAGCGCATCGACGCTCGCGTAGATGTCGTCGGTGAAGAGCGCGATGTGCTGGATGCCCTCGCCGTGGTACTCGCGGATGTATTCCTCGATCTGGCTCTTGTCGTCCTGGCTCTCGTTGATCGGAATGCGGATCTTTCCGCAGGGACTCGTCATCGCGCGGCTGAACAGGCCGGTCTTCTTGCCCTCGATGTCGAAGTAGCGGATCTCGCGGAAGTTGAACAGCCGCTCGTAGAAGCCGGCCCAGTTGTCCATGTTGCCGCGGCCGACGTTGTGGGTCAGGTGGTCGATCAACGTCGAGTCCCGCGGCGCGGACCGGCTTCGGATCGGCGACCGGCACGAAGTCGACGTCGTAGATCGTGCGCTCGCCGTAGCGGTCGACGAGATAGATCAGGCTGCCGCCGATGCCCTCGATCGCGGGAATCCGGAGCTCCATCGGCCCGACGCGCGTCTCGACCGCCTTTGCGCCCAGCTCGATCGCGCGGCGGAGCGCAGCGGCGGCATCCTTGACGCGAAACGCCATGGCGCAGGCCGACGGGCCGTGCGCGCGCGCGAACTGCTGGCCGAAGCCCTCGGCTCGGCGTTGATGACGAAGTTGATGTCGCCCTGGCGGTGCAGCGTGACGTTCTTGCTGCGATGCCGCGCCGTGACCGGGAAGCCCATCCGCGCGAACAGCGCGCGCAGCACCTCCGGATCCGGCGCGGTGTATTCGACGAACTCGAAGCCGTCGGTGCCCATCGGATTCTCGAACTGGCTCGTCCATTGCGCGCTCCCGCATTAGTTGCAATTGCAACTATAATCCATGCATGCCCGCGCCTGCGAACCCGCCGGCACTGCTCACCTGGAGCACTTCATACCCTATCGCCTTTCGGTGCTGGCGAACATCGTCACCACCGCCCTGCGGGGGCCTATGCGCGCCGTTTCGGGCTGACGATCCCGCAGTGGCGGGTGATCGCCGTGCTGGCGCGCTACCCGGGCTGTCGGCTGCCGAAGTCGCGGAGCGCACGGCGATGGACAAGGTCGCCGTCAGCCGCGCCGTGCAGGGCCTTGCTCGCGCCGGCCGCGTGAGCCGCGCGCTCGCCCGAGCGACAGGCGGCGCTCGATACTGCAGCCTGACGGCGCGCGGCCAATCTGTATACCGGCGCATCGTGCCGCTCGCCCTCGCCTACGAGAAGGCGCCTGCTCGCCGAGCTGAGCCCCGCGGACCGACCGCAGCTCGACGCGCTGCTGCGGCGCCTGCTCGACGCGGCCTGGCAGCTGGCGGCCGGTGAGCAGCGTCGGACCATCGCGCGCCACGCTGTAGCCCGCGTCCGCTATAATCCGCGCGCGCTGATGACTCAGGCAGGATCCCGGCCGCCCGGCAGGCAATCATCGACCGCATTGCGCCGAGCGCGCCGTCGCGCAGCGCCGCCGCGGCATGCCGGTCGCGCCGGACCGTCTGGCGCGCTATTTCTACCACGGCGTCTCGGAGCTCGACCTCGTGCAGCGCACCGACGCGGATCTCGCGGGCGCGGCGCTCGCCGAACTCGCGCCTCGGGCGGTGCGCCGGCCCGGCCAGCTCGCTGGTGCGCGTGTTCAACCCGGACCCGGCACGCGACGGATTCACCTCGCCGCACACGGTCATCATGGTCGTCACCGACGACATGCCGTTCCTGGTCGACTCGCTCGGCATGGTGTGCACGCAGAGCGGGCTCGCGGTCCATCTGCTCGCGCACCCGGTGTTCTGCGGTGGCGCGCGACCGGCGCGGCCGGCTGCAGCGGGCTTGTACCTCGACGATCCGCCCGACGGGCACGAAGCTCGAATCCTGGCAGCTCGATCGAGATCGACCGCGAGCCGGACCGAGACGCCTCGCGGCCGATCGAGAAGATCATCCGCAGCACGCTCGAGCGACATCCGCGCGGCGACGCCGACTGGCGGCGGATGCGCGGCAAGGCGCTCGAGGTCGCGGCCGAGATCGGCGCGGCAACCGGTGCGCGGCCAGAGGCAACGAGGTCCGCGAGGCCAAGGCGCTGCTCGAGTGGATGGAGGACAACCACTTCACGTTCCTCGGCTACCGCGAGTACCGCCTGCGCCGCGGCCGCGGCGAGGACGTGCTCGTGCCGCTGCCCGAGTCCGGCCTCGGCATCATGCGGTCGCGCCGCCGGCGCGCGGGCCGAGGCCGATCGTGCTGACCGGCGAGGTGCGCGACGTTCGCGCGCTCCGCCGAGCTGCTGATCATCACCAAGGCGAACTCGATCTCGACGGTGCACCGCGCGACCTACCTCGACTACATCGGCGTCAAGACCTTCGACGCGGCCGGACGCGTCACCGGCGAGCGGCGGTTCCTCGGCCTGTGGACCTCGTCGGCGTACAGCCGCAGCCCGCGCGAGATTCCGGTGCTGCGCCACAAGATCCAGCGCGTCGTCGACCACTTCGGCCTGGATCCGGCCAGCCACGACGACAAGGCGGTCGTGCACGCGCTCGAGACGTTTCCGCGCGACGAGCTGTTCCAGGCGACGTGCCCGACCTGGTCCGCATCGTGCGCGGCATCGTGAATCTGTACGAGCGCGCGCAGGTTCGCCTGTTCGTGCGCCGCGACGCGTTCCGCCGCTTCTACTCCTGCCTGGTCTACGTGCCGCGCGACCGCTACAACACGCAGGCCCGCGAGCGGATCGAGGCGGTCGCACTCGACGGCATTCGCGCGGACTCGCGATCGAGTCGCAGGTCAGCTGTCGGAGTCCGTGCTGGCGCGGCTGCACATGCTGGTGCGCACGCCGCCGGACTCGGACGCCGGCGTCGACGCGGTGCGAGCTCGAGCGCCTGATCACCGAGACCGTGCGCACCTGGCAGGACCGGCTGAAGGACTCGCTGCTCGACGCGTACGGCGAGGCCGAGGCACTCCGGCTCGCCCGCGCCTGGGGCGACGCGTTCCCGGCCGCGTACGAGGAGGACACGCCGTTCGAGGTCGCGGTCGAGGACATCGCGCACGCTCGAACGAGCTCGTCGCCGAGCCCGACGCGCTTCCCATGAGCCTGTACCGGCGCGCCGACCAGCCGGCGCACAAGGTCCAGTTCAAGCTGTTCCGCGCGGCCTGCGCCCGATCCCGATGTCCGACGTGCTGCCGACGATCGAGAACCTCGGCCTCAAGCTGATCAGCGAGCGGCCCTATCGAGATCGAGCACCGAACGTGCAGATCTGGATCCAGGATTTCGAGCTCGAGCATCCGCGCGGCGTCCGGATCGACCTCGAGAGCGACGGTCCGCGGTTCAAGGCCACGTTCGCGCACGTCTGGGCGGGCAACGCCGACAACGACGGCTTCAACCGGCTCGTGCTGGCCGCCGACCTCGACTGGCGCGAGGCGATCGTGCTCAGGACGTACGCGCGCTGGTTCGTGCAGCTGGGCCTGCCGCTGTCGCAGGCCTACATGGAGCAGGCGCTCGCCACCAACGCCGCCGCGGCCGGCCACCTGCTGCAGCTGTTCGTCGCGCGGTTCGACCCGGCGATCCTGAAGAGCGCAGCGGCGCGCGCGCCGAGGCCGCGCAGCGCCGCGCGCTCGAGCGCCTGCTCGCGAGGCGTCACGCGCATCGACGACGACCGCATCCTGCGCGCGTTCCTCGCGCGCGATCGACGCGACGCTGCGCACCAACTACTTCCAGACCGACGCCGCCGGCGAGCCGCAGGCCGTACCTCTCGTTCAAGCTCGACCCGCGCCAACGTCGCCGAAGTGCCGCTGCCGAGGCCGATGTTCGAGATCTTCGTCCACTCTCCGCGCGTCGAGGGCGTGCACCTGCGCATGGGGCGCGTGGCGCGCGGCGGCCTGCGCTGGTCCGACCGGCGCGAGGATTTCCGCACCGAAATGCTCGGCCTGATGAAGGCGCAGAACGTCAAGAACACGGTGATCGTGCCGGTCGGCGCCAAGGGCGGCTTCGTGCCGCGGCGACTGCCCGCGGGACCGCGACGAGGCGCAGGCCGAAGGCACGGAATGCTACCGCACGTTCATCCGCGCGCTGCTCGACGTCACCGACAACATCGTCGGCGGCAAGGTCGTCGCCGCCGCCGCACGTCGTGCGGCACGACGGCGACGACCCTTACCTCGTCGTCGCCGCCGACAAGGGCACCGCGAAATTCTCGGACGTCGCGAATGCGATCTCCGAGGAATACGGCTTCTGGCTCGGCGACGCGTTCGCCTCCGGCGGCTCGGCGGGATACGACCACAAGGAGATGGGCATCACCGCGCGCGGCGGCTGGGAGTCCGTGCGGCGGCACTTCCGCGAGCTCGGCCTCGACACGCAGTCGCAGGACTTCACGGTCGCCGGCATCGGCGACATGTCCGGCGACGTGTTCGGCAACGCGCATGCTGCTGTCGCCGCACATCCGGCTGCTCGCGGCGTTCGACCATCGGCACATCTTCCTCGATCCGTCGCCCGACGCCGCCGCGAGCTTCGCCGAGCGCAAGCGCCTGTTCGAGCTGCCGCGCTCGAGCTGGGAGGACTACGACAAGCGCCTGATCTCGAAGGGCGGCGGCGTGTATTCGCGGCAGAGCAAGTCGATCCGCTCTGTCGCCGAGGCGCGCGCGATGCTCGGCATCGACGCGGCAGTCGGTCGCGCCGGTCGAGGTGATCCGGGCGATCCTGTGCCTGCCGGTCGACCTGCTCTGGAACGGCGGCATCGGCACCTACGTGAAGGCCGGCGGACGAGAGCCACGCGCGAAATCGGCGACCGCGCCAACGACGCGGTGCGCGTCAACGGCGCGGAGCTGCGCTGCCGCGTCGTCGGGCGAAGGCGGCAACCTCGGCTTCTCGCAGCGCGGGCCGCATCGAGTACGCGACGTGCCGGCGGGCGCATCAACACCGACTTCATCGACAACTCGGCCGGCGTCAACTGCTCGGACGTCGAAGTCAACCTCAAGATCCTGTTCAATCCGCTGATGGCGGCCGGCAGCTGCACGCGCAAGGCGCGCAACCGCCTGCTCGCGAGCATGACCGAGGAAGTCGGCCGAACTCGTGCTGCGCAACAACTACCTGCAGAGCCTCGCGATCTCGGGGCTCCATGAGACGCGCTGCCGAGCGGATCTTCGAGCTCGGCCACGTGATCAGGTCGCTTGAGCGCGCCGGCACGCTCGACCGCGCGCTCGAGGCGCTGCCGACCGCCGAAGAGATCGCCGAGCGGCACCGCAAGGGCCAGCGGCCTGACGCGGCCGGAGCTCGCGATGCTGCTCTCCTATGCGAAGATCTGGCTGTCCGGGCGGCTCATGCGACACCGACGTCGCCGAGGATCCCGTACCTCGGCGCCGAGCTGACGCGCTATTTTCCGAGCCGGTGCAGCGGCGCTACCCGCGCGAGATCCTGCGCCACCAGCTGTCGCGCGCGAGATCATCGTCACCGCGACCACCAACAGCCTCGTCAACCGCATGGGCCCGGTGTTCGCGATCCGCATGCAGGAAGACACGGGCGCCGACGTCGGGAGCATCGCGCGCGCCTACTCGATCGCGCGCGAGATCACGGACATGCGCGATCTGTGGGCGGACATCGAAGCGCTCGACGACAAGGTCCCGGCGGCGCTGCAGTACGACTGATGTCACGAGACCACGCGCCTGCTGCGGCGTCTGACCTACTGGGTGCTGCGAAACTCGGCAGGCAATCTCGACATCGAGCGCGCAGTGTCGCGACTGCGGCCCGGCATCCGCGAGCTGATGCCGACCTGCCCGACCTGATCGAGGGCATCGAGGTCGAGCGTCTACGACAAGGGCCTCGCGCGATTCTCGCGTCGCCGGCGTTCCCGAGAGCGTCGCACGCCGTGTCGCGAGCCTCGGCGCGATCCACTCGGGCGTCGACATCGTCGAGATCGCGCTGGCGCGGCGCGCGCCGGTCGCGCAGGCCGCGCGTGTGTATTTCGGCCTCGGCGCCGCGATCGGGCTCGACTGGATCCGCGGCGAGATCGAGCGGCTCGAGGTCGAGGGCCACTGGCAGGCAGTGGCGCGCGGCACGCTGCGCGAGGAAGATTACATGCTGCAGCGCCGCCTGCGAGCAGGTGCTCGAGCCGCGGCACAGCGGCGACGTCGCGCAAGCGCATCATGGCCTGGCTCAGGAGAAGGCGGTGCAGCCTATGAAAATCTGCGCCAGACGGTGAACGAGATGCGCGCGACGGGAAACGCCGACTTCCCCACGCTGTCGGTCGCATTGCAGGCCGTGCGCCAGCTGGTCCGAGCGCTGAGGCCATCGACATGCCCGGCAAGCTCGTCCTGGTCCGCCACGGCCAGAGCACCTGGAATCTCGAGAACCTCTTCACGGGCTGGACCGACGTCGACCTGACCGAGCAGGGCCGCGACGAGGCGCGCGCTGCCGGCGCCTGCTGCGCGACGCAGGGCTTCGAGTTCTCCCACGCCTTCACCTCCGTGCTGAAGCGCGCGATCCGCACGCTCTGGATCATCGCTCGACGAGATGGATCGCATGTGGCTTCCGGTCGAGCGCGACTGGCGGCTGAACGAGCGCCACTACGGCGCGCTGCAGGGCCTCGACAAGGCGGAGACGACCGCGAAGTACGGCGCCGAGCAGGTCAAGATCTGGCGGCGGAGCTACGACATGCCGCCGTCGCCGCTCGCTGCCGACGATCCGCGGCATCCGCGATTCGACCGGCGCTACCGCGGCATTCCGCCGGCGCAGCTGCCTGCGACCGAATCGCTTGAAAGACACACTCGCCCGCGTCGAGCCCTGCTGGCGCGAGCGCCTCGTGCCGGCGCTCGCCAATGGCGACGGCGTGCTCGTCGTCGCCCACGGCAACAGCCTGCGCGCGCTCGTCAAGATGCTGGACGGGATGAGCGACGCCGACGATCGTCGAATTCAACATCCCGACCGGCGTGCCGATCCTGTACGAGCTGGGTCCGGACCTGCGCCCGGCGTCGCCGCGGCGCTTCCTGGGGGACGCAGCAGCGATCGAAGCCGCAGCGCGCGCCGTCGCGGCACAGGCCGAGGAGCGCTAGTCCCGCCTACTCCTCGGGCGCGATCTCGACTTCCATGCCCGCGAGGGCGGCTTCGAACGGAATCTGGCAGGACAGCCGCGAGCCCTGCGGCCGGTAGCTTTCGAGCTCCTGGAGGATTTCCTTCTCGTCGCCCTGCATCGGCGGAAGCCTGTCGAGCCAGGGCGCCGCGACGAATACGTGGCAGGTCGCGCAGGAACACATGCCGCCGCAGATGGCGGCGACACCGTAATCGAACTCACGCAGCGTTTCCATGAGGCTCACGCCCTCGCGCGCATTCACGCGATGCACTCCGCCGTCGCGATCGGTCACGATGATCTCGGCCATGGGTCGCGCATCTTGCGGGAAGCGCCCGCTCCTCTGCAACCGCTCAGCCGGCGAGCCGGGCCGCGAGTCGTTCCTGAAGAACGGTGTCCGCTGCGAGTCCTTCGAGTGCCGCGACGGCGTTCCATCCGTACCAAAGGCAATCGAAGATCCAGCCGAGCGATTCGACCCGCGCGCGGAGCTTCGGCGAATCGCTGCCGTAGCCTTCGAGCAGGGCGTCGACGTGCGTTGCGTCGAGGTCGTGATAGCCGATGCAGCAGGCGATATCCGCGGCAGGGTCTCCGGGACCCGCATACTCCCAGTCGACGGCAATGAGCCTGATGCCCGCGTCCACGAAGTTGCGGTGATGCAGGTCGTGATGGCAGCAGGCCAGGCGCGCAGGCGGTGGAAGCAGGGCACGGCGCCGATCGAGCTCGCGCGAGAATTTCACGATCTCCGGTCCGCCATTTCGCAGCATGAGCAGCGCGAGATATCCGGCGGCCCGCTCGCCGAAGTCGACGACCGGCAGACCGGGTGGCGGCGCAAGGTCGTGCAATTCCGCAATCCAGGCACCGACGCGGCGGAGCATCGGCGAATCCCGCATGTCGGAGCGCGAAGGCACGCGGCCGCCCGCGTGACGCGTCACGATGAAGTCCCATTTCCGGTTTTCGAGGACGATCTCGGGCGCAAGGCCGGCGCCCGCGGCAATGCCCTGGACTGCGAGCTCCGATGCGCGGCTCGCGCCAAGTCCCGGCGTCGACTCTCCCGCCAGTCGAAGGACGACGTCGTGGCGCGCATCGCGAAGGCGAAAGCTCCGGTTCGCAGCGCCGCCCGGGAGCTCATTGACGCGGGGATGATCGAGGCCGAGGCCTGCGATCGCCGCAGCGATCGACGCCTCGATCCCAGCAGGCCGGACTCCGCTCACGCAGACCCCGCCCTGCTCCGCCGCCAGCTCCGCCAGCCGGCGATGGCGAGCAAGGCATAGGCGAGATAGAGAGCGGCCGTCGGCCAGAGTCCCTGGCTCGCAAACAGTGCGGCGAGCCCGGTGTCGATGACGATCCACCAGGCCCAGGCATCGATGTATCGCCGCGCGAGCAGCCAGGTTGCGAAGAGGCTCGCCCAGGTGCCGAGCGAATCGGCGACCGGCGCCGTCGCAAGCGCGTAACGCGCAACGAGCGGCGCGCTGATCGCGGTCGCGACGGCGACACCCGCCGCGGCGAGCAGCTGCAGTTGCAGCGAAGCCGACCGCGGGCGATTTCCGGCATCCCGTCCCCACGCCACCCAGCCGTATAGGGACAGCGCGACATAGACGATTTGCAGCACGGATTGCATCGGCAGGCCGGCGTCGAAAAAAACGAAAGCATAGAGCGCCGTGCTGATGCCGCCCGCAATCCAGCAGGCGCGCTGCTCCCGGATCGCGAGCAGGATATAGGCAATGCCGAAGGCGACTGCCGCGATTTCAGTCGCCGCCACCGAGCACCTTCATGATGAACACTGCGCGGCGCGGGCCCGCCATGCTGCGGCGAATCTCCTCGTGCAGCGCCCCAAACACGCTGTCGAACTCGCCGCTGACCTGCGTGCTCATCGAGTTCGTGACGACGGAAAGGCCCGGCCGCGCCTTGAGGCGGTCGATGAAATCGAGGATCGGAGGGATGAATTCGTCCGTGAGCGGATAGAGGCTCAATTCGACTGCGACATGCATGGCGGCACCTCAGAATGAAAATCGCGCGGTCACGCCCAGCTGGCGCGGATCGCCCCAGCGCAGGTAGAGCTCCGCGGGAAAATCCGGTGGCTCGTTCCCGAAGTAGAAACCGCGCACCGGATAGCGCTCGTCGAAAATATTGCGCCCCCAGGCCTGGACCGACCAGCGATCCGCCTCGTACCCGGCACGCAGATTCGCAAGAAAGCGTGAATCGGAACGCCGGTCGTGGCTCGTATCGAAATAAAAACCAGCCTCGCCCGACAGGTCGAGGCGCGCCATCCACCCCGCCGGGTGACGCCAGGTTGCAGCGAGCGCCGCTTTCCATTCCGGCGCATGCGCCCATGCGCGTCCTTCAAGATCGCGATCGCCGAACCGGTAGCCGTGGTAGAGCGATTCCATCCAGGACAGCATCGCCTCCAGGTGCACCCGATCGCCGACCCGCAGTCCCGCGGAGGATTCGAATCCCCAGGCCTCCCCGCTCTCGGCATTGTCGGTGAGGAACATGAATGTCAGCGGGTCCTGCGGATCGGTCTGCAGCGAAGTCGCGACCTGCGGGTGTTCCCGGCGCAGTATAGAAGAAGTTGAAATCTGCCCGTCGCCCGCCCGATTCGTCCTCCCCTTTCCACCCCAGTTCGGCGGACCACAGGTACTCCGGCGTGAATTGCTGGCGATCCGCCGGGACGGCGGTGCCGATGTTGAATCCGCCCGCCCGGAAGCCGCGCGACAGGGACCGCCCAGAGCATCTGGGTCGCGCCCAATCGATGCGTGAGTGCGAGTTCGCCGCCCCAAAGTCCGTCCCGCGGGTTGAATTCGACCCCGTCGCTGTCGTCGTAGCGGGCGTCGCGCTCCTCGGCGCGCAGACCCGCGGTGAGGCTCGTGTCGGGCCGTAGTGGACCAGTCGACCTGGCCATAGAGCGCCGCATTCGTTGCGCGATAGCTGCCGTCGAGGAGCCGCACGAAGGCATCGTCGAGATAGCGGCCTTCGTCCTCGATCCGGTTCGATTCCTCGAGGCGCGAGAGCCAGACGCCACCGATCCAGGACGCAGCGTCGCCCAGGGAGCGCGAGACACGCAGGTCCTGGCTGAGCGTGCGGCGCGTGCGGCTCGTGTCCGAGAAGTAGTTGTAGGGCCCGTCCGCGCCCCAGTCGCGGTCATTGCCCCAATCGCCGTCGAAACTCGGCCACGATGTCCGATTCGGCCCAGGTCGTGATCGAGCGCAGTTCCGCGGCGTCGCCGCCGCCGCGGACGAAGATCGAGCGAGACTCCGTCGGAACGCTGCGCGTCGCGTCCCGGCCGGTCGGAAAGCGTAACGAGAGCTGTTGTCGATCGCGAAGGCGTCGTAGCGGTTGTCGAAGTCCGCGTGCAGGAGACTGACATCCGCTCGCCAGCCGGAATCCGCCGTGAGCCTGAGCTTGACGCGTGCGCTCGTTTCGTCGCGACCGTTCGTGTCGTTGCGGCCGAGGATACCGGTTGTCGCGGAATCCGTCGCCGACCGCACGATGAACGACGCGCGCCAGGCGCCGCTGAATTCGCCGGTCATGCCCAGGTCTCCGCCCGCGGCAACGCCGGCCGACCAGAGCCCGTCGCTGCCGACCGAGGCTTCGGTGTCCGCCTCGAGCTCCGGGACCGGATCGCGCGTCTTGACCTTGATCAGGCCGCCAAGCGCATTCGCGCCATAGCGCGTTCCCTGCGGGCCGCGCAGGACCTCGACCTGCTCGACGTCGAACAGCGACGCGATCATGCCGATGCCGCTGAAGTCGATCTCGTCGACCAGGAAGCCGATGGACGGATTGGGCGCGCCCTGGTACTGCTCGAGCTCGCCGATTCCGCGCAGCTGGAAGTAGCGCGGGCGCGAGCTCGCCCCGGCCCAGGACAGCGACGGTACCTGCGGCAGCAGTTCCTCGAGATGCACGACGGCGGCGTCATGCATGTCCTCGCCGGCGAGCACCGTGACGCCGCCGGGCGGATTCGCCCGCCGGCACCGGCCGCAGCGTTGCAGTCACGACGACGGGTTCCAGCCTCGTGGGCGTCCCGGCGGCGTCGCGCCGGCGATGCGGCCGCCGCCAGGAACAGCAATCAGGAGATGTTGCGCTTCGCGACACGCCTGCTCCCTACGCCGGTCCTAACCGGATCAGGTTCAACGGGTTCGCCGGTGGGCCGCATGCAACCGGCATCTCAGGTCTTTTCAGACCACCCCAAGGCAGCGCGAATAGTAGCGGCGCGGTCGCCGGCGCCGCAATCGAAGGCCAATCCGGCTAGCGCCGGTCGAATCCCGGCGGGCGCCGGTTGCGCACCGCGTCCAGCCCCTCGCGCGCGTCGCCAAGGCGAAATCCCAGGAATTCGAGCGCGAGCGAGGCATCGAAGGACGGGCCGGCGAGCCGCAGCCAGTTGTTGAGCGCGTGCTTGGTGAACGCGAGCGCGCTCGCGCTGCCGGCCGCGAGCTTGACCGCGACCTCGAGCGCGGCTTCGCGCACGCGCTCGTCGTCGACGCAGAGCGACACGAGCCCGATGCGCTCGGCCTCGGCGCCCGACAGCGGCTCGTTGGTCAGCAGGTAGTAGCGCGCCTTGGCGAGCCCGCAGAGCAGCGGCCAGATGATCACCGAGTGGTCGCCGGCCGCGACGCCGAGGCGCGTGTGGCCGTCGAGGATCTTCGCGCTCCGCCCCGCGACCGAGACGTCGGCGAGCAGCGCGACCGCGAGGCCCGCGCCGACGGCGGTGCCGCGGATCGCCGACACGACGGGCTTGCTGCAATCGACCAGGTTGTAGACGAGGTCGCTCGCCTCGCGCCAGACGCGCAGCAGCGTCGCCTCGTCTTCGATCATGCGCTCGATCATTGCGAAGTCGCCGCCCGACGAGAAGTGCTCGCCCGCTCCGCGCACCAGCACGGCACGCACCGCGCGCTATCGGCATCGATCGCGCGCCAGACCGTCGGCGAGATCGCGATGCATCGACTCGGTCGCGGAGTTCTGGCGGCCCTCGTTCGAGATGATCGACTTCGAGCACGCCGTCGGCCGGCTGCCCGAAACCGAGGCTCGGGAATGCGGACGCGAACGTTTTCCAGGTCGATCGTCACAGGCTCATTCCTTCGCCGCATCCGGCACCGCATGGATGCTGACCATCGTCAGCACGTGATAGGACGCGACCGTCTCGCCGTCCTGGTTCCGTGATCTCCGTGTCCCAGGTCACTTCGCCCCAGCCCTTGTCGGCGCGCAGCGATTTCTCCTTGCAGGTCAGCCGCACCCGGATGCGGTCGCCGGGCTTCACCGGCTTCACGAAGCGCAGGTTGTCGAGCCCGTAGTTGCCGAGCACCGGGCCGTAGGCCGGGATCGACGAAGAGGCCCGCCGCGGCCGAGATCAGGAAATAGCCGTGCGCCACGCGACCGCCGAACAGGGGATTGCGCGCCGCCTCGGCCTCGTCCATGTGCGCATAGAAACGGTCGCCGGAGAGCGCCGCGAAGCGCTCGATGTCCGCCGACCGTGACCTCGCGCTCCGCGGAATGAAACGTGTCGCCGATCGCGAGCGCGTGGAACGGCTTGCGGAACGGATGCGCTGCCGGGATCGCGCTCCGTGCTGCCGCGCGCCCAGCGGCCGCCGACCGCGGTGATGACGTCGGGCGTTCCCTGCACGGCCGTGCGCTGCATGTAGTGCAGCACGCCGCGGATTCCGCCGAGCTCCTCGCCGCCGCCGGCGCGGCCGGGACCGCCGTGCACGAGCGGCGCGAGCGGCGAGCCGTGGCCCGTCGATTCCTTCGCGCAGTGCCGGTTCACGACCAGCACGCGGCCGTGGTAGGGCGCGAGCCCGAGCACGAGCTCGGCGGCGACCCGGTCGTCGGCCGTGAACACCGAGCCGGCGAGGCTGCCCTCGCCGCGGCGCGCGATCGCGATGGCATCGGCGATCCCGGCATAGCCGATGACCGTCGACACCGGCCCGAAGGCTTCGACCGAGTGCACGGCACGTGACTTCGCGCGCATCGCGGCAGAGCAGGAGGATCGGCGGCAGGAACGCGCCGCGCTCGCGGTCGGCGCCGTTCACCTCGAAGCGATCCGGGATCGCCCGCGACGAGCTCGGATTCGCGCCCGAGCTCTGCGACTCGCGCACGCACCTCATCGCGCTGCGCGAGGCTCGCGAGCGGCCCCATGCGGACGCCTTCCGCCCGCGGGTCGCCGACGACCGTCGCGGCGAGCTTCGCCGCGGAGCGCCGCGACGACGTCCGCGATCCGGCTCTGCGGCACGAGCGCCTTGCGGATCGCCGTGCACTTCTGCCCGGCCTTGACCGTCATCTCGCGCGCGACTTCCTGGACGAAGAGGTCGAACTCCGGCGATTCCGGGCCCGCGTCGGGCCCGAGGATCGAGGAATTGAGCGAGTCCGTCTCCGCGACGAAGCGGACCGAATTGCGCACGACGGCCGGGTGCGTGCGGAGCTTCGCCGCGGTCGACGCCGAACCCGTGAACGAGACGGCGTCCTGGCAGTCGAGGTGATCGAACAGGTCGCCGACGCCGCCGCAGACGAGTTGCAGCGCGCCCGGCAGGCAGCAGTCCCGTCTCGACGATGCGCCGGACCACGAGCTCCGTCAGGTAGCAGGTCGAGGTCGCGGGCTTGACGATCGCGGGCACGCCGGCGAGCAGCGCCGGCGCCAGCTTCTCGAGCATGCCCCAGACCGGGAAAGTTGAACGCATTGATGTGGACGGCCGCGCCCTCGAGCGGCACGCAGATGTGCTGGCCGACGAATGTCCCGCCCTTCGAGAGCGGCTCGACCGCACCGTCGAGATAAACGCGGCTGTTCGGCAATTCGCGCGCGCCCTTGCTCGCGAACACGAGCATCGTGCCGATGCCGCCGTCGATGTCGATCCAGGAATCTCCTTCGTCGCACCGGTGCGATGGGAAAGCGCGTAGAACTCGTCCTTGAACTCGAACAGGCGCTTGCCGAGCGCGCGCAGCATCGCGGCACGCTCGTGAAACGTCATCGATCGCAAGCGCGGGGCCGCCCACGTCGCGCGCGTGGTCGAGCATCGCGCCGAAATCGAGCCCGCCGCTCGCCGCCTCGGCGACGAGCGCGCCGGTGCTCGCGTCGTGAAGCGCGGCTCGCGCGACCTTCACCGCTCTTCCAGTGTCCGGCAACGTAACTCTGCAACCGCATGGCGCTTCACGCTCGCTTCAGCCTTCCGCCTGCCAGTCCGCGAACGACTTGTTTGCGTCCGCCAGCGTGACGAGCAATGGCGCCGGCGTCCAGTAGCGCTCGCCCTGTTCGCTGCGCCAGCTTCCGGATCGATTCCAGCACGACCGCGAGGCCCAGCGTGTCGGCATAGAACATCGGGCCGCCGCGGTGCCTGGGAAACCCGTAGCCATTGCACCAGATGACGTCGATGTCGGCCGGACGCTGCGGCGATGCCCTCCTCGAGGATCCGCGCGCCCTCGTTGATCAGCGCGAGGATGCAGCGGTTCACGATCTCCGCGGGTGAAACCGCGCGCTGCTCGATCCCGAGTCGCTCCGCCTCGGCGCGGATCAGTTCGACGACCTCGGGATCGGGTGTGCGCTTGCCGTCCGGGCTGTCGTAGCGATAGAAGCCGCGCCCGGTCTTCTGCCCGAATCGGCCAAGCTCCGCGAGCCTGTCGGAGACGCGATAGAAGCGCGGGTCATCGGGGCGGCCGGCCCATTCGCGCCGCGCCTGGAAGCCGATGTCGAGCCCGGCGAGGTCGCCGACCGCGTTGGGGCCCATGGCCATGCCGAATTCCTGCAGGGCCTGGTCGATCGACTCGGGCTTCGCGCCCTCGAGCAGCATCAGTTCCTTTTCGCGTCCATAGGCATAGAGCATCCGGTTGCCGACGAACCCGAAACAGTTGCCGACCGGCACGCCGATCTTGCCGATGCGCTTCGTGACCGCGAACGCGGTCGCGAGCGCGCCCGCGCGATGAATCGCGCCCGCGCACGATTTCGACGAGCCGCATGATGTTCGCCGGGCTGAAGAAATGCATGCCGACGACGTCGCCCGGCCTGCCGCGACGCGGCCGCAATCGCATCGACGTCGAGCGTCGACGTATTGGTCGCGAGTACCGCGCCCGGCCGGCGAGAGTGCGCCGAGTCGTGCAAAAACTTCCTTCTTGACCGCCAGGTTCTCGAACACGGCCTCGATCACGAGATCCGCCCCGGCGACTGCCTCGATGTCGACCTCGCCGTCGACCCGCCGGCTCGCATGCCGATGCTGCCCCGGCACTCAGCCGGCCTTTGCGTGCCGCGGCCGCGATCGTCGCCTGGACGCGGCGCGAGCCCGGCATCCAGCGCTTCCCGCTTCGCGTCGACGAGCGTGACCGCGATGCCGCCGGTCGCGAGGCTGACGGCGATTCCGGCGCCCATCGTGCCCGCGCCGAGCACTGCCGCCCGATCGACCGGTCGCGCCTGCGCGGGATCGAATGCCGCGCCGCGCTCGGCGAAGAACAGGTGACGCAGCGCGCGGGATTCCGTCGACGCCACGCATTCCAGGAACAGCGTGCGGGCACGCGCAAGCGCCGCATCGGCCGGAAGCATCGCGGCGGAAGCAAGCGCTTCGACGATGCGCCGTGGCGCTGGCAGGCGCCTCGCCGAGGCGGGCAAGGCGCGCAGGTACTCCTCGAACTGCAGCGGGCGCGACGGCGGCACCGGCAACTCGGAAACGCGCCGCGGCGGCAACCGTGCGTCCGCGAGTTCGCGCGCCCAGGCGATCGCTCCCGCGCGAAGTTCACCATCGATGCGCCGGTCGACGATCCCGAGGTCGATCGCCGCCTCGATGCCGACCGGCTTGCCGGAAGTCATCAGTTCGAGGGCCGCCTGCCAGCCCGCGAGCCGCGGAAGGCGCACCGTGCCGCCCGCACCGGGCAGCAAGCCGAGACTGACTTCGGGAAAGCCGAGCTGAAGGTCGCCGGCCGCGCAGCGATAGTGGCTTGCGAGCGCGGTCTCCGCGCCGCCGCCGAGCGTTGCGCCGTGAAGCGCGGCGACGACCGGCTTGCCGCAGGCTTCGAGCCGCGACAGAACGCCTGGCAGCAAGCGGCTCGAGCGGCGGGCGGTCGAACTCGCGCACGTCGGCGCCGGCGACGAAATTGCGGCCCGCGCCCGCGAGCACGATCGCGCGCACACCCGGATCGGCGTCGAGCGCCTCGACGGCCGCGAGCAAGCGCCAGCCGCACCGGTTGCGAAAGCGCATTGACCGGCGGATTGTCGAACACGATGACCGCGACGTCGCCGTCGCGCTCGACCGCGACGCCCGTGATCACGCGACGCGCTCGATGGCGAGCGCGATTCCCTGACCGACGCCGATGCACATGGTGCAGAGCGCGCGCCGGCCGCCGATGCGGTCCAGTTGATAACTCGCCGTTGTCGCGAGCCGCGCGCCGCTCATCCCGAGCGGATGCCCGAGCGCGATCGCTCCGCCGTTCGGATTCACCTGCGCCGCGTCGTCCGGCAGGCCGAGCTTGCGGAGCACCGCAAGCGCCTGCGAAGCGAAGGCCTCATTGAGCTCGATCACGTCGAAATCGCCGATCGAGAGTCCAAGCCGCGCCATCAGCTTTTCCGACGCCGGCGCCGGGCCCATGCCCATGATGCGGGGCGGAACGCCGGCGACCGCCGCGCCGAGTATCCGCGCGCGCGGCCGGAGTCCATGCTGTCTGGCGCCGCGCTCGCTTGCGATGACGAGCGCACAGGCGCCGTCGTTGACGCCGGAAGCATTGCCGGCGGTCACGCGTTCCGCCCGCGCGAAACGGCGTCGCAAGCTTCGCGAGCGCCTCGAGGCTCGTCTCGCGCGGATGCTCGTCGCGATCGACGATCACTGGATCGCCCTTTTTCGCGGGCAGCGTCACCGGAATGATCTCATGGCGCAAGCGTGCCGTTCGCCTGGGCCGCGAGCGCGCGCTGCTGGCTGCGGAGCGCGAAGGCATCCTGGTCGCGCGCGCGAAACGGCGAATTCCGCGGCCACGTTCTCGCCCGTCTCCGGCATCGAGTCGATGCCGTATTGCTGCTTCATCAGCGGATTGACGAAGCGCCAGCCAATCGTCGTATCGAACATCTGCTGATTGCGCGTGTAGGCCGCATCGGGCTTCGACAGCACATAGGGGGCGCGGCTCATGCTCTCGGCGCCGCCTGCGATCACGAGATCCGCTTCGCCGGACCGGATCTGCCGCGCGGCGATCGCGATGGCGTCGAGACCGGAGCCGCAGAGCCGGTTCACGGTGACGCCGGGCACCGCGACCGGCAGTCCCGCCAGCAGCGCCGCCATGCGCGCGAGATTCCGGTTGTCCTCGCCCGCCTGGTTGGCGCAGCCGAACACGACGTCGTCGACCGCCTGCCAGTCGACCGCGGGATTGCGCTTCATGAGCGCGGCGATCGGCAGTGCCGCGAGGTCGTCCGTGCGGACGCCCGCGAGCACGCCGCCATAACGCCCGATCGGCGTGCGGATGGCGTCGCAGATGAATGCCTCAGTCATCGATCAATCTCCCCGCGATCTGGTGGCTGCGCCCGCGAAAAAGCGCGACGGCCTCGTCGCGCTGGTTGCGGACCTCGATTTCGTAGATGCCCGCCTTGCCCGCGCGCCAGCGCTCCTGCGCGATCGCGCGGAGCACGTCCCCTCCCTGCCCGGCGCAAGGAACTCGATCGCCGCGCCGGCCGCGACCGTGTTGTCGCCGTGGGAGTTGCAGGCAAACGCGAAAGCGCTGTCGGCCAGCGCGAAGATCAGGCCGCCATGGCAGATGCGATGGCCATTCACCATGTCGGGCCGGATGCGCATCGAGACCGTCGCCTGCCCGGGCGCGCAGGACTCGATCGTCATGCCGAGCATCTGCGAGGCGCGATCGCCGTCGAACAGCGCCTGTGCCGCGCGCTCGGCGATCCTCTGGTCGTCGTTCATCGCATGCCCTCAACGGCCCGCGAATCGCGGCGCGCGCTTTTCGGCGAAAGCCGCGACGCCTTCGGCATAGTCGTCGGTGTAGCCGAGCTCGCGCTGGAAATCGCGCTCGACGTCGAGCTGCGTCGGCAAGCGTCGCGCGTCCAGGAACCGCGCATGGCCTCGCGCGTCCGGACCAGCCCTCGCGTCGGCGCTACGGCGAGCTCGCTCGCCAGCCGGTCGACGGCCGCGCTGAATTCCGCATCGTCGACGCAGCGCCAGATGAGCCCCCAGGCGGCCGCGTCCGCGGCGGACAGCCGCTCGCCCAGCATCGCAAGCCCGAGGGCGCGCGCATTGCCGACCAGTCGCGGCAGGAACCAGGTCGCGCCGGAATCCGGCACGAGGCCGAGCTTGCTGAACGCCTGGATGAAGGACGCCGAACGCGCGGCGATCACGAGGTCGCAGGCAAGCGCGATGCTCGCGCCCGCGCCCGCCGCGACGCCGTTGACCGCGGCGATCGTCGGAACGGCAAGGCTTTGCAGCGACAGGATGAGCGGCTTGTAGTTGCGCTCGATGGATTCGCCGAGGTCGGCCCGGGCGCCGCCCGGCGCGACCTGGCGATCCCCGAGGTCCTGCCCCGCGCAGAACCCGCGCCCCGCGCCCGAGAGCACGAGCACGCGCGCGCCGTCCTGCCCGACGCGGCCGATCGCGTCGCGGACCTCCGCATGCATCTCGCCGTTGAAGCTGTTGAGCCGCTCGGGGCGATTCAGCGTCAGGCGGGCGACCGCGCCTTCGACGGAATACTGGATCGTCTGGTAGTTCATCGGAGGGAGCCGTTCATTCGTCGTAGCTGATCTCGAGCGCGGCGCTCGTCGGTCGCGCCTGGCAGCAGAGAATATAGCCTGCCTCGACCTCCCAATCCTCGAGCGCGACGTTGTGCTCCATCTCCGCGGTTCCGCTCACGAGCTTCGCGCGGCAGGTCGAGCACACGCCGGCACGGCAGGAGAATGGCAGGTCGAGTCCCGCACGGCCGGCAGCGTCGAGTATCGCCTCGCCTCCGAGCGGCATCGAGAACCGGCGCCGGCGGCCGTCCATGATGACCGTGATCTCCGCGCCCGCCGCCGGACGTCGTCACGGCCGGCCGCGGTGCCGGGACCGGCGCCGGTGCCGCTGCGCGGGATTCCGGCACGAAGTGCTCGACATGCACGCGACCCGTCGCGCCAAGACCGGCAAGCGCCGCCTGGAGGTCCTCGCCCATCGTGCCCGGCCCGCAGATGAAGAATTCGTCGATCGCCGGCACGTCGAGATCGTGACGCGCGAACTCGCGGATCTTGGCCGCGTCGATGTGCCCGTTGAACCACTCGACGTCCTGCGGCTCGCGGCTCATCACGAAGCAGACGGAGAGCCGCGTCATGAAGCGGTCCTTGAGCGCAAGCACCTCCTCCAGAAACATCGTCCGCGCGCGTGCTCGTGTTGCCGTAGTAGAGCTGAATGCGGCTGCCCGGATCGCGATCGAGCGCCGTCGCCACGATCGAAAGGACCGGCGTGATGCCGCTTCCCGCGGCGAACGCGGCAAAGGAGCGCGGGCCCGCTCGCGTTCGTCGTCCGCGTGGAAGCTGCCGTTCGGCGTCAGCACGTCGATGCGTCTCGCCGATCGCGGCCGCGCGCGCGAGGTGCTCCGACATGCGCCCGTCCTGCTGCACGCGGACGCCGATCGTCAGCCGGTCCGCGCCTTCGGGGTTGACGATGGAATAGGTCCGCCGTTCCTCCTGCCCGTCGATGCGCAGGCGGAGCGCGACATGCTGGCCGGCACGGAAACGGAATTCGTCGCGAAGCGGCGCGGGTACCGCGAAGCTGAGCGCGATCGCATCGTCGGCGACCGGCGCTCGGCCTGCGATCGCGAGCGGATGGAACTTCAGCACGGCGGCGCTCAGATGCACTTGAAGTAGTCGAATGGCTCGAGGCAGGACTCGCACTTGTACAGCGCCTTGCAGGGCGTCGAACCGAATTCGCTCTGCTTCGCCGTCTGTTTCGATCCGCAGCGCGGGCAGGTGACGGTCGGGTCCGCATCCCACAGGCCGCGCTTGCCGGCCCCTGCAGGCGGCGCGATCCCGAAGGCTTCGAGCTTGCGGCGCCCCTCGGCGCTGATCCAGTCCGTTGACCAGGGCGGAGACAGCACGTCGACGGCAACCGCGTCGAAACCGGCGCCGGTCAGCGCGCGGAGGACGTCCGCCTTGATCGCGGGCGTCGCCGGGCAACCTGAATAGGTCGGGGCGATTCCGACCTCGACGCCGGCCGTCCGGGCGCCAGCGAGAGATGCCGGATGACGCCGAGATCGAGCACCGAGAGCACGGGAATTTCCGGGTCGGCAACCTGCGCCAGCACGCCCCTGATGCGCGCCAGCAACCTCGGGCGTCAGCGCCGCGGCGACGGCCCGTTCAGCGCTCATCGCCGGATCACCAGGTCGCGCCGGGATGCGCGCGATGCAGGGACTGCATTTCCGCGAGCAGGTAGCCGAGGTGCTCGCTGTGCCGGCCCTGCTTTCCATACCAGCCAAAGGTCGCGGGCGGCGGCCGCGCAAGCGTCGCTTCCTCGAGGACCTCGTCGACATGGCGCAGCCACCCGTCGCGCAGGGCATCGGGTGCCGGCCCGATGCCGGCAGCCGCAATCGTCCGGTCGACTTCGTCGCCGTCGAACAACTCGTTCGTAAACGGCCATAGTCGCGCGAGCGACCCTTCGGCGCGGCGATGGCTTTCCGACGTCCCGTCGCCGAGCCGGATCAGCCAGCCGCCGCTGTAGCGCAGGTGATACGCCGCCTCCCGCGTTCCCTTCGACCGCGATGGCTGCGAGCCTGTCGTCCTTCGATTGCGACAGTTTCCCGTAAAGTTCGAGCTGCCAGGCGTCGAACAGGCACTGCCTCACGATCGTGTCGCCGAAATCGCCGTTCGGCTGCTCGACCAGCGTCAGGTTCAGGTATTCGGACTCGTCGCGCAGGAAGGCGAGCGCATCCTCGTCGCGGCCCCGCCCCTCGATTTCGCCGGCATGCGTCAGCAGGCGCCGCGCCTGTCCGAGCAGGTCGAGCGACACATTGGCAAGGCCGAGGTCCTCCTCGAGCGCGGGCGCATGGCCGACCCATTCGCCGAGCCGCTGCGCGAGCACGAGATTCGTGTCCGCAAGGCGGAGCACGTAGCGGCAATGCGGCGTCACAGCGTCTTCACCTCGTCCGGAATTTCATAGAACGTCGGGTGCCGATAGACCTTGTCGCGCGCGGGCTCGAAGAATGCGTCGGCATCGGCCGGGTCGGAGGCGACGATGTCCGTGGACCGCACGGCCCAGATGCTGACGCCTTCCTGCCGCCGCGTGTAAAGGTCGCGGGCGTGCTCGAGCGCCATGCGCGCATCCGTCGCATGCAGGCTGCCGACATGCTTGTGGTCGAGACCCGACTTTGCGCGGATGAAGATCTCGTACAGCGGCCATTCTTGTTTGATCGTTCATCGGGCATTCTCCTTGCTGCGTCAGGCCGCCTGTACTGCCGGCTGCATCCTGCTTCGCGGCCCAGGCGGCTGCGGCTTCGCGCACCCAGCGCCCTTCCTCGTGCGCGCGGCGGCGGGCCTCGAGGCGCTCGCGATTGCAGGGCCCGTGGCCCTGGAGCACCTGTTCGAACTCGGTCCAGTCGATCGGGCCGAACCGGTAGTGCCCTGCGCCGTCGTCCCAGCGCAGTTCCGGGTCGGGTACTTTCAGTCCGAGGAAGTCGGCCTGCGGCACGGTCATGTCGACGAATTTCTGGCGCAGCTCGTCATTCGAGAAGCGCTTGATCTTCCAGCGCATCGACTGCGCGCTGTGCTTCGACTCCGCATCCGAGGGGCCGAACATCATGAGCGACGGCCACCACCAGCGAGTCGAGCGCGGCCTGCGCCATCGCGCGCTGCGACTCGGTGCCGCGCGACAAGCCGCAGCATGATTTCGTAGCCCTGCCGCTGGTGAAAACTCTCTTCCTTGCAGATCCGCACCATCGCGCGCGCATACGGCCCGTAGGAACAGCGGCAGAGCGGGATCTGGTTCATGATCGCCGCGCCGTCGACCAGCCAGCCGATCGCGCCGACGTCCGCCCAGGTCGGCGTCGGGTAATTGAAGATGCTCGAGTACTTCGCCTTGCCCTCGAGCAGCTGGTCGACGAGCTGGTCCCGCGAAATGCCGAGCGTCTCGGCGGCGCTGTAGAGGTAGGCGCCGTGGCCGCCCTCGTCCTGGACCTTCGCGATCAGGATCGTCTTGCGGAGCAGCGACGGCGCGCGGGTGATCCAGTTGCCCTCCGGCAGCATGCCGACGATCTCGGAATGCGCGTGCTGGGAGATCTGGCGGATGAGCGTCCGGCGATAGGCCTCCGGCATCCAGTCCTTGGCCTCGATCTTCTCCTCGGCATCCACCCGCGACTGGAAACGCGACTCCAGCGCGGCGCCGTCCTGCGCCTCGTCGCGAAGACAGTCTTTACCAAGTGAATCAAGGCCTTGCGTATACATTCCGGCGGCCTCCGCGGGCGCGATTCCGAGATCACTGAGACTTTGACACAGAAAGCGCCATTTAGGTCCAGCCCTCGATGCGCCGCACGAGGGTTTCCATGAAGCGATTGGCCTGGTGGCCGTCCAGCACGCGGTGGTCGATCGTGAGCGTGACGTAGCAGCAGGGCCGCACGACGATCGAATCCTTTCCGTCGGCGGCGACGACGACCGCGCGCTTCTCGAGCTTGCCGACGCCGAGAATCGCGGACTGCGGCTGGTTGATGACGATCGGCGCCGCGACCAGGCTGCCGCTCACGCCGTGATTCGAGATCGTGAAGGTTCCGCCGCGAAGGTCCGCGGGCGTCAGCCGGTCGTCGCGCGCACGCGCGACCAGTTCGCCGAAGCGCTTCGGCGATGCCGGCCAGGTCGAGACCGCCCGCATCCCGGATGACCGGGACGATGAGCCCGCGGCCCTCGAGCGCCGTGCCGATACCGATGTCGATCCGATCGCCGATGAGGATCGCGTCCTCGGTCCAGCGGCCGTTTGCCTCGGGCACCGCGCGGATCGCGTCGACACAGGCGGCGACGAAGTACGCGGTCAGGGTCAGCGAAAGGCCACGCCGCTCGAAGTCGGCCCGCGCCCTGGCGCGATGCGCAAGCACGGCCGTCATGTCCGCCTGGAACACGGTCGTCACGTGCGGCGCCGTGCGCAGGAGGCTTTCGACCATGTGCGCCGCAATACGCCGGCGCATCGGCGTATGTGGAACGCGGCGCAATCCCGTCTCGTCAGGCGGCGGCGTTGCAGTCCGGCGTCTTGCGAGCGGCGAGCACGTCTTCCACGGTGATGCGCCCGCCCTCGCCGCTGCCCCGCACCGCATCGGGAGTCGAGCCCTCGTTCCGCGAGCAGGCGACGCACGGCCGGACTCATGCGGCCGGCCGCATTCGAAGCTGCGGCGGGAATCGCTGCCTTCGCGGCGACGGGCGCTGGCCTTGCTGCTGCAGCCGGCACGGCGGTCGCCACACTGCCGCCCGCCTGCAAGCGGCCGAGCAGTGCGCCGGGTGCGACGTCCATGCCCTCCGCCGCCGCGATCTCACCAAGGATGCCATCCGCCGGTGCGGGCACCTCGATGGTCACCTTGTCGGTCTCGATCTCGACCAGCGGCTCATGCTTCGCGACCGGGTCACCAATCGATTTCAGCCAGCGCAGCACCTGCGAGCGGGTGCCTTCGGCCTGGTCGGCCGGGAGGAGCACATCGATCATCTGGGCCATTGTTCAGGTACTCGCAATGCGGCGCATCGCCGACACGATCTTAGCAACCGACGGGACGACCGCCTCGAGGAGCAAGGGGCTGTGCGGGCTCGGTACGTCCGGCATGGCAAGGCGTTCGACCGGCGCATCGAGATCGAAGAAGGCGCGCTCCGCCACCTGGGCAGCGATTTCGGCGCCGAATCCTGCCGTGATCGTGTCCTCGTGGACGATCAGGCAGCGGCGGGTCTTCGCGACCGATTCGAGTACCGCATCGCGGTCCCAGGGCGACAGTGTCCTGAGGTCGAGGAGTTCGACGTCGATCGCGGACTCGGCGGCCGCCTGCTCGCAGCGTTCGACCATCGCGCCCCAGCTCACGACCGTCAGTTCCGTTCCGGCGCGCAGGCGATGGGCCTTGCCGAACGGCAGCATGAATTCATCGCCCGGCCACGGCCGCCTTGCTGCCGCGCCGTCCAGCAGCGAGCGATGTTCGAAGAAAATCACGGGATCGTTTCCGCGCAAAGCGGTTCGCAGGAGTCCGACCGCATCCTCGGCGTTCGACGGCATCGCGAGCTGCCATCCGATCGCATGCAGGAACTGCACCTCATTGCACTGGCTGTGCCAGGGATCGCCGCACTTGAAAAAGCCGCCGGGCATGCGCACGACCATGGGTGCTGCAAAGCGATTCGCCGTGCGCCAGCGCATCGTGCCGCAGTCGTGCAGCTGCTCGGCGGCCGGTTCCGCATACTTGCGGAACTGGATCTCGGGCACCGGCAGGAGTCCCGCGAGCGCCATCCCGACGGCGCGGCCGATGATGCCTTCCTCCGACAGGCTCGTGTCGAAGACGCGCGCTTCGCCGAAACGCTCCTGCAACCCGAGTGTGGCCGCATGCACGCCGCCCTTGCGCCCGACGTCTTCGCCAAAAACGAGGACCCGCGGATTGATCGCGAGTTCGTGTTCGAGCGTGCGCCGTATCGCCGTCAGCATATTGATGCGGGCGCCCTCTGGCCGTGCCGTCGCCACTCCGGCGCGAGGCGCGATTCCCAGGGCACGCTCGCCGCCCTGCCGTTGCAGGTCGGGCGTACCGTCCGGCGCGGCGTTCGGAGAACACGTGCCTCGTGACCGTGGCCGCCGAAACGGCCGGCCGCGACTCGACGCGCGCGAGCGCCGCCTGCGCCGCGGCCTCCGCCTCGGCTTCGAGCGAGCGCCACGCGTCCTCGGTCAACGTCGCCGGTACCAGATGCTTTCGAAGCCGCAGCAGCGGATCGCGCGCCCGCTCCCCCTCGATCTCCGAGGCACTCTTGTAGGCCTGGGTGTCCTGTCCTGAGTGCCCCGAAAGCCGCGGCACGCGCAGTCGCAGGAACACGGGACCCTTGCCCTGCCGTACCTCCGCGACCGCCGCTTCGATCAGCTGCGCGGCCGCGACGGGATCCGAGCCTTCGCCCGTCAGGATCCGGAGATTCCGGAATGCAGCCAGGTTGGCAGCGATGTCACCGCCAGGCGTCTGCCGCGCCGCCGGCACGGAGATTCCGTAGCCGTTGTCCTCGATGAAGTAGAGGAGCGGCAGCCGCTCGGTCGTCGCGACATTGAGCGAAGCCCAGAACCCGTTCGTCGCGGTCGAAGCCTCCCCGCCGTGGGCGACCGCAATGCAACCGGCCGACTCCGGATCGGCGAGCACTCTTGATCGGTAGACAAGCGACTGAGCCCAGCCCGTCGCGGGCGTGTATTGCGTGCCGACGCCACCGCAGGCCGGCAGCAGGCAAGGACCATTCAGGTTCGGCAGATTGAGCACGACGCCGATGTCCCGGCCGGCCGACATGCCTTCGGCACGCATCATGGTCGAGGCCAGGGCCTCCTCAGGCGACAGGCCGAGTGCGAGCGCAAGCGGCCGCGAGCGATAATAAGGCGCGACCGCGTCCTGCTTGCCGTTCAGCTGCTCGCCCAGCAGCGCCTGGGTCAGGTCATGGCCGCGGGCTGAAAACTGGTAAAGCACTTTGCGGTCGGGCACCAGCCTCGTTTCCTCGAGCGCGTCGAGCGCCCGCGACAGGAAGACCGTGCGCAAGGCGGATGTCCAGTCCCGCATTCCATGCACCCCGCAGACCGAATGGCGCACATCCTAACGGGCCACGCCGGGTGTTTTTGGCCAATTTCCGGACTAGAATCCGAACGGCTGCGAACCCGGCCGGCCCCAGGCTGTCCCATCATCAGTGAATCGCAGGGGGAGGACTGCTGCAATGACCCGAATGACGCTTGCCTTGATCGCATTTCTGGCCTCCGGGGCCGTGCAGGCGACCTGTATCTATCCGCGCGCACCCGAACGCGTGCCCGACGGCAATACGGCGACCTACGAGGAAATGGCGACCGCCCAGAAGGCGGTGCAGCAGTTCAACGAAGACATCAACGCGTACAACTCCTGTCTCGACATGGAAATGAGCACGCTCGAAAAAAGCGGTCAATACGACGAAAACCGGCTCACGGAACTGCGCGCCATGCAGGCGAAGAAGAACAACGCGGCCGTCGACGAGGTTCAGGCCGTCGCGGACCAGTTCAACGAGCAGCTCAGAATATTCAAGACCCGCGACGAGCAGGACTGACGCCGGGGATCGATGCTGACTCCCGCCCTGCCGCCTGCTGCCTGCACGCTTGCGTGCACGGCGGGCTCGCCACGCAGCGGGGTTTCCCGGGTCAGAACGCGAACTGGTCGGGCGGCAGCTCCATCAGCGACCGGGCGCCCGCGCCCAGCGCGTCGAGATGCGCTTCGGCCCGCGGCAGGATGCGCTGGAAATAGAAACGCGCTGTCGCGAGCTTGGACTTGTGGAATGCGGCGTCAGCGGAACCCGCCTTCAGCGCCGCCGCCGAGACGGCGGCCATCCAGGCCCAGCACCATCCGAGGCACAGGTAGCCGGTGAGCTGCAGGTAGTCCATCGACGCCGCGCCGGTCTCGTCCGGATTCCGCGCACTGCGGCGCGCGACGTCCTCCGTCGCCTCGCTCCATTCCTTCAGTAGCCCGGCAAGACGCGCGATGAACTCCGCAAGTTCACCCGATCCCGCATGTCGCTCGCAGAACCCGCCGATCAGTCCGCCGAGCTGCCGCGCGAGCGCGCCGCCGGAGCCGAGAACCTTCCGGCCGAGCAGATCCATCGCCTGCACGCCATTCGCGCCTTCGTAGATTGCCGTGATCCGCGCGTCGCGGAAATATTGCTCGATACCCGTCTCCCGGACATAGCCATGGCCGCCGTGAATCTGCAGCGCGAGGCTCGTGCATTCGAGCGACATGTCGGTGACGAATCCCTTCACGATCGGCGTGAGAATAGAAAGGAGCGCGTCGGCCTCCTTGCGCTTCGACTCGTCGGGATGTTGCAGCGCGCGATCCATCTGCAGTCCGGCGAACAAGGTAAGGACGCGCGCGCCCTCGATCAGCGAGCGCTGCGTCAACAGCATCCGGCGCACATCCGGATGCCCGATGATCGGGTCCGCCGCCGCCTTGCCCCCCTCCGACGTGCGGCCCTGCCGGCGCTCCCGCGCATAGGCGAGCGCAGGCTGCCACGCGCGCTCGCACTGGGCGAGACCCTGCAGCCCGACCCAGAGCCGCGCGTGATTCATCATCGTGAACATGACCTTCAGCCCGCCGTTGACTTCGCCGATCAGCCAGCCGCGCGAGTTGTCGAAGTTCATCGCGCAGGTCGCCGAGCCGTGAATGCCGAGCTTGTGCTCGACGCCGGGGCAGGTCACACCGTTTTGCACGCCGGGCGCGCCACTCGCGTCCGGGAGGTACTTCGGCACGAGGAACAGGCTGATGCCGCGCGAACCGGCCGGCGCGTCCGGGACCTTCGCGAGCACCAGGTGCACGATGTTCTCGGTGAGATCGTGCTCGCCGCTCGTAATGAAGATCTTGGCGCCGCTGACGCGGTAGCCACCCTCGCCGTCCGGCTCGGCTCGCGTGCGCATCAGGCCGAGGTCGGTTCCGGCGTGGGGCTCGGTCAGCACCATCGTGCCGCTCCATACGCCGCTCACGAGTTTCGGCAGATAGATACGGCGCAATTCCTCGGTCGCGTGCTTGGCCACGCACAGCACGGCGCTGTCAGTCAGGCCGCTGTACAGTTTCCAGGACATGTTGGCCGAGACCAGCATCTCGCCGATCACGCCGCCCAGGCTCTCGGGCAGGCCCTGGCCGCCGGCCTCGACGGGACCGCACAAGGCGGCCCAACCGTCATCGACGTACTGGCGGTAAGCCTCGATAAAGCCCGGCGGGGTGATCACGCGTCCGTCGTCCGTGCGCCGCACGCCAACGCGGTCACCGGCTTCGTTCGTGGGCGCGACGACGTCCTCGGCAAAGCGCGCGCCGCCGTCGAGCACGCCGTCGATCAGTTCGGCGTTGACATCGGCACGGCCAAGGTCGCGATAGTGGGACTCGACGTCGAGGACGTCGTAGAGAACGTATCGGAATTCGCGGAGTGGAACCTTGTAGGCAGGCATGAACTGCGCGTGCGTGCCGTCAGCCCGCCGCTTCGGCGCAAGTGATGCAGCGGTCGGAATAGGGCAGCGCCTGCAGGCGGCGCTCGTCGATCGGCTGGCCGCAATGGCTGCAGTTGCCATAAGTGCCCTGGTCGAGCTGGACCAGGGCGCGATTGATCTGGGCGAGCTCCGCTGCCGTTGCTTCGCCGATTCCGGCGAGCACGGCGTCGTTCTCCATCTGCACGACCTGCTCGGCAAAATCCTTGTCGAGCGGGCCGGAGGAACGGGTGATGTCGGCGTGAACCTTGGCGGCCCGCGCCAGCAACTCCTGCTTCTGCGTCTGCAGTTTCCGCCGGACTGCCTCGAACTCGGACGGCATGGGACCTCGCGGCGTTGACAGGGGCGACGGTCCTTCCGGACCGCCGCCCCGGGGTCCCTTCAGTTTACCTGTACTTCGACCGTCCGGGCGCGCGGCGCGGGCTTCTTCGGCACCCGGACCTTCAATACGCCATTCCGGCTCTCCGCCTGAATCGAATCGACCTCGGCGTCTTCCGGCAGCCGGAAGCTGCGCGAGAAGCTCCCGTAGAAGCTCTCGATGCGATGCACTTTCTCGTCCTTGTGCTCGGCTTCCTTGCGGCGATCGCCGCTGATCGTGATGACGGACTCTTCCACGGTGACCTTGACGTCTTCCTTGCTCACCTCGGGCAGTTCGGCCTTGATGACATAGTCGGTCTCCGTTTCGGAGATATTGGCGAGTGGCGTCCAGGCGGGTGCATCGCCTTGCTCCGCCGTGCCCCGGCGCGAATTCGCCAGACGGCCGAAGATCGGATTGCAGCGCGCAAGAATGTCGTCCAGTTCCCTTGACGGCTCCCAGCGGATCAGTGTCATGTTCGTTTCTCCTGATGCCCTCGACGGGCTTGGCCTCCTGAATGGGAGCCGCAGCGGGCCATTTCAAGGGCGGCGGCTTGAATGGCAGGCACCGCGGAGCGGTTTGCTTGGCGTCGGTCGGCGCCCGTAATATCGGGGGGCGGTGCAAAGCGAATCGCCCGCCACCGTTGCAGCGAGGGAGTTCATGGGCCGCGATCACAACCCGAAACCCGGGCAGTGGTACGAAAGCCTCGATGACGAGGAGGTCTTCCAGGTCCTGTCGATCGACGAGGATTCGGAATTGATCGAGCTGCAATACGAGGACGGCGACGTCGAGGAGATCGACTACGAAACCTGGCAGGAGCTCGATCTCGACCTGACCGATGAGCCGGAGGGCTGGTCGGGTTCCGAGGACGAAGACGAGGATGATGACGACGACGACTGGGACGACGACGAAGACGAGGATGACGACGAGGACGACGACGAAGAAGAAGACGATTACGGCGACCGCGAC
Organism: uncultured Gammaproteobacteria bacterium; assembly: GCA_963775415.1. Classification (GTDB taxonomy): domain Bacteria; phylum Pseudomonadota; class Gammaproteobacteria; order Steroidobacterales; family Steroidobacteraceae; genus SCUD01. The sequence continues at coordinate 144,077 of CAVZIO010000003.1, forward strand.
GATTACTGATCGACGGCGCGCCGCTGGAACCCGTCGCAGATGCGCCGGTCCAATGGGCAGGTCAATACGGGACCCGTGCCATGAAAACCGCGATCCTCTGCCTTCCGTTCCTCGCCTTCGCCGCCTGCGTGAGCTCGGGACCGGAGTCTCAGCTCGGCAAGACGGAGCCGCGGCGCATCGAGATGAGCCGCACCAGCGACTGCGTTCACCACTCGTCCATCAGCGGCTTCGAGGCTCTCGACGATCGCCATGTCGTGCTCCTTGGCGTGGGTAACCGCAAGGCCTACCTCGCCGAGCTTTCAGTCGCATGCTTCGACGTGAGCGCCCGGAACGCGCTCATCGCCGTGGACGGGGACGGTAACGGCCAGATCTGCGGTTTCGGGCGCGATTCGGTCGCCTACCACGACCTCGGAAGGGTCGAGAATTGCCGCATCCTGGGTCTCGAGCAGCTCTCGGACGAGCGGCGCCTCGAACTGGGCGTCGGCGTTCCCGAAAAGAAGCCCGCGAAAGCCGGGAATGAGAAGGAGGAAGGCGAGTCGAAGTGACCCGGCGCCTTGAAATCGCGCCGCGAACCCGCATGGAGTGCACACGATGAGAATTCTGCTGTTCGTGCTGACAAATTTCGCGATCCTGATCGTCGCGAGCATCACGCTCAAGTTGCTGGGCGTGGAGCCCTGGCTCAACCAGCAGGGCATCAATTTCAACTCGCTCCTGATCTTCGGCGCCGTGCTCGGTTTCGGCGGCTCGTTCGTGTCGCTGGCGATTTCCAAGTGGGTGGCAAAGCGTTCGATGGGCGTCAAGGTCATCACGGATCCGCGCACTGAGACGGAGATCTGGCTTGTCGAGACCGTCCGCCGCCAGGCCGAGCAGGCCGGCATCGGCATGCCGGAGGTCGGCGTATTCGATTCCCCCGCCCCGAACGCCTTCGCCACCGGCGCGCGGCGAAATAGCGCGCTCGTTGCGGTGAGCGCGGGCCTGCTCAAGAGCATGAGCCGGCGCGAAGTCGAAGCCGTGCTCGGCCATGAAGTGAGCCATGTCGCCAATGGCGACATGGTGACGCTCACGTTGATCCAGGGCGTCGTCAACACCTTCGTGTTCGTCGCCTCGCGCGTCATCGGCAGCATCGTCGATCGCGTCGTGTTCCGCACCGAGCGCGGCAACGGTCCCGGATTCTGGATAACGACGCTCGTCGCGCAACTCGTGCTCGGCATTCTGGCGACGATGATCGTCCTGTGGTTCTCGCGCCGGCGCGAGTTCCGCGCCGACGGCGGCGGCGCCCGCCTCGCCGGCCGGCAGAACATGATCTCCGCGCTGGAGACGCTGGGTCGCGGCAATGGCCAGCCCTTGCCGGACAAGATGGCGGCCTTCGGCATCAGCGGCCGGAAGGGTGAGGGCCTCCGCAGGCTGTTCATGAGCCATCCGCCGATCGAGGAGCGCGTCGCGGCCCTGCAGGCCGCGCAGATCGCCTGAGATCCCGGCGGCCGGTCGCGAGCGGCAGGCCGCGCCGCTCAGTAAGATGCCGCATGGCCCGGCCGATTTCTCCCATTTCGCGCTCCGTGCTGCAGGCGCTCAAGGACCTGCTCGGCCCGGACGGCTGGCTCGATGCCGCCTCCGATCGCGCGCCGTTCGAAACCGATTTCCGCGGCCTGCACCACGGCAGCACGCCGCTCGTCGCCATGCCGGATTCGACCGCGGGTGTTTCCGAGTTTGTGCGCTTCTGCGCGCGCGAGGGCCTCCGGATCGTGCCGCAAGGCGGCAATACCAGTTATTGCGGTGGCGCCACGCCACGCGCAGCCGGGAATGAAATCGTGCTGTCGCTGCGTCGCATGCGCCGGATCCGCGCGGTCGATGCCCTGAACGACGCGATCACTGCGGAAGCGGGCTGCGTGCTCGCCGACCTGCAGTCCGCGGCCGCCGCCGCCAATCGCCTTCTCCCGATGTCCCTCGGCTCGGAAGGCAGCTGCACGCTCGGCGGCATCATTTCGACGAATGCCGGCGGCACGGCCGTGCTGCGCTATGGAATGATGCGGGCACTGGTGCTGGGTCTCGAAGTCGTATTGCCGGACGGTCGAGTGCTCGATCAGCTATCTGCCCTTCGCAAGGACAATACGGGTTATGACGTGAAACAGCTCTTCGTCGGCGCCGAAGGGACCCTCGGTGTCATCACGGTAGCCTGTCTGAGGCTCTTTCCGCGCCCCGCCGCAACAGCGACTGCCATGGTCGCGCTCGACTCGCCCGCGGCGGCGCTCGCGCTGCTCGCCCTGCTCCGCGAGTCGCAGGGCGATGCCGTGACGACCTTCGAGCTGATTCCGCGCATCGGCCTCGAGTTCGTCTGCCGTCACATCGACGGCACGCGCGATCCCTTCGAGCGCCCGCACGACTGGTACGCGCTCGTCGAAGTCTCGTTCGCCCAGGCCGGCGCAGGGCTCTCCGGCCGATTCGAGGCTGCGCTCGCTTCGGCGATCGAGCGTGGCGTTGCCGGCGACGCCGTCACGGCGACCTCGGAGGCTCAGCGTGAAAGCCTCTGGCGCCTGCGCGAAACGATTCCGGAAGCGCAGCGCCACGAGGGCGTCAGTCTGAAGCACGACATCTCGGTCGAGCCGGCAGTGCTTCCGCATTTCATCGACGAGGGGCGCGCGCTGCTCGCAGGTCTTGCGCCGGGCGCCCGGCTCGTCGCCTACGGGCATCTCGGCGACGGCAACCTGCATTTCAACCTGAGCGCGCCTGCGGGCGACGGCGGCCAGTCCCTGCAATCGTCGGGCGAAGCGATCCGGCGCGCGGTGCACGACCTCGTCGCCGCCCATGGCGGCAGCATCAGCGCGGAACACGGCATCGGGCAGCTCAAGGTCGGGGAACTCGTGCGCTACGAGGACCCCGCGGCGCTCGATCTCATGCGGCGAATCAAGCAAGCCATCGATCCACAGGGCATCATGAATCCTGGCAAGGTCCTTGCCGACGGGGAATGATCGCCTTGAATCAACCCACAGCCGGGCTGTTGCCCCGGCGTCTCCGCCTCGCCACTGCGGTCGCAACGGTCGTGGGCGTCACGATCGGAAGCGGCATCTTCCGCGTCCCGGCAGAGGTCGCCACCCAGTCCGGCAGCGCCGGCGCCATGATGCTCGTCTGGGTCGCGGGCGGCCTGCTCACGCTCGGCTTCGCGCTCCTGCTTTCCGAACTCGGCGCAATGTTTCCGCGCTCCGGCGGACTCTACGTCTACATCCGGGAGGCCCACGGCGAGCTCGCGGCATTCGTCTACGGCTGGACCTTCCTGCTGGTCAACCCCGCGGGCTGGGCCGCGATCGCGACGGTCTTTGCCGAATACCTCGGCAAGTTCGTGCCGCTCACGGACGTCACGCGGCGCGGAGTGGCCGTCAGCCTGATCGTCATGATGGCCGCCGCGAATTACCGGTCGGTATTGCTCGGCGCCGCTATCCAGAACACCGTGACATTCCTGAAGGTGGTTGCCCTCGTATCGCTCGTGCTCTTCATCCTGGCGCTCGGCGATCCGGCAAGCGGGTCGTTCGCGACAGAAATCGTTTGGTCGCCGGCGAGCTGGCCCGGTTTCCTGCTGGCGCTGGTCGCAGTCCTGTGGGCGTACGAAGGGGCATCCTCGTTCTGCAACCTGGCGGGTGAAGTTCGCGACGCCGACCGGAACGTACCGCGCGCCCTGATATTGGGCGTCGGCGGCGTCATGATCGTTTACCTGGCGATCAACGCCGCGTATCTTTACATCCTGCCGCTCGAGGTGATCGAACGCTCGCCGCTCGTCGCCGCCGATGCCGCGGGCAGAGTGATGGGGGCCGGCGCGTCAGCGCTCATCTCGGGCCTTGTCATGGTCTCGACTTTTGGCGCCCTGGCAGGCGTCTGCATGACCGAGCCGCGCCTTTATTTCGCGATGGGCCGTGACCGCAATTTCTTCGAGGCGACCGGCCGCGTTCATCCGCGCTTCTCGACTCCTTACGTCGCGATCATGGTCGCCACGGGTGTCGCCTGCGCCTATGCCTCGGTCCGGACCTTCGGGCAGCTCGCCGCGACATTCGTGCTCGGCCTGATGCCCTTCTACGCACTCGCCGTGATCGGAGTCTGGCGGCTGCGACGCAATCGCCCGGACGCGGAGCGACCGTACCGCAGTTTCGGCTACCCGTGGGTGCTGGTCCTGTACGTCGCCGCGGTCATCCTCGTACTCGGCAACGCCCTGATCGAGACGCCGGGGATCGCCTTGATCAACGTCGGCATTTCACTGGCGGGCATTCCCGTCTATTACATCTGGAAGAAGCTGTACCGCTGACGCGCCAGGACTAGTCCTGGTTGCCAGCGGGCCTGGTCCAGCGGCTGTCCTTGCGGATGAGGCCTTCCTGGGCGACGCTCGCGACCAGCCGGCCGTCCCGCGTATAGATCGATCCACGACAGAAACCCCGCGCGCCGGAAGCGCTCGGGCTTTCGATCGAATACAGCAGCCATTCGTCCACGCGCAGGTCGCGATGAAACCAGATCGCGTGGTCGATGCTCGCGAGCTGCAGCTCGAGAAACGTCACGCCATGCGGCAGCGTCGACGTCGCGAGCAGGTGGTAGTCGGACACATAGGTCAGGAGGCAGCGATGCAAGGCCTGGTCGTCCGGCAGGCGGCCGGCAACCCGGAACCAGATCTGCCTTTCCGGGGCACGCTTTGCAGGATCGAGGTACTCGCGCGGATTCACCGCGCGAAATTCGAACGGCCGCTGGTTGCGGAAGTAGCCACTGACCTTGTGCGGCACGCGCTCGAGCAGCGCCGCCTCGATCTCGGCGAGGTCCTTCAGTTCCTCCGGCGGCGGCGCCTTGGGCATCGGCGACTGGTGATCGAGGCCCGGCTCGTCAACCTGGAACGATGCCGACATCGTGAGGATCGGCTGGCCGTGCTGGATTGCGACGACGCGCCGGCTCGTGAAGCTGCCGCCATCGCGGCTGCGGTCAACTTCGAAGACGATCGGCACATTGAGGTCGCCGCGCCGCAGGAAATAGGCGTGCAGTGAATGCACCTGACGGCCTTCCACCGTGCGCGACGCGGCAACGAGCGCCTGGCCCAGCACCTGGCCGCCGAAAACCTGCGGGGCGCCGACGTCGCGGCTCTCGCCGCGAAAGAGGTTGTCCTCGATCCGTTCGAGATCGAGCAGCTTCAGCATGTCCGACAGGCGCGTGTCCAAGGTTTCCGCGCTTTCAGTCCGGCGGCGCGACGCCGAGCCGCTCGCGCATGATCGGGCTCGTCGTCGTGTACTGGAGGAACTGGCGCTTCTCGGGATAGACGTAATGCTGCACGCCGAATGCGGCGAGCGCCGCCTCATGAAACCCGGAAAGGATCAGTTTCTTCTTTCCGGGATAGCTGTTGATGTCGCCGATCGCGAAGATTCCCGGGATCGCTGGTGCCGAACTTCTCCGTGTCGACCTTGAGCGCCTTCTTCTCCAGCGCGATGCCCCAGTCCGCGATGGGACCGAGCTTCGGGTGAAGGCCGAAACAGGCGAGCAACAGCTCGCATCGGACCTCGGTCATCGATTTGTCGCGGGCCTGGATCGCGGCGCCGGACATCCTGCCGCCGTCGATCACGAGCGACTGGATCGTGCCTTCCAGATAACGCAGCTTGCCGGCCGACGCCAACTCCTTCATGCGCATCACCGAAACGGGCTGGGCTCGGAACTCCGCGCGGCGGTGCACGAGCGTGACCGATCGCGCCTTGCCGCAGAACTCGAGTGCCCAGTCGAGCGCGCTGTCGCCGCCGCCCGCGATGAGCAGTTCCTTGCCGTGAAATTCCTCTGCGCGTCGCACCCTGTATTGAATCGCGGTGCCTTCGTATTGCGTCCGCCTCCGGGACCATGAGCCTGCGTGGCTGGAAGGAACCGAGGCCCCCCGCGATGATGACGCTGCCCGCGTCCAATCGCGTACCGGCCGCGGTTTCGATCACGAATCGGCCTGACGGAAGCCTGGTCAGGCTCGACACTTCCTGGCCCAGATGAAATCCCGCGTGGAACGGCTTGATCTGCTCGAGCAGCCGGTCGACGAGTTCCTGCGCCCCGCAGACCGGCAGCGCCGGAATGTCGTAGATCGGCTTGTCCGGATAGAGCTCCGTGCACTGCCCGCCCGGATGCGCAAGCGAGTCGACGATTTCGCACTTGATCCCGAGCAATCCGAGCTCGAAGACAGCGAACAGGCCGACCGGGCCCGCGCCGATGATGACGCATTCGGTGCTGATGGCGGCAGGCGCCGCGGCTTGGTTCATGCGGCCGGCATTCTATCCGATGATAGGCTTGAGCCCCATGGCCCACACCCTCGAGACTTCCGCGGCGCCACGCGGGAGCGCCCTCCCCGCGCTCCGTCTCGACGCCGATGGCCGGCGACGTATCGACATGCGCGCCGTCGCCGTGCTCGCCCTGCCGCTCGTCCTGAACAGCACGGTCCAGGCCGTGCTGAACCTGACCGACACCTGGTTCATCGGGCGGCTCTCGACGGCGGCGACCGCGGCGATTGCCGCGGTCCACTGGCTTGCGCTGCTCGCGCTCTTCCTGATCGGCGGCGTTGCGATGGGCGTGCAGACGCTCGTCGCGCAGGCCTACGGCGCCGGCCGCTACCGCCGCACCAGCCAGATCGCCTGGATGGGCATGTGGGCGTCCGTGCTGACGATCCCCGCATTCGGCCTGACGTCGCATTCGGCCCCGCGATGATCGAGGGCTTCGGCCTGGCGACGGAGGTCGAGGCGCTCGCGATCGAGTTCTGGATCCCGCGCATGATCGGCGGGCCGCTCGCTGCGGCGCTCTGGGCGGCCGTCGCCTACTTCAACGGCATCGGGCGCACGCGCATACCGCTCGTGATCGGGCTCGTGGTCGTCGGTTCGAATGTCGTACTGAACGAAATCTTCATCTTCCGGTTCGGCTGGGGCATCGCGGGGGCCGCCTGGGCAACGACGGTCGCGGAACTGCTCGGGGTCGCTGATCGCAATCCAGGCCATCCTTCGCCTCGAGCCGGGCCGCTTCAAGGCGCACCTCACCTGGCGCCCGAATGCGCGCCGCATCATCACGCTCATCGCGCTCGGCCTGCCGATGGCGATGACCGCCTGCGCCGACCTCGGGGCGGCGGCGCTGTTCCAGCTGATGCAGGTGCAGGTCGGCGTCGTGGACGGCGCGGCAACCCAGATAGTCACGATCTTCACCGCCATCGCCTACATGCCGGGCATCGGCCTCGCACTCGCCGGCACGACACTCGTTGGCCAGGCGATCGGCGCCGGCGACCGGGACTGGGCGGAGCGCCTCGGCAACCGCATCATCGCGGTCGTCGCCTGCTACATGGGTGGCATCGGTCTCGTGATCGCGCTCGTCGGCGACTGGGTCGTGCCGCTCTTCGTTAATGCGGCCGATCCGCGCGCTGCCGAAGTCATTGCGCTCTGCTCATCGCTGCTCTGGCTCGCCGCCGCGTACCAGTTCTTCGACGGCGTCAACTTCGCGAGCGCGTTTTGCCTGCGCGGTGCGGGCGACGCGCGCGTGCCGGCGCTCATCGTGCTCGCCTGCGGCGTACTGCTCTTCCTGCCGCTTACCCATTTCCTGACCTTCGCGCCGGGCGAAGGCTGGTTCGACTCGGCGCCCGGATTCGGATTCGGCGCCGTCGGCGGCTGGAGTGCCATTCTGGTCTACGTGCTCGCGATCGGCACTGCGCTGTGGCTGCGCTGGAAGAGCGGCGCCTGGCGCAGAATCCGGCTGTGATCAAAGGAAAAATCAAAGGGGACGCTCACCTTTAAAAGGGGACGCTCGTCTTTAGGGGCGCCGCCATATGTCTTAAAGGTGAGCGTCCCCTTTGATTTTTCCTTTGATCGTCACTCGTAATCGCGGGCGACGCGGAAGCCGAGGTCGGACTGGCGGTGCGATGCGAGCTCCGCGCCGCGCGCTGGCGCGCGCGCATCGCGCGGCCTGCTCGCCCAGGAACCGCCGCGCACTCCCTTCAGTTCGCAGCCGCCCTGCCAGGTCCAGGCGCGGGCATCCTGCGGCCTTCCGGCGTAACTCGCGGTGAAACAGTCCATGACCCACTCGCGGGCATTGCCGATGACATCGAACATGCCGAAGGCATTCGGCTTGTACTGCGCGACTGGCGAAAGCCCCGGCGCGCGATCACTGCAGCGCGCATTCGGCCAGTGAAATCGATGCGCCTCCACCGCTGACGAGTCGTAGACATTCGCATAGTCGCAGGCGAGCGAGAGCGCGAGGTCTTCGCGGGAATCGCGCTCGCCCCAGTAACGCGGATAGGACGTGCCACCGCGGGCCACGTACTCCCATTCCGCCTCGGACGGCAGGCGATAACGCTTGCCGCTCACCGAAGTGAGCCACTCGCCGTAAGCGCGCGCATCATCCCAGCTGACGCAGACGACGGGATCGTCGTCGCGCGGCGGCGCGTCGAACCCTGGATCGCGCCAGCTGCGGTCCGGGTCCTGCCGCCATTGTCCGCCGCTCCAGATGCGACATCCCGCCACCGCCTTCGCACCGGTCGCCTCGACGAAGCGGCGAAACTCGCCCACCGTGATCTCGCGTCGCGACACCAGGAAGGGCCGCGAAAACGACAGGCTGACTGCGGGCGTCTCGCCGCGCGTCGCGTCGAGCTCTGCCGCATCGGGCGGCGAACCCATCGCGAACTGGCCTGGCGGCACGATCGCAAGCTCGGGACACACAGGGCAGTCCCGCGCATCCGCGGCTGGCGCTGCCTGCCCCAGTGCCTGCGGTGCGGCGAGCAGCAGCAACGCAAACGTCAATGGAAATCTCAACGGTCCTCCCGCTTCGGCCCGCCGAGATCGACGGCGACCCGGAATCCGGTGTCGGCAGAATGTTCGGCGGCCGGCGCGGCGGCACGGAATCCGCTGCGGGCCAGCTCGGGCGGCGTGAGCCAGCTGCCGCCGCGCTGCACGCGTTCGCCACAGCCGCCGAGCCATTCCCAGGCACGTCCGTCGCGCGGGCGGCCGACATAGCTGCCGGTCGCGCAATCCTGCACCCACTCGCGCAGGTTGCCGATCACGTCGTGCAATCCGAAAGCATTGGCGCCGAACGAGCCGACCGGTGCCAGATCGGCAAAGCCGTCGCGGCAACCCGCATCGGGCCAGCCGAGCCTGTAAGTCGCCGCCGCGATGACGTCGTATGTGTTTGCCTGATCGCAACCGCTCTGCGATTCGTCGCCCCAGGGCCGGAGCGTCCGGCTGCCTGCGCGCGCCGCGTATTCCCACTCCGCTTCCGAAGGGAGCCGGTAGCGCTCGCCGGTCTTCGCTGCCAGCCAGCCCACGTAGGCCTGCGCATCCGTGAATGAAATGCAACTGACCGGCAATTCGTCGGCAGGTGCGGCCGGCGTCGCCGGATCCTGCCACCCGCGGCGTCCGTCCTCGCTGAAACGCGAGAGCGCGGGATCCCAAACGCGGCAGCCGGGCAACGGTTCATGCCCGCTATCCGCGATGAAACGCGCGTACTGGCCGCGGGTCACTTCGTAGCGGCCCACCGCAAATGCTGCCGGCAAGGTGATCACGATGGCGTCGCGCTCCGCGGCCGCGACCCCGGGCAGCGAAGCGGCCGACGGCGTGCCCATCACGAAGGTCCCCGCCGGGATCGCCACCATCTCGGGGCAATCGTCGCAATCGCGGAAAGTCTCGCCCGCCTCGCGCGGCGTTTCCGCTGCCCGGGCCTCGATCATCGCAGCCGCGACGATCGATACCAGCGCGACGGCCCGGGCCACCGTCATCAGGAGTCGATCCGCACCGGCACGAAGATCTGGGCGTCGCCGCGCTGGATCAGGAGCGCGACTGTTCCGCCCGATGCATTCACGGCGGTGCGGAATTCGCCCAGTGTCGCAACTTCGCACGCCATTGACGGCAATCAATACGTCGCCGGCCTCGACACCCGCAATCGCCGCCGGACCGTCCGCGTCCTCGACCACCAACCGGCCGCTCGTCTGCAATTCCTTTCTCTCGCTGCCCGTCAGCGGGCGCACCGCGAGTCCGAGCTTGCCGGTATCCGAGTCGTCCCGCGTCGATCGCAACGCAATCGTCGGTTCCTCCTCAAGCTCGCCGATCCTGACACGGATGTTGCGCTCGGATTTGTCGCGCCAGATCGCGAGCGTCGCCTGCTTGCCGGGCTTGATGCCGGCGATGATTGCGGGAAGCTCACTGGAACGCTCGATCTCCTGGCCGTCGACGGCGAGAATCACGTCTCCGGGCTTCAGGCCCGGCAGACGTCGGCCGGTCCGTCCGCCTCGACCTGGCTGACGAGCGCGCCGCGCGGACGCTCCAGCCGGAAAGAATCGGCGAGCGCCTGGTTGACCTCCTGGATCACGACGCCGATGCGGCCGCGCTCGACGCGACCGCCCGCGACGAGCTGGTCCTTCACGTTCATCGCGACATCGATCGGGATCGCGAACGAGACACCCTGGTAGCCGCCCGTGCGACTGTAGATCTGCGAATTGATGCCGACGACCTCGCCTTGAAGGTTGAACAGCGGCCCGCCGGAATTCCCCGGATTGACCGCGACGTCGGTCTGGATGAACGGAGTGTAGGCGTCGCCTGCGAGCGAACGCGCGGTCGCGCTCACGATGCCCGCGGTCACCGAGTTCTCGAATCCGAATGGCGAACCGATCGCGATCACCCATTCGCCGGCCTTCAGGCCTTGCGGGCTGCCAATGCGAACGACCGGCAGCTTCGACGCATCGATCTTGAGCACGGCGACATCGGTACGGGCATCGACTCCGACGACCTTGGCGCCATATTCGCGCCGGTCCGTCGTGCGCACCGTCACCTCGCTTGCGTCGGCCACGACATGCGCATTGGTCAGGATGTAGCCGTCGGCACTGATTACGAAACCGGAGCCCTCGCCGCGGGCGGGCTGGGCCTGCGCGTCGGGGTCGCCGAAGCGCCGGAAGAATTCATAGAGCGGGTCGTCCGGAGCGAGCTCCGGTCGCGGGCCGCGAACGGCCTGGCGCCGTCCGATGGTGCTCACGTTGACGACCGCGGGACCGTATGCGTCGACCAGCGACGAAAAATTGGGCAGCGCGGCGGCGAATGATGGCTGGCCCGCAGGCGCAACCGCGGGCGCGGCCGCTTCGGCCACTGGCGCAGTCGCGGCGCGTTTATCCCCAGCCGTCTGCGCTCGTTCCGTGCAGGAGACCAGCAACACGATCAATGCCGCCGGCCACAGCCGGCGAAAGCGGGGGTTCATGGATGCTCCGGGTGGGAAAAGCTGAAGCGCTTATGACTGCGCCGGTGCCTGCAAGTTGCATCCATGCACATTAGTATTGCACCAAATGAGGTTCCGGTTCCCGGCCATCCTGTTCGGAGCGACCTTGGCGGCGTCCAGTCTCGCCGTCGAACTTGCCGAACGGCACGCGCGCCCTGATCGCGCGCGAGGGCGTACCGGAGGCAGACGTCAGCATCGTTGTGCGGGATGTCGCAAGCGGCAACAGCCTCATCGAGCACTTTCCCGGGATGGCGCGTGCGCCGGCATCCACGATGAAGCTACTCCCGACCTGGGCGGCGCTCGATCTCCTCGGTCCGGCCTATGCCTGGAAAACCCGCGCCTGGTCCGATGTGCCGGTAGTCAAGGGCGTCCTCAAGGGCAACCTCTACCTTCAGGGTGGCGGCGATCCGCTGCTGACCATCGAGCGCTGGTGGCGATTCGTGAACGATCTGCGGCAGACCGGGCTGCGCGTCATCGAGGGTGACATCGTCATCGACCAGACCCGCTTCACGGCGGCCGACGAGCGGCCCGAGGACTTCGACGGCAAGTTCTGGCGCACCTACAACGTCCTGCCGGACGCGATGCTCGTCAACTGGCAGTCGTCCGACTTCACGATCCGGCCTTCGGACGACGGCAGCGGGATCGACATCACGATTCAGCCCTTTCCGGAAGGGCTCGATCATCGAAAACCGTGTCCAGCTCGCGACCGGCCGCTGCGTCGGCCGCAACAACCGGGTTGCCTACTCGATCGAGCCGCAAGACCCGGGACGCGTCGTCGCAACCGGCCGGATTGCGACCAGTTGCGGGCCACAGACGCAGCGGCTCGCGATCATGGAGCCGGCGCAATACGCGTTCGGAACATTCGTGACACTCTGGCGCCAGCTGGGCGGCCAGTTCCGGGGCGGGATGCTTCGCGCACCCACGCCCCCGGCAGCACGGCTCCTGCTCACGCACGAATCGGAGCCGCTTGTCGGAGATCGTGCGCGTCACCAATAAGTATTCGAGCAACATGATGGCGCGCTCGCTCGTGCTCGCGCTCGCGGCCGAAATGAGCGGGACGCCAGCGACCACGGCTGTCGGGCGAGGCCGTGATCCAGGGCTGGCTCAAGACGCGCGGCCTGGACTTCCCGGAACTCGTCATCGGCAATGGCTCCGGCCTTTCCCGCGAGGCGCGCATGTCAGCCGACAGCATGGCGCGCCTGCTTGTCGGCGCGCGGCAGAGCCGGTTTGCGCCGGAGTTCCTGAGTTCGCTCTCGCCTCGGCGGGCTCGATGGCACGCTCGAGAAGCGCTTCGCGAACGTCGACGACCCGAGCCGGATCCGCATGAAGACCGGCTCGCTCCGGGATGTCAGCTGTATCGCGGGCTACGTCACCGGGAAGTCGGGCAAGACCTATGCCGTTGTCGTGTTCGTGAATCACCCTGGCGCGCAGAACGGGCTTGGCGAAAACATCCAGGCGACAGTCATCGACTGGGTGCTCAAGCAGTAGCGGGCTTTCAGGGCAGGTTCACGGTCGTGGTCGCGTCGGGCTCGACGACAACATCGCCATTCGTCGTCCACGTCATGGTCTCGAAGCCCGGTTCGCCGTCGCGGCCTGCGGGTCATATTCGCTCGCCTCCGGCGAGACGTCGACATCGAAGCTGGCAAGTCGCGGCCACGGTGTAGTCGCCCGTTTCCACGAACGCCATCTGGTACGGAACCACGGCATTGAGTCCGTCGAACGCGAGAGGCTGGTACACCACCGGGTCGGCGCCGTCTGTGGCGTCGCCGTCCGCGTCGTCGGGCGGCGCATCGCAGTCCCGGGAAAAGATACACCCCACCCGCGCAATCCTCCGCGTCCGGCGCCCGGATCGAGCTGCGCCACGGCCAGCGCAGCAAGATCCACCTCGCCCGCGATGACGCCCACTACCAGTTCGTCCATCAGTCGCAGCACGGGCTTCAGCATGTAGTTCGGGGACTGGCCAGGCGGCTGGATGATCGACTTGCGCAGGTCGAAGTCGGCGACGAGCCGCGTGGTGATCCCGCCGGCGGCCACTGTAAACGGGCGGTTGAGCTTGAGCCCGGTCTGGGAACCGCTGGGGACGTAAGCGGATACTGCTCGCCGGTCTCGAACAGGATGTATGAACCGTCGTTGCGGTTCTGCTCCGCGATCACGTCGAGCCGCATCCATTCGTACTCGCCCGCCTCGACCCGACGCCGTCGAGCAGGTCGACGGTCGCCCCGTTCTGGTAGGCGAGGAGATCGATCTCGCGTGGTTCCGGGAACTCGATGTCGCGCGTCCCGCCCGGGCCATGAAGAGCGATCCCGGTAAAGACCACCACGACTTCCCTCGCTCCGTCGACCGGCGCGTCGCCGATGCGCAACGTGAGGCGGCCCGTGCCGGTGCCCTCGCCGCCATTCGAACTTCCGCCGCAGGCCGCGAGCGCGGCGAGGCACCCGAACGCGACTGCGGCACGAAGAGAAGTGTTCATCGCCGCACCTCCACGTTTCATCACACGCATACTTCCGCCCACGCCGGCGGCGCTGTCTGTCGGCCACGCGTCGTCGCGTGGAGACAGGCGTGCATGGTTCACGAAACGCGGGTGGCCCGCGCGCAATTGGACTTATTTCGATGCCCGCGATCGGCACCGCGAAATGCTTTTCCAGCACGTCGAGCCAGCCTGATGCGTACTCGCGGCGCAGGATGGGCGCGATCTCGCCGAGCGCTTCCCAGCCGCCGTGCGTCAGCGTGACGCGGGTGCCGGCAGCGGTCGCGAGCGAAGTCGACGTCGACCCACTGCGCGGATTCCGGCTCGCGGCCCGGGTGCCAGGTGAAGCGCAGGCGCCGTCCGGCTCGACCGACTGCACCGTGCCCCAGAGATGGCGCTCGCCGTCGGGCGCCTGCTCCTCGAGCGCCCCGCCCGAGTGTCGCGTCGAGCCGGCAGCGCGTCGCCGCGCTGACGCGAGAGCGAGTGCGTCGAGACCGGCCACCAGTCGGCGAACTCGGCGGCGAATGCCTCGAAAGCGCGCGCGGGCGTGGTCGGCACGTCAACCGAGACGACGATGGGTTCGATGCCGCTCATCGATGCCCAGCATACGCCCGACCCCGCGCCTTGCGACGGAGCGGCATCGCGGCGCGACGGGCGGATTGCCGCGGCAAGCCACGCCGGCGGGCGCCGGCCTAGAATCCGCCGCATGGACACCGTCGCGGCCCTGCTCGATCGTCGTCTTCCAGCTCTTCTTCGGTTGGTGCGGGGACGAGCCCGGGCGCTCGCCGCCCGCGCACCCGCGGAATCCGCCGCCTTCCGCTGAACCGGACACCGGCCTGAGCCGGGCTTCAGCCGGCGTCAGGCCTTGCCGAGGATGCGCTCCAGCCGGTCGCGGTAGCTGCGGGACAGCTTCAGTTCGTGGCCGCCGTCGAGCGTCAGGAAGTACTCGCCGTTGGTGTGGGGCTTGAGCTTGCGGATGCGCCGGAGGTTGACGATGGTCGAGCGGTGAATGCGCTGGAAGTCGGCCGGGTCCAGGCGCTCCTCGAACTGTTTCATCGTCGCGCGCACGACGTGCGTTCGCCCTTCCGCGTGCACGCACATGTAGTCGCCCGCGGCGTCGACCCAGTCGATCGCCGCGACCGGAAGGCGCAGGGTCTCGCGGCCGAGCCGGATCGGCAGCACCTCGGGAAAGCGGCGCGGCGCCGCCTGCCGCGCCGCGCGCGATGAGCTCCTCGGCGTCGAGCTGGCCGGCGCCGGTCACCTGCGCCAGCAACGCGACGAGCTGCTCGCGATGCTTCACCGACTTGCGCTGGGCGAACTGGTCGCGCACGTGCGCGAGCGTGCGCTCGAGCCGCTCGTCCACGAGCGGCTTCAGCAGGTAGTCGAGCGCGTGGGCGTCGAAGGCCTCGATCGCATAGCGGTCGAAAGCGGTCACGAAGACGACCATCGGCATGCTGGTCTGCGGGATGCGGCGCAGCACCTCGAAGCCGTCGATGCCCGGCATCTCGATGTCGAGGAACATGAGGTCCGGCGCGTGGCGCGACGACCGGCCTCGAGCGCCTCGCGCCCGTTCGCGCACTGCGTCGACGATCTGGAAGTCGCTGAAGGCCCGAGGCGCAACTCGAGGCCGCGCCGCGCGAGCGGCTCGTCGTCGACGATGATCGCGCGAATCGGTCCGGCCAACGGCTTTCAGACCTCCAGCGGCAGCCGCATCTCGACACGCAGAGCCCCGGCGCCACGTCGGCCACCTCGACCGAGTGCGCGTCGCCGTACAATACCTTGAGCCGTTCGCGGGTGTTGCGCAAGCCGACGCCGCGGCCATTGGCATTCGCGGCGCCGGCCGGCAGCCCCGGGCCGTCATCGACGACCGCAAGGCGCAATGCGACCGGCCTTCGATGCCGGCGATGACGGTGACCGAACCGCCCTGCTCGCGCGGCGAGATCGCGTACTTCATCGCGTTCTCGACCAGCGGCTGCAGCAGCAGCGACGGCACGAGGGCGGATTCGGCGCGCTCGTCGACGTCGAACTCGAGCCGCAGCCGGTCGCCGAAAGCGCAGCTTCTCGATGCCGAGGTAGAGGTTGAGCGCGTCGAGTTCCTGGCGCAGCGTGACCTTCTTCATCGGGTCCTGGTCGAGCGTGTAGCGCAGGAACTCCGACAGCCGGGAAACCGCGAGATTTGCGGTGCGATTCTGGCCGTCCAGCACGAGTGTCGAGATCGCATTCAGCGTATTGAAGAGGAAATGCGGGTTGAGCTGGTAGCGCAGCATCTTGAGCTGCGCTTCCTGGGCAAGGGCGGACTGCTTGAGCGTCGCCTCGCGCTCGAGCTGCAGTCGCTCGTAGAACTTCACGCCGTAGTAAAGGCCCGTCCAGCACAGGAGCAGCGCCATCGAGGACAGCGTGCCGACGAAGATCTCGAGCGGCTGCGCCGGAAGCTCGACCGCCCAGTCGGGCTTGACGATCGACATGTAGGCCGTATTGATGATCGCGCGCCAGGCGAGCGCGACGATCCAGCAGACGAGCGGCGAGCCGATCAGCATCGCGCGCGGGCCCGCGGTCCAGAGCCTCCGGTAGAGCCAGCGCAGCGGCGCAGAGAGCAGGAATCCGGCGGCCGCCGCGATCGCGATCACCTGGACGTAGCCGGGCTCCTTGCCATAGACCGCCGAACCGACGAACTGGGCGAGCCCGTACGCGCTCCAGCCGAGCGTGTGCAGACCCCAGAACAGCAGATTGCGGTTGCTGCGCAGGAGGTCGAGATTCATCCGCACAACTTATTCATGATTGCAGGCCCGCGTGCAACGCCCCAGCCCGCCCGCGGCACGGCTGGTCGCAGATCCCGGCGTTACGCGTGACCTCGTCATGCGTACTGGCGCGCCGCGGCCGCAAGCTCGCGGCGACCCGCGCGCGCAGCCCCGCCGGCGCCAGTACTTCGACTCCTGCGCCGTGCCTGAGCAGGTCCATGACGAGTTCCGGTTCACGGCTGTAAGGCAGTTCGAGCACGTAGCTTCCGTCAGGCTCGATGCGGCCGATCTGCTGCGAGTGCCAGACCTCATCGGCAACCCAGCGCGCGCTTTCCGGACGAAAGCGCAGCACCGCCGTCTCGGTTTCGGCGCCCGCGAAGATTCCGTAGCCGGCGCCCAGGACGCGGTCGAGCTCGGCATCGCCGATTTCGCGGGCTGGAGCCTCGTCGACGCGCGCGAGCCGGATCGCGTCGACGGCGAAGACACGCAGGTCCTTGCGCACGTGGCACCAGGCATCGAGATACCAGTTGTAACGGTAATGCACGAGGCGCTGCGGCGACACCATCCGTTCGGTGATTCCGCCGTCACCGCGTTTCTGGTGCCGGATGTGGACCTGCTTTCTGCCGAGCAGCGCGAGGGACAGGGCTTCGAACACATCGCGGTTTACGCGCCGCATGCCGAGCGTCAGCACGCGGATCCGGCGCCGGATCTCGCGATGGCCGCGATCGCCGTGTTCGAGCAAGGATCGCAGGCGGGCGCGCAGCGGCTCAAGCTGGCTGCCCAGCAGTCCGGAGCCGAGCGTGTCGAGCAGGTGATCGATTTCGAGCAGCGCATAGACTTCAGCCGGACTGAACCAGACGCCCGGCAGTTCCGCGAGTTCCGCTTCGGGATCGAGCACATAGGCCTGGCGATCGCGCGACCAGACAATCGGCACATTCAGGCGGTCGCGCAGGTACTCGATGTCGCGCTTGAAAGTTGCGTGCGAGATCTCGAGGTCCTCCTCGATCTCGCGCCGGGTCAGCGCTCCCTTTTCGATCAGCCTGCGCCGGATCCGGTAGAAACGCTCGGTCCGGTCCACGAATCAGCGCGCCGGGACGACCCGAAGCACTTCGCCCGCGTCCTCGTCCGTCAGCAGGTAAAGCGCCCCGTCGGGGCCTTCGCGCACGTCGCGCACACGCTTGCCGATTGCAATGCGCTCTTCGGAACGGACGCGGCCCTCCGTGTCCAATTCGAGCCGGACCAGCTGTTCGGCCGCGAGCGCGCCGACGAACAGCTGGCCCTTCCAGGCCGGATAACGCATTGCCGCTGTGGAATGCCATGCCCGAAGGTGCGATCGACGGCACCCAGTAGTGCAGCGGCTGTTCCATGCCTTCCTTCTCGGTGCCCTCGCCGATCGAGGGGCCGCTGTATTCGCGGCCGTAGGTGATCACCGGCCATCCGTAGTTGCGGCCGGGCTTCGATACGTTGATCTCGTCGCCGCCACGCGGCCCGTGCTCGTGCGTCCAGAGCTCGCCGGTCACCGGGTGAAGCGCCGCGCCCTGGATATTTCGATGGCCGTAGGACCAGATCTCGGGCAGGGCGCCCTCCTTCCCGACGAATGGATTGTCGAGGGGAGAGGTGCCCTCCTTCGTGATCCGCAGGACCTTGCCGATATGCGTGCCGAGGTCCTGGGCCAGGGCACGTTGCGAGTTCCGCTCGCCGGTCGTCACGAACAGGTTGCCGTCGGGCGCGAAAACGAGGCGCGAACCGAAATGGTGATTGCTTGCGAACTTCGGCCGCTGGCGAAAGATCACGGTAACGTCCGCCAGCCGGCCGGCGTCGAGCCGGGCGCGCGCGACCGCGGTTCCGTTGGTGTCGCCATCGCCCGGTTCCGCGTACGAAAGATAGATGATGGCGTTCCGCGCGAATCCGGGATCCAGGATCACGTCGAGAAGGCCGCCCTGGTTCTTGGCGTGCACGGGCGGAACGTTCGCGATCGGTTCCGACAGCGACCCGTCCTTGCCCACAGTGCGCAATCGCCCGGGCCGCTCGGTCACGAGCATCCGCCCGTCCGGCAGGAATGCGAGCCCCCAGGGGTGTTCGAGCCCGCTCGCGAAGGTGGTCACCGTCACCTTCGTATCGCCGCTCGGGGCGACGTGCGGCGAATCCTGGCAGGCAGCGGGGCCCGCGACCAGGAGCGCAAGGAACAGGCTGCGTGAACTCACGGCGATGCTGTTCATCAGTTCGAACCTCATTCAGCCAGCGGCGACGCGCGTGATGATGTAGCCGCCGGACTTCGCGTCGAACTCGAGGTCGATCAGCTTGCGGTCGCGCGCCTCCTCGAGCAGCTTCCCGAAACTCTTGAATCCGTAGTAGCTCTCATTGAAGCCGGGCTTGCGCCGCTTGATGGCCTGCTTGACCATCGATCCCCAGACTTTCTCCTCGGCATCGCGCTCTGCGAACAGGTCCTCGGCGGTCTCCATCAGGAGTTCGATGCCTTCCTGGCGGCGGTCGTCAGGCGTCGCCGGTGATTTCGCCTCCGACTTTTCCGACTTCGGGCGCCGCGCGACGCGGGCACGTCCTTCGCCCCGCACCAGGTCGTCGTAATAGATGAATTCGTCGCAGCCGCTGATCAGCAGGTCCGACGTCGAGTTCTTCACGCCGCAGCCCACCACGATCTTGTTGTTCTCGCGGAGCTTCGACACGAGTGGCGAAAAGTCGGAATCGCCGCTGATGATCACGAAGGTGTCCACGTGCGATTTCGTGTAGCAGAGATCGAGCGCGTCCACGACGAGGCGGATGTCGGCAGAGTTCTTGCCGGACTGGCGCACGTGCGGGATCTCGATCAGCTCGAATGCGGCCTCATGCATGCCGCGCTTGAAATCGTGGTAGCGCTCCCAGTTGCAGTACGCCTTCTTGACGACGATGTTGCCCTTGAGCAGAAGCCGCTCGAGCACTTTCCGGATGTCGAAGGTCGGGATCTTCGCGTCGCGAACGCCGAGCGCGACATTTTCGAAGTCGCAGAAGACGGCCATGATGCGGGTGTCGGAGCGTTGCGCGGCGTTGTTCATTCTTCTCCTGCGGCCGGTTTCCAGGCAGATGCCAGCTCCTGCTGCTTGCGCGGCGGGACCGGGTCGTAGTGGCTCAACTGCAGCGTAAAGCTGCCCTCACCCCCGGTCAGCGCCTTCAGCCGGTTCTGGTAGTCCGTGACCTCCGCGAGCGGCACATAGGCCGAAACCACGATTCTTCCGCGCGCGCGCGCTTCATTGCCGTCAATACGCGCGCGCCGCGTCGCGAGATCCGCGGTGATGTCGCCCATCACAGTGCCCGGCGCGTTGATCTCGACGTGCACGATGGGCTCGAGCACCGCGGGCCCGGCTTTCTGCACCGCGTCGAGAAAGGCCTTGCGCCCGGCCGACACGAAGGCCACTTCCTTCGAATCCACCGAATGGTACTTGCCGTCGTAGACGGAGACGCGGATGTCCTGCAGCGGAAATCCGGCGACTGCGCCCTCGGCGAGCGCGTGGCGGATGCCCTTCTCCACCGCCGGGATGAACTGGTTCGGGATCGCGCCGCCGACGACGTCGTCGACGAATTCGAAACCGGTGCCGCGGGTGAGCGGCTCGATGCGCAGGTACACCTCGCCGAACTGGCCGGCGCCACCCGTCTGCTTCTTGTGGCGGTGATGGCCCTCGGCCGGCCGCGTGATGGTCTCGCGGTACGGGATCGAGGGCGGGCGCGTCCTTACGGAAACGCCGTAGCGCTCGGTCATGCGCTCGGTCATCACGCGAAGATGCAGGTCGCCCATGCCGTAGAGGACCGTCTCGTTCACTGAACTGCTGTGCTCGACCCGCACGCAGGGATCCTCGGCGGCGAGCTTGTGCAATGCCTCGGCGAGCTTGTGCTCTTCGCCGCGGCGTTCCGGCTCGATGGCGACACCGAGCATCGCGGGCGGAAACGTCACGGATTTCAGGTGATAGTTGTCCTCGTCGTGCGAGTCATGCAGCACCGCGTCGAAATGCAGCTCATCGAGCTTCGCGACGGCGCAGATGTCGCCTGGCACTGCCTGCGGGATCTCGCCGTGTTCCTTGCCCTGCATGCGGAAGAGGTGCGCGATCTTCACGGGCTTGCGCGCATCGCCGACGAACAGCTGGGCGCCCGACCGGATCGTGCCCTGATGCACGCGGAACAGCCCGAGCTTGCCGACGAAAGGATCCATGATGACCTTGAAGACATGCGCAATCGCATGGCGCCCCGGTTCGGGTGAGACCGTGGCGAGCTCGGCATCGTCGCCTTCACCCCGGAAGAATGGGGGCGGATTTCCCTCCGCAGGATTCGGCATCAGCCGCGCGATCGCCTCGAGCAACTCCGGGATCCCTGCCCCGGTTTCGGCCGAGACGAAGCAGACCGGCACGAGGTGGCCGTCGCGCAGCGCTTTTTCAAATGGATCGTGGAGCTGCTCGGGCGCAAGCTCCTCGCCCTGCTCAAGATAAAGCGCCATCAGCTCGTCGTCCACCTCGACGACCTGGTCGATGATCCGCGTGTGGGCTTCCTTGACGGAGGAAAAATCGGTGGCCTCGCCGTCATTATGGAAAAAGCAGTCGATGACCTTGCTGCCGCCGGCCGCGGGCAGGTTGATCGGCAGGCATTCGCGGCCGAACTGGTCCTGGATTTCCTCGAGCGTTGCCTCGGGATTCGCCTCGCGGGCATCGATCTTGTTGATGACGACGAGTCGGCACAATCCGCGCTCCCGGGCGGCGTCCATCATCCGCTGCGACATTGGCTCGACACCGGCGACCGCGCTCGTCACCACGGCGGCAGTCTCCACGGCCTCGAGGATCGGCAAGGTCCTCCCGATGAAATCAGGGAAACCGGGGGTGTCGATCAAGTTGACGTGGGCCTTGCCGGTCTCGAGCCAGCAAAGGGTCGCATCCACGGAGTGGAGCAACCGTCGTGCCTGGGGATCGTGATCGCAGACCGTGGTCCCGCGGGCCAGGCTGCCCTTGGCGCGGACGCTGCCGGCGCCGAACAGGAGCGCCTCAGCCAACAGCGTTTTCCCTGCCCCGGCGTGACCCACCAGGGCAATATTGCGTATGTCGCCGGTTGCCTTCGTCATCCCTGCCCCCGCCCAACCGCCCCGCCGGCGGGTTTTCCAAAAAGGATAACACCGGGGGAGGCGGCTGGCTTGCGCCATCCGGAGTGGAAGGGCAAACTCGGTCTATCAACGATCAAGGCCCTGTGACACAGGGGCCGAGTGGGGATTTCCATGGCGGTTTCGGTCAAGGGCGACAGCGCGGATCCGATGGTCGAACCGAACGTGATCCCGCTGGTCGACATCATGCTGGTGCTGCTGATCATCTTCATCATCACCATCCCGGTCATGACGCATGCCGTCAAGATCGATCTGCCCCGCGACAACCCGAACCCGCCGACCGAACCGCCGGAAGTGGTGCGGATCTTCGTCGAATTCGATGGGTCCATCATCTGGAATGGCACGCCGGTCGACGCACAGTCTTTCCGCGACTATGTCGCGATCGAAAATACCAAGGATCCGCAGCCCGAGATACATGTGGACGCGCACCGGCGCGTGCCCTACGTGTACGTCGCGAACGTGCTCTTCACGCTGCAGCGCGGCGGCCTGCAGAAAGTAGGCTTCGTTGCGGGCGGCGGCGACCCCACAGCGGTTGCGGCGCCGGCGCCCTAGAGTCCGAATCATCGGTCGCGGGCCATGCGCCGGTCCGTGATCACCGCCCTGCTGACCGGTGCCGTGCTCGTCGCGGGCCTCTGCGCGCGCGCCGACGATCCCACCGTCCGCCGCTATGAACTGCCGAACCTCGACACACTCGAGCTCGGGCTGCCCACAGGATGGGTCGACAATGTGGACCAGCCGCCCGGTGGCGGGCCGCCGACGATCGAGCTGGGTCCCGCCGAGGGGGCCCCATTCCAGGTGTTCGTGACCCCGGAATGGGAGGACCCGAACGCTCCGGAGATTCGCGAAACCTCCGCGCTCCGCGACGCGATCCGTGACGCCTCCGAGCGAATCAAGTCCCAGGTCGTCGAGAGCTTTCTCGAAGTGCGCCAGATCAATGGCGTGAACGGGATCGGCTTTTACTTCTCCGCGACCGATCGCGACCCGCGCGCGGACGAATTCAAGTACATGAGCCAGGGCGTACTCCAGGTCGGTGACCTGACACTGTGGTTCACGATCCTGACCAACGACGGTCAGGATACGGTCGCCGTCGAAGCACTGTCGATCCTCCAGACGGCGCTGCATCGCCGCACGGGTCTCGACCAGCGCTGACACAACGCGGGAAACGGCGAGCGGCCCTCCGGACGCGACGGATCGCCTGTCGCCCGCTCGAGCGGGCCCCAATACTGCGGCGACCATTCCGCGGGGGATCGCCGATGAATTTCCGAGCTGCCGTTTCGCTCCTGGCTTTTCTCGCGGCGGACATGCCGGCACATGCGGCAGGTACGGCCTGGGACCTCGAGATCGTCCCGCTGAAGCCCGACATTTACCTGCTGCGGCGGCCCGAACCGCTGCGCCAACCGGTCGAGGGCAATGTGCTCGTCATCGTCAACGAGCAGGACGTCGTCGTATTCGAGGGCGGCGGCATGCCGATCGCGGCCGATAACGCAGTCCGCCTCATACGGAGCATCACGTCGAAGCCCGTCAGCCACCTGATCAACAGCCACTGGCATGGCGATCACAATCTCGGAAATCAGGTGTATCGGGCGGAATTCCCGGGCATCACGATCATCGGCCATCCGGCGACGCGCGCGGCGATGCTGGGTCCGCCCTACAAATATGTCACCGGGTTCGAGAAGGACCTTGGCCCCACGATCAGCGAGTGGACGGCTCTCAAGGAGAAAGGCGAGCTGTCGGAGCGGCGCACGGTTCTGCTCGACGACCTGAACCTCCTGCTCGGCGATGCGAAACGGATCTCCGTCACCCCGCCGGATCTCACGGTTGCCGACGAACTCGTGCTACATCGCGGATCGCGCGAGATCCACATCCGTCACCTCGGCCGCGGCAACACCGAGGGGGACCTCGTTGTCTGGTTGCCCGTGGAGCGAATCCTCGCCACGGGCGACCTCGTCGTTCACCCGATACCCTACGGATTCGGCAGCTTCCCGCGCGAGTGGATCGCGACGCTCGGCAAGATCAAGGAGCATCCCTTCGAAATCCTGGTCCCCGGCCATGGCGACGTGCAGCGGGATCCGGTCTACGTCGACCTGCTGATCGCCATGCTCGAGTCGCTTCGGAGCCAGGCCGCGGGCGCGGTGGCGCGCGGGCTCGACCTCGAGGCGACCCGCAGGGAACTGGATCTCTCCGCGTTCGCCGCGCGGTTCCCGCAGGACGACATGGGCATCAAGCTCTTCGAGGCCTGGTGGACATCCCCGATCGGTCGCTCGGTCTGGCTGGAGGCGAATGGCCTGCCGATCGTCCAGGCGGGTTCAGGCGAGAACGATTGAGCAGGTGATCTGCTATCTTTCAGCCCTCGATGATTGATCGCCGCCAGTGGATCGGAATGACCCTCGCCGCGGGCGCTGCGCTCGGCTTCGGCCCGCGCCTCGCGATCGGTGCTGCGCGCGAGTCGCTGCTCTCCCGGCCGATTCCGTCGAGCGGCGAGAGGGTTCCGGTCATCGGACTCGGGAGTTCAGCCACCTTCAGGGCCGTTGCCGAACGCGACGACGTTACTTCGCTGCGCGAGGTGCTCTCCGCAATGGTCGAGCGCGGCGCCACCGTATTCGACACGGCGCCCTCCTACGGCGCGTCGGAGGCCGTTGCGGGCCGGCTCGCGCGTGAACTCGGCATCACACAGAAGATCTTCTGGGCGACCAAGGTCAACGTGGCGCCGCGAGGCGGCGGAGCGGCGGATGCAGCGGCAGCGAAGTCCCAGATCGAGGAGTCTTTCCGCCGCTTCGGCGTCGAGAGGATGGACCTGATCCAGGTCCACAATCTCGGCGACATCCCGGTGCAGCTCGGGATACTGAAGGACCTCAAGGCCGCGAAGCGCGTGCGCTACATCGGCGTCACATCGACGAATAAGGAACAGTACGCCGACCTCGCACGCGTGATACGCGAAGAACCGCTCGACTTCATCGGCGTCGACTACGCCGTCGACAACCGGGATGTCGAGGACACGATCCTCCCGCTCGCGATCGAGCGGAAGGTCGCCGTGATGGTCTACGTGCCGTTCGGGCGCACACGGCTCTTCCAGCGGGTCGGCGATCGCGCGCTCCCGGCCTGGGCAGCCGATTTCGATGCCGCGAGCTGGGCGCAGTTCTTCATTAAATATGTGCTGGGGCACCCGGCCGTGACGGTCGTGACGCCGGCGACCAGCCAGTCCCGCCACATGATCGACAACCTCGGCGGCGGCATCGGCCGCCTGCCGGACGCCAGCACCCGCAAGCGCATGGCGGAATTCGTCGACGCGCTGCCGGCGGTCAGCGGTTAAGGCCCCGCAGGACATCCGGGCATCGGCTGCTTGAGCGACTGACGATGCTGCATCAGACACCGCAACCCATCCCCGAGTGGCGCGACGTCGACGAGAGGAAGTTTCGCGAGGAAATCGTCGCAGAATACCGGCCTGCTGTGCTGCGCGGCCTCGTCGATACGTGGCCGGCGGTGCGGGCAGGGCTGGTGTCGCCTGCGGAAATCAGCCGCTATTTGATCGCCTTCGACAACGGCACGCCCGTCGATGCAATCCTGATGCCGCCCCACGCCCGGGGCCGCATCTCGTACAAGGACTCGATGGACGGGGTCAACTTCGCTCACAACCGATTGCCCGTATCCGCCATCGTCGAACAATTGTCGCGCTATGCGCTCTTCGAAAATCCCCCGTCGGTTGCGGTGCAGAGCGCGCCGATTCCGGAGTGCCTGCCGGGATTTACCGAGGCAAACAGGTTATCCATCCTCGACGAAGCAGTCGCGCCGCGAATCTGGCTTGGCAACCGGGTCACGGTGCCCGCCCACGTCGACGAATCGAACAATGTCGCCTGCGTGGTGGCGGGCAGGCGCCGGTTCACGCTGTTCCCGCCGGAACAGGTTTCCAACCTCTATATCGGACCACTCGACTATGCACCGACCGGCGCGGCAATGAGTGTCGTGGACCTCGTCGATCCGGACTTCGAAAGATTCCCGAAACTAAAGGATGCCCTCTCGGCGGCCTATGTCGCGGAACTCGCACCTGGCGATGCGCTCTTCATTCCCACCCTGTGGTTTCACCACGTGGAGTCGCTCGATCGACAACTCAACGTCCTGGTCAACTACTGGTGGAACGGCCCCATCGGCACCGTCGGGAGAACAGAATCAGCCGTGGACTGTCTGTTGCACAGCCTGCTCAATATCAGGCCATTGCCGCCAGACCTCAGGAAGGCCTGGGCCGCAATTTTCCATCATTACGTCTTCGACGCGCGTGACGACGATCACGCGCACATCCCCGAACACAGGCGTGGTGTGCTCGGAAAGTTGTCGCCGGAAGCCACGCGGAAGGTCCGGAACCTCCTGATCGAGAAACTTCGACGCTGAATGGGAGGCAGCTGCGGATCACGTGAGCGTCCGGCCATCGATCCAGGTCTGTTTGACATCGACCTTGTCGTCGGCGAGCACCAGGTTTGCCCTGTAGCCCGGCGCAATCCGCCCAAGCTCACCGCCCAACCCGAGAAATTCCGCCGGGTATCGACTGGCCATGCGTATGGCTTCGGGCAAATCGATACCCAGCAGTTCGACCGCGTTGCGCACCGTCGTTGCCATGTCGGTGTCGGAGCCGGCCAGCGTGCCGTTTTCGTCGACGAGAACGCCGTTAGCGACCGAAATCATCCGACCCTGCAGCGAAAACGATTTCTCCGTCGCCCCGACGCTTGGCATCGCATCCGTGACCAGCATGAATCGGTCGTGCCGCTTGCAGCGCAATGCGATACGCAGCACCGTCGGATCCACATGGCGTCCGTCCACAATGATGCCGCACCAACTGTCAGGATCGTCGAGCGCAGCTCCGACGACTCCGGGTTCGCGTCCCGTGAGTTGCGACATGGCGTTGAACAGGTGAGTGAAGCCTGTCAGTCCGTGGCGCAGCGCGATGCGGATCTCATCATACGTCGCATTGGTGTGGCCAGCCGACACGACGACGCCGGCCGCGGTCAGCTTCGAGATGATGTCAGGCGTCGTCATCTCTGGCGCCAGCGTCACCAGGGTCTTGCCGCCCCGAAGTGAGGTCAGCAGCCCGATCGCGCCCTCATCAAGGCCGCGCAGTTTCTCGGAATCGTGAACGCCCTTGCGCTCGACATTGAGATAAGGGCCTTCAATGTGGATACCGAGGACGCCGGGCACATCGGCTTCGATCGCAGCCCGTACGGCCGCGAGTCCGCCTGCCACCACATGCAGATCGTCACTGATCAGCGTCGGCAGAAAGCCGGTGGTGCCGAAACGCCGATGCGCGAGACCGATCTCGCGGATGGCGTCGACGGTGGGCTCGGCGTTGAAGAGCACTCCGCCGCCGCCGTTCACCTGAGTGTCGAGAAACCCCGGCAGCAGAAGATGGCCGCCGAGGTCGTGGCATTCGGCGCGCTTGCAGCGCGGGTCATCCTGAAGGACGACATCGACAATTTTGCCTCCGTCCAGCAATACGGCGCGGTCATGGAGGAAGCCGTTGTCGCCGAGCACGCGACCATTGACGAGTGCGACCGCCATCAGACCGTCTCGGTGATCTTGCTCAGGTGAGGCGGGCGATCCGGATCGCAGCCGCGAGCGGCTGCAAGCGCATTCGCGAGCCGGTAGAAGCTCTGGATCATCAGCAGAGGTTCGATCGCCGGATGCGCGATTAGCGTGGGCAGCGCGATGACGCCCGGAGACTCGGACCCGGCCAGCAGGACCACCGCGCCCATCCGGCCGAGCTCGCCCGCCAGCACTTCGACATCTTCATGCGTCTCGTCATGCTGCGCGAATGCGAGCACCGGAAATCCTCGGCGCACCAGCGCCATCGGGCCGTGGCGCAGTTCCGCCGCGCTGAATGCCTCTGCATGCAGACCGCAGGTCTCCTTGAGCTTGAGGGCAGCCTCCTGTGCGATTCCGAGACCAAGCCCGCGGCCGACCACATAGAGACTGCTGGCATGTCCGAAGCTGTTCGACGGCGATGCCCCAGTCGAGTTGCCAGGCAAGGGCCAGCTGTTCAGGCGCCTGTTCCAGGGCGCCCTGCAGCTCGTGATCCCGCGTCCACTGCGCCACGAGATGGACGATCGCAGCCAGTGACGCGATATAGGATTTCGTGGCGGCGACGCTGGTCTCGAGGCCCGCGTGAAGTGGGATCGTGTGGTTGGCAGCGCGCGCGAGCGGCGATCCTTCAGCGTTCACGAGCGCCACAACGAGCGCGCCCGCATTGCGCGCCGTCGTTGCGGCAGCCAGCAGGTCCGGGCTCGCACCCGATTGCGAGATCGCAACGAACAGCACGCCCTCGAGGTCGGGCTTCGACGCATAGAGCGAGCTGATCGAGGGCGCGGCGGAAGACGCAAGGAGACCGGTGCGCGTTTCGATCAGATATCTCGCGTACGTTGCCGCGTGGTCGGAGCTGCCGCGCGCACAGGTGACGACAGCTCGCGGCGCGAACTCGCGCATGACGGCTCCCGAGGCGTTCGACAGATCCGCGGTTCGAATCCAATTGGAAGCGAACGACCGCGGGAGCGTCTGCCGCCTCCCGGAAAATGCGGGTATCGCCGGTCACCGTGACGTGCTGAGTTCGGCGACGAAATCGTAGGTGTCGCCGCGGTAATAGGATTGTGAGAATTCGATTGCGCGGCCGTTCTGCAGGAAGCCCAGCCGCTCAACGAGCAACCCCGCGTCGCCCGGTTTCGCGCAGAGCAACTCGGCTTGCTCCCTGGTCAACAGCACGGCGCGCAGGCGCTGAAGCGCGCGCACCGGCCGGTTACCAACCTCCTCCAGCGCCTGATACAGCGAAGTCTCGACGGCATCGAGCGACGGAAGGCTGGAGGCGACGATCGTTGCGTATTCGATCGACATCGGTGCGTCGTCGGCGAACCGCAGGCGATTGAAGCGGTAGACGGGGGTGCCGGGGCTCGAGCGCAATGTCAGGGACTCTTCCGGTGTGACGGTCCCGCTTGCACGCTTGAGCCATTCGCTGCGCGGATTGCGGCCGCGGGCGCGCATGTCCTCCGAGAAGGAAGTCAGCATCGAGAAATTTTTCTCGACTCTCCCGCGCACGAACGTGCCCGAGCCCTGCCGGCGCACCAGCAGGCCTTCGTTCACCAATCCGTCGATGGCTTTGCGCACGGTGATCCGCGAAACGCCGAACTCGACGGCGAGATCACGCTCGGGCGGCAATGCGTCGTCCGCGTCCAGGATGCGCCGGTCAATCGCCTCACGCAGCGCCCGCTGCAATTTCTGGTACAGCGGGAGGTTGCTGGATTCCGCAAGCGGCCCAACCGCCTGCAAGAGTCGTGTCGATGCCTTGCCCGGGTGCCCAATCGCCGGCTGCGATGATACCAATCCCATACCGCCAGCCCTCCCTACTCCCACACGCGGCCAATCGGTCAACGATACAGCGGCCCGTGCCGGTCGTTTTGCTCTGTTTCTATAGGCTTGCCATCCAAGCCACAGTGGTATTATATTGGCATCACATTGGTTCTGCCACTGGGCTCTACGAAGGTTTGGATGGCAGGGGTTTCATAGCAAATGCGCGGAGCGGCCGCGCTGACTGCGCCTAAGGGGGGCCAGAGCACATGAACAGCACACGGTCGACATTGATCGGAACGGCAGTCGCGATCGCGCTCTTCGGACAGAACGATCCGGCGCAGTCCGCAGCAACTGGAAGAGGTAGTCGTCACAGGTATTCGCGTGTCGAACCAGCAATCGCTGGACACGAAGCGCGCCGCGAATTCGGTCATAGAGGTCGTCACCGCCGAAGACATCGGCAAGATGCCCGACAAGAACGTCGCCGATTCGCTGGCGCGGCTCCCCGGCATCACGATCAGTCGGCCGGCGCCAATGAGGGTGGGTTTGACGAGAACGATCGCATCAGCATGCGCGGCACCAGTCCGAGCCTGACGCAGACCCTGCTCAACGGCCACAACGTCGCCTCCGGCGACTGGTTCGTGCTTGAACCAGTTCGGCAGGTCGGACGCAGCGTCAGCTATACCCTGCTGCCTTCCGAGCTCGTCGACCAGGTCGTCGTGCACAAGAGCTCGCAGGCATCGCTCGTCGAGGGCGGCGTTGCAGGTTCGGTCGACATCATCACGCGCAAGCCACTGGACTTCGCCGAACAGTTCACGCTTCGGCGCGTCCTCCGGCACGGTTTACGCGGAGCTGCCCGACGAGATGGATCCGCAGATGAACGGCCTCTTCAACTGGAAGAACGACGCTGGCACGCTTGGCGTGATGGTGCAGGCATTCTCGGAAGAGCGTCACTTGCGTCGCGACGGCGTCGAGATCCTGGGCTACGGGACAATCGCTCCCGGAGCGCCATGGCGACCTCGAATCCCGATCTGCCGGCGTGTCAATATCCGTACCGATCGGCGCGGCGTTCTTCGAGCAGGAACGCAAGCGCACTGGAGGGCTGGTGGACATCGAATTCCGGCCGAGCGACGAATTGAGGCTCGACTTCCAGTACTTCATGTCGGACATGGATGCGAAGAATTACAACCGCAATTTCCTCGTGTGGACACCGAGATTCTCAACGGGGGCGCGAGCCTGGGAGGCACCAGGTCAGGCGCCGGATCCGGGCTATGTCGTGAGGAACAACACCCTGGTCCAGGCAAACTGGTCGCGGCCCGGCTACGCCCTCGACGGCGTCTACGACCAGATTTCGCGGCCCGACGCCAAGGCGACCTCGAATTACGGCAGTTTCAAAGCCAGCTATCGGTTCAGCGACACATTCGCGCTTTCTGGCCAGATCGGGACGTCCGAAGGTCACGGCGAGACGCCGACGCAGGACGTGTCCGAGACGTACCCCGGACGGGTACGGGCGGCGGCTACACATTCAACGGCGTGGACAGCGCGCCGGACTTCAATTTCGGGCGCACCGATACGTCGACACCGTTCCCGGGCGGCACTCCGGTCGACTTCGGCTGGATCTTCGGCGCCCAGTTCGTGGACGTCGAGGACCAGGAGGACTGGGCCAAGATCGACGCCGACTTTGCGCTCGACGGCGGCGCCTTGACCGGGCTCCAGTTCGGCGTCGCGCTACAGCAACCACAAGCGCGAATCGCTCAGTGTCATCGCCCAGGGGCCGCTCTTCTCGGCGACGCCAGGTCGACCCTGCGCAACTATCCGGACACATTCCAGAACTACCCGTCCGACTTCAGCAGCTTCTGGCGGATCGTTCCCCACGGATGTCTGGTACTGGACCCCGGCGCAGCTCGCGGCCTACAACAGTGCGGGGCAACGTCAACCGCGATCCGGTGGCGCGACTCGACTGGACCGGCCTGTTCCAGGTCGAGGAGAAAAATACGGCTGCGTACGTGCAGGCAAATTTCGAGGGCTCCAACTGGAGCGGCAACATCGGCGTGCGCTTCGTCGAGACCGAGGAAGACACGTGGCTACGTGCTCGGCCGAGCCGTCCGGATCCGGATGCGATCACGGGCTCGGCTATTCGGCCCTTTCAAGCCGGTCCCGACAATCACACCTACGACGACTGGCTGCCGAGCGCCAACCTGAAGTGGGACGTCGACCGACGATCTGGTGGCGCGGTTCGCGGCCGCGAAGACCATGACGCGCGCCGGACTATTCGGCGCTCGCCGGCTCCGTTCACTGGGCGCGCCGCCGGCAACGTGTCGACGAGATCGGCAGCGGCTCGGGAGGCAATCCGGACCTCGAGCCGATCCGCTCGACGAACTTCGATGCCGGGCTCGAATGGTATTTCGCGAGCAATTCGCTGCTGGGCGTCGGCCTGTTCTACATGGATCTCGACAACTACGTCGGCGTTCGGCACCGAGCGCCAAGGACCTACTTTACTTACAGCACGACGTTTCCCGGACGGCGCGGATTCCAGTACTGACCTGACCGTGCCCGTCAATGCGCAGGGGCGCGTGCAGGGCGTCGAACTGCAACTACCAGCAGGCGATCAACGACAACTTCGGCGTTAGCCGCCAACTACACCTACGCGGACGGCAAGCAGACCTCGCGGGTGACCAGCGACGACGACCGGCTGGTCGGCACGTCGGAGAACACCTACAACCTGAGCGGCTACTTCGAGAACGACAGCTTCAATGCGCGCGTCACATATACGTACCGCTCGGAGTTCTTCAGCGGGCTCGACCGGCAACACGGCGTTCTCGCAGGACGACACTCGATTCGCTGGCGGCCTCGCTCGGTTACACGTTCAACGAAAATTACACGATGACCCTGGACGGCCAGAATCTGAACAACCCGACGCTGAAGTACTTCGCGCTCAACAAGGACCAGCCGAGGGCGTTCTACAAGAACGGGGCGCAGTACTACCTGAGCCTCCGCGTCAAGTTCTGACCGGATGCGAGCGGGGGTGTTCGAAGGGCGGAGGAGGCAACTCCTCCGCCCTTGTTCTATGGTGCATGCCGTGACGACGAAGGCCACGAAACCGGGCCGCTGCCGGGCCCTGCGGTTGCCTTGTGCCGCGTTCGCCGTGGCGTGCCTGGCAGCCCTCGCCGCCTGCGGCAGCGGCAACGAAGCGGCCGGCAGTGCGTGGCAGGTCATTCCTGCACCCGCGTCCGTCGACGCTCGCAGCGGCAGCTTTCGAGATCGCCAACGGCACGCGTCGATCGTGCGCGGGATCCGGCGCGAACGCGGGTCGCGCGCTATTTCGTGGACCTCGCTCGCGCGCACCCGCGGCATCCGGCTCGCAGCATCGGCGTCGCGACGATGACACGGCTGGCGGCATCCGGCTCTCGCTCGCCACGCGAGCTGGCGCCTCGCCCGAAGGCCTACGAATTGAGGTCTCGTCGCATGGCGTCGACGATCCGGCGCCGAGGATCCGCGCGGGCTCTTCTACGGGGCCGTCACGCTCTGGCAGCTCGTCACGGCGGACGCCGCCGATTCCGGACCGGCCGAGATCCCGGCGCTTCGGATCGAGGACATGCCGCGCTTTGCCTGGCGTGGGCTGATGCTGGACTCGGCGCAGGCACTACCAGCCTCCCGCCTACATCCGCGAGCTGATCGACTGGATGGCCCTGCACAAGCTCAATGTGCTGCACTGGCACCTGACCGACGACCAGGGCTGGCGGCTCGAGATCCGCAAGTATCCGCTGCTGACACAAGTCGGCGCCTGGCGCCGACCCGCCGGCGCGGCCTGGCCGCGCAATCCGGACCCGGCGACCGGCAAGCCGCCGCTCTACGGCGGCTACTACAGCCAGGACGAGGTGCGCGAGATCGTCGCCTATGCCGCGGACCGCTTCGTCACGATCGTCCCGGAAATCGACATGCCCGGCCACGCGCAGGCCGCCATCGCGAGCTACCCGCGACTCGGGACCGGCGGCGCTCCGCCGGCCGTCTCGTCCGACTGGGGCGTGCACGACTATCTGTTCAAT
This sequence comes from uncultured Gammaproteobacteria bacterium, assembly GCA_963775415.1. Lineage (GTDB taxonomy): Bacteria > Pseudomonadota > Gammaproteobacteria > Steroidobacterales > Steroidobacteraceae > SCUD01. The sequence continues at coordinate 176,993 of CAVZIO010000003.1, forward strand.
GCCGAGGAGTCGACGCTCGCGTTTCTCGAGGACGTGCTAGCCGAAGTGATCGAGCTGTTCCCCGGCGAGTTCGTCCATATCGGCGGCGACGAAGCGGTCAAGGATCGCTGGCAGGGATTCGCCGCGCGTGCAGGCGCGCATCCGCGAGCTCGGGCTCGCCGACGAAGCGGCGCTGCAGGGCTGGTTCATCGCGCGCATCGAGCCGGTTCCTGGACGCGCCACGGACGCCGGCTGATCGGCTGGGACGAAATCCTGGAAAGCGGCATTGCCGCGCGCACGCGGCCATCATGTCCTGGCGCGGCACCGAGGGCGCGAGTCGCGGCGGCGCGCGCCGGGCACGACGTCGTGATGACGCCGTCGCCCGGGCCTGTATCTCGATCATCTGCAAGGCGACTCGCCGGACGAGCCCCCGGGACGCCCGGCGCATCGTCTCGCTCGCGGACGTCTACGCCTTCGAACCGGTGCCGCCGGAGCTCGCGCCGGCCGAAGCAGCGCCACATCCTCGGCGCGCAGGTCAACGCGTGGACCGAGCACATGCGCCTGCCGGAGCGCGTCGACCCACCAGGTCTTCCCGCGCGCAGCCGCGCATCGCCGAAGTCACCTGGTCACCCGCCGCCGCGCGCGACTGGTCCGGTTTTCAGGCGCGACTGCCGCGTGCAGTTCGCGCGCTATCGCCGGCTCGGAATCGGGCACGCCGATTCCGCCTTCGAGCCTCGCCTCAGCGCTCGCGTCCCGGACGACGTCGCCGAATCGCCTGCGCGTCGAGCTGTCGAAACAGGCGCCGTTCGGCGTGATCCGCTATACCCTCGACGGCAGCGCGCCGACGCCGGGGTCGGCCGCGTACCGAGAGGCCTTCGAAAGCGACGACGGCACACGTCTGCGGGCGGCAACCTATGCGGGCCGGCTTCCGCTGTCCGCCGGACGCACGGCCAGCTCGATACCGCGGTTCCTGCGCATGCGAACGCGACCAGACCTTGAGGCAGTGCACCGGCAATCTCGTGCTGCGGCTCGAGGACGACGCGCCGCTCGAAGGCAGGCGCGCGTTCTTCAACGTGGACATCGTCAATCCCTGCTGGATCTGGCCGGAGGTCGATCTCAGCCGAGGCACTTCGCTCCGCGTGGCGGTCGGGCAGGTGCCGTTCAATTTCCAGATCGGCGCGGATGTGCAGGCCATCCGTCGCGGCGACGCGCGCACGCCTGCCGGCGAGTTCGAGGTCCGTGTCGGAAGCTGCGACGGCGAGCCGGTCGCCGTGCAGCCGCTCGCCGTCGCCGCGCTCAGCCCCACGGCGTGACCGTGCTGCCGCCGCTCCGGATCCCGCCGCAGGCCGGCCGCCACGACCTGTGCCTGCGATTCGCGCGGCCGGCGATCGACCCGATCTGGACCATTGCATGGGCCGAGCTCGGAGACTGAGGCGATGAGCGATCTCGTCCTGCGATCGCCGCTGCCGGTTGGGCGCATGCCGCTCGAGGAAGTGCCGACGAGGTCTTCGCCGGGAGGATGATGGGCGACGGACTCGCGATCGACCCGATCGACGCGACGTTGCATCGCGCCCTGCGAAGGCGACGCTTCACGGCGGTTCCGCGAGTCCGCGCACGCGGTGACGATCCGCGCCGCGAACGGCGCCGAGCTCCTGCTGCACGTCGGCATCGACACGGTGGACCTGAAGGGCGAGGGATTCGACGCTGCTCGTGCGTGCCGGCCAGACGGTGCAGCGCCGGCGAACCCTTGATGCGTTTCGACCTCGACCTGCTCGCGCGCGAAGCGCCCGAAGCCTCGTCACCCCGGTCATCGTGACCGCAACCGGACCGGTTCCGGATCGTCGAGCGTCACCCGCCGGGTCGACTGCACGCCGGCGATCGCACTGATGACTGTGCGCGGCTTGCGGCGCTTCGGCCGGCGACCGGTCCCGGAGGGACGAGGCGGCACCGCGGTTATCGCGACGCTCGTCGTCGCGCTGCCGCACGGACTGCATGCGCGTCCGGCGGCGCTCGTCGCCCAGAGCATGCAGGAACGCTTCGCGCCGATGCCACGCTGTCGTTGCGCGGACGCAGCGCCAATGCGCGAAGTGCGGTCGCGCTGCTGTCCCTGGGTGCGAGCCATGGCGACCGCTTGACCTTGCGTGCCTCCGGCGTCGATGCGGCCCAGTGCAGGCGCGCTATGGAACAGGCGCTCGCGCGCGCACTCGCCGTCGGCAGAAGTACGGGCACGCCGGCTGCGAGATCCGCATGGCCCCGGACGGCATCTGGCCGGTCGGCATTGCGTGGCATCGCCGCTGCCCGGCATCGCCCTCGGCACGGCAGTGCGGATCGCGCGCGCGGCAGCCCGAGGTCGCCGAACGCGGCCGGCGCGCCCGGCGGGAACTGCAACGCCTCGATGACGGCCCGTGAGCGCCTTCGCACGCGCCTTTCGCGCGCGCTCCCGCCGAGGCGGTGCGCGCGCCGGAAATCGTGGGCGCGCATCTCGAGTTCCTCGACGACCCGGAGCTGCTCGCGTCCGCGCACCGGCAGATCGCGCAGGCAGCAGCGCCGGCCATGCGCTGGCGCGCCGCCGTGCGCAAGGCCGTTGCGCGCGCTCGAATCGGTCGACGATGCCCACCTCGCGGCCCGCGTCGACGACCTGCGCGACCTCGAGTTGCAGCTCCTTGAATTGCTGGCGGGTCGACCGCGGAGTCCGCGATCCATGCCGCTGCCGGAGCGGCGCCATCCTGGTCGCGCGCGACTTGCTGCCTTCGCAGTTTCTGGCGCTCGACGCGTCGCGCATCGCCGGCATCTGCACGGTCAGCCGCGCGGCGACTTCGCATGTCGCGATCCTGGCGGGCGCAATGGGGCTGCCGATGCTGGCCGGCGTCGATGCGGCGCTGCTTGCGATCGCCGACGGCACGACGCTCCTCCTCGATGCGGATCGCGGCCGCCTGACGATCGCGCCCGATGCCGCGGACGATTGCCGAAGCCGAAGCGCGTATCGCGGAACGCTCGCGAAGATCGGACGCGACTCCTGAGCGCGGCGGCGTCCGACTGCCGCACCGCCGATGGCGAGCGCATCGAGGTGTTCGCCAACGTCGGCTCGGTGGCCGAGGCGCCGCCGCGGTGGCCTCCGGCGCCGAAGGCTGTGGACTGCTGCGCACCGAGTTCCTGTTCCTGGATCGCGACGAGGCGCCGGATCCGGCCGAACAGGCGCGACAGTACCAGCAGGTCGTCGACGCTTTCGCCGGACGCCCGGTCGTCGTGCGCACGCTCGATGCCGGCAGCGACAAGGCGATTCCGTTCCTCGCGATGCCGCCGCAGGACAATCCGGCGCTCGGGCTGCGCGGCATCCGCGCCAGCCTGTGGCGTCCGGATCTTCTGCGCACGCAGATCGCCGCCATCCTTGCCGTGCGCCCGGCCGGGCAGCTGCCGGATCCTGCTGCCGATGGTCAACGAGGTCGCCGAGATCCAGGCCGTGCGGCGCATGATCGAGGAGGTCGCGGCCGACATCGCGCGGCAATGCGCGACATCCCGCTCGGCATCATGATCGAAACGCCCGCTTCCGCGATCAACGCCGCGCGGCTCGCTGCCCCACGCCGATTTCTTTTCGATCGGCACGAACGACCTGACGCAATACGTGCTCGCGATCGATCGCACGCATCCGCTGCTCGCGGCCGGTCTCGACGCACTGCATCCCGCGGTGCTGCGACTGATCGGCGGCGTCTGCACTGCCGCGCGGGCGGCCGGTCGCGGAGTTGCCGTCTGCGGCGGACTGGCTTCGGATCCGCTCGCCGCACCGGTTCTGGTCGGCCTCGGGGTCGGCGAACTGTCCGTCGGTTCCGGCGGCGATTCCGGCGGTGAAGGACAGCGTGCGCCGGCATACGCTTTCGCAATGCCGCGCCCTCGCCCAGGAAGCGCTCGAACTCGACTCCGCACGCCGCCGTGCGCGGCCTGCTTGCCGAATTCGAAGACCGGGAGCAACGTCATGAGCTCGATGGTTCGCGGGCTTGCAGCAGTTCGGACGGGCGCTGATGCTGCCGATCGCGGTACTGCCGATCGCCGGCCTGCTGCTGCGGCTCGGCCAACCTGACCTGCTGGACCTGCCGGCAGTCGCGGCTGCCGGCCAGGCAATATTCGCGAACCTCGGCATACTGTTCGCGATCGGAATCGCCGTCGGCATCGCGCGCGAGAACCACGGCGCGTCCGGTCTCGCGGCCGTCGTCTGCTATTTCGTCGCCACGCGCGGCGCCGAGGTGCTGGCCGAGGTCGCCGGCCGGCACGCTGACCAAGCTCTCGGTCCCCGCGGGACTCCTCTCCGGCTACCTCGCCGGCACGTCTGTACAACCGCTACAGCGAAATCCGGCTGCCGAGCTACCTCGCATTCTTCGGCGGGCGGCGGTTCGTGCCGATCGTCGCTGGCGTCGCCGGTCTCGTCCTCGCCGGCGCCTTCGGCTGGGGTTGGCCGGCGCTCGAACGCGGCATGGACACGCTGAGCCGGGCCATCCTCGATTCTGGCGAGATCGGGCTCTTCATCTACGGCGTCCTTAACCGATTCCTGATCATCACCGGCCTGCATCACGTGCTGAACAACCTGGCCTGGTTCATCGTCGGCGACTACGGCGGCGTCACCGGCGACCTGAATCGCTTCTTCGCCGGCGATCCGAGCGCCGGCGTATTCATGTCCGGATTTTTTCCCGTGATGATGTTCGGCCTTCCCGCAGCCTGTCTCGCGATGTATCACGCGGCGCCGGCCGGGCGCCGCCGCGCCGCCGGCGGACTGCTGCTGTCGATGGCGCTTGACCTCGTTCCTGACCGGCGTCACCGAGCCGATCGAATTCACCTTCGTGTTCCTCGCCCCGGCGCTCTACGCACTGCATGCGGTGCTGACGGGTACGGCAATGGTGCTCATGGACCTCCTCGGCGTGCGCCTCGGCTTCGGATTTTCGGCGGGGCTCTTCGACTACCTGCTGAACTATGGCAAGGCGACGCAGCCGCTGCTCATGCTGCCCGGTCGGCGCGCTCTATTTCGCTGTCTACTACCTGGCTTTCCGCTTCGTCATCGCGCGCTTCGACCTGAAGACACCCGGACGCGAGCCCGAGGACGCGGCAGCGCCCGTTTTGGCGGCCCGCTGGCGACCCGGGCAACGCTGCCGAGCTTCCTGGCCGCGCTCGGCGGCGCCGCCAACATCCGCGCGCTGGATGCCTGCACGACGCGGCTTGCGCGTCTCGGTCGCGTCGCAGGATGCCGTCGACGAGGCGGCGCTCAGGAGACTCGGGGCGCGCGGTCTCGTCAGGCCCTCGGCCGACGCCCTGCAGGTCGTCGTCGGACCGGTTGCGGATCAGCTTGCCGGTGACATCCGGCGTCACCTTCGGACGCCACCCCGGAATGCCGGAAACCGCGCAGATCCCATTGCGCTCCTCGCCGCGCTCGGCGGCGCGGGCAACGTCCGGGATGTCGCAGAGGCATCGACACGATTGCTGTTCGAGATCGAGGATGACGCGGCGGTGGACGAATCAGCCCTGTCTGCCGCGGCGCCGCGCGGATTCGCCCGGCCCGCACCGGGCAGCCTCCACGTCCTCGATCGGCCCGCAGCACGCAGCAAACGCTCGAACAGCTTCGAACCCTGCTCGCGCCTTAGCCGGTTCCCGCAAACCAGCGAGGCAGCCAGAGACTCAGTTGCGGAAACAGCGTAATCAGCGCAACGCCCGCCGCGAGCACGGCGAGCATCGGCAGCGTCGCGCGACGCGACTTCGAGCATCGGGCGCCGGAAGCGGGAGGCCGACATCAGCAGGTTGAGGCCGATCGGCGGCATGAGATAGCCGAGCTCGAGGCTCGCCAGCATGATCACGCCGAGGTGGATCGGGTCGACGTCGAAGGCAAGCGCGACCGGCACGATGAGCGGCGCGACCACGATGATCGCCGAGAAAATCTCGATCACGCAGCCGAGCACGATCATCAACGAGGTTCAGGATCAGCAGGAAGATCCACGGCGAATCGATCGCGGCGTCGATCCAGACCGTGAGCCGGTCCGGCACATGCTCGGTGATCAGCAGGTTCGTGAGGCCCATCGCCGTGCCCAGTATCAGGAGCACGCCGCCGACGAGCAGTCCGCATTCGCACAGGACCTCGACCAGCCGCTCGCCGCGCGGCAGGTCGCGGTTGATGAGCGCCGCAACCAGGATCGCGTAAGCGGCGGTCAGCGCCGCCGCGGGGACCGGCAGCACGAAGCCGCCGAAAATCAGCACGATCGGCACGACCGGCAGCAGCAGGTCCCATTTCGCGCGCCAGGTCGTCGACGACCGCGCGCCGCCAACTGAATGCGCCGCTTCAGGGCGGCGGTCGGCGATATCGCGATACCCCAGGCGCAGGCGAGCGCGACCATCAGCAATCCGGGCAGCGCGCCGCCGAGGAACATCGACTCGATCGACACGTCGGCGACGATCGAGTACAGGATCAGCGGCAGGCAGGGCGCAAACAGCACGCCGAGCGATCCGGCACCGGTCACGAGGCCGAGCGCCGGGCGTTCCTCATAGCGCGACGACATCAGGATCGGCATCAGGAGGCCGCCGAGCGCCAGGATCGTGATGCCGGAACCGCCGGTGAATGCGGTGAAGAACGCGCAGGCGAACACGGTGACGACCGCGGGTCCGCCGCGCAGGTGCCCGGTCCACGCGCGCAGCAGGCGCACGAGCCGTTCTGCGCCGCGCCTGTCGAGGTGACGATGTAGCCGGCGAGCGTGAAGAGCGGCAGCGTCGCCAGCAGCGGGTTCGTCACCTGGTCGTAATGGTCGAGCGGCACGGACGCGACCGGGTCGCCGGCGCTGATGAAATAGATGAGCGCGATGCCGGCGAGTCCCGTGAATAGCGGCGCGCCGAAGAGAATCGCGACACGCCAGCGTGATCAGGAGCGGCGTCCGGATCGCCGGCAAGCCCGCCTTCGAGACCGGCCACCGCCGCGGCGGCCGCAACCGCCAACCGCGAGTATGACGACGCGCGCGAATTGCCGGCGGTCGGCATGTCGCGCGAGCCGCAGCGTGATGAAGGCGAATCCGACCGGCATGACAGCCTGCAGCGCGATGCGCGGCACGCCGAATGCGAGGGGGCTCGACGTCGGCCGCTTCCTCGCGACACGAACTGCCAGGCCGCGAGCGTCAGGATCGCCGACACGGTCGTCGCCGACGAGGCCGGTGCCGGCCTCGATCGTGGATTTCCAGCGCGCCGGAATCGCATGCGCGAACGTCCCCATCGAGAGCAGCCGGCCTTCGCGCGCCGCCGCCATGCCGCCCAGCATCCCGACGACGAGCGTCAGGTGGCGGATCAGCTCGTCGGTATTGACGAAGCTGCGTGCTCGCGCTCGCGACGCCGAGCAGCACGAGCAGTGCGAGCACCGCCGCGAGCAGCAGGTCCTCGATGCGCTGGACGAAGGCGGTCACGTGCCCGGGGCGCGCCTGGACTTCAGGGTTTCGACCGTCGCGTCGTACATCGGGGCCGGAACGAGCGTGCCGCGCAGCAGCGGATACATGGCGCGCGACCTCGGCACGCCATTCGCGTTCGGCCTCGGGCGTCAGGGTCGTGACCTTGAGGCCCATCTTGTCCTTCATCGCCTGGACGGTCTCCTCGTCCTCGCGCCGGCTCGCGCGGCGCATCTCATGGCCGGCGCGGTCGGAAGTCTCGCGCAGCCAGGCCTGCGTCTTCGGATCGAGCTGTTTCCAGGCCCGTTCGGTGAGGACCATCGCGCCCGTCACCGGCGCCCAGCGCAGGTCCAGCATGTACGGCGCGTAGGTCGGCACCTGGTTGAAGTTGGCGAGGAACGGCGGCACCGGGCAGCGCGTCGATCATGCCGTTCCGGAGGCCGAGCAGGATCTGGTCGGGCTCGAGCACGACGGGCGTGTAGAAATCCTTGAAGATCTCGACGCTCTCCGGATCGCCGGAACTCGCGTACACCCGCATGGACTTCAGGTCGCGGATGCTCTGGATGGGCTTCTTTGAAAAATAGCGGACCCAGCCGGCGTCGGCCCAGAACATCACGACATAGCCCGCCTTGCGCAGCCGCTCCTCGAGGTCGGGCTGCAGCCGTTCGCGCACGCGATCGACGTCGTCCCAGTCGCGGAACAGGAGCGGAAAATACTGCAGCGCAGTACCGAGCGATCGATCTGGGCGAGCCCGACGGAGGTCAGCATCGCGCCCTGGAGTTGCCCGACGCGCATGCGACGGACGATCTGCGGCTCGCCGCCCTGCGTGCCCGCGTAGATGTTCATCGAGACGCCGCCCGGCCCGCGCGACCATTCGGCGCCGAGCGACTGCAGCCGCTTGTGGAAGGACGAGCCCGGCCGGCGCCACGGTCGCGATGCGCAGTTGCCCGCGTCTCGGCGGCCCGGGCCTGCGGCGCCGATCGACTGCCGCGAGCGACGTCGAAGGCCGCGAGCAGCCGGCGCCCGATGCGCGCGAGTTTCATGGCGCAGGCTCTCCGTTGCCTGCCGCCTCGTCGAGCGGCGGCAGGATCCAGTCGATCGAGATGGGCGGCGAGCCAGGACGCGCGCCGCTGCATGACCGTGTTGGCAAGCCGCGTCGGCGGATCGTCGTCAGGATCAATCCTGAGCGCGGCGGCGATGGACGCCTCGAAGCAGGCGCGGTCCTCCTGCGGCAGGCAGACCGATTCGGCCCAGGCACACGTGCGGTCCCGCCGCCCTGACCCTCGCTCAGGGCGACGGCGCGATCGAAGTGCGCTCGCGCATTGGCGATGCGGTCTCCCGGTCGCGTCCGGACGGGCCATCGCGTAGCTGACGAGGAATGAGTGAATCGCGCCGCGGTCCCAGCCTTCGTCGAGCGCCAGCGCGCGATCGATGAGCGCCGACACGATCGTGAGATCCGCGACCAGCGCCGGATCGTCCTTGCCAAGCGCAATCGCGCCAGCCCAGGAAACGGCGGTCCAGTAGAGGAGGTCGACTTCCTCCCTGCCTGCACGTCCGACGGTCGCCGAGTGATCGGTGCGCAGCCCCGCGCTGAAGCCCGGGTGCGCGACGTCGAGTCCACGAAGGCCGTAGTCGCGCGCGCGCAGGTAGAGCCCGCGCGCGCGGTTCCAGTACGCCCAGGCGCGATCGGTGTCGTCGAGCGCAAGTGCGTCGCCTTCCTGCTGCACGAAGGCATACGCGTACTGCGGTGAATGCAGCCGCGGTCGCTGCGAGAAGCGCCGCGATGTTCCGGTGTCTCCGCAAGCACGCTTTCCATCAGCTTCAGGCTGAATGGCAGCGCGGCGCCGACAAGCTCCGGGTCGTCGTCGCGCGGCGTAGGTCGTCGCCCGATGCGGCGAGCGTGTCGGCGATGCGATTCGTGGCGAGGCGCTCGACCGAGCAGCCGGAAACAGACGCCGCGAGCAAGAGCAGCCATGCAGCGGATTCCGATTCCGCGGCCTTGGTGATCATCGGCGGCCGATCATACACCGCGCTCATCGGGCCGAGAAACGCACGAAGCTGCCTCGAGATATTGCGGATCGTAGGTCGATGTCGTTGTGCCTCGCGCCCTCGAGCACGACGACGCGCACCTGCGCCGCCTGAAGCGCCGCGACGAGCGCCTCCGAACTGCGTGCGCGGGATGATCTCGTCGGAGCCTGCAATCACGATCAGCGTGTCCGCTTTGACAGCGGAGGCCCGATCGGCCGAATCGTAGCGGTCGCGCAGCAGCAGCCCGACGGCAGGTACGGGAAATGCGCCCGGGCGACATTCACGAGGCTGTCAAACGGCGTCACCAGCGCCAGCCGCTGCAGACGTCGCGCGCGCTCGCGAGCTGCACCGCGACGCCGCTGCCGAGACTGCGGCCGATGACGGAAATCTCCGGATACCGCGGCGCAGGTGGTCGTACAAGCGCGATTGCGTCCGCGACCAGGCCGGCTTCCGAGGGCTGCCGCCGCTGCCGCCGTAGCCGCGATAATTGACCAGGTACAGCGAATGCTCCGGGAAAGCCGGCGTAAATGCCCGTCAGGTTGAACGCCACGTCCTCCGCATTTCCGCCGAAGTACAGGAGCGCCCGCGGGCCCGGGCGCGCCACGGTCCAGACCTTGAGGTCGGCGCCGCCGCCGGCAAATCGAATCGACATCGGCGCCCGCGGGCGTTCGATTCGGGAACCGGAAAATAGATCTGCGAGCGCTGGTACGAAGAAACAGCAACGACGCAGAGCGCCGCATACATGCCTAGCGGCGACCAGCAGGAAGGACAGAGGTTTCGCACGCGCGCCGCGCGCTTCAGTCGCCGTCGTGCAGTTCGACCGTGGCCTCGATCTCGACCGCGATGTTGGACGGCAGGGACTGCATGCCGACCGCGGAGCGCGCGGCGCGGCCGCCTTCGCCGAAGGCGACGACCATCAGGTCCGAGAATCCGTTGACGACCTTCGGGTGATCCTTGAAGTCCTCGGTCGACTGCACCATGCCGAGGATGCGCACGAAGCGCTTGACCCGCGACAACTCGCCGACCGCCGCCTTGATCGTCGCGAGCATGCAGAGCCCGACTTTCTCGGCCGACCGCGCGCCCTGCTCGAGCGTCAGGTCGCCGCCCACCTTGCCCCGCGTGATAGGGCTCGCCGCATTCGCCGTGCCCGGACAGGAACAGCAGGTTGCCGGTCCGCACCGAAGTCACGTAGGTCGCGACGGGCTTCGGCGGCGCCGGCAGCGTGTAGCCCGCGGCCGCAAGCCGCGCCTCGGGTGTTTCGGACGGATTCGCCATGGCCGGCGCCGATAATATCAACAGTCCAAGCAACAGGATGCGAGGCATGTTGTCCCTCCGGAGCGGTCGCGGCAGACTACTCCCGATTGGCAGTCGCCGCCAGCATGGCATCATTGAGCGGATGAGACATCGAGCGACTCGAATCCCAGCGCGCCGTCGTCGGCGAAGGCTTCGAAATCCGGCGCGCGCTGCCGAATCGCCATCGCCGCACGATCGGCGCCTGGTGCTTTCTCGATCACGCGGGACCCGCCGATTACTCCGCCGGCAAAGGACTCATCGATCGGCCCGCATCCGCACATCGGCCTGCAGACATTCAGCTGGATGATCGAGGGCACGATCCTGCATACCGACAGCCTCGGCTACCGGCAGTGGATCCAGCCGGGACAGGTCAATCTCATGACGGCGGGCCGCGGCATCTCGCACGCCGAGGAATCGCCAGCCGGATGCCGCCGGCCGGTTCCAGCTGGCGCAGCTCTGGATTGCGCTGCCGAAAACCGAGAGCGATCGCGAGCCGTCGTTTCATCATTATCCCGAGCTGCCGATCCTCGACCGCGGCGGATTCCGCATCACCGTGCTCGCTGGCACGCTTCGCGGGCGAGAAAGCGCCGGCCGAAGTTTTCTCCCCGCTCATCGGTCTCGATCTTGCGGCGCCTGGTGCCGCACGGACCGTGCTGCCGCTCGACGCCGGCTTCGAGCATGGCGTGATGACGCTCGAGGGCGAGGCCCGGGTCGATGGCGAGCCGCTCGCTCCCGGCGCCCTGCTCTACTTCGCCCCGGGCCGCGACACGCTTGTCGGTCGAAGCGCCGGCTGCGTCACGGCTGCTCCTGATCGGCGGCCAGCCATTCGGCGAGGACATCCTGCTCTGGTGGAACTTCGTCGCGCGTTCGGTGGAAGAAATGGAGAAGGCGACACGCGACTGGCTGGAGGGAGGTCGCTTCGGCCGCGTCGACGGCGCGCGTGGCGCGCCGCTCGTGGCGCCCGAGCTCAAGGGCCTGCGACTGCGGGGCGGCGGATGAAACGCATTGCCTCCGCGGTCGTCATACCGACCGGGCCGAATTACACGCAGGCGATCGAGACGGCGGGTTTTACGATCCTGTCGGACGAACCGCGCGGCGCCGGCGGGCAGAACGCGGGTCCGACACCCTACGGTCTGCTGCTCGCAGGTCTAGGCGCCTGCACGGCCATCACGCTCAAGATGTACGCGGATCGCAAGGGCTGGAACATCGGGATGCTGAAAGTCTCGCTGACGCTTTCCCGGGACGAGGAAGGGCGAACATTCATTGACCGGACTCTCGGCTCCGATGCGAGCCTCGACGACGAGCAGTGGTTGAAATTGCTCGACATCGCCTCCAAGACTCCGGTCACGAAAACCCTGCTGGCTGGAAGCAGCATCGCGACCCGACGAGCCGAGGTGTCCTGAGTCATGCGCAAGGTACTCGCTGTTCACGATCCCAACCCGCCGCACTGGGTGGGTGACGGCTTTCCGGTGCGCTCGATCTTCAGCTACGACGACCTCGGACGCGAGACACTGAGCCCGTTCCTGATGCTCGACTATGCCGCGCCGCGGAATTTCGAGCCCGCGACCGTGCGCCGCGGCGTCGGCGAGCATCCGCATCGCGGGTTCGAGACCGTCACGATCGTCTACCAGGGCGAGCTGGAGCACCGCGACTCGGCCGGCAACGGCGGGCGCATCGGCCCGGGCGACGTGCAGTGGATGACCGCCGCCTCGGGCATCATCCACGAGGAATTCCATTCGGAGAAGTTCACGCGCTCGGGCGGGCGGATGGAAATGATGCAGCTCTGGGTCAACTTGCCGGCCAAGGACAAGATGTCGCCGCCGCGCTACCAGACGCTGCTCGAGCGCGACATCCCGTCGGTCTCGCTTCCGGACGGCGCCGGCCGGCTGCGTGTGATTGCCGGCGAATTCGCCGGGCACCAGGGCCCGGCGAAGACATTCACGCCGATCAATGTCTGGGACCTGCGGATCGAGCGCCGGAAAGACGGCCACATTGTCGACTCCCGAGGGCCACACGACGGCAATCGTCCCGATGCACGGGCGTGCGCTGTTCAATGGGACGCGAGCCCGCCGGCGAGGCGCAGCTCGCGGTCTTCGACCGCACCGGCGGCGAGTTCACGATCGGTGTCGAAACCGATGCGACACTGCTCGTGCTGAGCGGCGAGCCGCTCAACGAGCCGGTCGTCGGCTACGGCCCGTTCGTCATGACGAGCGACCGCGAGATCGCGCAGGCGATTCGCGACTACCAGAGCGGGCGATTCGGCAGCCTGCCGGCTTCGTGATGCCGGCGAAGGGTGCGACTGGCGCCGCAGGCGAACCGTCATCCCGACTGCTCGAGCTTTCACACGCACTCCGGGCGCTGCATAAGGCCCTGCTCGACGCGGAACTCGACAACTTCCCGATGGCGAGAAGCAGCTCAGACCGATTGGCGCTCGTGGTCGATCACCCGTCATTCGCGTGGCTGCACGCCCTGTCGGAACTGATCGTCGAGTTCGACGAGCACTCGGAGTCGGATGCCGCCGCAATCCCGTCGATGCCGCAAGCCAGGGATGCGATCGAACGGCTGCTCGGGCCTGCGCCCGCGTCGAATGCCGCGTTCCGTTCGCGTTACCTGGAGTACCTGCAGCTGGCGCCGGAGGTCGCGTTCGCAACGGGCGCTGTCCGGCGGCTCCTCGCCGGCAGGCAAGTGTGACCGGCCAGGCTGACGGCGCCGGCTCAGGCCGGCGGCTGGCTGCCGAGATAATCCATCTTGCCGAGCTCGACGCCGTTGTGGCGCAGGATGTCGTAGGCCGTCGTGCAGTGAAAATGCAGGTTCGGCAGCAACTGGTGCAGCAGATAGGGGGGTCCCTGCATCGACTCGCTCGGTGCTGCGCGTCTTCCAGTTCACGGTGCGCTCCTCTGAACCCTCGAACTGCTGCGGCTTCAGCGTTTCGAGCCAGGCCGCGGTCTTCTTCGCGCGCTCGACCAGCTCGGGCAGCGTCTTTTCGTTGTCCTCGAACGGCGGCGCTTCGATTGCCCGCGATCCGCGCCGCCCCGATCTTCACCGAGTCGGAAGCAATCTGGACCTGCCGCGCCAGCGGAAACATGTCCGGCGCAAGCCGCGCGCCGACGAATACCTCCGGATCGATTTTCTTCGCCTGCGCGTGCTGCGCGGCCTTTTCGAGAATCGCCGCGAGGTTGTTCATCATGCGAATGCCCGGCTTCACGCAGGCGTCGTACATCGAGATCTTCATCGTGCGCTCCGGAGGTGATCCAATAGAATGCGCTGCATTATGAGGCAGTCCGGGATCGTCTGGGACAATCACGCCTGCCTGCCGCTGCGCGACGTCGACGAATGGCTGCCCAGCCTCTCCCGCTATCGCGACGCGGGCGTCGACGTCGTCACCGTCAACATCGGCGACAGCCTGGTGCCGCTCGAAACGCTGATCCGCACCGCGGCGAGCATCCGGCATTTCGTTCACGCGCATCCCGGACCAATACCTGATGGGACTCACGCCGCTGACCTGCGCGCGGCCAAGGCGAGCGGCCGGCTCGCCGTCTGCCTCGACGTCGAAGGCGTCCACGCGCTGGGCGGGCAGGTGATCGCTCGTCGAGTTCCTCTATCAGATCGGCGTGCGCTGGATGCTCCTGGTCTACAACCGGCGCAACCTCGCGGGCAGCGGATGCCACGATCCGGTGGACGAAGGCCTGACCGCGCTTGGCCGCGGGATCCTTGCGCGAGATGGACCGTGTCGGCATGATCAAGTGCTGTTCGCATGCCGGTTATCGCACGGCCCGCGAGATCCTCGACTCGACCGACCGGCCCGTCATCTTTTCCCATTCCAATCCGCGGCGCCTGCGCGACCATCCGCGCAACATCCCGGACGACCTGATCAAGGCCTGTGCGGCGACCGGCGGCGTGGTCGGCATCAATGGCGTCGGGCTCTTTCTCGGCGACGGGCCGCCGACGGCCGAGGCCATCGTGCGGAACATCGACTATGTCGTGCAGCTCGTCGGTGCGGAGCATGCCGGCCTCGGGCCTCGACTACATGTTCCGGAGCTCGGAGCTGAACGAACCTGGCCGCGGCAGCAAGGAAATCTGGCCGCCGGAATGGGGCTACGGACGCGGTTCCGGATTCGCGCCGCCCGAGGTCATTCCGGAGGTCATCGCGGGCCTCGAAGGCCTCGGATACCGCGCGGAAAGCCGGCGTCTGGTGCTCGGCGAGAACCTGGTTCGCGTCGCCGAGGCGGTCTGGAAGTGACCCTGGGCCCGATGGTCTGACCGGAGTGTGGAACCGGTCACCGCTTCGCCTCGGTTTCCTGATGCGGTTCACAGTTAGCAGCCGACCGGCTGAGGCTACATATGTCCACTCGAAAGCCGGCCCAGCGGGGCGGGCTGTGCGCGGGAGTTTGCGCCAGAAGACATGTCTCCGGCCGGGGAACACAGCAAAGATCATCGAGGGCGCGAGCCGTTCCTCGCCGGCTGGACGGGCGTGCTTGCGGCCTGCCTTTTCGTCTACATCCCGATCACCCTGCTGCTGACCTACTCTGACCGCCGGCGGCCCGGCATTCGAGATCTTCAAGCTCTTTTCCGACTGCCCCGACCAGCATCGGCGCCGCAATCCTGGCCGCGGTCGCGGCCCGGCGCGCGACCGAGCCTGCCGTCAGGCGCACCTGGACATTCTTCGCGGCGGCGATCGGCGTCTACAGCGTCGGCAACCTGCAGAACTCCACCTACTGGATGTTCGGCGTCGATCCGTTTCCCTCGGTCGGCGACGTCTTCTTCCTGGGGTTCTACCCGCTCCTGTTCGCCGGCATCCTGACCGCGGTGCGCGCCGCGGCGGTGCGGGTGCAGTGGGGCCGCCTCGCGCTCGACGCGACGATCCTGATGCTCGGCTTCGGCGCGTTCTTCTGGTTCTTCGTGATCGGCCCGGCGGCGGCGGCGGAGCGCGATCCCGACGTCATCAAGTACGCGCCTGACCCAGAGCTACATCGCGCTGAACTGCCTGATGCTGCTTGCGTTCGGCATCCTGCTGATGCACGCGGGCGCCGGCTCGATCGCGCGCCGCACGCTCGTGCTCCTGACCATCGGCTTCTCGGCGATGTCGCTCGCCGACATCGTCTGGGCCATGGCCAAGGTTACCGGGACCTACCTGCCGGGCGGCCTGTCGGATGCGATGTACCTGTCCTGCTATGCCTGGCTCATCGCGGCCGCGCGCGAGCAGCTGCGCGGCGCGCCCGCGGTACGGCCCGAGGCGAGCGCCGACGAGCGGCGCCCTCATGCAGGGCATGCCGTACGTCGCGATGCTGGTCTCCTTCCTGGTGCTCGTGTACGTCGAACGCAGTTCGGTCGCGAGCCCGGCGACCGCGATGACCGTGATCATCTTCCTGCTGACGCTTCTCGTCATGCTGCGCCAGGGCGTGATGTCGCGCGATGACGCGCTGGTGCGCGAACGCCGCGCCGCCGGAATCGTCGAGGCCCGCTACGCGTCGCTCATCAAGAACGCATCCGACGTGATCATGATCGCCGACATCGACGGTCGCCTGCGATTCGCGTCGCCTGCCGCCGAACGCACCTTCGGCATGCATCCGGACGACCTCGTGGGACGCAACCTGCTCGATCTCTGGGGCGAAGCCGACCGCGAGCGGCTCGCCGCCTTTCTCGCCGAAGTCGCCGCGACCCGCGGTCGCTCGATCGGGCCCGTCGAAGTCACGGTCGGCAACGGCGTCGCGCCGCAGCACGCTCGAAAGCGTCGGCAGCAATCTGCTCGACGACCCGGCGATCGCGGGCCTCGCGCTCAACTTCCGCGACGTCAGCGAGCGCAAGGCGCTCGAGGAGCAGTTGCGCCAGCTCGCCTTCCACGATCCACTGACACTGCTCGCCAACCGGAGCCTGTTCCGCAACCGCGTTCAGCATGCGCTGGCGCTGACACAGCGCTCGCGTCAGCGCGTCGCGGTCATGTTCCTGGACCTCGACAATTTCAAGAACGTCAACGACTCGCTCGGGCACGATGCCGGCGACCGCCTGCTTCAGGCGGCCGCCCAGCGGCTGGTGAAGTCGACACGGCCTTCCGACACGGTCGCGCGCCTCGGCGGCGACGAGTTCGCGATCCTGCTCGAGGGAATCAACGAGATCGATGGACGTCGAGCGCATCGCCGCCGCGATCACGCGTTCATTCGACGAGCCCTTGCTGCTCGACGGCAGCGACACGCACATCGCGGCCAGCATCGGCATCGCGTTCTCGCAGCCGGACGACGACACCGAGCAACTGCTGCGGAATGCGGACATCGCGATGTACAACGCCAAGGCCGCGGGCAAGGCGCGATTCGTCGTGTTCCAGCCGCGCATGCAGGAACAGCTGCGGGAGCGCCTGCGTCTCGAAGAGGACATCAACCTGGCGCTGGAACGCAACGAATTCTTCCTCGAGTACCAGCCGGTCATCGACCTCACACGCCGCGAGCTCCTCGGTGTCGAGGCGCTGGTGCGCTGGAATCACCCGGAACAGGGCCTCGTCATGCCGGGCGCCTTCATTCCCGACGGCCGAGGAGTCCGGCCAGATCGTCGAGCTCGGACGCTGGGTGCTGATCGAGGCCTGCCGCAGCATCAGGCAATGGCGCGACACGATCGCTCGCCGGCGACGGACTCCGGGTCGCAGTCAACATTTCGGGCCGCCACCTGCAGCACGCGGACCTGGTCGCGGACGTGCGCAAGCGCCCTCGAGATCTCGGGCCTCGAACCCGAAAATCTCGTCATCGAGCTTACCGAGAGCACGATCATGCACAACACCGAGGTGAACCTTGAGCGCTTCCGCGAACTCAAGGCGCTCGGCGTCCGGCTCGCGATCGACGACTTCGGCATGGGTTATTCGTCGCTTTCCTACCTGCACCGCTTCCCGATCGACATCCTGAAAATCGACCGCTCGTTCGTCGGCCGGCTGACCGAACAGGACGACGGCCCGGAACTCGCGCGCGCGGTCGTGATGCTCGGCGAAACGCTCGGACTCGAGACGGTGGCCGAGGGCGTGGAGCATGAGGACCAGGTGGCGAAGCTGCTGGAGCTCGGCTGCGTCGCCGCACAGGGGTTCCTGTTCGCGCGATCGAGTTCGCTCGAAGACGTGTCCGCGACGTCGTTCGCCGCCCGCCGGGCGGAACTCCGGAATGCCCAGTCGCTGCACGACCGCCTGACCGCGACCGGCCGCTTTCAAGTCGGCAGCGTGAGGACGCGCTCAGTCGCCTGAGCTCAGGGTGCCTGGTAGACGATTTCGCCGCCGATCACCGTCATCACGGCCGCGCGCGCGGGATCTCCGCTTCCGGAATCTTCATCAGGTCCGCCGAAAACACGCTGAAATCCGCGAGCTTGCCCGGCTCGATCGTGCCGCGGTCGTTCTCCTCGAATGCAGCGTAAGCCGGGCCTGACGTCAGGATGGCGAGCGCTTCCGTCGCGCGTCAGGCGCTGGTCGAGGCCCCAGTCCGGGCCCGCGAACCCCTCGTAGCGTGCGGCGCGCAACCGCTGCGTAGAACTCGACCCGCGGATCGCCGGCCTCGACCGGCGCGTCCGTGCCGCCGGCGATCGTGGCACCGGCGTCCATCAACTTCCGCCAGGCATAGGCACCGCCGATGCGTTCCGGCCCCAGCCGTGCCGGCGCGAACAGCATGTCGCTGATCGCGTGCGAGGTCTGCATCGAGGCGATCACGCCAAGTTTCGCAAAGCGCGGGACGTCGGCATCCGCGACGACCTGGGCGTGCTCGATGCGAAAGCGCGGATCGGCGACCGGCGCGATCCGCCGCGAGGCACCGACGCAAGCGCCTTCTCGTACTGGTCGAGCGCAATTCGATTGCCGCGATCGCCGATGGCGTGGGTCTCGATCTGGATGCCGCTCCTGAGACCCGCGATCGCGATCCGCAGGATCTCGTCCGGCGGCGTGACGAACAGGCCGCGGTTGCCCGGGGCATCGCTATAGGGCGCCTCGAGCGCCGCGCCACGAGAGCCGAGCGCGCCGTCGATGTAGAGCTTGATCGCGCGCACGGTCAGGCGCGGGTCGCAGCTCCGGTAATCGCGAGCCCGACGCGAGCAGCTTCTCGGCATCCTCGCCCGGTCCGCCGATCGCGGCGTAGACGCGAAGCTTCACGCGCCCCGCCGCATACAGGCGGCAGAGCTGCTCGATTTCTCGCCAGGTCGTGCCGGCGTACTGCAATTCCGTCCATCCGAGCCGCACGTAGGTTTCGGCGCCCACCTCGAGGGCGCGCGCGATCGCCTCGTCCGTCTCGGGCGGCACATGCCGCCAGACGAGATCCATCGCGTTGTCGACCAGAATGCCCGTCGCCTCGCCTGTCGCCGGATCGCGGAGGATCTGTCCACCCTCCGGATCGAGCGTCGTCCGCGTGATTCCTGCGATCTCGAGCGCCTTTGTGTTGACGACGAGAGCATGCCCGTCGACCCGCTCGAGTACGACCGGGCGGTCGCTGACGACGGCATCGAGGTCCCGACGCGACGGGAAGACAGCCGGCTTCCATTTCGATTCGATCCAGTTCGCGCCGACGATCCACGACGAGCGGTCGCTCGCCGCACGCTCGCCGAGGCGGCGCTTCATCGCATCGACGCTTTCGACGCCCGTCAGATCGAAGCCGAGCTCCCGCTCGCCGATCGAGGCCAGGTGGCCATGGGAATCCGAGAGCCCAGGCAGCACCGTGCGGCCCGGAAAGGTCGATGACGGTTGCGCCGGCCGGCGCGCGCGCCCGCGCGGTCGCCGTGTCCCCGACGTAGGTGATCCGCGCGCCGGTCGCGAGCACCGCCTCCGCACGCGGCTCCGCCGGATTGCCCGTGTAGATCGTGCCGCCGTGCAGCAGGAGCGCCGGCAGCGCATCGGCGAAACACTGCATCCCTGCGAGCAGCGTACATGCCGCAATGAACGGCAAGCCGACCCCGCGCTGGCGACGATTCATGCGCTGATCAGGCTTTCTGGCTCTTCACGACGCTCGTCGCGAGCGCGATCATCGAGGCGATGTCCGTGAGGTTCGCGGGCACGACAAGCGTGCTCGACGCCTCATTCGCGAGCTGGCCGAACTGCTTCACGTACTCTTCCGCGACGCGCAGCTGCATGGCCTCGATGCCGCCGCGGCCGGAGAGCGCCTCGCCCACCTGCTTCAGGCCCTCGGCCGTCGCGGTCGCGACCGCGAGGATCGCCGCCGCCTCGCCCTGCGCCTCGTTGATCTGTTGCTGCTTGTTCGCCTTCCGATTCCTTGATGACGCGCTGCTTGTCGCCTTCCGCCTGGTTGATCTTGGCGTCGCGCTCGCCCTCCGAGTTCAGCACGACGGCGCGCTTCTCGCGCTCCGCGCGCATCTGCTTCTCCATGGCCCCGAGGATGTCCTTGGGCGGGTTGATGTTCTTGATCTCGTATCGCAGCACCTTGACGCCCCAGGGCGCCGAGGCCTTGTCGAGCTCGGCGACGACATTCTGGTTGATCGTCTGGCGCTCCTCGAAGGTGCGGTCGAGCTCGATCTTGCCGATCTCGCTCCGGAGCGTGGTCTGCGCGAGCTGGATGATCGCGAAACGGTAGTTGGTGATGCCGTAGGAGGCCTTGCTGGCCTCCAGCACCTGCAGATACAGCACGCCGTCGACGCCGACCTGCACGTTGTCGCGGGTGATGCAGATCTGCTCCGGGATATCCATCGCCTCTTCCTTGAGGTTGTGCTTGTAGGCGATGCGTTCGATGAAGGGATCGAGGATATGAAAACCCGCCTGGATCGTGCGGCTGTAGCGGCCGAGGTTCTCGACGACATAGGCGCTCTGCTGCGGCACGACGACCGCAGTCTTCGCGATGATGATGATCGACGAGCAGCGCGATCACGCCGACGACATACATGGATTCCATGCTTGATTACTCCGCCTTGACGTGCAGGGTCAGGCCATCGACGCTGGTGATGACGGCCTCGCGGCCGGCCTCGATCGGCTGCGAGCCCGGTGTTGCGCGCGGTCCAGTTCGATCCGCGGTACTCGACCCGGCCGCTCTGGCCGGGCTCGAGGCGCGATCGGCGATCACGACGCGATCGCCGACGGTCAGTCGCTCGTCGACGTGGCCGCCGCGGCTGCGAACCAGGTCATAAAGCGCGCTTGCGGAACGCGATCATCGCGACGATCGCCAGCGCGGAGAAGAGCAGCCACTGCATCCAATCCGGCAGGTCGACGCCGGCGAGGCCGAGCAGCCCCACGACCGCCGCCGATAGTCCGATGAAGACGAGGTAGAACTGCGCGTCGATGACGAGCATTTCGACGCCGAGCAAGCCGATGCCCAATACCAGCCAGGCCCACCAAGGCATCCGATTCCCCCTGGCGCTGATCGCGCCGTCAGTGCCGTTCGCCGCAAAGCTTAACCGATCCCAAAGTCATGTATTGAACGCCCGCGACCGCGGGCGGTAGCCTGCACCGGCCGGAGATCTCCCGCCGCCAGGAGACTGCCATGAAAGCAGCACTCGGAACCCTCGCCTTGGTCCTGCTCGCGCCGGCATTCGCGGCCGATGTGGGCCTGAATGCCGCGCAGCAGGAGATGGTCGACGCGGAGCGCGCCTTCGTGCGCCTGGCCGCCGAGCGCGGATTCCGCGATTCGTTCTACACGTATTTCGCCGACGACGGCATCGCATTCAATCCGCATCCCTTCCGCGTGCGGACGGCGCTCGCGAGCCAGCCGCCCTCGCCCGGACCCATGGGCGCCGCCTGGGCGCCGGTCTACGGCGACATCGCGGAGTCCGGCGACCTCGGATGGAAACGGGCCCGCTGGTGTTCGAAGGCAAGAGACGGCCAGCCGGACCGGCACGGCATGTTCTTCTCGGTCTGGAAACGCCAGGCGGATGGCAAGTTCAAGGTGGTACTGGATGTCGGCAGCGACACGCCGTCCGCCGTCGTGCCGATGGACGCGCCGGTGCAGTCGTCGCACCGGCCGGCCGCGAGTCCGCGCGCGAACAGTGATGTCGCGGCCGAGACCACCGCGCTGCTCGCGGTCGAGCGGGCGTTTCTCGCGGCCGCCGAGTCGCAAAGCCTGGGCCGCGCCTACGGCAGCCGTCTCAGCGACGAGGCGCGCGTGCATCGCCCCGGCGTTATGCCGGTCGTCGGCCGGGTCGCCCTCAGCGAATGGGCGAACACCCAGGGCGCGAAGTATCGGGGTGAGCCGCTCGGCGCCGATGTCTCGCGGTCGGGAGATCTCGGTTACGCCTACGGCAACTACGAGCAGGACGGCGATATGCCGGAGGCCGGCTATTTCGCACGCGTCTGGAAGCGGGATCCGAAGGGCGACTGGCGCATCGTGATGGACACGATGAGTCCGCTGCCCGCCGGCGTGAAGCCATTGACAACCGATCCGCAGCTAGAACGAAACATCGAGCAGACGGCGCTGATGCAGCCGCTCGGCTGACGATCAGCGCATCGGGTTGCAGGGAGGATACCAGACCGAATCAGGTCGGAGCGTTCGGCCCGCCGCACTTCCTCGCGCGTATCCGTGTGCCGGACGTGGATGTGCGTGACGCGTTTCTGCTTCATGCACTCGAGCGCGACGTGGTTATCGAAAGGCTCCGACAGGTCGTGCGGCTTCCCGCCGTAGATGGGGAGGTACTGACCTGGTCGCGTCTCGTGCGCAAAGATGTCGTGGCGGGGCCAGGGCCAAAGCCGTGCCGAACATGTAGACGGTATAGCGGTACTTCTGACCGGACTGCCGGTCCAGACATGAATACCAGATCCCCCATGGAGACCGGTTTTGCGTCGAATGCGTTCCTGTTCAACTGATATCGCGGCCGGGCTGTATCAGTATTTGCCGGATCGCGGTTCAGCCGCCTTCGCGCCGCGAATAGTAGCCGTCGAAGACAGTCGTCCAGGTCTTGCCGCCGTCAGCCGTCGATTCCCAGTGCTGGCGCACGCGCCCGTCGTCGAGGGGCGTCCAGGTGATCCGGTTGACCGTCTGCGGGTCGGTGGTCGTCGACAGGACCATGGCCTTGCCCTGCAGGCCGCCCTCCAGGTACAGCGCGCCGCCCTGGTTGTCGATCCAGGTCTGGTGCCAGGTCTTACGTGTCGCATCGTAGAAATTGAGGCTGGTCCCCTCGTAGCCGATGGGCGTCGTATAGACCTCGCGGATCGTGCAGCCATCGTTGATCGAGGTGATCTGGTTGCGGCTCTTGCCGCCGGGCGATGCCGGCGACTCGACGTCCCAGTCGCCGAGCCAGAAATCGAATTGCCGGAACTCCGGCGTATTGCAGGGCTTCAGGGGCTCCATCATCGCGATGAAGCGCGGGTCGTCATGCAACGGCTGAAATTCCGGCACGGTCATCGCGGTCTGGTAGGAGCCGCTGCCGGTCGCAAACCAGGCCTGCAGGGCGCCAGTGCACCCGTCGAGTCGCCATTCGCTGCGCGGGACCGGGCCAGGCGGATCTTCGCCAGCGCATTGGCGGGCTCGCGTCCCGCGATTTCCTGGTAGGCCGCCGCCGACTCCGCCCATTTCTGCGCGGCGAAAAGTTTGGCCGCCTCCTCCATCGTGGCCGCTGTCGCTGATGAGCACACGAGCATTCCGCAAAGCAGCAATGTCAGGTCACGCATCTACCGCACTCCAAAGAAAGGCAGTCGATCACGCTAAATTGCTGGCAACGCGGCGGATTGCCAGTACAAAGTGTCGGCTCCCGAGCGGAGAAACCGGCGATTTGTCAATGAAACCGATCCTCGACCGCAAAGACTGGCGGATTCTCGGCGAGCTTCAGAAGGATGGCCGCATCGCAATCACGACGCTCGCGCGGCGCGTCGGTCTTTCGCGCGCCGCGGTGACGGACCGCATCGAAGCGCTCAGGGACTCCGGCGTCATCCGCGGATTCTCGGTCACTGTCGACCTGGTCAAGGTCGGGCTGGGCGTTTCCGCCTTTGTCCGCCTCAAGGCCAGCACGACGCGATTCAAGCCGCTGGTGCGGCAGATCAGCGAAATTCCGGAAGTCACCGAACTGCACGTCCTCAGCGGCGCCGACCTCATGCTCGCGAAAGTCGTATCGTGCAGCACGGCGCATCTCGAGCGGGTCGTGAAACGAATCGCGCTCCTCGCGGACACCGAGACCGCGCTCATTTTTTCGACGCGCAAGACGAACCTGGCCTTCGACGACGAGCTGGCGGAGCAGATGCGACAGCACGATGCCTAGTCGCGCGACTCCAGAACCCGCAGCTTGCTGCGGATGAAGTCGCGATGGGACACGTGCAGCAGGTCGGCGACGCGCCGGATCAGGTGTTCCTCGTGCCGGTGCAGGTCCGAGTCTGCATAGGCGACGCGCCAGAGCTCCTCGATGAGCCCGCGCTTCTCGTCATCTGAAAATCCGGCGTTGATCTTCGAAGTGAACTGGAAGGTGTCGTGCGCATCGCGCGCCTCGGCCTCCGCAAGGTCGACGAGTTCCCGGGCGGCTTGCGCCTCGATGCCGAACTTCCGTTGCACGGAATCGAGCACGGCGGCGCGCTCTTCCGGAGTGAAATGCTCGTCGGTGCGAACGACCTCGACGAGCAGCGCCGCTGCGGCCAATCGCGCCCGCGCTTCAGACGCGGCGGGCGTCTGCCCGCCTTGCGCCGCGATCCGCTGATCGAAGAACCTTCGCAGTGCGGGCAGCATCGGGACTCAGGGAAATTCGATTTCCAGGCCGTTCGCAGTGACGAAGCGCGGCCGGATATCCACGGCCACGTCGCCGAGACGGTCGAGAACCGTCTGGACTTCGGGCCGGATCACGACGAGGCGCGCCAGCATCTGCTTGCCGCCCTCGTAGTCGCCCGTCGCCTGCAAAGTCAGCAGATCACGCGTGAGCGACGCGACGCCCTTCTTCGTCTTCCTCAGGTCGAGACTGAAGGTCCCGTCGGAGTTCACGCGAAAGCCGCCCGCATCGAGCAGGTAGTTGACCTGCATGGCCATGCCGCGGGCGTGCGCGTCGTCCATCCCGAATCGCAGCGTGCGAAATGCGGAGGCCAGGAAGGTCGTGTACATCGCGCGCTCGTCGGCCTTGTCGAGCACGCCCTTGTCCATCAGCTGCTGCAGCGCCCAGAGCCCGGAAATATCCGCTTTCGCCTCTTCGACCGTGCTGTAGAGCTCCTTGATCGCCTGTCGGACGCCGCCGCCCGACCCGTTCGGGCCCGTATTGGTCGGACCCAGGCCGTGCATCAGCTCGTGCATCAGGATGTGCGTGAAGAATGCGTCGAAGTTCACGTCGGCCTGGTCGCCCGCTGCCAGCGCGACCTTCGAGATCGGCAGCAGCGCATGGTCGAACTTCGCCTGCTGGAAATTCCTGCAGCATCGTGCGCTTCGATCCCATCTCGGCGACGATGCGCTCGTCATTCGGCAGATTGAATGCGGCGGTCTGCACATCGTGGTTGCCGTCGCCCGCGGAAAACACCACATTGACGACGCGGATCGGCGCCAGCCCGCCCAGTCGCTTGCTCCGGTAGCGGGGATCGATGGGCAAGCGGTCCTCCAGCCATTGCAGTTCGGCGCCGAATCGCTCGAGCTTCGCAGTCTCCGCCTCGTCGCGCACCGTGATGAACGCCTCGAATGCGGCCTTGTAATTGAACCAGCCGTCTTCGTACACCTCGTACGGCCCGATTGTCGGCTCGATCGTCGAATCCAGTTTCATCCAGGCGACATCGCTCGCGTAGTAGTCGTTGGATGCGAATGCATCCGCGCGCGACTCGAGGAATGCCTTGAGCGTCGGCTGCGCCGTGGCCGCCGCCGCATCGCGCAGGTGCCGTGCCATTTCGGCCAGTTCGCCCTGGTACTCGAGACTGTAGGGCACCGCGATGAATTTCCCGGACGTATCGCGGCGGATGGTCGTGAAGAAACCTGTCGCCGCCGCCTGCTCGGCGGCCGTGAGGCCCTTGAGCCAGCCTTCGACGTCCGACTTGGCCGCTCCCATCGGGTAGAAGTTGGCAGCCTCCGGCTTCGCCGGCGCGCCCGGGATGAAAAT
Organism: uncultured Gammaproteobacteria bacterium; assembly: GCA_963775415.1. Taxonomy (GTDB): domain Bacteria; phylum Pseudomonadota; class Gammaproteobacteria; order Steroidobacterales; family Steroidobacteraceae; genus SCUD01. Next base: position 202,627 of record CAVZIO010000003.1, read on the forward strand.
GGCGTTGTCATCGAGCCGCGACCACGGCCCGCGATTGATGAGGAAATAGTCGAGTCGCGCCCGGCCGAGCGGCGTCGTGTCCTCCATGAGCCTGAGCAGCATCGCCTTGTTGCCTGCCCACATCTGCTGCATGAACAGCACATCGGTGATACGCGCTGCCTTGATCAGGCTTGCGAGCGCCTTCTGTTCGCCTTGCGGCAGTCCCGAAAGCTCGACCCGGATTTCGACCGGCGCAAAACGCGCGGCCATCCTGTTGAGGCGCACGGTCTCGGGTGGCAGGCGCATTTCCTGCTCGCGCAAGTGCCAGGGTCGGTAACAGCAACCAGGCGGCAAGCCAAAGCTTCATGGCAATTCCCCGGGACGTGCGCTGATGCGCTCTGAATGGCGTCAGGATACTAAATTGCTTGCCCGGCAATCGCCATGTCAGCACATGCCATGCCAAGATTCGGTCAATGTCGCGACGCCTAATCCTCAGTCTTGATGCCGTCATCGTCGCGGTCACCGCGGAACAGCCGCGCATACTGACGACGCGCCTTCGCGGCAGCGGCTTTCCGTCACTTCCATTCGGTCCGTTGGACACTGACCGCGATCCGACGCTCGAACTCGGCCTGAGGCGCTGGGTGGCCAAGCAAACCGGCCACGATCTCGGCTACTGTTGAGCAGCTCTACACGTTTGGCGACCGGGATCGCCGCCGCGGCGCGAGCGGAACACGCCTGCTGTCGGTCGCGTATCTCGGTCTCGTCAAGGAGGCCCAGCCCTCCCCGGGCGCCGCCTGGCTTGACTGCTACGAGGTCCTCCCCTGGGAAGACCGGCGTGGCGGCGTCGCGGAACTCGTCACGAAAGTGCTGCTGCCGGCCCTTCGCCACTGGGCTGGCAGGAATGCCGCCCGGCGTCACCGCGTCGACGCCAATTTTGGCGACCGGCGACCCTGGGATGCGATTCGCGTGCTCGAACGCTATGAATTGCTGTACGAGGCTCAGCTGGTTCCAGAGTATCAGCGCGATCAAGGCGGCATGCCGGATGCCGCGATTCAGTCCGGCGCCGAACTCGCCCACGACCACCGCCGAATCGTGGCGACGGCGCTCGGACGGCTGCGCGGCAAGCTGAGGTACCGTCCGGTCGTATTCGAGCTCCTGCCCGAAACATTTACCTTGTTCCGGCTGCAAAGGACGGTCGAAGCGCTGACCGGCACGCATCTTCACAAGCAGAATTTCCGCCGCCTGGTGGCCCAGGGCGAACTCCTCGAGGCGACCGGCACGCTCGATCGCCCCCCACGCGGGCGGCCGGCGGAACTATTCCGTTTCCGCCGCGAAATCGTGCGCGCCCGTCTCTACTGATCTATAATATCCACTAATACTCATTCAGAGCATAAGTGGAGGGCGCAATGCGCGGCCTTGCGGGTGTGTTGCCGGACATCGAGATCGCGACGATCGAACCGCTGCTGGCGGAGATCGACGGCCTGAAAGCCTCGCGCCGGGCGGTGATCCTCGCCCACAACTACATGACTCCCGACATCTACCACGGCGTCGCCGACCTTCGGGGCGACTCGCTCGCCCTCGCCCGCATGGCGGCGGAAACCGAGGCCGACGTGATCGTGATGGCCGGCGTCCACTTCATGGCGGAGACGGCCAAGCTGCTCAATCCTTCGAAGACCGTCCTGATTCCGGACCTGCGGGCCGGCTGTTCGCTGGCGGAATCGATCACCGGCGCCGACGTGCGACTGCTGCGCCAGCGTTACCCGGGCGTGCCGGTCGTCACTTACGTCAATACTTCTGCCGAGGTGAAGGCCGAATCCGACATCTGCTGCACTTCGTCGAACGCGGTCGCGGTCGTCGAATCGCTCGGCAAGCGAACAGGTGATCTTTCTCCCCGACCAGTACCTCGGCCGCTGGGTTGCGTCCCAGACCGGCGTCAAGGTGATTCTCTGGGAAGGCAGTTGCATGGTGCATGAGCGCTTCACGGGCGACGAGCTGCGCGCGTACCGCGCGGACCACCCCGGCATCCGGATCATTGCGCACCCTGAATGCCCGCCGGATGTACTCGCAGAGTCCGACTTCGTCGGTTCCACCAGCGCGATGATTTCCTGGGTCGAGCGCAATCGTCCGCGCCGGGTCGTCATGGTCACCGAGTGCTCGATGTCCGACAACGTCGCGGCCGAGCTGCCCGATGTCGAGTTCGTTCGACCCTGCAACCTGTGCCCGCACATGAAGCGCATCACGCTCCGCGGCATCGCCGACTCGCTCCGTCAATATGCGTCATGAAGTGACGATCCATCCCGCCGTCGCCGAACGCGCGCGGCTTGCCGTCACGCGAATGCTCGCAATCAAGGCATGATCGTCCACGACTTCATCACGGCACCCGCCGTCGTCGTCGGCGGCGGCATTGCGGGCCTCTCGACGGCGCTCGGGCTCGATTCCTGCGTCGTCGTCGCCAATGAGCCGATCGGCGGCGGTTCTTCCGCGTGTGCCCAGGGTGGCGTGGCCGCTGCAATCGCTTCGGGAGACACTGCGGATCTGCACGCAGCGGACACTCTGGCAGTCGCGGGCGGCCTCGCCGATCGGGAGATCGCCGCGCTCGTGGCCGCGTCGGCCTGCGAACGCGTCGACTGGCTCGGAACGCTCGGCGTCAGATTCGACCGTGTCCGATCCGGGGCGCTCGAGCTCGGCCTGGAGGCCGGTCACAGCCGGCATCGGGTGGTTCACGCGGGCGGCGACCGCACGGGTGCCGCCGTCATGCAGTGCCTGCGCGCCGCAGTCCTCGCGCGTTCGGGAATCCGTGTCCTGGAGCCGTTCGACCTTATCGATATCGTGACGACAGGGAACCGGGTCGCCGGTGTGTTGCTGGCGGGACCGGACGGCATGCGGCTCGCGGTACTGACGCCACATGTCGTGCTCGCAACCGGCGGCATCGGAGCCTGCTTCGATCGCACCACGAATCCGGCGACATCGGGTGGCGCGGGGCTCGCGGCTGCCGCGCGTCAGGGCGTCCTGCTGGCCGACCTCGAATTCGTACAGTTCCATCCGACTGCACTCGCGCTCGACGCGGATCCACTGCCGCTCCTGACCGAAGCGCTGCGGGGCGCAGGCGCTGTACTGATCGACGATGCCGGCGAGCGATTCATGAAGTCGATTCATCCGCATGCCGAGCTCGCGCCGCGCGACGTCGTTGCCCGCAGCGTCCACGCGTTACGCGCATCCGGACGGCAGGTGTTCCTCGATGCGACCTGCGTCCCGCAGATCCAGGTCCGCTTTCCGGGCGCCATCAAGCTTGCCCGGGCCGCCGGGCTCGACCCGGCCGCACAACCCTTGCCGGTCGCCGCGGCGGCGCACTTTCACATGGGCGGCATCGCCACCGACAAGCATGGCGCGACGTCGCTGACCGGCTTGTGGGCCTGCGGTGAAGTGGCGTCGACGGGCCTGCATGGCGCGAATCGCCTTGCAAGCAACTCGTTGCTCGAGGGCCTGGTGTTCGGCGAACGGATCGCGCGCAGTATCCGGAACTCTCGACTCAAGTCACCGCCAGGCGCTCTTGCAGTACCGCGCCGACCCGGCGCGATCGAGGGCACGGCAAGGTCGCTCGGCCTGCGTCAACTCGTTGGGCGCAGTCTCGGGCCGCTGCGGTCCGGACCGGACATGGCCAAGGCGATGCAGCAACTCGAAGACCTCGCTCCTACAGTCGCGGGCCGACGACGATTGCACTGTCGTTGCGCGCGAACTGCTGCGCGCGGCGCTTGCTCGCCGCGAATCACGCGGTGCGCACCAGCGCTCCGATTACCCCGGATCCGCAAGCGGTGCTGCGACACGCAGCTTCCAGCGCGCGCCGGCTGCATCGCACGAAACGCTCGAGCGAATCCGGAGTCACGTCGCTTGATGCCGCCCATCGCCGCCCTCGAGCGCGCCGTTGTGGCCGCGCTCGCCGAGGACCTCGCTGCGACCGGCGACATCACCACGGAGGCCGTGGTTCCGGCCGGGACCAGGATGAAGGCGGAGATCCGCAGCCGCCAGGCCGGACGAATCGCCGGGAGCGACTGCATTTCGATCGCGCTGTCGAAGCTACCGGAGACGGCGACCTCAATCCTGCTGATGCGCGACGGCGCTGACGTCGGCCCGGGTGAAATCGTGGCGCAACTCTCCGGTTCCGCGCGCACGCTGCTCACTGCCGAGCGCACGATCCTGAATCTACTGTGCCGCTTGTCCGGAATCGCGAGCACGACCGCCTCTGCCGTACGGCTGATTGCCGGCACGCAGGCCGTGATCAAGGACACCCGCAAGACCACGCCGGGACTTCGGGCGCTTGAAAAGTACGCGGTCGCGGTCGGCGGTGGTGTCAATCACCGCTTTGGACTACACGACGCCGTGCTCGTCAAGGACAACCACATTGCCATTGCGGGTTCCATCACTGCGGCAGTCGAGCGGGTCCGCGCGGGTTACGGCGAGAGGATGCGGATCCAGGTGGAGGTCGACTCGCTCGACCAGCTCGAGGAAGCCCTGGATTGCCGGGTCAGCGCGGTGCTGCTCGACAACCTGCCGATACCGGAATTGCGCGCGGCGGTCGGGCGGGTTGCCGGCCGCTGTCACACGGAGGCCTCGGGCGGCATTACGCTGGCCAATGTCCGTGAAGTCGCCGAAACCGGCGTCGAGGCCATCTCGATGGGATCGCTTACGCACTCGGCCGTGGCGCTCGACCTCGGTCTCGACATCGCGGCGCCGCAGTCGATGTAAACTGAGCCCACGATGGAAACCAGGAAGGCACGTGCGGTCGGCATCAACCACGTCGCGATCGAGGTTGGCGACATCGGCGCTGCGATCGAGTTCTACGGGCGTTTCCTGGATTTCACAGTCGAAGAGCGGGACGACGAGATGGCCATCGTCTATTTCGGTGACCAGTTCATCAACTTCGCTCGCAATGCCGACCGCAAGCCGGACCAGATGCGCCATTTCGGAATCGCCGTGGACGACAAGGCGCTTGCCAGGCAAACCCTCGAAGAAATGGGCGTTACGTTCCTGAACAGCCGCTTCCTGGATTTCATCGACCCCTGGGGAAACCGGGTCGAGATTACGACTTATACGAATATTCAGTTCACGAAGGCCGAACACGTGCTGCGCGGCATGGGCCTCGAACACCTCAAGAAGTCAGACGAGGCGCTCGCCCAGCTCAAGGCCAAGGGCATGGCGCCGAACCGGAATTGAAGCCGGATTCGATCCGCGTCGCACTCGGCATCCCGAGGTGCCTGGCCACTCTGGTCGTGCTCCTGATGGTTGCGTCGTGCGCATTGGTGTCGCCGACGAGCCGCGGCCGAGGCTACAAAACTTACGCGGTCGGCAATCCCGCCGATGTCGTCCGCCCGACGCGCGGCCTCTGGGTCCTGCAGGGCGGTGGCGACGACGTCGAGCAGAACTTCATTCGCATGGGCGAGTTTGCCGGCGGGGGCGATTTCGTCGTGCTGCGTGCTTCGGGCAGGGACGACTACAACGACTATATTATTGGCCACTGTCAGTGCGATTCGGTGACGACAATCGTTTTCAACCGTGGCGCCGCGATGACAGATCCAATCGTGATTGAAATCATCCGTAACGCCGAGGCCATCTGGATCGGTGGCGGCGACCAGTCGAACTACATCCGCTACTGGAAAGATACGCCGGTCGAGGACGCCATCAATTTCGTGGCTGCCAAGCCGGCGCCAATCGGCGGCACGAGCGCGGGCATGGCCGTCCTCGGCGAGTTCGTCTATTCGGCCGAGGGCAAGGAGAGCCTGACGAGCGCTGTCGCGCTCGCGGATCCGTTCGCACCCGACCTGACGCTGGCGCGGGGTTTCCTGAAACTGCCGCTGCTCGAGAACGTGCTCACCGACCAACACTTGCAAGAACGCGACCGGATCGGGCGTACCGTAGTCCTGCTGTCGCGGCTGCAGCGGGACGGATGGTCAGCCTCGCCACGCGCCATTGCCGCAGACCGGGAGACCTCGCTGCATGTCGACCCTGCGGACGGCTCGGCCGAGGTCTTCGCGACGGCCGATCACCCTACGCCTTACGTGTATTTCATGACTGCGGCAGATCAACCGGAACGCTGTGAACCGGGCGAGCCCCTGACAACTCGCGGCGTCCACGTGTACCGGCTTGCGCCGGGCGGGCGCTTCGATCTGGGCAGCTGGACCGGGTCGAGCGGCCTGTCCTACGAGTTTCGCGTCGACGCGGGCGAATTGCTCTCCTCGCGCGTGCAAATTTACTGAAGGGAACCCCGCTGGCAAATTCTCAATCGTCCTTCGACCAGTGCGGGTCCGAGGCGCTCGACCCTGCGGCAGTGACCACGCGCGGCGTGCCGCCGGCTATCGGGACGACGTAGATACGGTCATCCAGTATGTAGGCCAGTTGCCGGCCGTCGCGCGACAGCGCAAGTCCGCCCTAGGATTAAATGGCTTCGTGGTCCTCGAGG